>NZ_CP031598.1:2722586-4083879 GCF_008728195.1 Roseovarius indicus
TCTAGGTTGCTCGACCACCTTAAGTTGAGGTGATCGCTTATTGTCTCCAAATGATAATCAATGGCGGCGGAATTGTGGCATTCGATACGGCTTTCTGGTGGGCCGGCGCCCGTTGAAGGCGAATTTTTTTCGAGGCCTCCCGGCGACCGGGTTGCGGCCCCTGGGCCGAGGAAAGGATCAGGCCAAGTCGTTAAGAATTAACCAAAATTGTGCGGATTCGTACTGTTCAACGCCTGAACCATCTTGGAAATAACTCTCAATTTGAAAGTCATGGAGCGACCAAATCTTTCAATTTCAGCGTCTTTTTTTTGCTTAATGTTTTGCTGAGTATCAGATTGTGACGTAATAATGGCTCCGGGATGGCTCGAATGTGGCGATTTTAAGGCTGCTGGGGGAGCCGCTCGTCAATTTTGACCAGACACCTTTGGGGGGTGACCAATGAAACGTATTCTTGCTTCTGCCGCGCTTTGCGCGGCCCTGTCGACTGTTGCCTACGCGGATAACAACGAGATCTTCGTGACGCAGTCGGGTAACAACAACCAGATCGGCAACGCTGCGCATCCTGCCACGCAGACGGGCATCTACAACGACATGACGTTCACTCAGAGCGGCAGTGACAACGTCATCGGCGCATCGAGCAACCCTGCACGGTTGCAGGGCGCCATCCAGGACGGCGACGATCATGTCATGGACGTGACCCAGCCGGGCCACCGCAACCAGGCCATCCGGCTTGAGCAGGATGGCGGCAACCACAGCGACATGTTCATTCGCCAGAGCGGCAATGACAACACGCTGGGCTTCATTCGCCAGAACGGCGACAAGCACCTCGCCGACATCACGCAGAGCGGCAACAACAACAGCGGCAACGCACGCCAGGTGGGCCGCGACAACGTTCTGATGGCGCGCCAGAGCGGCAACGCCAACGATTTCCTGATCCTCTCGGGGGATTTCGGCGTGAACGGCCGCCCGGGCGCCTGCACCAGCTGTGACGTGACCCTGATCCAGTCGGGCAACTCGAACTACAGCAACGTCTGGCAGCAAGGCAACAACCAGATGGCCAGCATCACCCAGAGCGGCAACAACAACACCGCCTACACCAAGCAGTCGCCGAACTGAGACCCGGTTTCCGGCTTTACCGAGGTGTCCGGGCCGGCCCCCGGACCGGATGCCGCCAACCCTTTCAAACTTGAGGAAATGACATGAAGCTTTTTGCAACAGCAGCAGCCCTCGCAGCCCTTGTCGGCACCGCCGCCCTGGCAGACAACAACGAACTTTTCGTGACCCAGTCGGGCAACAACAACGTGATCGGCAATGCCGACCAGCCGGCCACGCAGATCGGCACGCAGAACGACGCGACCTTCGTTCAGAGCGGCAATGACAACTCGATCGGCGATGTCGGCCCGAACGTGGCCAACATGGGGCAGCGCGGCTTCAAGCACACGCTGGAAATCCGTCAGTCGGGTAACCGCAACAAGACGATCCGCTACACCCAGACCGGCGAGAAGAACGACATGTCGATCCGCCAGACCGGCAATGACAACCAGCTTCAGCTGGTC
Organism: Roseovarius indicus; assembly: GCF_008728195.1. Classification (NCBI taxonomy): domain Bacteria; kingdom Pseudomonadati; phylum Pseudomonadota; class Alphaproteobacteria; order Rhodobacterales; family Roseobacteraceae; genus Roseovarius; species Roseovarius indicus. The sequence continues at coordinate 2,724,143 of NZ_CP031598.1, forward strand.
ATGCAGCGGGGCGAGAACAACGACGCCGACGTGGTGCAGAGCGGCAACGACAACCGCGGCTTCGCCGTGCAGGTCGGCAAATCGAACGTGCTCGACGTGGTCCAGGGCGGCCACCGGAACGATTTCGACATCAACTCGGGTGATTTCGGGCCGTCGAACGGGTGCATCTCGTGCGACGTGGTCCTGCGCCAGCCGGGCAACGACAACTACGCCAACGTGCTGCAGTCGGGCACCAACCAGATGGCCAATATCAGCCAGAGCGGTCTCAACAACACGGTCTACTCGTCGCAGTCGGCAAACTAATCCGGCCGCCGGATATCAAGCAGCCTGTCCGGGCCGATGCCCGGCCCGGACAGATCCAACACTGGAAAATTGAGGAAACAACATGAAACTCCTTGCAACTGTAGCCACCGTCGCCGCGCTTCTCGGCACGGCCGGCCTCGCCGACAACAACGAGCTCTTCGTGACGCAGGCGGGCAACGACAACTTCGTCGGTGATGCCAACAACCCTGTCGAACAGAACGGCACCTCGAACTACATGGACATCAGCCAGACCGGCAACGGCAACACCGTCGGGTCGCGGGCGACGTCGGAACCGGCGCTGCCGACATGGCCTGGCGCAACCCAGACCGGCTCGGACCACGAGATGACCATCGTGCAATCGGGGCACCGCAACAAGGCCGAGCTACTTCAGCAGCGCGGCGGCAACAAGAACACGATGGAAATCCGTCAGAGCGGCAATGACAACCGCATCGTCAACGCCCACCAGTACGGTGACAAGAACACGTTCGACGTGCGCCAGAGCGGCAACGAGAACTATGGCAACTCGCTGCAGGTCGGTGACCAGAACATCATCGAGGTGCGCACGAGCGGTCACCGCAACACTTATGACCTGAATCAGGGCAGCTTCTCGGCCAATGCCTGCACCAAGTGCGACATCGAGCTGATCCAGGGCGGCAACGACAACGCCGCCAATGTGTATCAACAGGATCTGAACCAGATGGCCAGCATCAGCCAGAGCGGCAACGGCAACACGGTCTACACGTCGCAGGCGGCTAACTGAGGCTGCAGAGTCTCAATCAGAAGCGAAAATTCGGGCCGAAGCCCGGCCCGAATGACACCCACATTTGTAAATGGTAGGAAATTAACATGAAGCTTTTCGCAACAGTGACCGCGCTTGCCGCACTCCTGGGAACGGCCAGCCTTGCCGACAACAACGAGATTTTCGTGGCCCAGTCAGGCAACAACAACAACATCGGTACGGCGGCCGACCCGCTGGAACAGGTCGGCACGCAGAACTTGATCGACGTCACTCAGAGCGGCAACGAGAACACGGTCGCGAAGGCCCGTCAGGCAGGCGCCCAACACGACATGAACGTCGTGCAGTCGGGTAACCGCAACCTGTTCCAGAACGTCCGCCAGCGGGGCGGCGACAACAACGAGATGGTCATCCGTCAGAGCGGCAACGACAACCGCATCGTCAACGCCAACCAGTTCGGTAACAGCAACTTGCTTGATGTGCGCCAGGGCGGCAACGACAACTATGGCCACTCGCTTCAGAAGGGCGACCAGAACACCATGGTCGTGCGCACCAACGGTCACCGCAACGAATACAGGATGGCCCAGGGCAGCTTCAACGCGAATGACTGCACGGGGTGCGACATCGAGCTGACCCAGGGCGGCAACGACAACCTGGCCAACGTGTATCAGATGGATCTGAACCAGATGGCCAGCATCAACCAGAGCGGCAACGGCAACACGGTTTACACCAGCCAGAGCGCAAACTGAGACCGGGGCGCGCGCGATCTTTCGCAGGGTCACGCGCGCCTTGTTTATTCTGTATCGTTTTGGCACATTGAGTCGCGTGCCTGAGCGATTTTACGGAGCCATTTCGAGAAGTGATACATCTCATCCGCCTTCTTTTCCTGACCGGGCTTTTGAGTGTCGCTTCGATAGGGAGTGCCCAGGGTTTGACACAGCTTGCCTGCCGGGTCGTTGTCGAGAAGAACGATGATCTCGTGTCGGTCTACGCGCTGGCGCAGGTCAGCCAGCCGGTCACCGTGGATTATTCCCTCGAGACAACCAAGATCAGCGCTTCGGGGACCGGGACCACCGTGCAATCCGGCACGCAGGACATGCAGGTGGGCAAGACGCAGGTCCTGTCGCAGGTCACCTACCGGCTGGAACCCGATGGCTGGCTGGAATTCGGCCTCGAGGTCACCGACCGGCTGACCGGGGCCAGATGCGAGTCGAGCGAGGCGGTCAGCCCAATCTGAAGGAGTGTCGACGTGAACTTTACGGATTTCGTTACAGGGCTCAGGGGAGCTGCCGCCGCGGCGATGCTCGCCGCCATCACGCTTGCCGCGCCAGACCCGGCCGCGGCCCAGAACGCGGAGGTCACGGTCGAACAGGTCCGGCCCGGCACGGCGGGCGATACGGCCGGCTACTACCAGGACACCACCGGCGCCGGGGACGACACCGGCGATTATGTGCCCACGCAGCTTATCACCGGCGGCGCGCGGCTGACCGTGGGCTCGACCAACCTGTCGAGCATCAACCAGGCCGGCAACAGCAATTTCGCGAGCGTCAACATCAGCGGCATCGGCAACCTGACGCTCCAGGACCAGCGCGGCGCGTTCAACAGCTCGGAGCTGGACGTGATCGGCTCGCGCAACCGCGTGCTGGTGGAGCAGCGGGGGGTCGGCCTGCAGTCGGACATCAATCTCACCGGTGCGGAAGGCAAGACCGTTGTGCATTTGCAACGGGGGCGCGCAAGTTCGCGCAGTGTCGACCCGATCGACATAGGGAATCAGGGCGCAGCCGTTGTGTTTGTTTTAGATACACCAAGAGGTCGTCGAATAGTCACCAAATAGCCATTTCACCCCATTATCAGCCTTGCGGTGACTTGCAATTTGAGACACGCCGTGCGACTTCGCGACATGGGGAGACATGGAATGAGATACTTTGTGACTTTGTTGGCCTGCGCCATCTGCGGGCACGCAGCGGCGGGCGACCTCGTGTACCAGCCGATCAACCCGTCCTTCGGGGGCAACCCGCTGAACAGCTCGCACCTGTACCAGGGCGCGGACATTCAGAACCAGTACATCGACGACGGCAGCCGGTTCGATGACCTCTTCGAGGAACCGTCCCTGGCGGAAGAATTCGCAGAAGCGATCCGCAACGGCATGATCTCGATCGCGGCCGGGGAGCTGATCGATTCCATCGTGCTTCAGGAGAACCCGACCGGCACCATGGAGCTTGACGGCGCGATGGTGAGCTGGGTCACGCAGGGCGACCGGGTGGTGATCACCGTCAATGACGGCGTGTCGACCCAGACGCTCGATATCCCCGTTCCGGTGATCAACTGATTTCAAGAAGGCAGAGGGCCACGGATTTGAATACAGGTATGTTTCGAAAACAGGCGCGACTGGCCCTGGCGGTGATGCTTGCGGGCACGCTGATGGGATGTGCGGGCAAGGACCCGTTCGAACCGGGCCGCAATGACGTGCCCGCGCGGATCCTGCCGGAGACGCAGACGAGCGCGGCACTGAAGGGCCTGCCGGCGCCGAAGCGCAAGATGACGCTGGCGGTCTACGAATTTCCCGACCTGACGGGTCAGCACAAGCCGAGCGAGAATTTCGCGGAATTCTCGCGGGCGGTGACGCAGGGCGCGGACGCGATCCTTGTGGATGTGCTCACCAAAGCCGGTCGTGGCGAGTGGTTCGACGTGGTCGAGCGGCGGGGCCTGACCAATATCCTGCGCGAGCGGCAGATCATTCAGGCCACCCGGCAGGAACACGAGGGCGAGGAGGCCAAGCCGCTGAACCCGCTGACCTTTGCCGGGGTTCTGATCGAGGGCGGTGTCGTCGCCTATGAATCGAACCTGCGGACCGGCGGGCTGGGCGCGCGCTATCTCGGGATCGGCGGGCACACCGAGTATCGCGAGGATTACGTGACCGTGAACCTGCGGCTTGTGAGTGTCAGCAGCGGCCGTGTGCTGCACAGTGTCACGACGACCAAGCAGGTCTATTCGACGCTGGTGCAGGCCAATGTCTTCCGCTTCGTGTCGAGCGATGCGCTGCTGGAGATCGACGCGGGCTATACCCGGAATTCGCCGCCGCAATTCGCGTTGCGCGAGGCCATCGAGCTTGGCGTCTTCGCCATGGTGCTGGAAGGCCGCGAGCAAGGGCTGTGGGATTTCAAGAACCCGGCCCGGGGCGTGCAGGCGATGCAGACCTACATTCAACGCAACCCGAACCTGGCCGATGGCGACACGCCCGTGGTGGTGTCGCGGGACGACCGGGCGTCGGCCTTCGACCCGATCCCGTTGGCGCAGGTCGACGAGCGCTGGCTGGATCAGCCCGACATGGGCGAAAGCCGCGCCTCGCTTGCCGCGGTGCGGCCGGTGGCGCGGGGCAACCGGATGGCCGATACCGATGTGCCGGACGCAGAGGCCGATACCGATACGCCGGACGAGATCGTCGAGATTACCGAAGCCGGGGTCGACCTGGCCGAGCTGCGCTGACCGGCGCAGCCGTTGCGGGTGGGGCGCCTTGCGGCGCCCCGTTCAGTCGTCCTTGATCTGTTCCATCGCCCAGCCGACGCTGAAGCCGTGCAGGATGGTCGACAGCAGGATGACGAGGCCGACAAGGGTCCAGAGCTCGTCCTTGTTGGCGAAATCCATGTGGCTTCCCGCGTAGCAGAGGTAATAGATCGAGCCGATGCCGCGCACGCCGTAAAGGGAAATCACGGCGCGGTCGCGATAGGCCAGACGGCTTCCGAGCAGGCCGATCCAGCCCGACAGCGGGCGCACCACGAGGATCAGCAGCAGCGCGAAGATCACGTGGACCCAGGTGAGATCGGCGAAGAGGAGGGGCAGGATGGTGCCGAGCGCCACCAGCAGCACGGCGGTCAGGGCGTGTTCGATCGATTCCGAGAAATCGTGCAGGCGGCGGTGGAAGTGGTGATCCTGCTCGACGCGGCGTAGGGTCAGGCCCATGACGGCGACGGCGATGAAGCCGTAGCCTTCGACCAGTTCGGTCGAGCCGTAGCAGAGCAGCACGCCCGCCAGCGCGACCACGCCGGAGCCGGTTTCGGCCAGCACCGCGTTGCGGGGCACCGAGAAGAGCACATAGCCCAGCACCCGCGCCCCGGCCCAGCCCATCGCCCCGCCGACGGCGATGCGGTAGACCACGTCGAGCGCCAGCCAGTCGAAGACCAGCAGGCCCGGCGTCACGGTTTCGGCGGCGACGAGAAGCCCGAGATAGACGAAGGGGAAGGCGAGCCCGTCATTGAGGCCGGCCTCGGTGGTGAGGGTGAACCGAACGGGGTGCTCGACGCCTTCCTGCGGCGGGCCGACCTGGACGTCGGCCGCGAGCACGGGGTCGGTTGGGGCCAGGACGGCCCCGAGCAGGATGGCGCCGGCGACGGTGAGCCCTTCGAACCCGATGCCGAGCAGCGCGACGGCAAGGATGGTGAGCGGCATGGCGATGCCAAGCATGCGGAAGGTCGGTGTCCATCTTCTCCAGGGGCGGAGCGCGTCGATCCGCATGCCCGTGCCGAAGAGGGCGATGATGACGGTCAGCTCGCTGACCAGTTCCCAGATGCGCGGCGCCTCGCGCGGGTCGGGCAGGGTGGGCAGGTTCGGCACCAGCAGCGCCGCGCCCGTGCCGAAGAGGATCATCAGCGGGGCCGAGGCCGGTTCGCGGTCGGAGAAGAGCCGCGGCAGCCACTGGGCGACGATCACGATGGCACCGACCACCACGAGGGCGATATGGTAGGAGTTCAGGGCGAAGAAGGAGTCCGGTTGCACGGGCTGTCAGGTCCTTTCAGGTATGGCCGTGGCGCGGGCGGGCGGCTCAGCGCGGGAGGAAATGGCGGTTCTGGAAATGGCGGGCGCGCAGGAAATAGAGGGTAGTCGGCATTCTGTTACGTGCCCCGGGTTCGGCTTTGTTATTGTCACGGTGTCGAGGGCGCTGCCGCTGGGCGGCGCACCTGTCGGGAAGCTAACGCCGCAGGGCGGCATGGTGTTCCCGTTTTGGGCGCGTCTTGGCGACCTTGGCGAATGTGGCCCGAAAGAAGCGGTCGCCGGTCTGTCGGGTTTCGCGATATTTTTCCCATATACAGGCGCTGGCAGACCGGTTAGGAGGGCGTTTTCCATGCCTGTCCGACGACAGGGCGCGGCGCCCGGGTGCCGCGCGGCCCAAGCAGAACGGTTTCCTGATGATACAGACCCTCTCCGATGCGCTCGCCGAGCGCGGTTACGATGTTTTGACGCCCGTGCAGGAGGCGGTGACGGCGGCCGAGCTGCGGGACGCCGACCTGCTGGTCTCGGCGCAGACGGGGTCTGGCAAGACGGTGGGGTTCGGGCTGGCGATCGGGCCGACCCTGTTGGAAGAGGACGGGCGGCTTGGCCCGGCGGCGGCGCCGCTGGGGTTGATCATCGCGCCGACGCGGGAGCTGGCCCTGCAGGTGACGCGGGAGCTGGGGTGGCTTTATGCCAAGGCGGGCGCGCGGGTGGTGACCTGCGTGGGCGGCATGGACATGCGCGACGAGCGCCGCGCACTTGAGCGGGGCGCGCATATCGTGGTGGGCACGCCCGGGCGGCTGAGCGACCATATCCGGCGCGGCTCGCTGGATATGAGCGAATTGCGCGCGGTGGTGCTCGATGAGGCCGACGAGATGCTCGACCTCGGCTTCCGCGAGGACCTGGAATTCATGCTGGGCGAGGCGCCGGAGGAGCGGCGCACGCTGATGTTCTCGGCCACGGTGCCGCCGATGATCGTGACGCTGGCCAAGCAGTACCAGCGCGATGCGGTGCGGGTGACGACGCTGTCGGACAAGAGCCCGCATGCGGATATTACCTACCAGGCGCTCAGGGTGGCGCCGCAGGATGCGGAGAACGCGATCATCAACGTGCTGCGCTATCACGAGGCGCAGAACGCGATCGTCTTTGCCAATACGCGGGCGACGGTGAACCGGCTGACGGCGCGGTTCTCGAACCGGGGGTTCTCGGTCGTGTGCCTGTCGGGTGAGTTGAGCCAGACGGAGCGGAGCCATGCGTTGCAGGCGATGCGCGACGGGCGGGCCAGGGTCTGCGTGGCGACGGATGTGGCGGCGCGGGGGATCGACCTGCCGAACCTCGAGCTGGTGATCCATGCCGAGCTGCCGTCGAATTCGGAGACGCTGCTGCACCGGTCGGGCCGGACGGGGCGCGCGGGGCGGAAGGGGATTTCCGCGCTGATCGCGCCGCCGAAGGTGGTGAAGAAGGCCGAGCGCCTGTTGAAGGGCGCCAAGGTGCAGGCCGAGTGGACGGTGCCGCCGGGGGCGGAGGAGATCTTGCGCCGCGACGAGGAAAGGCTGCTGGCCGATCCGGCGTGGCAGGAGGTGCCGAGCGCGGCGGAGGCGGAGTTTGCCGCGCGGTTGCTGGCCGAACAGTCGCCCGAGGCGGTGGCTGCGGCCTATCTGCGGCTGTTCCGGGCAAGGCATTCGGTGCCGGAGGAATTGTCGGACGTGGCCTCCCGGCCGGAGCCCAAGCCGCGGCCCGAGTTCGGGCCGAGCGTGTGGGTGTCGCTGTCGGTGGGCCGTGACAAGGGGGCGGAACCGCGCTGGCTGTTGCCGCTGATGTTGCGGGCCGGGGCGCTGGAGAAGGCCGATGTCGGCGCGATCCGGGTGCAGGATACCGAGACCTTCGTTGAGATATCAGAGGCGGCGGCGGAGAGTTTCCTGGCGTCGCTGGAGCAGGGTGGCGTGCTCGAGAAGGGCGTGAGCGTGCGGTCTGTCGAGGGCGTGCCGGAGTTCGGGCGGCCGGAACCGCGCGGCGACAAGCCGAAGCGGGGCGGGGGCAAGCCCTGGCAGGACAAGGGGACGGATGCGCGGCCGAGGCCGGCGAAGCCCGAATGGCGGGAGAAACCGGCGTCGAAGCCTGAGCGGGCCGAGCGTGGGCCCAGGCCTGAGAGGGCGGAGCGTGCACCGGATGCGGAGCGGAGGTCGGAGAAGCCGGCCAAGCCGTTCGGGGGGAAGAAGCCTTACGAGGGTGGAAAGCCCCGGAAGCCCCATGGTGCGGGCAAGCCGAAGCAGGCATACGACCCTGCCAAGCCGAAGAAACCCTACGAGGCGGGCAAGCCGAAACCCTCTGGCGAGGGCGCGCCGGCGCCTCAGGACACCCGCAAGCCGCGGAGCAAGGGGCCGAAGCCGGGCAAACCGGCAGGGCCGGGCCGGCCGGAGGGAAAACCTGCGGCTGCCAAGCCGCGGGCGAGTGCCTCGGACACGTCGAAGCGGTTCACGCCGCCGGGCAAACCGGGCAAGCCCGGCAAGCCGAGGGGCGTGCGTGGCAAGGGTGGCATGGCGGTGCCGAAGCGGCGCAAGCCGTAAGGGTGAAACGGGCCCTCAGTGGCCCATGATCATGCCTTCGAGGGCCGATTTCTCCATCGCCAGTTCCTGAAGGCGGGCCTTGACCACGTCGCCGATGGTGACGATGCCGACCAGCTTGCCGTCTTCGACCACGGGCATGTGCCGGAAGCGGCCGTCGGTCATGCGGGTGAGCACCGCGTCGGAGCTGTCCTGACGGGTGCAGCAGACCGGGTTGCGGGTCATCATCTCGTCGACGGTTTCCTGCATGCAGTTGGCGCCGCGCACCGCCAGCGAGCGGACGATGTCGCGCTCCGACAGGATGCCTTCGGCGGTTTCGCCGTCGGAAGAGACCACGAGGCCGCCGATGCGCCGTTCGGCGAGGATCTGGGCGGCTTCCGAGACGCGCGTGCCGGGTTTGATCGTGATCACCCCGTCATTGCCCTTGGATTTCAGGATCTGTTGCACCAGCATCGTCGATAACCCCGCAATATTATTTCGCTAATTCAAGGGTCTGTTATTCGTTTGTTTCTGTCAAGCCTCTGCCTCGAGGCGGGCCACCTCTGCGCGGATCCCGTCGCAGAAGGTCTGGGCGAAACGGTTGAGCCGTTCGAGGCGGCGGTCGTCGGCGTGGCGGACGAGATAGAAGCTGCGGGTGAGGCTGAGCTGGTCGGTCAGAAGCTTGCGGGTGCCGGGGAAGAAGGGCATGGCGAAATCATGCATGATGCCGACGCCGGCGCCCTGCCTGATCCAGCCCATCTGGACGGCGACGGAGTTCGAGGCGAGATCGACCCGGGTGAGGCCGGTTTCACCGAGATAGTCGAGCTCCTTGTCGAAGATCATGTCCTGCACGTAGCCGATGATGCGGTGGTTCTGGAGGTCGTCGAGGGAGGTGATGGGCGGTGCGGTGCGCAGGTAGTCGTCGGAGGCGGCGAGGTGCAGGCGGTAATCGGCGATTTTCTGCACGGTGAGGCGGCCGGCGGTGGGGGGCGAGACGGCGACGACCATGTCGGCCTCGCGCCTCGTGAGGCTGAAGAGGCGGGGGAGGGCGACGATCTGGATCTCGAGCCCGGGATTGGCGCGGCCGATGCGGTCGCAGACCTGTGGCAGGAGGAAGTTGGCAGAACCGTCGGGGGCGCCGATGCGGATCTGGCCGGAGATGCCCGCCGCTTGCCCGGCCATGTCGTCGGCGGCGTCCTCGACCGCCTGTTCGGCGCGGGTGGCGTGGGTCATCAGCCGCTGGCCCGCGTCGGTGAGGGCGTAACCCGTGGGCGACTTGGCGAAGAGCGGCGCGCCGAAGCCGGCCTCGAGCCGGGCGACGCGGCGGCCCACGGTGGCGGGGTCGAGTTTCAGAAGCCGACCGGCGCTGGAGAGGCTTTCGGCGCGGGCCACCGCGAGAAACACTTTCAAATCATCCCATTGGACCTGCATCGCGCCACCCTTTGCATTTTCGCAAGACGTTTTTGGGATATTGCCTCTTTTCCATCTATTTTTGCAACGCTAGGGTCGCGCCAAATTCCGAAGAATTCTCATGGAGGAGCGTCATGAAAGAACTGACCCATTATATCGGCGGCGAGCACGTCAAAGGCACGTCGGGCCGGTTTTCCGATGTGTTCAACCCGGCGACGGGCGAAGTGCAGGCGAAATGCCCGCTGGCCTCGACCGAGGAATTCGGCAAGGCGGTCGATATTGCCGCCGCAGCGCAGCCCAAATGGGGCGCCACCAACCCGCAGCGCCGGGCCCGGGTGATGATGGAATTCGTGCGCCTGCTGAACCGCGACATGGACAAGCTGGCCGAGGCGCTTTCCGCCGAGCATGGCAAGACCTTTCCGGATGCCAAGGGCGACGTGCAGCGTGGCCTCGAGGTGGTGGAATACTGCATCGGCGCGCCGCAGCTGCTGAAGGGGGAGTTCACCGACAGCGCGGGTCCCGGCATCGACATGTATTCCATGCGCCAGCCGCTGGGTGTGACGGGCGGCATCACGCCGTTCAACTTCCCGGCGATGATCCCGATGTGGATGTTCGCGCCGGCGATCGCCTGCGGCAACGCCTTCATCCTGAAGCCGTCGGAGCGTGACCCCTCGGTGCCGCTGATGCTGGCCGAACTGATGGAAGAGGCCGGGCTGCCCAAGGGCATCCTGCAGGTGGTGAACGGCGACAAGGAATCGGTCGACGCGATGCTGGATCACCCGGTGGTGCAGTCTATCGGTTTCGTCGGTTCGACACCGATTGCCGAGTATATCTATGGCCGCGGCTGTTCGAACGGCAAGCGCGTGCAGTGTTTCGGTGGCGCCAAGAACCACATGATCATCATGCCGGATGCCGACATGGACCAGGCGGCGGATGCGCTGATCGGGTCGGGCTATGGCGCCGCGGGCGAGCGCTGCATGGCGATCTCGGTCGCCGTGCCGGTGGGCGACGAGACCGCCGACCGCCTGATCGAGAAGCTGGTGCCGCGCATCGAGAAGCTGAAGGTCGGGCCCTACACGGCGGGCGATGACGTGGATTACGGCCCCGTGGTGACGGCCGAGGCGAAGAAGAAGATCCTCGGCCTTGTAGAGAAGGGCATCGAGCAGGGCGCCGAGCTTGTGGTCGACGGGCGGGATTTCTCGCTTCAGGGCTACGAGGACGGGTTCTTTGTGGGGCCGCACCTGTTCGACAAGGTGAAGCCGGACATGGATATCTACACGCAGGAGATCTTCGGCCCGGTGCTGTCGACCGTGCGGGCCGGTTCCTACGAAGAGGCGCTTGGCCTTGCGATGGATCACGAGTACGGCAACGGCACGGCGATCTTCACCCGTGACGGCGATGCTGCGCGCGACTTTGCCAACCGGATCAACATCGGTATGGTGGGCGTGAACGTGCCGATCCCGGTGCCGCTGGCGTATCACACCTTCGGCGGCTGGAAGAAATCGGCCTTTGGCGACCTGAACCAGCACGGGCCGGACGCGTTCAAGTTCTACACCCGCACCAAGACCGTGACGGCCCGCTGGCCGTCGGGGATCAAGGATGGCGGCGAGTTCAACTTCAAGGCCATGGACTGAGCCTTTCGACATGACGATACTGACCGGGCCGCGCGCAGATTGCCGCGGCCCGGTTTCGTTTCGGGGAGGAGGTGACGATGTGGCCTGACACGAGGATTTGCGAGCTTCTGGGGATCGAGCATCCCATCATCCTGGCGCCGATGGCGGGGACGACCACGCCCGCGATGGCGGCGGCGGTGTCAAACGGCGGGGCCTTGGGCTCGCATGGTTGTGCGACCATGCCGCTCGACCGGCTGGAGCAGGACATGGAGGCGCTGGCGCGGGCGACGAACCGGCCGGTGAACCTGAATTTCTTTTGTCACGAGGTGCCCGAGATCACGCGGGAGCGGCACGAGGCACTGCTTGAGGCGATGGCGCCGCATTATGCCAAGGCCGGGATCGCGCCGCCGGAGGGGGTGCCGAAGGCGCCTTACGAGCCGTTCGGGCGCGCGCATCTTGAGCTCTTGCTGCTGCATCCGCCGGCGGTGGTGAGTTTCCATTTCGGCTTGCCGGATGCCGAGGCCATGGCGGCGCTGAAGGCGGCCGGGTGCAAGGTGCTGAGTTCGGCCACTACGGTGGAGGAGGCGCGCTGGCTCGAGGCGCGCGGCGTGGATGCGGTGATCGCGCAGGGCTGGGAAGCGGGCGGGCACCGGGGGGTGTTCCTCGACGTGGAAAACGACGCGCAGGTGGGGTTGTTTTCCCTGCTTCCGCAGGTGGTCGACGCGGTATCTGTGCCGGTCATTGCCGCCGGGGGCATTGCCGACGGGCGCGGGATCGCGGCCGCGTTCGCGTTGGGCGCCTCGGGGGTGCAGGTGGGCACGGCGTTCATCAGTTCGGACGAGGCGGCGCACAAGGCGTTGCATGACGAGGCGGTGGCCGAGGGCGCGGATGAGAGCACGCGGATCAGCCGGGCGGTTTCGGGCCGGCCGGCGCGGGCTCACCGGACGCCATGGCTCGACGCGATGACCGGTGTCAGGGCTGCGCCGTTTCCATTGATGTATCACTATACCGCCGGGCTGCAGGGGGCCGATGCCGAAACGCACCGCTTCTCGCTTTACGGTCAGAGTGCGCCGCTGGCGCCGAGGGGTGATGCCGGGGCGCGGTTGCAGGCGTTGATCTCTGCGGCACGCCGGGCGCTGTCATAGGGGATTTCGCCGTCTATCCGTGCGTGAAAGCTTGATTTTTCCGGGTCATACCGACGACACTCGGAGAAAGACGCAGGCGGGAGGAGGCGGCATGGCCATCGCGGAACCGGAATTTACCATCGGGATCGAAGAGGAATACCTGCTTGTCGATCGCGACAGCCTGGGCCTGGCGGAGGCGCCCACGGCGTTGATGGAGGCCTGCCAGGAGGAGTTGCAGGACCAAGTCGCGCCGGAGTTCCTGAAATGCCAGATCGAGATCGGCACCAAGGTCTGCCGGTCGGTGGCCGAGGCGCGGGAGGATCTCAGGCGCCTGCGGTCCTGCGTGTCGCGGCAGGCGGCGAAGCACAATCTCGCACCGATCGCCGCGTCGTGCCATCCGTTTTCCGACTGGCGCGAGCAGCACCACACCGACAAGGACCGCTACAACGAGTTGCAGAACGACCTGGCGGGCGTGGTGCGGCGGATGCTGATCTGCGGGATGCATGTGCATGTGGGCATTCACGAGCCCGACCGGCGGGTCGACCTGATGAACCAGCTCGCCTATTTCCTGCCGCACCTGCTGGCGCTGAGTTGCTCATCACCCTTCTGGCAGGGGCGGGACACGGGACTCGACAGCTACCGGCTGACGGTATTCGACAACCTGCCACGCACCGGGCTGCCGCCGCGCATGGTGAGCTTTGCCGAGTTCGAGCGATCGGTGCAGATACTGACCGACCTTGGCGTGATCGAGGACAGCTCGAAGATCTGGTGGGATCTGCGGCCGTCTTCCCGGTTTCCGACCATAGAGTCGCGGATCTGTGATGTGCAGCCGAGGCTCGAGCACACGCTGACGCTGGCGGCGCTGACGCAGGCGCTGACCCGGATGCTGTGGCGGCTGGCGACAAGAAACCAGCGCTGGCGGATCTACGACAAGTTCCTGGTGTCGGAAAACCGCTGGCGGGCGCAGCGCTATGGCAGCCGCGAGGGGCTCATCGACCTGGGCCGGGGCGAGATCGTGCCGATGGGAGAGCTCGTCGAGGAGATCATCGAGCTGATCCGGGAGGACGCGCAGCATTTCGGATCGCTGGAGGAGGTGGAGACCGCGCAGGAGATCGTGCAGGGCGGCACCAGTTCGAGCCGGCAGCGGCAGGTCTATCTCGACGCGCTGGAAGCGGGCGACGACAACGAGCACGCGCTGCAGGCCGTGGTGCGGCACCTGGTCGACGAGTACCACGCCGACCTCTGAGCCGGGCAAGGCTGACCCTATGGTGACGCGCGGCGATTTCGGGCCGTTAGGGCCTTGCATTCCGCGGCGCAGTATTGTTGCTTGGCCCCGCGACACGCGCCCGGACTGAACGGAGGAGCCGCCCATGCGTATCGGACTTTATCCGGGGACGTTCGACCCCATCACGCTTGGTCATATCGACATCATCCGCCGGGCCTCGTTCTTGGTCGACCGGCTGGTGCTGGGGGTGGCGATCAACCGGGACAAGGGCCCGCTTTTCACGCTGGAAGAGCGTGTCGAGATGATCGAGGCGGAATGCGAGAAGCTGAGCAAGCAGACCGGCACCGAGATCGTCGCGCACCCGTTCGAGAACCTGCTCATCGACTGCGCCCATGACGTGAACGCGACGCTGATCATCCGCGGCCTCAGGGCCGTGGCGGATTTCGAGTACGAGTTCCAGATGGTGGGCATGAACCGGGTTCTGGACAGCTCGGTCGAGACGGTCTTCCTGATGGCCGACGCGCATCACCAGGCGATTGCCTCGAAGCTGGTGAAGGAGATCGCCCGGCTGAACGGCGACGTGGGCAAGTTCGTGACCCCGCCGGTGAACGAAGCGCTGAAGGCGAAGTTCGCGGCGAAGTAGATCGGTGCGGGGCCGGTGATTGGGTCTGTCGACAGCCGGAAACGCTTCTTGCTTCTGACGGCGCTGTTGGCGCTCTGCGGATGCGCGCAGACAATGACCACCTCGAGCGTGACTGTCGATGCGGCTTACCTGACGGAGGAGACCGAGGCCGCTCTGGTTGCGGCCGTTTACGCCAAGGCCGAGGCGCTTTCCGGGACGTGCAAGCTGGTGAACGCGGAGCGAAGATACCATAGCTGCTCGGTTGGAGAAGCCTCGGGAAACCCGTCGCTCGAGATGAAAGTGGGATATGGTCAGAACGGGGAGTATGGCGTCAGCCTGACCACTGTCCTTGTGCACTGGTTTCCGCCCCCGAAAGAGGACGTCATTTCCGGGGCCTTCCTGTCGGAGCGCCAAAAGCGGCTGGAAGTCTGGATGCTTAGCCTGGTCCCGGAAGAGGCGACCGTGAATGCCGTGAGGCATTACATCGGGTATGACCACTCCGAAGAATTTTGACCGACGCCTATCGCCAGAAGGCCAGCCATTCGATCAGGTCGGCGAGCTTGCGGGCCAGGAAGATCGAGCCGGACCAATCGTAATACATGTAGTCGACGCCGAGACCGATCAGGATCAGGGCCCCGAGGAAAAGCGCGACTTGGTTGTTCATGTATCCGCCCCCGGGCCTGCCTGCTGCTTGCCGGATATGCCCGAGGCCGGGCAGGGGCGCAAGGGTTGAGCGGTGGGGTGGCAGATCGGAGGCGGGCTCGCGATGTCGACAGGCCGGAACGACAACGCCCCCGCAGATATCTGCGGGGGCGGTCCGTTTCCGTGTTCGATGATTTGCCCGATCAGGCGAGGCGGCCCATTTCGACGGCCACGTCGGCCATGCGGCAGGAGAAGCCCCATTCGTTGTCGTACCAGGCCAGCACGCGCACGAGGCGGCCGCCGGTGACCTTGGTCTGGTCGGGGGCGAAGATCGAGCTTTCCTCGGTATGGTTGAAGTCGATCGAGACCTTGGGTTCCGGGTCGTAGCCCAGCACGCCCTTCATCTTGCCGGCCGCGGCTTCGGCGACGATCTCGTTCACGTCGGCTTCGGTCACGTCCTTCTTGGCGATGAAGGTCAGGTCGACGGCCGAGACGTTGGGCGTGGGCACGCGGATGGCCGAGCCGTCGAGCTTGCCCTTGAGGTCGGGCAGCACTTCGCCGAGCGCCTTGGCGGCGCCGGTCGAGGTGGGGATCATGGACATGGCCGCGGCGCGGGCGCGGTAGAGATCCTTGTGCCGGCGGTCGAGCGTCGGCTGGTCGCCGGTATAGGCGTGGATCGTGGTCATGATGCCGCTTTCGATGCCGATCCCCTCGTGCAGGACCTTGGCGACGGGCGCGAGGCAGTTGGTGGTGCAGGACCCGTTCGAGATCATCTTCTCGCCGGTCTTCAGCTCTTCATGGTTCACGCCGTAGACCACGGTGCGGTCGACATTCTTGCCGGGCGCCGAGAGCAGCACCTTGCCGGCGCCACGGTCGAGATGGGCCTTGGCCTTTTCGCCGTCGTTGAACTTGCCGGTGCATTCGAGCACCACGTCGACGCCGGACCAGTCGAGCTCGTCCATCTCGTAGGTCGAGAACATCTCCATCGGGCCGCGGCCGAGGTCCATGGTGCCGTCGCCCAGCGTGATCTCGTTGGGGAAGCGGCCGTGGACGCTGTCATACTTGATCAGGTGTGCCGCGGTTTCCAGCGGGCCGGTGGCGTTGACCTTCACGACCTTGATGTCGTTGCGCGTGCTGGTGGCGATGTGGGCGAGGGTGCAACGGCCGATCCGGCCGAACCCGTTGATGCCGACGGTGATGGTCATGAGGCAGACTCCCGGTGCGTGGATGTTGGGCGCGATATAGACGGGGGTGGGGCCGGGAGAAAGGTGAAAATCGGCCTTTATCAAAGTGATAGCGATAACGTAGGGGTGGTGTGGCGGGGATGCGCTTATGGTGGCGCTAACGTGTGGGGCGGTCGGGCAAAGCTGGGCCAGCCGTGTTGGTCATGCGGGCGAAAGTGAGCATTCACCGCGCTTAGCCGATGGTGATTTTGGGATGAAACGCCAAGAACGGCGTTATTGCCACACGGGAAACGGCAGGGTTTTGTCAATTACCTGCTCACGTTTCAATGGATCGTATTGTCTACCTGATAGTATCTGATCCGCGATTTATCTTCCCATGGATACGGATTTGCCATGGCACCAGCGCAGGCATCCCATTCTTCTTTGGTTGGATTGGGGACCTCACTGAAGGTTGCGCACTTTCTGCATTGAACCTGCAGTTCCACGTTAGACAAAATGCCCGCAACCACGTCCCACTCATGCTCGCATGAGTCTGGATCACCGGCCAGGATAGAAATGCGTTCACCTATGTATGCGGTCGATAGCCACGACTGCGGAACAAAGAGGCTGAGAATAGCCACGATTTTCCTCATGAGTCTCTCTTCGTACTGTTTAAGGGCGTTGGACTGGCCGTGAAAATGACCATACCCTGTATAGGGTTGACTTGTCTTCCATGCACAGCCCGGCTCTGACCTGCACTGGCACCATGCGGCAGAAAACACCCTCGACAAAAAAAGGGCCGGTCGCGGTGACCGGCCCTGTCAGGTTTCAAATCGGCGCCCTTAGCTGGGCACTTCTCTGATCTCGCTGACGCTGACGGTGCCGACGCCCTGCTGGCAGAAGGACATCTCGGCCTGCTGGCCCGAAACCCGGACGAACTCGCCTTCGGTGAAGCGGACGTCGTCGCTGGTGAGCGACCAGATATCGCCGTCGCGGGTTTTCAGCACCATGCATTCGACGCCCTGCTGTACCCGGCCTTCCAGCGTGATGCGGTCGTCGCGCGGGGCGTCGGTGCCGGTGTCGCGGTCGATCTCGTCGAGGTTGACGACCTCGAGCGTGCCTTCACCTTGCTGGCAGAAGGCCGCGGCCTTGCGTTCGCCGCGGACGCGGACGTATTCGCCGGTGGTGAAACCGATATCTGCGCTGGTGAGGGACCATACGTCACCGTCTGCGGTGGTCAGGGTGGCGCATTCGGCGCCCTGGCCCACGCGGCCTTCGAGGGTCAGCATGTCGGTGTTGCCGCCGTTCCGGTCATCGCGACCGTCATCGGGTGCGTCGATCTCTTCCATCCGGGCGACATCGATCGTGCCGAGCCCCTGCTGGCAGAAGGCGGCGGCCTTCCGCGCGCCGGTGACGCGGACATATTCGCCTTCCGTGAAACCGGTATCGGCGCTGGTCAGTGACCAGACATCGCCGTCTGCGGTGGTCAGCGTGGCGCATTCCGCGCCCTGGCCGACACGGCCTTCGAGGGTGATGCGGTCGGTGTCGTCGTCGCCACCGGTGTTGCGGTCGGGTACGGTGACATCGAAGCGGCCGGATTTGAGGGTCATGCCCCGGTCGGTGTCGAGCACGTAGATCAGGCTGTCGCCCGGATCGGCCCAGTCGGGCAGGCCGACATCGGCGGAAATGTCGCCCTGGCCGTCGGCGCGGGCCTGGCCGATGGCGCGCCACTCGGACGAGGCGCGGCCGGCGCCGATGGTGACCCAGTCGTTCGGGCGCAGGTTGCGGGCCCGGAGAGTGACCTGCGTTTCGGGCGGGCCACTTTCGGGGGTGATCCGTACGGCGGCGGATGGAGTGTCAGTGGGCACGTCGATGACGTCGCCCACGGCAAGGTCGGTGGGGTCGATGCTGCCATTGGCATTGAGCAGCTCGATGACCGAGACGCCGACCGCCTGGGCGATGGAATAGAGCGTTTCACCCCGGCCGACGCGATAGGTTTCGGCGCCACGGCGGGTGCCATTGCGGTAATCCGTGCCGGTCTGGCCATCAGCGCGCGTGCCCCGGGTGAGGCGGATGCTCTGGCCCACGGACAGGTCGCGCGCGTTGACGTTGGGGTTGAGCTCCATGATCCGGGTCAGGCCGACATTGCAGCGCTGCGAGACCTTGTAGAGCGTGTCGCCCGGCTCGATGGCGTAGGATGTGCCGCAGGCGCCTTGGGCGCTGGCCATGCCCGCCCCGGCGGTGAGGGCCACCGCCGCGAGGGTGGCGCGGGGGGTGATGCGTTTCATGGGGTCCTCCGTTTGTCCTTCTCCTGTCGCCCAACCCGACCCCCGGCGGCCATGTTCCGGAGAATTCGGCTTGCGGCACGGGGCGGGGCGGCTATTCCTAGAAGGAACCGGGTGGGCGCCCGACTTGGGGGACAGGACATGACCGACTTTCTGCTGCTGGCGTTCACCTTCCTCGTGGCCGGGGTGATCTCGGTGCCGATTGCGACGCGGCTGGGGTTGGGGTCGGTGCTGGGCTACCTGATCGCGGGGATCGTGATCAGCCCGGTGCTGGCGCTGCTCAGGGTCGACGTGGTCTCGATCCAGCATTTCGCGGAATTCGGGGTGGTGATGATGCTGTTCCTCGTCGGGCTGGAGCTTGAACCCAAGCACCTGTGGTCGATGCGGGGGCGCCTGATGGGGCTTGGCGGCGGGCAGATCGGGTTGACCGTGGCGCTGGTTTACGGGGCGGGTGTTCTGCTGGGGCTGCCGTGGTCGGTGGCGTTGGCGGTGGGGCTGGTCTTTGCGCTGTCGTCGACCGCTATCGTGCTGCAGACGCTGGGCGAGAAAGGCTTGATGAAGTCCGATGGCGGGCAGTCGTCTTTCGCGGTGCTGCTGACGCAGGATATCGCGGTGATCCCGATGCTGGCCTTCCTGCCGTTGCTGGCCTTGCCGGAGCTTGCGGATCATGCGGCGGTGGTGGCGCATGGGGTCGAGGAGGCCGCCCACGGCGCGGCCGAGGCGGGGCATGACGAGGGCGGGCACGGGCCCGCGATCAGCCTTGTCGAGGGCCTGAACGGCTGGCAGACGGCGCTGGTGACTTTCGCGGCGGTGGCGGCGGTGGTGATCGGGGGGTCATACCTGACGACGCCGGTGTTCCGCTTCATCGCGGCGGCGGGGCTGCGGGAGCTTTTCACCGCGACGGCGCTGCTGATGGTGGTGGGGATCGCGCTCTTGATGCTGGTGGTGGGGCTGTCGCCCGCGCTGGGGACGTTCCTGGCGGGCGTGGTGCTGGCCAACTCGCCCTATCGACATGAGCTGGAGAGCGACATCGACCCGTTCCGGGGGCTGTTGCTGGGGCTCTTCTTCATGACGGTGGGCGCGTCGATCAATTTCGGGCTGCTCTTCGAGAACCTGTTCAGCATTCTTGGGATGACCATCGGGCTGATGACGGCGAAGGTGGCGGTTCTGCTCGTCCTGGCGGTGGTGTTCCGGATCAGGGGCGCCGACCGGTGGCTCTTTGCGCTGGGGCTGGCGCAGGCGGGGGAGTTCGGCTTTGTCCTTCTGTCTTTCACGGTCGCCAACGGGGTGATCCCGACGGCGCTGGCCGATCAGCTTCTGCTGGTGGTGGCGCTGTCGATGCTGCTGACGCCGGGGTTGTTCATCCTCTATGACCGGGTGATCGCGCCGCGGTTTTCCACCGTGCAGGAGCGCGAGCCGGACGAGATGCCGGGCGACCGCCAGATCATCATCGCCGGCGCCGGCCGGATGGGCGGGCTGATCGACCGGGTGATGCGGGCCGCGGGGCTGAGCACGACGGTGATCGACTACAACGCGCGGCGGCTGGATATCCTCGAACGGTTCGGCACGCGGCACTATTACGGCGATGCCTCGCGGCCCGACCTGCTGCATGCGGCGGGGATCGCCGAGGCGAAGATGCTGATCGTGGCGATCGACGACCGCGAGCAGATCAACGAGATCGTCAGACATGTGGGCAAGACATATCCCCAGGTGCATATCGTGGCCCGCGCGATCGACCGCGACCATGTCTATGACCTGTGGTATTACGGGTGTCGCGACATCATCCGCGAGACCTTCGACAGCTCGATGCGGATGAGCCGGTCGGTCTTCGAGGCGATGGGGATCGAGCGGGAGGTGGCGCAGCGGATGATCGACGCCTTCGTCGAGCGCGACCAGGAGGCGATGCTCGAGGCGGCGGAAGCCTATGATATCGGTGTTCCCCTTCACGAGAATCCGGCTTATGTCGAACTCGTCCGGTCGCGCCGGGGCACGTGGGAGGCCGAAATTCGCGAACGGATGGAACGGATCCGTGACGGCGGGACTTGAGCTTAAACGAGAAGATTTGAATCAGGGTACAATATGAGTGGACTTCTGGCGCTGCTTGACGATGTGGCGAGCCTTGCGAAAGTGGCGGCGGCCTCGGTCGATGACGTGGCAGGGCAGGCGGCCAAGGCAGGGGCCAAGGCCGCTGGTGCGGCGATCGATGACGCGGCGGTGACGCCCAAGTACCTGACCGGGTTCGATGCCAAGCGGGAATTGCCCATCGTCTGGCGGATCGCGCGGGGCTCCATCATCAATAAGCTGGTGTTCCTGTTGCCCGCCGGGCTGGCGCTGTCGGCCTTTGCGCCGTGGCTCATCCCGCCGCTGCTGATGCTGGGCGGGGCCTACCTGTGTTTCGAGGGCGCCGAGAAGATCGTGCATGCGATGGGGTTCGGGCATCACGAGGACCACGGGACGGACAAGCCGGAAAAGACCAGCGACCCGGCCCATCTGGAAGAAGAAAAGGTGGCCGGGGCCATCAAGACGGATTTCATCCTGTCGGCCGAGATCATGACGATTGCCCTTTCGGCCATTCCGCCCAGCAACATCTGGATGGAAGGGGCCACGCTGGCCGTCGTGGCCATCGGGATCACGGCTGTCGTTTACGGCGCCGTGGCGCTGATCGTGAAGGCCGACGACATGGGGCTTTTCATGGCGACGAACGGGATCCTGCGGGCGACGCGGGCCGTGGGGCGGGCGATCGTTCGGCTGATGCCGCGGTTCATGTGGCTGCTGACGGTCGTGGGCACGGCGGCGATGCTGTGGGTCGGCGGCTCGATCATCATTCACGGGCTCGACACGCTGGGCTGGCCGGTGGTCTATGACTGGATACATCATGTCGCCGAGGAGATCGGCCATACCGCCGGCAAGGCGGAGGGCGCCGTGACATGGGGGATCGTCGCCGCGCTCGATGGAGTGTTCGGGCTGGCGCTGGGGCTGGTGCTGGTGCCGATCGGCACCAGGCTGATCGCGCCGGTCTGGCAGCGGATCGCGAAGCTGAACCCGTTCGTTTGAGGGCCGCGGAGCAGGCTGGCGGCGCCCGGAATTTGCGCAAATTCCGGGTTGGAAAATGCGTATTTTCCAGCCCGTTTTCTGTGCAGAAAACGGCGGCGCGGGCGACGGCCGGGCCGTCGCCTGCAGGCCGGATCAGAGCAGCGACTTGACCTTTTCGGCCACGGCTTCTGCGGTGATGCCGAACTTCTCGAAAAGCACCTCGGCCGGGGCCGATGCGCCGAAGCTGTCCATGCCGACGAAGCCGGTTTTCTTCGGCCGGCCACGCTCGCCGCAGAGCCAGCGATCCCAGCCCTGCCGGACCCCGGCCTCGACCGCGACGCGGACGAAGTCGCCGCCGGGCAGGACGCGCTTGCGGTAGGCTTCGTCCTGTTCCTCGAAGAGCTCCCAGCAGGGCATCGAGACGACGCGGGTGCCGATGCCCTCGGCCTCGAGCATCTCGCGGGCGGCCATCGCCACGTGCACCTCCGAGCCGGTGGCCATCAGGATCGCCTTTCTCTCGGCATTGAAGTTGGCCATCACGTAGGCCCCGAAGGAGGTCATGTTGCGCTGTCTGTGCTCGGTGCGCAGCGTCGGCACGCCCTGACGGGTCAGCGACAGGACCGACGGCGTCGAGGTGGATTTCAGCGCCAGTTCCCAGGCTTCCGCCGTCTCGACCGTATCGCAGGGGCGGAAGACATAGGTGTTGGGCGTGGCCCGGCTGATGGCGAGGTGTTCGACCGGCTGGTGGGTGGGCCCGTCTTCGCCGAGACCGATGCTGTCATGGGTCATCACGAAGACGGTCGGCACCTGCATCAGCGCGGCCAGGCGCATCGAGGGGCGGGCGTAGTCGGTGAAGCACATGAAGGTGCCGCCATAGGGGCGCACGCCGCCATGCAGCGCCATGCCGTTCATCGCCGCCGCCATGCCGTGTTCTCGGATGCCGTAATGGATGTAGCGGCCCTTGCGGTTGTTGGTGTCGAACACCGTCATGTCGCCCGAACGGGTGTTGTTGGACCCCGACAGGTCGGCCGAACCGCCGATGGTTTCGATCATGATCGGGTTGACCACCTCGAGGACCATCTCGCTCGATTTGCGGGTGGCGACCTTGGGCTCCTCGGCGCTGATCTGTTTCTTCAGCGCGGTGATGCGCGAGGAGAGCTTCTTGGGGGTGTCGCCCGCCATGATGCGGGCGAACTCGGCCTGCCGCCGTTCGGAGGCGCCGGCCAGGCGGGCTTCCCATGCCGCCCGTTCCTGGGCGCCGCGGCGGCCGATCTCTTCCCAGGCCGACTTGATGTCGCCGGGCACTTCGAAGGGGCCGCCTGTCCAGCCATAGGCCTCTTTCGCGGCCTGAAGCTGATCGGCATCGGTCAGCGCGCCGTGGCCCTTGGAGGTGTCCTGCGCCGCATGGCCGAGGGCGATATGCGTCTTGCAGGCAATCATCGTTGGGCGGCGCGATCTCTTGGCCTTGGTCAGCGCGGCGTCGATTTCCTCGGGGTTGTGGCCGTCGATCTGGATCACTTCCCAACCGGCCGAGGCAAAGCGCTTGGGCTGGTCGGTGCGGTCGGCAAGGCCGACCTCGCCGTCGATGGTGATGTTGTTGTTGTCCCACAGCACGATCAGCTTGCTGAGCGCCAGCCGCCCGGCCAGCGTGATCGCCTCCTGGCTGACACCTTCCATGAGACAGCCGTCGCCGGCGATGACATAGGTGTGGTGGTCGACCAGCTGGCGGCCGTAGCGGGCGCGCAGCACCTCCTCGGCGATGGCGAAGCCCACGGAATTGGCGATGCCCTGGCCCAGCGGGCCGGTGGTGGTCTCGATCCCGTCATGCAGGAAGTTTTCCGGGTGGCCCGCCGTGATCGCGCCCAGTTGGCGAAAGTTCTTGATCTGGTCGAGCGTCATGCCCTCGTAGCCGGTGAGGTAGAGCAGCGAATAGAGCAGCATCGAGCCGTGGCCCGCCGACAGGATGAACCGGTCACGATCGGGCCAGTTGGCGTCGGCCGCGTCGAACTTCAGGTGTTTCTCGTAGAGAACCGTCGCCACGTCGGCCATGCCCATCGGCATGCCGGAATGGCCGGAATTGGCCGCGTGAACGGCGTCGAGGGTCAGCGCGCGGATGGCCGCGGCCTTGTTCCAGTGGTCGGGATTGGCAGAGCGAAGGGCAGCGATATCCACGGGTCATGCATCCTTGAAATGAAAACCGGTCGAAGGTTGCATACCAGCCACGGGCCAAAGTTCAAGCGTACTTGGGCGGGGTATTTTGAGGGGGCGAACTTTTCCCTGCGATTTTGTAGAGTTGGGCGAGACAGTTCGACCGCCGATTCGCGGCCGGACCAAGAAAAGCAGACGAAGGACTGGGGATATGAGCCAGATTGAAGAGCTACAGGGCCGGATCGCCGCCGCGCTCGACCGGATCGGGCAGGGGCTCGACCGGATGGGCGGTGGCGTTGCCGAAGGGGTCGAACCGGCCCCGGGCGAGCTGGAAGCCCTGCAACAGGAGCTTGAGGAAGAGCGCATCGCCAACGGGCAGCTGCGCGAACGCACCAAGAAGCTGCAGGTCCGCCGGCAACGGCTGGAGGGAGAGCTTCAATCCGCCCGCGAGAACATCGCCGAGCAACTTCGGGAATTCGACGCCGAGCTGCAGGGGCTGCGCGAGGCGAACGAGAGCCTGCGCGAGATCAACAGCAAGCTGCGCGAGGCCAACGAGGCCGGCGTAGGTGACCCCGACCTGATCAACAGGGCGCTGCAGGCCGAGCTGGAAGGTCTGCGCGCGACCCGCGCCGCGGACCGGGCCGAGACGACGCTGGTCTATTCCGAGCTGTTCGATGCCGTCGAAAACGTGCGCGTCGCGCATAACCAGGAGGATTGACCATGCCCGAGATCGAGGTCGAGATCGGCGGCCGCACCTTCGAGGTCGCCTGCCAGGAAGGCGAGGAGCATTACCTCAAGTTCGCCGCGAAGATGCTGGACGAGGAGGCGTCGGTTCTGACGTCGCAGATCGGACGCATTCCCGAGGCGCGGATGCTGCTGATGGCGGGGCTGATGCTGGCGGACAAGACCGCCGGGATGCAGGACAAGCTGCGCGAGGCGGAAGACAAGCTGATGGAGAAGGACGCCGAGCTGGACCAGATGCGCAACGCGCAGGCCGAGCCGAAGCGGGTCGAGGTGCCGGTGCTTCCCGATAACGTGACCGACGCCATGGCCGAACTGGCCGCCCGCGCCGAGGCGCTGGCCGACCAGGTCGAAGGCGGGGCCGGAGACTGGGAAGAGGAAGAGGAAAACGCCTGACGTCCCTCTTCCCGGGCGGCGCGGGCGTTACTTCATGCGCAGCGCGCCGTCGATCCGGATCACGTCGCCGTTCAGGTAATCGCATTCCACGATGAACCGCGCCAGCGCGGCGTATTCCGCCGGGTCGCCCAGGCGGCGCGGGCAGGTGACGTCGGCGGCAAGCTGGTCCTGAACCTCCTGCGGGAGGCCGCGCAGCATCGGCGTCAGCATCAGGCCCGGCGCGATGGCCATCACGCGGATGCCCTCGCGCGCGAGGTCGCGCGCCATGGGCAGCGACAGCCCGACGATCCCGCCTTTCGAGGCCGCATAGGCCGCCTGACCCTTCTGGCCCTCGAAGGCGGCGATGGAGGCGGTGTTGATGATGACGCCGCGCAGCCCGTCGTCGGAGGGGTCTTCCATGGCCATCTCGGCGGCGGCCACGCGGGCGACGTTGAAGCTGCCGACGAGGTTGATGTTGATGGTCTGCTGGAAGGTGCCAAGGTCGTGCGGGCCGTCCTTGCCGAGCGTCTTGGCCGCCGGCGCGATGCCCGCACAGTTGACGGCACAGGTGATCTTGCCCATCGCCGTCTTGGCGGCG
The DNA here is from genome assembly GCF_008728195.1 of Roseovarius indicus. NCBI lineage: Bacteria > Pseudomonadati > Pseudomonadota > Alphaproteobacteria > Rhodobacterales > Roseobacteraceae > Roseovarius > Roseovarius indicus. Next base: position 2,749,471 of record NZ_CP031598.1, read on the forward strand.
GCAACCGCGGCCTTGACGGATTCTTCGTCGGTGACGTCAGTCTTGACGAAGGTCGCGCCGATCTCGTCCGCCACGGCGGTGCCGCGCTCTTCGTCGCGGTCGAACAGGGTGACCTGGGCGCCGAGCTCGCGGAAATGGCGCGCGGTGGCTTCTCCGAGGCCCGAGGCGCCTCCGGTGATGATGGCTGCGGTGTCTTCGATGCGCATTGGCGGCTCTCCTGTCAGGAAATGAACATGCGTTCAGATAACCCGCCTGGCGGGTGGTGTCAAAGTATCAGAAATTGCGCCGCACCCAGGGGGCCGAGGCCATCAGCCAGACCACCGTCATCAGGATGCGGAAGATATGGTGCAGGGTCACGAAGGCGGGGTTGGCCTGAAGGCTGAGCGCGACGAGCGACATCTCGGTCACCCCGCCCGGTGCGAAGCTGATCAGGAGCACGTCGAGCGGCTCCTCGACGAATTGTACCACGCCCACGGCGAAGACCATGGCCAGCGCCAGCATGCCGCCCACCGAAAGCAGGGACAGGCCCGCGCCACGCAGGATCAGCCCGCGCGAGAGGCCGGTGAACCGCATGCCGAGGGCGCAACCGACGACGATCTGCGCGATGTTGACCAGCCAGATGGGGATATCGACATGAAAGATGCCGGTGACGGAAAGAATGGCCGCCGCGGCCATCGGCCCGGTCAGCTGGGCCGCGGGGAAGCGCATGAGCTTGCCGCCGAAATACCCGGCCGCCCCGGCCATGACGATGAAGGGCAGATCGGTCCAGGGCACGTCGTCGCGCGCCAGCGTCACGCCGCCCGCGCTGCCCACGGGCTCGCCCAGCCAGAGCGAGAGGCCTATGGGCAGGGCGGTGACGACGATGATCACGCGCAGGAACTGTTGCAGGGTCAGGCGGGCGACGTTGCCGCCCGCCGCCTCGCCCAGGGCGAGCGACTCGTAAAGCCCGCCGGGCGAGCTGGAATAGAAGGCGGTGACGCGGTCATAGCCGCCGAGAATGCGGAAGACCCAGAAGTTGTAGACGAGGCACACGCCGATGAAGAGCGCCAGGGCGGTGAAGGTCACCGCGAATTCGGGAGCGGAGGCGAAAAGCTCGGGCGTGACCTGTGCGCCGATCATCAGGCCGATCACGCCGATGAAGACCTGCCGCAGGCGGTGGGAGAAGGCGTATCCCTCGGGCAGGTGGTGCGGCAGGGCCGTCGCGATCAGGGCGCAGATCACCAGCGGCCCGATCAGGTACGGCAGCGGCAGGCCGAAGAGCGATGCCCCCCAGCCGGTCAGCGCGCCAAGACAGATGAGGCCGAAGGTGACAAAGATGTGCGCCATGGTCACCATCAACCACCGGAACGCGGGAGGTGCAAGCGGCTGTCGACAGGTTCAGGGAATCCAGACCGGATCGTGCCGGGTCAGCCGGTCGAACGCCTGGGCATGCAGCGCCGGGGTGGCGGCCGCGAGAATGGCGCCTTCGGAGGCCAGCGTCAGGGGGCGCCCTTCCCAGTCGGTGATGGTGCCGCCAGCCTGTTCCACGACCGGCACAACGGCACAGATGTCATGGGGGTCGAGATCGGGCCCGTTGAGGCAGAGGTCGATCTGGCCCCGGGCCAGAGCGCCGTAGGCCAGGCAGCCGCCGTCATAGACCGTCATGCGCGCCGCCTGGGCAATGGCGTCGGCGGGCTCGCGCATCTCTTCAGGGAAGGAGGCGGGGTTGGCGATGGCGACCGTGGCCTGTGACAGGGCGGTGGTCTGGCGTGCCGCGATGGCCGTGCCGTTGAGCGTGACGCCGAGGCCTTCGGCCGCGGCATAACGGGCCCCGGCGAGGGGCTGGTCGATGATCCCCAGCACGGGCCGGCCCCGGTGGCAGAGCGCGATCAGCACGCCGAAATTCATCAGCCGCGCACCGAACTGCCGTGTGCCGTCGATCGGGTCGATGACCCAGACGAATTCGCGGTCGAGCGCCGCGCCGCCGAATTCCTCGCCGAGGATGCCGTGGTCGGGGTGGCGGGACTCCAAAACCTCGCGCAGGCGGGTCTCGATACGGGTATCGGCCTCGGTCAGGGCCGAGCCGTCGGCTTTGAAATCTGTCACGGCCGGGCCGAACCAGACCTCGCGCGCGATGGCCCCGGCGATGTCGGCGAGGTGATGCGCGGTGTCCAGGCAGGTGTCGAGCGGCGGCGCGCTCATTTCCACGCGAATTCCGGCTGATCGAAATGGGCGACGCGGGTGGCGAGCCCGCGCATGGCAACCTCGCGGAACTGGTAGAGCACGGCCGCCGTGGGCGCGTACATTGTGTGGCCGAGCGTGGGAAAGAACGCCGACAGGACCGGATGCTCGCTGTGCGGGCGCAGGTCGAGCAGGGGGATCTTGTCGCTGTCGACCTCGCGGAGGGGCAGGGTGTGAACCTCGGCCACTTCCGACGGGTCGGGCGTCATGCCCGAGATATCCTCGCACCAGAAGACATGCGGGATCATGGCGAAGCCGGAGCGCGTGGGATAATCGTCGAGCCGGCCGATGAGGTCGGTTTCGGCGATGTCGAGGCCAAGCTCTTCCTGCGTTTCGCGGATCGCGGCCTGAAGGGGCGTTTCACCCGGGTCGAGGCGGCCGCCGGGCAGGGCGTATTGCCCGCCATGTCTGTTCAGCCGGGGCGGGCGCAGGGTGACCAGCACGCCGGCCTCTCCGGGCGGTTCGGCCGGGGCGACGATGATGGCGACGGAGGCGAGCCGCAGATCGCCGGTGCGGGCGCTGGCCTGGGTGAAGCGGGCGAGGTGGGTCTCCATGTCTGACCGAAGCGCCCGGGTGAAGGCGTAATCGGGCTCTGTCGGCATGTCTGTCATTGGCTGCTTTTCCTGTTGGCTTCCGCATAGTGGAACAGGTCTGCCCGCCGGTGTCGAGCCTATAGGCCGGACTGGCGGATCACACGAACCAGGTCGGGCCGCCCGGCGCTTCGCCATGCTGAAGCCAGAGGTTGAGGGCAGGGTGGTCATGCGTGGTCAGGGCATGGGGTTCGGACGGGCCGTGGGTGATCGGCGTGCCGGGGGTGGCACGGGTGTCGGTATCCGTGGTCGCCTGCCAGAAGACCGCGCGGCTGTCGCTTACGGGCAGGTAGATCTCGTCGGCGAGATGGGCGTGCGGCGGGTAGGCGACGTGCGGCCCGAGCAGGTTGCAGCCGACGAGGGCCCCGTCGCTGCGGGCGATGACGGCGTGCGCGAACCTGTCCTTGAGGATCGGATGAGAAGGGTAGTCGGCGGTCCATGACAGGTGATGGACGAGGGCGGTCAGGCGGTCGGCGATCGCGGCGATGGACCCGGTGGCCGGGCAGAGGGCTATGGCGGCAGGCAGATGGGCGCAGGCGGGCGCGGGTGTGAAGACCTGCGGCGTGGCGTGCCAGCGTTGCGCTTCGAGAGCGGCTACGAGATCGGGGTGGCTGGATCGGAGAAGGCGCAGGATAAGGAACAGAAGGTCTTTGCCAGGGTCAACTGTCATGGGGGTTCCACATTGGCCGTTGGGGTGCCGCTCGGGCGTCGAAAGCCGACGCATCAGCGCCCTTTGTCCGGCACACCATCCTGCGTCGTCAACATGTTGTAGGGGGGAAGTGGCGGACCGAGGAGGATTCGAACCCCCGACCCCCTGATTCGTAGTCAGGTACTCTATCCAGCTGAGCTATCGGTCCGTGGAGACGAGCATCTAGACGGTGCGGGAAGTCATTGCAAGGGGGTGCGTTACAAAATTGTCAGGCGGATTTCGGGGCGTGGGGCAGGCGGATCTCGAAGGTCGTGCCGGTCTCGTCGGTGCGGGTCAGCGCGAGATCGCCGCCATGGCCGCGCACCAGTTCCTGTGCGATCGACAGGCCAAGCCCGGTGCCGCCCTTGGTGGCCCCGCCATGGAAGGGCTGGAACAGGTGCTCGCGCGCCTTGGGCGGCAGGCCAGGGCCGGTATCGGTGACGGTGATGAGACAGGCGCCGTCCTCGTCATAGGCGGCGATTCCGATCTCGCCGGGCTTGCCGGTGTCGATGATCGCCTGCCGCGCATTGCGCACGAGGTTCGACAGCACCCGGTGCAGCTGTTCGCCATCGGCCCGCACGGTAAGGCGCGACGGCACGTCGGCCGAGAAGCTGATTCCCGACTCGCCCACCGCGAGGCGTTCGCTTTCGATGACATCGTTCACGAGGTTGTCGAGGTCGATGTCTTCCAGCTTGGGCGCCGGTTCCTCGGCCCGGCCGTAGGCGAGGGTGGACTCGCACAGGTGCACCGCGCGGGTGATCGAGTTCACCAGCTTGGGTGCCATGCGCTTGACCTTGGGGTCGTCGCTCATCTCGATCCGGTCGGTGAAAAGCTGGGCCGAGGTCAGGATGTTGCGCAAATCGTGGCTGACCTTGGCCACCGCACCGCCAAGCTGGGCCAGCCGCTCGCGCTGTTTCAGCGCATGGGTCAGCTGGGTCTGCAGCGTCTGCAGCGCCTCTTCGGCCTCGCGCAGCTCGGTGACACCGGCGGAGGGGGCGATGATCTGGCGCGCGTCCTCGGGGGCGGCGGCATAGGATTGCATGTGGCCCACCACCCGGCGGATGGGTTTGACCAGCAGGCCGCGCACCGCGAGGAACAGAAGCGAGGCGGTGAAGACCGAGATCACCGCGGACAGCAGCAGGATTCGCAGGCCATAATCGATCATGGCGCTGCGCAGGGGCTCGGATTCGAGCGTGACCTCGATCAGCAGGCCGGCCATCTGCGACGGCTCGCCGATCACGCGGATCACCCGCGGCGTCGGGTCGGCCAGCGCGGCGAGCGCATCGCCGATCAGCTCGAACGGAGCCGGGTTGCGCAGGTCATAGGTGGCATAGATCGGCGAGGGGATGGGCGAGCTCAGCACCAGCTGCCGGGCCGCATCGCGCCGCAGCACCACGTTGAAGACGCCTGCGTTGAGCAGCAGCTCCTCCTGAAGTTCGTCGGTGATATCCTCGTTCGCCAGCAGCGCCAGCGAGGCGATCTGCGCCCGCTCCAGCCGGGACATCAGGAAATCCTCGCGGAACCGGGCGACGGACGGCACGAAGATCAGGATCTCCGCCAGCATGACGAAGATCGCCGTCAGTACAAGGAAACGCCCCGATAGGGTCTTGAAAAACCGCATATGCCGTCCGGTTCAGGGGAGCCAGCGCTGCACCAGCCCCACGATTTTCTTCACCAAAGGATTATCAAACAGTCGCGGAGAGAAATAGGCCCCGGCGCCAGCTTTGTTGATCTCGCCAAGAGTGGGGTAGGGCGCGACCATCCCGGCGATCTGGCTCATTTTCAGCTTGTTGGCAATGGCAAGCGCCCAGAGGCCGATCTGCTCGCCCGCCTGCGCGCCCACGATCGACGCCCCGACCGGCCGGCCGCGCACCACCATCACCTTGAGAAAGCCCGTGGTCTTGCGCTCGGCGATGGCGCGGTCGTTGCCGGCATAGTCGACGCGGAACACCTCGAGATTGCCGCCATGGGCCTTGCGGGCCTCGGCCTCGGACAGCCCGACCTGCGCAAGCTCGGGGTCGGTATAGGTGGCGTGGGGGATATGGGTGGTCCTGGCTTTCGAGGGGATCCCGAACAGGATCGACCGGATGACGACGTTGGCGTGGTAGCTGGCCACGTGGGTGAATTGCAGCCCGCCCGCGACGTCGCCGATGGCATAGACCCGGCGGTTGGTGGTTCTCAGTGCGCTGTCGGTCTTGATGCCGCGCTTGGTGGTCTCGATACCGGCAGTGTCGAGCGCGAGACGGTCGATATTGGGCTTGCGGCCCACGGCCAGCAAAAGGTGCGAGCCCTTGAAGCTGCGGCCATCCTCGGTTTTCACCTCGATGGCGCCGGCTTTGCCGCCGATCTCCGAGGCCTGCGCGTCTTCGGCGATCTCGACGCCCTCGTCGCGCAACTGGTCAAGGACGATGGCGGCAAGCTCGGGGTCGTCCTGCCCCATGGCCTTCGCGCCTTCGATCACGGTGACCTTGCAGCCCAGCCGCACATGCGCCTGCGCCATTTCCATGCCGATCGGCCCGCCGCCGATGATCAGCAGGTGCTCGGGCTTCTCGCGCCGGTCGAAGAGGGTTTCGTTGGTGTCGTAAGGCACCGTGTCGAGCCCCGGAATGGGCGGCACCAGCGGCGAGGAGCCGGTGGCGATGACGATCCGGCGGGGCTTGATGATCGTGTCGCCGGCTTTCACCTCCCGGTCCGAGATGAACGTGCCGTAGTCCCGGATCACCGTGACGCCGAGCTTCTCGAAGCGCTCCTGGCTGTCATGGGGTTCGATCGTGGCGATGGCATGGGCCACGTGCTCCATCGCGGCGGCATAGTCGACCTTGGGGGTGACGCTGGCCACGCCGAAAGGCTCGGAATGCGCCTGTTGATAGGCCGCCTTGGCGCTGGCGATGAGGGCTTTCGAGGGGACGCAGCCGAAATTCAGGCAGTCGCCCCCCATTTCGTGGCCTTCGAGCAGAACCACTGAGGCGCCCATCTGCACGGCCCCCGACGCCATGACAAGGCCGCCGGACCCGGCGCCGATGACAAGAAGGTCGGGCGTCAAGCGCTTGGTTTCAGACATCTTTCTTCCCTCGTATCGTTTTTATGATTATGGGCAGTGCCGCCAGAACACACAGGCCGAGGATCGGCCCGATCACCTGCGGCTCCCACAGAAGCGAGAGATCGGGGCTTTCGCCGCGGTCGAACACCTCGCCGACCCCCACGCCGATCCATGTGAAGACCAGTGCACCGGGGATGATCCCCAGCACGGTGGTATAGACGAAATTCACGAACCGCACCCCCACCAGCGCCGGCAGCAGGTTGGCCACGAAGAACGGCACCACCGGCACGAGGCGCATCAGGAACAGCACGCTGACCTCGTTGTCGTGAAGGCCCGTCTTGATCTTCTTCAGCGTGCCTTCGGAGGTTTCGATCTTCTGCGCCAGCATCCGGCCCAGCCCCCAGCGCGCGGCGAGGAAGATGGCGACGGCGCCAAGGCTGGCGGCGGTGACGTTGAACACGGTGCCGAGCGCCAGCCCGAAGAGAAACCCGCCGGTGACCGAAGCCACCGCCGCCCCGGGCAGCGAGAAGGCGACGATTCCCACGTAGACCGCCATGAAAGCCAGCGCGAGGCCGGTGAAATTGGCGTCGCGGAACGCCAGCAGTGCCTCGCGGTGCTCGCGCAGGGTGTCGAAACTGAGCAAATCGCCCAACGTGAAATACCCGATCACCGCCGCTACCGCGATGACCGCAAGCGGAATATGACGCGAGAGGGGCCGCCGGGCCCCCTGGCTGACCTGTTCCATATCCTTGTCCGGTTTGATGTGCGTTACCCTTTTCCTGTATCCTAGATGCGCGATGGCGGCCGCGCGCGAAAGAGGCATCACGCGGGGGTGATCCCGGGTGAGGGAAATCCGGGCGCTTCCCGTGCAAATGCCGGAAAAACCGGGTTTTTGTAACAGCCGGGCACGCAGAGTCGCGCTTTTTGTTGCAAAACCGCCCGGGCGGGTTTGACTTGGCTCCGATGCCCGACTATAGACCGGGCTTCGAAGCATTCCCCGGGCTGCGCCGATTCCGGCTGACGGCCCCGCAAGACCGGAGACCGGAGCGATGAAACGCACCTTTCAACCCTCGAACCTGGTTCGCAAGCGCCGGCACGGCTTCCGTGCGCGCATGGCCACCAAAGCGGGCCGCAAGATCCTGAACGCGCGCCGCGCCCGTGGCCGCAAGTCGCTGAGCGCGTAAGCCTCAGCCTTCAGGTTCACGAGATCATGGCACCGCCGGAGGCCCCCGTCGACACAACGGGGAATTCGCCCCCGGCGGTGTCTCTTTGCGTCCAGCGTCTGCGCAAGCGGCCCGATTTCCTGGCCCTGAACCGCGCCCGTCGTCAGGGCACCGGCACCATGCTGGTGCAGGGGCGCGACCGGGGCGATGGCGATGCCACGGTGCGCGTGGGCTTCACCTGTTCCAAGAAGGTCGGCAACGCCGTGGCCCGCAACCGGGCCAAGCGGCGCCTGCGCGAGGTGGCGCGGCTTCTGCTGCCCGAGCACGGGCGGCCCGGTTGGGATTACGCGCTGATCGGGCGGGCGGAGGTGACGGCGTCGCGCGATTTCCAGGACCTGCAGCGCGATTTCCTCTATGCGCTGCGCAAGCTGCACGGGCCCGCATGAGCCCGTTTGCCTATATTCTCTCTCTGCCGGTCAAGGCGTACCGGCTGGTGTTTTCCCCATGGGTGGGCTGGCATTGCCGCTATCAGCCGACCTGCAGCGCCTATGCGTTGGAGGCCCTGGAAAAGCACGGAGCGATCAAGGGCGGCTGGCTCGCGCTGCGGCGGATTGCGCGGTGCAACCGGTGGGGCAGGTGCGGCTATGACCCGGTGCCCGAGCGGCGGAACCGAATTCTTTGAAAGAATTCGGGACGTTTTCTTTTCAAGAAAACGGCGCCGCGCCGGACGGTTGACCATGGCACCATCCGGAAAATTGAAATTTTCCGGGCCGTTTTCTTCAAAGAAAACGGGCGCGTAGATAGCTTGGCCTCAACCGGTGGAGGCTTTCGGTTCGGCATGGCCAATCGTCCTCGGCTCGGGACAGGCGTGCCGGGCACATTCCAGCTCCAGCGTACAATGCCCGATCCCGAACGCATCCGATAGCATCGCACGACAACGCTCCTTGATGGCGTCAGCCTGAGACCATTGCCCCTCGAGGATGATGACATGGCAGTCGAGCGCCGGTTGATGCTCCTGCATCTGCCAGAGATGCACATGATGGACATCGCTCACCCCCTCGACCTTCCGGATATGATCGATCACCGCCTCTGTCTCGATCCCCGGCGGGCTGCCCAGCATCAGAACCCGGATCACGCCGCCGATCTCGGCCAGAGAATGCCACAGGATATAAGCCGCGATCAGCAGGGTGACCGCCGGGTCGATCAGCCGCCAGTCGTAGAGCAAGATCAGCGTGCCCGCCACGATCACCGCGACGGAGCCCATCGCGTCGGCCAGGTTGTGCAGAAAGGCCGCCCGGATATTGGCGCTGTCCTTCGACATGGCATAGGTCAGCAAAGCGGTGACCGCATCGACGACAAGCGCGATGCCCGCGATGATGACGATCAGCCAGCCATCGACCGGCTGCGGGTCGAAGAAGCGGAACGCGGCCTCGTAGGCCAGGTAGAGACCGATCATGATCAGCGTGGTATAGTTGATCAGCGCCGCCACCATCTCGGCCCGGCCATAGCCGAAGGTCATCGCCGCATCCGCCGGCCGCCGTGCGATCTTGCGCGCGACGAAGGCGATGATGAGCGAGATGGCGTCGGAGAAATTGTGCAGCGCGTCGGCAATCAAGGCGAGGCTGCCGGCGAAGATACCGCCGATGACCTGCGCCAGTGTCAGGCCGAGGTTGACGGCGATGGCCCAGAAGACGCGGGCATCGCCGGCCTCGGGGTCGACATGGTGATGGTGGTGGTGGCCGTGATTGTGGTGATGACCGGACATCGCGGACGGATCCTTTCGGCCGGAAAACTTTCACACTCCCCCGGGGAGTGCAATGAGCGGACGCGGGCGGGTCTAGCCTTGCGCCCGGGCGTGGAAGATGAAGCCAAGCAGGTTCAGCAGCACCTGCGCCGCGAGAATCGAGGTGCCGCCCGTCGGGTCATAGTCCGGCGCCACCTCGACAAGGTCGATGCCCACCACCTCGTGCCGTTGCGCCACCTGCTGCAGGATCTCCAGCACGTCGTAATAGAGAAACCCGCCATGGCTGGGCGTGCCCGTGCCCGGCGCGATCGAGGGGCAGAAGGCGTCGATATCGAGGGTGATGTAAACGCGGGCGCCCTCCGGGATGCGGTTCGCCGTCGCCTCGGGCCCCAGCTTGCGGACCTGCCGCACCGACAGGATGTCCGATCCCATGGCGCGGGCGTCTTCATAGCCTTCCTTCGCCGTGGAACTCACGTTGCGGATGCCGATCTGGGTGAGGCCGGTGACATAGGCCTTCTCGGCCGCACGGCGCATCGGGTTGCCGTGACCGAAGCGGACGCCGTGACGCTCGTCGACGAAATCGAGATGGGCGTCGATCTGAAGGATGTGGATATCGCCCTGATCGTCGAAGGCGTTGATGCAGGGGATATTGACTGAATGATCGCCGCCGATCACCACCGGCAAAGCGCCCGCCTTGAGGATCGCCCGCACGCCCGCCTCGATATTGGCGTGGCTCTTCATCGTATCGGTATGCACGATATCGGCGTCGCCGATATCGACGATCCGCACGTCGCCGGGCAGGTAGGTCACGTCGTCCTCGTGGTCATAGGCCCCGGCATGGCCGAAGCTGAACAGCGTCGAGGCCTCGCGCACGCCCCTTGGCCCGAACCGTGCTCCCGCCCGCCATTGCGTGCCGAAATCGAAGGGCGCGCCGAGAATGGCGGCATCGGCCTCGATCGCCGTCCAATCGGCCACGTAGGGCCGCTTGCCGAAGGTGGAAATCCCCACGAAGGGCAGGTCGAGCCGCCCCGCCTCGTAACCGTGTGTCGTCATGTTGCTGTCCCCGTGAACGTGGCGTGTCCGGTCAGGGTGGCGGCAAATCCGGCCCCCGGCAAGGGCGGACGGCACGGCGCCCGCTGCAACCCGGCCTTGTCCCGGCGCCGACGAATTGGCCTTTCACCTTCCAGCGATCCATGCAATAGGGAAGCGCCAAACGATCCCGGCCATGGAGACCCCCAATGGAGATTCGTGAGGCGCTGACCTTCGATGACGTTCTGCTCGTACCCGCCAAGTCCAGCGTGCTGCCCAGCACCGCCGACACCCGGACGCGCGTCACCAAGTCGATCCACCTGAACATTCCGCTGCTGAGCTCGGCCATGGATACCGTGACCGAATCGCGCATGGCGATCACCATGGCGCAGGCCGGGGGCATCGGGGTGATCCACCGCAACCTGACCGTCGAGGAGCAATCGCGCGAAGTCCGGCGGGTGAAGCGGTTCGAATCCGGCATCGTCTACAACCCGGTGACGCTGACCCCGAACCAGACGCTGGCCGATGCCAAGGCCCTGACCGAGCGCTACGGCTTCACCGGCTTCCCGGTGGTCGACGAGAAACGCCGGGTCGTGGGCATCGTCACCAACCGCGACATGCGCTTTGCCACTTCCGACGACACACCGGTGCACGTGATGATGACCTCGGACGACCTGGCCATCCTGCGCGAGCCAGCCGACCGGGAAGAAGCCAAGAACCTGATGCGCGCCCGCCGGATCGAGAAGCTTCTCGTCACCGACAAGGATGGCAAGCTGACCGGGCTTCTGACGCTGAAGGATACCGAACAGGCCGTTCTGAACCCCACCGCCTGCAAGGATGACCTCGGCCGCCTGCGCTGTGCCGCGGCCTCGACCGTGGGCGATGCCGGGTTTGAACGCTCGGCCGCGCTGGTCGATGCCGGGGTCGACATGATCGTGATCGACACCGCGCATGGCCATTCCGAGGGCGTGGCCCAGGCCGTGGAACGGGCCAAGAGCCTGTCGAACGAGGTGCAGATCGTCGCCGGCAACGTGGCGACCGGAGAGGCCACCCGCGCGCTGATCGACGCGGGCGCGGATGCCATCAAGGTCGGCATCGGCCCGGGCAGCATCTGCACCACGCGGATGGTCGCGGGCGTGGGCGTGCCCCAGCTGACCGCGATCATGGATTGCGTCGCCGCGGCCAACGGCACCCCGATCATCGCCGATGGCGGTATCAAGTTCTCGGGCGATTTCGCCAAGGCCATCGCCGCCGGCGCCTCCTGCGCCATGGTGGGCTCGATGCTGGCGGGCACCGATGAAAGCCCGGGCGAGGTGATCCTCTACCAGGGGCGCACCTTCAAGGCCTATCGCGGAATGGGCAGCCTTGGCGCCATGGCCCGCGGCAGCGCCGACCGCTATTTCCAGAAGGATGCCGCCAGCGACAAGCTGGTCCCGGAAGGGATCGAGGGGCAGGTGGCCTACAAGGGCACCGCTTCGGCCGTCGTGCACCAGCTGGTGGGTGGCCTGCGCGCGGCGATGGGGTACACCGGCTGCGCCACGGTCGAGGAGATGCGGAGCAACTGCAACTTCGTCCGCATCACCGGCGCCGGGCTGAAGGAGAGCCATGTGCACGACGTGCAGATTACCCGGGAAAGCCCGAACTATCGGATCGGGTAAACACATATTTTCCAAAGTGTTGTGCGACGTTTCTAAGGTAACGATATGACCCCCGGCGCCCGCGTTGCGGCGGCAATCGAGATTCTCGACCAGGTGCTTGACGGCCAGCCCGCCGAGCAAAGCCTGACGCGATGGGCGCGCGGCGCACGCTATGCCGGCTCCAAGGATAGGGCCGCCGTGCGCGACCACGTCTTCCAGGCGCTGCGCTGCCTGCGGTCATTCGCTTGTCTCGGTGGCGCCCGCACCGGGCGGGGGCTGATGATCGGCGCGCTGAGGGACGAGGGTGCAGACCCGGATACGGTGTTCACCGGCGAAGGACATGCCCCGACGCCCCTGAGCGACGCGGAACGCACCGCCGGATCGGCGCCGGAGTCGGAGGGCGACCGGCTCGACCTGCCTGACTGGCTGGTCACGGCCTTCGGCGCGTCGCTGGGCGAAGCGGCGGAGCCGGCTGCCCTGGCGCTCCGGGCCCGGGCCCCGATCACGCTCCGGGTCAATCAAAGCCTGAAGAACAGGTCACAAGCTATTGCAATGCTTTCAGAAGATGGCATACAGGCAACTCCCCTCGACATTGCCAGCACGGCCCTGATCGTGCATGACGGCGCCCGCCGGATCAACGGCTCCACGGCCTATCGCGACGGGTTTGTCGAGTTGCAGGACGGCAGCAGCCAGGCCGCGATGGAGGCGCTGGACATGCCGGACGGTGCCAGGGTGCTCGACTACTGCGCGGGTGGCGGCGGCAAGATCCTCGCCCTCGCGGCCCGGCAATCCGGCACGTGGTTTGCCCACGACGCCGACCCCCGGCGGATGAAGGATCTGCCTGCCCGGGCCGAAAGGGCAGGCTGCACCGTCAGTTGCCTTTCCACCCCGGATACCGTGGCGCAGGCGCCCTATCATCTCGTTCTGTGCGATGTGCCCTGTTCCGGCAGCGGTACATGGCGGCGCGCGCCAGAAGCCAAGTGGCGCCTGACGCCCGAGCGGCTCGCGGAACTGACGGGCCTTCAGGCCGCAATCCTGTCGGAGGCCGCGACGCTGGTACGTCCGGGCGGTGTTCTGGCCTATACGACCTGCTCCGTCCTGGCCTGCGAGAATGCGGACGTGATCGCGGAATTCCTTTCGAATTCAGAATGCTGGACACTGGAGTTCGACCGCTCATGGCCGATTTCCGATGACGGTGACGGCTTCTATCTGGCCCATCTTCGCAAGCCCGCGTGACAGGTGGCGCAACCTTGACGTGTGAGCCGCTCTGTCGTTAAGTCAAGTTTAAGTATTTTGCGAAAAACAGAAGAGGACACTGTTTTTCTTGCGGGGCTGAAACTTGCACTTCGACACGGCCGACGGGCCCACCACGCATCGCGCTGCCGCCCAGCTTCGCCCCAGGGGCAAGGCCATTCTCGGGGCAGCGCTGCTCTTTGCCGCGGCGGGTCTTCTGGTGGGCGGCGGGCTGGTGCAGCTGACATTCATCCTGACCGCGGTGCTGCTTGCGCTGGTGTCGGCATGTATCGGGGTCGTGGCGCAGCGCGCCGATCGGGCGGTCCGCTCGTCCGTGCGGCAGATCTCCGATCTTGCCGGGCACGACCCGATGCCGGTGGCACTCACCGGTCCCGACCTGGTTCTGCTCTACGCCAACGACGCGGCAACGAGCTGCTTCGGCGGCGAGGGGCAAACCACGCTGACCGGGCTGATCGACGCGGAAATCGCCAATGTCTCGGCCTTTCTGTTCGAAATGGAGCGGGATGCGCGCACGCGCGGATCGGCCCGGCGCGAGGTCTTGCGGCCCGACGGCCGGCTTTCGGTCACCGCGCTTCGCACGGGTCCCGGGCTCTGCCTCTGGCGCATCGACCTCGAGACAGGCGGTCAAGGGCAGGCCGCGCTGGCCGGGGCTGTGCCTGTCATCCATCTCGGGCCGGATGACGAGGTTCTTTCGGCCAATGCGGCGGCCCATGCGCTGCTGGGTGCACATGTGGACAAGGTTGACCGGTTCTGCCCCCGCGCACAGCTTCGCACGGGGCATATCAACGAAATCGTTACGGAAAGCGGCACGACGGACTGCCTGGCGGCCGACTGGCCACGCGACGATGGCTCGCGCGACGTCTACCTCTTCCCGGCGACCGGCCCGGCGGAAAAGGCGCCCGATGGCTGGGCGTTCTTCGATTCGCTGCCCGTACCGCTCCTCAAGCTCTCGCGTGACGGGCGGCTGCTGATGTCGAACCGGCCGTCGCGCGCCCTTCTCGGCATCGATAGCGGAGAAGGGCGGCGCCTGACCGATGTCCTGGAAAGCCCGGGCCGGCCGTTGCCCGACTGGCTCGACGATGCGGCGGCGGGCCGCGGCACGGTGCAGGCCGAGATTGTCCGGGTCCGTCGCGAAGATCGCGAAGTGTTCGTGCAGGTGGCACTGACGCCGGCGGTGGATAACGGCGAGTCGGTCCTGATCGCGGTGCTGCATGACGCGACCAAGTTCAAATCCCTCGAAGCGCAATTCGTGCAAAGCCAGAAAATGCAGGCGATTGGCCAGCTTGCCGGTGGCGTGGCGCATGATTTCAACAACCTCCTCACCGCGATTTCCGGGCATTGCGACCTGCTTCTCCTGCGCCACGATCAGGATGACGGCGATTATGCCGATCTCGTGCAGATCAGCCAGAATGCCAACCGTGCCGCGGCGCTGGTCAGTCAGCTGTTGGCCTATTCCCGGAAGCAGACCCTGCGCCCCAAGATCATGGACCTGCGCGAGATCCTGTCCGACCTGACGCACCTGCTCAACCGGCTGGTGGGGGAGAGGGTGACGCTCGAGGTGATCCACGACCCCGATCTGTGGGCGGTGCGGGCCGACAAGCGTCAGCTCGAGCAGGTGCTGATGAACCTCGTGGTCAATGCCCGCGATGCGATGCCGGATGGCGGCGACATCATCATCAGGACCTGCAATCGCGTCCTGAAAGAGCCGCTCAAGCGCGACCGCGCCGTGGTTGCGCCGGGCCGTTACGTGGGCGTCACGGTGGAGGATTGCGGAAACGGCATCGCGGCCGATCACCTCGGCAAGGTGTTCGACCCGTTTTTCACCACCAAGCGCCCCGGCGACGGCACCGGGCTGGGCCTTTCGACGGTCTACGGAATCATGAAACAGACCGGCGGGTTCATCTTCGTCGACAGCACGCCGGGCGAGGGGACACGCTTCATGATGCTCTTCCCGGCCCATGACGTTCTGGTGCAGAAATCACTGCCCGTCGAAATTCCCGGACTGCGCGAGCCCCGGGGGCAGGGCATGGTTCTTCTGGTCGAGGACGAGGCGCCAGTGCGGGCCTTCGCGAGCCGGGCGCTCAAGATGCGGGGCTTCACGGTGATCGAGGCCGACTCCGCCGAAACCGCGCTTGAACTGCTGAAAGACGAAAGCCTGCATATCGACGTCTTCGTCACGGATGTGATCATGCCGGGCATGGACGGGCCGACATGGGTGCGGGAGGCGCTCACGGCGCGCCCGGAGACGCAAGTCGTCTTCATCTCGGGTTACGCGCCCGAGACCTTTGCCGATACCCAGACCGAGATTCCGCACTCGGTCTTTCTGCCGAAGCCGTTCTCTCTGTCCGAACTCACGGAAACCGTTCAGACGCAGATGCGCGCCTGAAACGTCGGTCCTTCATGACAGCGGGGGCGGTGGCGTGTAGGCGCCATTCTCACCGATGCTGTCATAGAGGTCGAATTCGCCTGCGCATTTCCGGCGGAGCTTTTCGGCGGTACCGGCTGACAGCTCCAAAGCCATGGCCGGCGAGGCATTCCGGCGATCGGTCTCGATCACGGCTCCCAGCCGCTCTTCGAGGAAACGCCGCAGCCCGGCCTGGTCTTCGTAGCGGAACAGATGCGTCGCCGCCGTTCCATTGCGCTGGGGTTCCAGGAATTTCGCCTGCGAGCCGACATTTGCAAACGCCGGCGGGTTACCCTTGGCATAGGCCTGCACGAAGTCGTCGAAGCTGATCCCCTGGGTGCTGGTCGGCCGCCCGGCAAGAAAGTCGCGCTGCCGGTAGCGGTACCAGCTGCCAAGCCAGTCGACGGGTTCGCGCATCACCGCCAGAACCGTGAGCCCTTCGCCCACGAATTTCTCGAGCATCGGGCGGAAGAACCGATTGTAACGAAAGACCGGCGCGTGCTTCAGTTCGGGCGGATCGCGGACCATCATGGTCGCCAATGGCTCGAGCGCGGCCTGCCAGGCGGTCGTCCCGGTTTTCGGAACCGACAGGAAGACAAGCTTTTCCCGTGCAAAAACAAGCATTTTTCCGCTTTTTCCCCGCATTCCACCAAGTGATCGAGACTTGTAAACTACTTCTTAACCTCATTGGACAAAAGTCGATTTGACAACAATTTTCTTGATATGTTCTGCTTTTGTCTGCATAACGGCGAGAACAAGAGGTGAACGAAGGCAGCGATTGCCGCCCGGAACAGGGTGTGAAATAAGGATGAAAACCACATGGCAACGGCAGATCTTTTGACGATGGATTCCAAGAAGAACGCGGACAAGCAGAAAGCCCTCGACAGCGCGCTGGCACAGATCGAACGCCAGTTCGGCAAGGGCTCGATCATGAAGCTCGGCGCCGACAACCCGGTGCAGGACATCGAGTCGACCTCCACGGGCTCGCTCGGCCTCGACATCGCGCTCGGCATCGGCGGCCTGCCGAAAGGGCGGATCGTCGAGATCTACGGGCCGGAAAGCTCGGGGAAAACCACGCTGACCCTGCATTGCGTGGCCGAGGAACAGAAAAAGGGCGGCGTCTGTGCCTTCGTCGATGCGGAGCACGCGCTCGACCCGATCTACGCCAGGAAGCTGGGCGTCGACCTCGACGAACTGCTGATTTCGCAGCCCGACACAGGCGAGCAATCGCTGGAAATCGTCGACACGCTGGTGCGCTCGGGGGCGGTCAGCATGGTCGTTGTCGATTCGGTGGCCGCCCTGACCCCGAAGTCGGAACTTGAAGGCGACATGGGCGACAGCAGCGTCGGTGTGCAGGCCCGCCTGATGAGCCAGGCGATGCGCAAGCTGACCGGCTCGATCAGCCGCTCGAAATGCACCGTCATCTTCATCAACCAGATCCGCATGAAGATCGGCGTGATGTTCGGCTCGCCCGAAACCACCACGGGCGGCAACGCGCTGAAATTCTACAGCTCGGTCCGGATGGATATCCGCCGCATCGGCTCGGTCAAGGACCGTGACGAGGTGGTTGGCAACCAGACCCGGGTGAAAGTGGTCAAGAACAAGGTGGCACCGCCGTTCAAGCAGGTGGAATTCGACATCATGTATGGCGAAGGCATTTCGAAAACCGGCGAGTTGCTCGACCTTGGCGTCAAGGCCGGCGTGGTCGAGAAGTCGGGCAGCTGGTTCAGCTACGGCGACGAGCGGATCGGCCAGGGCCGCGAAAACGCCAAGAACTTCCTCAAGGAAAACAAGCAGATCGCGCTTGATATCGAGGACAAGATTCGCGCCGCTCATGGGCTCGACTTCGATATGTCGGCCGCCGATGACGATGACGGCAGCGGCGCCTCGGACGACATTCTCGAAGCCTGATTTTCCGCAAACCGCGGGGCAGGGGCCCGGGCCATCATGGCCCGGGCCCTTTTGTCATGACCGCTAGCTGTGGACATGGGGTTGGCGCACGGCTAAATCAGCGGGACGCCCGCGAAAATCCGCCACCGGAAGAGACCCCGATGCCGACGCTCAACGAAATCCGATCCACCTTCCTGAACTTCTTCGAGCGCAACGATCACCAGATCGTGCCCAGCTCGCCGCTCGTGCCGCGCAACGACCCGACGCTGATGTTCACCAATTCCGGCATGGTTCAGTTCAAGAACCTGTTCACCGGGGTCGAACACCGCGACTACAGCCGCGCCTCGACCTCCCAGAAATGCGTGCGCGCCGGGGGCAAGCACAACGACCTCGACAATGTGGGCTATACCGCGCGGCACCACACGTTCTTCGAGATGCTGGGGAATTTCAGCTTCGGCGACTATTTCAAGGAACAGGCGATTCCCTACGCCTGGGACCTGCTGACCAAGGATTTCGGTCTCGACAAGGAGAAGCTGCTCGTCACCATCTACCATACCGATGACGAGGCGGCGGAGATCTGGAAGAAATACGCGGGCCTGCCGGATGACAGGATCATCCGGATCGCCACGGATGACAATTTCTGGTCGATGGGCGCCACCGGCCCCTGCGGCCCCTGCACCGAGATCTTCTATGACCACGGGCCCGAGATTTGGGGCGGCCCCCCGGGCAGCCCGGAGGAAGACGGCGACCGGTTCATCGAGATCTGGAACCTCGTCTTCATGCAGAACGAGCGTTTCGAAGACGGCACCATGCGCGAGCTCGACATGCAGTCGATCGACACCGGCATGGGGCTGGAACGGATCGGCGCGCTTCTGCAGGGCAAGCACGACAATTATGACACCGACCTGATGCGCAGCCTGATCGAGGCCTCGGCCAACATCACCGACGGCGCGCCCGATGGCCCCGGTAACGTGCATCACCGGGTGATCGCCGACCACCTGCGCTCGACCTCCTTCCTGATCGCCGACGGCGTGATGCCCTCGAACGAGGGGCGCGGCTACGTGCTGCGCAGGATCATGCGGCGGGCGATGCGGCACGCGCACCTGCTGGGTGCCAAGGATCCGGTGATGTTCCGCCTGGTGCCCAACCTGGTGGGCCTGATGGGGCAGGCCTTCCCGGAACTGGGCCGCGCGCAGGCGCTCATCGAGGAGACGCTGAAGCTGGAGGAAACCCGCTTCAAGCAGACGCTCGACCGCGGCCTCAGCCTGCTCGATGCCGAGTTGAAGGGGCTGCCCGAAGGCCAGAACCTGCCCGGCGAAACGGCGTTCAAGCTTTACGACACGTTCGGCTTCCCGCTCGACCTGACGCAGGATGCCCTGCGCGAGATGGGCCGCGCGGTCGATATCGACGGGTTCGACGCCGCCATGGCCGAGCAGAAGGCCAAGGCCCGCGCCGCGTGGTCCGGTTCGGGCGAGGCCGCGGATTCCACCGTCTGGTTCGACATCGCCGAAGAGAAGGGCACGACCGATTTCCTCGGCTACGACACCGAGTTGGCCGAGGCCCAGATCATGGCCGTGGTGAAAGACGGCGACCGGGTCGACACCGCCAAGGCGGGCGACACCGTGCAATTCGTCCTGAACCAGACGCCGTTCTACGCCGAGGCCGGCGGGCAGGTGGGGGACACCGGCACGCTGGAAACCGACAGCGGCACCGCCCGGATCACCGACACGAAAAAGGTGGCCGGCGTCTTCATCCATTTCGGCGAAGTGACCAAGGGCGAGATCGCCAACGCGCAGGCCGCGAAACTCGAGGTCGACCACGCCCGCCGCACCAGCATCCGCGCCAACCACTCGGCCACGCACCTTCTGCACGAGGCGCTGCGCAAGGCGTTGGGCGACCAAGTGGCCCAACGCGGCAGTCTAAACGCGCCCGACCGACTGCGCTTTGACTTCAGCCATGCCAAGGGGCTCACGGCCGAGGAACTGGCGCAGGTCGAGACGGAAGTGAACAGCTTCATCCGCCAGAATTCACCCGTCGAAACCCGGATCATGACGCCGGACGACGCCCGCGAGATCGGCGCACAGGCGCTCTTCGGCGAGAAATACGGCGACGAGGTGCGCGTGGTGTCGATGGGCACCGAGGATGGCTCGGGCAAGGGGCTCGACGGGCAGACCTATTCGATCGAGCTGTGCGGTGGCACCCATGTGCGCCAAACCGGCGATATCGGCGTCTTCGTCACCATCGCCGAAGGCGCGTCGAGCGCCGGCGTGCGGCGGATCGAGGCCCTCACTGGTGCGGACGCGTTCCGCTACCTGTCGGAACAGGATCACCGGCTGGCCGCCGTCGCCTCCGAGCTGAAATCACGGCCCGAGGATACGGTCGACCGGGTGCGCGCGCTGCTCGATGAGCGCAAGGCGCTGACGGCCGAAGTCGCCCAGTTGCGGCGCGAGCTTGCCATGGGCGGCGGCGCGTCGAAAGGCGAGGGGGCCGAGGCCAAGGATGTGGGCGGGGTCAAATTCCTCGCTCAGGTGCTCAACGGCGTGTCGGGCAAGGACCTGCCGCCGCTCATCGACGAGATGAAGGCGCGGCTGGGTTCGGGCGCGGTGCTGCTGATCGCCGATGCGGGCGGCAAGGCTGCCGTCGCCGCCGGGGTCACGCCGGACTTGACGGATCGCGTCTCGGCGGTTGATCTGGTCAAGGCGGCAGTGCCGCATCTGGGCGGAAAGGGTGGCGGTGGCCGCCCCGACATGGCCCAGGGCGGCGGCAAGGACGTGGAAAACGCCCAGTCCGCGATCGAGGCGGCCGAGCAGGTGCTGACCGGCTGAAGGAGACATCCATGAGCGCCTATCTGATCGCACGGATCACCGTGACCGACCCCGACGACTATCAGGCCTATGCCAGCCAGACGGTGGCCCTGGCCGAGAAATTCGGGGGCGCTTTCTGGTGAAGGGCGGCGCGCAGGAGGGGCTCGAGGGGAACTGCCCCGACCGGCATGTCATCATCGAATTCCCCGACCGGGCGACCGCGCTGGACTGGTACAATTCCGACGCCTATCAGCGCATCCTGCCCATCGCGCTGTCGAGCAGCGAGCGCGATATCGTCGTTGTCGACGGAATATGACCAGGACCACAGGAGAGAAACAATGCCCGCACTCTGGATCGCCCACGTAAACGTCACCGACGAGGAAGCCTATGGCAAATACGCCAAGCTCGCCGGCCCCGCGATCGAAAAGCACGGCGGGTACTTCATTGCCCGAGGCGGGCGGTATGTGCAGCTCGAGGGCAATGACCGGCCGCGCAACGTGGTGGCGAAATTTCCCTCCGTCGAGGCCGCAGAGGCGTGCTATCACTCTCCCGAATACCAGGAGGCGCTCGACCATGCGCGCGACGCCTCGGAACGCGATCTTCTGATCGTCGAGACGAGCGAATAACGGCCCCTGCGGCCGCTGTTGGCAGGGTTCAGCCGACGGCCGCCGCCACCCCCTTGCAATTGACACATGATTTCCGGGATCAGCCAGTGATTCGCCGATCGTTCACGGTATCGGCGATAAACCCCTGAAAATTATTGGTTTGTTTCCAGAATACAAACAGTAAGCATTTCAAACACTTATCCAAGTGTGGCCGAAATATGGCGAAAACGCCACAATTTCGCCGCATTTGGAAAGGGTAGGCGAAAATTTCGGCGACTCGGTGCAAAATAGGTGCTCGCACCTGTGCGAGAAATTGCCGACGTGCGGTACAAAAGTTCTACTGCTAACCCTTAGGGAGACTTTTACAATGAAGACTATGTTTACTGTTGCTGCCACCGCGATGCTTTTCGCTGCCCCCGCGGTTGCATGGGAAGGGAAGAAGGTCGCGTGCTATGACAAGCACTGGGTGCCCGCCACGTATTACACCACCAAGCATCTCGAGATGGACGCCAAGTACCAGTGGGAGCATGTCGACGGCCAGTACGTGAAAGTGTACTACCCGCCGGTCTACATGGAAAAAACCCACCTGAAGAAAGCCGGCCATTACGTGCTGCGCAAGGCGCCCTGCAACTAAGCTTTCGCCATATCCAATCCGAAGAAAGGCCCGGGCGTACGACCGGGCCTTTTTAGTTTTCCGAAGATTGTTTCCGATCCCGGCACGAAGCCGGCCCTGGAAAGCGCAGGGGCAGGCCGTGCGGCTAGGCTGTCTTCGACTGGCGCTTGCGCTCATGCGGGTCAAGATACCGCTTGCGCAGGCGCAGGGCGTTCGGCGTCACCTCGACCAGCTCGTCATCGTTGATATAGGCGATTGCCTCTTCGAGGCTGAACTGGATATGCGGCGTCAGGCGCACGGCATCGTCGGTCCCCGAGGCCCGCACGTTGGTCAGCTTCTTGCCCTTCAGCGGGTTCACCTCGAGATCGTTCTCGCGGCTGTGCTCGCCGATGATCATGCCCTGGTAGATCTTCTCCTGCGGGCCGATGAACATGCGGCCGCGATCCTCGAGGTTCCACAGCGCATAGGCCACCGCGTCACCCGATTCCATCGAGATCAGCACGCCCGCCCGGCGGCCGGGGATCGGCCCCTTGTGCGGGGTCCAGCCGTGGAAGACGCGGTTCAGAACGCCGGTGCCGCGCGTGTCGGTCAGGAACTCGCCGTGATACCCGATCAACCCGCGCGAGGGCACGTGGGCCACGATCCGGGTCTTGCCGGTGCCGGCGGGTTTCATCTCGGTCATCTCGCCCTTGCGCGCGCCGGTGATCTTCTCGATCACCGCGCCGGAATAGTCGTCGTCGACATCGATGGTGACTTCTTCCACCGGTTCCAGCGTCTGGCCGTTCTCGTCCTCGCGCATCAGCACGCGGGGCCGCGAGATCGACAGCTCGAACCCCTCGCGGCGCATGTTCTCGATCAGCACGCCCATCTGCAATTCGCCGCGGCCCGACACGTCGAACGCCTCGCCGCCGGGCGTGTCTGTCACGCGGATGGCGACGTTCTGCTCGGCTTCCTTCATCAGCCGTTCGCGGATGACGCGCGATTGCACCTTCTTGCCGTCACGGCCCGCCAGCGGCGAGTCGTTGATGCCGAAGGTGACAGAGATGGTCGGCGGGTCGATCGGCTGGGCAGAGAGCGGCTCGTCCACGGCCAGCGCACAGATCGTGTCGGCCACGGTTGCCTTCGACATGCCCGCCAGCGTGACGATATCGCCCGCCTGCGCCTCGGGGATGTCCTGCAGGGTCAGGCCGCGGAAGGCCTGGATCTTGGTCACGCGGAACTGTTCGATCTTCTGGCCGATGCGCGACAGGGCCTGAACGGTCGCACCGACCTTCAGATGACCCGATTCGACCCGACCGGTCAGGATACGGCCCACGAACGGGTCGGAACCCAGCGTGGTGGCCAGCATGCGGAAATCCTCGTCCGCGCGCTTGAGCTGCTTCGGCGCGGGCACATGGTTCACGATCAGGTCGAACATCGCCGACAGGTCCTTGCGCGGCCCGTCGAGCTCGTGATCGGCCCAGCCGGAGCGCCCGCTGGCATACATGTGCGGGAAATCCAGCTGGTCTTCATTGGCGTCGAGATTGGCGAAAAGGTCGAAACACTCGTCGAGCGCGCGGTCGGGCTCGGCATCGGGCTTGTCGACCTTGTTGAGCACCACGATCGGGCGCAGCCCCAGCGCAAGTGCCTTCGACGTCACGAATTTCGTCTGCGGCATCGGGCCTTCGGCGGCATCTACCAACAGGACGACACCGTCGACCATGCTGAGAATCCGCTCGACCTCACCGCCGAAATCGGCGTGGCCGGGCGTGTCGACGATGTTGATCCGCGTGCCTTTCCATTCGACGCTCGTCGCCTTGGCAAGGATGGTGATCCCCCGCTCGCGTTCGAGGTCGTTGCTGTCCATGGCGCGCTCGGCCACGGCCTGGTTGGCGCGAAAGGCGCCGGATTGCTTCAGCAATTCGTCGACAAGCGTGGTCTTGCCGTGGTCCACGTGTGCGATGATCGCGATGTTGCGCAGGTCCATTCGGGTGTCCTTGGGATGTTTGCGCGGGGCTTAACCGTGGTTCCGGCGAATGGCCAGAGGGAAAGCGCGGACAACCGCCGAGGGGTGACGCAAAAACCGCGGCAAAGGCAGAAGCGTGGGCCCGAGGGCGCGGATTTGGGCACCGCTGCCGATCTTGAACCGGGCCAGGCCGGGGGTGGTAGCGGTGTCGACCGTGCCAAGGTCGAGCCGCGAGAAGCCCCGGTCGGCCAGCCAGTTCGAGGCGGTCCACAAGAGCAGGTGATGGGCCGAGGCGTCACGACCCGCGGCGCCGGACCAGCCGACATGATAGGTCGCCACCGGCGCGTGCAGCAGGAAAACCATGAAGGCCACGACTTCGCCGTTCAGGTGAGCCGTGAAAATGCGGGTGGCATGCCGGTACTGCCCGGCCCATTCGCGCAGGAAGGCCGGGGGCAGGGCGGTATAGCCCCGCCGCTTCCGTTGCGCCGCCTCCTTCGCCAGAAGCGCGGCATCCGCATCGCCGTTCACCGGCCGCTGGCGGATCGTCAGCCCCGCCGCCTGTGCCTTGCGCAGCCGGTTGCGCCATTTGCCGTGCTGGCGGGCCATCCGGCCCTCGGCGGACAGGGTCAGGTCGATCTCGGCCACGCTCGGCGCTGTCATCAGGGCCGTTGCGCGCATCCAGCCGGCCTCGGCCACCGTGTCGGGCTGAACCAGTGCCAGGCCCGGCAAGCACGTCGCGATCTTTGCCAGGGCATCGCGGCGGGCGGCTTCGGCGACCCAGGGCATCCAGACCGGCCCGCGCCCGACCCAGGCCAGCCGCAGCGGGCCCATGCGCCGGTAAAGAACCTGCACGCGCCCGACCTCGCCGCCGCCGGTGCACAGGCGGTACGTCTTCACCCCAGCGCCCAAGCCGCGCACCGTTTGCCCGTAATACGGATGTTGTTGCAGCGCGCAGGGCAGGGCGGGCCAGTCGCCCGCATGGGTCATTTCGAGTCGCATCGGGGATATTAACCGCCCGATTACCTAAGGCGTGGTTAACTGCGCGCCATGAAAGAGAGAAAACACACCGTTCTGGGCCATGCCGCGCCACCGCCGCGCCCCACGCTCATTGCGGCGCTGCTCTTGGCCGCGCTGCTGAGCTGCGTCTTCCTGGCCCCGCTCGGACTCGTTCAGCTGTGGCTCAACTAGAAAGGGCCGCGCATCGCACGGCCCTTTTGAAAAGCTTCCTGGTCTGACAGCTCAGAACGGGATCTCGTCGTCGTAATCGCGCGACGGGCCGGGCGACGAAGGCTGCCCCCCCTGTGACGGGCCGCTGTCATAGCCGCTCCCGTAATCGCTGCCGCCGCCACCGTAATTGCCGCCCTGGCTGCCACCGCCGCCATCGCGACCGTCAAGCATCACCAGCGTGCCGTCGAACCCTTGCAGGACAACCTCGGTCGAATACCGGTCCTGGCCGGACTGGTCCTGCCATTTGCGTGTCTGCAGCTTGCCTTCCAGGTAGACCTTCGAGCCCTTGCGCAGATATTGCTCGCACACCCGTACAAGACCTTCCTGGAAGATCGCCACGCTGTGCCATTCCGTCCGCTCGCGGCGCTCGCCGGTGTTGCGGTCTTTCCACTGCTCCGAAGTCGCCACGCGCAGGTTGCACACCTTGCCGCCGTTCTGGAACGTGCGCACCTCGGGGTCGCGGCCCAGGTTGCCGATAATGATTACCTTGTTGACCGATCCGGCCATCGCGCCCTCCTGCGTTGCATCTCGTGTTCTGCTGGTTACACCATCGCAGAAGGGTGAAGGAAAGCCTAAAATTCTAAACAAATGACGGGAATCCGCCTGTTCCGGCCGCTCATGCCATGCCGATCTGGAAATCCCCGACAGAATCCGTATTATGCCCCCATTATTTGACCTGGGGACAAATTGGGGACAGTGACGGGGATGCGCACATACACGACGGTTATGCTATGCGCGGCGTTGTCATTTCCGGCAGCGGCGCAGGCCGATATTTTCGGCAGCAAGGGAAAGAAGAACTTCAGCAACCAGACCAAGGTGCTCGATAACCGGGCCAGCCAGCAATACAAGGCGTCGGTCCGGTTGCAGCCCACGCAGGTGGTGACACCGACGAAATGGGGCACGGCCAAGGCCTATGACGGCCGCTACAAGGGGCAGTTTCTCGACATGGCGAAATCGGCGGCGCTGCGCCACGGCGTGCCGGCCGACCTCTTCCTGCGGCTGGTGCAGCAGGAATCGGGCTGGAACGCCAAGGCGCTCTCGCACAAGGGTGCCATCGGTCTGGCCCAGCTGATGCCGGGCACGGCGGCGGTGCTGGGCGTCGACCCGCATGACCCCTACCAGAACCTCGATGGCGGCGCGCGCTACCTCGCGCAGCAATACCGCGCCTTCCGCTCGTGGCGGCTGGCGCTGGCGGCCTACAATGCCGGGCCGAAGGCGGTCGAGAAATACGGCGGCGTACCGCCCTACAAGGAAACCACGAATTACGTGAAGGTGATCTGGGGCAGCTGAGGCGCTCGTCACCACAAACAGCCCCGGTCCGCACGGTCCGGGGCTTTTTCATGCCCTATTCCGCGAAGCCGATCTTGTAGAGATGGATCTCGTGCGCCGGGTGTTTCTCGGCGTTCACAAGCTGCCCGTTGTGATGGCTGAAAAGCGCCCGCCAGAAGGGTTGGATGATCACCCCATCATCGCGCAGCAATGTCTCGATCTTCTCCATCACCGCCCGCCGCTCGCCCGCATCGGCGATCGACATCGCCTCGTCGAGCAGCGCGTCGAACTCGGGGTTGGCATAGCCGGTCTCGTTCCACACCGCCCCCGAGCGATAGGCCAGCGCCAGAACCTGCACGTCCAGCGGTCGGTGATTCCATTGCGTCGCCGAGAACGGGTAATCCTTCCAGTTGTCCCAGAAGATCGACCCGGGCAGGATCGTCCGCCGTACGCCAAGGCCCGCATCCCGCAAGAGCGCCGCCACCGCGTCGCCTGTGTTGCGCTGCCACTCGTCGTCGATGGTGATGAGCTCGTGCTCGAAGCCGGCCATCTCCAGCTCGCGCATCTGCGCCAGCGCGGCGGCCGGGTCATACTCCGCCGGGCCGATATCGGCATAGGCGGGGTGAATCGGGCTGACATGGTGGTTCGCGGCCACCGTGCCGCGCCCGCCATAGCCCAGCTCCAGACAGATCGCGTTGTCCACTGCCAGCGCCAGCGCCCGGCGCACCGCCGCGTCCTCGTAAGGCCGTTGCCCGTCGACCTCGGCCTGCTGGTTGCCGCGGATCACCGTCGTCGCGGCCGTCTCGGTGCGGGTCCGTGTCCAGCCCAGCCCGTCCATCACGTCAACGAAATCGCCCACTGTTTCATAGAGCAGGTCGACCTCGCCCTCGCGCGCGGCCCTGACCCAGCTCGCCGGGTCGGTGCCATAGTCATGAAACTCAACCCGGTCGACATACGGCCCGCCGAACACCTCGGTTCCCCACCACGCATGGTCGGTGTTCCGCTCGAGGATGCAGCTTTCGTTCGGCGTCAGGCTCACCGGCCGGAACGGGCCTGTGCCGATCCCGTGCGCGAAAGGGTCGCCGCCCTCGTAGCTCTCATGCACCACCGCCGCCGGGTAATCCGAGAAGTTGGCGATGATCGCGATATCCGGCGCGCTGAGCGACAGCTCGACCGTGTGATCGCCGGTCACCGTCACCGCACCCTCGCGCGGCTGGCCGGTCTCGGTGTCGATCAGACCCGCCAGCCGGCCTGCCATTGAATTGCCCGGCAGCGAGGTATCGCACCACCGGGCAATGTTGCGCGCCACGTCCTCGGCGGTAAACGCATCCCCGTTGTTCCAGCGCACGCCCTGCCGGACGTTCAGGATGTAGCCGGTGGCGTCGTCATTCACCTCCCAGCTTTCCAGAAGCATCCCCCGGAAGGATCCGTCGCCCTCGTATTCCACGAGATATTCGAGAAAGCCGCGCGTCTGGTTGCCAAGCTCGCTCCAGTCGTAAAGCCTGGGGTCCTTCATCTCCCGCACGCTCTGCTGGATGCGCAGCGTGCCGCCCTGCGCGATCTGCGCGGCGGCGGCCGAGGGCAGGGCAAACCCGCCAAGCGCACAGGCGGCGGCGGTGCTGGCCCCGAGGCCGGTGACACGGGCCAGGAACTCCCGCCGCCCGATCAGCCCGGCACGCAACTCCCGCGCCAACCCCTCGGCCGCAGGATGCACGGGGGGTTCGGCACGTTTGGTCAGCGACATGGGACACACCTGCAGTGGGAACGGGAAAAAGCCTTCCCTTGATTACATAGAACCCCGGCGGATTGTGCAAGCTTTCCGGCGCTTCGTCTCAGGTGTCCGGCGTTTTCATCGAGGCCGGACGGCGCGAGGGCATCGGCGCCTCTTCCTGTTTCGGCTCGGGCGCAGGGGCGGGGGCGGGCGCAGGCTCGGCCTTGCGCGGCTGGGGCGGCGTGGGCGCCGGTGCCGCGGGAGAGGCCGCCGCCCGGCTCGGCGCAGCGACACGGCTCGGCGGCGGTACCGGCCGCGTCGGCGTCGCCGGGCCGGTGGGCGCCTTTTCGCCCTTCCTGGCCTTGCGCAGCGCCGTCGGCGACATGCCGGTATGCTGCAGCACGAAACGCGAGAAATAGGCCGCGCTGCGGAACCCCAGCATCGCCGCCACCCGGTTGGCCGGATGATCCGTGTTCTCCAGCAGGTCGCGCACCGCGTGCACCGTCCGCCGTGTCAGCAGCTCCGACGCGGTCATCCCCGCGCTCGCCCGGCAGGCCCGGGTCAGGTGCGTGGGCGTCACCCCAAGCGTGCGGGCATAATCCGACATCGGCTTGCCGGTGCTGTAATCCCGCTCGACCAGCGCCGAATAGGCCATCACCAGCCGTTGCGCGGCGGTGAAATCCGGCGGGTCGTCCGGCTGGTCGATGATCGCCCGCCTCAGCCACACCGTCAGCAGCGAGGCATGCGCCATCATCGCCTCGTCGGCGAAGGGGCGCGCGTTGTTCTGTTCGCGCTGCATGGTTTCGAGGATCGTGGTCAGCTCGGCCTGCGCCAGCACGTCGCGAATCCGCAGCAGCACCGGCTGGTCGGGCATCAGCACCGCGCTGCGGGGCGGGATGGTACAGACCGTGCCGAAGCCCTGCTTGCCCATTTCCAGCGCGAAAAGCGTGTGTGCCGGAACGCACAGCGCCGAATGCACGCTCAGACCGCGCAGAACACCTTCGACAAGGCACCGGCCTTGCCCCCGGGTGACCCAGATCAGCGCATGATGGTCGTTGGAGTGGGGCAATTCCGCCCGCCACGTGCCCGCGCCGGCCCACTGGGCGATGCTCATGATCTGTGCGTGCTTCGTCAATTGCGGGCCTGCCTTCCGCGACCTGTCGCCTTTGTGACAGTTTTCACGAGGTAGCGGCGTATTAAAAGGAAAAAATGTCCGAATTCCTACATGTTGCCGGCGGAAAGGCGCTGCCAGCCCCTCATCCGGGCACGAAACCACGTGCGTTGCCGTTTCGCGAACTGGCGTGTGCCGACGATCGCCGCCTCGCGCGCCTGGGCGAGCGATATTTCGCCGTTGAGATGGGCGATCAGCTCGGGCGCGCCGATGGCCTTGGCCGACAGGTGTGCCGGGTTCCAACCGGGCAGATTCGCCCTTGCCTCGTCCAGCGCGCCGGCCTCCAGCATCTGGTCGAACCGCCGCTCGATCCGCGGATTGAGCCAGTCTTTCGGCGCATCCACCACCAGACGGGCGCAGGCCTCGGGCGGCAGAAGGGGCGGCGGCGTGTCGTCCTGCCACGCGGCGATGCCGCGCCCGGTGGCGCGCTGCACCTCCCACGCGCGCTGCACCCGCATCGGGTTCATCTGGTCGATCCGCGACAGCGTCTCGTCATCCAGATCGGCCAGCAGGGCGGCCAGCCCGCCGGCCTCCAGCCGCGCGGTCGCCTCGGCCCGCACCTCCGACGGCGTCGCCGGGATCTCGGCCAGCCCCTCGGTCAGCGCGGTAAAGTAAAGCCCCGTGCCCCCCACGACGATCGGCCGCGCCTCGCCCTGAAAAATCCCGGCCACATCGCGCAGCCAGTCCCCCACCGAATAGGTCGCGTCATGGGCCACGTGCCCGTAAAGACGATGCGGCGCGCGCGCCTCTTCCGCGGGCGAGGGGCGCGCCGTCAGCACGCGCCAGTTGTCATAGACCTGAATCGCATCCGCATTCACGATCGCACCGCCCCGCGTCTCGGCAATCTCCAGCGCCAGCGCCGATTTTCCCGACGCCGTCGGCCCGGCGATCAGCACCGGCATTTCTGCGGGAATATCGGGGGGTTGCATCATCGAAGGGCAGGGGGCTCGCGGGCTCGTGGCCTCCCGGCGGGGCGCATTTGCGCTTTATCCGCGGGAAAGCGGGTTTCTTGGATTGAACCTGCCCGCCTTTTCCGACATTTTGCGCGCGATTGCCAGCCCGGCGCAGACGGAGCCCCAGCCAATGCCTGACTCAGAACCCCACAAGACCGCCTTTCGCCGTGTCCTTCTGAAGATTTCCGGCGAAGCGTTGATGGGGGATCAGGGATACGGGCTGCACCCGCCGACGGTCGAGCGCATCGCGCAGGAAGTCAAATCGGTGCACGACATGGGCGTCGAGGTCTGCATGGTGATCGGCGGCGGCAACATCTTCCGCGGGCTCCAGGGCTCGGCGCAGGGGATGGAACGGACCACGGCCGATTACATGGGCATGCTCGCCACCGTCATGAACGCGCTCGCCATGCAAAGCGCGCTCGAGGGGCTCGGCGTCTTCTGCCGCGTCATCTCGGCCATCCGGATGGACGAGGTGGCGGAACCCTACATTCGCCGCCGCGCCGTGCGCCACCTCGAGAAGAAGCGCGTCTGCATCTTCGCCGCCGGCACCGGCAACCCCTATTTCACCACCGACACCGCGGCCACCCTGCGCGCCAGCGAAATGGCCTGCGAGGCCATCTTCAAGGGCACCAAGGTCGATGGCGTCTATGACAAGGACCCGGTCAAGCACGATGACGCGGTCCGTTTCGACAACGTCTCCTATGACGAAGTGCTGGCCAAGCACCTCAAGGTGATGGATGCCAGCGCCATCGCGCTCGCCCGCGACAACAACCTGCCCATCATCGTCTTCTCTCTCGACGATCCGGGCGGCTTCCAGAGCATCCTGTCGGGCAAGGGCACCTATACAACGGTGCACGCCTGAGGATAAAAGGGGTCGCAAGACCAAGGACCGCAAGTAAGGATATCCACGATATGGCGGATGATTTCGAGCTCGATACAAAGGATCTGGAACGCCGGATGGACGGGGCGATGGCCTCGCTCAGAACCGAGTTCGCCTCGCTCAGAACCGGCCGCGCCTCGGCCAGCATGCTCGAGCCCGTTCAGGTCGAGGCCTATGGCCAGATGACCCCGATCAACCAGGTCGGCACGGTGAACGTGCCCGAACCCCGAATGGTGACGATCAACGTCTGGGACAAGTCTCTCGTCAACAAGGTCGAGAAGGCGATCCGCGAAAGCGGGCTGGGCATCAACCCCCAGATGAACGGCACCATCATCATGCTGCCGATCCCCGAGCTGAACGAGGAACGCCGCAAGGAGCTGGGCAAGGTCGCCGGCCAATATGCCGAACACGCCCGCGTCGCGGTGCGCAACGTCCGCCGCGACGGAATGGACCAGATCAAGAAGGCCAAGGCCGACGGCATGTCGGAAGACGACCAGAAATTCTGGGAAGCCGAGGTGCAGGAGCTGACCAACCAGTATATCGCGGCGGTCGACGAGGCGCTCGAGACCAAACAAGCCGAGATCATGCAGGTCTGATATGGCAAAGGCACGCGACACGCGGAACAACGACGCCCCGAACGGCCCCCGCCATGTCGCGATCATCATGGACGGCAACGGCCGCTGGGCACAGGCCCGTGGCCGGCCGCGGCTCTTCGGGCACCATGCCGGCGCCCGGCGGGTGCGCGAGATCGTCACCGCTTGCCCCGACCTGGGCGTCAAGTACCTGACGATCTTCGCCTTCTCGACCGAGAACTGGAAGCGCACCCAGACCGAGGTGGCCGGGCTCATGAGCCTCTTCCGCCGCTACATCATGAAAGAGATGCAGGAGTTCGTGAAAGAGAACGTCCGCGTCCGCTTCATCGGTGACCGGCCCCGGCTCGACGCCAAGCTGCGCGCCCTGATGGACGAGGCCGAGGCGATGACCAGCCACTGCACCGGCACCAACCTGACCATCGCGCTCAACTACGGCGGCCGCGACGAGGTGTCCCGCGCCACGAAACGGCTGGCCGCCGACGTCGCCTCGGGTCGGCTCAAGCCCGACGACGTGGATGAAGAAACGCTGCCAAAGTACCTTGATACCTACGTTTTGCCCGATCCCGACCTGGTGATCCGCACCAGCGGCGAGGCCCGGATTTCCAACTTCCTGCTCTGGCAGTCGGCCTATGCCGAATATGAATTCATCGACACGCTCTGGCCCGACTTCACCAAGGACGTCTTCACCGAACTGCTGAAGGGCTACGGCGCCCGCGACCGGCGCTTCGGGGCCGTCACGGCATGAGCGACGCGCGGCAGTGGCATGACCTCGTGCCGCGCGTTCTGTCGGGCGTGGCGATCGGCATTGCCGGCACCCTCGCGATCTGGATCGGCGGCTGGGTCTTCACCATCGTGGCCTGCATCACCTGTGGCCTGATGGCCTGGGAAAGCGCCCGCATGTTCGACGCGCCCGCCCCGATGCAGGATGGCGCGCTGGCGGGCGGCGCGCTTGTCCTCGCGGCCGTTCTGCCCGCCTTCGCCCTCCCGCTCATCGCCGCCTCGGGCGTCGTCACCGCGGCACGGGCCGGGCGCGACAAGCCGCTCTGCTTCGGCTTCCACATCTGGATCCTGCTGGCCTGCTTCGCTCTCATTGTTCTGCGCGGTCAGGCCGGGCTGTCGGCTATCCTGTGGCTCGTCGCGGTGGTCGTGGCCACCGATG
The DNA here is from genome assembly GCF_008728195.1 of Roseovarius indicus. NCBI lineage: Bacteria > Pseudomonadati > Pseudomonadota > Alphaproteobacteria > Rhodobacterales > Roseobacteraceae > Roseovarius > Roseovarius indicus. The sequence goes on from NZ_CP031598.1 coordinate 2,782,060, forward strand.
TCGCCGGCTATTTCGCCGGGCGCAGCCTGGGCGGGCCGAAATTCTGGCCCTCGATCAGCCCCAAGAAGACATGGAGCGGCACCGTCGCGGGCTGGGTCGCCGCCGCCATCGTCGGCGCGCTCTTCGCCGGGCCCACCGGGGCAGGGGCCGCGCTCGTTCTCGTATCCGTCCTTGTCTCCTTCGCCGGCCAGATCGGCGATATCGCCGAAAGCGCGGTCAAGCGGCGCACCGGCATCAAGGACAGCTCCAACCTCATTCCCGGCCACGGCGGCGTGCTCGACCGGTTCGACGCGCTGCTCGGCGCATCTGCCGTGGCCATCCTGCTTTGGACCTTCAACGTGTTTTCTCAGGGCGCATGAAACGCATTTCGATTCTCGGGTCGACCGGCTCGATCGGCCAGAACACCATAGACCTCGTCCGCCGCGACCCGGCGGCGTTCCAGGTCGTGGCCCTGACCGGCGGGCAGAACATCGACCAGCTGGCCCGCGACGCGAAGGAGCTCAAGGCCGAGGTCGCTGTCACCGCCGACGACGCACGCCTCGACGACCTGCGCACCGCCCTGAAAGGCACGAAGATCGAGGCCGCCGCCGGGGCCGAGGCGCTGATCGAGGCCGCGCAACGCCCGGCGCATTGGGTGATGTCGGCCATCGTCGGCTCGGCCGGCCTGCGCCCGGGCCTGGCCGCGCTGGAACAGGGCGCGACGCTCGCGCTCGCCAACAAGGAGTCGCTCGTCGCCGCCGGGCCGCTGGTCATGAAGACCGCCCGCACCAACGGCGCCCGCATCCTGCCCGTCGACAGCGAACACTCCGCCATCTTCCAGGCCCTCCGGGGCGAGGATTCGGCCGCCGTCACCCGCATCATCATCACCGCCAGCGGCGGTGCCTTCCGCGACTGGCCGCTCGAGGATCTCGAGCGCGCCACCCCCGAACAGGCCGCCACGCACCCCAACTGGGACATGGGCCAGCGCATCACCATCGACAGCGCCTCGATGTTCAACAAGGCGCTGGAAATGATTGAAGCGAGAGAGTTTTTCGGCTTCGCCCCCAACCAGATCGAGGTGCTGATCCACCCCGAATCCCTCGTGCACGCCATGGTCGCCTATTGCGACGGCGGGATCATCGCCCATGTCGGCCCGCACGACATGCGCCACGCCATCGGCCACGCCATGTACTGGCCCGAACGCTACCCGCTGCCGGTCGAGCAACTGAACCTCGCGGCCGTCGGCCAGCTCAACTTCCACGAGCCCGACCTGCGCCGCTACCCCGTCCTGCGGCTGGCGCGCGAGGTGATGGACGAGCGCGGCTTCTCCGGCGCCATCTTCAACGCCGCCAAGGAACGGGCGCTCGACCACTTCATCGCTGGACATATCGGATTCTGCGATATGTGTGACATAGTCGAAGAGGTGCTTGCCCGGCTGTCGTCAGAGGACAGTCTCAATTCCGCCGGTTTCACGCTTGAAACCGTTCTCGAGGCAGACCAACTCGCAAGAGCCCGCGCCGATGACGTGGTGAAGGAAAGAACAAGGTAGGAGCAGCGCGTGGACCCGATGGCAATCATCCCCCAGTTCGGCGGAGTTTTCATGACCGTGGTGGCGTTCATCGTCGCCCTTTCGATCATCGTGGCGATCCACGAATACGGCCATTACATCGTCGGGCGCTGGTGCGGGATCAAGGCCGAGGTCTTCTCGCTGGGCTTCGGCCCGGTGATCTGGTCGCGCGTCGACAAGCACGGCACCCGCTGGCAATTCGCGGCGCTGCCCTTCGGCGGCTACGTCAAGTTCATGGGCGACGCCAACGCCGCCAGCGGCACCGCCAGCGACGACTACGACACCATGAACGCCGAGCAGAAACGCCATACCATGCTGGGCGCGCCGCTCTGGGCGCGGGCGGCCACCGTGGCCGCAGGCCCGGTCTTCAACTTCGTCCTGTCGATCGTCGTCTTCTCCGCCGTGATGATGGCCCAGGGCAAGGTCGCCGAACCGCTCACCGTGGGCGAGCTGACCGACCTGCCGGTCGAGGGCATCACCCTGCAACCCGGCGACGAGCTGGTTCGAATCGAGGGGCAGGCGGTGCCCACCCGCGAAGACGAAGGCAGCGACGAGTTCGAGGACTTCATCGATGCCCTGCCGAAGGAGGCGCTGCTCGACTACGAGGTCCGCCGCGATGGCGAGCTGATCACGGTGCAGGGCCCGTACCCGATGCCGCCCCACGTGGTGCAGCTTTCTCCGCAATCCGCGGCCTACGACATCGACATGAAACAGGGCGATGTGATCACCGCCGTCGAAGATCAGCCGATCGTGGCTTTTTCGCAACTCAAGGACATCGTCGAATCGTCCGAGGGCCGCGTGCTTCAGCTTGACGTCTGGCGCGATGGCGAGATGCTCGAGTTCGCCCTCGCGCCGCGCCGCGTGGACGAGCCGCAGGAAGAGGGCGGCTTCAAGACCGAGTGGCGCATCGGCATCGCCGGCGGCCTGGCCTTCGAACCCGCGACCGAGCGGCTCGGCCCGGTGGCGGCCTTCGGCAACGGCGTGTCGCAGGTCGGGCGCGTGATCGCGGGCTCGGTCTCGGGGCTCTACCACATGGTCACCGGCGCCATCAGCAGCTGCAACATGTCCGGCCCGCTCGGCATCGCCGAGGTCTCGGGCGCGATGGCAAGCCAGGGCATCTCGAACTACATCTGGTTCATCGCGGTCCTGTCGACCGCCGTCGGCCTGCTCAACCTGTTCCCGATTCCCGTGCTCGATGGCGGTCACCTGGTTTTCTATGCATATGAGGCGGTTGCGGGCCGGCCGCCGAGCGACAAGGTGCTGCGCGTCATCATGACGGTCGGCCTTGTCTTCGTGCTCTCGGTCATGGCCTTCGCGCTCGGCAACGACATCTTCTGCCCCTGACGCAACGGCAGGCAGGGCCGCCACGGATTCGCCATATTCCGGTACGGATTCGCGTCACATTGGGCGGGCAATGTGCAGCCGAACTGAACGCAGGGCAGGACCATGCAACAACTCGTCAGCGGATACCGCGGGATCAGCCTTCTGGTGAACGTCAACTGGGACCGGATTCTCTATCTGGCCACGATTGCCGTCGCGCTGCTCGCAGGGGCCTTCGTCGGCTCCCTCTGAGCGACCCCGCCACGCACCGGAAAGGTGCCGTGCAACACCCCGATTCCAATCATTTTCACGGCTCTTGACAGGGCCGTGCTCTCGCGTGGGTTGCCCTTGGGTGGGGCGCTTCTTGTCTGCCGTCGCGGGACATACACAAAATCTGCCCACACGCGCTTTGACAAGCCCAATGAGAGAGGTTACTGACATCTCTATACTGGGATGTCTGACTGGGTTTGCAAATGAATGTCTTGATCGCGTTGCGAGACGTGCAGAAAGCACGCTTTTCTTTTAAGAGCTTCGTGGCACAGAGTCTGATCGTTTTCGCGGTCGTTCTGGCCTGTTTCGCGGCTCCGCGTGACGCCTCCGCGCAAACGTACCGCTTCACCGACGTGACGATCGAAGGCAATCAGCGCATCGAGCCGGGCACGATCCTGACCTATGCGGGCATCGCCCGGGGCCAGACCGTGTCGGCCGGGCAGCTCAACGAAGCCTACCAGCGCATTCTCGACAGCGGCCTGTTCGAAACCGTCGAGATCGAGCCGCGCGGCAGCCGGCTGGTCATCAAGGTCCGCGAATACCCGACGATCAACCGGATCGCCTTCGAGGGGAACCGCAAGATCAAGGACGACGACCTTTCCGGCCTCGTCGAAAGCAAATCCCGTCAGGTGTTCAGCCCCAGCACGGCCGAGCGTGACGCCGCCTCGATCTCCGAGGCCTACGTACAGAACGGCCGCGTGGCCGCCCGCGTGACCCCCAAGATCATCCGCCGCAGCGAGAACCGCGTCGACCTCGTCTTCGAGATCTTCGAGGGCCGCGGCATCGAGATCCAGCGTGTCAGCTTCGTCGGCAACAAGGTCTACTCCGACCGCCGCCTGCGCCGCGTCGTCGGCAGCAAGCAGGCCGGCCTGCTGCGCGCCATCATCAACCGCGACACCTTCGTCGAGGACCGTCTCGAATTCGACGAGCAGGTCCTGACCGACTTCTACCAGTCGCGCGGCTATGTCGACTTCCGCGTCACCGGCACCAACGCCGAGCTGGCCCGCGAGCGCGACGCCTATTTCGTAACCTTCAACATCCAGGAAGGGCAGCAGTTCCGCTTCGGCCGCATCACCACCACCAGCGAAGTGCCCGAGGCCACCCCGGCCCACTTCCAGAACGTGCTGCGCATCAAGCCGGGCGTCGTCTATTCGCCCTCGCTGGTCGAGAACTCCATCGCCCGGATGGAACGCCTCGCCATCAAGAAGGGCATCGACTTCCTGCGCGTCGAACCCCGCATCACCCGCAACGACCGTGACCTGACGCTCGATGTCGAGTTCCAGCTGGTCCGCGGCCCGCGCGTCTTCGTCGAGCGGATCGATATCGAGGGCAACACCACCACCCTCGACCGCGTCATCCGCCGCCAGTTCGACACCGTCGAGGGCGACCCGTTCAACCCGCGCCAGATTCGCGAAACGGCCGAGCGCATCCGTGCCCTGGGTTACTTCAGCGATGCCGACGTGAACGCCCGCGAAGGCTCGCGCCCCGATCAGGTCGTCGTCGATGTCGATGTCGAGGAAACCACCACCGGCTCGCTGACCTTCGGCGGCAGCTATTCGACCGACGCCGGTCTCGGCATCTCGGTCGGCTTCCGCGAGCGCAACTTCCTCGGCCGGGGCCAGACCCTCGCGGCCAACCTCTCGCTGTCCGGCAACACGTCGAACTACGCGATCAACTTCATCGAACCGGCCTTCCTCGGCCGTGACGTGGCCTTCGCCTTCTCGTCCTCCTATGTCGAGACCGACGGCGACAACAGCCTCTACGACACCACCTACGCCAACCTCCGGCCCGGCATCACCTTCCCGGTGGCCGAGCGCTCGCGGCTGACGCTGTACTACAGCGGCTCCTACTCGGATCAGGGCAACTACGCCGGCGCCTCGCCGACGCTTGCGGCCGAAGCGGCCCTGGGCGGCCAGTTCGCCAGCGCCGTGGGTTACCGCTACGTGTTCGACAGCCGCGACAACGGCCTCAACCCCAATGCCGGTGTCCTGATCGACACGGGCATGGAATTCGGCGGCCTCGGCGGCGATCAGGACTACGTGAAATCGACCTTGCGCGTCGTCGGCGAAACCCGCGTCCTGAACGAGGAAGTCACCCTGCGCGGCATCCTCGAAGCGGGCTCCATCGACTTCAAGGGCAGCACCCGCGGCCGCGCCGTCGACCGGTTCACCCAGAAGGTCATCCGCGGTTTCGAGCCCAACGGCATGGGCCCGGTTCAGGCCGGCGAACATCTCGGCGGCAACCTCTTTGCCGCGGCCAAGTTCGAGGCGGAATTCCCGCTGGGTCTCCCGGCCGAATTCGGCATCACCGGCGGCGCCTTCTACGACATCGGCTCGATCTGGAACGTCGACACGATCGTGCCCCCGGTGGCACAGTCGGTCGGGTTCGAGGCCCGCCACGTGATCGGCCTGTCGCTGTTCTGGGAATCGCCCTTCGGCCCGATCCGGATGGACTTCTCGAAAGCCCTCCAGAAAGAGCCGGGCGACATCGAGCGCCAGTTCGACTTCTCGGTCAGAACGGACTTCTGAACTTGACCTGCCTGCGCGGCCTTGCAATTGCGGCTGTAGCTCTGATCTGCCTCGGACCGCCACAGGCGCAGGCACAGGACGTGGGTGTCGTCCAGAACGACATCCTCGTCCTCGATCCCGAGCGTCTCTTCGAACAGACCGAGCTGGGCCAGCGCATGGTGGCCGACCACCAGGCCGAGCGCGAGAAACTCGCCGCCCGCAACCGCAAGCTCGAGGCCGAGCTGGAAGCCGAGGAAAAACGCCTGACCGAGCTGCGCGCCGAAACCTCGCCCGAGGAATTCCGCGACCTCGCCGACGCCTTCGACGCCAAGGTCCAGGAAATCCGCCGCGACAGCGAACGCCGCGTGGTCGACCTCGAACGCGACCGCGAGCGCCTGCCGCTGCAATTCCTGCGCGCCGTCGAACCGATCGTGACCGAGGTCATGCGCGAGGCCGGCGGCGTGGTGGTGCTCGACGCACGCACCGTGCTCTTCCGGTCGGAAAGCATCGACGTGACCGACACCGCCATCACCCGGATCGACCGCGCCCTCGGCGACGGCCGCCCCGGCAGCGACAGCGCGCCCGAGACCACGCCCGAGCCCGGCGCCGACAGCGGCAGCGAATAACCCCCGCGCTTGCCCAGACCGGTCGCGCTTGATAGGGAAACCGCACGCGACCTACCGAAAGGACAGACGATGACCGAGCCGCTGACAACCGCGGATATCAACATGATCCAGCGGCTGATTCCGCATCGCTACCCGTTCCTGCTCGTCGACAAGGTCGTGGACATGAACGGCTATCAATCGGCCCGTGGCATCAAGAACGTCACCATGAACGAGCCCCATTTCCAGGGCCACTTCCCGCAGAAGCCCATCATGCCCGGCGTCACCATGGTCGAGGCGATGGCCCAGACCGCGGCCGTCATGGTCGGTGCCCATCTCGGCCTGCAGGACAAGAACGTCCTGATCTATTTCATGTCGATCGAAAGCTGCAAGTTCCGCCGCATGGTCGAACCCGGCGACGTGCTGGCGCTCGACATCGAAACCCTGCGCGGCCGCCCCGGCGGCAAGGTCTGGAAGTTCCGCGGCAAGGCCTCGGTCGAGGGGGACATGGCCTGCGAGGCCGAGTTCACCGCCATGGTCGACATGCCCAAGGAGTGACCCGCATGAGCGAACGCGGTGAAACCGAGGTCCACCCGAGCGCGGTGGTCGAACCCGGCGCCCAGCTGGGGCAGGGGTGCCAGGTCGGCCCCTTCTGCCATGTCGGACCGGACGCGAAGCTGGGCGATGGCGTCATCCTGAAAAGCCACGTCGTCATCAGCGGCGACACCGAGGTCGGCGAAGACTCCACCCTTTTCCCCTTCGCCTGCATCGGCGAGATCCCCCAGGATCTCAAGTTCCGCGGCGAGAAGACCAGGCTGGTCATCGGCGCCCGCAACCGCATCCGCGAACACGTGACCATGAACACCGGCACCGAGGGCGGCGGCGGCATCACCCGTGTCGGCGATGACGGGCTTTTCATGGCCGGCTGCCACGTGGCCCATGACGTGCAGGTCGGCAACCGGGTCATCATCGTCAACAACGCCGCGCTGGCCGGCCATTGCCTGATCGAGGACGACGTGATCATCGGCGGCCTCTCCGGCGTCCACCAATGGGTGCGCATCGGGCAGGGGGCCATCATCGGCGCCGTCACCATGGTCACCAACGACGTCATCCCCCACGGCCTCGTTCAGGCGCCAAGGGGCGAGCTTGACGGGCTCAACCTCGTCGGCCTCAAGCGCCGCGGCGTCGCCCGCTCCGACATCACCGCGCTCCGTGCCGCCTTCCAGATGCTGGCCCAGGGCGAGGGCAGCTTCCAGGAACGCGCCCGCCGCCTCGGCGACGAGACCGAAAGCGACTATGTCCGCCAGATCGTGAACTTCATCACCGCCGGCTCCGACCGCTCCTTCCTGACCCCGGGCTCGATCTGACCATGTCCGGAAAGCTTGCCATCCTTGCCTGCGCCGGCGCGCTGCCCGTGGCCATTGCCCGCGCCAACCCCGACGCCATGATCATCACGCTCGAGGGCATCCCGAGCGAGCTGGAAGGGCAATCCCACCGCCACCGCCTCGAACAGATCGGCACGCTCTTCGCCGCGATGAAAGAGGCGGGCGTCGACCGCATGGTCTTCGCCGGCTCCCTCGTGCGCCCCGCGCTCGACCCCTCGGCCTTCGACGCCGAGATGGCGGCGCTGGCCCCGCGCCTGATGGCGGCGCTGCAAATGGGCGACGATGGCCTCTTGCGAACCGTGATCGAGGTCTTCGAGGAACAGGGCTTCTCCGTCGTCGGCGCCCACCAGGTTCTGCCCTCGCTCACCGCCGAGGCGGGCCTGCATGTCGGCCCCGATCCCGACGAGACGACTAAGGCCGATATCACCCGCGCCACCGAAATCCTGCAAGGCATCGCGCCGCTCGACGTGGGGCAGGGCTGCGTCGTCGCCGGTGGCCAGTGCCTCGGCATCGAAACCGTCCAGGGCACCGACGCGCTGCTGCAATTCGTGGCCGGCACTCCCCCGCAGTTCCGCCGCGACTATCGCGGCGTGCTGGTCAAGGCCGCCAAGGCCGGGCAGGACCTGCGCATCGACATGCCCACCATCGGCCCCCGCACCATCGAGTCCGCCGCAGGCGCCGGGCTTGCGGGCCTCGTCATCGAGGCCGAAAAGGTCATGATCCTAGACCGCGACACCACACTTCAGGCCGCCCGCGACAGCGGCCTCTTCCTTCTCGCAGCGGATATCTAGATGCGCATCTTCCTCATCGCGGGCGAGGCCTCGGGCGACCGGCTCGGCGCCGCGCTCATGGCCGGGCTGAAACAGCTTTCCGCCGATGTCGAGTTCATCGGCATCGGCGGCCCGATGATGGCGGGCGAAGGGTTCAACTCGATCTTCCCGATGGACGACCTCAGCGTGCACGGGCTGGTCGAGGTGCTCAAGCAATACCCCCACCTCCGCCGCCGCCTGCACGAGGCCGCCGATGCGGTGCTCGCCGCGAATCCCGACGTGCTGATCACCATCGACAGCCCCGATTTCTGCCTCCGCGTCACCAAGATCGTGAAGGCGAAAAGCTCCATCAGAACAGTGCATTACGTGGCGCCCTCCGTGTGGGCCTGGCGCCCCAAGCGCGCCCAACGCATGGCCAGCCACATCGACCAGGTGCTCGCCCTCCTGCCGTTCGAGCCGCCCTACATGGAAGCCGCCGGGATGGAGTGCGATTTCGTCGGCCACCCGGTCGTCAGCGAACCACAGGCCACCCCCGGCCAGATCGCCGCCTTCCGGGAAAACCGCGGCCTCGGCGACGCGCCGCTCCTCATGGTCCTTCCCGGCTCCCGCCGCAGCGAGGTGGCCCAGCTCGCGCCCATCTTCGGCGAGGCGCTGCGCGAGGTCTGCCGTGCGCGCCCCGACCTGCGCATCGTCGTCCCGGCCACCGAGGCCCGCGCCGACCAGATCCGCGAGCTCACCGCCGACTGGCCCGGCGAGCCGCTCGTCATCGCACCCGATGGCCGCAGCTCCCAGGTCTATACCATTGAAAAGGCGGCTGCTTTCGGCGCCGCCGACCGCGCGCTCGCAGCCTCCGGCACGGTCTCGCTCGAACTGGCCGCGGCCGGCACGCCGATGCTCATCGCCTATGACGTTCACCCGATCAGCCGGATGATCCTGCAACGCATGCTGAAGATCGACACGCTGACTTTGGTCAATCTCGTCACCGACACCCGCGCCGTGCCCGAACTCAACGGCGCCCGGTGCCGACCAGAGCTTATCGCCCCCAAGCTATTGGAATTGCTCGACGATCCCGGCGACCAACCCGACGCGATGAAGCTCACCATGGAACGCCTCGGCAAAGACGGCGAGGCCCCCGGCCTCCGCGCCGCGAAGGCCGTGCTGAAGCACCTTCAGTAGAACCGCAGCCGCTGCCCCACGCCCATGTCCTTCGCCTTGGCCAGCATCGCATGCCCCAGCGCGATATCCGACAGCGACAGTCCACGATGCCAGAAGAGGATCGTCTCCTCGGCACTCTCGCGCCCCGGCTTCACCCCGGCCACGATCTGTCCCAACTCCGCATGCAGCGTCTCCGCCGTCAGCTTGCCCTGATCGACGTGTTCGCGCAGCGCGCCGAACACCCCATGCGCCTGGCCCCAGTCATCCATCACTACCTTGTCCATGATATCCGTCAGGTTCAGCTCCACCGCCGACATGGTGCCATACGGCACCACCAGCGCGCCGGGCTTGATCCACTCGGTCTTCAGAAGCGGCTGCGGTTCCGACAGGCGTGACGCTTCCACAACGATATCAGCATCTTGCAGGCAGGACTTCCAGTCATTCGTCACGGTGATCTCGCGCCCCAGGTCGGCCCGCAACTGCTCCGCAAACGCCTCCTGGCTCTCCGGCCGCCGCGAATGCACCCGCACCTCCTCGAAATCGAAGAGGTGACACAGCAGCCGCACGTTCCAATAAGCCGTCCCGCGCGCCCCGATATGGCCCAGCACCTTCGGCTTCTCCGGCGCCAGGTACTTGGCCCCCAGCGCGGTGATCGCCCCGGTGCGCATCTCGGTAATCCCCGTCGCGTCGATCAGCGCCTTGGGCGCCCCCATCCGCGGGTCGAACAGCGTCAACAGCCCGTATTCCGAGGGCCGCCCCGATTTGTAGTTGTCGACGAAATCGCCCACCACCTTGGTCCCGGCGCTGTCGATCTCGCCACCAATCCAGCCGCGCAGCACGTTGAAATGCCCCTCGACCCCGGCCCGCGGCCGGATATGCATCCGCGGCTCGATCGACGTCTCGCCCTTGCCCTGCATCCTCAGCGAATCCTCGATCGCCGACAGGATCTCGGCATCGGTGAACCCCAGCGCCTCGATATCGAAGCGGTTCAGGTAATCGAGGTAAACGGGCGGCGTGGAGGCAGGGGAACTCATGAGGCAGGGCCTTTTATTATGTATGGACAAAAAGACACTGGCAGCGGCGGCCCGCCGCGGCAACCCGGAAATGCACAGTTTTCCCGTCCGGCGCGCCGAATGCCTATTCGCCGCGCTCCTGCAACGTGATCCAGACGGTTTTGTCGGTATAAGCCCACCGATCCCGCGCATCGGCCACCCCGGCCGACACCATGGCCGCCGCAACCCCGGCCAGCGATGGTCCGATCACGATCGTCCCGCTGAGCCCCGGATACATCACGCCCTCGGCCATGTAATCCTCGCTCAGGCACCGCACCTGCATCGGCGAGGCGCGGCCCCGCGTGATCGGAAACGCCACCTTCGCCGGCGTCACCAGCGTCGCCTTCAACTCCTTCGATTCCAGGACGCAGGTCACCCCGTCTTCCTGCCGGATGAAGCTGCCCTCGGCATCGGTCACCTGCGTTCGGAAGGGCTTGGTCGTGGTCGTGGCGATGAACGCCGGGTCGACGCCGGGCTTCAGCGCAAACTGCACCGGTTCAGAGGAGATATCGGCGCCACAGGCGGTCAGAACCAGGGCAAAGGGCAGGCAGGCAAGAAAGCGGATGCGCACGGAAAACACCTATCAGGAAAGTATCTATGTGAGACTTTCCCTTGTAAGCTGTTCTTCATGTCCGGCAAGCGCGGCGGCGTCTCGGGCCCGGCTAACGTCACGGAACCCTCTCAGCCCCGCCAGATCCACCCGCCGCCCAGGATACGGCTGCCGCCCGTCTCGTAGAACACGCAGGCCTGGCCCGGCGACACGCCTTCCTCGGCGGTCAGCAGCTCCACCTCCGCTTCCGTCTCAGAGAGCGGCCGGATGATCGCCTCCCGCGGCGGCCGGGTCGAGCGGACCTTGACCGACACATGCCATTCGTCCCGCGACGTGAACGCCTCGTCCCCCAGCCAGTTGATCTCGCGCACCGGCACCACGCGGGTCGCCAGCATCTCCTTCGGCCCCACGATCACCTGCTTGGCGTCCACATCGAGCTTCACCACGTACAAAGGCTCCGACAGCCCGCCGATACCCAAGCCCCGGCGCTGCCCGATCGTATAATGAATCACGCCCTCATGCTCGCCCAGCACCCGGCCATCCACATGCACGATCTGCCCCGGCTCGGCCGCACCGGGCCGCAGCTTCTCGATGACGGACGCGTAATTCCCGTTCGGCACGAAGCAGATATCCTGGCTGTCCGGCTTGTCCGCCACCGCCAGCCCGTACCGCGCCGCGAGCTTCCGCGTCGCATCCTTCGAGGGCAGGTGCCCCAGCGGGAAACGCAGATACTCGAGCTGGTCCGGCGTAGTCGAGAACAGAAAATAGCTCTGGTCGCGGTTCGCATCCTCGGCGCAATGCAGCTCCGCCCCGGCATCGCCGAGCTTGCGCTGGATGTAATGCCCCGTCGCCATGCAATCGGCATCGAGGTCCTTCGCCGTCTCCAGCAGGTCCTTGAACTTCACCCGTTCATTGCAGCGGATGCACGGCACCGGCGTCGCCCCGGCAAGATAGCTGTCGGCAAACTCGTCGATCACCGCGTCCTTGAAGATGTTCTCGTAATCCAGAACGTAATGCGGAAAGCCCATCTCCTCGGCCACCCGGCGGGCGTCGTGAATGTCGACCCCGGCACAGCACGCGCCCTTCTTCGCCAGCGCCGCCCCGTGGTCATACAATTGCAGCGTCACACCGACCACGTCATAGCCTTCCTCGGCCAGCATCGCCGCCACGACCGATGAATCCACGCCGCCCGACATCGCCACGACGACGCGCGTGTCGGCAGGGGCCTTGGGCAGGCCCAGCGAATTCAATTCAGTGTCGAGCGCCATGTCTCTCTCCGGTCCGGTTCCGCGGAATATAGGAAAATGCAACACACTCTCAAGTCCCGGTTTCACCGCGCGTTAAGCGGCTGCGGCAACACTCCGGCCCATGAAAGGTAAGGGTGAGAGTGATGTATCTGAAGAAAGTGCCGGGGCCAAGGGCCGTGAAACTGCCTGATGGAACGATGATGACACGGGCCGACCTGCCGCCGCCCGACACGCGCCGCTGGGTCGCCTCGCGCAAGCACGCGGTGGTGCGCGGCGTCCTTCACGGCCTGCTGAGCCGCGAGGAGGCCCTCGCGCGCTATGGTCTCAGCCAGGAAGAATTCCTCGAATGGGAGAGCGCGCTTTCGACCCATGGCGAGGCCGGTCTGAAAGCGACAAATCGTCTTTCGGGGCACAAAGCCGTGGACAACCAAAAGTAGAGACCGGTACTATTTCATTCTCGGTAACCTGTAGTTAACCATTCTTAGTCACTACTCGTCTCCGGAAAAGAAGTTATTACGGAGACCGTCATGCGTGTGCTGTTGGTGGAAGACGACCCGACCACGTCGAAGAGTATCGAATTGATGCTCACCCACGCCAATCTCAACGTCTACACGACCGATCTTGGCGAAGAGGGCATCGACCTCGCCAAGCTCTACGATTATGACCTGATCCTCCTCGATCTCGGCCTGCCCGACATGGACGGGCACGACGTGCTGCGACAGCTGCGCATGGCCCGTGTCGACACGCCGATCCTGATCCTGACGGGCGCCGACGACACCGAAAGCAAGATCAAGGGCTTCGGATTCGGCGCCGACGATTACCTGACGAAACCCTTTCACCGCGAGGAACTCGTGGCGCGCATCCACGCCATCATCCGCCGCTCCAAGGGGCATTCGCAATCGGTCATCCGCACCGGCAAGGTCAACGTCAACCTCGACGCCAAGACGGTCGAAGTCGAAGGCAAGACGGTGCATCTCACCGGCAAGGAATACCAGATGCTCGAGCTTCTGAGCCTGCGCAAGGGCACGACGCTCACCAAGGAAATGTTCCTCAACCACCTCTATGGCGGCATGGACGAGCCCGAGCTCAAGATCATCGACGTGTTCATCTGCAAACTTCGCAAGAAACTGGCCGAGGCGACGGGCGGGGCCAACTATATCGAGACGGTCTGGGGCAGGGGCTACGTGCTCCGCGATCCCGATCCCGCCTCCGACGGGGACAGGCCGATCGCCATAGGCGCCTGACCTCTCTGGACGCGCCCGCCGCGTCGCCCTATCACTTGCATCGAAAGTCCGGGGCGCGCGGGTTGGCCGGCCGCGCCCCATGCATGCGGAGGGGCAGAATGGCGCAGAAACCCGAGGTCGACGACCTGAGCGAGGAACAGGCCACGAAAGAACTGGCCGACCTGGCGCAGCAACTGGCCGAGGCGAACACCGCCTACCACACCGAAGACGCGCCCCGCATCAGCGATGCGGAATATGACGCCCTCAAGGCCCGCAATGCGGCCATCGAAGACCGTTTCCCCCATCTCAAACGCGCCGACAGCCCGTCAGACCAGGTCGGCGCCGCGCCCTCCGAAGCCTTCGCCAAGGTCACCCACGCGGTGCGCATGCTCAGCCTCGGCAACGCCTTCGACGACGCCGACATCACCGAATTCGACACCCGCATCCGCCGCTACCTCGGCCTCGGCGACGACGCGAAACTCACCTACACCGCCGAGCCCAAGATCGACGGGCTCAGCCTTTCGCTGCGCTACGAGTCCGGCAAGCTCGTGCAGGCCGCCACCCGCGGCGACGGCGCGGTGGGCGAGAACGTCACCGCCAACGCCCGCACCATCGACGACATCCCCGTCAAGATCGACGGCGCCCCCGACGTGCTCGAAATCCGCGGCGAGGTCTACATGAGCCACGCCGATTTCGAGGCGCTCAACGCGCGGCAGGCCGAAAGGTCTGACAAGCAATTCGCCAACCCCCGCAACGCCGCCGCCGGCTCCCTCCGCCAGCTCGACTCCTCCATCACCCGCAGCCGCCCGCTGCGCTTCTTCGCCTATGCCTGGGGCGAGGTCAGCGAACCGCTCGCCGACACCCAGATGGCCGCCATCAACCGGCTCTCCGACCTCGGCTTCCAGACCAATCCGCTCACCGAACTCTGCGACGGGCCATCCGAAATGCTCGTCCAATACGCCAAGATCGAGCAACTCCGCGCCGAGCTCGGCTACGATATCGACGGCGTCGTCTACAAAATCGACGACCTCGCCCTGCAGAGCCGCCTCGGCTTCCGCAGCACCACCCCCCGCTGGGCCATCGCCCATAAATTCCCCGCCGAGCTCGCCTGGACCCGGCTTGAGGCCATCGACATCCAGGTCGGCCGCACCGGCGCCCTCAGCCCCGTCGCCCGCCTGACCCCCGTCACCGTCGGCGGCGTCGTCGTCTCCAACGCCACGCTCCATAACGAGGATTACATCGCCGGCCGCGACAGCAAGGGCAACGAAATCCGCGGCGGCAAGGATATCCGCGAAGGCGACTGGGTGCAGGTCTACCGCGCCGGCGACGTCATCCCGAAAGTCGCCGATGTCGACCTCTCGAAACGCCCCGACGACGCGCAACCCTATACCTTCCCCGAAACCTGCCCCGAATGCGGCTCCGAGGCCATCCGCGAGGAAGGCGACGCCGTCCGCCGCTGCACCGGCGGCCTCATCTGCCCGGCGCAAGCGGTTGAAAAACTGAAACATTTCGTCTCCCGCGCCGCCTTCGACATCGAAGGGCTCGGCGCCAAACAGGTCGAACAATTCTACCGCGACGGCTGGATCAAGGAACCCGCCGACATCTTCACACTGGAAGAGCGCTACGGCTCGGGCCCACGCCAACTCAAGAACCGCGAAGGCTGGGGTGAGAAAAGCGCGAAGAACCTCTTCGAAGCCATTGAAGAAAAACGAAACATCCCCTTCGGCCGCCTCCTCTTCGCCTTGGGCATCCGCCATGTCGGCGAACAGGCCAGCAACCTTCTCGCCCGCTTCTACGGCAATTGGGACGATTTCACCGCCGCCATGGACAGCGCCGCCGATTGCGACGGCCCCGAATGGGAACGCCTCCTCGGCATAGACGGGGTGGGCGAGGTCATGGCGCGCTCCCTCGTCACCGCCTTCGCGCAGGACAACGAGCGCGACAGCATCGACCGCCTGACCCGACACCTCACCGTCGAGGAAACCGCCCGCCCGGCAACGGAGGGCAGCCCCGTCGCCGGCAAGACCATCGTCTTCACCGGCACGCTCGAGAAAATGACCCGGGCCGAGGCCAAGGCCCGCGCCGAGGCCTTGGGCGCCAAGGTCTCGGGCAGCGTCAGCGCGAAAACCGACCTCGTCGTCGCGGGCCCCGGTGCCGGCAGCAAGGGCAAGAAAGCCGAGGAACTGGGCGTCGAGATCATCGACGAAGACGGCTGGCTCGACCTCGTAGGCGCCTCATGAGCACCCGCCCTCCCATCCTTTTCCCGCTCTTCGCCGAGCTGGAAACCCTGGAAGGGGTCGGCCCCAAGACCGCCAAGACCCTCGCCGCGATCGACATCACCCGCCCCCGCGACGTGCTCTTCACGCTGCCTTATTCCGGCATCGACCGCCGCCGCCGCGAAACGGTGCAGGGCGCCAACTACCCCGAAACCGTCACCGTCGAGGTCACCGTCGGCGACCACCGCGCGCCCCAGCGCCGCGGCGGCCCGTACCGCGTCAATGTCGAGGACGCCGCAACCAGTTTCCAGCTCGTCTTCTTCCACGCCCGCGACGACTACCTCCGCCGCATCCTGCCCACCGGCCAGCGTGTCGTGGTCTCCGGCAAGGTCGAGCTGTTCGACGGCATGGCCCAGATGGTTCACCCCGACCACATCCTGCCGCCGAACGAGGCCGGCGACATCCCCGATTTCGAGCCGGTCTACCCGCTCACCGCCGGCGTCACCCAGAAAACCATGGGCAAGGCCGCCCATTCCGCCGTCACCCGCGCGCCCGAGCTGCCCGAATGGATCGACCCGGCGCAAAAGGCCAGCGCCGGCTGGCCCGACTGGCACGAGGCCATCGCCCGCGCCCACGCGCCCAAGGACATGGCCGATCTCAGCCCCTCCGACGCCCCCCGCGAACGCCTCGCCTATGACGAGTTCATGGCCCATCAGCTCACCCTCGGCCTCGCCCGCGCCAAGCTGCGCCGCACCAAGGGCCGGGCCACCGTCGGCACCGGCAAACTCCAGGCCAAGGTGCTCGACGCGCTGCCCTACACCCCCACCGGCGCCCAGACCCGCGCCATCGCCGAAATCGCCGCCGACATGGCCCAGGACCGGCGGATGAACCGCCTCCTGCAAGGCGACGTGGGCGCCGGCAAGACCCTCGTCGCGCTGAAAGCCCTGCTCATCGCGGTCGAGGCGGGCGGGCAGGGGGTGATGATGGCCCCCACCGAAATCCTCGCCCGCCAGCATCTCGAAGGGCTCACCCCATTGGCCGAGGCCGCGGGCGTCGTCATCGAAATCCTCACCGGCCGCGACAAGGGGGCCGAGCGCCGCCGCAAGCTCGCCGCCCTCAAGGCCGGCGATATCCAGATCCTCGTCGGCACCCATGCCGTCTTCCAGAAAGACGTGGAATTCCAGGATCTTCGCCTCGCCATCGTCGACGAACAGCACCGCTTCGGTGTCCGCCAGCGCCTTGAACTCGGCCGCAAGGGGGCCCAGGCCGACGTGCTGGTGATGACTGCCACGCCCATCCCCCGCAGCCTGTCGCTCGCGCAATACGGCGATATGGATGTCTCGATCCTCGACGAGAAACCGCCGGGCCGCAAACCCATCACCACCGCGCTGGTCAGCCAGGGCCGTATGGACGAGGTCGTCGACTACCTCCGCCGCGCCATCGCCGAGGGGCGACAGGCCTACTGGGTCTGCCCGCTGGTCGAGGAAAGCGAACTCATCGACCTCTCCAGCGCGGGCGAGCGGTTCAAACGCCTCCGCGCCGCGCTTGGCGAGGGCGTCGTCGGCCTCGTCCACGGCCAGATGCCCCCCGAGGAGAAGGATGCCGCCATGGCCGCCTTCCAGCGGGGCGACACCTCCGTTCTCGTCTCCACCACCGTGATCGAGGTGGGGGTCGACGTGCCCAACGCCTCGATCATGGTGATCGAACGCGCCGAAAGCTTCGGCCTCGCGCAACTCCACCAGCTCCGCGGCCGGGTCGGGCGGGGCGAGGCCGCCTCGACCTGTCTGCTCATGTACCAGCCGCCGCTTTCCGAAACCGGCGAAAAACGCCTCACCACCATGCGCGAAACCGAAGACGGGTTCCGCATCGCCGAGGTCGATCTCGAAATGCGCGGCGCCGGCGACCTGATCGGCACCGCCCAATCCGGCCTGCCACGCTTCCGCATCGCCGACCTCGAAGGGCAGGCGGCCCTGATGGCGGTGGCCCAGTCCGACGCCCGCAAGCTGCTCAACGACGACCCCGACCTGACAGGCGCCCGGGGGCAGGCGGCCCGCATCCTCCTGTGGCTGATGGAACAGGACCAGGCGATCCGCCTCATCAGCGTCGGGTAAGACTTATCCACAGGCAGGAACGGAAAAGGAACAAAAAGTTTCGTTCCATACCAAAGCCTTACCCGCATTTATCCACAGATGTTCCGGTATGTTCTCATAAAGTTCTTTACAAACCCTTTCCAAAATGAGAACAAATAAGCAACAAAGCCACACCGGAAAGGAGCCACCCAATGCTCAGCCAGTTCAAGACAGCCGCCTACCGCTCCCGCGACACGCTTATCGGCGATCTCGTCGGCGGCGCGGCCCTGATGGTCACGCTTCTGGGCGGTCTCTACCTTCCGGGGCTTCTGTAACTCTTCTGCCTGCGACGTTCCTGGCCTGTCGCGCTATCCGCATCGCCTGTCCCCATAGTTTCGATGCGCCGCGCCTGATCACTGTCCCCGGGGGTCCTGCCTCCCCCCAGATCACCGGACAGGCCGCAACCGGAACCGAGCTTCCTTCCGCCGCCGCTTGACCCCCAAGCGTGCGGCGGTTTTTTTATGTCAGGGCAAAGGGTTGCGCGTCAATCTTCCGTCTTGGAAGGCCGGTGAATCCACACCGGCACGATGAAGCAGATGCACGCGATCAGGAAGGCAAGGCTGGCAATCAGCCCCACCGTGTCGCCCGCCGTCCAGGTCGTCCAGGTGAAGGCAATCGCCGACACGGTGAACAGGATCCAGCCGGTGAAATTGAAGGTCCAGACAGTGCGGGGGGCCATGGCAGTCAGTCAGGTCTTGTCGTGAAAGTCAGGCGCAGGAACTCGACGCCTGCGCCGTCTCCAGCGCCTCCACCGTCGCCTCGAGCGTCAACATGATCGACGCATGCCGGTTCTTGTAATCCTGCGCCGGGCGCAGAACCTCCAGCCCGTCGAACGGAGCAGGGGGCGTCGGCCCGTCCTGCTTGAGCATCGCCTTGAGCGCATCGCGCGCCTCGGTCACCTGCTGCAGGTCACAGCCGATGATATGCGCGCCCACGATACTGGCAGAAGCCTGCCCCAGCGCACAGGCCTTCACCTCGGCCGCGTAATCGGTGATCTTCGTGCCGTCGGTCTTGATATCGACCGTCACGGTCGACCCGCACAGCGGCGCCCGGCGTTTCACCGTCGCATCCGGATCTTCCAGCCGGCCATGATGCGGAATATCCGCCGCCAGCTCCAGAATCCGGGCCGAGTACAATTTGATCAGGTCGGTTTCGCCGCTCATGGCTTTCCCTTTCCGCGTTCCCCCCATAGATAGAGGCGCATGAGGCAGACGGAAAGGGTTTTCCGACATGGCATTCGACGCAAAGACGCTGAAATTCAACGATGACGGCCTGTTACCGGCCATCGCACAAGACGCCGAGACCGGCGAGGTGCTGATGCTCGCCTGGATGAACGCCGAAGCGGTCGAGCGCACCCTCGACACCGGCCGCGTCACCTATTGGAGCCGCTCGCGCCAGTCCTTCTGGGTCAAGGGCGAAACCAGCGGCCACGTCCAGGAACTGGCGGAGCTTCGCGTCGATTGCGACCGCGACTGCATCCTCGTCCGGGTCCACCAATACGGGCCCGCCTGCCACACCAACCGGCGCACCTGCTTCTACACCGCCATCGAAGACGGCGAAGAGGTCGAGCTGATGACGCCGATGGTCGGCTGATCAGCCGGCGTGCGTGCGGTGCCGCTCGGCGGCCGCGGCAATCACGTCTTCCTTCAGCGTGAACCCCAGCCCCGGCTTGGCCTCCAATGCCAGCCGGCCCTTCTTGGGCGCTAGGTCGGGCGCCTCGACGATATCCTCGGCCAGCAGCTGCCACATGATCTGGTTGCCGTCGTCGAGGTTCGGAATGGCGCGCGCCGCGTGATGCTCGGCACAGGTGGTGATGCCCGTCGTCATCGAGGAGTGGATGCACAACGGCACCCCCGCCGCCTCGGCCACCGCCGCCGCCTTCATCAGCGGCCGCAAGCCCCCGATTTCGCGCGGCCCCACGGCAATCATGTCGGCCCGATGCACGGCGGCCGCCGTATAGACCTCCTGCAACGTAAACACGCTCTGATCCGCCCCGATCGCGATGGGAGAGCGCGCCGCCACATGCGCCAGCGCCGCCTGAGAGGTGCTGGCGGTCGGCTGCTCGATATACTCGATGTCATAGGGGGCCAGCCGCGCGATCATCCGCAGCGCCACCGACTGATCCCATGCCTCGTTCGCATCGAGCCGCAGCCGGGCCTCCGGCGCCACCTCCCGCACGGCACGCACCGCGGCCATGTCATGCTCGGCCCCAACACCCACCTTCAGGTACAATATCGGCTGTCCCTCGGCCACCGCGGCGGCGGCATCCTCGGCCAGCGCCTCGGGCGTCTTGCCTTGCAGGAAGTGGAAATACCCCACGTCTTTGCGCACCGCCCCGCCAAGCAGATCCCACACCGGCCGGCCCAGAACCTTGCCCTGCGCATCCAGCGCGGCCGTCTCAAGAGCGTTCCGCAACTGGTTGAAATATCTCGGCATATTGCCACCGAACACAAGGAAATGCGCGCGATAGGCGTCCTGCAACCCCTCGGCGATATCGAACACCGACCGCCCCACCAGGCCCCGGCCCAGCTTCTCCAGCACGATCTTCTGCGCATCGGCATCCGGCGCGGCGGGCGTCTCGCCATAGCCCACCGTGCCATCCTCGCAGGTCATGGTGATCAGGTTGATGGTGAACGCATCCTCGACCCCCTGCGACCAGATGTAGGGCTGGCGCAACGGAAGGCGCAACGGGGTGGCGGTAACGGAAGAGACAAGGGCCATGGGGCGCATCCTGAAGCAAAGGAATTTCGCCGCAGGCTAGGCCGCGCACGTCGCCCCCGAAAGCCCGAAAACGCGCAGACCTGTCGGGTTTGCGACAAAACGAGTCGCTAGTTGCTCGTCACCAGCCGCAGATGCGGCGGGCCCCGCTTCACGGGAACGGGCCGCGGCGCCGGCTCGGGCCGCCTCACCTCGACCGGGCCGCCATCCACCGGCGCCACCCGCATGCGGGCCACATCGAACCGCCGCGGCACACGGCCCGGCCGGCCATCGGCCACCAGGCAGCCGATCGCCCGGCTCACGTCGCCAAGGTCGCTGCGCAGCGGCAGCAACAGCATCCGGCCCGTCAGCTTGGGCTGACCGAAACCCGAGGCCGACACCAGGTCAAGCTGCACCGTCGCCGGCTCTTCGAACAGCCGCGCCAGCGCCCCGGCAAAAGCCTCGCGCCCCTCGGGGTTGATGAAACTGCTCACCGGCATACCCCGCACATCCATGCCCATCAGCTCGGCCAGGTTCGCCCCGGCCACCCGGAACCGCGCCAGCCCCGGCGCGATCCGCTCCAGGATGAACGTATCCGACAGCAACCCCTCGATTCGCCTCGGGTCGATATCGGCCCGCTTCGGCACGGTCCGCCCGTCCTGCAGGCCCAACCAGTATGCAAGCAGCTTCCTCGTATCCCGACCGTCGCCAGGGCGGCTCGCCGAAAGCTCGATCACGTCGTCGGATGTGTCTGTCTCGTCACTCATCGTCTTGCCCTCTTGCGGGTCTTCGCCCAGCTATGACCGGTGCGGCGCTGGCATGATGGCTTGCGTATGCATACGATTTTACATGATTTCCCCGAGAAGGCGCCTGAAATATTAATAAATGGTTAACGCTTTCCGGGGCCCGGCAACGTTTCGCTGCCCCGCCGCCGCGCTTGCCCTCGTCCAAGCGAATGGCTAGGACGAACCCGGAAACGCGCCCGGCAGGGGCATGGCAGGAGGACCCGCGTGCTCAGATCAATGACGGCTTTCGCTGCGGCCAAGGGCGCGCAGGACGGCTTTTCCTGGACATGGGAAATGCGCAGCGTCAACGGCAAGGGGCTCGACCTGCGCCTGCGCGTGCCCGACTGGGTCGACGGGCTCGAAGCGGGGCTGCGCGCCCGCGCGGGCAAGGCCCTCGGGCGCGGCAATGTCAGCCTCAACCTCCGGCTCGTGCGCGACGACGGGGCAGGGGCGCTCGCCGTCAACGCGGCCCAGCTCGAAGATGTGCTCACCGCCATGGCCGAGGTGGAAAACCGGGCGATGGCCCGCGGCGTCACCCTGGCCCCGGCCACGGCGGCCGATCTCCTCGGCCTGCGTGGCGTGCTCGACACCGGCGCGGGCGAGGACGACACCACCGCCCTCTGCAAGACGCTGCTGGCCGATTTCGAAACCGTCCTCGCCGCCTTCCTCGACATGCGCGCGACCGAAGGCCGGGCACTCGCGGCCGTCCTCACCGCCCAGCTCGACGATATCGAACGGCTCACCGACGCGGCCGCGCAAGCCGCCGAGGCCCGCAAACCGGAAATGGAACAGGCCTTCAAAGCCGCGCTCGCCCGCGTCATGGAAACGGCGGACACCGCCGACGAGGCCCGCATCGCCCAGGAAATGGCGCTGATCGCGGTCAAGGCCGACGTCACCGAGGAACTCGACCGCCTGCGCGCCCATGTCGCCGCCGCCCGCGACCTCCTCGCCGCCGGCAGCCCGGTGGGCCGCAAGCTCGATTTCCTGTCGCAGGAATTCAACCGCGAGGCCAACACGCTGTGTTCCAAGGCGCAGAACAAGGCGCTCACCGCCACGGGGCTCGAACTCAAGACCGTGATCGACCAGATGCGCGAGCAGGTGCAGAATGTCGAATGACGGCCCGCAACCGCACATGTCGGATGTGAGTATTTTCAGAACAATGAAAGGGCAGGGTGCACATGGCTGAACGGCGCGGGCTTCTGATCATCCTGTCCTCGCCCTCTGGCGCGGGCAAATCCACCCTGTCGCGGCGCCTGCGCGACTGGGACGACACGATCTCCTTCTCGGTCTCCGCCACCACCCGCACCCCGCGCGAGGGCGAGGTCGACGGGCAGGATTACCACTTCATGACCGAGACCAATTTCAAGCGCGCGGTCAACGCCGGCCAGATGCTCGAACATGCCCACGTCTTCGGCAATTTCTACGGCTCGCCGCGCGGGCCCGTCGAAGAGGCCATAGGGCAGGGGCGCGACGTGCTCTTCGACATCGACTGGCAGGGCGCCCAGCAGATCCAGAACTCGGCCCTCGGCCAGCATACGCTCTCGATCTTCATCCTGCCCCCCTCCATCGCCGAGCTGCGCGCCCGCCTCGTCAAGCGCGGCCAGGACGCGCCCGACGTGGTCGCCAAGCGGATGCAGAAAAGCTGGGACGAGATCAGCCACTGGGGCGAATACAGCTACGTGCTCATCAACGACGATCTCGACGCCACCGACGAAAAGCTCAAGAGCATCGTCACGGCGGCCCGGCTCAAGCGCATCCAGCAGCCGGGCCTCAACGCCCATGTGCAGAAACTCCAACAGGAATTCGAGGACAACACATGACCATCTATTCGCTCGACGGCCACACCCCGCAACTGGCAGATGACACCTGGGTCGCCCCCGATGCCAACCTGATCGGGCAGGTGATCCTCGAGGAAGGCGCCTCCGTCTGGTTCGGCGCCACGCTCCGCGGCGACAACGAGCCCATCACCATCGGCCGCGGCTCGAACGTGCAGGAAAACTGCGTCATGCATACCGACATGGGCTACCCCCTGACCGTGGGCGAGAACTGCACCATCGGCCACAAGGTCATGCTGCATGGCTGCACGCTCGGTAACAACACCCTCATCGGCATGGGCGCCACCATCCTCAACGGCGCGAAGATCGGCAACAACTGCCTGATCGGCGCCGGCGCGCTGGTGACCGAGGGCAAGGAAATCCCCGATGGCAGCCTCGTCATGGGCGCGCCGGGCAAGGTCGTCCGCCAGCTCGACGACAAGGCCCTCGAAGCGGTCACCTACGGCGCGGTCCACTACCAGGAAAACATGCGCCGCTACCGCGACGGTCTCAAGGAAGTCTGACGGGGGCAGCGACAGGCGATGAACGCCGACAACATCTCGTCGCTCCTGGGCGCCATCCCGCTCCCCTCGGTCCTGATCGGCCGGGGCGAGCGCATCCTCGGCGCCAATGACCGCGCGCTTCAGCTGCTGGGGCCGACCATCACCGGCCGCCACTTCATCACCGCCCTGCGCCAGCCCGCCATCCTCGACGCGATCGAGGCCTGCCTGCGCGACAGCCAGCCGCGCACCACCCGCTACCTCTCCTCCGACGGCACCCAGGACACCACCTTCGTCGTCACCTGCTCGGCGGTCGACACCGAGGCCGGCCGCGGCGTGCTGGTCTGCTTCGAGGATGTCACACACATGGAGCAGGCCGGCCAGATGCGCCGCGACTTCGTCGCCAATGTCAGCCACGAACTCCGCAGCCCCCTGACGGCGCTGCTGGGCTTCATCGAAACCCTGCGCGGCCCCGCCAAAGGCGACGCGGCGGCCTCCGAACGCTTTCTCGGCACCATGCAGGACGAGGCCCAGCGGATGGAACGGCTCGTCCGCGACCTCCTCTCGCTCAGCCGGGTCGAGGAACAGGAACGCGTCCGCCCCACCGACCCGGTCGACCTCTGCCGCCTGATCGGCAGCGTCCGCCACGCCCTCACGCCGGTCGCCGAGGAAAACGGCGTTACCCTCACCACCGACCTGCCGGAAACCCCGATCATCGTGCCCGGTGACACCGACCAGCTTCAGCAGGTGATCACCAACCTGACCGAGAACGCCATCAAGTATGGCGGGCAGGGCAAGACGGTGCATGTCTCCCTGACCACCACCGAGCAGGAGCCGCTGGTGCGCGGGCCCGCCGCCGTCATCTCGGTGCGCGACGATGGGCCGGGCATCGACCCGGTCCACATCCCCCGCCTGACCGAACGCTTCTACCGCGTCGACAGCCACCGCTCGCGCGCCATGGGCGGCACCGGGCTCGGCCTCGCCATCGTCAAGCACATCGTCGGCCGCCACCGCGGCCGCCTGCGAATCGAATCGCGCCCCGGCGAGGGCAGCGATTTCCGGGTCGTCCTGCCGCGTGACCACGCGCAACAGCCGCGCTGAGCCCGATCTGAAAAGGCCGACCCCGCGTCAGTACGGCGAATTTCCCTAACAACTTCTGAACCGTCATAAAACCGTTACAAACCTGTAACAAAAGCGTCGCGGGCGGGGTCTAGCAGAACGCCCAAGGCCATCTGCTGTTGTGGCCTCGCAAACCGAAATCAGGAGCTATCTATGTCCTTTGTGAAACTGACCGCCTCCTCGCTGGCGATCGCTGCCGTTTCCGCCACCGCTGCCGCCGCACGTGACAACGTGCAGGTCGCCGGGTCCTCGACCGTTCTGCCGTATGCCTCGATCGTCGCCGAACTCTTCGGCGAAAACACCGACTTCCCGACCCCGGTCGTGGAATCGGGCGGCTCGTCGGCCGGCCTCAAGCGCTTCTGCGAAGGCGTGGGCGAAAACACCATCGACGTCGCCAACGCCTCGCGCGCCATCCGCGAAAAGGAAATCAAGGCCTGCGCCGAAAACGGCGTCACCGACATCATCGAAGTCCGCATCGGCTATGACGGCATCGTCTTCGCCAGCCAGCAGTCGGGCCCCGAATTCACCGCGTTCGAGCCTTCCGACATCTTCAACGCCATCGGCGCCAAGGTCATGGTTGACGGCAAAGTCGTCGACAACCCGCACACCAACTGGGCCGACTTCAACAGCGATCTGCCCGACGCCGAGATCGCCATGTTCATCCCGGGCACCAAGCACGGCACCCGCGAAGTCTTCGAAGACAAGGTCCTCCTGAAGGGCTGCGAAGACACCGGCGCCATGAAAGCCATGATGGATGGCGGCATGAACGAGGACGACGCCGAGGATGCCTGCCTCGACGTGCGCACCGACGGCAAATCGGTCGACATCGACGGTGACTACACCGAAACCCTCGCCCGCATCGACGCCAACACCAACGGCATCGGCGTGTTCGGCCTGGCGTTCTACGAGAACAACACCGACAAGCTCAAAGTTGCCACCATGGGCGGCATCTCGCCCTCGACCGAGACCATCGCCTCGGGCGAATACCCGGTCTCGCGCCCGCTGTTCTTCTACGTGAAGAAAGCCCATATCGGCGTGATCCCCGGCCTGAAAGAATACGCCCAGTTCTTCGTCGCCGACGAGATCGCCGGCCCGGGCGGCCCGCTCTCCAACTACGGCCTCGTCGCCGATCCGGAACTGGCCGACACCCAGGCCGTGGTCGAAGAAGAAAAGACCATGGGCGGCAGCATGTAATCAGGCTCTGCCTGACCTGGGGGCGGCGCATTTCGCCGCCCCCCGAACCTCTTTTAGACCCTTTTCAGAGACAAGAAGGATGGGGGGCACATGCCTTTACTCTGGCTCATCTTGATCGTGCTTGCGATCGCGGTGGCGGGCTACGTTCTGGGCCGGCAGCGCGCCGTCGCCAGCGCCGGGGGCGACAGCCGCCAGCTGCACTCGCTGCCATCCTATTACGGCTCGAACGTCGCGCTGAAGGCCATCGTTCCGGCCTTCCTGCTGCTGATCGCCTGGCTGCTGATCCAGCCGCTCTACGTCAACAACGCGGTCTCGGGGATGATCCCCGAAAACTCGGTCAGGGAAGGCTCATCGCTCGGGCTGGTCATGGCCGAGGTGCGCCGCGCCGCCGACGGGCTCGACGTCATCGTGGGGCAGGGCATGATCACCGAGGATTACGCCCGCAGCGACGAGGCAGACCCCGCCCAGATCGGCGAGCAGCTCCGCGAAGCCGGGCAGGTCGTCACCTCCGAGCTCACCCAGCCCATTCTGCGCGCCGCGCAAAGCTACCGGGTGATGAACGCCACCGGCAACACGATCATGACCGTCGCGGTGCTGATCCTGTCGGTGCTGGGCTTCCTCTACGGCCTCAAGGAAAGCCAGGCCGACTTCCGCGCCCGCAACGTGGTGGAACATGGCGTTCGCGCCATCCTCGTCGGCGCGGCCTCCATCGCCATCCTGACCACCGTCGGCATCGTCCTGTCGCTCGTCTTCAACACCATCGAGTTCTTCCGCCTCTACCCGGCCGCCGATTTCTTCTTCGGCCTCAACTGGGCGCCCAGCTTCTCGGGCCGCGGCGGCAGCTCCGAACTCGGCGTTCTGCCGCTCCTCTGGGGCACGTTCTACATCTCCATCGTGGCGCTCGCCGTGGCGGTCCCCATCGGCCTCTTCGCCGCCATCTATCTCTCGGAATACGCCAGCCCGCGCGTCCGCGCCTTCGCCAAGCCGATGCTCGAGGTTCTGGCTGGCATCCCCACCATCGTCTACGGCCTCTTCGCCCTGCTGACGGTCGGCCCGCTGCTGCTGAAATTCTTCGGCGATGACGGGCTGGGCTGGATGCAGGCCGGCACCGCGGTGATGACGGCGGGGCTCGTCATGGGCATCATGCTCATCCCCTTCGTCTCCTCGCTCAGCGATGACATCATCAACTCGGTCCCGCAGGCCATGCGCGACGGCTCCTACGGCCTCGGCGCCACCAAGTCGGAAACCATCCGCCAGGTGGTGCTGCCGGCGGCACTGCCGGGCATCGTCGGCGCCATCCTTCTGGCCGCCTCGCGCGCCATCGGCGAGACCATGATCGTGGTGCTCGGGGCAGGGGCCGCGGCCCGGCTCTCGCTCAACCCCTTCGAGGCGATGACCACCGTCACCGCCAAGATCGTCAGCCAGCTCACCGGCGACGCCGACTTCGCCTCTCCCGAGGCGCTCGTCGCCTTCGCCCTCGGCATGACGCTCTTCGTCATCACGCTCTGCCTCAACATCTTCGCGCTCTACATCGTGCGCAAATACCGGGAGCAATACGAATGACCGACGCGACCCTGAACGGCGACGGCGCCGGCAAGAGCAACTCGCTCACCGCCCGGGATGCCCGTACCAAACGCCGCAACGCCGCCGAGAAGCGCTTCCAGGCCTACGGCATGATCGCCATCGGCATCGGCCTCTTCTTCCTCGTCGTGCTGGCGATCGCCATCGTCCGCTCCGGCGCCCCGGCCTTCACCAAGACGGTGGTCGACGTCGAATTCACCCTCTCGCAAGAGGAAATCGACAGCGCCGAAAGCGAGCTCTTCAAGACCAAGGCCTACCAGGACCTGTTCATTTCCAAGCTCGAAGCCCAGCTCAACGAACGCGGCCTCGAGGTGGATTTCGACGCCGACGCCATCGAGCGCCTGCTCGGCAAGACCGGCGGCACGATCCGCGAATACTACCAGGGCAATTCGAACATGATCGGCGAACCGGTCCGCTTCGAACTCGCCGCCTCCTCGCGCGTCGACGGCTATTTCAACGGCCGCGTGACCCGCGAAGGCATGCAGGACAGCCGCTTCCTGATGAAGACCGATCTCGACATCGTCGACGCGCTGCACGAGGCCGGCATCATGAAGTCCGCCTTCAACTGGACCTTCATCACCGGTACCGACTCCGGCGTCGACAACCCCGGCGGGGCCGGCATCGGCGCCTCAGTGGTGGGCTCGTTCTTCATGATGCTGGTGGTGCTGGCACTGTCGCTGCCCATCGGCGTCGCGGCCTCGATCTACCTCGAGGAATTCGCCCCCCAGAACAAGTTCACCGACCTGATCGAGGTGAACATCTCCAACCTCGCCGCGGTGCCCTCGATCGTCTTCGGCATCCTCGGCCTCGCGGTCTTCATCCAGTTCATGCACCTGCCGCAATCGGCCCCGCTGGTGGGCGGCCTGGTGCTGACCCTGATGACCCTGCCGACGATCATCATCTCGACCCGCGCCTCGCTCAAGGCGGTCCCGCCGTCCATCCGCGACGCGGCTCTCGGCGTCGGCGCCTCCAAGATGCAGGCGGTGTTCCACCACGTCCTGCCGCTGGCCATGCCGGGGATCCTGACGGGCACCATCATCGGCCTCGCCCAGGCCCTGGGCGAAACCGCGCCGCTCCTGCTGATCGGCATGGTGGGCTTCGTCGCCCGCGGCTATCCCGAGGGCATCGTGTCGGGCTTCACCGACCCGAACTCGGCCATGCCGGCCCAGATCTACACCTGGGCGGCCCGCGCCGACGTGGCCTTCTACGAAAAGGCCTGGGGCGGGATCATCATCCTCCTGATCTTCCTGCTCACGATGAACATTCTCGCCATCATTCTGCGCCGCCGCTTCGAGCGCCGCTGGTAATCAAGGACAGACCTCATGTATGACACCCCAAATACGGAGAGAACCGTGACCAAGAACGAAACCAAGTTCTCCGCCCGCAAGGTGCA
This sequence comes from Roseovarius indicus, assembly GCF_008728195.1. Taxonomy (NCBI): domain Bacteria; kingdom Pseudomonadati; phylum Pseudomonadota; class Alphaproteobacteria; order Rhodobacterales; family Roseobacteraceae; genus Roseovarius; species Roseovarius indicus. The sequence continues at coordinate 2,811,115 of NZ_CP031598.1, forward strand.
GGTCTATTACGGCGACACCCACGCCATCAAGGACGTGGATGTCGATATCGAGGACAAGACCGTCACGGCCTTCATCGGTCCGTCGGGCTGCGGCAAATCCACCTTCCTGCGCTGCCTGAACCGGATGAACGACACCATCGACGTCTGCCGCGTCGAGGGCGACATCCTGCTCGACGGCCAGGACATCTACGACAAGAAGGTCGACCCGGTGCAGCTGCGCGCCAAGGTGGGCATGGTGTTCCAGAAGCCCAACCCGTTCCCCAAGTCGATCTACGACAACATCGCCTACGGCCCCCGCATCCACGGGCTCGCCAAGAACAAGGCCGACCTCGACGAGATCGTCGAGAAGTCGCTCCGCCGCGGCGCCATCTGGAACGAGGTCAAGGACAGGCTTCACGCCCCCGGCACCGGCCTCTCCGGCGGCCAGCAACAGCGCCTCTGCATCGCCCGCGCCGTGGCGACCGAGCCCGAAGTGCTGCTGATGGACGAGCCCTGCTCGGCCCTCGACCCCATCGCCACCAGCCAGGTCGAGGAACTCATCGACGAGCTGCGCACCAACTACTCGGTCATCATCGTCACCCACTCGATGCAGCAGGCCGCCCGCGTCAGCCAGAAGACGGCATTCTTCCACCTCGGAAATCTGGTAGAATTCGGCGAGACCGGCCAGATCTTCACCAACCCCCAGGACGAGCGGACGGAAAGCTACATCACCGGCCGTATCGGGTAAGGAGCAGACATGATCGATACACATATCGCCTCGGCCTTCGACCGGGATCTCGAAACGATCCAGGCGCTGATCATGAAGATGGGCGGTCTGGTCGAAGACGCCATCCTCAAGGCCGCCACCTCGCTCGAAACCCGCGACGAGGAGCTCGCCGAGGAGGTGCGCGACAACGACCGCGCCATCGACGAGCTCGAGGAACAGATCAACGAGGAAGCCGCCCGCATCATCGCCATCCGCCAGCCGGCGGCGGTCGACCTGCGCGTGATCCTCTGCGTCATGAAGATCGCCGCCAATCTCGAGCGCATCGGCGACTACGCCAAGAACATGGCCAAGCGCACCACCGTGCTCAGCCAGATGGCCCAGATCCACGGCGCCACCGCCTCGATCCGCCGCATGGCGAAAGAGGTCGAGCGCATGCTCAAGGACGTGCTCGACGCCTTCGTCCAGCGCGATGCCGCCACCGCCAACGCGGTCATCCACCGCGATGAAGACGTCGACCAGATGTACAATGCGCTCTTCCGCGAATTCCTCACCTTCATGATGGAAGACCCGCGCAACATCACCGCCTGCATGCATCTGCATTTCATCGCCAAGAACACCGAGCGGATGGGCGACCATGCCACCAACATCGCCGAACAGGTCATCTACCTGGTGACCGGCGAAGTTCCCGACGACAAACGCCCCAAGGATGACCGCACCTCGACCGATCCCAATGTCGCACCGGCATGAGGCAGTGAACAGGACCCGAAAAGATGGCCTCTGAACAACCCAGCGTTCTTCTGGTCGAAGACGAACCCGCACAGCGCGAAGTGCTGGCCTACAACCTCGAAGCCGACGGCTTCGCCGTCACCCGCGCCGAGAACGGCGAGGAGGCGCTGATGCTCGTCGACGAGGCGGCGCCCGACATCATCCTGCTCGACTGGATGCTGCCGAACGTCTCCGGCATCGAGGTTTGCCGCCAGCTGAAAACCCGCGCCTCCACCCGCGGCGTGCCGATCATCATGATCTCGGCCCGCTCGGAAGAGGTCGACCGTGTCCGCGGGCTCGAGACCGGCGCCGACGATTATGTCGTCAAACCCTACTCGGTCATCGAACTGATGGCCCGCGTGCGCGCGCAACTGCGCCGCACGCGGCCCTCGACCGTGGGCGAGCGGCTGGAATACGAGGATATCCTGCTCGATTCAGAGACCCACCGCGTCACCCGCGACGGCAACCTCCTGAAGCTGGGGCCGACGGAATTCCGCCTGCTGTCGACTTTCATGGAGAAGCCGGGCCGGGTCTGGAGCCGCGAGCAACTGCTCGACCGCGTCTGGGGCCGCGACATCTATGTCGACACCCGCACCGTCGACGTCCATATCGGTCGCCTGCGCAAGGCGCTCTGCCAGCACGGCGGCCAGGATCCCCTGCGCACGGTCCGCGGGGCAGGCTACGCCCTCGGCTGACCGGCCCCGAATTCTTCAAAAGAATTCGGACCGAAATCTTTTCAAGATTTCGGCACCCTTTGCGCACAGACCCCAACCCGATTTCTTGAAAAGAAATCGGATCGAAATCTTTTCAAGATTTCGCACCTTATCCGAGCCCGGAGCACCGCTTTACAGTGAAAAAATCCGACACACTGAAAGCCACCATGCCCCACCGCGCCACCGTGACCTTCCATACCCATGCCAAGACCAAGGCGAGTTTGAAAGAACGCCCTCTCGGCAACGAGACCCTCGTACACTGCCCTGCCGAGGAAGAGGCGGTCATCGCCTCCGTCAAACGCGGACAGGAAGACGCAAGGGCAGGGCGGGTCCACAACACCGACGCCGCCCGCCGGCGCGTGCCCCCCTCCGCCCCGTAATCCTCACCGCGGCAGCCGCTCGTCATCCTCGGTCTGCGTCGCCAGCCAGTCGCGGAACTTGAGCAGCGCCCGGTCGCCCGATTTCTCGACTGGCCAGACAAGGTGATACGCCCCGGGCGAGGGGGTGGGCCCGCCCCAGGCCTTGCATAAACGTCCCGTCGCAAGATCCTGTTCTGCAAGGTAATCCGGCAACAGCGCCACCCCCAGACCGTGCAGCGCCGCCTGCGTGATCGTGGAAAACTGGTCATAGATCTGCCCCGTCACCTGCGCCGCCTCGACGCCGTGCTCGGCAAACCACGCCGCCCACGCCTCGGGCCGCGTCTCGATATGCAGAAGCGGCAACCGCAACAGATCCTCCGCCCGTTGGGGATGTGACCCCGCCAAAACCTCCGGCGCACACACCGCCACCACCGCCTCCGGTCTGAGCTTCATCGATGCCGCCCCGGGCCAGTCCGCTTTCCCGAAATGTATCGCCGCATCAAAGGGTTCCGAGGCAAAGTTGAACGGCCGCAACCGCGTTGTAAGGTTGATCGTCACCTCCGGATGCCGCCTTGCGAAATCCGACAGCCTTGGCACCAGCCAGCGCATCCCGAAGGTCGGCAAGATCGCCAGGTCCAAGCTCCCGCCCGTCGGGTTCACCGTCAGCCGGAGCGACGCCTGCGTGATCTTCTGCAACGCCCCGCGAATGTCGCTGGCGTAATGCGCGGCCTCGGGCGTCAGCACCACCCGGCGCCCCTGGCGGATCACCAGCGGCACACCCAACTGCTCCTCCAGCGCCTGCAATTGCCGGCTCACCGCGCCCTGCGTCAGGTTCAGATCCTCCGCCGCCGCCGTGACGCTGCCCAGCCGGTCCAGCGCCTCCAGCGCGCGCAGCGCGGCGGTCGAGGGCAGAAAACGGCGCGGGGCAGGGGGCATATATGCGATTCACTCATATATTGATGCGGAATACTCGCTGTTTCTTACCCCGATCCTGCGATACATTACAATTAAGTTGAGAAACACGCATAAGGAGCCCGCCATGAGCCTCGACGCCCCCAAGATCCGCGCCAAGGACAAGCCCAACCTTTCCAGCTTCGACTGGGAAGACCCGTTCTACCTCACCAAGCAGCTGGAAGAAGACGAACGGATGATCGCCGAAAGCGGCCGTACCTTCGCGCAGGAGGTCCTCCAGCCCCGCGTCATGGAGGCCTTCGAGAACGAAACCGTCGATCCGGGCATCTTCCGCGAAATGGGCGAAATGGGCCTGCTGGGCACCACCATCCCCGAGGAATATGGCGGGCTCGGCGCCGGATACGTCAGCTACGGCCTCGTCGCCCGCGAAATCGAACGCGTCGACAGCGGCTACCGCTCGATGATGTCGGTGCAATCCAGCCTCGTCATGTACCCGATCTACGCCTACGGCACCGAGGAACAGCGCCAGAAATACCTCCCCGGCCTCGCCTCGGGCGAACTCATCGGCTGTTTCGGCCTGACCGAACCCGACGCCGGCTCCGACCCGGCGGGCATGAAGACCCGCGCCGTCAAAACCGAGGGCGGCTACCGCCTGACCGGCACCAAGATGTGGATCTCGAACAGCCCCATCGCCGACGTCTTCGTCGTCTGGGCCAAGTCCGAGGCGCATGACGGCAAGATCCGCGGTTTCGTCCTCGAAAAGGGCATGAAGGGGCTGTCGGCCCCGAAAATCGAGAAGAAACTCTCGCTCCGCGCCTCCGTCACCGGTGAAATCGTCATGGAAGGCGTCGAGGTTGGCGAAGACGCGCTCCTGCCCAACGTGGAAGGGCTCAAGGGCCCCTTCGGCTGTCTCAACCGCGCCCGCTATGGCATCGCCTGGGGCGTCATGGGCTCGGCCGAGTTCTGCTGGCACGCCGCCCGCCAATACGGGCTCGACCGCCAGCAATTCGGCCGCCCGCTCGCCAACACCCAGCTCTTCCAGAAGAAACTGGCCGACATGCAGACCGAAATCACCCTCGGCCTGCAGGCCGCCCTCCGCGTCGGCCGCCTGATGGACGAGGCCAGCGCCGCCCCCGAGATGATCTCGCTCATCAAGCGCAACAACTGCGGCAAGGCGCTCGACATCGCCCGCCAGGCCCGCGACATGCATGGCGGCAACGGCATCTCGGGCGAGTTCCACGTCATCCGCCACGCGGTCAACCTCGAGACGGTGAACACCTACGAGGGCACCCATGATGTGCACGCTCTCATCCTCGGGCGCGCCCAGACCGGCCTCCAGGCGTTCTTCTGATCTAAACAACACCTTTTACACCGCTGAAAACGCATGGAATTCCAGTTCCGTGCGTTTTCGCACATTCTATTCGCCATTTCACCCAATACCCACGCGCCCGCGCGCGCCCTAAATCCCGATGACCAACAGGATCAGGGGGCGCCGTCATGGCCCACACAGCAGACGCCATATTCACCCAAGGCAGCCTCATGCGGCATGTCTCGGCCATGTCCTTCACCACCTCCATCGGCCTGATGGCGATCTTCGCCGTCGACCTGATCGACATCCTCTTCATCTCCATGCTGGGCTACGAACCCCTCGCGGCGGCGGCCGGTTATGCCAGCGCGCTGATGTTCTTCGCCAGCGCCATCAATATCGGCCTCTCCATCGCCGCCGGCGCGCTGGTCTCGCGCTCGATCGGCGCGGACCGCGTGGAAGAGGGCAGGGAATACGCCACCTCGGTTGCGGTTTTCTCCGTGATTACAGGCATCTTGCTGCCGCTCTTCATGCTGCCGAACCTGTCCTTCCTGCTGGGCCTCGTCGGCGCCACGGGCGAGGCGGCGCGGCTCGCGGAATCCTATCTCTGGATCATCCTGCCCACGACCATGTTCTCGGGCCTGTCGATGACCGCCGTCGCCGTCATCCGCGCCCATGGCGACGGGCGCACCGCCATGTACCCCTCGCTCGCCGGCGCCGGCGTCAACGCGGTGATGGACCCGATCCTGATCTTCTCCCTCGGCCTCGGCCTCGAAGGCGCGGCCTGGGCCACCGTCCTGGCACGCTTCGCCACCATGGTCTGGGCCATGTACCCGGCAATCCTCCGCTTCGACGGCTTCGCCAAACCGCGCCTCGAAACCGTCATCCGCGACTGGTCAGAGGCCACGCGCATCGCCATTCCCGCCGTGCTCGCCACCATCGCCACGCCCGTGGGCTCGGCCATCGTCACCCGTGAAATGGCCAAGTACGGCACCGAGGCGGTGGTCGGCATGGCCATCATCAGCCGCATGATCCCGGTGGTCTTCGCGGTCGTCATGGCGCTCTCGGGCGCCATCGGGCCGATCATCGGGCAGAATTTCGGGGCAGGGCGCCTCGACCGGGTCCGCGAAACCTTCCTCGACGGGCTCGTCTTCGTCGCGGTCTACGTGGTCGCCGTCGCGGCCTTGCTCTTCCTCCTGCGCGACCCGATCGCAGACCTTTTCGGTGCCACCGGCCAGGCCCGCGCGCTGCTCTATCTCTTCTGTGGCCCGCTGGCGCTCGCATCCTTCTTCAACGGCGCGATCTTCGTCGCCAACGCCACGTTCAACAACCTCGGCCATCCGGGCTATTCCACCTGGGTCAACTGGGGCCGGCACACGCTGGGCACATGGCCGCTGGCGGTTCTGGGCGGCATGCATTTCGGCGCCGAGGGCGTTCTCATCGGCCAGGCGCTCGGCGGCGTGATCTTTGCCGCCATCGCCACCTGGGTCAGCCTGCGCACCATTAGGAACCCGACCGACACACCGGTCTTCGCGCATTTCCTGTACCAACCGCTGCGGATGCAGGTCATGTGCCACCGCTGCTGCCGATAGGCGGGGCGCTCGGGGCGGCCCAGTGTCGTCCCGCTCTACCTCCATCCATTTGGCGCATAATAAGTATTATGTTAAGTTTAACGGACTTCAATCTCCGAACAAGTTTTGAAAGTTTTCGACCATTGGCGGAACTATTACAAAAAGCGGTTCATCTTCTGTAATGCCAAACTTTGCTCGGACTTCTTCCCACTTCGCAAAACTAAACTCAGACGGTGTTAAGTCACCAGCATAAGCCATTGCTTTTATGTCTATCCCCGCGTCCTGGACTGCCTGTTCGACGCGACTCAAGTCTCGCCGAATATATGCAATCTCCGTGATTTGCGTGGATGACTCTGTTTCGAGATTACCAATAGCACCCCGAATTTGAGAAAGTTCTGAATTGGTTGTCTGCAAGCTTTCGTTTATTTGCGAAAGTGTACTTTGGGTGGCATCCGCGCTTTGCTTGTCCGCCTCCATCATAGCTCGCAGCGTCGTTTCAATGCTGTTTGTGTTAGCTTTCACTACATAATCGGCGACTTTGAACGATATGCCCCATGCTATTAGTCCCGTCAAAAGCGTACTTACGACCAAGCGGACAAGCCAAATTCCCCAAGACACTTCCTTCATTGAAGTACTTCCTCTCTAGGCGCATTCTCTGCCTATTGGTAATATTCACCTACATATCGTGCATTCAAAACAAAATAGAGCGTTTTACATCAGAGCGCTTGGTTTATACTTCGTCAATGGTCGTTCATCGAAGCGCGTACTAGTAGCGCTCATGACAAGTATTCATTGCAGCGTTGTTTCGCCGACCACCCAAGCATCAATTCCATCGTCCCCCATCCTAGGCACCGCCCTAACAAACACCACCAGACCGGGCAACTTCGCCACACCTTTCGCGCGTACTGCCACGTACCGCACGTGATCCCTCGACAGCTTTCCCGTCTTCCGCTTTAAATACGCCGAAGATTGGATGCATAATCAATGACTTCGTTGCTAATACTCAACGGCCCGAACCTCAACCTGCTGGGACAGCGGCAACCGCACGTCTATGGCGCCACCACCCTTGCCGAGATCGAAGCCATCTGCCGCGCCAAGGCGCAGGCCATGGGGCTCGGTCTCGACTTCGCGCAAAGCAATTCCGAAGGCGCGCTGGTCGATGCGATCCACGCCGCCAAGGGAACCCATGACGGCATCATCCTCAACGCCGGCGCCTATACCCACACCTCCATCGCCCTGATGGACGCGATCAGCTCGGTCGAGCTGCCCGCCATCGAGCTGCATCTCTCGAACGTCCACGCCCGCGAGGAATTTCGCCACGTCTCCTATATCGCGCGGGTCGCCGTCGGCGTGATCTGCGGCTTCGGCCCGGCCGGCTACGAGCTGGCGATCGACGCCATGGCCCGCCACCTGGAGGCGCGAAAATGATTCCGGCGGACGAGCTGAACGCACTGATCACCGCGCACAGCATCGAAACCCTCTGGGACAGGCACACGCGCCACATGGCCGAATACGGGTTCGACCGGCTGATCTATGGCTTCACCCGCTACATGACGCCCAATTCGCTGGGCGATCCCGATGATTTCATCCTGCTCAGCAACCACGACCCGGCCTACATGGACAGGTTCATCGGCGAAGGCCTCTATTTCCACGCCCCCATGGTTCGCTGGGCGCTGGAAAACGACGGCGCGCGCTCGTGGTCGCTGCTGCAGGACATGATCGAGATCGGCGCGCTCACCGCCGACGAACGCAAGGTGATCGAGTTCAATCGCTCCATGGGCGTCGTCGCGGGCTATTCGATCAGCTTCAAGCCGGTCTCGAGCCGCGCCAAGGGCGCCATCGCGCTCACCGCCCGCCAGGGCATGACACAGGCGGAGGTCGAAGAGATCTGGGCCCAGCACGGCGAAGACATCCTGCTGCTCAACAACCTCACGCATCTGCGTATCATGACCCTGCCCTATACCGGCCCCGCCCGCACGCTCACCAGCCGCCAGCGCGAAGTGCTCGAATGGGTCGGCGACGGCAAGACGGTCCAGGACACCGCGGTGATCATGGGGCTGACGCCGCCAACGGTGGAAAAACACCTCCGGCTGGCCCGCCAGGCCCTCAATGTCGAGACCACGGCCCAGGCGGTTCTGAAAGCGGCCTTCCAGAACCAGATCTTTGTCCTTGAACGATAATTTCGTACGCTAACGAACAGTTTTTACCATATGGTAAGGAATTCCGTACTTTCGTGACGTGACGTAACATAGCAATGTGTCCGTGTTCCGTGAGTGGTGGCTTAAAGCCTGGAACGTGAGATCGGAAATCCCTTGCGATTACAGGGCTCTTCGGTCTCCCGGTTTATCGCCGGATGCCGGCTGTCGCGCTTTTTTGTTCGGGCGTGCAGCCGGCGCTTTCCTTTCGCAGATCATCCCCATGTGACGCGGCGGGGCCAAGGCGGCGCTGTGCTTACCCCATAGGCCAGCGCCGCTTAATCTTCCTGCACAAGCCCCCTGCCCCTGCAAACCGGCTGTCCGAAACATGAAAAGGGCGCCATAAGGCGCCCTGATCAAACAACTTTTCCGGATCGGAAGGCTCAGCCGCCAGCCGCCGTCTTGGCGACTTCCGCGGCGAAATCCTCGTCCTTCTTCTCGATGCCTTCGCCCACTTCCAGGCGCACGTAACCGACGATCTCGGCCCCGGCTTCCTTGGCGGCCTGCGCGACGGTCAGGTCGGGGTTGATCACGAAGGCCTGGCCCAGAAGCGTGACCTCGGCCATGAACTTGCGCATCCGGCCTTCGATCATCTTCTCGATCACCTGCTCCGGCTTGCCGGATTCGCGGGCGATATCGATCTGGATCTGGCGTTCCTTCTCCACGATCGCCGGGTCGAGCGAGGCTTCGTCAAGCGCGGCCGGGTTGGTGGCGGCGATGTGCATCGCGACCTGGCGGCCGAACGCCTCGTCCCCGCCGTTCAGCGCGACCAGCACGCCGATCTTGCCCATGCCGTCGGTGGCGGCATTGTGGATGTACGAAACGACGGTCTGGCCGTCGACCTTGGCCATCCGGCGCACCGACATGTTCTCGCCGATGGTGGCGACCTTGTCGGTGATCACGTCGTTGACCTTCTTGCCGCCCATGTCGGCCTCTTTCAGTGCCTCCACGTCCGACACGGTCAGCGCCACGCCGGCAATGTCCGACACCATCTTCTGGAAGTCGGCGTTCTTGGCGACGAAGTCGGTTTCCGAGTTCACCTCGACAGCCACGCCCGTGCCACCGTCGACCTTGACGGCGACGAGGCCCTCGGCCGCGGTGCGGCCCGATTTCTTGGCGGCTTTCGCCAGGCCCTTGGTGCGCAGCCAGTCAACGGCGGCGTCCATGTCGCCATCGGTCTCGGTCAGCGCCTTCTTCGCGTCCATCATGCCTGCGCCCGTCGAATCGCGCAGTTCTTTCACCATCGCTGCAGTGATAGCCATCTTGGCTCTCCTCAAATCTTCAGATCGTGTGGCGGCGGACTACCCCGCCGCCCGTGTCAGTTTCGTGAAAGCGGATCAGCTTTCGGCCTTCTCTTCGGCCTCTTTCTTGACCTCTTCGGCCGACTCGATGTCGAGCGGCGCGCCCTTGGCGACGGAATCGTCATGCGCGGTCTCTTCGCTCACATCGCCGGTCTCGACGCCGGTCGACTCGGGCCGGGAAACCTCTTCCTCGACCGGGGCCTCTTCCATGGCGCCGATATCGACACCGGCGGCGCCCATCTGCGCCGACATGCCGTCGAGCGCGGCCCGCGAAACCAGGTCGCAGTACAGCGAGATGGCGCGCGCGGCGTCGTCGTTGCCGGGGATGATGTAATCGATGCCGTCGGGCGAGCAGTTTGTGTCGACCACGGCCACGACCGGGATACCCAGCTTCTTGGCCTCGGCAATCGCCAGCGCTTCCTTCTTGACGTCGATGACGAACAGCAGGTCGGGTAGGCCGCCCATTTCACGGATACCGCCCAGCGACGCCTGCAGTTTCTCCTGCTCGCGCTCCATGCCAAGGCGTTCCTTCTTGGTCATGCCCTCGGCCCCGCTGCCCAGAACCTCGTCGATATGCGCCAGGCGCTGGATCGACTTGGAAACGGTCTGCCAGTTGGTCAGCGTGCCGCCCAGCCAGCGGTGGTTCATGTAATACTGCGCGCATTTCTCGGCGGCTTCCGCCACCGGGGCGCTGGCCTGGCGCTTGGTGCCGACGAACAGCACGCGGCCGTTCTTGGCAACGGTTTCGCGGATCACGTTCAGCGCCGCGTCGAGCATCGGAACCGATTGCGTCAGGTCGATGATGTGGATGCCGTTGCGCGCGCCATAGATGAACTCGCCCATGCGGGGGTTCCAGCGCTGCGTCTGGTGGCCGAAGTGAACGCCAGCTTCCAGCAGCTGACGCATGGAGAACTCGGGAAGAGCCATGGTCTTTTTCCTTTCCGGTTTACGCCTCGGCACGGGATGAGAAGCGGGATGCTTCAACCGGTGGACCGCCGGGGATGTCTCCCCCGATCAGCCCGCCCATGCCTGCGGGATTGAATGGCGCGCATATAAACGGGCTTTCCGTACAGCGCAAGCCCTTACATGAAAGACGTGATCGCGCCCGGCCCCGCGCCAGCCCCCTCCCGCGGCCGCCCCGCTTTCTTTGCCATAAACCGTACCAAACATGCTACCGTGACCCTCGCCAGCGCCTGCCAGCCAAAGGACAGCCCGATGCCCTTTCCGAAATTCTTCGCCGACCTGCCCGAACTCGACGCGCCCTTCGACCCGGCCGCCGTCACCGCCCGCGCCATCGCCGGGCCCGAGGCGCTGGCGGTCTTCTTCGAAATCCACCAGGACACCAGCATCGCGCCGCACAGCCACGGCGACCAGTGGGGCATGGTGATCGACGGCGAACTGCACCTGAAGCTCGAGGGCGAGCCGCGCATCTTCCACCCCGGCGAAAGCTACGACATCCCCGCCGGCACGGTGCACAGCGCCTTCATCCCCGCCGGCACGCGCCTCCTCGACGTCTTCGCCGAACCCGACCGCTACAAGGTCAAGCGCGGCTGACCGGCCCGCGCCCGAAATCTTCAAAAGATTTCGGCCCGCTTTCTTTCAAAGAAAGCGCCCCCGCCCCCGTCAGCAGCGGTCCACACCCTCCGGCGCCACGCCCGCCAGCTCCGGCACCGCCTCGGCCAGCGGCGCGTTCAGCTCCGCACTGCCCACCGGCGCATAGAACCACTCCGTCTCGGTCCAGAACACCAGCCAGATGCCACAGCCGCCCATCTCCAGCCCCGGCTCCGTCACCTCGTCCTCGGCCTCGCTGCGCACCAGCCCCCAGTGCCACGGGTCCGCCGCCCCGTAGTCGATATCGTCCACATGCCCGAACTCGAACCCCGAAAGCTCGAACGGGTCCGCGCGCTCCGCATCGGTCAGAACCTCGCGCAAGGCCGGTTCCGTCATCTCCATCCGCGCCGCATAGGCCGCCAGCAAGGCGGGCGGCACATGCTCCAGCCGTTCCTCCCGCCGCTCCCGCAACTGCCGCGACTGCACCAGCCAGTCCATCCGCACCCCCGCCATGCCGCCCGCCCCGGGGTCGACCGACAGGTTCAGGAACTCCGAGATCACCTCGCTCCGCCGCGCCTCGCCGCTCTGGCCGATCAGCCAGCTTTCCGGCAGGTTCGCCGCCAGCCCGGCCGCCGCGAGCAGGGCAAGAAGATAGTAGCGGTATTTCCGCAGAAGCTGTTTCACGCGCGTGGCTCCGAACATCCGATACATCCCCGTATCCACCAGCGGCCCGCCCGCCTCAAGCCCCGCCGTCGACACCGACAAAATACCGACGTTATACCGACGTGAAACCGACACCGGGCTTCGGCCCCGTTTCAACGCTTTCCCCAGCGTCGCGCCCCCTGCCCCGGAATCCGCCTTGCACCCGGCCGACCGACACGCAACATGGGGCCCATGACAGATATCCTCTGCATCGGCTCCGTCCTGTGGGACGTGATCGGCCGCTCCGCCAGCGTCATGCGGCAGGGCTCCGACGTGCCGGGCCGTATCACCCGGATCCCGGGCGGCGTCGCGCTCAACATCGCCATGACGCTCCTGCGTTTCGGCCTCCGCCCCGTGCTCCTCAGCGCCGTCGGCCGCGACCGGCAGGGCGAGGAACTCCTCGCCCGCTGCACCGCGATGGGCATGGAAACCGCCCATGTCTACCGATCCGCCGACCTGCCCACCGATCGCTACATGGCCGTCGAGGGCGCCAACGGCCTCATCGCCGCCATCGCCGACGCCCACACGCTCGAAGCCGCCGGCGCCCGCATCCTCGAGCCCCTGCGCGACGGGCGCTTGGCCCAGGAAAACAAGCCCTTCTCCGGCCCCGTGGCGCTTGACGGCAACCTCACGCCCGAGCTTCTGGCCGAGATCGCCCAAAGCCCCCTTCTCGCCACGGCCGACCTCCGCGTCGCCCCCGCCTCGCCGGGCAAGGCCGAGCGCCTCCTGCCCTTCCTCCAGCACGCGCGCGGCACGCTCTACGTCAACCTCGAAGAGGCCGGCCTCCTCTGCCAGCAGCCCTTCGCCACCTCGACCGAGGCCGCCCACGGCCTCCTCAAACGCGGCGCCCGCCGGGCCATCGTCACCGATGGCGGCAACCCCGCCGCCGACGGTCTGAACGGCGACGTGATCACCGGCCAGCCCCGCCAGGTGCTCGTCACCCGCGTCACCGGCGCGGGCGACACGTTCATGGCCGCCCATATCGCCGCCGAAACCTCCGGCGCCGACCGCCCCTCAGCCCTCACCCGCGCCCTCGAGGCCGCCGCCCACCACGTATCCGGAGACACCAAGCTTTGACCGACATCACCCAATCGCCCGAAGTCTCCACCGCACTGGCCGAGGGCGCCCCCGTCGTGGCCCTCGAAAGCACCATCATCACCCACGGCATGCCCTGGCCCGACAACCTGTCAACCGCCTGGAAAGTCGAGGAAAAGGTCCGGGAAACCGGCGCCGTTCCGGCCACCATCGCCGTCCTGAACGGCACACTGCATATCGGCCTCAGCGAAACCGAACTCGAAGCCCTGGCAAAGGCGAAAGACGTGGCCAAACTCTCCCGCGCCGACCTTGCCGTCTGCATGGCCCGCGGCGGCACCGGCGCCACCACCGTCGCCGCCACCATGATCGCCGCCCGCCTCGCCGGCATCGCGACCTTCGCCACCGGCGGCATCGGCGGCGTCCATCGCGGCGCCGAACACAGCTTCGACATCTCCGCCGACCTTCAGGAACTGGCGCAAACCGACACCACCGTCGTCTGCGCCGGCGCCAAGGCCATCCTCGACCTGCCGAAAACGCTGGAAGTGCTCGAAACACTCGGCGTGCCGGTCATCGCCTACGGGCAGGATAGCTTCCCCGCCTTCTGGTCGCGCACCTCCCCCCTGCCCGCGCCCCTGCGCCTCGACACGCCGGCCGACATCGCCCGCTCCCACATCGCCCGCGCCGCAATCGGCCTGCCCGGCGGCCAGCTCATCGCCAACCCCATCCCCCGCGAGGTCGAAATCCCCCCGGCCGAGATCGAACCCATCATCGCCCGCGCCACGCAGGAGGCCGCCGCCCAGGGCATCACCGGCAAGGCCGTCACGCCCTTCCTGCTCGACCGCATCTTCGATCTCACCGCCGGCCGGTCCCTGACCGCCAATATCGCGCTTGTGCTCAATAATGCGGCCCTCGCCGGCGCCATTGCCACCGAAATCGCCAAACAGCTGGCCGCATACTCCGGTTTGGAAAGCCCATTGTGGCCCAACGCAGAAAGCCTTAATTAACCTCTGTCCACCTGCGGCAGAATACATGAAATGAACACGCCCTTCGACGACGACACCCCCAAACGCCCCGGCCTCTTCGCCGGGCTCCGGGCCAGCTTCCTCACCGGTATCGTCGTGATCGCGCCGGTGGGCCTCACCATCTGGCTGATCTGGACCCTGATGGGCTGGGTCGACAGCTTCGTGCTGCCGCTCGTGCCCTACAACATGCGCCCCGAGAACTATATCGGCATCAACCTGCGCGGCGTGGGCGTCATCATCTTCCTGCTCTTCACCATCATCGTCGGCTGGATCGCCAAGGGCCTGATCGGCAAGTCTCTGATTCGCTTCGCGGAATCCCTGGTCGACCGGATGCCGGTGGTGCGCTCCATCTACTCGGGCGTGAAACAGATCGCCGAAACCGTCTTCGCCCAGTCCGAGCGCAGCTTCGAAAAGGCCTGCCTGATCCAGTACCCGCGCAAGGGCATCTGGGCCATCGGCTTCATCTCGATCCCCGCCAAGGGCGAGATCACCACCAAGGCCGAAACCGGCGGCGAGCTCCTGTCGATCTTCGTGCCGACTACACCCAACCCGACCTCGGGCTTCCTGCTGTTCTTCCCCAAGGAAGACGTGATCGAACTCGACATGACGATCGAGGACGCGGCCAAGCTGGTGATCTCGGCCGGGCTCGTCTACCCCAACATGCCCGTACCGGGGCAGGAGACCACCCCGAAGCGCAACCGCGCCGCCTGAGCCTCAGCTATAGGCATCGGCCAGGTCGACCGTGCCGCGCGCACCGATATCGTCCCGGTGCTGCGCCAGGAACCCGTCCGCCGCCTGGCGCCCGGCCTCCTTCAGCCGCCCCAGGGTCAGCGGCGTCGGCATCATCTTGGTCGCCACCGACATCTCTCGCATCAGCTTGTCATCGGCGATCATGTGCACGAAGACCCGCTTCAGCGCGCTCTCGCCCACCGCCCCGTCCTCGATCAGGCGCTGCGCGAAATTGATCGCCCTGAGCTCGCGCAGAAGCGAGCTGTTGAAACTGATCTCGTTGATCCGGTTCTGAATTTCCTGCGGCGACCGCGGCACTTCCGGCCGGTCGAGCGGGTTGATGTTGACGATCATGATATCGGCCGGCAATTCAGACCGGAACAGCGGGAACAGCGCCGGGTTGCCGGTATACCCGCCATCCCAGTAATGCGCCCCGTCGATCTCGACCGCCTGAAAGAGCGTCGGCAGACAGGCCGAGGCGAGCAGGCTCTCGGGGCTGATATCATCACCCGAAAACACCCGGATCTTGCCGGAATGCACGTTGGTCGCGCTCACGAACAGGCTTGGGCCTTCGGCGGCGCAGACCTTGTCGAAGGCAAACTCCCGCGCCACCCGGTCCAGCGGGTTGCGGTAGAACGGCCCATAGGCATAGGGCGAGACGACCCGCGTCATCGCATCCGCCACCATGAATTGCGGCGAGGCTTCCAGCACCGAGGCCACCTGCCCGGGAATAAGCGGGTTGCCCGCCATCCAGGCGGGCAGCCGCAGATCCTTCAGCGCCCCCATCTGCCGCCACAGCCAGTCGAGGCTCGCGCGCGCGCCCTCGCGCCCGTTCTCCAGCCACCCGGCCTTGAACGCCGCGCCATTCAGCGCCCCCGCCGAGGTGCCGGTGATCGCCGCCACCTCGATGTCTTCCTCGTCGAGCAGCCGGTCGAGCACGCCCCAGGTAAAGGCGCCATGCGCGCCCCCGCCCTGAAGGGCAAGGTTGATCCGCTTGGTCATTGGTTACCCCCAAATGGCTCGGCAGGCCCTTGCGGGCCTGCTCGCGACGGTCCGTATGGCCGCCTCAGAGCGCCGTCCAGCCGCCATCCACGCTGATCGTGGTGCCCGTCACCTGCGCCGCCGCGTCCGAGCACAGGTAAAGCGCGGTGCCACCGATCTGCTCGACCGTGGCGAACTCCTTCGAGGGCTGGCGCTGCAGCATGACGGTCTTGATCACCTCTTCCCGGCCCATGTCATATTCCTTCATGGTATCGGGGATCTGCGCCTCGACCAGCGGCGTCAGAACGTAACCCGGGCAGATCGCATTGGCCGTGATCGGCTCTTCCGCCGTCTCAAGCGCCGTGACCTTGGTCAGACCCACGACCCCGTGCTTGGCCGCCACATAGGCCGACTTGTAGGGGCTCGCCGTCAGACCGTGCGCCGAGGCGATGTTGACCACCCGGCCCCAGCCCGCCTCGCGCATCATCGGCAGCGCGGCGGCCGTGGTATGAAAGGCCGAGCTCATGTTGATCGCGATGATCGCGTTCCATTTCTCGATCGGGAAATCGGGGATCGGCGCGACATGCTGGATGCCTGCGTTATTCACCAGGATATCGCAACGCCCGGCCTCCTCGACCAGCTTGCGGCAGGCCGCGGCATCCGACATATCCGCCTGGATATACCGCACGTTCACGCCGAATTCCTCGGCCATGTCACTGGCCAGCTTGTGATCTTCCTCGTTATCGGTGAACGAGTTCAGCACCACGTCGGCCCCGGCCTTCGCCAGCTCCCGCGCGACACCCAGCCCGATCCCCGAATTCGACCCCGTGACGATTGCTGTCTTGCCCGAAACTGACATGGTTTTCCCTCCGGATAGGCGTTTGAATGCATCTGTTCTGCAGAGATAGGCCTGCTGCCCGGACCCTGCCATGCTGCAACTGCAAAATAAACGCGATAATCATCGGATCGCCCGGAATTCACAGTTTTGTTGATTTCACCGTGTTTAAGCGGCAGGACAAATACAACGCGACTGACGAAGAGGGTGTGATGAACGACTACGATCACGACGCAGGCCCGGCCGACTGGCTGGCCGCCGAACTGGCCGACACGCTGGATGAGGATTTCGAGCTGGAAATATCCGAACCGGCCCTGTCCATGGAAATCCGCCGGATCTACCGCGAGGCGCACCCGCCCTCGCTCGAACGGAAGGATTACTTCGTCAAGCTGCTCACCCTGCAATCCGAGCTGATCAAGCTGCAGGACTGGGTCCAGGCCACCGGCGAAAAGATCGTCGTCATCTTCGAAGGCCGCGACAGCGCCGGCAAGGGCGGCGTCATCAAGCGCATCACCCAGCGCCTCAACCCCCGTATCGTCCGCGTCGTGGCCCTGCCCGCCCCCTCCGACCGGGAAAAGTCGCAATGGTACTTCCAGCGCTACGTCCCCCACCTGCCCGGCGCCGGCGAGATCGTGCTCTTCGACCGCTCCTGGTACAACCGCGCCGGCGTCGAGCGCGTCATGGGCTTCGCCTCCGAGGACCAGGTCGAGGATTTCTTCCACGACGTTCCCGAGTTCGAGCGCATGCTCGTCCGCTCCGGCATAAGGCTGGTGAAATACTGGTTCTCCATCACCGACGAGGAACAGCAGCTCCGCTTCCTCATGCGCATCCACGACCCGATGAAACAGTGGAAGCTCTCGCCCATGGACCTGCAGAGCCGCGTGAAGTGGGAGGCCTACACCAAGGCCAAGGAAGAGATGCTCGAGCGCACCAACATCCCCGAGGCGCCCTGGTACATCGTCCAGGGCAACGACAAGAAGCGCGCCCGCCTCAACTGCATCGACCATCTTCTCGGCCTCATCCCCTACGAGCCCGTCGAACACGAAGACGTGACCTTGCCGGACCGGGTCTACAATTCCGATTACGAACGCCGCGTGCTACCCGACGACCTGTACGTTCCACAGAAATACTGACCGGCCCGGCACGGGGCGGAAAGGTCGGGGGCGCTTCGGCGCCCCTTTGTCATTGGGGGAAAGCCATTTGCCTCGACCTGCGGCCAAAAAAAACGCCGGCACGAAGCCGGCGTTAAGTTATTGAGGCAGGTTTCATACAGGCAAGAAACCTATCGAGCAGTGACTCCTTTATAAGCAATCTGGCGCCACGATCCAAGCTAAAAGTTTGATAATACGAGAATCCGTCATTACGGTCCGCGCCAACCATACAACGACACAACGGGATTGTTGCCTAAATGAGATCAGAATTTTTCAGGCACGCCCGGCTCTGCGTCGCCGGAATCACCCTCGCCCTGATGGCCTCCACGGCCTACGCAGAGCCCGCGCATGGCATAGCTATGTATGGCGATCCGGCCCTTCCCCCTGATTTTGTGTCCCTCCCCTACGCCAACCCCGACGCCCCGAAAGGCGGCGAGGTGGTGACCGGCAACGTGGGCACCTTCGACACCCTCAACCCGTTCACCCTCAAGGGCGAGGCGCCGTGGCAATTGCGCTTCCTCACGCATGAATCCTTGATGGGCCGATCCTACGACGAACCCTTCACCCTGTACGGCCTTCTGGCCGAATCGGTGGAAACCGGCCCGAATCGCGAATGGGTGGAATTTACCTTGCGCGAGGATGCCCGATTCTCCGACGGCACCCCGGTGACGGTCGAAGATGTCATATGGTCCTACAAAACGATCGGCGAGGAAGGCCACCCCCGCTACCGGTCCTTCTGGTCCCAGGTGGGCGAGATCGAGGCCACCGGCCCCCGCTCCGTCCGCCTCACCTTCACCACCGAAGACCGCGAACTCGCCCTCCTGGCGGGCCTCCGCCCGATCCTCAAGAAATCGCAATGGGACGACCTCGATTTCGCCGCCGCCCGGCTCGAAGACGTCCCCATCGGCTCCGGCCCCTACATCGTCGACAGCTACGAGATCGGCCGCCACGTCACGCTGCGCCGCAACCCCGATTATTGGGGCGCGGATGTCCCCTTCCGCCGCGGCACCAGCAATTTCGACGAGATCCGCATCGAGTATTACGGCGACAACACCGTGTTGCAGGAAGCCTTCAAGGCCCAGGCCCTCTCCTATCTCCGCGAATTCAATGCCGAACGCTGGGCCACCCAGTACGACTTCCCTGCCGTCGAAAGCGGCGAGATCGTCCTCACCGAAATCCCGCACAACAAACCATCCGGCATCACCGGCTTCGTCTTCAACACCCGCCGCCCCCCGCTGGATGACTGGCGCGTGCGCGAGGCCCTGATTCTCGCCTTCAATTTCGAATACGTGAACGACACGCTGACCGGCGGCCGCCAGCCGCGCATCACCTCCTATTTCTCCAACTCCGAGCTGGCCATGCAGCAAGGCCCGGCCGAGGGCCGCGTCCGCGAACTGCTGGAACCCTTCGCCGACACCCTGCCCCCCGGCACGCTCGAGGGCTACACCCTCCCCGAAAGCGACGGCACCAAGCGCAACCGGGGCAACATCCGCAAGGCGATGAAACTCCTCAACGACGCCGGCTGGACCGTCGACCAGGGCGTGCTCAAGAACGCCGAGGGCCGCCCGCTGGTACTCCGCGTGCTCCTGCGGCAAGACGCGCTTCTCAGCCAGGTCCAGACCTACATGGAAATCTACAAGCAGGCGCTGGAACGGCTCGGCATCGGCTTGCAGATCGAAACCATCGACAACGCCCAGTACCTCGCCCGCGAGGGCACCTACGATTTCGACATCACCTTCATGCGCCGCGACCTCTCGCTCTCGCCCGGCAACGAACAGCGCCTCTACTGGGGCTCGGACACCGCCGACCAGGAAGGCGGGCGCAACCTGATGGGCATGCGCTCCGAAGCCGCCGACGCGATGATCGACGAAATGCTCTCCACCCGCTCCCGCGAAGGCTTCGTCGCCGCCGTGCGCGCGCTCGACCGGGTGTTGATTTCAGGTCGCTATGTCATTCCCGTGCATCAATATTCCGTCGGACGGATTGCCCATTTGAAGGAATTGAGTTATCCACAGGATCACCTTCCGGTCTACGGAGATGGAATATGGTTCCTCCCCGAAGTCTGGTGGTACGAGGCAGAAGACCGATAACAGGCATAACAAGAAACCACGAGGGTGGACCCATGAAGAGGCTGATTGCTTTGGCGCTGATCGCTGTGGCCGTATCCGGCTGTGCAACGGTTGACGGTGTTGGCCGGGATATTTCGGGCGCGGCACGCGGCGTTCAAAGCTGGTTCTGAAACCAGTGTCATGTAGCTGTTACATGCTTCCGCTAGGGCGCGAGGCATGAATATACTCGTCCTCTGCACCGGCAATTCCGCCCGGTCGATCCTGCTTGAAAGCATCCTGAACACCGAAAGCGTCGGTCGCGTCCGCGCCTTTTCCGCGGGCTCGCAGCCGGCCGGCCAGGTGCATCCGCAATCCCTCAAGTTGCTCGAGGAAAAGGGTCACGACATCACCCACGCCCGCTCCAAAAGCTGGGACGAGTTCGCCGCCGACGATGCGCCGTTGATGGATATCGTCATCACCGTCTGCGGCTCTGCGGCGGAAGAAACCTGCCCGGTCTGGCCCGGTGCCCCGGTCCGCTCCCATTGGGGCATCGAAGACCCCGCCAGGGCGCCCGAGTCCGAGTGGGAAACCGCCTTCAACGAGGCCTATGACAAGCTCGAACGCCGCGCGCTCGCGCTCCTCGACATGAATTTCGAGACGATGGAACAGGGCGAGTTGAAAGCCACGCTCGACCGCATCGGCCAGATGGACTGACCGCGCCGCTGTTGCGCGCGCCTCAACATCTCGTGGCCGCCCCCACCGACCGCCACATTAACACCCGGGGTTACAGACCCGCGCACCGACGCGATACCGACAAAATACCGACGTGATACCGACGTTGGAATCCCTGCAAAATAACGCTGTTAACCAGATTCGGCCGATCACGCCCGCGGCGTCACCTTCAACCAGATCCCGTCCTTCCCCCGCACCGTCAGATGCGCCACCGGCATCGCCGGTCGTTCCGGGATGGCTTCAAACCGGAAGGCCCTCACCAGCAAAGACAGGATCAGCGGCCCCTCGATCATCGCGAACCCGGCCCCTGTACACACCCTCTGCCCCGCCGAAAACGGCATATAGGCATGACGCAAACACTCTTTCCCGTTCTCCGTCGCGAACCTTGCCGGGTCGAACTCGTCCGGCCTCTCCCAAAGCCGCTCATGCCGCTGCAAATGCCACGGGCTCAGCACGATCTGGCTGCCCTTCGGCACGTCCCGATCCCGGAAATGCTCGGGGCACGCAGCCTCCCGCACCATCATCGGCACCGGCGGGTAAAGCCTTAGAGTCTCACGGAAAATATCCCTCGCCACCCTGAGCTTGCCCATATCCGCAAACCCCGGCGCCCCCTCGCCATAGACGGCCTCCGCCTCCGCTGCCAGCCGCTCCTGCCAGTCGGGATAAAGCGCCAGCAAATACAGCGCCCAGGCCAGCGCCGAAGCGCTCGTCTCATGCCCCGCCAGGAAGAAAATCGCCACCTGGTCGACCATCTCTTCCGTATCGAACCGCTCCCCCGTCTGGGGGTCGGCCGTGGTCATGATCTTCGTCGCCAGATCGTCCGGCGCCTCGCCCCGCTCGATCTCCCCCATCCGCTCGCTGGTCAACTGCGTGATCAGCCGCCGGATCTTGGCCGCCGTCGCCTTCGTCTTCCTCCGGTGAAACCGCGGAAACCACCGCGGCAAAGGGATCAGCGCCCCAAGGTTCAGGACCGGCTGGCTCCGCTGATGCTCCTTGAACTCGGCAAAAACCTCCCTCGCCACCGCATGCTCGATGGGGATCGAGAACAGCGTGCGGAAGATCACGTCGGCCGCCGCGTGGCTCGTTTCCTCTTCGATTTCAAGGGGTTCTCCATCGGCCCTCATCCGCACCCGTTCGACCGCGCCCTGCCCCGCCTCCAACATCGCGGCATAGGTATCGCGCAACCGCCCGCCCTCGAAAGACGGGTCGATGATCCGCCGCTGCCGCTTCCATGTCTCGCCATTGGTCACGAACACCGAGTTCCCCAACAGCGGCTTCAGCCCCTCGCGAATACGGTCAGACTTGGGAAAATCGTCGGGCCGTTCCTTCAGGATCAGGTCGACCAACTCCGGCTGATTGCACAGGAACGACCGGAAGAACGGCGTCCGGTATTCCGCCATCCACGCGCGATAAAGCCGCGCCGGCTGCGCAGACAGAATATCCTGCCGAAACAACTGCATATACCGCCGAAGCGACACCGCACCCTCCCGCGCGGGGGGCTTGGGCGGCAGGGTCATGCCGCGGTGCTCGTGTATTTCGAGGCAGGCGTGTCGATCAGGCTGGGCGACGGCGGCCGATCCTCGAAGCGCTCCGACAGGGTCAGCGGCCCGGCGGTGATGCGGAAGTAATCGTAATCCCCCGGCAGGTCGAAAGCGCAAAGGTATTGAAAATGCAGCCTAAAAAACCGCCAGCGCATCGCCTTCCACCGCTCCGGGCTCAGCGTCTGCGTGAACGCCGCCGACAGGATCAGCGGCCACCGCTTACCCTCCTCCGGCGCCACGCCAGAGACGGCCACCGGATCGCACAGCGCAAAGGCACAGCCATCGCCGGGCGCCGTCACGTCGACCCAGGTCAGTTCGTTGCGCGTGCAAAGATACGCCAGATCGCGCCGTAACCTCTTGGCATCCGGCAGAAATGACACCATCGGCACCACCTGCCCAAGCGACAGGAACGACAGCGTCGGCCCATTCGCCGGCACGTATCCCAGCCGGATCAGATCAGCCAACACCGACACCGCCAGATGCGCGCCCGAGGAATGGCCCACGACCAGCACCTCGTCCACATCCGTCTTCAGCGCATCGGCGATCTCGGCGGTGAACTTCGCCATCCGCGTCTCAAGCTCCGGCGGCTCCGCCCCGCGATACCGGGCGGAATAGGCATAGTCATGCATCAGATAATAGGCGAAAAATTTGTTGTCCTTCCGCCGGAACCATTCCAGCGCAAACGGCACCACGATCAGCCCCGCCCAGAACAGCCAGGGATGCACATAGGTCGCCAGCAGCGTGCCCAAGCCCCAGGCCAGCAAGAGCGCGATTACCAGCTGCACCAGCAGGAACCCCACCGGGTAAAGCGCCGCGATTACCGGCCCCTTGCGCAACCGCATGAGCCGCCCAAGAGCGCCTGAGGCGATATAGACCCACGCGGTGCGGAACAGCAGCAGGTAGGTGCCCACGATCCCCCGCTCCATGCTGTCGCGCACGATATCGGACCAGACCAGAACGTCGAACTCGGCATCGACCGTGGCATCCTCCATCTCGCCACGCACACTCCAGCCATAGCGCTTCTTGCCGCGCTTGCCGTGAAGCTCGATGGCATAACCCGAAATCTCCGCCTGTTCCGCGCCCTCTTTCCGATAGAGCTCGCGATAGCGACGGGGATGGATCGGGTCATAGCCCGGGATGTAGAAAACGCGCCGGCGGCGCACGGTTTGCTGGGGCAAGCTGCTCATACCTCACCTCTGTTGGGTAATAGCCTAACGCAGCATTTGGGCAAGAGTAAGACCTAACCGAGGGTGGCGAGTGCCGGGAATGTCTCGAGCAGCCAGAAGGAGAAGGCGGAAAAGCCGCCCGTCAGCATCAGAAGACCGATCGTCCAGAGCAGTAGGCCCATGACCCGCTCGATCTGTTCCATGTGCCGCTTCATCCACGTCATCAGCCCGCCAAGCTTCGGCAGGAAGGCCGCAACCAGCAGGAACGGCACGCCCAGCCCCACGGCATAGACCGCCAGAAGCGCGGTGCCCCGCGTGACAGAGCCTTCGGAGGCCGCCAGCGACAGGATCGCCCCCAGCTGCGGCCCGATGCAGGGCGTCCAGCCGAACGCAAAGGCCAGCCCCAGCACGTAGGCCCCGAAAGACGAACCGCCCCGGTCGCCCACATCCATCCGCGCCTCGCGGTCGAGAAAGCCGATCCGGTAGACGCCGACGAAATGCGCCCCGAAAATCATCACGACAACGCCCGCCAAGGTATTGAAATAGCCTTGATATTGCAGGAACACCATGCCCGCCGCCGACGCCGCGAAGCCCAGCAGAAGGAACACGGTCGACAGGCCCAGCACGAAGAACAGCGCCGGCACGACAGCCCGCGAGCGCGGGTTTCCCGCGGCCGAAAGGTCG
This sequence comes from Roseovarius indicus, assembly GCF_008728195.1. NCBI lineage: Bacteria > Pseudomonadati > Pseudomonadota > Alphaproteobacteria > Rhodobacterales > Roseobacteraceae > Roseovarius > Roseovarius indicus. The sequence goes on from NZ_CP031598.1 coordinate 2,835,120, forward strand.
TTCACCGTGATCCCGCTCATATAGGCCAGGTAGGGCGGCACAACGGGCAGCACGCAGGGGCTGAGGAACGAGATGATCCCCGCGACCAGCGCCACGGCCATGGCCGGAAGAAGGGCCGCGTCGATGATTTCGATTCCGAACATGGCGCTCACATAGACCATTCCCGGGGCCGGGTCACGTGGCCTTGTGTCACAACCCTGTAGACTTGCCGTGATGCGTGGATTATCCCGCGCCCATGGATGCCGATCTCACCCTCGACGCACGCGGATTGCTCTGCCCCTTGCCGGTTCTCAAGCTGCGCAAGCGCCTGAAGTCGCTGGAGATTGGCCAGGTGCTCGAGCTTTGGGCCGACGACCCGGCAGCGGTAATCGACGTGCAGCACTACTGCACCGAATCCGGCCACGACTTCCTCGGGATGGACGAGCAGGACGGGTACACCGCCTACCGGGTGCGCAAGGCGGGCTGACACCACCCGGAAAAGAAAAATCCCGGCCGCCTGGGCCGGGATCCTCTGTCTTTCAATCTCGAAGCTTATCGCCCGATCGACCACCAACCGCGGCGCTTGGGCTTGTCGCTTTCTTCCTCGGCCGGCTCGGCCGATGCGTTGGCCGGTTCCGGCTCGCGTTTCGGCTCGGGCGCACTCTCGGGCTCTGCCGGGGCCGGCGCGGGTTCTGCCGCCTGTTCCGGTTCCGGTGCCGGCGCGGGCTCCTCCGCCGTCGCTGCTGCGCTCTCTGCAACAGCCTCGGGCTTAGGTGCCGTCTCGGTTTCCGGTTCGGGCGCCGGCTCTGCCTTCTTGGAGCGCGACCGGCTCGCCCGTTTCGGGGCAGGCTTCGCAGGCTTTTCCTCGGCAGCGATCTCTACCGCTTCCGGCTTGGCCTCTTCAGCAGGCGCTTCGGCAGCGGGCTCTTCCGTCTTGGCCTCTGCGGTGTCCTCTGATGTTTCTTCGGCCTTCGCCTTCGACTTCGAAGAGCTGCGCGGCTTGCGGGTCCGCTTGGGCTTTTCGGCCTTTTCGGTGTCCTCGCCCGAGACCTCTGCGGTCACGGCCTCGTCCGGCTTGCTCTCGCTTGCCTTTTCTGCATCCGCCTCGGCATCGGCCTCGGGTTTGGCCCCGTCTTCCGAGCCAGTCCCGCTCTCCGACGACCCGTCCTCGTTGTTCTGGCCCTCGCCATTGGCCGAGCCCTCGCCGTTCCCCGAACGCGATTTCGACCGGCGACGCCGACGACGCCGGCGCTTCTTCGGCTTGCCGTCATCATCTCCCCCGCCGGAGGTGGTGGTCTCATCCGACGACGCGTCCGAAGACGTTTCTTCCTCGTCCGGGATCTCTGCCTCGACCTCCTCCATCAGCGAGCTGTCGACCGACACAACCGGTGCGGCCTCCGGCACGTGGCGGGTGGCGGTCTTGAACTTGTCGATGCTGAAATCAGGGCTGATCAGAACCGGGTCGCCCTCGATCCGGACAGACAGGCCATAGCGCCCCTCGATCTGGGCGACGTGCTCGCGCTTCTGGTTCATCAGGAAGTTGGCGATACCCACCGGGCATTTCACCAGCACTTCGCGCGACCGGCGGCGCACGCCTTCCTCCTCGATCTGGCGCAGGATCGACAGGGCAAGGTTGTCATCCGACCGGATGAGCCCCGTGCCGTGACAGGCCGGACAGGCCTGCGTCGTCGCCTCGATCATGCCGGGGCGCAGGCGCTGGCGGCTCATCTCCAGCAGGCCGAAACCCGAGATGCGACCCACCTGGATGCGCGCGCGGTCGGATTTCAGCTTATCCTTCAGCTTCTTCTCGACGGCGTTGTTGTTCTTGCGCTCGTCCATGTCGATGAAGTCGATCACGATCAGACCGGCCAGATCGCGCAGGCGCAGCTGGCGGGCCACCTCCTCGGCGGCCTCGAGGTTGGTCTTGGTCGCGGTCTCCTCGATCGAGCCTTCCTTGGTGGCCCGGCCCGAGTTCACGTCGATCGCCACAAGCGCCTCGGTCACGCCGATCACGATGTAGCCGCCCGACTTGAGCTGGACGGTCGGGTTGAACATCGAGCTGAGGTAGCTTTCCACCTGGTAGCGGGCGAACAGCGGCATCGGGTCGATGTAATGTTTCACGTTCTTGGCGTGGGACGGCATGATCATCTTCATGAAGTCCTTGGCCACGCGATACCCCGCCTCGCCCTCGACCATCACCTCGTCGATCTCACGGTTATAGAGGTCGCGGATCGAGCGTTTGATCAGGTTGCCTTCCTCGTAGATCTTCGCCGGCGCGATGGATTTCAGCGTCAGTTCGCGGATCTGCTCCCACAGGCGTTGCAGGTATTCATAGTCGCGCTTGATCTCCGACTTGGTGCGCTTGGCGCCCGCGGTGCGGATGATCAGGCCTGCGCCGGTCGGCACGTCGATCTCGGTTGCGATCTCTTTCAGCTTCTTGCGGTCGGCGGCGTTGGTGATCTTGCGCGAGATGCCGCCGCCACGGGCGGTGTTGGGCATCAGCACGCAGTAGCGGCCGGCGAGCGACAGGTAGGTGGTCAGCGCGGCACCCTTGTTGCCGCGCTCTTCCTTGACGACCTGCACCAGCAGGATCTGACGGACCTTGATGACTTCCTGGATCTTGTAGCGGCGCGGCCGGGGCTTGCGCGGCGCGCGGATGTCGTCGGTGTCGTCGTCATCGGCGACCGACTCGATCGTGTCGTCCTTGGCGGCGGCGTCCGACCGCTTCGACGACGACCGGCCCTTGCCGGACCCGTTGCCGTTGTTCTCGTGGGAATGTTCGTCGTGTCCGTGATCCTCGTGACCGTGATCGTCGTGACCATTGTCATCGCTGGATGCGCTATCGCCCTCGGCGGTCTGATCCTCCGACGTTGCGGCGCCGGCGTCCTTCGCGTCCTGCGCACCGGCATCGTCCGCCGGTTCCTCGACCGGAGTTTCGGCCACGGTTTCCATCGGCGACAGGCCTTCGCCGTCGCCGCTGTCCTCGGCCGCTTCATCCAGTTCGATCGTCTCCATCCCCGAGATATCCTCGGAGGAGGTCACCGCATCGTCGGATTTCGCCTTCGCGGCTTTCGAGCGCGACGACGACCGGCGCGAAGATTTCTTCGGCTTCTCGTCGTCATCCTCGCGGGCGCGCTGCTGTTCGGCATAGGCGCGCTCTTCCTCGAGCAGCGCCTCGCGGTCGGCCACGGGGATCTGGTAGTAGTCCGGGTGGATTTCCGAAAAGGCAAGGAAACCGTGCCGGTTTCCGCCATAATCCACGAAGGCCGCCTGAAGTGACGGCTCGACCCGTGTTACCTTTGCGAGATAGATGTTGCCGGCGAGCTGCCGTTTGTTTTCGGACTCAAAGTCAAATTCCTCGACCTTGTTTCCGTCGACCACCACGACGCGGGTCTCTTCCGCGTGGGTGGCATCGATGAGCATTTTCTTTGCCATTTTTCAATTCTCGGCCGCGATCGGCCAGCCAGCCCGATTGGGCCGAAGATTGCTCTTCTGGCCCTCGGCGCGGCGGCTTTCAGCGGAACTTGTCTGGGGGCGAGTATGGACGCGTGGACCATGGCACCGGGTCTGGTACCCATGCACTTGGCCTGTTCTGGTCTCGCGCGCCTCATCGCGTTTCTTCTACTCCGGCGCCCCTCTGAGGCGCCAATTCGGGGCCGGCACGACCCGAAACAGACGGTGTGCTGGCATACGGGTGGCCCATGCGTGGCGGGCCCAATCGGTCTGTCCAGAGGAGCGGAATTTTCTTCCTGCCAGAATCTGATACAGCGAAACTCTTGGCCTTCGGTTTCGTAAGTCGAAAGCCTTCGGTTACCCTAATGCCTTACCGGGGCGAAAGACAATGGCAAAATGCCCTGCCCCCGCCCCGGGCCACCATCAGAGATAGTCGGAACGTTGCAGGCCGTACTTGGCCATCTTTTCGTTCAGCGTCCGGCGCGGCAGGCACAATTCATCCATCACCGAGGCGATCGAGCCCTTGTGCCGGCGCATGGTGTTGTCGATCAGCATCCGTTCGAACGCCTCGACATATTCCTTGAGCGGCTTGCCTTCCGTGGTCATCACCGGCTGCATGTCCTGGTGGTCCGACATCAGCAGCGAGGCGATGGTGCCGCTGCCGCGCCGCGCCTGCAGAACGGCGCGCTCGGCCACGTTGATCAGCTGGCGCACATTGCCGGGCCACGGCGCCTGCAACAGTTGGGCGGCTTCCTGGGCGGAAACCTGCGGGGCGTCACAGCCGTAGTCCTCGGCGAACTGGTCCGAGAAGCGCGTGAAGAGCGTCAGGATGTCCTCGCCCCGCTGGCGCAGCGGTGGCACGGTGATGCGCAGGCTGGCGAGGCGATAGAACAGGTCGGGCCGCAGCGCGTCTTCACAGGTACGGTCCTGTTCCTGAAGGTTGCAGATGGCCACGATCCGGGTTTCCGGCGGCGCGCCCTCGTCGTTGATGAAGGTAAGAAGCTTGGCCTGAGCCGCATCGCTCAGCGACTCGATATCCTCCAGCACCAGCGTGCCGCCGCGGGCCTCTTCGACGGCGGGCAGTTGGTTGTCCTCGGGGTTCATCGGCCCGAAGAGCCGCTTGACCAGCGCGTCCTCTTCCAGCGCCGCACAGGAGATCAGCACGAATTTCTTGCCGGCGCGCGCCCCCACCGCGTGCAGGGCATGCGCCACCAGCGTCTTGCCGGTGCCGGTCTCGCCCTCGATCAGCACGTGGTTGTCGGCCTGGCCGAGGTCGAGAATGTCTTCCTTCAGCCGCTCCATCACAGGGCTCTGGCCGATCAGCTTCTTCATCAGCTGGCCGCCATCCGACAACTCGCGGCGCAGGGCGCGCGAGTCGAGCGTCATTCGCCGGGCGTTGGCGGCCTTCTTGGCCAGCTCGTTCATACGGTCGGGGTTGAACGGCTTCTCGAGGAAATCGAACGCCCCGATGCGCATCGCTTCGACCGCCATCGGTACGTCGCCGTGCCCGGTGATCATGATCACGGGAAGGCTCGAATCCGTGCCCATCAGCTTTTTCAGGAACTGCATCCCGTCCATGCCGGGCATCTTGATATCGGTCACCACGATCCCCGGGTAATCGGGGCCGAGGACCTTCAGCGCCTCCTCGGCCGACGGAAAGGCCTCGGTGTCATAACCGGACAGGGCCAGCCACTGGCTGATCGACTGGCGCATGTCCTTTTCGTCGTCGATGATCGCGATCTTCATGGCGCTTGGCATCTTGTTCTTCTCCGCTGCCAATTATTCTGCGGCCGGCCGTTTGGCCGTCTGCGTGTCTTCAGGTAAGATAGGAAGCTGCATCTCAAATACAGCCCCGCCCGATGCGGCGTTGCGCGCCGTCAGGCGGCCGCCCAAGTCGTTCACGATGCCCGAGGAAATGGCAAGGCCCAGCCCGACCCCCTCGCCCGGCTGCTTGGTCGTGTAGAAGGGCTCGAACAGGTTCTCGATATTCTCGATCCCGATACCGTTGTCTCGCACCGTCAGCACCGCCGTCTCGCCCGCCGCGAGCAGGATGTCGATCGCCGCGTCGGGCACGGTGCGCGTGGCGTCCAGCGCGTTGCGCAGCAGGTTGATCATCACCTGCTCGATCCGGACCCGGTCGCCCATCACCATGACCGGCCCGTCGGGCAATGTGCGGGTGATCTTGACCTGCCGCTGGCGCAGCTGCGGCTCCATCATCGCGAGCGCGGAATTGAGCGCATCGGCCATGTTAACAGGGGCAAGTTCATCCCCGCTCTGCCGGGCATAGGACTTCAGCTGGCGGGTGATCGCGCCCATCCGTTCGATCAGGTCGTCGATCCTCTGGAACGAGGAAAGCGCCTCTTCCGGGCGGTTCCTGTTGAGCAGCAGGCGCGCCCCGGCGAGGTAGGTTTTCATCGCCGCCAGAGGCTGGTTCAGCTCGTGGCTGACCGCCGCCGACATCTCGCCCAACGCGGCCAGTTTCGAGCTTTGCGCAAGGGTCTGTTCGGCCACCGCAAGGTTTTCCTGAACCCGCTGCCGTTCGGCGATTTCCCGCTGCAACCGCATGTTCAATGCGCGAAGCTCCGCCGACTCCTGCTGGAAGACCGCCATCCGGACGGTCGCCTTGCGGTTCAGGAAATAGAAGGCCAGCGCCAGCAGGATGGCGAAGCACATGATTTCCAGCGCGAGGAAGCCGTTCACCTTTTCCCGGACGCTGGCATAGGTCGTGAAACTGGCGATCCGCCAGCCACGGAACGCCACGCGCCCGCCCACGCGCATCACTGCCTCGCCCTGCACATAGGCATCGGGCGGCAGCGTGTTCCAGTCGGCGGTGGCCTGCAGCGCCCGCTGAATGGCGCTCGAGGGCGGCTCCTTGGCCAAAGCCTCGGCCTCTGTCAGCCCGCGCCAGCGCGGCTCGGTCGCCAGGATGATGCGGCCCTCGCTGTCGGTCACGAGCACCGCGTCGGATATCCCGGCCCAGGCGCGTTCGTACTTGCCCAGGCCCACTTCGACGAGGATCACCCCGGCCAGCCCGGCCTGTGTTTCCACCCGGCGCGAATAGAAGAAACGGAACCGGCCCGCATCGTCGCGCAAGATGTTGAAAATGTTGTCCTTCGATCGCGTCGCCTCGATAAACACCGGCGACTCGCGGTAGGATTGCCCGATCGATTCCCGGTCGGTCGACGCCACCACCCGGCCATCCTTGCCCAGAAGCGTGAGCGACGCGGCCGAAATCTCCTCGTTGAACGAGATAAGCCGTTGCGAGGATTGCGAGAAATCGGCGCTGGCCAGTGCCGAGATCAGCGTCGGATCGCGCGACAACAGTTGCGGCACGATGGCGTTCTGCCGGAGCTCGCTCAGAAGGTTACCGCTGTAGAGCACCAGCCGCAGCTCGGCCCTGTTGCGCGTCGTCTCGGTAAAGCGGTCGGTCAGCAGGCTGTTCGTCACCGCCACGGTCGACACCGCCAGAACCACAAGTACGACAAGCGCCAGCCGCGCGCGCCAGCTCAGCGTGCGCAACCGCCCCGCGGGGCGTTCCGGGGGCTCTGTGTCAGGTGACGATGCCATGGGCGTCAGAATACGCCGCCGCAGGCGACGCAACAAGGCCTCACGCGGTCTGCAACTGGTCGACGAGGGTGTTGAACAGGATGCGGCCCTCGGTGTTGCCATGCACCGGGTCGGCCATCCGCTCCGGATGGGGCATCATACCGAGCACGCGGCGGTTCTCCGACAGGATGCCGGCGATGTCCTGAAGCGAACCGTTGGGGTTCTTCACATAGCGGAAGGCCACGCGGTTCTCGTCGTTCAGTTTCTTCAGCGTATCCTCGTCGGCATAGTAGTTGCCGTCGTGATGCGCGATGGGGATGGTGATCGTGTCGCCTTCGCCGTAACCCGCGGTATAGGCGCTGTCGGCCGTTTCCACTTTCAGATCAACGGCTTTGCAGACATACTTCAGCCCGCCATTGCGCAGCAGAACGCCCGGCAGAAGTCCGGTTTCCGTCAGCACCTGGAAACCGTTGCAAATGCCCAGGACATACCCGCCCTTCTCGGCATGGGCGATCACCGACTGGCAGATCGGCGAATTCGCCGCGATGGCCCCGCAGCGCAGGTAGTCGCCAAACGAAAACCCGCCCGGCACGCCGATCACGTCGATGCCCGAGGGCAGCGACGTATCCTTGTGCCAGACCATCGACACCTTGGCACCCGCCTTCTCGAAGGCCACCGCCATGTCGCGGTCACAGTTGGAGCCGGGGAAGACGATGACGGCGGCGTGCATCAGGAAATCTCCACCGAATAGCTTTCGATCACCGTGTTGGCGAGCAGCTTCTCGCACATCTGGTTGACGGTTTCCTCGGCCTTGGCCTTGTCCGTCTCGGCAAGGTCGAGCTCGATCACCTTGCCCTGCCGCACGCCCTCGACCCCGTCGAAGCCCAACGACCCAAGCGCGTGGCGCACCGCCTCGCCCTGCGGGTCGAGAACCCCGGTTTTCAGCATCACATGCACACGTGCCTTCATGGGCCTTGCCTCTCTTCTGCTCTGTCCGGCGCCGCGGCGCCCGTGCCTATGCCCCGGGGGGCTCAGTTGATCAGGTGCGGCTTGGTCATCGGCGTCGATGCCTTGGGCATGACCCCCAGCCGCTTGGCCACTTCCGAATAGGCATCCGTCAGGCTGCCCAGGTCGCGGCGGAACACGTCCTTGTCGAGCTTCTGGCCGGTCTCGATGTCCCACAGCCGGCAGCTGTCGGGCGAGATCTCGTCAGCGACGATCAGGCGCATGAAATCGCCCTCGTAGACCCGGCCGATCTCGATCTTGAAATCGATCAGCTTGATGCCGACGCCATACATCACGCCGGCGAGAAAATCGTTGACCCGCAGCGCGAGGCTCAGGATATCGTCCATGTCCTGCTGGGTGGCCCAGCCGAAGGCGGCGATATGTTCCTCGGTGACAAGCGGATCGCCCAGCTTGTCGTTCTTGAGGCAGTATTCCACGATCGGACGCGGCAGTTGCGTGCCTTCGTCCATCCCCAGCCGCTTGGCCATCGAGCCGGCGGCATAGTTGCGCACGATCACCTCGAGCGGAATGATCTCGCAGGCGCGGACCAGCTGCTCGCGCATGTTGAGCCGTTTCATGAAGTGGTTCGGGATGCCGACATTCGTCAGTCCGGTCATGAAATACTCGCTCAGCATGTTGTTGAGCACGCCCTTGCCTTCGATCACGTCCTTCTTTTCGGCGTTGAAGGCGGTGGCGTCATCCTTGAAGTATTGCACGATGGTGCCCGGTTCCGGCCCTTCGTACAGGGTTTTGGCCTTGCCTTCGTAGATTTTCTTGCGACGCGCCATGCTGACTCCAGATACTGCAGGTGCCGGGCGACTCCCCGTCCTGCCTTTGCGCTCTCCATAAGGCATGGGGCACCCTGCCGCAAGACGCAGGCGGCAACGGGGCCGCGGCGCCCTGCCCTCTTGCGGAACGCAGCCCCTGAGGGCATACCGGGGGAAACCGAAACGCTGTGCTTGGGAGCGGCCACATGACCACATTCGACGATCGCGAAAACGCCTTCGAAAACAAGTTCGCCCATGACGAGGAGATGAAGTTCAAGGCCGAGATGCGCCGGAACAAGCTTCTGGGCCTGTGGGCGGCAGAACTTTTGGGCAAGACCGGCGATGACGCCAATGCCTATGCCGTGGAGGTGGTGAAATCGGATTTCGAGGAAGCCGGCCACGAGGACGTCGTGCGCAAGGTCGCGGGCGACCTTGGCGATCTCGCCGATGCCGACACCATCCGCGGCAAGATGGACGAACTGCTCAAGATCGCCAAGGACCAGGTGATGAAAGAGGCCTAAGCCCCTGATCCGAGGGTTCTTAGGGGCGTTTCCGTTCAAGCGGAAGCGCCCCTTTTCATTGGCCCCGGCTCAAGATCGACATGAGCGTTTTGCATTTGCGCGCAGGCGCAGAACATGACACACCAAACCGCACGCTTTTCACAGGATAACCGATGACCAACGCCCTCTCCCGCATGATGGAAACCCGCGATTGGATTCTGGCCGACGGCGCCACCGGAACCAACCTTTTCAACATGGGCCTCAGCTCGGGCGACGCCCCCGAGATGTGGAACGAAGAGCATCCCGACCGCATCGAGAAGCTCTACACCATGGCGGTGGACGCGGGCAGCGACCTGTTCCTGACCAACTCCTTCGGCGGCAACGCCTCGCGGCTCAAGCTGCACGGGGCTGAAAAGCGGGCGCGCGAGTTGTCGCGTATCTCGGCCGAGATCGGCCGCGAGGTGGCCGACCGGCGCGATCGTCCGGTCATCGTCGCCGGTTCCGTGGGGCCCACGGGCGAGATCATGGCGCCCATGGGCTCTCTCACCCACGAACTGGCCGTCGAGATCTTCCACGAACAGGCCGACGGGCTGAAGGAAGGCGGGGCTGACGTACTGTGGCTCGAGACCATTTCGGCGCCCGAGGAATACAAGGCCGCGGCCGAGGCGTTCCGCCTGGCCGACATGCCCTGGTGCGGCACGATGAGCTTCGACACCGCCGGCCGCACGATGATGGGCCTGACCTCGGCCGACATGGCCGACATGGTCGAGAAGCTCGACACCCCGCCGCTGGCCTATGGTGCCAATTGCGGCGTGGGCGCCTCCGACCTGATGCGCACCGTGCTGGGCTTCGTGGCGCAGGGCACCGGGCGTCCGATCATTGCCAAGGGCAACGCGGGCATTCCCAAGTATGTCGACGGGCACATCCATTACGACGGCACGCCGGAGCTGATGGCCGAATACGCCGTCCTGGCCCGGGATGCCGGCGCCACGATCATCGGCGGCTGCTGCGGCACCATGCCCGAGCACCTGTCGAAGATGCGCGAGGCGCTGGAGACCCGCGAGCGCGGCGAACGGCCGACGCTCGACCAGATCACCGAGGCGCTTGGCGCGTTCTCCTCGGCCGTCGACGGCACCGAAGAGGACAGCGATCAGCAATCCGCCCGCAGGGGCCGCGGCGGGCGGCGCCGCCGGGGCTGACAGGCCCTCAGAGGCCGAACACCTCTGCCATGACCCGACGGTCTTCGCGCGCCTTTTCCACGACCCAGTCGCGGAAGGCGCGCTGGACCGGGCCGAAGCGCTGACCATCTATCCAGATGAGCTTGTGCTCGTAAGCCCCGGGGAAAACGGATCTTTGCCCGAACGGCATGATCAACGTGCCGCGCGCCAGGGAGGCGAAGATCTCGGACAGCCCGCCCAGCACCAGGCCGACACCGGAATGCGCCAGCCGCACGCCGCTTCCGGTGAGGGCATAGCGCGGCTGCGTCTCCTGCGAGATGTCCACCGGCACGCCCATCTCCTGTCCCCAGCGCGACCATCCGGCCCAGTCCGGGTCGGTCGTGGGCACGTCGATATGAACCAGGGGAACGCCACTGACATCCATCGCTCCCTCGCCCAGCCCGTAGCGCGCGGCGAAGTCCGGCGTGCAGACCGGCACCACACCGCTGGGCAAAAGCGGAATGCCGGCCAGATCGCCGGTGATCTCGCCCATGTAGCGAATGGCGAAATGCAGATCCGCACCGTGCAGATCGACCACGTCCCAGGTTGTGTTCAGGATCAGGTCGATCTGACCCAACCGCGGAAAAAGGTCGGGCAGATGCCGGGGCAGCCAGGTTTCCGCAAAGGTTTGCGTGACCGAAACCGCGACGCGGTTCCCCGGCGGCTCGAACGTCAGCGCCTTCTGGGCGCGGGCCAGCGCCGTCATTGCCTCGGTCAGCCGGTCCGCCACGGCAACCAGATCCGGGGTCGGTCTGAGGCCACCGGGCGTTCGGGTGAACAGGACCCGGCCCAGACGGTCTTCAAGCCCTCGCACCTGGGCCGTGACCGCCGCCCGCGTGACGCCGAGATCGTCTGCCGCCGCCGCGATGCCGCCGAGGCGATGCACGGCCTCGACCGCCCGCCATCCGTTGAGATGCGAAAGCCGCATGACACCTCCCGACAAGCATTTCTTGTCAGGATAGCAGAAAGCCTGACGTGATTTCCGGAAAACTTGGGTGTTCAATCGGCAGGCGACTAGAAATCCTGAAGGAGGACGTCACATGCAAGCCTATCTCATCGAACGCGATATTCCCGGCGTCGGGTCCATGACGTCGGAAGAGCTGTGCGGCGCGGCCGCCACTTCGAACACGGCCCTGAGCCAGCTGGCCCCGAAGGTTCAGTGGCAACATTCCTACGTGACCGGCGACAAGACCTTTTGCATCTACCTTGCCGAAGACGAGGCCGCGATCCACGAACACGCCAAGCTGAGCGGCTTCCCGGCCACCAAGGTCACCCCGATCACCGGCCGGATCGATCCGACGACCGCGAACCGCTGAGCCGGCCGCCCCTCCCGCCCGGGGCCGCGTCAGAACAGGTCAAGCTGTTCGGCGCGGCCCGGTACGCGAAACAGGTCGCGGCGCAGCGGCGGCAGGCGCCTGTCGAGCCCCAGCCGCCGCGCCGCCACCCGGAACCGCGCCGCGATCATCTCGGCATGGGCCCCCTCGCCCCGCATGCGCCGGCCCCATTCCGGATCGTACTCCTTGCCGCCATGCATGCCCCGCACCAGCCCCATGACCCGCGCCGCCCGGTCGGGGAAATGCGTCTCCAGCCACTCCTTGAAGAGCGGCGACACCTCCAGCGGCAGGCGCAGCATGACCCAGCTCGCGGCCTCGGCGCCCGCGTCCTTCCCGGCCTGAAGCAGCGCCTCGATCTCGTGATCGTTGATCGCCGGCACGATGGGCGAGGTCATGATCCTGACCGAGATGCCGGCTTGGCTCAGCCGTTCCATCACCTGCAGGCGCCGCTTGGGCGACGGCGCCCGGGGTTCCATCTTGCGCGACAGGCCGGCATCGAGCGTCGTCACGGATAGCCCGACGCGCACCAGCCCGCGGGCGGCCATGTCCGACAGTATGTCGATGTCGCGTTCGATCAGCGTGCCCTTGGTCACGATCCCCACCGGGTGATTGAACTCGCTCAGCACCTGCAGGCAGTCGCGCATGATACCGTGAGCCTTTTCAATCGGTTGGTAAGGGTCGGTGTTGGTGCCGATGGCAATGGTTTCCGGGCTGTAGCGCTTGCTCGACAGCTCCTTCGCCAGCACCTCCGGCGCCTCGGGCCGCGCGACCAGCCGGGTCTCGAAATCGAGCCCCGCCGACAGGCCCAGCCACGCATGGCTCGGCCGGGCGAAACAGTAGATGCAGCCATGCTCGCACCCCCTGTACGGGTTGATCGACCGGTCGAAGGGAAGATCGGGCGAGCGGTTGTAGGTGATCATCCGGCGGGGCGTTTCTGTGCTCACCTGCGTGCGCAGCGCGGTTTCCTCCGGCGCGACATCCCAGCCGTCCTCTTCGAAAACGCGGCCGTGCCGCTCGTACCGGCCGGCCGCATTGCTCTGCGCCCCGCGCCCGGCGCGCCTGAGTCTCGGGTCAACTGTATCCGACATGCTGTCATCCATACCCCATAAATGGAACATTAAGAGAACATTTGCAATAAACCCATGCACGACAGCGGGTTCATCCGGCGACTCGGCAGGCGAAATCGCGTGATACGTCGGAAGCGATGCGGCCAATGTCGTAATTCGGAAAGTGCGCCTGCGGCAAATTGACGATAGGTTCGCCACAACCCCACGCGCGCGGCGCACCGGAATGCAAGGAAATGCTCATGTCCGATGAAGAAGACGACATCATCCTTTCGGAACTGGACGACGAAGAACTTGTCCAGCAGATGTTCGACGACCTCTATGATGGTCTGAAGGAAGAGATCGAGGAAGGGGTCAACATTCTTCTCGAGCGCGGCTGGCAGCCCTACCAGGTGCTGACCGAGGCGCTGGTCGGCGGCATGACCATCGTCGGCAAGGATTTCCGCGACGGTATCCTGTTCGTGCCCGAGGTGCTTCTGGCGGCCAACGCGATGAAGGGCGGCATGGCCATCCTCAAGCCGCTGCTGGCCGAAACCGGCGCACCCCGCGTCGGCAAGATGGTCATCGGCACCGTCAAGGGCGACATCCACGACATCGGCAAGAACCTCGTCTCGATGATGATGGAAGGTGCCGGCTTCGAAGTGGTCGACCTCGGGATCAACAACCCGGTCGAGAACTATCTCGAAGCGCTGGAAACCGAGCAGCCCGACATTCTCGGCATGTCGGCCCTGCTGACCACCACCATGCCCTACATGAAGGTCGTGATCGACACGATGGTGGAACAGGGCGTGCGCGATGATTACATCGTGCTCGTGGGCGGCGCGCCGCTGAACGAGGAATTCGGCAAGGCGATCGGCGCCGACGCCTATTGCCGTGACGCGGCCGTGGCGGTGGAAACCGCCAAGACCTTCGTCAGCCGCAAGCACAACCAGGGCGCCACGGGCTGAACCGCCGCCTGATCGGTATTCGGAACGGCCCGCCTGACTGTGCGGGCCGTTTCTTGTTGGGATGACGTGATGACCGACCTGCCAAGCGACACCACCCTGACCGAGCGCGGCTTTGCCGAGCCCGCGAAGGGCCGCATCCTGCTGATTGCCTGCGGCGCGCTGGCGCGGGAGATCCTGGCGCTGAAACGCGCCAATGGCTGGGATCACATGGTCCTGCAATGCCTGCCCGCCAAGTACCACCTCTACCCCGACAAGATCACGCAGGCCGTCGAAGAGACCGTGCGCGAGAACCGCGGTGCCTTTGACGACATCTTCGTCGTCTACGCCGATTGCGGCACCGGCGGGCTGCTACAGGCCAAATGCGCCGAGCTGGGCGTCGAGATGGTCGCGGGCCCGCATTGCTATTCCTTCTTCGAAGGCAACGACACCTTCGCCGCCCGCGACGAGATCACCGCCTTCTACCTCACCGATTTCCTGGTGAAGCAGTTCGACGCCTTCGTGTGGAAGCCCATGGGCCTCGACCGTCACCCCGAACTGCGGGACATGATCTTCGGCAATTACACCAAGCTGGTTTATCAAGCCCAGGTTAACGACCCGGCGCTTGAAGCGAAGGCGCGCGATTGTGCCGCGCGACTCGGGCTGGACTACGAATACCGCTTCACCGGTTACGGAGATCTTAAGACCGCGCTCGCAGCCCGGGCCTGACCTGCCGCTTCTTCTTGGTCCAAGTATCCCGGGGGTGAGCGGGCTTCTCGGGAACTCTCCAGTGGAGAGGTCCGCCCGTGAACGGGCGGAGCCCAGGGAATTGGCCCGCAGGGCCAAGAGGGGCAGCGCCCCTCCCTGCGCTCAGGCCGCCTCGGCCGCGACGCTGCGGATACGCTCCACCATTGCCCGTAGACCGTTGGAGCGTTGCGAGGACAGGTGATCGTTCAGCCCCAGCCGCGCCAGCTCGCCCTGGGCGTCGACCTTCGGCACCTCCTGCACGGGCAAGCCGTTATAGAGCGCCTTCAGCACCGCGATCAGCCCGCGCACGATCATCGCGTCGCTTTCGCCCTCGAAACTGAAGGTGTCGTTCTCGATCCGGGGGTGCAGCCAGACCTGGCTCGCGCAGCCGTCGACCTTGGTCGCCGGCACCTTCAGCGCGTCGTCGAGCGGGTCCATCGCCTTGCCCCGGTCGATCACGTAACGATAGCGGTCTTCCCAGTCTTCGAGAAACTCGAAATCCTCGACGATCTCTTCAAATGCCTCGGTGGCCAAGGGTCCTGTCCTTTTTCCTTTCGCCCCCAGACACCTAGGCGCGGATTTGCGGCACGTCCAGCCCCAAGGGCGCTTTTCAAGGCCCGTCATTTGCGGTAACAGGCGGAAAGCCAAGGAAAGGTTATCGCGCATGCGCTTCACTGTTGTCGCCCTCATCCTTTCGACCCTGCTTCTGTCGGCCTGCGGCGGGGGCCTGCGTGACTCGCGGTTGAACCCGGCCAACTGGTTCGGTCGCAGCACCTCTGTCGAGACCGCACCGGGCACCGTCCGCACCGCCGATGGCCGCGTGCAGGAGGTAAACCCGCTGATCGGCGAGCGCGGCCAGTCACAGCTGATCGCCGCCAACCGCCAGGTGACGACCGAGCGCAGCGGCCTCTTCGGGGGCAAGAAGGAAGAGATCTATCGCGGCACGCTGATCAGCCAGGTAACCGACCTCAACATCGAGCCCACCGCGACGGGCGCCATCGTGCGGGCCGTGGGTGTGACCACGCGCCAAGGCGCCTATGACGTGCGCCTGCTGCCGCTTTACGAGGGCGAGCCCGTCGACGGTGTGATCACCTATGAATTCCTGGCGATGCAGCCGATCAACACGCCGCAGGGCCCCGAGCACACCCGCCGGATCCAGGCCGCGCAGCCGCTGAGTTTCGGCGAGCTCGAGGCCGTCAAGACCATCCGGGTGATCGCCAAGCGCAACACGCGGCAGAGCGCGCGGCGCTGAGGCGCTTCAGGACCACGAGATATCCGAGACTTGAAGAAACAGGGCGCAGCGATCTATCGTTGCGCCCTGTTCCTTTGATTGTCCGATGCGAACCCGGCTGACCTTAGAGGTCGACCGTCACGATCGACTTGCCCTTGGCGGCCAGCGCCACCTTGCCTTCGCACAGGCGCATCGCGTCGCGGCCGAAGACCTCGTTTCGCCAGCCCTTGAGCGCGGGCACGTCCCGCTCGCCGCCCGAGATGGCATCGAGATCCGCGGCACTGGCGATCAGTTTCGAGGCGACGCCGAATTCCTCGGTCTTGGCCTTGAGCAGCACGCGCAGCAAATCGGCCAGCGCCGGGTTCACCTGCAGCTTCTCGCGCGAGCGGTCGGGCTTGGGCACCTCGTCATTGGGCGTGTCGAGCCCGTCTTTCACCGCCGCGAGGATGCCGTCGGCGATATCGCCCTTGCGGGCCTCGCGCAGCAGGAGTCGCGAGCGCGACAGGTCGTTCAGCGAGCCCGGCTTGGTCGAGGCCAGCTCGACCAGCGCATCGTCCTTGAAGACACGGCTGCGCGGCACGTTGCGGGTCTGGGCGTAATCCTCGCGGAACCGGGCCAGTTCGCGCACGATGGCCAGAAACCGGCCCGAGGCGTTGCGGGTCTTCACCCGTTTCCACGCATCCTCGGGGCGGATGATGTAGGTTTCGGGATCCTTGAGGATCTCCATCTCCTCGGCGACCCATTTCTCGCGGCCCGTCTCGGCCAGCTTGGCGGCGAGGTATTCGTAGATGTCTCGCAGGTGCGTCACGTCGGCCACGGCATAGGTGCGCTGGGCGTCGGTCAGCGGGCGGCGCGACCAGTCGGTGAAGCGCGAGGTCTTGTCGAGCGACTGCCGGGCGATCCGGCGCACGAGGGTCTCATAGCCCACCTGCTCGCCGAAGCCGCAGACCATGGCCGCGACCTGCGTGTCGAAGAGCGGTTCGGGGATCAGCCCGGCATCGACATGGAAGATTTCCAGGTCCTGCCGCGCGGCATGGAAGACCTTGACCACCGACGTGTCGCGGAACAGTTCATACAGCGGCTCGAGCGAGAGGTCGCCGGCAATCGGGTCGACCAGAACGGCATCGTCCGGCCCGCGCGTGGGGAGTGCCAGCTGGACGAGGCACAGTTTGGAATAGTAGCTGCGCTCGCGCAGGAACTCGGTATCGACGGTCACGTAATCGCACTCGGCCGCGCGGGCGCAGAACGCCGCGAGATCTTCGGTCGTGGTGATGGTCGTGATCCGCGAAAGGGTTTTTTCGTTTGCCATACTGCCTCTTCGCCCTCCGTCGGTCCGGTATATGACAGCAGATCGGCAATGAAAAGGCGATGGTTGAAATCATCTCGGGCCTGTCCGCCCCCGGCGCCTGCCGCTTTTTCGGGCAGGCTGTGAAGGGCGCCGCCGGCTCAGTCGCGGGTGTCGATCAACAGCGGGTCGCGGTCACCTGACGCGAAGCGGCGCAGGACGGCCGGGTAGAGGATATGTTCCTGTTTCAGCACCCGTGCGGCCAGCGTGTCGGGGGTGTCACCGGGGAGGATCGGCACCGTCGCCTGCCCCAGCAAGGGCCCGGCATCGAGGTCGGGAATGACCTCGTGCACGGTGCAGCCGGCCTCGGTATCGCCGGCGTCAAGGGCGCGGGCATGGGTGTTGAGGCCGGGATATTTCGGCAAGAGAGAGGGGTGGATATTGAGCATGCGCCCCTGCCACGGGCGGACGAAGCCTTCGGTCAGGATGCGCATGAAGCCGGCAAGGCAGAGGATCTCGGCATCAGCCTTTTCCAGTTCCGCCTGCAGCGCCGCCTCGAAGGCCGGGCGGTCGCCCTTGAAGGGGCGGTGATCGACCACGGCGGTTGGCACGCCGCGCGCCTCGGCCTTGGCAAGCCCCCCGGCCTCGGCCGAGTTCGCCAGCACGAGACAGGGTCGCGCCGGGTGGTCGCCGGTCATGCTGTCGAGCAGCGCCACCATGTTCGAGCCGCCGCCGGAAATCAGGATGGCGACGCGTTTGGTCAAAGGAGCGCGCCGGTGTAGCGGATGCCCTGCCCTTCGCTCACCTGGCCGAGCGTGTGAACGGTTTCGCCGGCCTCTTCCAGCAGCGACGTCAGCGCCCCGGCCCGGTCGGCCTCGACCACGAGGATCATGCCGATGCCGCAGTTGAAGGTCTTCAGCATCTCGGCTTCCGCCATACCGCCGGTCTCGGACAACCATTTGAAAACGCCGGGCAATTCCCATGCGTCCAGATCGATTTCGGCTCCCAGGTCGTCGGGGAGGACGCGGGGCAGGTTCTCGGTCAGACCGCCGCCGGTGATGTGGGCGAGCGCGTGGACGCCGCCCGCGCGGACCGCTTCGAGGGCCTGGCGGACATAGAGGCGCGTGGGGGCCAGAAGGGCCGCACCGAGAGTGCCGTCGGACCAGGGGCAATCGGATTCCCAGCCGAGGCCCGAGATCTCGACCAGCTTGCGCACGAGGCTGTAGCCGTTGGAATGAACGCCGCTGCTGCCGAGGCCCAGCAGCACGTCACCCGCCTGCACACCCGCCGGCAGGTCGGCGCCACGTTCCATCGCGCCCACGGCGAACCCGGCGAGGTCGAAATCGCCCGCCTCGTACATGCCCGGCATCTCGGCCGTCTCGCCGCCGATCAGGGCACAGCCCGATTGCGCGCAGCCCTCGGCGATGCCTTCGATGATCCGCGCGGCGGTTTCGGTCTCGAGCTTACCGGTGGCGAAATAATCGAGGAAAAACAGGGGCTCGGCGCCCTGGCAGACAAGGTCGTTCACGCACATGGCGACAAGGTCGATGCCGATGGTCTCGACATTCCCGGTGTCGATGGCGATGCGCAGCTTGGTGCCGACGCCGTCGGTGGCGGCCACGAGAATGGGGTCGTCGTACCCTGCCCCCTTGAGGTCGAAAAGCGCGCCGAACCCGCCCAATCCGGCCATCACGCCGGGGCGCGCGGTGCGCTTGGCGGCGGGCTTGATCCGCTCGACGAGGGCATTGCCCGCGTCGATATCCACGCCTGCCTCGGCATAGGTGATGCCGTTCTTGCCCTTGCTCATCGTCAGACCTCTCGCCGCTTGGTGGCGCCGGGTTAGCTTAAACGAAACACGGAGGGAAGTGCCTTGCGGGGCCTCGGGGGGAGAATCGGGCTTAACCTGATGAAATGGAGGCAAAACCGGGTGTCGGTATCACGTCGGTATAACGTCGGTATTACGTCGGTGCATTTTTCGGTGGGATGGCAGGGTTAACGCGGCGTGCGGTGGGTGGCACCTGCCAAAGCCGGACCGCCCCCTGCTTAGTCTTGACGCCCTCCCCGCCCTTGCCTACGAGGGAGAACAGGTCGGGCCTGTAGCTCAATTGGTTAGAGCAGAGCGCTCATAACGCTTTGGTTGGGGGTTCGAGTCCCTCCGGGCCTACCAAATCCGATCCGTTTCAGGCTGGCCCAGCAGACCACGCGTCAGCGCCGGTGCCGTGGGCCGGAGTTGACCGGAAGTTTCGTCGACATATCTTCACGTTGGACGAAACACAGGCTAGTATTTCAACCTATAAGTGTTGCCCGCCCTCGCGACAGCGGCGCGCGACGCCCTGTTTGTACGAAGTGGACTTGATCATGAAACAGCTTGCCCGCCCCCTGATCCTGGCCTGCGCCGCCGCGCTGACCGCACAGCCGGCCCTTGCCGACCTGCCCCAGCGCAAGGGGTACATCCCCGCGACCGAGCAGCACCAGGCGATCATCGACTGCCAGTACGAGCGCGGCCTGCGCGGGGCGCCGAAGATCCAGGCGACCTACGTGGCCTACCCCTGGGGCGGGGACAGCGTGCTTCGGATCCTGCCGCATGGCAGCGTGGGCGCCGCGGATGCCGCGTGGATCAATGCCTGTGCCGACGCGCGGCTTGGCCGGGCCAGCGCGCCCGTGCAGGTCAGGCGCGTAAAGAAGAGCAAAGGGGTCTGCCCGAGCTATGCGTCGGTGCTTTACGGTGGGACCGCCTATTGCGTGGGCAAGTGAGGCCGGCAATCCCCACCCGCACATCACAGGTACGCTAGCGCACGGCTCTTTACTGGACGCCCCCCACCCTTTCCGCTATCGCAACCGGCACAATCTCCGCGCCAGCCGGGCGTTTTTTCAGCAAGCGGATTACAGGGGTGAAATACAGGTCTGAGATCGACGGCTTGCGGGCCGTGGCCGTGGTGCCGGTCATCCTGTTTCATGCCGGTTTCCAGGCGCTGCCGGGCGGGTTCGTGGGCGTCGACGTGTTCTTCGTCATCTCCGGCTACCTGATCACCACCATCCTGCTCGAGGACCGGCGCAAGGGGACCTATTCGCTGGCCAAGTTCTACGAGCGGCGGGCAAGGCGCATTCTGCCGGCGCTGTTCCTCGTGATGGTCGCCTGCATTCCCTTCGCGCTGTTGTGGATGCCGCCCTACGAGTTGCAGACCTTCGCCCGCAGCATGGCGTTCGCGTCGTTCTTCGTGTCGAACTTTCATTTCCTCGAGAACGTGCGGGGGTATTTCACCGCCGCGAACGAGTATCAGCCGTTGCTGCACACCTGGAGCCTGGGGGTGGAGGAGCAGTTCTACCTGGTATTCCCGCTGCTTCTGGGGCTGGTGCTCAAGGGCGGAAAACGGGTGGCGTTCGGCGCCATCGTGGTGCTGGCGGTGCTGTCGCTGATCACGGCGGAATGGGGGTGGCGGAACCATCCGGCGGCGAATTTCTATTTCACGCCTTCGAGGTTCTGGGAACTGATGGCGGGGGCGCTCTGCGCGCTGTGGCTGATCGACCGGGAGGTGACGGGGCGCAACATGCCCGCGGCGCTGGGCCTGCTGATGATCGCGACGGCGGCGGTTGTCTACGGGCCGGGCACGCCGTTTCCCTCGGCCTACACGTTGTTGCCGGTCATGGGCACGGTGCTGGTGATCCTCTTTGCCGCGCCGGGCACGGCTGCGGGGCGCGCGCTGTCGCTGGGGCCGGTGGTGGGGATCGGGCTGGTGAGCTATTCCGCCTATCTCTGGCACCAGCCGCTTTTCGCCTTTGCCCGCATTCACAGCCTCGAGCCGCCCTCGGACGGGGTGATGATGGCGCTGACGGGGCTGAGCTTCGTGCTGGCGGCGCTGACGTGGCGCTTTGTCGAGCGGCCGTTCCGGACCCGGCCGCCGCGGATCCTGCCGGTGCGCAAGCGGCTTTTGTGGGTGAGCGGCGGGGCGACGGTGCTGTTCTTCGCCATCGGCATGGCCGGGTTCATGGGCGAAGGCTTTCCGGCGCGGCTGGACCTGCGGGGCGACTCGCCCCTGAGGGCGGCACTCGATTCGCTTGACGAGCGGCCGCGCTACGAGACCTGTTCGGAGCTGGCGCAGACGACCCGCGCGGGCGACGTGTTCTGCACCGCCTTTGCGCCGGAGGGGGCTGAGGAGAGCATCGCGGTGATCGGCGACAGCTATGCGATCTCCCTGCTGCCGGCCCTCGAGACGGTGGCGGGCGAGCGGCCCGTGCGGGTGCTGGCGGGCACGCATCCGGGCTGTCCGCCGATCCTCGGCGTCTATACCTCGCGCAGCCGCAAGGACGAGCTGGCCTGTCACGGCTACACGGAAAAGCTGGCCCAGGCGCTGAAGGCCGAGGGGGTTTCGGCGGTGTTCCTGGTGGGGCGGTGGACGCTTTACACCGGCCCCGTCTATGCCGGGGCGAACCCGCGCTATTTCCTGGCCGAGGAGTTGAACGGAAACCGGGGCGACATGGCACAATCGCGCGCGGTGTTCGAGGCGGCGGTCGACCGGACGGTGGCGTTCTACCGCGAATTCGGGGCGGAGGTGTTCCTTGTCACCGAGGTGCCCGAGCAGAAGGTGACGCCCAAGCTGCTGCTGGAAAAGCTGATCCTGACGGGGCATGGCGCCGATGCCGAGGTGGATACGCTGATCGCCAACACTTTCGTCAATGCGCGCGACAACGATGCCATCCAGCGCTACGTGCTCGACGTGTTCCGTGCGCGCGAGGCCGAGGGCGTGCACGTGGTGGACCTGCCCCTGCCCTTCATGATCGAAGGGCGGTATGTCTGGTTCCTCGACGGGCGGCCGCTGTATCATGACAGCGGGCATATCTCGCTTGAGGGCGCGCGCGGGTTGCGGGGGTATATCCGCGATATCGTACAGTCGGAACTCGCGCCGACGGGCGGTTAAGCCGGCCGGATCACGCGGTTTTTTCGGGGTCGGCGGTTGATCGAACGGGGCCTCCCCTGTTATCCTGAGTCTCCATTAGACATTTTTTAACGCATTTTCAGAATAAGGTATGTGTCATGAGTAAGAGCTTGATCACGGGGGCAATCTGCCTTCTTTTCGCAGGTGTTTTCGGCGTGTCGCCGGCGGTGGCCGACCCGCTGCCCTCCGAATGGCAGGCCGAGCGGAACGCCGGCAATCACCTTACCGACAAGGTCTGCAAGGGCAGCAACGCCGCCACGCGGGAGTTCTGGACGAAGGTCTCGGAAGGCGACCCGGTGCTGATGAACAACGTCAATTGGCTGCGCAGCAACTGCGGGCTTTCGGAGGTGATCGCGGGCGAAGACGCGTGGGAGTATATGCGCAAGTCGGCCGATCTGGGCTATCCGATCGCGCAGAAGAACCTCGGGCTGGAGATGCTGACAAGTGGCAAATATGGCGTCGGGAAGAACCCGGAGCGCGGGGCCGAGCTGATGGAGGCCGCCGCGCGGGGCGGCTACGGGGTGGCCGCCGTGGAACTGGCGGAATTCTACATCGACGGCGACGTGCTGCCGCGCGATATTGCCAAGGCACGAGAGCTCTTCGAGATCGCGCAGCGCGAGAACATGAAGGGCGACCAGTTCCGGATCGTGAGGGCCAAGCTCAACCGCATTGCCAAGAAGGAGGCGGAGAGCGGCGCCACGGTGACCCAGGCGTCAGCGAGTGCCGGAACGGGGCGCGATGAGGCGGCGGCGGAGAAGGTCTTTGCCGAGTTGAAGGAGCAGTTCGGCGAGGGGTTCGGGGCCGGGACCGGATACCTGGAAAAGGCCGGGGTGTATTACTTCCACCATTGCAGCGCGACCTCCTTCGGCAAGCTGGCGGTCTTCCGGCTGCAGGGCAATGGCGAGGCGCAGGTCTGGAGCGACGAGAAGGCCTGTGTCAACGGCGTCGACGAGACCGACCTGAACGGCGATGGCGAGCCCGAAATCCGGTATTACACGCAGGGCGGCGGATCGGGCACCTATACCGCGATGGTGAACTTCCTGCACTGGCCGGAGGGCGAGACGGAGCCGAAGAAGGGGCTGGAATACAAAACCTATTCCTATTCGTGGTGGGACGGGCTTTATTCGAAATACGGTTATGACGACGGGGTGGCGAGCCTTTTGGTCACCACCACCGGCGAGCTGGTCGAGGGGCCGAGCTGCAAGTGGGGCGAATACTGCCCGAGCTGGCCCACGGACGCGGAGTGCCGCGCGGCGATCCGCTGCCCGATGGTGGTGGAGAAATCGCTCTACGTGGGCGGCGAGGACGAGCCCTACCCCGATGAGCTGCGCGGCGACCGGGCGTGGGAGCGGTTCGTGCAGGATGTCTATGAAGGCACCGGCTACCGGCTGGCCAACAAGGGCGCGCCCGAGGGGATCGTGAGCGCCTCGCTCAGCCCGCTGGAGAAGGTGCTGGACGCCGCCGAGGGCGAAATGCCCGGCGAGGTGTCGGAGGCGCGCAAGGACCTGATCAGCGACTGGCTGAACTGATGGGCGCGGCGGTGATACGGGCGGCCCTCTATGCGCTGATGGTGCTTGTCACGGGCCCCGCCCCTGCCGAGACCTACAAGATCGAGAATATCGGCTCGGGCGACCCGCGCGGCGCGACCGACGGGTTGAGTTTCACCTACGATGTGCATCTGCGGCTGGAGCTGCTGCTGGGCGAGCCGGTGGTGGGCACGCGATTCCGCTGGCAGCTCAACCCCAATTTCAGCGAGGTCGAGGTCTCGGAGCTGGTGACGGATAAGCGACGGCGGGTGAAATTGCTGAACCTGCCGCGCGAGTCGCAGCTGAAGGCGCGGATCTACGACGTGGATATCGAGTTCGAGATGTCGGGGGCGACGGGCGTCTATTACCTGCTGGCCGATGGCGGCGACCCCGGCCCCGGCGATGGCAAGACGTGGAGCTTCAACGTGCCCGGCTCGCCCGACTGGAGCGAGATGTTCTACCGCACCCCGCTCGACGGGCCGGACGACCGGGCCGATTACGTCTCGGAGAAGGAGGCGAAACGGATCTGGAAGGAGGGGCTGCGCCTGCATACCGCGCGGCTGGTGGATGTGAAGGTCTCGACCCATGACCTCGTGCGCTGGTACGTGCAGCAGAGCAAGGCGCCGGAGGTGGCGGTGACGCAGAAGGCAATCCGCAACCTGGCCGAGGGGATCAGGGAAGGGTTCGGCTACGATCTCGACGCGGAAGAGTTCGCCGAGGTCACGCCGGAGGACCGCTGGGATACCGAGGGGATGAGCGGCCTGCCCGAGGAGGAGGGGCTGCGCGCGGCCGAGATCGACTACCAGATCCTGAGCGAGCGGCTGGGCAAGCTGCTGGCGATGCCGAAGAAGTTCGAACCGACGGGCGAGCTGATCCTGTTCGATGCGGCGGTGGCCGAGTTGCGCTCGGACATCGCGGCGCTGGCGGATAAGCGCACCGAGCGGGGGTTGCGGGACTATCCGCTCAAGCTTGGGCTGTCGCCGCGGGAGTTCGAGGAGGGGCATGATATCGAGGTTCAGCCACAGTATCGGATGATCAATACCGAGGGCGAGATCCGCCAACAAATCGTCTGGGACTCCGACTTGGGCATTGAGTACGATACCAGTTATGACCAGGCGGTCTTCGACGCAGAAGGAAACCAGGTCACGCCATTCGCCACAGGATACCGCAGCCAGTTGATTTTCAACCGCTACGTTGCCTTTGGCGGGTGCCTCTTTGAACTGCCGTCCGGCGATATGGTGACAGAAGAGCACACGTATGAAGGACGCCGGTACACAGGCGGTTTCGGATGGCATTGCGGTGGGAAGGAGCTCAAGGAGTATCCGAACATCCTTCTGAGCGAGTTGGGGCCGGACACACCGGAGTACGTTTTCGACGAGCGCAGGTTTAGATACACGTCCGACCTTGACGAAGACGTGAAGTGGGCGGGATTCGATGGTCCGGACGGGCCCGTCATCTACATGCTGAAATGCAATGGCTGGTGGTTCGAGGGTGCGGTGGTGTTCGACACCGATCTTCAAGAAATCGGAAAGATCGGGGAGTTCGAGTTTGGCTCGCACGATGACACCGAGGGCTATTTCAGCAGGCTCGGCGCCAGCTGCGGATGAACATGAAAGGCAACGATCAAGTGTGCGCGTTACGCGGGACCCTGCTCTCGCCACGGATTTCGCATCGCTTGTGAAACCGACCGGGGCGCAATCCGGGAAAACCTTGATCATATGCTGCGCCTAGGTCAGCCCCCTGCCCGCCTCAGCGCCCGATCACCAGCTCGGCGCGCAGGCCCCCCAGACGTTCGCTTTCGCCCAGCCGCAGCATGCCGCCATGGGCGCGGGCGATGTCGGTGGCGATCGACAGGCCAAGGCCAACCCCGGTGCCGAGGTTCTGGTTGCGCGCGGTGTCGAGCCGAACGAAGGGTTTGACCGCCTCTTCGCGCCGCTCCTTCGGAATGCCGGGGCCGTCATCCTCGACCCGGATGCGCAGGGACTTGTCGGTCAGCAGAACCGAGACCTCGGCCCTTGTGCCGTAGCGCACGGCGTTGTTGATCAGGTTCTCCACCGCCCGGCGGATGCCGGCCTTGCGCAGCGCCACGGTGCCCTCGCCCTCGGCGAGAAAGAGCGTCACGTTGCGCTCGGCCCGGCGCATGTCGTCGACGATCAGGCTGACCAGCGCAACCGGGTCGACGGGCTTGGCCTCGCCCTCGCTGGCGCCGCGGGCGAAATCGAGGAACTCGTCGATCAGGCGTTCCATGTCGGTCACGTCCTGCTCCATCGCCTCGCGGTCCTCGTCATCCAGCATCGACAGCCCCAGCTTGAGCCGGGTGAGCGGCGTGCGCAGGTCGTGGCTGACGCCCGAGAGCATGAGCGTGCGCTGTTCGATCTGCCGTTCGATCCGGGCGCGCATGTCGAGAAAGGCGTTGCCGGCCGCGCGCACCTCGACCGCCCCGGCGGGCCGGTAATCGAGGTGGCGGCCCCGCCCGAACGCCTCGGCCGCGCGGGCGAGCCTCGTGATGGGCCGCAGCTGGTTGCGCAGGTAGAAATAGGCGATCACCGTCATCACCGCCGAGAAGAACACCATGTTCACCAGAAGCTGGTGCG
This sequence comes from Roseovarius indicus, assembly GCF_008728195.1. NCBI lineage: Bacteria > Pseudomonadati > Pseudomonadota > Alphaproteobacteria > Rhodobacterales > Roseobacteraceae > Roseovarius > Roseovarius indicus. The sequence continues at coordinate 2,861,225 of NZ_CP031598.1, forward strand.
GGTTCGACGCCGAGACGCGGCGGCGGTCGAAGGTCATCCGGATCGGGCCGTCGGCGCTGTCGAAATAAAGCGAGACGCGCTGGTCGTCGGGCAGTTCGACCGCGCGAAGATCGGACAGCCGCTGCTTGAATTCGCGGATCACGGTGCCGCCGGTGAAATCGTACCAGCGGCGATAATCCTCCCCTGGCACGGCGCTTTCCGGCACCGGGTCGACCCGGATCTGCAGCGTGCGGGCCAGCGCCGAGTCGGAGACCTGCGCGGGGGTCATCCCGCTGTCGAGCATGACCCGCACCTCGCGGCTGACCGAGTTGGTCATCTGGGTCGTGACGCCCTCGAAATGGCGCTGGATGAACACCACCGAGACCACCAGCATCAGCGAGACCACCGGCAAGAGCAGGATCAGGATGGCGCGGCCATAGAGGCTGCCGGGCATGTAGGGTTTGAGCCAGCGAAAGGACATGCTTGAACCTAGCCAATGAACCGTGTGTAAGAAAGAACCATGAGCGAGACGGATTTCAACCCGGTGACGGGCGTGGCCGAGGATCTGGGCGGCGGGGTCAGGCGTATTCTGGCGCCGAACCCCTCGCCGATGACGTATATGGGCACGAACACCTACCTGCTGGGCGACCGGCAGGTTGCGGTGATCGACCCGGGGCCGGACCGGGAGGCGCATCTGAAGGCGATCCTGGGCGCGCTGGGGCCCGGTCAGCAGGTGACGCATGTCTTCGTGACGCATTCCCATGTCGACCACTCGCCCCTCGCGGGCCGGCTGGCGCGCGAGACCGGGGCCAAGGTGCTGGGCTTCGGGCCGTCGGGTGCCGGGCGCAGCGCCGTGATGCAGGAGATGGCGGCGCAGGGGCTGGAGGAGGCCGGCGAGGGCATCGACCCCGGCTTCGCGCCCGACGTGGAGCTGGCCGATGGCGAGAGGGTCGCGGGCGAGGATTGGGCGCTTACCGCGCATTGGACGCCGGGGCACCTGGGCAACCACCTGTGTTTCTCGCGAGGGCAGACGGTGTTCACCGGCGACCTCGTGATGGGCTGGGCCAGCTCGCTTGTCTCGCCTCCCGATGGCGACCTGACCGATTTCATGGCCTCCTGCCGCCGGTTGCGAGAGATGGGGGCGGAGGTTTTCCATTCCGGCCACGGCGCGCCGATGACGGCGCCGATGGACCGGCTCGACTGGCTGATCGGCCACCGCGAGGGGCGCGAGGCGTCGATCCTTAAGGGGTTGCAGGCCGGCCCGGCCGACGCCGCGACGCTCACGGCCGCGATCTACACGGATATCCCGCCGCAAATGCTGCCCGCGGCCGAACGCAACGTGCTGGCCCACCTCATTGACCTTTATAAGAAAAACCGCGTGGAACCCGTCGGCGGCCTGTCACAGCACGCCCGCTTCCGCCTGCTGTGACCCGCCCTGCCCGATCGGGTGAAATTTTTGTCACAAACCCACTGGACGCCACCTGAGCCTGTTGCTATATCGCGCCTCGTGTTCCGGCGTAGCTCAGCGGTAGAGCAGTTGACTGTTAATCAATTGGTCGTAGGTTCGATCCCTACCGCCGGAGCCAAAATCCTCAAGTAAATCAGAGATTTGGCGGAAAGCCGTGCTCGGGGCCTTCTTCATTTTCGTTCTGGGGTAACGTTTAGGGTAACAAAAAACCGGGGCAAATGGCCCCGGCTTCGTGGTTGGATTCGCGCCGTGCTTTAGGCGTCTTGCTCGGAGTTATTCCTCGACATCTTCCCCTCGGCTTCATGCAGCTGCATCGCAGTGCGAGCCTTTTCTCGGGCGACCTCCAATATCGCCATCATTTCTATCGCCTCCTGATCAGAATGGTCTATCGCTCGGCATTCCATTGCCATGTCATACGCCGCGTCGATCAGGCTGGTGGTCAGGTGCAGTTGATGATTGGTTTCGTTGAAAGCTTCTGTCTGAAGGCAAGTCATGCCTCACCGCCTTTCTTGTCCATGGTTTCGAGGTCATTCGCCAGTTCGGTCGCGCGTCGGCGCATATCGGCAAAGATCGCGGGAAGAGAATTCCGTGCTTGCTGAAACTCAGGGTCATTAGAGTCGCCGCACGTGGCTCTATCAGCCAGCAGGTCAGCACCGTCGATAAGCGCGGCTAGGTAAACCGCCTCAGTCTGTATGTCGGAAATTGTTTTGGGCATTGTCTCAGTCCTCCATCGTGGTAATGTTACCAAAAGGAACAATACGGAATGTTCTGAAATGGAACAAGCGAAAATTTCGCAAGGACAGTTAAGAGCTGCACGTGGCTTGCTTGGCTGGTCACAGGCGACACTGGCAGATCGAGCGGGCATATCTTCGATGACGGTTAAACGTGCCGAAGGGTCTGGGTCGCCCTACCCTGCACAAGGAGCGCTCAGTGCCATTCGCGCGGCCCTGGAGGATGGAGGCGTACAGTTCATCGAGGAAAATGGGGGCGGTGCGGGTGTTCGCTTGAGAAGAAGAGAGCCATGAATCCCATACTTGAGTACGACGACTTAAGAAAGGCGGGGCGCGCGGTCGTCATCACGTCATTTCTGGTGATCTTGACCTCGGAATGCACGGCTCCATTCAAGGAGATTAACTTTCTTGGAATTAATGTAGGCTTTGGGCTGGGCGAACTCATTGTAATCCTTTGGTTCCTTTTGGTTATATATACGATAAATTTTCTGTTCTTTTTGTTTTCGGAAAACCCTCTCTACGCCACAGACAAATTGCGAATTCAAAGAGATAATCGGGTGCAGCAGCGCCATGAAGATATCCGTCATCTGAGCGCAGAATTGGATGCATCACTCAAAACTCAGCGAGACCAAGTTAGAAGGAACAGAAAAATCGATGTCTTCGAACGTGACAATAAGGAGAACGCTATTGTTGAAAGACAGGGGCAACTTAGCAAGAAAAACAACCAAAAGAAAAAAAGAGCGTCACAATACTTCGGATGGGTTTTTCGCTTTGAAGCCGCGAGGTTTTGGCTCTTTCAAGTCGCTGCACCAGTCCTCCTGTTAGCTGTCGCTCTAACCCCGCTGTCTAACTTCTTCGGTGAGCAAGTTTGTCCAAATTTCACTCCATAGTGTGATGAAGGCATAAGATGCGCTAAATTAGACCCGTCAGGTTGGCGGCATTCAATTCAAAGAGGGAACGGCACCGGGCTATGGGTCAAGCGGACTTGAAAGAAAGCGTTTGGCAGAGAGCGCGAAGAACAACTGGCGACGTGGTCTTTGCCCGACACCCGAACAAATGGCTATCACTCGGGTTTTGGAGTTTTGAAGTTATCGGAGGCGCCTTGATGGGTGCGCTCAACGGATGGCTGAGCCTATTTTGGGTTGTTGGGATTCTCTTGTTGGTCTGGCTTGGTGCTGTTGGCACCGCGCCGATGATACAAAGAAACGAAGCGAGGAATGAGTGCCGAGATTTACGTCAGCGGCTTGCGCCGAATGAAGCTCAATGGGTTTCTGTGGAAATGGCGCTGCAGTATTTATACGATGAGTTAACCTCGGGGCGCTTCCGAGACCAAGGCCAGATTCTACAGGCGACAAAATCCCTTGGGGGTCAAAGCGAAAACCTATGGGATCACGTTGGAGCTTGGCTCGTTGATGGCATTAAGTCAGGAAAGATTGTCGCTAGAGGCATAAGGGAGATGCGCAGTCGCTTAGAAAGAGTCCCTCGATCTATAAGTGACAATCCCTGGGATGGTGATCTCGCGCATAAAGCGGTACTCGATGACGATGGGATAAAGTGGTCACTGAAAGAGATAAATCAGCCGTCCGTAAGGGAATACCTAGTAGGTTTGTCTTGACACTAGCCCGAATAGGCCAGCGAGAAAGACAAGTTTACGCTAGGCCATCAGACCACCCGGATATTGCCGCCGTCTTCGACGTACTCGTTAAGCTCGGTCAAAAACTCCGCCACTTGCTCGCGCGTGAACATCGGGCCTCCGGTAAGTTGCACCACGACGTCGCGGGAAACCTGCGGGGTTTGTGCCGCCCCGCCTGCTGCCGCTGCTCCACCGCCGCCAACGGCGCCGGCACCTCCGCCCCCGCCACCACCATACTGAGTGGATGCAATCTGAGAAATGAGCATCCCGGTCTTTGCCACAGAAGCTGCCGCGAAGGCCGCAGCCAAATGAGGCCCACCGCCGGGCGTTGACATACCCTTTTCCCAAGCCGCAACCGCTGCCTGATACCCCTTGATCGTTGCGTCCGCGATTGCCGCCGCCTTGCCGATCTGAAAAGCCTTCTTGTTCTCCGACTGCATTAGGCTGGCAACATCGCCCAATGCGCCCGAAATGGCGTTTAGGGTTGCCGCGCGGCGCGCCTTTTCCAAGGCGAGCATCTTGTCCTGGTGGTCCTTGTGGATGCGCTTCTCAAGCTCGTTGTATTCTTCCTCAGTCGCCAGCTTGCGGTTACGGAACTCCTCAAGCTGCTCAAGCTGCCGCTCGTAGTTCTCCTGAATGATTTCCTGCTCTGTCGCGAACTGATCGCGTAGGCGCTCGAAATCTTCTTCGGTCGGCCCCGAGCTTGACCCGCCACGACGACTTGAGCCCCTGCCCGTGTTAAGATCTTCTGGGCGAGCGCGGGGGCGCCTCATCGACGGGCTGTTAGGTCTTCCTTGGCCGTTCAGGCCTTGGGAAAAGAACGGGTCTGTATAGTCGTATGTTCCGGTGTTTGAGTTCGGTTCGTTGCCGGGCGTACGCTCATTATCAGGAATGGGGTATTCACGATTGGGGTCTGCCGGCGTCATGCCGTCCAGATCGTTCATAACCCTCATAGCCGAAGCAACAATGTTGACACCTTCCGCCGCTGCCGATGCCCATTCCACCAATTTCTTGAAGGCAGGAACACCATAGTCAGCCACGAAATCTGCAAGCGCGACCAGCTCATCCTCTAGATCGACCATCGCATCAATCAGGTGCGCGTCGATCTCGTTGCGCATCCCGCGCAACTTCTCTTGCAGATCCGCTGCACCCTTCACGGCTTCGTTGGAAATGATCGCGCCGGCGTCTCGGGCTTCCTTGCCAAGCCGGTTCATTTCCCGCCCGTTGTCCCGCAGCAGCGGCAGCATTGCCGTCAGGTCGGACGACATGGCCTCAAGATAGAAGGTCATCTCGTTCTGCGTCAGGTTCGCCCGCTCAAGCGAACTGACATAGAGTTGCAGCGCTTCCGGCCCGCTCAGCTTGGCGAATTGTTCGGCGGTCACACCAACTTTAGGTGCGATGTTCTCGAAAAAATCCGCCATCGGCCCGCCGCCGGTTTGCAGGAAGTCACCAACACGGTCTTGAACGTCCTTCAGAATGTCGGCCAGCTTTTCCTGCTCGACACCAACCGAACGGGTCGCAACCGCCATTTCCTGAAACTTTTCAGGCGTCGTGCCTGCTACTCGGGATAGGTTGGTAAGGCTCTCACCCACCTCCCCTACTCGGTTGGCAAGCGCCACGCCTGCCGCTGATGCGGCGACAAACGCCCCGGTAATTACCGCACTCATCCGCGCGGCTCGTCGGGCCATCTGTTCGACATTGCGGCCAAAGCGGTTCACATCGCCCCGCGCTTGCCTCATGCCGCGCTGCAGCGGGGCAATGTCTGCGGATACCTCGACGGCGATATCGCCCACAATCTTGCTCATTTGATTAATCCAGTGCTGCGAATGGGTTCTTCTCGGCGGGCTTGTTCGCCGTAACTTTGTTTCGTGTCGCCGGGCTTAGGCCAAACTCGCTCAGAAGGGCGTGACAGTGGCGCATGGCCTCGTTGCGCTGCGAGACCTCGGGGCGCGCTTTCCAGAGGCCGCTTTCGCCTTTGTACGTCCGGCCCTGGTCTTCAATCGTCGCGGTCAGTACCTCGATTTCCTCGAGCCGGCTGGCCAGCATGGCGATCATGCATTCATCAGCCGGGCTGACGATGTTCAGGTTATCCAGAACCGCGCAAAGGCTCGCAAATAGCTCTGACGCGCGCTCAGAGAGCCATGCAGGGGCTTCGGGAATGCCAGATGGTACAGAAGGCGCGTTCGGGTTGCTGCGATCCTTGCGGAACGTGCCCGTGATGACCTTCATTTCGTCGGGGATCTGCTTACCGCCCTTCATGGAAATTTACCTCAATGCTGACCCTGTGAAAAAAAGACGCCCGCCGCCGGTCCCGTGACAACGCGCCCAGAGATTTGCCCACCCCCTACCCTTCGGGAATTGGCGCCACCGCACCCGACCGCATGAAGCGGCAGGACGCGGGCGCGGTGGCTGTCGGCCAGTCTGAACTGCTGGCCTAGACCGCAACGGTAGGGAAAACCGAGCGGCATTCTCTTAGTTCGCGAACTTGATCAGCTTGATCGCGTTGCTATCTGCAACGGTGCCGCCCGTGCGGCGCGCTGCGTACAGCTTGATGAAGCCCGGTTGCGTCACCTCATCCCGGATCATGGTCATGCCTGCCCGGTCAGCGATGATGTAGCCTCGTTGGAAGTTGCCGAAGGCGATGCTGAGGGAGTCAGCCGCAATGTCCGGCATGTCCTCTGCAATCTCCACCGGATAGCCCAGAAGGCGCGAGGGTTGCGCCTCGGTCAGACCGTCCACCCAAAGGCTGCGACCGTCAGTGTCCTTCAGCTTGCGCACCGCCGCTGACGTGGTGCTGTTCATCATCCAGACAGCGCCGGCGCGATAGCCCGGCTTCAGCGCGGCCACAGTGTCAAAGAACACGTTGTCAGGGTCCGAAGCCGCGAAGTCACCGCTGGCGCCCGTGGCAATGAATTGCAGGGTTCCGAAGTCCCGCGTATCGTCGCCGGTTGAAACCGGCGCATCACCCGCGAGGAAACCAACCGGCTTGTTGACGCCATCGCCGGAAACAAAGGCCGCGCCTTCCTGCACCGCGAATTCGGTGACGATGTTCTCGATCAACCATGCCTCGATATCAAAGGCCGCGTCTTCCAGCAGGTGCCGCGTCACTGTGCCGTAGGTGTAGAGTTCACCCATGCTCGGTTTGACCTGCGCCAGGTTCGGCGTGTCCTGCGATGTGCGCGTGCCGGTTTCAGAGGTCCAGCCCGATCCGGTGCCGCGCCGGCCGATCAGCTTCGCATAATCCGGCGAGGTTGTTTTGACCACTTGGGCCACACGACGCACCGGCGTGATATCTACCAGCTGGTCGAGCACCATTCGGTCGATCTGCTCGGGAACGGCAAAGCCGCCTTGCGCGCCGACATTACCTTGAAGCTGTTTTGCTTCGAGGCCCTGGCCCGTGCGCAGAAAGTCGATCATCTGCGCTTTGGCGCCGTCGCGCAGATCCCGCGCTTTGGCGAACGGTGCGCCCGGTCGGTTTGCGTTGGTTTCAAGTTCTGCGAGGCGGTCAGCGAGTTGCTGCACCTCGGCTTGGGTATTCGAAAAGAGGTTTTTCACCTCAACAAGGGTGTTGCCATCAGCCATTGGGCTTCTCCATGCAATTCGGAGCGGCGAAAGCCGCAATATGTAAGGGGGTTGTCGCCGTCATCGCGCCAGCGTCGTGCATGGCGGTATGTCGGTTGGACCAGCGCCCGGCATGGCCCGAAGTGATCGCGCGGCCAGCGTCGTGCTTGGAAACGCGATAATTAAATCCTATCACAATGAGCAGATAGTCGCAAATATAAGTTATGGTCAATTCCACTGTTCTCGATGTTCCTTGCCAGTCCATTACGCCCGCCCTGCCGGTCCACAGTGCGGCGAACTGGGGTCTTGCGCCGCGCGTTCCGCCTCACGGGCCGCAATCCGGGCCAGCATGGCAGTCAGTCCGTTGGCGTCGCTGTCGCCATGAACGAGGCGATAGAGCGCGCAAGACTGGCCCAGAAGGCAGTTAGCGAATTCGCCAATGTCGCCGTCCTCGCTGATCTCGTTGAGTGCTTGGTCGATCAGGCTGCGGGCGCGGCTGTATTCGGGGTGGGTATTGGGGTTGCTCATTTTTGGCGCTCCTTCTGGATTTGCTCTTTCGCTTCTTCGGCCACTGCGATGCATTCCCGCGCGGTCATAATTAGACCATCCAGGGAAGCGATGGGGTCATGTCCAAGCTCTTTCGCTTTAGCCAATGCGTGGTCCACGCTTTGCGCGGCTACGGCTGTTATGCTGGCCTTGATGTTGTCGTCGAAGCTGTCGTTCATGGATCTTGCTCCTATGGGGTATGGTAGATTAAGGATTTGCCCATTTTGGGCATGGTCACTTTGCGAAAACGGGCGAAACCAACCCCATTTTGGGCATAGGGCTTCCCCATTTTGGGCATGGTGTTTTCAGAACCTTCCCCTTTTTGGGGTTGCTCCTTCCCCATTTTGGGCATGGGGTTTTGTTTTTCGATTGATGCCGCGCGGGTTGTTTGCGGGCGCTCGATAAACGGGAAAATCTTTTCCGGGCCTCCAATCGTTGAACAGTTTCCGCCCCACCACCGGCTTGACGCCTGGAAGTGCGATTTCTGTGAGTTCGTAGGCCGGCGCGGTGCCTGAACCTTCAGAGCCGAGGTGCGCGCCCTCTGTGACCACAAGAAAGCCTTTGGCCTGTAGGTCGTGGAATGCGCGCCCAGCAGTCTTGATGTTGACGCCCATGCGCTCGGCAAGCTGAGACAATGAAAGGCGCAATTGGCCGTTCCGGTTCGCTTTCGGCCCTTTCCATTCCATGCGAAGCCACGGGTATGCGGCCTGCGCGGACGGAGACAGGGCGCGCCATGCAGGCGTTTCCAGCGTTGCGCGAAGTATCTGTGTTCCCCAATGCTGCCCTTTGCCTGCTTCATTCTTCTTCTCACGCCCCATCCTTCGGCCCTTTGGCATGGTGTTGCTTGTGATGGCGTCGGCAGAGAAAGCGCACATCGAAGGGCCGCGAATAATCGTCGTGATGCATGTCCGCCTTTTCGCCGCCACACACCTCGCAGGGTTGACGCTTGATCACGCCGAGGCGTAGGGCGTTCTGCGCTGCAAGGTGGCAGGCGTATTTCTTCGGATTGCGCTTCCGCCATATCTGCTGGCGTGTGGGCTTCTCCTTGCTCATTAGGAAGCCCCCCAGATCAGGAAGGCGAGGGCCTGTGCCTGTGCTTCGGTCACGCTATGCAAGCGCATCAGGTATTTGACTTGTAACTTCTTCATTTGCTCACCTCGTTGTTGCCCGAGGTGGCGCGGCATGGTATCTTTCCCGTCGAACCCGCTAAAATTCGCACTAATGGAAAGCCCCCGCCGTGCCATCGGTCGGGGGGTTTTCTTATGCGGCTTCCGTGTTCTGGGATTCGAGCCATTCAATCACGTCGGCTTCACGCCAGTAACGGCGATTTCCGATGTAGACTGGCTTAGGAAAGTTCAGCGCGGGATCGCGCATCCAGCGCCAAAGCGTCATTTGGGAAATGTCACCACACAGGGCCAAGACCTTCGCGGCCTGAATGCGTTTTTCGTTCTCAGTCACTGGCTTACCTCCTTCGCGTTAAACCATGTGCGAAAGAGGTAACGTGTCGAGTTGACGGCACACGATCATGCCTCGTCAACTTTCTAAATGGCTTGTCGGATTGTGTTTGTCGCCGGGCGTAATACCCCGGCATCTTCGGGCCAATTGCGGCTGATCCAAATGGCGATACTGGACTTGGAAGCCTGTGGGTTCCTTTCCTTGTATTCGTTCGCCATTCTGATGGCGATCATCTTCCATTGCTTGGCCTTCGCCGCTTTCTCGGCGTTGGCCGCAGCGCGCCCTTCCGAGACTTCTCGAAGACCTCGCTCTGATTTCTTGCGGATCGTTATTCTTTTTAGGTGCCGCCGCCGTGCGTTAAAGCGGTTGATCCCAACCCCAAGTTGAAAGGCGTTAAAAAAAACTTTCTCCATATCCCCATGAGCCAAAGCGCTTTCCAGGAAAATGATACCCATGTAGATGCTTGCCGCCTCATGCACAGGCGTAAGCGGTTCAGATTGACTTCTCGCGAAAGCCCAACCTGGCGATACCGCCTTGCCAGTGGGGCGCTCGCCTTCTTGAACATCACACCAGAACCTGCCCTTGTGGAAAATGCTTTTACCAGGATCTGAAAACCCCGCATCCGTCAAAACCTCCGCAATCTCACGCTTTACTGCAGATAAAAGGTTCTTGGAACTGATGTTCCCAGCTTTTGACAGCTCTGCCAGCGCATCAAAATCTTCATCTGAGTCAGAAAACGTTTCACTTTCAACGCGATGCATCGCGTCTTCCCAAACGCACTTCACCGTTTTGCCCCCTCAATCTGAACCACGTTATCCGACCTGCCCTCTACCAGATCGGCCACCAGCCTCGCCCATGCGTCCAGCGCGGCCCGCTTTTCGTCGGCATAGTCATGTCGCTGATAAACGGCCACAATGCCGCCGCCCGTGCCGCTGACGTGGTTTAGAACCGCCTCTGTCACACGCACAGGTATGCCAAGCCGCGCCATGCCAGTAGCGGCAGTGCGGCGCAGATCATGAAATGTCCAATGCGGGATTTCCACCGGCTCCCCGGCTTCTTCGCTGGCAATCTCGGCCATGCGTTCGGCAATGTGATTTCGGCCTTTGTGAAAGCCGCTGAGTGGGCTTGCGCCGGTTGTGGTATAGATTAGGCGGGGGCGGCTCTCTACCCGCTCCACGCCCGCCAGAACAGCCCGCACGGCCTCAGAGAGCGGCACCGTATGCGAGCGTCCGTTTTTGGTGCGTTCGGTAGACAGATACCAAACACCGCCTTCTATTTCGGCGTCGGAAATCCCGGCAACTTCTCCAAGCCGCTGGCCGGTCAAAAGCAAGGTTTTGCCAAACGGCCCCCAAGGAAAGCCCAGATCGTCGCAGGCGCGCCAGAACCATCGGATCTCGTCATCACTCAGAACGCGGTCGCGGCTCTTTTCCTTGACAACCGGCTTGACGCCCTGCGCCGGTGACATGGCGATGATGTCACGATCCACGCACCAACCGAAGAACGTTCCGAGATAGGATCGGACGCGATTTGCGCTCACAACGCGACCGCTATCAGCTATCCCGTCTAGAAGGTCGATCACATCACGGCGGGCAATGTCGTGAATGTCGCGATCCCCCCAGACGGTCCTAACGTGACGGTCCAATTCGCGCTTCACTGTCGCGCCGGATTTCAAAGTGCTGAGATGCCTTTTAGCGTATTGTTCTAGTAGCGTCTTGATCTTGTCGCGCTCGGATAAGTGCGCCTCGATGCGCGCCGCCTTGGCCTTCCTTTTCGCGGCGCCAGGATCGTTACCTAGTTCCAGCGCCTCGATTGCCTCCGATGCAGCGGCCCGTGCATCTGCCACTCCCATAATCGGCCATTTGCCTAGCGTGAGTTTGCGAGGCTTGCCGGAATACCGATATCGGAGCGCCCAGCTTTTGACGCCGCTCGGTTGGATCACAAGGTACAGGCCAGAAAGTGCCGGATCTGGAATTTCACGACGTTTTGGCCCCGGCTTAAAAGCCTCCACCGCCTTGGTTGTCATCGCCTTTGCCATAATCAATTTGTCCCTTGGGGTAACGATGGGGTAACAGTTTTGCGTGTTTTCGACTGTTACCCCAAGTTAGGAACATTGCATAACAATGCAATAAAATACTTGTTTTACAGGGTATTTTTCTGACCCGATAGTTTTACATGGTTATGATCTGTTAGGCCAAGAATTTCGACTGTTAATCAATTGGTCGTAGGTTCGATCCCTACCGCCGGAGCCAAAATCCTCACAACCTCCTGATTTCATTGGAAATCCGTCTCGGCGGGGTGGTGGGGTGTGTTCTGGCCCAGGACGCAGGGGCAAGGCAGCGGGGGCGAGTCCCCTCGCAGGAGCCCCGCCCGTCTCGCCAAATCAGATCTGTTTCGGCCGTTGGTCGTCCGGCAAAGCGCCGGTGTAATACGGCAGGTCGACCGCGCGCGGGGTGTAGCTGCCGTCGGCGATGCAGGCGTTGATGTGGGTGGCGATCTCTTCCAGCGTCGCGAACCAGACGTCGACCTTGTCCATGATGTAGCGGATCATCTGCGAGATCGCCTGTGCCCGGGGCCCGCGCGCCGACACCCAGGGGTGCCAGATCGCCAGCCACAGACCGCCATGCTCGTAGGCGAAGTCGAATTCCGACAGGTACACCGCCTTGGCCTCGTCGGGGGTGCGGATGCTCATCATGTATTGCAGTTCGATATTGTGGACGTAATGCGGCCAGTCATCCATGGCCCAGTGCGTCGGCAGTTCGATCAGGTTGCCCGAGCCGGTGCGGATGAGGTTGGGCACGTCGTCGGTCATCAGGCTGGAATCGTAGAGGAACCCCTCCTGCGCCAGAAGATCGGCGGTGTCGCGCGAGAAATTGTAGACCGGGGCGCGGTAGCCGCGGGGTTTCTGGCCGGTCATCCGCACGATCGTCTCGGTCGAGCGTTGCAGCCAGTGCAGCTCGTCTTCGCGGGTCAGGCGGTTGGGGCTTTCGTGCAGGTAGCCGTGATGGCCGATCTCGTGCCCGCCCTCGAGGATCATCTCGACAAGCCTGGGGTGCTGTTCCATGCACCAGGCCGGGTAGAAGAAGGTCTGGCGCAGGTCGTATTCGCGGAAGATCTTCAGAAGGCGCGGCACCGCGATCTCGTCATAGCGCAGCCACGAGGTGGAGGAGACCATGTCGGGCACGCGATCGCCGTACTCGAGATGCAGGAAGCTGTCGGTGTCGATGTCGAAGGTGATGGCCGCCGCGCATTTCGCGCCGTTGGGCCAGGGGACGGGGTTCTCGATCATGGGAGGCTCCTTTCGCGGGTCGGGGGGCGGTCAGGTCAGCAGGTGGCCGCCGTCGATGGCCAGTTCGGTTCCGGTGACATAGGCGGCCTCGTCCGACAACAGGTAGACGGCGCCATGGGCGATATCGGCAGGCTGGCCGATGCCCAGCGGGCAGAGCCGGTGCCATTCGGCGCGGACCTCGGCGTCGGAGGACAGGCCGCGTTCGCGGGTGACGTCGGCGATCTCGCGTTCGACCATCGGGGTGGCGATCACGCCGGGATGGATGGTGTTGACGCGGATGCGGGCCTCGGACGTGGCGCCTTCCAGCGCCGCGACCTTGCTGAGCTGGGTCACCGCCGCCTTGCTGGCGCAATAGGCGGCGTTCAAGGCAAGCGGGTGGGAGGCGAGCGTGGAGGACATGTTGACGATGGCCCCCTGCCCGGCCGCGCGCATCACCCGCATCGCGGCCTGCGTGCCGAGGAACGTGCCCTCGAGATTGACGGCGAAGACCCGGCGAAGATCGTCGAGCGTGGTGTCGAGAAGCGGGCGGGAGAGCTGGATGCCGGCGTTGTTGACGAGGCCGTCGAGGCGGCCGTGGGTGGCGGCGATCCCGTCGGTTACTTCTGTCCAGCGGAACGGGTCGGTGACGTCGAGCGGTTGGGCCTGTGCGGCGTGGCCCTGGCCGGTGATCTCGGCGGCGACGGCCGCGCAGGCGGAGGCGTCGATATCGGCGACGGTCACGAGCGCGCCCTCCGTGGCCGCCTGGATCGCGATGGCCCGGCCGATCCCGGCGCCCGCGCCGGTGACGAGGATCACCTTGCCTGTCAGTCTGCCCATCGGTTGGCCTTCCTTGTCCGTCTCATATCACCCCTGCGCCCCGGTCGACATTGATCGCCTGCCCGGTCATGTCGCGGGCGAGGTCGGAGGCGAGGAAAAGGTAGATCGCCTGCATGTCCTGCGGTTGCATCATGCCGGGCATGGGGAAGCTGTCGGCGATCTGCTGCACGATCTCGGCGACAGGAATGCCCTGTTCGGCCGCCTGCTCGCGCACCGTCCACATGGCGCCCTCGGTTTCGACCCAGCCGGGACAGACCGCGTTGACATTGATCCCCTTCGGCCCGAGATCGGCGGCGAGCGCCCGGGTCAGGCCGATGACGGCGTGTTTTGAGGTCACGTAGCCCGCGTATTCCGGCACCGCCGTCTTGCCCCAGATCGAGGAGGTCAGGACGATCTTGCCGCCCTGCCCCATCTTGCCAAGCGCGGCGCGGGTGACATGCCACATGCCGGTGACGTTGATGGCCATGCAGCGCTCGAACTCGGCGTCGATCAACGGGTCGGGGTTATCCACCGGCGTGCGCGGCTGGTAGCCCGCGACCTGGATCAGCGCGTCGATGGGCGGCAGCGGGTCGAGCGCGGCGCGCACCTGCCCGGCATCCGATACGTCGCAGTGCAGGACATGCTCGGGCGCGGTGCCGGTGGCGGCGATCCCGGCCGCCGCCTCGTGGATCAGGTCGTTCTCGGCCAGCACCGACAGGCGCGCGCCCGCCTGCGCCAGCCCCAAAGCCACGGATCGGCCAATGCCGCTGCTGGCGCCTGTCACCAGCACGTGCCGCCCCTCGTAGAGTGCGCGATAGGCGGCCGCCGCGCTCATCCGCGGTACCGGGTGATGCGCAGGGCCACGATGCTGGCGCTGATCGTCGCCACCAGAACCAGCGTGCCGAGCGCGTTGATGCTGGGGTCGAGCGAGGTGCGCAGCATGCCCCAGATCAGCGTCGGCAGGGTCATGCCGCTGCCGATGGTGAAGAAGGTGATGATGAAATCGTCGAGCGAGACGGCCATGGCGATCAGCGTTGCACCGATAAGGGTGGGCCGGATGATCGGCAGGATGATGGTGAAGAAGATCCGCAGCGGCGAGGCGCCAAGGTCGCGGGCGCTGTCGACCACGGCATAGTTGAAGTTCGACATCTGCGCATAGACGATCAGGATGACGAAAGGCTGGGTGAAGACGAGGTGGCTGGGGATGACCGTATGCAGCCCCATCGGAATGCCAAGCCCCGCGTAGGAGGTGACGAGCGACAGCGCCAGCACCAAGGGCGGCATCATGATCGGGAAGGACAGCACCGTTATCAGCCTTCCGGCCCGCGCCGGCCTGAGCCGCGCAAGGCCCAGAGCGGCCAGCGTGCCCACCACGGTCGAGGACAGACCCACCGCGCCGGTGACGATGATCGAATTCTGCAAGCCGCGCCAGAAATTGTCGTTGTCGAAAAGCGCCCGGTACCAGTCGAGCGTCAGCCCGCCGATGGGCAGCGTTGCCTGCGCGTTCTCTCCGAAGGAGAAGAGCACCACCAGCACCAGCGGCGACAGCATGAAGAAGATGCTCACGGCACCGAAGAGCGGCCAGAAGAGGTTGTTGGATCCCTGCATCGCCGCCCCCTATCGCCGTCTCAGAAGCCGCGACAGCGCCACCCGGAAGGCGACCAGCGTGGCGAGGCAGACCAGGAGAACCGAATAGGACAGCGCCGATCCCATGGGCGTGTTGAGCCGGTTCACGAACTGGCTTTCGATGAAGTTGCCCACCATGAAGGTATGCGGCCCGCCCACCAGTCGGGGCGTCACGTAATCGCCGGCCGACATCAGGAACGACAGCGCAAAGGCCGCGAAGATCCCCGCCTGGCATTGCGGCAGCACCACGTCGAGCACGGTGCGGGCCTTCGAGGCGCCAAGGTCGCGCGCGCATTCGACCGGCGTGTCGTCGATGCTGCTGAGCGAGCCGACAATGGGCAGGATGGCGAAGGGCAGCAGGAAATGCACCAGCGTCAGCACCACGGCGGGCGGGCTGTAGAGCAGCCACGAAATGGGCTCCGACACGAGCCCGAGCCCGACAAGCGTCTGGTTGAGGATGCCGTTGGTGCCGAGGATCGTCTTCCAGGCGTAGATCTTGACGAGGTAGCCGCCGAAGAGCGTCACCAGCGCGATGAACAGCACCAGCGGGCCGAAGCGGCCGGCATGAAACCGGATCATGTAGGCGATCATGAAGGCAAGGAAGGTGGTGATCGTGGCAATCAGCAGCGCGATGCCGAGGGTGAACAGCCCGGCATGGAAATACTGCTCGTAGACCTCGACATAGTTCTCGAAGGTCGCGTCGGGCACAAGCTGGTACATCTTCAGCTGCCAGAAGCTGACCACGAAGAAATAGCTCATCGGCAGCACGAAGAAGCACAGCAGCACCAGAAGCGCCGGCGTGGTCATCAGAAGCGGTTTGCGGTCGGCTGACATGGGCTACTCCGGCGCGACGGCGTTGCAGCGGTCACGGTGCCAGCCCAGCCGCACGGCCGCGCCCTCTTCGGGCAGGTCGGGGCCACCGGGGGTGGGCTGCGTCACCATCATCTCTTCACCGTTGGCCAGCCGGGCGGTGAAGGTGACATGGGTGCCGTAATAGACCTGGCTGGTCAGGGTGCCCGTCACCTCGAATTCCCGGGTTTCGCCGCCGGTCAGAAGGTCGACCGCATCCGGCCGCACGACGATGGATACGTCGCCATCGGGCCCGTCGACATGGCCAAGCTTGGACAGACCCGGCACGATCACCTCGCCGCTGCGGCGGGTGCCGCGCAGGATGTTGGCGTCGCCGATGAAGTCGGCCACGAATTCGTTGGCGGGCTGTTCGTATACTTCGCGCGGCGTGCCATGCTGCACGATCCGCCCGTCCTTCATAATGGCAATCCGGGTCGCCAGCGCCATCGCCTCGGCCTGGTCGTGGGTCACGAACACGAACGTGCCGCCGATGGCGCGGTGAATCTCGCGCAGCTCGTTCTGCAGCGACTTGCGCAGCTTGAGGTCGAGCGCGCCCAGCGACTCGTCGAGCAGCAGCACGGCGGGGTTCATGATCAGCGCGCGCGCCAGCGCCACGCGCTGGGCCTGCCCGCCCGACAGCGCCGCCGGCATCCGGTCTTCGAACCCTTCGAGCCGCACCAGCGACAGCATCCGCGCCACCTTCTCGTCGATCTCGGCGCGGGGGCGCTTCATCAGTTGCAGCCCGTAGGCGATGTTGGCCCGCACGCTCATATGCGGGAAAAGCCCGTAGCCCTGGAAGACCATGTTGGTGCGCCGCTTCTCGGGGCCGAGGCGGGTGACATCCTCGCCGTCGATCTCGATCCGGCCGGTGGTCGGCGCGAGAAACCCGCCGATCATCCGCAGCACGGTCGTCTTGCCACAGCCCGACGGGCCCAGCAGTGCCAGGAACTCGCCCTCGGCAATGTCGAAATCGAGAGGCGGCACCGCCGTGACGGTGCCGTAATCCTTCGAGACACCGCCAAGGCGCACGAGCGGTCGGGGGCTTTCGCCCCCGGTTGGTTCAGTCTTGTCGCTCATCCCTTCAGTACACGCTCCCAGGCTTCCTGGTACTCGTCCCAGGTGGCCAGCTCGCCATCGGATTCCAGCGGGTACATCGGCACCACGTCGGTTTCCTCGGTGAAGTAGCTCTCGATATTGGCGTAATCGTAGAGCGCGTCGTTGAGATCGCTGACCTGGCTCATGGCGTCGGCATTGACCACCGGCATGGTGTTCCACTCCGCCCCCGCAAGCTGCCCCTCGACCGAGATGGCGTGGTCGATATAGGCATGTGCCGCGTCGATGTTGGACGAGCCCTTGCCGATCGAGTAGCCCTCGATGAAGCCCATGCATTTCTCCTTCGGGTAGGCCGGGCGGATATCCACGCTGTCGCCCACCCAGGTCGAGACCGGCTCCCAGCCCTGGCACATCACGATTTCCTCGTTGGCCAGCAGGTTGATCAGCTCGCCATAGCTCGAGGCGATGGTGCGCAGGTGGTTCTTTTTCAGGTTGATCAGCATGTCGGTGACCTTCGACAGTTCATCCCGGGTCATGCGGTTGGGGTTCTCGACACCGGCCACGCGGGCCCAGGCATAGAAGTTGCCGGGATAGTCGCTGGTGATGGCCACCTTGCCCTTGTACTCGTCCTTCAGCATGTCGGTCCACGAGGTCGGCTTTTCGGCCAGGTCGGCATTGTACATCATGCAGATCGAGCCATAGGTCACCGGCACCGAGTACCACGAACCGTTCTCGCTCATGTTCTCTTCGCAATATTGCCGGATCACCGGATGCAGCTTCTCGAAGTTCGGCACTTTCGCCAGGTCAATCGGTTCGAGCAGGTCCTGCGAGACGAGGAAGTCGTCATGGATGAAATAGGGCGTGCAAAGATCGACCTGCGACGACCCGAGGCGCAGCTTGGTGATGACCTCGTCGGCGGTGGAGATGAAGGTCTTTTCCAGCGTCGCGCCCACCGTCTCGGCAATGTCGCCGGCTTCGAGGAAGGTGTCGTAGCCTTCCCAGCCCACGTAGTTCAGGCTACCCGCGGCAAAGGCGCGGCTGGCGGTGGCACCCATCGCGCCGACACCGGCGGTGGCGGCCATCCCGGCCAGCATCTGCCGGCGGGTGGGCGTGATGTAGGTTCTCGTGCGGGTGACGTTTGCAGGCTTGGCTTTCTTGTCGGTCATGTCTTGGTTCCCCTGTTGGCTGAGTTTCTGGTCTTCCTCCCGGTGCGTTATTCTTCCGGTACGCGCTTGAGTTCGTGGCACGAGCAGTGCACGCCGCCACCGCCGAGGGCGAACATGTCGTAATCGACCGCCGTCACCTCGAAACCGGCCTCGGTCAGAACCCGGTTGACGTTCACGTTGTGGGACATCGACAGGACCCGCTTGTTGCCCAGCGAGACGATGTTGCCGCCAAGCTTCACGCAGTCGGCATAGGGCACCACGATGCGCTCGATGCCCTGGTCGTCGAGCCAGTCGATGGCGTAGCTGGGCAGCGCATCCTCGCAGACCAGCGCGAGGCCCTTCTCGAGCATCACCACGACCGCATCCATATGCACGAATTGCGGCGGGATCGGCACGATGAACGCCTCCCAGCCCTTGTCGCGCATCCAGCCGGCGACCTGTTCGGCGCCCGCCTTGGTCGAGCGGTCCCCGGACCAGCCAAGAAGCGTGACGCCGGGCTTGATGATGACGAAATCGCCGCCTTCGAAATGGTCCGCCGTGACCCATTTCCAGATCGGGATGCCGGCGTTGCGGTAGAAATCGCTGACCACCGAGTAATCCTGCCGCCGCACCGGCGTCTGGACGCTGGTCACCACGGCGCCCCAGGGCGTCATGAAGCTGGAATCGCGGGTGAACACGCTGCTGGGCAGGCCCTCGTCGGCCTCGACGAAGTGACAGCGCACGCCGTTCGTCTCGTAGACCTCGACCATGCGCTGGTGTTGCTGCATGGCCTTCTGCGCGTCGAAGCGATAGCCGAACTGCTCGGCATTGGCCTGGTTGACCGCCGAGATCGAGTTGAGCGGCACCCAGCGGAAGTGGTCGGGTTTCCCCAGCAGAACATCGGTTAGAACCCCGGTCTGGGCGTTGACGCCCCAGGGGGTGGTCTCGGGGGTCGTCTTTTCGGCAATCGTGTTGGTTGTCATGGGAGTTGTCCGTTGATCGAAGCGTTAACTCACGGTAATTCAGAATCTGACTCAAACATAACGAGTATTTCTCCGTTTTATCTTGAACTGGATTCAAATCATGATCAGAAATGCGGCAGATTTCGCGCGCGTCGCTCAGGCAATCACCGGGGTGCGAACATGATCAAGCGCCGCGACCTTCCGCTTTACGCTTTGCGCAGTTTCGAGGCCGCCGCGCGACTTCAAAGCTTGACGGCCGCCGCCGAGGAGCTCGGGGTCACCTATAGCGCGATCAGCCACCAGATTCGCAAGCTCGAACAGCTGGTCGCGCTCGACCTGTTCGACCGCCGCCACAAGCCGCTGATGCTGACCGCGCGGGGCGAGGCTCTGTTCGCCAGCGTCCGCGACTCCTTCGATCAGCTGGCGCAGGCGACCGAGGGGTTGGAACGGGCCGAGCCCGGTGGCGAGCTGACCATTTCCAGCGTGCCGGGGCTGGGCACCAACTGGCTGATCCCCGAGCTGGGCGAGTTCATCCGCACCTTCCGCAGTGTCGACATCCACATCACCACGCATTTCTGGCACCGCGAGGCGCAGAACACCGATGCCGACCTGTCGATCGTCTATGGCTCGGCCGAGCATCCGGGCAAGAAGGTCACCCGGCTGGGACAGTCGCAGTTCTTCCCCGTCTGCAGCCCCCGCATCGTCGATGCGCTGGCCAAGCCCAAGACACTGGCGGGCATGGTGCTGCTGCACGATCACACGGAAGAGACGTGGTCGCGCTGGCTGCTCGAGGCCGGGTTCGACAGCATTCAGCGGCACCAGAACATGTATTTCGACAATGCCAACATGTCGCTGGAGGCCGCGCGCCGCGGGCTGGGCGTGGCGATGGGCGACCGGGTGACGGTCAAGAGCGACCTTGCCGAGGGCCGGCTGATCCGGCTCTTCGACAAGTCGGTGCCGGCCATCCACCCCTATTACATCGTCACCAAGGCCGAGGATAAGGCCCTGCCGGTGGCCCGCGCGCTCGAGGCGTGGCTGATCGATCGGTTCAGCGACTGACGCGGCTCAGCCTCGGCCGAGAATGGCGTCAGATAGCTTCTCGGCGATCATGATGGTGGTGATGTTGATATTGGCGCAAGGGATGCGCGGCATGACCGAGGCATCCGCCACGCGCAGCCCCTCGACCCCGATGACCCGGCCATCCGGGTCGACCCCCGCGGCCGGGTCTGTCGCGCCGCCCATGGCAACCGTGCCGCAGGCATGCCAGTTGCCAAGCACCGTGTCGCGGATGAAGCGCTCCAGCTCGGCGTCATCGTCGCGCATGCTCGTGATGTCATAGCCCCGTACCGCCATGCCGATCATCGCCTTGCGCAGCGTCGGGTGCAGGTCGAGCAGCTTCGCCCCGATGGCGTTCACCGTCCTCGACAGCGGGTCCTTCTGCCCCAGCCGGCGGATCCAGGTCGTGTAGGCCCCCGCGAAGGCGCCCTGCCCCACGGCGGCCAGCTCGGGCGCGTGCAAAAGGTCGATGGCAAAGCGGACGCCGAGTTTCATCCGCTCCATGTCGCGCGGGTCGGACAGCAGGTTGAAGGCCACGAAGGGTTCGTCAGCCGGGTCAGCCGAGCGCAGCTCGACAAAGCCCGTGGAATGCGCCTGATCGGGGCCGACGCGCAGCACGCCCAGCTGGTGGCCGATGGGGGTCTGGTCGAACCGGGCGCTGAGCGACATTTTCATGTCGCCGGGCGCGCAGCCGTCGAGGCCGGAAGAGAAGCGCGTGTAGACGAGGAAGGCATTGGCCATCGTGCCGGGCATCCGCGCCTCGGGGCGCAGGTGCAGGCCAAGGCCCACCAGCGGGTGATCCTGCAGGTTCCGACCGATGCCGCGCCGGTCGGCCAGTACGGGAATGCCGTGCTCGGCGAGATGCGCGGCAGGGCCAATGCCGTGGCGCATCAGGATTGCGGGTGTATGCAGGGCCCCGGCGCAGAGGATCACCTCGCCCGCGTCGACGCGTTCGGTCGTGCCATCGGGCCGCGCGAGGGTCACGCCGGTGGCGCGGTGCCCGTCGAAGATGATCCGCTCCAGCGTGGTCTCGGCCATGATCCGCAGGTTCGCCCTGCGGCGCGTCACCTGGTCGAGATAGGCCACAGCCGCCGACACCCGGCGGCCATAGACGTTGTTCTTGGGAAAGGGGAAGCAGCCGGTCCCGGCCACGTCGTGGCAGTCGTCGTGATAGTCCAGCCCCTGCCCCGCCAGCGAGTCACGGAAGGCCAGCGCGAAGCCCGACCAGTTATCCGGGAAGGTACGTTGCAACGGCACCGGCCCGTCGCGGCCATGTTTCGGCCCGTCGAAATCCATATCCCGCTCCAGCCGCCGGAAATAGGGCAGACAGTCGTCGTAGCTCCAACCCGTGGCGCCCAACCCCTCCCACCGGTCATAATCCGACGGGATGCCGCGCAGGGCCACCTGCCCGTTCACGCTCGACCCGCCGCCCATCACGCGGGCCTGTTCGTAGCGGTGTTCTTCGAGGCTCCTGCCGCCGGTATTGCCCACCGGGTCGCGGGTGACGGTCAGCTTGGTCCAGTAGCGGTTGTCCTTGAAGTAATCCGGCAAATAGCCGTCGGCGTAGATCGACGCCGGCACCTCGTAGGGCGGCGTGTCCGGCCCCGCCTCGACCAGCAGCACGCGCGAGCGCCCGTCCGCCGACAGCCGGTTCGCCAGCACGCAGCCAGACGAGCCCCCACCAATCACGATGTAGTCGTACCGTTCCGTCATCGCTCAGCCGCCGTAGAGATCGGGCAGGACCATCACCAGCGCCGGCACGAAGGTGATGAGCAGCAGCACGGCAATCGATACCAGCAGGAAGGGCATGTTCGCCAGCGCCAGCCGTTCCGGCGATATCCGGGCGATGGTGGCGCCGATGAAGAGGCTGATGCCCACCGGCGGGGTGATCATCCCGATGGTCAGGTTGATCGCCACGATGATACCGAAATGCACCGGGTCGAGCCCGATGCCGGTGACCACCGGCAGCAGGATCGGCACGAGGATGATCAGCGCCGCGATCATCTCCATGAAGGCGCCCAGGACCAGCAGCATCAGGTTGATCAGCAGCAGAACCACGATCGGGTTGTCCGAGACCGACTGGATCGCCGCCGTCACCGTGGCGGGCACTTGCTCCTTGGTCAGGATCCAGCTCAGCGGCGCGGCGATGGCGACGATGATAAGCGCGCTGCCGGTCGTACGCGCGCTCTGGATCACGATGCCCGGCAGGTCGCGCCAGCTGATCTCGCGGTAGATCAGCATCCCCACGACCAGCGCGTAGAGACAGGCCACCGCCGCCGCCTCGGTCGGGGTGAAGAAGCCCGAGAAGATGCCGCCCAAGATGATGATCGGCATACCCAGCGGCAGAAGCCCGTCGAGAAACGCCTTGAGGAAGGCCACGATCGAGAACCGCCCCTTCTCGCCGAAGCCGTAGCGCCACGCATAAACCGAAACCAGCAGCATCTGCGCCACTCCCAAAAGGATGCCCGGCACGATCCCGGCAAGGAACAGCGCGTTGACCGATACGCCCGCCACAACGGCATAGACGATCAGGATGATGCTCGGCGGGATGATCGGCCCGATCAGCGAGGACGAGATCGTGACCGAGGTGGCGAACTCCGTCGGGTAGCCCCGCTCGCGCATCGACTTGATCATGATGCTGCCGACCGCGGCGGTATCCGCCGCCGCCGAGCCCGAGATACCGGCAAAGAGCATCGAGACCACGATATTCACATGCGCCAGCCCCCCGCGCACCCAACCGACCATCGACTCGGCCAGCGCCACCAGCCGCCGCGTGGTGCCGCCCGCGTTCATCAGGTTGCCCGCCAGCATGAAGAACGGCACCGCCATCAGCACGAAGACATCGATCCCGGCAAAGGCGCGGTGCGGAATGGTCACCGGGTTCACCCCGGAAAAGATGAAATAGACCACCACCGACATGCCCATCACCGCATAGATCGGCAGGCCGATCAGCAGCGTCAGGAAAAAGGTGGCGGCAAGGGCTGTCAGTTCCACAGTCGGTTCCCCGCGTCGGCGTCAGGCGGTGTCAGGATATCGCCGGTCACGACCCGGTGCAGGGCGTCGACCAGTAGCGAAAGCAGCATCAGCAGCGTGCCCACGAAAAGCGGCGCATAGACCAGCCACAGCGGGATATGCAGGTTGGCCGACGACCGCCCCGTCTTGATCATCAGCTGCACCAGCCCCAGCGCGTACCAGCTGAAGAAGGCGAGAAAGGCCAGCAGGATCAGGCGTCGCAGCACCCAGAGCACGGCCTGCACCTTCGGGCCGCACATCTTCGAGAGCGACTCCATCCCGATCAGGTCGCCATACCGCGCGCCCGCGGCGGTGGCGAGAAAGACGATCCAGACCAGCGAGTACCGCGCCAGCTCGTCCAGCCCGCGCACCCGCAGCGACGAGTTGCGCACCAGCACGTCGAGCAGCACGGCCCCCAGCATGAACAGCATCACCGCCACCACGAGGATGCGGATCAGGCGTTCGATGACGAGGCTGGTGCGATGTATCCGCTCCAAGGCGAGGCTCCTGTCAGGGGTCAGGGCCCGGCGCACGCCACCGCGCGCCGGGCCATCGGGTTTACTTGGCCGAGGGCAGTTCCTGGATTTCGGCCATCAGGTCACGCACCCACGGCTCGAGATCCTGCGAGTATTTCTCGCGCACCGGGGCCGTGGCCTCGACGAAGCTCGACAGGTCGTCGATCTCGTTGACCTTGAGGCCCTCCTGCTTCATCGCCTCCAGCGCCTCTGCATCCATCGAGGCATAGTCGCTGTTGTTCTTCTCGACGGTCTGCTTGCCGATCTCGTCGACCAGGGCCTGCTCTTCCGCCGACATCGCGTCGTAGGTCGACTTGCTCATCACCAGCACGGCGATGTTGGCGACGGTGGGCAGCAGGGTCAGGTATTCCTGCACCTCGTTGAAGCGCATGGCGTTGAGCGCCGACAGGGCGTTTTCGTTGCCGTCCACGGTGCCGGTCTGCAGCGCGCCGTAAAGCTCGGCGAAGGAGGTCGAGGCGACCTGCGAGCCAAGCGCCTCGTAGGTGTCGATATGCGCCGAGACGCCCATCGTCCGCATCTTGATATCCTCGAAATCCGCCGCGGTCTCGATCGGCCGGATATTGTTCATCGGATAGCGGAAGGCCGGCGAGCCGATGCCGATCAGCTTGAAGCCCGCCGCGTCGGCCTCCTCGTAGAATTTCGAGAAGTCGAGCGTGCTCAGCGCCTCCTCGATATGCTCGGGGCTGTGGAACACGAAAGGCATGTTGAAAAGCTCGAAAGACGGCACGAAGCTCGCCATCGCGGCGGTGTGCACCCAGGTGAAATCCATCGTGCCCAGCAACAGCGCGTCAAGCGCGTCGCGCTCGCCGCCCATGGCGCCGCTCGGATGCACCTCGAGCGTCCACTTGCCGTCGGTCTCCTCCGCCATCTTCTCTTTCATGAACATCGCCGAGGTGTGGTACGGGAACTGCTCGGCCACCACGTGGCCAAGCGTCATGGTGCGTTCCTGAACCTCCTGTGCCGCGGCGCCCGCGACCCCCGCCAGTGACATCGCGGCGCCAAGCGCCACGCTCCTGAAGTAACTCATTTTATCCTCCCATTCAGGTTTCTTGGTTCAAACATCCCGCCCGCGCCAGGCTTTTCCCTCAGTCCAGCGCATAGCGAACGTTCTTCAACTGGGTGTCGTCCAGAAGCGCGTCCTTCCCGCGCTCCTTGCCGAACCCGCTCATCCGGAAGCCGCCGAACGGGGCGTCTACCGAAACCTTGCGGCCCGCGTTGATGCAGACCGTGCCGGCGCGTATCTGGCGTACCGCGCGCATGGCCCGGCCGCTGTCGCGGGTGAAGACCGCGGCGGCGAGGCCGTATTCCGTGTCATTGGCGAGGGCGATACCCTCATCCTCGGTGTCGAAGGTCAGCACGCTCTGGACCGGGCCGAAGAGTTCCTCCCGCGTGGTCGCCATGTCGCTGCGGGCGTTGAGGATCAGGGCGGGCGGCAGGTAATAGCCCGCGCCAAGGTCGTCTCGGCCCTCCAGCTCGACATAGCGGCGCACCTCGGCGCCCTCCTCTTCCGCCTTTGCAAGACAGCCCGCGATCCGGTCGCGCTGGGCGGCGCTGACCACCGGGCCCATCTGCGTGTCTTTCTCGTTGGCCGGACCCACATGCACGCCGCGCAACCGCTCTTCCAGCCGCGCGACGAAGGCGTCATGCAACTCGCGATGCACGATCAGCCGTGTACAGGCCGCACAGACCTGGCCGGAATTGCGCACGTTGTCGGTGAAGGCCGCCTCGACCGCGGCCTCCAGATCGGCATCCTCCATCACCAGAAGGGGCGACTTGCCGCCCAGTTCCAGCGTCAGCCGTTTCATGCCGTGGCCCGCCGCCTGGAAAATCCGCCGCCCCGTGACGGTGCCCCCGGTGAAGGAGATCTTGCCCACGTCCGGGTGCGTGACCAGCCGCATTCCCGGCTCGGCGCCCCCATGGATCACGTTCAGCGTCCCGGGCGGCAGATCGGCCTCCCGCGCGCATTCGGCCAGCAGCGCCGACGACAGCGGCGTCACCTCCGAGGGCTTCAGCACGGCGGTATTCCCCGCCGCCAGCGCCGGCGCGATCTTCAGCACCGCCAGAAGCGCCGGGTAGTTCCACGGCGTGATCAGCCCGCAGATGCCGATGGGCTCGCGCAGGGTGAAATCCGCCAGCGTCGGGTCCGAGACGTTGAGCGTCTCGCCCGACAGCCCCAGCAGGATGCCGGCATAATACTCCACCGAGTCCGCCAGCCCCTCCATCTCGGTCGAGGTGATCGAGATGGGCCGCCCCACATCCATCGTCTCGGCCAGCGCAAAATCCTCGGCCCGCGCCCGTATCGCATCGGCAAAGCGCATCAGGTACCGCGAACGGGCCTTGGGCGTCAGCGTGCCCCAGGTCGTCTCGAAAGCCTTGCGCGCCGCCGCGACCGCCCGGTCGGCATCCGCTTCGCCCGCCTCGGCAAACCGCGCCAGCACCGCGCCGGTCGAGGGGTTCATCGCCTCGAATGTCTGCCCGCTCTCGGCCGCGACGGCCTCGCCGCCGATCAGCAGCGGCCAGGGCGTGTCGGTCATGGTGAAATGGGTGGTCATCGTTTGCGATCCTCCGAAACCTCGCGCCCGGGGCGCAGAACGCCGCCGCGGCTGAGCGGTGTGACAAGCTGCTGGTAAAAGCCGAGCCAGCCGTCGCGCATCTTGAAAGCCGGGCCGGTGGCCGCCTTCTGCCGTGCGGCAAGCGTGTCCTCCGCGACCAGCAGGTCGACAGCCCGCGCCGCCAGTTCGATCCGGATCGCGTCGCCATCCCGCACCAGCGCCAGCGGCCCGCCGCTGGCGGCCTCGGGCATGACCTGCCCCACGACGATGCCGCGATTGAGCCCCGACAGCTGGCCATCGGTGACAAGGGCCACGCTGCCCGCCAGCCGGCTGCCCGCCAGCGCGGCGGCAAACCAAGAGGCCGAGGCGACACCCGGCCCGCCAAGCGCGCCGAGCCCGCGCAGGACAACCACGTCGCCCTCGACGATCTCGCCAGCTTCCAACGCATCGAGCGCCGCCTTCTGCGTCTCGTAAACCCGTGCCGGACCTTCGAAAACGAGATCGGCATAAGCCCCCGTGCCCAGCTTCATGATCGCCCCTTCGGGCGCCAGGCTTCCCTTCAGCACCATCAGCGAGGGCCCGGCCGAAACCGGCGCCGCCATCGTGGCCACGTCACCGCTCTCCACCGCCTCGAACGCATCCAGCCGCGCGCCCAGCGTCTGCCCGTCGACGCCCATCGCGCCCTCGTGCAGCACGCCGCGCAGCCGGCTCATGATCGCCTGCGTGCCGCCCGCCGCGTCGAGCTGTTCTATCCGTCCCTCGCCGTTGGGCTTGATCGCGCAAAGCACCGGCACCTTGCCGTCGAGCCCCGCGAAGACGTCGTAGATATCGACCGGCACCTGCCCCTCTTCGGCCACGGCCTGCATGTGGCGCATGACGTTGATCGAGGTGCTGAGCGCCATCGCCACGGCGGCGGCGTTCTCGAACGCTTCCGGCGTCAGGATCTTGGAAGGCCGCAGATCCTCCCACACCATCTCGACAATCCGCGCCCCGGCGGCGCGGGCGCGCTCATACATCCGTTCGCTTTCGGCGGCCACCGGCGCGCTGCCCGGCAGGGCCATGCCAAGCGCCTCGGTCATGATATGCATCGAATTGGCCGTGCCCATCCCGGCACAGACCCCCGGCCCCGCCACGGCCACCCGCGACATGCAGGCGATGTCGGAGATATCGAGCTCCCCCGACCCCAGCTTGCCGACGCTTTCAAAGACATCCTCGATATCCACCGTCTCGCCGTTGAGCGCGCCACAGGCCTGGTAGCCGCCGATCACCAGCAGCGTCGGAATATCCAGCCGCGCCGCTGCCATCAGCTGCGCCGGCGCCGTCTTGTCGCAGGAGGCCAGGCACACCATCGCGTCCAACTGCGGGCCTTCGACCGACACCTCGATATCGTTCACCACGAGGTCGCGCGACGGCAGGATGTAACTGCCCGACGAGCCTGCGCAGTGGATGAAATCGCTGGGCGCGGTGGTCTTCACGACAAAGGGCAACGCCCCTGCCGCCCGCACCGCCTCGCTCACCGCCTCGGCCACCCGGTCGAGATGCGAGAAACAGCTCGACAGCTCCGACGAAGTGTTGATGATGGCGATCTTGGGCTTGTCCATGTCGGCCTCGTCGATGCCGAGCGCAATCCACTGCGCGCGGCGCAGGGCCCAGATCGTGCTGCCTTCCTCGAAATTGCTCCTGAGCTTTCTCATCGCGCGGCCTCCAGTTCGGCCCCGGCGGGCTGGAATGTCTCGGGCTGGCCGTCACCGAGGAAGGCGCCCCGCTTCGCCAACTCTGCCCGCAACGCCGGCACATCAAGCGCCCGAAGGTCGCCGCCATGCCGCGCCGCCGCCATCGCCGCACCAATCCCCGCCGCCTCGCCCATGGCGAAACACGTCCCCGCCACCCGTAGCGACGCCTGCGCCACGTGGGTGGCGGAGACACAGCGCCCCGCCATCACCAGCCCGCCGATCCCCTTCGGCAGAAGGCAGCGCCACGGGATCTGGTAGAACGTCCCATCCGGCAGCCAGACCCAGCGGGTCGCCCGATCGGCGCCGTGCTCCTCGACCGGCCAGGCACAGGCGGCGATGCCGTCCTCGTACCGCGCCCCCGACAGCACTTCGTCCTCGTCGATCGTGTAATCGCCCGCGATCCGGCGGCTTTCCCGCACACCGATCTGCGCGCCGGTGTCCAGCAGCCAGGCATTGGCATAGCCCGGCACGTGCTGGCGAAAGGCCTCGAGATACAGCTCGGCCATCCGCCGGCCCTTGGCCTCGGCCTCGCTCATCTCGCGCACCGAAAGCGGGTTGGGCGGGCGCCCGTCCACGTCGACGCGGGTGATGTTGAGATGCACGACCTCGGCGTTGAAGGCAAAGATGCCGCCCGCCGTGCGCGGCAGATCGAACCCCGCGGCCACGGCGGCCTCGAGATGCCGGTGCAATGCCGCGCGGTCGGTCTTCTCGACCGCCTTGGTATCGACACCGCCAAAGCGGATCATCGTCGTCGGGAATTGCAGGTCTTCGACGTCACAGCGCCACTCGGCCCCGGCCAGCGCGGCGATCTGGCCGTCGCCGGTCGTGTCGACCACGACACCGGCCTCGACGCCCCAGCGCCCATCGATCGACTCGAAGATCACACCGCCCACGCGCCCCTCGCGCCGGATCACCTCGACCGCCAGCGAATGGAAGCGCACGGCAACGCCGGCCTCCTCCATCAGGTCATCGGCCACCCGCTTCATCGGCTCGGGGTGATAGGGCAGCGACGCGGTCTGAAGCCAGACCTTGGGCGCATTGGCCCCGCCGCGCCGTGCCAGCCTGTCGATGATCTCGTCCGCGAGCCCCCGCACCAGCCGCTGCACCCGGCCGCCATCCAGTCCGTAAAGCCCGCATATGCTGCCAAGCGTGACCGAGGTCAGCGTACCGCCCAGGAACCCCATCCGCTCGACCAGCATGACGCTGGCGCCGGTCCGCGCCGCCGCAACCGCCGCCGCGATCCCGGCCGAGCCGCCGCCCACCACCAGCACATCGACGCGCTCGCGGATTTCGGTCTGCCGTTCGGCCTCGGTGATATTCGTCATTCCGCCTTGTCCTTCTGCCCGCCCTTGCGGGCCCGCGCCGTGCTGCGCCGGATCATCATGTCGACCGGGTGCACGATGCGCCTTGGTTCCAGTTCCGGCTGGGCCAGCCGTTCGAGCAGCAGCGCCACGCCATCCTCGACGATCTTGCGCACCGGCTGGCGCACCGTTGTCAGCGACAGGGTCGACCACGACGCCTGTTCCACATCGTCGAACCCCACGACCCAGCACTCCTCGGGCACCCGGACGCCCGCCTCGAACGCCCCGTCGAGCGCGCCGAGCGCCAGCAGGTCGTTGGCGCAGAACACCGCGTCGGGCGGGTCGGCCAGGTCGAGCAGCGACTGCATCGCCGTCCGTCCGCTTTCATGCGAGAACGGCACCCGGCGGGTGAGCGAGCTTTCCAGCGTCACGCCGCGCCGCTCCAGTTCCTCGAGGAACCCCGCCTCGCGGTCGCGCACCGTGCTCACCTCCAGCGAGCCGCTGATGAACCCGATCCGCCTGCGCCCGTGGTCGAGCAGGTAGCTCGCCACCGCCGCCCCGCCCGCGCGGTTGTCGCTCGACACCTGGTCACAGCTCAGGTCGTCGATCGTCCGGTTGATCAGCACCAGCGGCGCGGCCGAGCGGATCGCCTCTTCCAGAACCGGAGAGCTGCGCGTCACGGCGGCAAAGATCACCCCGTCGACCAGCGACTGGCTGATCGAGTCGATGGCGGCGGTCTCGCCCGTGCCTTCCGTGTCCCACAGGACAACCTTCAGCTCCTTGTCGGCCAGCACCTCGTTCAGGGCACACAGGATCTCGGTGTAAAGCGGGTTGCTGAGGCGGGCGACGACCACGCCGATCACCCCAAGGCGGCTGGTGCGCATGGCCCGCGCCAGCACGTTGGGCCGGTAATCGATCTGCCTTGCCGCTTCGAGAACGCGCTCGCGGGTGTCGGCATTGACGCTCGCCTCGCCCCGGAACACGCGCGACACGGTCGCCTGCGACACCCCGGCGGCGCGGGCAAGGTCTTTACTGGTGGCACCTGATTTCGATTTCATTTTTCTTCTTTGGAATCATGTTTCCCTGTTGATACGGCATGACTACGTAGTCATTCAACTGAAATCTTCACCGCCCGTCGGGTCTCCATGACGCTGCAATGCGGAAATGAACGGCTCACACCCCGGCACCCGCCATGGCAGGCCCGGCGCTCTGAATGCTCAGATGTTCAGGAAAATCAGCCGCCGCGCTCAGCGCGCCACGACCACCGGCCGCCCGGCATGTTCCAGCACGTCGAACCGCGTTTCGTAGATCTCTTCCAGCACCCCGGGCGTCAGGATATCGGCACTCGGCCCGCTGGCGTGAATGCGCCCGTCCTTCATGGCGATCACCCGGTCGGCCCAGGTGGCCGCCGCGTTGATGTCATGCAGCACCACCACGACCGAGCGCGCCCCCGGCCCCGGCCGGGTCAGCTCGTGCAGCCGGTGCATCAGGTCGCGCGCATATTTCGGGTCGAGCGCATTGAGCGGCTCATCGAGCAGCAGCCACGGCGTCGACTGCGCCCAGACCATCGCCACCTGCGCCCGCTGCCTCTGCCCGCCCGAGAGCGTCTCGAGCGCCCGGTCGGCCAGCGGCAAAAGATCGAACGTCTCCAGCGCCGCCTCCGTCAGCCGCGCATCCTCGGCCCCCGGCCGGCCCTGGTGATGCGGCCAGCGCCCGAAGGCCACCAGCTCCCGCACCGACAGGCGGTTCACGATGGTCTGCGACTGCTGCAACAGCGCCACCGCCCGCGCGCGGTCCCGGTCCGGCAGCGACAAGACCGGCGCCCCCTCCACATGCACCTCGCCCGCAGCCGGGGTGTTGAGCCCCGCCAGGCAGTGCAACAGGGTCGACTTCCCCGCCCCGTTCGGCCCGATCAGCGCGGTGATGCCGCCCGCCGGGATCTCCGAAGACACATCCGACAGGATGCACGCCCCGCCCGCCTCGAAGCTCAGGTTGGAAAAGGAAATCACAGGCGCCTCCGGCCAAGAACGAGAGCAAGGAACAGAAGCCCGCCAAGGAACTCCACGATGACGCCAAGCGCCGATTGCTGACCCATCAGCCGCTCGAACAGGAACTGCCCGGCGACGAGGATGATCGCCCCGGTCACCGCCGCCGCGGGCAACAGCAACGCATGGCGGCTTTCCGGCACCACCTCGCGCGCTAGACTGGCGGCAATCAGGCCCAGAAACGTCATCGGCCCCACCAGCGCGGTCGCCGCCGCCACCAGCACCGCCACCAGCGCCAGCGCCTGCATGACCACCCTGTCATAGCCAAGCCCCAGCCCCCGCGCCACGGGTCGCCCCAGCGCCGCCACGTCGAGCGCCGGCGCCAGCCGCAAGGCCGCGAGGATCGCCAGCGCAATCACCACGCCCGCCAGCCCCAGGTTCGCCGTCTCGACGCTGTTGAAACTGGCAAAGGTGGCATATTGCACGATCGAGAACTGCGACGGCTCCAGCAGCCTCTGCGCGAACTCCGCCAGCCCCCGGAACAGAAGCCCCAGCACGATCCCCGTCAACACCATCCGCGCGATATCCTGCGCCCCGCGCCTGAGCAGCAGGTGAAACAGCACCAGCGCCGCCCCGGTCATCAGCGCCGCCTCTCCCAGGAAGCTCAGGTTCGGATGCAGCTGCGAAAACCCGATGCCGCCCAGCACAAGAACCAGCATCGTCTGCAGGAAGATGAAAAGCGCGTCGAACCCCACGATCCCCGGCGTCAGCAACCGGTTCCCGATCACCGTCTGAAACAGCACCGTCGCCGCGCCCGTGGCCGCGCCCACCAATATCAGCGCCACCAGCTTCCCCGCCCTGAGCGACAGGATGAACCCCACGGGCTCCCGCAACTGCCATGTCAGGAACACCAGCGCCGCCACCAGAAGCGCGCCCGTCAGCATCAGCACCCGCCTGTCAGCCATTGGCCCGCCGCCCCGGCCCGGCATTGAGCATCCACAGGAAGACGCAGGCGCCGAAGACGGCAAAGATCGTCCCCGCCGGGATCTCGTAGGGCGGGCGCACGACCCGCCCGAGGATATCCGCCGCCAGCACCGAGGCCGCTCCCAAAGCCGCCACCACCGGCAGGTTGGCCCGCAGGTTATCCCCCCGCCAGCGCGACACGATATTGGGCGCCAGCAACCCGACGAATGGCAGATAGCCCACCGTCACCACGATCACCGCCGTGATCAGCGCCACCGCCCCCAGCCCGATCACCCGCGTCTGCGCATAGTTGAGCCCGAGGCTCCGCGCCTGCGCCTCGCCAAAACCCAGCAATGTGATCCGGTCGGCAATGGCGTAAAGCAGCACGGCCACCGCCGCCACCACCCACAACAGCTCGTACCGCCCCTGCATGACGCCCGAGAACTCGCCCAGCCGCCAGGTGCCCAGGTATTGCATCAGGTCCGTCGTCCACGCGATCCAGACCGCCGAGGCATACAGGATCCCTGCATAGATCAGCCCGACAATCGGCAGCAGCATCGGGTCCTGCCGGGGAATGGCGCGGGCGAGCATCAGGAACACCCCCATCCCCGCCATCGCCGCGGTCCCGGCCACCGACATCTTGGTCACGATGGCCGCGCCGGGCGCCAGTAGCGTGACCGCCAGCAGCCCCAGCATCGCCGATTCCGGCGTGCCGATCAGCGACGGCTCGACCATGCGGTTCTGCACCGATTGCTGTACCACCACGCCCGACAGCGCCAGCCCCACCCCCGTCAGCAGCGCCGCGGCCGTGCGGGGAAACCGGCTGATCATCAACAGCCAGCCGGCATCGAGCTCTCCGGAAAAAAGCGACGTGGCGCCAATCGACAGGCTGACCGCCGACAGCCCGCCCAGCAGCAGCGCCCAGGCAACCCATGGCTTCAATTATCGGACCTCACCTCGCCGAAGGCGGCGATCAACTCGTCCAGCGTGCCCAGCATCGACTGAATGCCACCGCTCGCGATATAGACCGGACCGGCGTCGAGATAGACGATCTGGCCGTTCCGCGCGGCGCTGGTCCCGTTCACCAGGGGGTTGTCGAGCGTCGCCGCCGCCGCATTACCCCCAGCCCCGATCGCCGCGCCCCGGTCGACCACCAGAAGCCAGTCGGGGTCGATCTCGGCCAGGAACTCGAACGACACCGCCTCGCCATGGGTGTGGGCCGTCACGGTCGGATAGGCTTCGGGCAGCCCCAGCGCCGTGTGCAGCCAGCCATAACGGCTGTCATCGCCATAGGCCGAAATCTTGCCGCCATTGGTGAGGATGATCAACCCGTCGCCCTTGCCCTGCACCACCTTGCGGGCATCCTCGAGCTTCGCGTCAAGCGCCGCGCGAAGCTCTGCCGCCTCGGCCTGCCGCCCGAAAATCTCGCCATAGGCAGAAAGCCTGTCGCGCGCCTGTCCGACCATGTCGGCGCCCCAGATCGTCATGTCGATGGTGGGCGCGATGCGCTCCAGCGCGGCTTTCTGCGGCGACGACCGGCCGCCGATGATGATGAGATCGGGGCCCAACACCGCCAGCGCCTCGAAATCCGGCTCGAACAGGGTGCCGACCTGCGTGGCGCCCTCGGTCGCGGCTTCGAGATATGGCAGGTAGACAGGGCTCGGCGCCCCGTCCACGGCAACCCCGAGCGCCGCCAGCGTGTCGAGCGCGGCCATGTCGAACACCGCCACGGTCTCGGGATCGGATTGCACATCGACGGGCCCGCCCGCCGTGTCCACCGTCACCTGCTCGGCCAACGCCCCGGCGGGGGCGAGAAGACATGCGGCCAGCCCGGCCGCCAGAAGGGATTTCATCGCAGGGCGCTCCTGAAAACTCTGGGTGCGCTTGGCTTGCGGAAGGCTGGCGGCGCGTGTCGGCCACTGGATACGCCCTTGTCAGCGAGACGCGCAAGGCTTAATTCTTTCCAAAACAGTCAGGATTTCCAGAATGACCGAGACCCTCAAGGCCGAAACCGGCACCTTCCAGACGGAACATGCCAGAAAGTACCTCCAGCAACTGTGCAAGCACTTCGCCCACAAGATCGAGGTCGAATATGACGCCGAGAAAGGCGCCGCCGCCCTGCCCCCGGGCCCGGCCGAACTGCACGCCACCGACAGCGACCTGACGGTGCGGATCACCGGCAAGGATGACGAGGCGCTGAAAGTCGCCCGCTACATCATCGACTCCCACCTCGAACGCTTCGCCTTCCGCGAGAATTTCGAGACGATGGACTGGCACGCGGCCTGACGGGGACCACGGAAGGCGCACCGATCAATCGTCGTCCGGCGCCGCTTCCTCTCTGGACAACACTGTGGGCAGCGGCTCCGCCCGCTGCTCCCGTCGACCACTTCTGCGGTACTGGCTCTGGTACTGACGCCGTTGTTTGGTAACCTCGTAAAGGACGATACCTGTACTCGTTCCGAGGTTCAGGCTCTCGATCAATCCGAACATGGGAATGGCAACGCACATCTCGCTTCGTTCGATCGCAAGCGCGCTGATGCCATGATGCTCATTGCCGAACCAGACGGCGAGTTTGGCCTGCTCGGTATAATCGCCCTCTTGCAGGAAGACGTTGGTCTGTCCCTTGACGTGTGGTGACGTGACAATTGAACGAAACCCCTGGCCCTCAAGATGGTCAAGGCAGTCTTCGGTGCTGTCGAACCGCTTCACGAAAGTCCATTTCACGGCCGAGGCCGAGGTCTTGTTCAACGCCCGCCGTCCTCGCATGTCCTGCCAGTCCGCTGGCAGTGCCTGATCGGGGTCGACGACATAAACCTTCTCGACACCGAGTGCGTTCGCGTTTCGAATGACCGTCCCGATATTGCCAATATCGGACGGGTTTTCGATCACTGCGATCAGGTGTTTGCAGCGAAACGGCTTGATCGCATTGGCGCGAGTCCGAACAGTCGACCGGCCCTTTTTCGCTTCCGTGTCTTTCATCCCGAATTCATACCATCCGACCAGCGCATGACAAGCATACCGACCTGCCGATTGCAGCGAGCGGTCATCCCCGGTCAAAGCTTGTACCGGCCAACAGCAGGCCAAGCAGGCACAACGACCCCTCTCACCCCACAAAAAAGGGGCGCGAAACCCGCGCCCCTTTCCCGTTTCCGAAGCTGCAAAGCCTCAGAACTTGATCTTCGCCGTCAGCTCGAAGCTCTGGCCCGGCTCGTTGAGCGCCACCACGTTCGGCAGGCCGACCCCGTCGGAGCTGCGCGAGGCGTAAGTCTCGTCGAAGACGTTGCGCACATCCAGCCGGAACTCGACATTCTGCATCGATTTCGGCGTGTAGGCGGCATAGAGGTCGACCGCCTCGTAGCCCGACAGCTTGACCGGCGTGTCGTGGTTGTCGAGCGCGATCTCGGCGGTGCCGCCGATCCGCAGATGCGGGTTCAGGTCATATGCCGCTTCCAGCCCGATGATATGCCCCATCGGCCGGCCGAAGTAATAGGCGGTCGACCCGATGGCGGCATTGTTCAGCTCGACATCGGCATAGGTGTAGTTCGCCCGGAAGAACCCCTTGCTGCCATAGTACCCCAGCGAGCCGTCGAAACCCTGCGAGACGAGGTCGGATTGCGCCCCCCGCGCGCCCCCGGTGGGCAGCACGGCATTGATGTCGTTCACCTCGGTGTAGAAGATCGCGCCGCTGGCTTCCCACGGGCCGCTTTCATAGCGCAGACCGATCCGCGCGGCATTGGCCCGCGAGGTGGTGAAGCCCGCGTAATTCCACGCGCCGCCGAAGTTGATCAGCGCCGCCTCGCCCAGCTCGTAGCCGCCGAAGCTCGACGCGACACCGGCGTTCAGCGTCCAGCGGTCGCTGAGGATCACGTCGACCGCGCCGTTCACGCTGACGCCGGTCTCCTCGAAGGTCTGGCCGGTCGCCGCCTTGAACTCCTGCGTGTCGACCCGCGCGCCGTAAGACACCGACACCCGGTCGGTGACGTCCTGCCGTGCCTGCGCGAAAAGCCCCAGGTTGGTCAGCTCTTCCTTGCCCGAGCTGCCGAACGGCCCCGGCCCGCGGCCGCGCCCCTTGGCGGTCTCGTGGAAGAAATCGAGCCCCGCGGTCAGCGTGCCGTTGCCGATCTGCCATTCGTTCTGAACGATCCCGCTCAGGCTTTCGTTCACGCCCCAGACGCCCGAGGCATCGATTTCCTGCTCGTTGTAGCTGAGCTGGATCATCGGGTCGAACCAGCCCTCGGGCTTTTCGTCCGTATAGGTCAGCGTATACGACATCCGCTTCGACAGCGCATCGACGAAGACACTGGGCCGGCCCACCACGGCGGCGAAGTCGGGCCGCGTGAACAGGATGCCGCCCGGGCCCGCCTGGGCCGAGCGCGTGCCGGTATCCTCGGTCTGCGAGGCCGAGAATTCCAGCCGGCTGCCGCTGTCGGCTTCATAGGCCAGCTTCAGGATATAGTCGGTCAGGTCCGCCTCGGTGCCGGGAACTCGCACACCCGCGCCGTCATCGTAATCGCTGCTCTTGTGCCGCGTGGCGCTCAGCAGGTACTCGAAGCCGCCCTGCCGGCCGAACAGCGTCAGGTTGCCCCGCGCGCTGTCGCCATTGGTGCCGACCGTGGTCGAGGTCATGCCGCCGAAAGTGTCGCCCTCTTCCAGCAGGTCGCCAGCATCCTTGGTCTCATAGGCAATCCGCCCCGCCAGCGCGCCGGGCCCCGCATCGGCGGGCGCGATCCCTTCGCTGACCTCGACACGCTTCAAAAGCGCGGGGTCGAGCAGCACGTTGCCGGTATGGTGGAACGCCGACTTGTTCTGCCGCGCGCCGTCGATGGTGATCGACAGCAGGCTTTCCTCGATGCCGTTCACGTAAACCTTCTGGGCAATCGCCGCCCCGCCGCTCGCCGTGATCGAGGATTCCCCTGCAAAGACGTCCTTTGTGGTCGCCGCGTTGCGGTTGTCCAGGTCTTCCTCGTCGATCTCCTCGTTGCCCAGCAGCGCCTGTGCCGCGCTCGATTCGATTCGCAGCGTACCGAGGAAATACGGGTCTGCCTCCTGCGCCTGCGCCGCACCCGTGGCCGCAACCGCGCCGGTCAGAATCCATCCGTAAGTTTTCATTGATGCCCTCTTCCGTGTTTCATTTTGTTGGCTGAAACGCGCGGCAAGAGAGCGTCTTGGCTGAAGGAGTGATGCCTGTGTCGGCAGCTTCCCGCCTGATACCCGACTTTTTTACTTTGTCAATGCGACCCGCCCGCCTGACGCAGGCCAATGCGCCGTCCCGGCGCCCGACCGTGGCGCGTTTGCCGCGGTTTTTCCCGGCGCCACCGGATCAAGCAATAAGAAACGGGGCCCGCCAAAGGCAGGCCCCGCTGAAATTCCGCTTACGTCGCGGGCCGGGCTCTCGGCCCTCACGCCATGTAAAGCGACTTGGCGTTCACGAACTCCTTCATGCCGAAGCCGCCATGCTCGCGGCCATAGCCCGAATCCTTCACGCCGCCGAACGGCATGTTCGGAATGGCCACGTTGTACTTGTTGATGCAGACCATGCCGGTATCGAAATGTTTCGACGCCAGTTCGCGGGCGCGTGTCTCGTCCTTCGAGAAAATACCGCCGCCCAGGCCATAGCGGCTGTCATTGGCGATCCGCATCGCGTCCTCGTCATCCTTGGCCTTGATGACCGAGGCGACCGGGCCGAACAGCTCGTCGTCATAGGCGGGCTGACCGGGCTTCACGTCGACCAGAACGGTCGAGGGGTAATAGGCGCCCTTGCCCGCCGGCACCTCGCCGCCGCACAGCACGCGCGCACCCTTGGCGACGCTGTCCTCCACCTGCTTGGCCAGATCGTCGCGCAAGCTGGTCTTCGACATCGGCCCCAGCTTGGTGCTCTCGTCCGTGGGCTCGCCCATCGTCATCGTCTTCATCTGCTCGGTGAAGCGCTCGACAAAGGCGTCGTAATTCTTCTCGGTCACGATGAAGCGCTTGGCGGCGACACAGGTCTGGCCGTTGTTATAGATCCGGCCCGCCGCACAGGTCTCGACCGCCAGGTCGAGATCGGCATCGTCGAGCACGATATAGGCGTCGTTCGAACCCAGCTCCAGCACGGTCTTCTTGAGATGCTTCGCGGCCTGTTCGGCCACGATCCGGCCCGCGCCGTCGCTGCCCGTCAGGGTGACGCCCCGCACGAGGTTATGCGCGATCACCTTGTCCGACTGGTCATGATCGATCAGCAGCACGGTGAACAGATGCTCGGGCAGGCCCGCCTTCTTCATCACGTCCCGCAGGAACAGCCCGCTGCCGGTGCAATTCTCGGCATGTTTCAGCATGACGCCATTGCCGGCCATCAGGTTGGCCACGGCATAGCGCACCGCCTGGTAGCACGGGAAGTTCCACGGCTGGATGCCGTAGATCACGCCGACCGGCGCATAGGTGATCACCCCGGTGCCGTCGGGAATGTCGCGCTCCTCGTCGGCCAGCTCCTTCGGCCCGGTCTCGGCGGTGAAGTCGCAGATCGCCGCGCAAAGCTCGATCTCGTCGCGGCTGTCGCCGATCAGCTTGCCGACCTCCTCGGTCATCAGCCGGGCGAACTCTTCCTTGTTGTCGCGCAGCGCCTGGCCGATGGCCTTGATCACCTTGGCCCGCTCCTCGAGCGATACCAGTTTCCATTCGTTGAACGCGCCGTGGCACAGCTCGATGGCGGCGCGCATCTCCTCGTCGCTCATCGTCTTGTAGGTGTCGATCGTCTCTTCCGTCGCCGGATTGACCGTCTTCAGCGTGCTGGTCATGTCTATCTCCCAAACGTGTGCATCTGCATGTGTCTGGGATCACAACGCGCCCGGCGCCGCTTGTTTCCATCACCTCCCGGTGAGCCGACGCGACGTCAAAGACCGCGATCCATCCGGATCGGCTTGTCACGGTTGGCCGGAATGTAGACGAGGGTCTCCGCGTCCAGCTCCAGGATGATCCAGCACAGCAGCGGCACATCCGGGTAATTCACCAGCATCACCGGCCCCGCGCCATCGGCCCCGTCACAGGTCTCGGCCAGTTCGAACATCGCCAGCCCGGCCTTGTACCCGGCATAGCTGTCCTCGATGACCGTCCCGCTGATGGTCATGACGAAATCGTCGTCGGAGACGTTGTACCACGTGCCCTGCAGCAACTGGGACACCGCGTCCAGGTCAACGCCCGCCTCGGCCGGCTGCGGCTCGGGCGCCGGTGCCGGCGCGGCCACCGGCTCTGACACCGCGGCGCCGGTCATCCGCACGGTCACGTCTGTCGCGCTGCCCACCACGATCTCGCTGAATGGCTCGCGGGTATAGCCCCGCACTTCGCAATTCGTGTCGCCCACGATGGTGAACACATCGTCGCTCGAGCAGAAATAGTAATCCTCTGCCGGGAAATCCTCGTCTCCCGTGGTCGCGCGCCAGTAGTAATGCGTGAGCGGCAGGTCGCCCCCGAGGACCGTGGTGCATTCGCCCGCCAGCACCTCCCACCAGCCTTCCGAGGTCCAGCCCTCATCACCCTTGTAGCCGATGGCCACGGTGGCCCGCATGGCGGTGTCGTTGCAGAAGGTCAGCCCGGCCCGCGCCGGGGCGGCGAACCAGAGGACGGCAAGGCAGGCAATCAGGAAAAGGCGCATGGTAATCACTCCAAAAGCAATCTCTGCCCGCCACCCTATCACAGTTTCCCGCCGTCAAAGCCGCCAAAATCGCCCCGGCCCCGCGCGCCCCGGCCCTTCATCTTGCCGAAAATACTCCCGCCGGAGGCATCCCGAACGCGCCACAAGCGCGGCCGCCCGAAAACTCAGTAATTCCCCGCCACGTATTTCGCGATCGCCGCGCCACGCGAATTCACGTCCAGCTTCTGGTAGATCGCCTTGAGGTAATACTTCACCGTGTTCTCGCTCAGCCCCAGCCGGGCCGAGATCTGGAAGTTGGTCAGCCCGTCGACCAGCAGCGCCAGTATCTCGTGCTCCCGCCGCGACAGGCTGTCGGCATTCTCCGAGGTCAGCTTGCGCAGGATATCCGTCGGCACGATCGAATGCCCCTCCACCAGCTTGCCCAGGATCTTCGGCAGGCTGGTCAGGATCTGGCTCATCATGCAAACCGAATTCGCCCCCGACTTGATGGCGGTGCGGATGAAGGCGAACTCGGTATCCTCGGCCACCACCACGATCATCACCTGCGGATAGCTCTTGCGCACCACGTCGAGCACCGAGGTCAGGTCGCCATCCGACAGCCGCACTCCCAGGATCAGGATCGCCGGGCCTTCCGTCTTCGACAGCAGCTGTTTCAGCCCCGCCTTGTCGGTCGCGAACGGCCCCAGCCGCACCTCGGGGATCTGCGCCACGAGCGATCCGATGCCCTGGCAGACGATCAGCTGGCGGTCGGCCACGATCACCTGCGGGCGGTCTGCAAGGGGTTCGGCGGTCATGTCGACCTGGGTCTGCGCGTCATTCATCCGGCAAGCATACACCACAAGCGGCTTTCCCCTAGGGAATTGTTTGCGACACTTGGCCGCCGGAAACCGATGAAATTAAACGAAAAAACGGTATGCAAAGGCATGCATTGGTGTTCAATGCCCCCCGCTCACCCGAAAGGGTGGGCGCCGCCTACCCGTTCGTTGGCCCGCCTCCGCCACCGGCCTGCACGGGGTATCCCCTCGGGCGTTACGAACCGGCGCGCCCGCCCCGATAAGAGGCCCCAGACAAGCGGAGGAGACCATCCCATGAACGGCTACCAGCACCTTTTCATCCCCGGCCCCACCAACGTGCCCGAGCCCGTGCGCCAGGCGATGAACCTGCCCATGGAAGACATGCGCGCCCCCGATTTCCCCGGTTTCGTGACCGGCCTTCTGACCGATCTGAAGAAAGCCTACCGGATGGAAACCGGCCGCGTTTTCGTCTTCCCCTCCTCCGGCACCGGCGCCTGGGAAAGCGCGATCCAGAACACGCTGCAACCGGGCGACAAGGTGCTCATGTCGCGCTTCGGGCAGTTCTCGCTCCTCTGGGTCGACATGGCCGAACGCCTCGGCCTCGATGTCGAGCTCTGCGAAGTGGACTGGGGCAAGGGCGTGCCGCTCGACGACTACGCCCGCATCCTCGCCGCCGACACAGACCACAAGATCAAGGCGGTCTTCGCCACCCAGAACGAAACCGCGACCGGCGTCACCTCCGACATCGCCGGCGTCCGCGCCGCGCTCGACGCCTGCGACCACCCGGCCATGCTCTTCGTCGACGGCGTCTCCTCCATCGCCTCGATCGAGTTCGAGATGGAGAAGTGGGGCGTCGACCTCGCCGTTTCCGGCTCCCAGAAAGGCTTCATGCTGCCCGCCGGCCTCGGCATCCTCGGCGTCTCGGAAAAGGCGCTCGAAGCCAACAAGGCCCTCGCCGGCTCTGGCATGGCCCGCTGCTATTTCAGCTTCGAGGACATGATCAAGCTCAACGACACCGGCTATTTCCCCTACACCCCCGCGACCCAGCTCCTCCGCGGCCTCCGCTGCTCGCTCGATATGCTGCTCGAAACCGGCATGGAATCGGTCTGGGCCCGCCACCACCGCCTTGCGGGCGGCGTGCGCGCGGCGGTCGCGGCCTGGGACGGTTGCGAGCTGGTGGCCCACGGCCCCGAATGGGCCTCCGACACCGTCTCGGCCATCTACGTGCCGCAAGGCGTCGACGCCCGCGACGTGATCTCCGGCGCCTATTACAAGTACCAGACCTCGCTCGGCACCGGCCTCAACAAGCTGATGGGCAAGGCCTTCCGCATCGGCCATCTCGGCTCGCTGAACCCGGTGATGCTCTGCGGCGCCATTTCCGCCGCCGAAATGGCGCTGGTGGATGCCGGCGCCCAGATCGTGCCCGGCTCGGGCGTCGCCGCCGCGCAGGCCCATTTCCGCGACACCACCCCCGCCACCGTCGCCGCCCCCGCGAAAGCCGCCTGACCCATGGCCGACCGCACGATCCTCGTCACCCGCGCCTGGCCGAAAGAGGCCGAGGAACGGCTCGTCGCCGAACGCCTCGGCACCGTCACCCTGCGCCACCCCGACACGCCCATGAGCCGCG
This sequence comes from Roseovarius indicus, assembly GCF_008728195.1. Taxonomy (NCBI): domain Bacteria; kingdom Pseudomonadati; phylum Pseudomonadota; class Alphaproteobacteria; order Rhodobacterales; family Roseobacteraceae; genus Roseovarius; species Roseovarius indicus. The sequence continues at coordinate 2,903,500 of NZ_CP031598.1, forward strand.
ACGAATGGATGGCCGCCGCGCAAAGCTACGACGTCATCATGCCCACCGTGTCGGACAAGATCCCGGCCGAATTCTATCCGGCCGCAAAGGGCAAGCTGCGCGTCATGGCCAATTACGGCGTGGGCTTCAACCACATCGACATCGACGCCGCCCGCGACAACGGGATTGCTGTCACCAACACGCCCGACGTGCTGACCGACTGCACCGCCGATCTGGCCATGGGCCTGCTGCTCTGCGCCGCCCGACGCATCGGCGAGGGTGAACGCGAGACGCGCGCCGGGCAATGGGCCGGCTGGCGCCCCACCCACATGATCGGCAAGAAGGTCTCCGGCGCCACCATCGGCATCATCGGCTTCGGCCGCATCGGCCAGGCCATGGCCCGCCGCGCCCATGGCGGCTTCGGCATGCGCGTGGTGTTCCAGGATGCCTGGGACGTGCCCGACGAGATCAAGGCGGCCAACGGACAGGCCGAACAGCTGGGCTCCATCACCGAGGTCGCGGCCGAGGCCGATTTCCTCTCCCTCCACTGCCCGGGCGGCGCCGACACCTACAAGCTGATCAATGCCGAGGTGTTCAACGCGCTGAAACCCGGCGCCATCCTCGTCAACTCCGCCCGCGGCGACGTGGTCGACGAAGACGCCCTCTTCGACGCGCTCGACAGCGGGCGGGTGGCGGCGGCCGGGCTCGATGTCTACCACAATGAACCCGCCCTCGACCCGCGCTTCCTGACCTACGGGAACATCGTCCTCGCCCCGCATCTGGGCAGCGCCACCGACGGCACCCGCGCCGCCATGGGCCACCGCGCCATCGACAATCTCAAGGCGTTCCTTGCGGGCGAAACCCCGGGCGATCTCGTCACGTAAACCGGCTGTTAACCAAGGTGGGAAAGGATCGGGCCATGAGCGATCATGGCCCGATCACGCCCGAGCAATGGCTCGGCAAGCTGTTCTCCTCCCGCGCCGCCCGCGAGGGGCGCGTCATCCGGCGGCAACTCCGCGACATCGACCGTTATATCGGCCGCGACCGGTTCGAGGCCGAGCTCGCCCGGCGCGGCTATCACGCGGTCGAAAACGCCGGACAGATGGTCATCTTCTGCAACCAGGAACCCGTCCGCGTGGTTCTCTAGGTACTTTCCGCGCGGAAAGTACCCTCGGGAAATGCGCATTTCCCGAGCCCGGAATTTGCGCAAATTCCGGGACCCTGCCGCCACCGTCACGCTCGCGACTCGCCCGGAAAATTCGAATTTTCCGGCCCGGAATTTTCCAAAATTCCGGCACCAAAGGGAACATAAGTTTCCGATCATAAACACTTGTTTTCCCGCCCCTTTCTCTGCGCCGCAGCGAGTGCATCCCACCGCATCCCGCAACGCCTGCACCGGGTAGGCCCACCCTACCCGTTCAGGCCCCATCCCCCTCCCCGCGCCGCCATTCTTACCCGCAGGGAAGTGTCGCGGCCGCCGCTTTCGGGCGACAACCGAAGACAACGGACACGCCCCGTCCGAATGAGGAAGGACACCCACATGAGCTACACCCTCCACCCGCTCAAGAAACAGCGCCTGCAACGATCCGAACTGGCCGTGCCCGGCTCGAACCCGTCGATGATCGACAAGGCCGCCGACTCGGGGGTCGATTACATCTTCCTCGACCTCGAAGATGCCGTCGCGCCCCCCGACAAGGTGCAGGCCCGCGCCAACATCATCCAGGCCTTGAACGACATCGACTGGAAGGCCAAGGGCAAGACCATGTCGATCCGCATCAACGGGCTCGACACCCATTACATGTACCGCGACGTGGTCGAAATCGTCGAACAGGCGGGCCAGCACCTCGACACCATCCTCGTGCCCAAGGTGGGCGTGCCGGCCGATCTCTACACCGTGGAAACCATGGTCAGCCAGATCGAAGAGGCGATGGGCTTCACCCACCAGATCGGCCTCGAAGCGCTCATCGAAACCTCCCTCGGCATGGCCAATGTCGAGGCCATCGCCGCCGCCCCCGGCCGGCTGGAAGCCCTGCATTTCGGCGTGGCCGACTACGCCGCCTCCACCCGCGCCCGCACCGTCGTCATCGGGGGCCTCAACCCCGATTACCCCGGCGACCAGTGGCACTTCGCCCTCTCCCGCATGACCGTCGCCTGCCGCGCCTATGGCCTCCGCGCCATCGACGGCCCCTTCGGCGACTTCTCGGATCCCGACGCCTATGTCGCCTCGGCCAAACGCGCCGCGGCGCTCGGGATCGAGGGCAAATGGGCCATCCACCCCAGCCAAATCGCGCTTGCCAACGACGTCTTCTCGCCGCCCGAGCCGGAAGTCACCAAGGCCCGCCGCATCATCGAGGAACTCAAGAAGGCCGCCGCCGAGGGCAAGGGCGCCGCCTCGCTCGACGGCAAGATGATCGACGCCGCCAGCGAGCGCATGGCCAACAACGTCATCACCGTCGCCGACGCCATCGCGGCCAAAGGGTAACAGGAGGTCACACCCATGGACATTCACGAATACCAGGCCAAGGAGATGCTCAAGCGCTTCGGCGTCAGCACCCCCCGCGGCGGCATCGCCTATTCCCCCGAACAGGCCGTCTATCGCTGCTCGGAACTCTCCGGCGACAAATGGGTCGTCAAGGCCCAGATCCACTCCGGCGCCCGCGGGAAAGCGGGCGGCGTCCGCATCTGCGCGACCGAGGAAGAGGTGGCCGACGCCGCCCAATGGATGCTCGGCCGCCGCCTCGTCACCCACCAGACCGGGCCCCAGGGCAAGCTGGTCAACCGCCTCTATATCGAGGAAGCCACCAGCATCGCCCAGGAAATCTACCTGGGCTTCGTGATGGACCGCAAGCTCGAGCGCGTCGTCGTCGTGGCCTCGGCCCAGGGCGGCATGGAGATCGAGGAGATCTCGGCCAACGAACCCGACTCCCTCATCCGCAGCGTGGTCGACCCCGCCGTCGGCATGCAGAACTTCCAGGCGCGCGAGATCGCCTTCCAGCTGGGCCTCGACCCCACTCTCATCCCGGCGGCGGTGAAAACCATCATCGGCTGCTACCGCCTGATGAGCGAAACCGACGCCAACATGGTCGAGATCAACCCCCTCGTCGTCACCAAGAGCAACGAGATCGTGGCCCTCGACGCCAAGCTCGCCTTCGACGACAACGCGCTCTTCCGCCACCCCGACATCTCGGAACTGCGCGACAAGAGCCAGGAAGACCCCCGCGAAACCTACGCGGGCGACCGCGGCCTCAACTATATCGGCCTCGACGGCAAGATCGGCTGCATCGTCAACGGCGCCGGCCTCGCCATGGCCACGCTCGACATGATCAAGATGGCCGGCGGCGAGCCCGCGAACTTCCTCGACGTGGGCGGCGGCGCCAGCCCCGAACGGGTGCTCATGTCCTTCAAGGCCGTGCTCAACGACCGCAATGTCGAAGGCATCCTCGTCAACATCTTCGCCGGCATCAACCGCTGCGACTGGATCGCCGAGGGCGTCATCCGCGCGGTGAAGGAGCTCGACCTGCAAATGCCCCTCGTCGTCCGCCTCTCCGGCACCAATGTCGAGGAAGGGCGCAAACTCCTCGCCGATAGCGGCCTCAACATCACCACCGCCAGCTCCCTCGCCGAAGCCGCCGAGAAGGTCGTGGGCGAATGGAAGGCCGCGCAAATGAAGGAAGCCTCGTAATGGCCATTCTCATCGACAGCACCACCCGCGTTCTCGTCACCGGCATCACCGGCCGCATCGGCAGCTTCCACGCCCAGGACATGATCAAGCACGGCACCAACGTCGTGGGCGGCGTGACCCCCGGCAAGGGTGGCTCCACCCATCTCGACCTGCCGGTCTTCAACACCGTCAAGGGCGCGGTGGCCGAAACCGGCGCCGACCTTGTGGTCAGCTTCGTGCCCCCGCCCTTCGCCGCCGATTCGATCATGGAAGCGGCCGATGCGGGCATCAAGACCTGCGTCTGCATCGCCGACGGCATCCCGGCCCAGGACATGATCCAGGTGAAACGCTACATGCGCCGCTACAAGGAAGACCGCCGGATGCGCCTGATCGGGCCCAACTGCGCCGGCATCATCACCCCGGGCCAGGCCTTCGCGGGCCTCATGCCGCCGCATATCTACAAGCCCGGCCGCATCGGCATCGTCGGCCGCTCCGGCACGCTGGGCTACGAGGCCGCGAGCCAGATGTCCGAACGCGGCATCGGCGTCTCCTCCTCGATCGGCATCGGCGGCGATCCGATCAACGGGTCCAGCTTCAAGGACATCCTGGAACTCTTTGAAAACGATCCGGAAACCGACGCCGTCGTCCTCGTGGGCGAGATCGGCGGCCCGCAGGAAGCCGAAGCCGCCGAATACATCCGCGACCACATGACCAAACCCGTGGCGGCCTATATCGCCGGCCTCTCGGCCCCCAAGGGCCGCCGCATGGGCCATGCCGGCGCCATCGTCTCGGCCTTCGGCGAATCCGCGCAAGAGAAAGTCGACATCCTCAAGGAAGCGGGCGTGACCATTGTCCCCACGCCCTCTTCCTTCGGCGAGGTTGTCGAGAAGATGGTCGCCTGATCACTCCCAAGCTCACGGCCACCATTCCGAGCCCCGGCGCCGACCCCGCGCCGGGGATTTTCACATCAAGAACGGCCTGCAAACGGATGATAACAAACAGAGGTCACAGAATCACACCGCCCAAAACGCCAAACACCCCCTGACAAAAATACCCAGCCCGCCGCTTCTTCTGGCCCAAAATATCCCGGGGGCTTGGGGGCTGGCCCCCAATCCAACCCTCGCCACACGCACCGAACCCACAGCTTCTTCTCGAACAAGACATCCCGTGCGAGGCGCCCAGACCTGAAGTGATTTCAACGGTGGGGACAGAGCCCCCACACGCAGATCATCCCGGATACAAGGCGCAAAACTTGTCCGCCAGATATCCCATCAGCGGCCCCGCCGACGGCTCCTCCCCGCCACAGGCAAGCGTGATCACCTCGCGTGGCTCGTACCGCCCGCCGTGCCGCTGCACGTTCTCGTGCAGCCATTCCACCGCCGGCCCCGGATCGCCCCGCTCTAGATGCGCATCCACATCCGGCACCGCCGCCCGCAGCGCCTTGTTCAGACACCCGGCATAGACATTGCCAAGGCTGTAGGTCGGGAAATACCCGAACAGCCCCACCGACCAATGCACATCCTGCAAAACCCCGTTCGAGGCCTTGTCGACCGGATATCCGAAATCCTTCAGAAACCGCTCGTTCCACGCCGCTTCGAGGTCGCGCACCGCGAGATCCCCGGCCACCAGCGCCTTTTCCAGGTCGAACCGCAGCATGATATGCAGGTTATACTGCACCTCGTCGGCCTCGGTCCGGATATACCCCCGATGCACCCGGTTCACGGCGCGATAGAACGCCTCTTCGTCGGATACCCCGATATCCCCGAACCGCGCCCGCATCTCGCCATAAAGCCACCGGCAGAAGGCCGGCGACCGCCCCAGCTGGTTCTCGTAGATTCGGCTCTGGCTTTCATGCACCCCCATCGACACGCCCTGCCCCAGCGGCGTCAGCCGATAGGCCGGGTCGATCCCCTGTTCGTAACAGGCATGGCCCGTCTCGTGGATCGTCGAATAGATGCAGTTGAACGGATCGTCCGCCGCCGTCCGCGTCGTGATCCGCACATCGTCGCCCGAGCCTGAGGAAAACGGATGCACCGCCAGGTCCAGCCGCCCACGCGTCCGGTCATAGCCGAACCGCCCAGCCAGCTCGCGCGCCAGCGACAGCTGCACCTCCGCCGGAAATTCGCCCGAGACCCCCTCGGCCGCAACCCCCTCCAGGGCCCGCTTGCGCAACTGCACCAGCCCGGGCCGCATATCCTCGAACAGCGCCTCCAGCATCGCCGCCGTCGCCCCCGGCTCGAAATCATCCAGCAAGGCGTCGTAAAGCGTCACGTTCTCCGCCAGCGCCGCCGCCTCCTCGCGCTTGAGCCGCACGACCTCCTCCAACGTCGGCGCAAAGGCCGCGAAATCGTCGTTGGCCCGCGCCTCGGCCCAGACGCCCTGCGACCGGCTCGTGAGCCTCGCCAAAGCCGTCGCCAGCTCCGCCGGCACCTTCCGCGCCCGGTCATGCGCCCGCCGGATCTGCCGCAACTGCGCGGCGCCAACCTCGTCGGGCGCCTCCGCCGCCGCCAGCCACTCACCGACCCGAGGATCGGTCCGCCGCGCATGCAGCACCGCCTCCATCGCGCCCGACTCTTCCGACCGCTGCTCCGCCGCCCCGCGCGGCATCACCGTCTCCTGGTCCCAGGACAAACGCCCCGCCACCTGCGCCAGCGCCTGCGTCTCGCGCTCATGCGCCATCAACTCGTCATAGGCACTCATCGTCTTACCCCCTCACCGATTGCGCCAGCGGATACTGGCTGAGGAACCGCGCCCGGATGATCAGCACCCAGACTACGACCGCCAGCACCTGGTGCACGATCGCCACCTGCCACGGCGCGGCATAAAGCACCGTGGTGATCCCCATCACCACCTGCGCACAAAGCGCGATGAACGCCCCCGTAAAGGCCGCCCGCGTCGCGCCATTGGCACTCCGCCGCCCCTTCAGCCACACCATCACGGCAAAGCCCAGCAGCAGATACCCCACCATCCGGTGCACGAACTGCACGAACCCTGGGTTCTCGAACAGGTTCCGCCACCCCAGCTCCGGCATCCAGAAATCCACCGGCAGGAACCCTCCCGCCATCAGCGGCCAGTCCGTAAAGGTCCGCCCCGCATCGATCCCCGCCACCAAGGCCCCGATCAAGATCTGCAGGAACGCGAAATGCATCCACCCCGTCGACAGGCTGAACAGCTTCGCCTCCCGGCCCCGCCGCGCCTGCATCAGCTCCCGCTCCTCGCGACCGAGGCAGAACACGTACCACGCGATGAACCCGAGAATGACGAAAGCCAGCCCCAGATGCACCGCCAGCCTGTAGCTCGCCACATCCAGCATCTGCCCCGTCAGGCCCGAGGATACCATCCACCAGCCAATCGCCCCCTGCGCGCCACCCAGCACACCAAGGCCCAGCAAGCGCCCGGTCCACCCCGGCGGCATCTTCCGTGTCAGCAGGAACCCGAAGAACCCCAGCGCCCAGACCAGCCCGATCACCCGGCCCAGCTGACGATGACCCCATTCCCACCAGTAGATCGTCTTGAACTCCTCAAGGCTCATGCCCTTGTTCTGCAACTGGTACTCGGGAATGGCCTGATACTTCTCGAACTCCGCCTCCCAGGCGGCCTGGTCCGTCGGCGGCAACGCCCCCTTCACCACGTTCCATTCCGTGATCGACAGCCCGCTATCGGTCAGCCGGGTCAGCCCGCCCACGGCGATCATCACCACCACCAGCGCGAAAAGCACCATCAGCCACACCCGCACGGCCCCGCGCGCCCCGCGCCGGCCCTTGTCGATCATGCCGCCCTTCGGCGCCTCGCGCCGGGCCTCGCCCTCGCCAACCTCTTCGAAAATGCTGCGCTTGCCGCTCATCCCCGGCCCTTTCCCTTGTTCAGGCGAAGGTTAGTGCCGCCACCCCCCCGCTTCAAGCTCACTCGCCCCGGTCTTTCCACCGCACCATCTGCCGCAGCACACCGTGCAGCATCCGCACATCGGCGCCGGTCAGGGGCATCCGGCTCCACATGTTACGAAGATTGATCTTCATCCCCTCCCGCTTGTGCTCGGGGAAAAAGAACCCGGCCTCTTCCATGCGCTCTTCGTAATGATCGGCGAGCTTCTCCACCTCCAGATGGCTGGCCCAGTCGGCGCCCCCCATGTCGGTGCGCTCCATCTCGACCTCGCCAGAGGCCCGCCGCCACTCATAGGCGGTCAGCAACACGCATTGCGCCAGGTTCAGGCTGGCAAATTCCGGGTTCACCGGCACGTTGATGATGGCATTGGCGCGCGCCACGTCCTCGTTCTCGAGCCCGGCCCTCTCCGGCCCGAACAGCACCGCCACCTTCTCGCCGGCCGAAATCTTCTCGGCCGCCACCTGCATCGCCCGCTCCGGCGCATAGACGGGCTTCGTCAGCCCCCGCACGCGCGCGGTCGTCGCAAACACGTAGGTGCAATCCGCCAGCGCCCCCGGCAGATCATCCGCCAGCACCGCCTCATCGAGCAGCCGCCCGGCCCCGCTCGCCATCGCGGCGGCCTTGGAATTCGGCCAGCCATCCCGCGGCGCCACGATCCGCATCCGGTCGAGGCCGAAATTCCACATGGCCCGCGCGGCGGCGCCGATATTCTCGCCCATCTGCGGGCGCACCAGCACGAAGGCCGGCTGGGGGGTCTCGGTCGGCATGGGCTCTCTCCTTCACCGCCCGCCTCTTAAGACAGCCCCGGCCCGCTGAAAAGCCCCCGACCCGCCGCCACGCACGGAATCATCCCGCCCGCCACGCGCCACCCGCACATGGCGACGCGCCCGCCCCGTCTTCCTCGCCCGGTATACCCCCGCCGGAAGCGCCCACGCTCTCCCCCACGCCCGACCTCACCCCCTGGCGCCCCAAGCTTCTTCTTGGCCCAAATATCCCCGCCGGAGGCGTCCCACGCCCTCCCCCAACCCGGACGTCACCCCATGGCACCCGGGCTTCTTCTTGGCCCCAATATCCCCGCCGGAGGCATCCCTCCCGTCCGGCCGCCCCACCGGCCGAAGAAGACACGCCCGGGCCCGGGCTCACCGCGCCGCGCAGACCGTCGCGCGCGCGTTCGACCAGCACCCAGCCGAGCCCAGCCGGAAATCCTCGCCCAGGAAGCCCTGCGCATGGGTTGCCCCTGCGACCCCGTTCCACCAGGCCGAGGCCAGCCCCGACCCGTCCGGCCGCACTTCCGCGAACCAGTCGCCCAGGTAGCTGTCGCGGTCGGTGTTGATCCAGAACGACCCCGACCCGTCATTTTCCAGCCAGATCGGACAGCCCGACGCCATGTCGAGATAGACCCGACCGTCGACCGCCAGCTTGCAGCTCCCGTAAATCACCTTCGGCCCCGCAGTATCCGCCGCCGGCGCGCTGCCGGCGGTCTGCACACAGGCATAGGTCTCCTTCGAGGCCCGGCTCGACCCGGTCAGCGGAAAGCTCACCTGCGTCGGCCCGGTGCCGGTGTCATAGGCGAAATGCACCGTGCCGGCACTGGCAAACAGGTCCAGCTCTCCCCACGGCTCGCTGTTGGGCATCACCAGCCCCCGCCAGGTGAACCCGTTATGGTCCTCGACCGGCTCCATGCCATAGACCTGCCCGGCGCCGCGGTCGCCGTCGAACCACATCTCCACGTCGATCGCGAAGGGCGAGGCCGCCGAGGCGAAGCTGCTGAACCCGATCACGGTCTCGGCCGGGTCGTGGCGAAAGAACAGCCCCTCCTCCATGCCGGTGATCCGCATCGCCTCGCAGGCCGCAACCTGGCCGCCCTGGCGAAGCTGGCTGATATCCCAGCCATTGGGCGCGCTGTAGGGCACCGCCTCCTGCGCGGCCAAGGGCGCCGCCACGGAAAGGGAAAGACTACAGGACAGACCTGCCGCCGTGGCGGCCGAACGGATGAAACTCATCGGAAAACCTCATAGGATGCATCTGAATATCACGGCACCTGCAAACGCCCCGGCCGAAATTGCCGAAAGCCCCCCACCGGCCCCTCAGAACCCTTGCCCGACCGCGCCGAAGGATCAAGCGTTTCAAGCGGCGCCCGGCCCCTGTGCCCAAAAAACCCGCCCTTTCCTTCCCGAACCACCCTCCCGAAACCTCACCCGGAGTTTCATCTTTCCCCAAATACTCCCGCCGGAGGCACCCTTGCCTCTCCATCCAACCAACCGCCCGAACCCCGGCCACACCCCGTGCTTTCATTGTTCCCGAAATACTCTCGCCGAAGGCGTCCCGCCCTCGAAACACGTCCCTCCAACCGCCATGGACGCACGCGTTTTTCCCAGCTATAGGAGCCCCGATAAGCAGAAGAGGAGCGCCCCGGATGGCCGAGCCCGAGCAGCCGCAGATCTATCTCATCACGCCGCCCGAGATCGAACTCAGCCGGTTCCCCGACACGCTCGCCCGGGTGCTCGACGCCCATGACGTGGCCTGCATCCGCCTCGCCCTCTCGACCCATGACGAAACCGCGCTGTCGCACGCCGCCGATGCCTGCCGCGAGGTGGCCCATGCCCGCGACATCGCCATCGTCATCAACACCCATTTCATCCTCGCCGAGCGGCTGGGCCTCGACGGCGTGCACCTGACCGACGGCGCGCGCCAGATCCGCACCGCCCGCAAGACGCTCGGCGCCGATGCGGTCGTGGGCGCCTTCTGCGGCGCCTCGCGCCATGACGGGATGAGCGCGGGCGAAGCCGGCGCCGATTACGTCAGCTTCGGCCCTGTCGGCGACACGGCTCTCGGAGACGGCACAAAGGCCGAGCACGACGTCTTCGAATGGTGGTCGCAGATGATCGAGGTGCCGGTCGTGGCCGAAGGCGCGCTCGACGAAGATCTCATGCGCTCCCTCGCCCCGGTCACCGACTTCTTCGGCATCGGCACCGAGATCTGGTCGGCCGACGATCCCGCCGCCGAACTCGGGCGCCTGATCGCCGCGATGGGCCACGGCTGATGTTGCGCAAACCGGCCCGGCCGCGCACGGTCGGTTAACCCCGCGCCCGGCGCGCGGGTCTCGGTCGAAAACACCGACAAAATACCGACGTTATACCGACGCGATACCGACATCGCCTTTTCCGGCCATTTCAACGCGTTAACCCCGATTCGCCCCGGTTCCTCAACGAGACAGCCGCCGCGCCTCCGGCATCCCGCCCCTGACAACCTGCTCCACATGCGCCGCCAGCGCCTTGCGGGTCGCGAAATCTTCCACCTTTACAGGCACATGGTAGACGACCTTCACAGATCCGTTCCGCCGTGCCGCCAGCAGTTTCAGCGCATGCGACCCGAAATCCATATCGCCCCACCAGCCATAAAACCGCGGGTCTTCCCCCTCCGGCGCGGTATAGATCACGGTGACCGGCTGGATATGCATCTCATGCCGCAACGCCTCGTTGAAGAACGCCTGAAAGAGCGTTGATTTGAATGGCAAAACCCGGAACCCATCCGTCGAGGTGCCCTCGGGGAAAAACAACAGCTTGTGCCCCGCCAGCAGCCGGTCCTCGAACACCTCCTGCTGCGCCTTCGCCTCCCGCGGATCCCGCGCGATGAACACCGTCCCGGTGATCTTCGCCAGGAACCCGATCCCGGGCCACCCCGCCACCTCGGCCTTCGAGACGAAATAGACCCGCTTGCGCGCATTGAGCGAGAAAATATCCAGCCAGGACGAATGGTTGGCCACCACGGCGCCCCGCGCCGTCATCCGCTCGCCCACCGCCTCATGCCGCATCCCAAGCACGAAAAAGGCAAGCCGGCACACCACTTGCGTGATGAAGGGCGTCCACGGCCGGTGCATGCCGTGCAGCGGCCTCTCGACCAGCCGCAGCAGCATCATCGCCACCACGCCCGTCAGCAGGATCGCCACCAGCGTCAGCCCCCGCAGAACCACCCGAAACCAGCCCCCCGCCGTGATTTTGAAAGGCGGTGCGGGCTCTTCGGGCGACCACGTGAAACTCACGCCGTAATACCCTTGGAATATATGTTTTTCTGGGTTTCGCTCAATCGTTCGGTATCCATCACCAGGCAGATATCGGTGGTGTTGAACGCATGATCGATATACGCGCCGTCCCCCACATAGCCCCCCAGCCGCAGGTAGGCCTTGATCAGCGCCGGCACTTGCAGCATCGCCGCCCGCCGGTCGATGCGGTCCTCGGCCAGCAGGTCCATCCGCTGGTAATGCGCCGCCTGCGTGCGCACCCGCAGCCCCTCGGGCGCAAGGTGCCGATGGTGCAGAAGCGACAGCGGCTGTGCCAGGGCCTCCACATCCGTGCCGTGGAAGCTTGCCACCCCGAACAGGATTTCTATCTCGTTTTCAATCACGTAGCGCGCGAGCCCGTTCCAGAGGTGGAACATCGCCGCCCCGCCCCTGTAGGACGGCGCAAGGCATGACCGCCCCAGCTCCATCAGCCGCCGGCCGCTCTGTTTCAGCGGCGTCAGGTCATACTCGTCCTCGGAATAGAACTGGCCCATCTGCCGTGCCTGGTCGTCGCGCAGCAGGCGGTACACCCCCACCACCGCGTCATCCTTCGCGCCGTCCGTCAGGATGAGATGGTCGAAGAACGGGTCGAACCGGTCCTGCTCCAGCCGCGCGTCATGGTCGACCATCGGCCCGTCGCCGCCCAGTTCCTCGACGAAAACCTCGTATCGCAGGCGCTGCGCGGCCCGCAGATCGGCGTCCGAGCCTGCCAGCCTGACACTGAACTGATCCTGGCCCTTGCTCATCCCTGCCCTCGCGCCTCCGTTCGCCGCGGTTTTAGGGCGCGAAAGACACGAAAGCAACGGCACTTGACCGCGTTGCACCGATCATGCCTTTCGGGTGCCTTAACTTTTCCGTAACCTCCCTCATGTTTTGATCACCGGGATCAATTCAACACGGGAACCATCGATCACGACCTTGCCAACTTCCTGGAAATTCACGGTGATTTTTCCACCAATGTTCGACTGCACCTGCCCTGTGCCCCAATCCGGCTGGCGCGGGTGTTCGACCAGCATGCCGGGTTCCAGGAAACTGTTAAGATCTGACATACTGTTAACCGCCACTGTGGAGTTGCCAATTGCTTCATCCTAGCGACAAGATCGCCTCCCTCATAGGGTCGCGTATCTGCCATGACCTGATCAGCCCGGTGGGCGCGGTCGCCAACGGCCTCGAATTGCTGGAATTGTCGGGCCTGCCGAAAAGCCCGGAATTCTCGCTCGTCTCCGAAAGCGCCGGTCACGCCTCGGCGCGAATCCAGTTCTTCCGCCTCGCCTTCGGCGATGCCGAGCCCGAGCAGGTGATTTCCGGTCAGGGCGTGGCCGACATTCTCGCCGCCGTCTACCAGGCCGGGCGGGTCGATATCGACTGGCAGGCGCGCGGCGATTTCGCCCGCCCCGTCGTCAAGGCCGCCCTGCTGGCGGTCATGTGCGTCGAACAGGCCCTTGTGGCTGGCGGCACGATCATCGTCACGCAGGATGACGGGCGTTGGCACATCCGGGCCGAGGCGCCCCGCCTCGCGCCCGATCCGGTGCTGTGGAACATCCTGCGCGGCGAACCCGGGCCGGACGCCGTGACACCGGCGGCGGTGCAGTTCCTTCTCCTGCCGCACATCGCCAGGCAGAACGACATGAATGCCGACCCGCAAGCATCTGATTCTAAAGTAGAAATTAGACTTTAGGAGCGCGTCGCGCCGTCGCCTTCGACAAGATACTTGAAGCTGGTCAGCTGCGCCGCGCCCACCGGGCCGCGGGCATGCATCTTGCCAGTCGCAATCCCGATCTCGGCCCCCATGCCGAACTCTCCGCCATCTGCGAACTGGGTTGACGCATTGCGCATCAGGATCGCGCTGTCGAGCTCGGCAAAGAACTGCTCCGCCGCGGCGTCATCCTCGGTGATGATGCAGTCGGTATGCTGCGAATGATACTGCCGGATATGGGCAATGGCGCCGTCGATATCCTCGACGACCTTGGCCGCGATGATACTGTCGAGATACTCGCGCCCCCAGTCGTCCTCCGCCGCCGCCTGCGTGCCGGCGATGACCTGAAGCGCCGCATCCGCGCGCACCTCGACCCCCGCGTCGATCAGCGCCCGGATCAGCCCCTGACCAATCGTATCCGCCACCTTCCGGTGGATCAGCAGGCATTCCGCCGCGCCGCAGATACCCGTCCGCCGGGTCTTGGCGTTCATCACCACCCGCAGCGCCTTCTCGGGGTCGGCGTCCTTGTCGATATAGATGTGCACGATCCCCTCGAGATGGGCGAAAACCGGCACCCGCGCCTCGCGCTGCACCAGCCCCACAAGGCCCTTGCCGCCCCGCGGTACGATCACGTCGATCGTGCCTGTCATGGTCAGCATTTCCTTCACCGCCGCCCGGTCGCGCGTGGGCACCAGCTGGATCGCGTCCTCGGGCAGCCCCGCCGACCGCAAACCTTCCACCAGCGCCGCATGGATCGCCGCCGAGGAATGGAAGCTCTCCGATCCGCCCCGCAAAATAACGGCATTGCCCGATTTCAGGCAGAGCGCGCCGGCATCGGCGGTCACGTTGGGCCGGCTTTCGTAGATCACACCGATCACACCCAGCGGCGTGCGCACGCGGCGGATATGCAGCCCCGAGGGCATGTCCCACTCGGCCAGAACCTCGCCCACCGGATCATCCTGCGCGGCCACGGCGCGCAAGCCCTCGCACATGGATTTCACCCGGTCTTCAGTCAGCAAAAGCCGGTCCATCATCGCATCCGACAGGCCCTTTTCTCGGCCATAGTCGAGGTCTTTCTCGTTGGCCGCCATCACCTCGCCCCGGGCCGCCCAGAGCGCGTCTGCCGCGGCTTCCAGCGCCTGTCGCTTGGTCTCGGGTCTGGCGGTGGCCAGTTGCGCGGCAGCGGCCTTGGCACGCTCGCCGATATCGGCCATCAGGGCGGGGATATTGTCGAGGTCTTTCATGGTCAGCGGTCCTTCGCAGGTCAGCGGGAGCGTAGCATCATAGGCGATCAGAACGCCATATCGTCGCGGTGAATGAGCGGCCCGCGCGCCGGATAGCCGAGCCGTGGCTCGATATCCTGTGTCTTCAGGCCCTTGATCAGCGCGGCATCCCGCGCATCGTAGCGTGTGAGCCCCTGCCCGAGCTTGCGCCCCGTGCTGTCGGCCACCTCCACCGGGTCGCCGCGCCCGAACCGGCCCGTCACGCCCGTGACACCGGCGGGAAGCAGGCTGCTGCCGCCCTGCAGCGCGCGCGCCGCACCGTCATCGACCGTGATCCGCCCCTTGGGCTTCATCGCGGCAATCCATGCCTTGCGCTTCTGATGCGGGTCGCCCTGCGCCGTGAACCAGGTGGCCGGCGCGCCTTTTTCCAGCGCGGACAAGGGGTTGAGGACCGATCCTTCGGTGATCGCCATGTCGCAACCGGCCGCTGTCGCGGTGCGCGCCGCCATCAGCTTGGTCTTCATGCCACCCTTCGACAGGCCCGACCCCGCATCGCCCGCCATCGCCTCGATCTCGGGCGTGATCTCGGAAATCACGTCGAACCGCGTCGCCGCCGGATCGTCTGACGGATTGCCGGAATAGAACCCGTCGACATCGCTCAGCAGGATCAGCTGATCGGCCCCCGCCGTCACCGCCACCTGGGCGGCCATCCGGTCGTTGTCGCCATAGCGGATCTCGTCGGTGGCCACGGTGTCGTTCTCGTTGACGATGGGCACCGCGCCCAGCTTCAAGAGCTGCTCCAGCGTGGCGCGGGAATTGAGATAGCGCCGCCGGTCGGCACTGTCCTCCAGCGTCACCAGCACCTGCGCGGCCCGCAATCCATGCTCCGACAGCGCCCGGTCATAGGCATGCGCCAACTGGATCTGGCCCACCGCGGCGGCAGCCTGCGATTGCTCCAATGTCAGTTCGGTCATGGGCAGGCCAAGCGCCCCGCGCCCCAGCGCAATCGAGCCCGACGACACGAGGATCACGTCGGTCCCGCGCGCCCGAATGCGCGCCACGTCGTCCACCAGCGCCTTCAGCCAGTCCGAGCGCAACTGGCCCGTGCCGCGATCCACCAGAAGCGCCGACCCGATCTTGACGACGATCCGCTTGGCGTCGCTCAGGGCTGCCACGGCTCGGGCTCTTCGTCTGTGGCCTTCTCGCGCAGCCGGCCATCATCAATCTGGGCCCGGAGCGCGCGGAGCACTTCGGTCACGCCTTCGCGGGATACGCCCGACATCAGCATGACATTCTCGGCGCCGGCGGCCTGAACCTCGTCCCGCAGGAAGGTCCGCTCCTCATCGTCAAGCGCGTCGATCTTGTTGAGCACGGTCACGCGCGGCTTCTCGGCCAGCGCGCCGCCATAGGCCTCCAACTCGTTGATAATCGTCTGATAATCCTCGACCAGCGTGCCCGACGTACCGTCGACCAGGTGCAACAGCACCGCGCAGCGCTCCACGTGACCAAGGAACAGGTCGCCCAGGCCCTTGCCCTCATGCGCGCCGTCGATGAGGCCCGGAATGTCGGCCACGACGAACTCGACGCCGTCCACCTCGACCACGCCAAGGTTGGGGTGCAGGGTGGTGAACGGGTAATCGGCAATCTTGGGCCGGGCGTTGGAGGTGGCCGCCAGGAAGGTCGACTTGCCCGCGTTGGGCAGGCCCACGAGGCCCACATCGGCGATCAGCTTCAGCCGCAGCCAGAGCGTGCGCTCGACCCCTTCCTGCCCCGGGTTCGACCGGCGCGGCGCCTGGTTGGTCGAGGTCTTGAACCGCAGGTTGCCCCAGCCGCCATTGCCGCCATGGGCCAGCTCGATCCGCTGGCCGACTTCGGTGAAGTCGGCGATCACCGTCTCCTGATCTTCGTCGAGAATCTCGGTGCCGACGGGTACGCGCAGGACGATATCCTCGCCATCCTTGCCGGTACGCTGGCGGCCCATGCCGGGCTGGCCGTTATCGGCGAAGAAATGCTGCTGATAGCGGAAGTCGATCAGCGTGTTCAGCCCCTCGACCGCCTCGGCGTAAACCGAGCCGCCCTTGCCACCATCGCCGCCATCCGGCCCGCCATATTCGACGAACTTCTCGCGCCGGAAGCTGATACAGCCACCGCCGCCCGAACCGGACCGGATATAGACCTTTGCGAGATCGAGGAATTTCATACTGTCATCCTTTATGCAAAGGTCCCTGCCGGCTCAATCCATTTTGCGGCTGTAAGTCCAGGTGGGAACCTTGGCGTTGCGGGCGACCGAGAAGGTTTCGGCGTCGCCCAGGTAGTTGAAGCCGTGATTGGTCACCACGCGGGCCGACACGGGGTTGTCCTGAAAGACCGAGGCAAAGACCGTGCGGCACTTGCAGGGGTTTGCCGCAAGCAGCGCGCCCACGACCTCGGAGGCGACGCCGGTGTTCCAGAACGGATGGGCCACCCAGTAGCCGATCTCGCACTGCCCCTCGTCGACCTTTTTCATGCCGATCGCCCCCATTACTTCCGAGCCGCCGTCGCGCGAGCCGTCGATGATCCAGACGGTTTCGATACGGTCAGGCGCGGCAACACGAGCGAGAAACGCCTCGATCGTGCCGGGCGGCAGGGGGTGCGGGATGCTCGACGTGTTGCGTGCCACCCGCTCGTCGCCCACGTAATGGGCCAGAAGCCCCGCATCCGAGGCGCGCGGCGGGCGCAGGTCGAACCGGCCGGCCGCTATGGTGGGTTGCATGTCGATCGTCTCCAGTTTCATTGCGTTCTCCTCCCAAACGCGGGGCCCTCTTCCCTTGGCCCGAACTGGGGAATGACTGGATGCCGGTGCACGATCCGAAAAAAGAAAGGGGACCGGCCCTGGCCGATCCCCCTGATGTTCACGTTACACCTGTTCCGGTCGGCTTATTCTGCGGCCTCCGCCACTGGCGTGACCGAAATGAAGGTACGGCCCTTGATGCCCTTGTGGAACGTCACGGCGCCTTCGACGGTGGCGAACAGGGTATGATCCTTGCCCTGGCCAACGCCGTCGCCCGGCCAGAACTTGTTGCCGCGCTGACGCACGAGGATGTTGCCCGGAATGACGGCTTCGCCGCCATATTTCTTAACGCCAAGGCGGCGGCCGACGGAATCGCGACCGTTACGTGATGAACCGCCTGCTTTCTTGTGTGCCATCTCGTTGTCTCCTATCTCGCCGGATTACTTAGCCAATTCTTTGGCTTGTTCAATCCATTCGGGTTTGACCTTGACGGCCTCGAAATTGTCCGCGTCCACCTTGGCCAGCTCGGCATAGGTGGTGATGCCGGCCTCGTTCAGCTTCTTCGCCGCCGCCGGGCCGATGCCCGTGATGGCGGTGAGGTCGTCTGCGGCAGCCGGGGCCTCCTTCTTGGGCTCGGCTTTCTTCTCGGCCTTCGGTTCGGCTTTCTTGGCGACGCTTTTCTCGCCAGCCTCGTTGTTCTTCACCTGCTTGGCCATCTCGGCCTGATCGGTCGCGTTGTCGGCATAGCGTTCCTTGCCCATGCCAGCGGCCAGCGCACCTGCGCCAACGGCGGCCTTGACGCCCGACTTGTCGGCGCCTTTTTCAAGGATCTCGGTCACGCGCAGCAGGGTCAGCTGCTGGCGGTGGCCCTTCGTGCGCTGCGAGCCGTGCTTACGGCGGCGTTTCACGAAGTGAATGACCTTGTCGCCCTTGACCTGATCGACGACCTCGGCCTGAACGGCTGCGCCATCGACGAGGGGAGAACCGATCACCGGCGCATCGCCACCCAGCATCAGGATTTCGTTGAACTGAACCTTTTCACCGGCGTCGGCTGCAATCTTTTCCACGCGGAGCATGTCGCCCGACTGGACCTTGTATTGCTTGCCACCGGTCTTGAGGACCGCAAACATGTTCGTCTTCCTTTTCAACTTCCGCGTCCTGTGGCCCCCGTTTTCGGGTGTTTAGCGGGGCGTTCCCCCTGCCTCGGACGGCGCGCCCCATGTCGTGGGCGTAATTCCATGAGCCCCGCGCAGGCATTCCACCCGCCGGGATGCGCGCTTATCGGGGGATGAGGCTTCAAAGTCAAGGGGGAAATCCGGGGCCGCGGCCCGGAATTGCTCAGCCTTTCGGAAGCATGAAGGGCGCGAAGAAAGCGGTCAAGCCGGCAAGGTCATCGAGCGGCAGGATCGCGGCGACAAACTGATCGGGCCGGACGATCACGAGCGCGCCCTGCTCCCGGTCGATCCCCCGCAGGTCGAAGATATCGGGGCCGGTCTTGAGGTCGGGACAGAAGGCCTTTTCATAGTCGGCAAGGCCGAACCGCCCCTTGGGCGGTGTCAGCAAGCCGGGCAGCGCGCCCATGTCCATATCGCGGTGATCCGCCTGGAAGACGGCGCGCAGGTCGATGACGGCGTCGATATTCGCACCTTCCGGCGTGTAAAGACGCAGCGGGCTGTCGGGCGACGTCTCGAGCGCTCTACAAAGCCGGGCAATACCGCCCTCCGGCCCGCCCATGTCGCCCTGCCCCGCGAAGGCCACCAGCCGCCATCGGCCATCGGCCAGCATCGCGTGCCCAAGCTGCATGGGCTTGGCATCCGCCAGCCGTATGACCGGCGCGGAATGAAAGCGCATCCCGATGGGCAGCCCGCTGGCCAGCGCCTGGTTCCCCTCGCGCACGATCATCGAAGGCTCGTAGCGCGCCTCGACCCCGGCGGTGTAGCGGCCGTGCTTCTGGAAATACTGCTGGAATTGCGCAGACGAGTCGGGATCGTTGGATTTCGAGCTGAACAGCCGCGCCATGTCGCGGTCGAAATCGATCAGTTCCTGCGCCTTGGCACGGCGCTCGCCGGAATAGGTGTGCAACAGGTCGGGCGCCGCTTGCCCGCGCAAAACAGCCGCCAGCTTCCAGCCGAGGTTGAACGTGTCGGCCATCGACACGTTCATCCCCTGCCCCGCCTTGGGGCTGTGGGTGTGACAGGCGTCGCCCGCGATGAAGATCCGCGGCGTGCACCCCTCCCGCGATCCGGTGCCAAGGTCATCGAAACTGTCGCAGACCCGCTGCCCGATCTCGTAGGCCGAGCACCACGCCACGTCTTTCACGTCGAGCGTATAGGGCGACAGGATCGCCTGCGCCTTCCCGATCAGCATCTCCGCCGTGACGTTCCGGTCGGCGGCGCGTTCGTCGCCGTGCAACTCGTCGAGCTCCACATACATGCGCACCATTGTCCCGCCCTCGCGCGGAATGATCAGGATGCTCCCGCTGCTGGCCGACCGGATCGCGGCCTTGAGGCGGATATCGGGGAAATCGGTGACGGCGAGGATATCCATCACCCCCCAGAGCTGCCGCGCGGCATCGCCCTTCAGGGCATAGCCCAGCGAGGATCGCACGACGCTGCGGGCGCCGTCACAGCCGACGACATACCGGGCGCGGATGCTTTCTTGCGCACCGTCCGGCCCGTCGAACCGGGCCGTGACGGGGTAATCGGGGTCGTCGGTCCGCTCCAGCGCGGCCAGGTGGCGATCATAGTCCGGGGTCAGCCGGCGGGGCCCGTGGCGCATGATGTCGAGGTAGAAGTCATGCACCCGCGCCTGGCTGAGAATGGTGTGGGGCATCTCGGACAGGTCGTCGGCCACGTCCTGGATCCGGTCGGCGCGGACGAGGCCCTTACCCCCCTCTCCGGGGGCCCAGAAGACGGTTTCATTGACCCAGTAGGCCTCCTCCATCACCCGGTTGGCAAAGCCGAAGGCCTGGAACATCTCCATCGAGCGGCAGGCGATCCCGTCGGCCTGCCCAATTTCGAGCGGCCCGGATTTGCGCTCGGCGATGCGGGTCACGATATCCGGGAAGGCCGATAGTTGCGCGGCCAAAGTCAGCCCGGCAGGGCCACACCCGATGATGAGAACGTCGACATCGGCGGGACGGTCGCCGGCGCCGCCTGCTTCAGGCGCGATCCGCGGATCACCCGGTCGGAACCCGTCGAAATGATACTGCATCTCCGTCCTCCCCGCGCGACCGGCCCGGTACGGCCCGGCGCCAGTCTAGGCGGAAAACCCGCCCTGCCAATAGCGGCCATTCCGCCGCAGGGGACAGGTCAGAGCTTCTGGCTCCGCATGTGCTGGGCGACCGCCTGCCCGACCAGATAGGACAATTCCTCGTACATCCGGTCGAAGGTGGCAAAGAGCGCCCGGTTGAGCGCCTGCCCCTCGTCGCTCTGCCACAGCGCGATATAGGCGTCGACCTCGTCATCTTCGAGCGGCTGGTAGGCGGTCAGCAGGTAGGCCCCGATCCAGGCCGCGCTGTCCTCGCGCACGCCGTCTTCCTGCGACCAGACATCGAGCAGCATGTCTTCTTCCGACAGATCGTAGGCTCCGCCGTCTGCAAGGCCGCGGTACAGCATCAGGTTGGAATTCAGAATGCCCATCACGTTGTGCTCGATCAGGTCGCTGTCTTCGATCAGCGTCTCGATCTGGTCGACGATCAGGGCACCCTTGCGCGACAGGTCCTCATACTGATCCTTGGCCGCGGATTCGACCTCGGGGTCGAGAAAGGCCTCACGCGCCGAAAGCTCCAGTTCCACCACTTCGCGCCCCAGGTCCGACGCGAAGAACTCGTTCAGCGGCGCCAGGTTCTCGCCCTTCAGCGCGTGCGTCATCCGCTCTTCCACGAGGTTCTGCATCTTGTCGGTGTCGTAGATCCGCTCGACACTGGCCTGCCAGCCGTCGAGGTCGGCGTCCGGCATCATCTCGAGCGCAAGGCTCTCGGCATAGGCAAGCCCCTCCTCGCGCATGATGTCGACCGTGTCGGTCATGCGCAGCGCCTCCAGCAGGGTGTCAAGCTCGGGGCGGTCCTCGGACTGGGCGGGCATGGCCCAGATCACGGCGGCACAAAGCGCCCCGGCTGCGGCACGGAAAAGGCTCATGCTCAAAGCTCCTGCCCGGGATGCATCTCGGCCATGCGGGCGGCCAGCACCTCGAACCGGTTGGCCATGATCTCGTACTGGATGGCGTTCATCAACTCGTAAACCCTTTGCATCTTGGGCGTTTCCAGTGCCTCGGTATAGTCTTCCAGCTCTTCGAGGGACAGGTCGCGATAGGTGAAGGCCGCATTGGCCAGCCCCGCCTCGACCATGTTCTCGCGCATCTCGTCTTCCTGGTTACGGATGACCGCGCGCAGGGCGCCTTCGTCGATCTGGTAGTCGAGCACCCCGGCGTGCGAGGCGGCCATCAGGAACCGCACCATGATCTCCTGCACGGCACGCACAGACTGATCCTCGGTATCGATCGCGTCGGCCATGCGCTCGAACATCTCGGCCCGGCCATTGCCGGCGTCGCGCGCCTCGGCCAGAAGCTCGGCCCCTTGCGCCCGCTGCGCGGCGCTGTCCTCGGCCATGTGCGCGGCGTTTTCCAGCTTCACCAGCTTCTGCCCCAGCGGCGAGGCATAGAAGCCCGCGGCATGACCCAACAGGTCGTCCGACAGCGTTTCGGACAGGATGTCGATGGCCATGTCGTGCATCTTCTCGGTGTCGAAGACCTGCTTGGTGACGCGCGACCAGTCATGGCCGAAGTCGCTGGGCTTCATGCCCAGCATTTCAGGCGCGTCCGAGGCGGATTGCTTGATCGATTCGAGTGCCACATCGAACCCCGTGACCTCGAGGAACGCTTCGAGGTTGGCCCGGTCGGCTGCGCGCACCTGCGGAGGCAGCAACAGCATGACCGCGGTCATCAGGGCAATGAGCGGAGCGTGGATCTGGGGCCGTCGCAACAAGGGGGGACTCCTCTGGGTGAAATTGCTCTATCCGGAATCTAGGCAAATTCTCCCGCCAAACAATGCAAAACCCCCTTGTCCTGCCCCGGAAAGGCGATTAAACGCACCCTCCAGACCCCCGCGGAGAGGTGCCGGAGTGGTCGAACGGGGCGGTCTCGAAAACCGTTGACCCTTCACGGGGTCCCAGGGTTCGAATCCCTGTCTCTCCGCCATTTTTCCCGACAGACCAACCGCGTCGACCGGCCACCGCCCGGCGGGTGCGCTGTCGCATTGGCTCGCCAATCCCAAGGCCGTCCGCCGTCTGAAAACCCTTAAGACTGATGGCAGAATTAAGGTCATTTTTCGGCACGCCCGAATGCCGATTGCGCCACGCAGCCCGTTCGAGCATCATGGGCGAACAGGTTGATTTCAAAGCATCTTGAGGATGGCAGGGCGGGTCCTCGGTCGCACTGCTCCGGTCATCTGACGTGTGGGTTTCGAAGGGAAGAGGCGATGGATCCGAGCACGAAATCGAAGGTCGACGCGCTCGAGACAGGCCTCG
The DNA here is from genome assembly GCF_008728195.1 of Roseovarius indicus. Lineage (NCBI taxonomy): Bacteria > Pseudomonadati > Pseudomonadota > Alphaproteobacteria > Rhodobacterales > Roseobacteraceae > Roseovarius > Roseovarius indicus. The sequence goes on from NZ_CP031598.1 coordinate 2,926,296, forward strand.
AGAACGAGGTCGACTCTTACAAGACCCTGCTCTCACAGCCTGCCGACACCACGCTTGACCAGTTGCAGGGCGATGTCGAGGGGCTGCCAGGCAAGGTCTCCTCAAGCCTCAAGACCCTCACTGATCAATTCGGTGCGATCAACCCAGCCGCCATAGGCAAGACCGGTCAGGAATTCGCCGGCTCTATCCTGCCAGACCTTGTCGGCGGTGCGGCAGATGGCTTCGCCCGGCACTGGGTGTTGGTCCTCCTTGCCGTCGTCGTGCTGTGGATCACCCGGCTGATCTTCATTTCGTTCGTGGGCACGATCGACTACCGGGGCATCATCTCGCTCGGCAATCCCGGCGGGCTGAAATATATCGTCATCGCATGCGGTATTTTCGGGATAGCCGGGTACTACGCCCACGCCGCCAAGCAGGCCGAGCGCAGCCCGACGGCCACGTGACATCGAAGAGCCTTCATTTCCGCTGAGCGCCACCGCCCAACGAAGCAGTCTCGCCGACAGGCCTCGCCCCCAGTTAAGCGCGCGCGCACCCGGCGCGCCGACGTGCCGCCATTCCAATCCGCACCGCATTTCTTTGAGGTTAGGCACGGCGATTGCATTCCCCGGCCACTGCTCTATTGATGGCCGAAAGGAGCGCGCCTTTGTCCAGCATTATCAGTGTCCTGACCGATCCGGTTCTGCCGATCTTCGCGATTGCGATCATCGGGTACCTGCTGGGCCGCACCGGTCATGCGACCGAGGAAAATGCCCGCATCGTCAACCGCTTCTGCATGTCCATCCCGATGCCCGTGCTTGTCTTCGGACTTTTGGCACGCTCGGATTTCGATGCCTTCGTCTGGGACAAGCTGCTGGTCTATGCCGCCGGAGAGGCGATCGTCTTCACGCTCGTCTTCCTGACCGCGCGCAAGGTCTTCGCCTGCACGGTGACCGAAGCGGTGCTGCTGGGCGTCTGCGGGGCGTTTTCCAACACGGTCATGTATATCCTGCCGATTTCCCAGCTGGTCTACGGCGTCGATGCGGTGGGCTCCGTCGTGTCGGTGATCGTGCTCGATATCCTCTTCCTCTTCGCCGGGTCGCTGATCTTTCTCGAACTGCATGGCAACGAGGCCTGGCGCCCCGGCGTGATCGTCGGAAAACTGGCCCGGATGCCGCTGATCGTGGCGATCGTTCTGGGGCTCGCCACAGGGCTCATGGGCCTCGACCTTCCCGGGCCAGCCGAGACCTTCATCAACTTCAATGGCGATGCCGCCCCGCCGATTGCCCTCTTCGCGCTTGGCGTGGTGCTGTCGAAAACACGGATGTCCGCCGATCCGGTGGTTCTGACCGTCGGCGCGATCAAGATGCTGGCCTTTCCGGCACTGGTCTGGGCTGTGTTTTCCGTGGTCTCGCCCGGTTGGGACCCGCAGACACAGCAATTCATTCTCACCGCGGCCGGCCCTGCAGGGGCCATGGCGTTCAGCATGGCGCTTCTCTACGACGTGCGCGCCGACCGGATCGCGCAGATCATCGTCGGCACCAGCGCGCTGACGCTCCTGTCGCTGGCGCTGGTTCTGTCGTTATAGGGCCACTGTCACGCAATGCCCCTCAATTCGCGCAATTTCCGCCTCAATCGGATCGTAACCCCCGCACCTGTAGCTTCTTACGAGTTTTCGGAGATTCGCGTGATGCGCCCGACCCCGCTGCCCACCGCCCGCCATGCCCGGCTGTTCGAACTGATCCGGCAGATCAATCTTGCCGAGCAACGGCGCGAAATGCCGCTGCCCGCGGATGTCACCGTCGATGACACCATGGCCTTCGCCCGCCGTGCCGCGCAAACGCTTGCGGCACGCGGCTAGCGCTTAGCCGGGCGCGCCGCGAAAACCCGTCGCCACGACGAACTTTTCCGAACTGTCCGAGCGCGAGGCCGGCGGCTTGACGTTGGCCACCTTGGTGAAACGCTGCTTGAGCAGCTTCTGCAACTCGCCCTCGGCGCCCCCGGCCAGCACTTTCGACACGAACGTGCCTCCCTCTTCCAGCACGTCGAACGCCAGATAGGCCGCCGCCTCGCACAGCGCGATGATGCGCAGGTGATCGGTCTGCTTGTGCCCGGAACTGGCGGCCGCCATGTCCGACATCACCACGTCGGCCTTGCCGCCAAGCCAGTCCTTCACCTTGTCGTCGGCGCCCTCGTCCATGAAATCGAGCTGGTGAAGCTCGACCCCGGCAATCGGCTCGACCTCCTGCAGGTCGACACCGAGGATGAACCCCTGGGCCTTGCCGGCCTTCTCGCCCAACGCGTTCACCCGCGGCACCGCCACCTGGCACCAGCCGCCGGGGGCGCAGCCAAGGTCGACCACTCGCGCGCCCGGGACAAGGAAACGGAACTTGTCGTCGAGTTCCATGATCTTGAACGCCGCGCGGCCCCGATACCCATCGGCCTGCGCGCGTTTCACGTAAGGGTCGTTCAGCTGCCGTTGCAGCCAGCGGGTCGAGGACGACTTGCGCCCCCGTGCCGTCTTCACCTTGACCTTCAGATCGCGCTGTCCGCGCCCCGAGGTGTTCTTTCCGTCCGGTTTCTTGGTCATTATGCGTCCGTATCTTCCAGCACGCCGTCGGATGACATGAGCGCGTACAGTATGCCCTCTCGCAGGCCCCGGTCGGCCACTGACAGCCGATCGGTGGGCCAGCAGCGCAGAAGCGCCTGAAGGATCGCCGCGCCTGACATGATGAGGGCCTGCCTGTCAACGCCGATTCGCGGGTCGCGACGGCGCCCGGCCGGGCCAAGGGCAAGATAGCTGCGGATCACCTTGTCGATCTCGTCAGAGGTCATGCGCAGCCCGTCAACCTTGTTGCGGTCATAGCGTTTGAGGCCCAGATGGCTGGCCGCCACGGTGGTGACCGTGCCCGACGTGCCGACAATCTGGAACCCCTCGCGCGGCGGTTCATCCTTGTAGGGGGCGAACTCGGCAAGGTTTTCCTCGAAAAACCAGCTCATCAGGGCAAAGCGCGCGCTGTCATCCTCCACGTCGCGGAACTGATCGCGCAATGTGGCAACGCCCAGCGGCACGCTGATCCAGTCGACGACCCGCGCCCGCGGCCCGCCGTCATCGGGCAGATCGAAGCCGCCATGCATGCGCATGATCGCCCGCGCCCGCCCCTGGGGCGGCACGCCTGTCAGGTCGATCCAGACCAGCTCGGTCGACCCGCCACCGATATCGACCACCAGAAGTTGCTCAGTCCGGGGGCTGACAAGCGGCGCGCAGGACACGACGGCAAGCTGCGCCTCCTGCTGCGGTTCGATGATCTCCAGCCGCAATCCGGTTTCGCGGTGCACGCGGTCCATGAAATCGCGCCCGTTCGCGGCGCGGCGGCAGGCCTCGGTCGCGACAAGGCGCATTTTCACCACCTTGTTGCGTTTCAGCTTCTGCTGACACACGCGCAAGGCCTGGATCGTGCGATAGATCGAGGAACGCGAAAGCCGCCCGGTCTTCTCGAGTCCCGAGCCCAGCTGAACGGATTTGGAAAAGCTGTCGACAACTGAAAATTGTCCGCCCTTCGGACGGGCAATCAGCATACGGCAACTGTTGGTACCCAGATCCAACGCCGCATACAGCGGCGGTGCATCGGGCCGGGTCAGTGCGGGGCTATCTACCGCTTTCGGGATCGCGCCCGCACTTACGGGACGCTTGGGCGCCATCTTGTCACGCCCTCCATTTCGAGTTGAGTCAAAGGTAGGCGCTTGCGAGGCATCGCGCAAGCGTTTGCCTGAGGTCATGACAAAGTTGAAAGCTTTTCCGATTAGCCTCGGTGGCCATGCGCGACAGGCGCCTCTAGTGTCAGACTGTCGCAGGACGTGCGCGTTCTGTCGAAAATCGACCCTGCCGGGGGGCTGCCCTGCTTTAGAGAGAGGCCACTGAAAACGAGGAATCAGTCATGGTTGATGTCACCATCGTCTACTGGCGGGATATTCCGGCACAAGTCATTGTCGGAAAAGGCCGCCGCGGTGCTAAGAAACAACTGCCCGAGCGTTTCGAGCAGGCGATCGACCGTGCCGCGATGAAGGTGGGGGCGTCGGATACCGACACCTACCTGGCCGAGTGGCGCAAGGCGGCGCCCTACCCGGTCGAAGGCGAAGCGGCGGACGTGGCCGAGGCCGAAGCGGCCCGGCTTGACGCGGAATACGATCAGGACCGGATCAAGGCCCTGATCGCCAATGAAGGCTGGGCATGAGCCCGAAACCTGCGCTATGGGAGGCCATTATGGCTCTGTTGAACTTCAAGAAGCGTGAGAAACCCGCGGTCGTGGCCGATGCCCGTCTCGAGGCTGTTCTTCAAGGCTACTCGATCGAGGTGATGCCGCGCACCGCCGAGAAGGTCGAGAATTTCCGCGACCTGCTGCCCGAGGGCACGCGCGTCTACATCGCCCATATCGAGGGCACGCCGATCAACGACATGGTCGCCACCGCCAAGCGCCTGGCCGACGAAGGCTATCCGGTGATGCCGCACTTCCCCGCGCGCATCATCAAGGACAAGGCCACGCTGGCCGACTGGATCGCCCGCTACAACGGCGAGGCCGGCGTCGAGCAGGCCCTGCTGCTGGCCGGCGGTGTCGAGAAACCCCATGGCGATTTCCACAGCTCGATGCAGCTGATGGAATCGGGCGAATTCGACAAGGCGGGCTTCAAGCGCCTGCACGTGGCCGGCCATCCCGAGGGCAACAAGGATATTGACCCCAATGGCGGCACCAAGTCTGTCGACGAGGCGCTGCAGTGGAAGCAGAAATTCTCCGAGCGCACCGACGCCGAAATGGCCATCGCCACGCAGTTCGCCTTCGACGCCAAGCCGATGATCGCCTGGGCCGACCGCCTGAACGCCGAAGGCATCAAGCTGCCGATCCACATCGGCATCGCGGGCCCCGCCAAGCTGCAGACCCTGATCAAGTTCGCCATCGCCTGCGGTGTCGGCCCCTCTCTGAAGGTGCTACAGAAGCGCGCGATGGACGTGTCGAAACTGCTGCTCCCCTACGAGCCGCACGAGGTTCTGCGCGACCTGGCCGCCCACCGCGCCGCGAACCCCGATTTCAACATCACCAACGTCCACTTCTTCCCGCTGGGCGGCATCAAGACGAACGCCACCTGGGCGATCGAGAACGGTGGCAGCGCCACCAAACCCGCAAACGCCTCCTGAAGGATCGAAAATGACCCGTACCATCGTCGAGAGCAAAACCAAAACCGCCATCATCGGCTTCGATGAACCGTTCTGCGTGATCGGCGAGCGGATCAACCCGACAGGCCGCAAGAAGCTTGCGGCCGAACTCGAAGCGGGCGATTTCTCGACCGTGGAATCCGATGCCCTGGCGCAGGTTGCGGCCGGCGCCAACATCCTCGATATCAACGCGGGCGTTGTCTACAACTCGAACCCCGATCCGAACCAGACCGAACCGCCGCTGATGACCAAGGTGGTCGAGCTGGTTCAGGGCCTCGTCGATATCCCGCTTTGCATCGACAGCTCGGTGCCGGGCGCGCTGGAAGCTGGCCTTGCCGCCGCGCATGGCCGCCCGCTGCTGAACTCGGTCACGGGCGAGGAAGAGCGCCTGGAACTGGTTCTGCCGCTGGTCAAGAAGTACAACGTGCCGGTCGTTGCCATCTCGAACGACGACACCGGCATTTCGGAAGACCCTGACGTGCGCTTTGCCGTCGCCAAGAAGATCGTCGAGCGCGCCGCCGATTTCGGCATTCCCGCCCATGACATTGTGGTCGACCCGCTGGTCATGCCGATCGGCGCCATGGCGACCGCCGGTCAGCAGGTCTTCACCCTCGTCCGCCGCCTGCGCGACGAGCTGGGCGTGAACACCACCTGCGGTGCTTCGAACATCTCCTTCGGCCTGCCCAACCGGCACGGCATCAACAACGCCTTCCTGCCGATGGCGATGGGCGCCGGCATGACCAGCGCGATCATGAACCCGATCGCGCTGCCGGTGAAACAGGCGGAGATCGAGGCCAAGAAGGCCGAGGTCGCCGCCCTTGGCATCGTGCTGCCCGAGGACATGGACGACGAGACCTTCTGCCAGCTCTTCGGTCTCGGCTCGACCAAACCGAAGGCCGGCAAGGAGATGGAAGCCATCCGCGCCGCCAACTTCCTGACCAACAACGACCCGCATGGCGGCGACTGGATCCGGTTCAACAAGGCCCCGCCGAAGCCGGGCGAGGAAGCGGAAGGTCGCGGTGGCCGGGGCGGCCGTCGTCGGCGCCGCGCTTAAGGGTAAGTTCGGGATTGGGGGCCAGCCCACAAACCCCCGGGATATTTTCAGCCAGAAGAAGGGCCGGGGTCGTACCCGGCCTTTCTCGTTTAAGGGGTGTGGTCAGGCGCGCTTGTCTTTAAGGGCGGCCACGCCCAAGACGTCGAGCACCTTGGCCTCGATATCGGCGGCGCTGAGCTTGGCGGTGGCATACATGTCGTCGGGGCTCGACTGGTCGATGAACACGTCGGGCAGCACCATCGAGCGGTATTTCAGACCGCTGTCGAAGACGCCGTTTTCCGCCAGAAGCTGGGCCACATGGCTTCCGAAGCCGCCGACCGAGCCTTCCTCGACGGTGATCAATGCCTCATGCTTCGCGGCGAGATCGAGGATCATCTCCTCGTCCAACGGTTTTGCGAAGCGGGCATCTGCAATCGTCGGCTCGATCCCGCGCTGCATCAGCGCCTCACGCGCCTTGCGCACTTCGCCCAGCCGGGTGCCGAAGGACAGGATCGCGACGCGCGCGCCCTTGCTGACGATCCGGCCCTTGCCGATTTCCAACACCTCGCCGTGCTCGGGCATCTCGACCCCCTGCCCTTCGCCGCGCGGATAGCGGAAGGCGATGGGCCCGCTGTCATGGGCCACGGCCGTGGCGACCATGTGCACGAGCTCGGCCTCGTCCGCCGCCGCCATGACGGTGAAGTTCGGCAGGCAGGTCAGGTAGGCCACGTCGAAAGCGCCGGCATGGGTCGGCCCGTCGGCGCCGACAAGGCCCGCACGGTCTATCGCGAAGCGGACCGGCAGGTTCTGGATGGCGATGTCGTGCACAACCTGGTCATAGCCGCGCTGCAGGAAGGTGGAATAAAGCGCCGCGAAGGGCTTCATGCCCCCGGCCGCCAGACCGCCCGCAAAGGTCACCGCGTGCTGTTCGGCGATACCCACATCGAAACAGCGGCTGGGATAGCGTTTCTCGAAGAGGTCGAGGCCGGTGCCGTCGGGCATGGCCGCGGTGATGGCGCAGACCCTGTCATCTTGCGCGGCGTGATCCAGCAGCGCGTTGGCGAAAACCTTGGTGTAGCTCGGCGCGTTCGAGGGCTTCTTCTTCTGCTCACCGGTGACAACGTCGAACTTCGCCCGCGCATGGCCTGCGTCGCTCGACTGTTCGGCGGGCGCATATCCCTTGCCCTTCTTGGTGATCGCATGGATCAGGATCGGCCCGGTGGCCCGCTGCCGTACGGTACGCAGGACAGGCAGAAGCTGCTCCATGTCGTGCCCGTCGATGGGGCCGACGTAAGAGAAGCCGAGCTCTTCGAAGAGCGTGCCGCCCACGGTCATGCCTTTGAGCATTTCCTTGGCGCGACGGGCCCCTTCCTGGAACGGCGTGGGCAAAAGAGAGACCGCTCCCTTGGCCGCTGCCTTGAACTCCTGAAAAGGCTCGCCCGCGTAAAGCCGCGAAAGGTAGGAGGAGAGCGCGCCCACGGGCGGCGCAATCGACATTTCGTTGTCGTTCAGGATGACGATCAGGCGCTTCTTCAGGTGGCCCGCGTTGTTCATCGCCTCGAAGGCCATGCCCGCGCTCATCGCGCCGTCACCGATCACGGCGATGGCATCGCCGTGGCCAGTGTCGCAGACACCACCCAGGTCCCGCGCCACGGCAAAGCCGAGTGCAGCACTGATCGAGGTGGAGCTATGCGCCGCGCCGAACGGGTCATATGGCGACTCGGCCCGCTTGGTGAAACCGGAAAGGCCGTCTTTCTGGCGGATCGTGCGTATGCGTTCGCGCCTGCCGGTCAGGATCTTGTGCGGATAGCACTGGTGCGAGACGTCCCAGATCAGCTTGTCGCGGGGCGTGTCGAAGACATGGTGCAGGGCCACGGTCAACTCGACCACGCCCAGCCCCGCGCCAAGGTGCCCGCCGGTCTCGGAAACGGCCGAGATGGTTTCCTGCCTGAGCTCATGCGCCAGTTGCACAAGCTGCGCATCGCTGAACCGCTTCATGTCGGCAGGCGTGGTCACCTGGTCCAGCAGGGGTGTATTCGGGCGGTCTGACACGGGCATTCCCCTCTCTGGCACGACGCTTCCGTCAGGTCTGGCGTGAGATAACGAAGCGCGCCAGCTGCCGCAAGCTCTCGGCGTCCTGACCATAACAGGATATGGCCTCGCAGGCCTCTTCCGCAAGGGCCGCGGCGCGGGCGCGGGCGGCATCGAGGCCGAGAAGCGAGACGAACGTGGCCTTTCCGGCGGCGGCATCCTTGCCCACCGCCTTGCCCACGGCGCCCGCATCGCCGGTCACGTCGATCACGTCATCCTGGATCTGGAAGGCAAGGCCGAGGGCCTTGGCATACCGGTCGAGCGGCCCGCTATCGTCCCCGGCCATGCGCGGCCCGGCAGTGGCGGCCCAGCGAATGAGCGCTCCGGTCTTGCCGGCCTGAAGGGCGGTGATCTCCTCAAGCGTCAGGGGGCTCTCGGCGGTTTCGGCGGCAATGTCGAGCGCCTGCCCCAGCACCATCCCCTGCCCGCCCGCTGCACGTGCAAGCGTCAGGGCCAGCTCGGCCCGGGCGGCGCCGGTTTCGGCCCCGTCCGGATGGCTGGCCATCTCGAAGGCCAGCGATTGCAGCGCATCCCCGGTCAGAACAGCGGTCGCTTCATCCCACTTCACGTGAACCGTGGGCTGACCGCGGCGCAGGTCGTCATCGTCCATGCAGGGCAGATCGTCATGAACGAGACTGTATGCATGCATCGCCTCGATCGCACAGGCGGGCCAGATCGACCGGTCGTCGGCCACCCCGTGCAGCCGCGCACCTTCGATTACCAACGCAGCCCGCACGCGTTTGCCGCCGCACACAGCGTAGCGCATTGCCTCCGCCACCGGGCCATCGCCAAACGGATTCAGAACGTCGGCAAGATGCGCCTCGACCCGGGAACGGATCCCGGCGAACCTGTCATCCATTCCCGGGCTCACATATTCTCGACCGGGGCAGTCCCGGTCGGGTTGCCCTCTCCATCGAGCGTGATCGCGGCAACCTTCTCCTCGGCTTCCTTCAGCTTGGTCTCGCAGCGCTTCTTCAGCTCGGCCCCGCGCTCGTAGAGCTTGATGGAATCCTCCAGCGCCACGTCGCCCCGCTCCAGCTTGCTGACCACCTGTTCGAGCTCTTTCATGGCCTCTTCGAAGGACATTTCGGAAACGGGAGTATCAGACATCGGCGCCTCGCAAATCTGGCAGGGTTTCGCGCCACCATAGACGCCGCCGGGATGGGGTTCAATTCGGTTGACGCCCCAAATTCCATGCGGAATTGTAACGCCCATGGCGAAACCGCACGGCCCTTCTCCCCTGCCCGACATGGATGCGATGATGGACCTCGTGCAGGCGTTCGAGGGCTTGGCCGCGAAAGACCCTTTGCTGACGGGGGCGCGGCTCAGCGACGTGATCCGTCTGGTGCCGGGCAAGCGCGCGATCCTGTCGGGGATGGTTGGCGAGCGGCCGGCGATATTCCGGTTCTACATCGAACATGCCGAGGCCTATGCCCGGCGCGACTGGGCCGAGTTGCAGCGCACCAGATGCTTCATGTCCGACGGGGATTACCAGGTGAACGCGCCGCTGCTGCATGTGCCCGAGCTTGGGCTTGTGGTGGTCGCGCGGGCGGATGGCGTGCCGTTGATGGAGCGGATACGCGCGGCCGACGCAGCGCAAAGGGCCGATTTCCTGCGCCCGGCCGCAGAGTGGCTGCGCAGGTACACCGCGCCAAGCGAAGAACTGACAGACGTGCGGCTGGACGGGTGGTACAAGCGCATAGAACGCGGCATGGCGCGGCAGCGGCACGGCGCGCTGCGCCGCGCCGAAGCGGCGGTTCTGGCAGAGCTGAAACGGATTGCCGCGCCGCACGAGACCGGCCAGTGGCGGGTTGCGGTCAGTCATGGCGACTTCCACCCCAACAACCTGCTGGCCGACGGTGCACGCCTGACAGGGATAGACACCGGCGGGTCGGCCAAGCTGCCCCTCTACAAGGACATGGCCCGGTTCCTGTCGCACATGGCGCGGCGCGGGTTGATCCCGTCGGGCGAAGAGCGGCTCGGGGTCGATGCGCAGGGGCTCGATGCCTTCGCAGAGGCGTTCGCGCTCGACGAGGTCGAGCGCAACATCTGGCTGCCCTTCATGCTGGGGGTCGAGGTGCTGATCCGGATCGAGGCAAAAGCCTTGTCCGAAAAGCGCATTCGCAAGGCGGCGCGCTTTTACGACACCCTGCTCGACGGGCTGCGAGACATCCGGCCCTAGCGGCCCTTGAAGAACCCGCCAAGGATACCCCGCACGATCCGCCGGCCCGTCGTGCCCTTCAACTCCTTGATCACCGCATCGGACATGGCATCGCCGAATTTCCGGCCAAAGCTGCGATCCTGCCGGCTGCTCGACCGTGTCACGCGCGAGCCGGAATAGCGGCGCCCCGCGTTGAACTCGCGCTCGGCGGGCGGCAGTTCCTCCACCGCCTCTTCCGCCACCTCGGCCTCTTTCGCAGCCTTCTCCGCCCGTGCGGCGAGGATTTCATAGGCTGATTTCCGGTCGAGAACCTCGTCATACTTGCCCTTCACCGGCGAGGCCGCCATCGCAGCGTCGCGCTCGGCCACACTCGCCGGCCCGAGCTTCGACGATGGCGGGCGGATCAGGGTGCGCTCGACGATACCCGGCACCCCCTTGTCTTCCAGCATCGACGTGACCGCCTCGCCCACGCCCACGTCGCGGATCGCGTCGACCGTCTCGAACCTCGGGTTCGGGCGATAGGTTTCCGACGCGCGCTGAAGTGCCTTCCGGTCTCGGGCAGTGAAGGCACGCAGGGCGTGCTGAAACCGGTTGCCGAGCTGGCCGAGGATGTCCTCTGGAATGTCGTCGGGGTTCTGCGTGACGAAGTAGACACCGACCCCCTTGGACCGGATCAGCCGTGCCACCTGCTCGACCTTGTCCACGAGAGCCTTGGGCGCGTCGTCGAACAGCAGGTGTGCCTCGTCGAAAAAGAAGACCAGCTTCGGCTTGTCCGGGTCGCCCACTTCCGGCAGCGTCTCGAAAAGCTCGGACAGCAGCCAAAGCAGGAAGGTGGCATAAAGGCGCGGCGCGCCCATCAGCTTGTCGGCGGCCAGGATGTTCACCTGCCCGCGCCCATCAGCCGAAGTGGTCATCAGGTCGGCAAGCTCAAGCGCAGGTTCACCGAAGAAGCCCGCCCCGCCCTGGTTCTCGAGCACCAGAAGCGCCCGCTGGATCGCCCCCACCGACTGGGTCGAAACATTGCCGTACCGCAACGAAAGCTCGTCGCGATTCTCTCCGACCCAAACGAGCAGCGCCTGCAGGTCCTTGAGGTCGAGGAGCGGCATGCCTTCCTCGTCGGCCACCCGGAAGGCGATGTTCATGATCCCTTCCTGCGCCTCGGTCAGTTGCAGGAGGCGTGAAAAGAGGAGCGGCCCCATCTCGGCAACCGTGGTGCGAACCGGGTGCCCCTGCGCACCGAAAAGGTCCCAGAAGGTGACGGGAAAGGCCGAATAGGCGTAGTCGGCAAAACCGATGGTTGTAGCCCGCTTGGTGAAGGCGTCATGTAGCTTGAATTCGGCGCTGCCCGAGGCCGCAAGCCCCGATAGGTCGCCCTTTACGTCGGACAGGAAAACCGGAACTCCGGCGGCGGAAAACCCTTCGGCCAGGATCTGCAGCGTGACCGTCTTGCCGGTGCCGGTGGCCCCGGCAATAAGACCGTGCCGGTTGGCATATTTCAGCGTCAGGCCCTGCGCGACCGCGTATTCTTCCCCGCCGCCACCGATAAAAACCTTGTTTTCCAAATTATTAGACCCCTGTCCCAAATTTTCCTCGGTGTGAACATACTAAGTTAATTATTGTCTGGCACCTTCAATCTGCCCCGGCCCTCATGTCCTCTTGGCGCCGGGGTGACTTCCTCCCTGTCAGACTGGCCGCGCCTTAATGGTGCGGCCTTTTTTCCTGTTCTGCTCCGCCCGGGATCAAGTCCGCTGACCCCCTGTTTTTTCCCGCCATATCAGCATCATAAAAAAATATGAACCATTCCTGTTGACGGGTAGCGGTAACTGTCATAGCGTTCGCTCAATAACTAAGTCGGCCAGTCCGGCAGGGAGAAACAGGGGAAGAGACCGAAAGGTCTCTTTTCCTTTTTTATGGGTGGCGTGGACGTGCACGTGGCGGAAATCCTTGAAACCTGCCGGACTGTACGATTTTATCCTGTCAGCGCGTTCCCGGACACCGGGGCGCAGCCCGAACACTGATCACCAAAACGGGGATTTCATGTCCAGATTTCTTTTCACCCTGCCGCTCATTGCGCTTCTGGCCGCAGGTACCGCTGCCGTGGCCCAGGATGACACCGCCACCGAGACCGAGACCGAGACCACCACAGAGGCTCCGGCCGAGGAAGGCACCAGCAACGCCAACCAACTCGACATGGGTCAGGAAGTTCAGGAAGATCCGTCCTACGTCAAGGAAACCTATGGCGACTGGCAGCTTCAGTGCTTCCGCAGCGAAGCCGAGGAAGACCCCTGCCAGATGTACCAGCTTCTGCGCGAGGATGCCGGAAATCCGGTAGCCGAGTTCAGCCTGTTCAAACTGCCCGACGACAGCCAGGCCGTGGCCGGTGCGACCATCGTCGTGCCGCTGGGCACCCTGCTGCCGCAAGGCCTGAAGATCGCCGTGGATGACGGCAAGGCCAAGGCCTACAACTATTCCTTCTGCTCGATGGTGGGCTGCTTCGCCCGCATTGGCTTTACCCAGGCCGATGTCGACGCGCTCAAGGCCGGCGGCGAAGCGGTGCTGATGATTGTACCCGCACAGGCCCCCGACCAGCAGGTCGTGATCAAGGCCTCGCTCGACGGGTTCACGAAGGCCTACGAAAACGTCTCGATCGCGCCCAACTGAGGCAGACGATCGACCCGAACGAAAACGCCGCCCCTTTCCGGGCGGCGTTTTTCATTATGCCGTCGCGAAATTCGGAAGCTGCTTACGAGAAACGCTTGAGCGCCAGAACCGCGTTCAGACCGCCAAAGGCGAACGCGTTCGAAAGCGCCACGTCGACATGCGCTTCGCGGGCTTCGTTGGGCACCACGTCAAGCGCGCATTCCGGGTCCGGCTCTTCATAGCCGATGGTTGGCGCAACGATCCCGTCACGCACCGCCATGATGCAGGCCAGAAGCTCGACCGCACCGGTGCCGCCGATCAGGTGGCCATGCATCGACTTGGTCGACGAGATCATCAGGCGGTCGGCATGGGCGCCGAACACATCGGCCACCGCCGCGCTTTCGGTCTTGTCATTGGCGGCCGTACCGGTGCCGTGGGCGTTGATGTAACCGACCTCCGTCGCATCGATCCGCGCATCCATCAGCGCGCCACGAATGGCCCGCGCCGCACCCTGTTTCGATGGCATCACGATATCGGACGCATCCGAGGACATGGCGAACCCGGCCACCTCCGCCAGGATCTCGGCACCGCGAGCCTTGGCGTGCTCCAACTCCTCGAAGACGAACACCCCGGCCCCCTCGCCCTGGACCATCCCGTTGCGGTTGGCCGAGAACGGGCGACAGGCGTCCTTCGACATGACGCGCAGCCCTTCCCACGCCTTCACCCCGCCAAAGCAAAGCATCGATTCCGACCCGCCGGTGATCATCACCGGGGTCACGCCGCCATGCACCATCTGAAACGCCTGCGCCATCGCGTGGTTGGAACTGGCACAGGCGGTCGAAACGGTAAAACTCGGGCCCTTGAGGTTGAACTCCATCGACACGTGGCTGGCGGCCGCGTTGTTCATCAGCTTGGGTACCACGAAGGGGTGAACGCGGTTCTTCCCCTCTTCGTAGACCGAGCGGTAATTCTCGTCGAGCGTGGTCATTCCGCCGCCCGAGTTGCCCAGAACGACGCCGGCCCGTGCGGCCAGCTCGCCGGAAAACTCCAGCCCCGCCTGCGCGATCGCCTCGCGTGCGGCGACAAGGGTGAACTGTGTGAACCGATCGTAAAGCGCAAGCTGCTGGCGGTTGAAGCGTTCCTCGGGCTCGTAGCCCTTCACCTGACCGCCAATGCGAATCGCCAGCCGTTCGACATCGCGAAACTCCAGCTCGCCGATGCCGCAGCGCCCCTCCCGCATCGCCGTCAGGGTCTCGGGCACCGAAAACCCGAGCGCATTGATCGTGCCGGCGCCCGTGATGACGACCCGTTTCACGATTTTTGTTCCGCCACCAGCTTTTCTATGCCTGCCACGATGCTGGCGACCGAAGAAATGTCGAAATCGCTTTCCTGCGGTTCGTTGGCGTTGAACGGCACCGAGATGTCGAACTCTTCCTCGATGGCGAAGATGCTCTCGACCAGCCCGAGGCTGTCGATACCGAGGTCTTCCAGCGTGCTGTCCATCGTGACGTCAGACGGCTCGAGCACGGCCTGCTCGGCAATGATCTTGATGACGCGATCCTTGATGTCCATCGCTCCGCCCTCTTCCTTTTGTCGCGCCCGATTTAGTCTTTCGCGGACGGGTTGGAAACCGTTTTCTTGAGCTCGGCCACATCGGCAAACAGGCGCTTGAGCCGGCGAAAGCCTTTGAACACCTCCATCGTGGTCTCCATCTTCATCGCCGGATAGCCCAGCATGACACGGCCCGCCGGGATGTTGGCCAGCACAATCGTACCGCCGCCGGTAATGACGTTGTCGCCGATGAAAATATTGTCGCTGACGCCGGTCTTTCCGCCGAGAACCACGTTGTTCCCGACCTTGACCGAGCCCGCGATGCCGACCTGCCCGCACAAAAGGCAGTCTTCCCCGATCTCGACGTTGTGGCCGATCATCACCAGGTTGTCGATCTTGGACCCCCGGCCGATGCGGGTGCTGCGGATCGTTCCGCAATCGACGGTGGTATTGGCGCCGATCTCGACATCGTCGCCGATCTCGACACCACCCAGGCTGTGAATGCGTGTCCAGCTCTGGGCCGCGGTCTCGCCGCGGTCGCCAAGCGTCTCGCGTACCTTTTCCACGCCGGAGGTTTCCGCCGTCACGAACGAGAACCCGTCGCCCCCGATCGCCGCGCCCGGCTGCGCGATGAACCGGTCGCCGGTGGTGACGCGCGCGCCGATCTTCACGCCTTCCCGCAGCAGGCTCATCTGCCCGATCCGGGCATCCATACCGACACTGCAATGGGGACCGATGACAGTACCGGCCCCGATCTCCGCGCCTTTCGCGATCACGCTGAACGGGCCGACGGTCACGCCCTTTTCCAGCCGGGCATCACCGTGGATCACGGCCGTCGGGTGAATGCCGTCATCCCAGCCCTGCCCCTTGTCGAGCATCGCGGTCAGGCCGGACATCGCATAGCGTGGCCGCGGAGCGAGGATCGCCGCCTCAAGCCCCAGCGCCTGCCAGTCCGCATCCTCCCAGAGCACGGCCGCGCGTGCGCCACCGTCTTTCAGGCTTTCCGCGAATTGCGGCTTCATGGCAAGGGCCAGGTGGCGCGGGCCGGCATCCGTGGGTTCGGCCAGGCCGTCGACTTCGATCCCTGTGTCGCCGACCGCCTGCGTTCCGAGCGCGGCTGCAATCTGCTCGATCGTATAGCTCATGAGACTCCCCTCGTGCTGCCGCAAAGACTTAGCCCCGTTGACGGGCCAGCGAAACCCCTCTGCCGTCACGGGGTGCGAAATCCCGCGTGTGCCGCAGCGTGACGACCGCCACCATCCGTCCAAAAGAAAAGCCCCCCGCCGTGGCGGGGGGGCCCTCTGTCGTTTAATGGTAAAGGTCTTACCGGTCGCGGCGCGAATTGACCTGCGACGACCGCGTCGACGTCGACTGGGTCTGCCGTTGGGGCGACTGAACCTGGTAGTAGGGCTCGTTCACCACCCGGACCTGCGTGCGCGGCTGCGACACCCGCACGGCTTGCGGCTGCTGCTGCCGGCGCGGCTGTGTCTGTGCCACATATTGCGGCTCGGGGATCTGCATGTCGGCCGCGTAGACCGCCGGCGAAGAGACGCCCGCATTCTTCATTGCCGCCCAGATCCGCGCGTCACGACCATAGACGTCCTGACGGTATTGCGGCTCGCCCTTGGCGTTGGTGAAGGCCGTCCGATAGATGATGTGCACCGGGATCTTCTTCTCGAGATCGACCTGGGTTTCCTGGCCGGTGTCGAGAATGCGGTGGAACATCTCTTTCGGGTTATCCGACTGCTTCGACAGAACCTCGTAGGCAAAGTCGAAGGGTTGTGCGAGGCGGATGCACCCGTGGCTGTAGGCGCGGCGCGCATGGGCAAACAGGTGCTTGCTGGGCGTGTCGTGCAGGTAGATGTTGTACTTGTTCGGGAACATGAACTTCACCAGCCCCAACGCATTGCCGTCCGACGGCGGCTGTACGAGGTTGAACGGGAAGGTGCTCGCCGAATAGGCGTTGAAGTTCACACGCGAGCGGCTGACCTGGTTGCCGGACGCATCGTACAGGCGCAGGTGGCCCGCAGCACCCGGGTTGCGCTGCATCTGCGGCAGGTATTCGTTCACCGCGATCGAGCGCGGCACGTTCCACCGCGGATTGATCACCAGGTGCTCCATCACGTCAGAGAACTCGGGGCTTCGGCGGTCGTGGGAATTGGCCCCGACAACGGCCCGGGTCTCGAAGGTAATGATGTCGTTGTCGATGATCCGCGCCGAGAAGTCGGTCAGGTTGACGAGGATATGACGGCTGCCGCGCTCGGTGTTGAGCCAGCGCTCGCGCTCCATCGCGACCAGCACGGAGGCCAGGCGCGTTGCCGGTGACGTGTTGATCTCGGACAGCGTGTTCGACCCGGCCGCGCCATCGGGCTCCAGCCCGTGCGCCGCCTGGAACTTCATGACGGCCTTCTCGATATTGTCGTCATAGACCATCGTCGAGGTGCGCCCGAGATAGCCCATCGTCATCAGCCGGTCGCGCAGGGCCACGACGGCCTGACCGCTCTGGCCTTTCTCGAGTGCCCCGGCCTGAACCGCAGGCCCCCAGCCGCCGGTTTCGATCAGCCGCTCGAGACGCATCTTTTCCTTCATGAGCCGCGCGTATTCGCGCGTCTGCGGCACCAGCGTGCGGAAATAGGCACGCGGGTGGCCGCTTTCCGTCAGGCCGGAAAGATACGTCTTGGCATCCTTGTAGACCCCGTTGCGCTTGATCCCGTCGTCGATCGACGACGGCTCCAGCGCGCCGGATTGCATGTCACGGGCGATCTGGATGAACGCCTTGGTCATCTCGACCTCGGCAAATCCGCGATCGCGCGGCGTGTTGGCATTGGACAGCACCCGCAACAGTCGGTCTGTCTCGTAACGCGAGGCAGGCAGACCGTGCATCGAGGCGGTTTTCATCGCCGACAAAAGCGCGCTCCTGCGGGCACGGTCTTCCTCGGTCGTTCCCGTCCACACCGCGTCGAACTTGTTTGATCGGTAAAAGGCGGCAATGTCGCGATCCGACGACGCGGCTTCCGCGACGGCCTGCTTGAACGCGGTGATACCGGCCTCGGCGGCCGCGGCACTGAACCCGATCGCCGAGAAGGCAATCGCCAAACCCGACACACGGATGCTGGCCCCCAAGGATCTAAGAATCATAACGTCTCCCCTGACTTGGTAAATTACGTTCTTTCAATGTAGTCGATCATGCGCGCTGAACAATTTCTGTCCAATCAAAAGTTTGGCAGCGCACTAACCTTTCTTTTCGTTAGCAGCCACCGGGCCGCAGGACCTCAGCAAAATAAGCACAACGCCGAAAATTTGCGCGAGATTTCGCCGAAACTCCTTGATCCGTAAAAGTTTTGGAACCGTCCCCCTTTTTCAACAAAACCGGATGTGTCATAAAAATAGCACATCTGGGGATGGATGGCAGAGCCGCCGAAACAGGCGGAAAACACAGGTAAGCGACGGGACAGGCGCATACACTATGACTGAAAGTAGCTCGTTGAGCATGACGCGGCGCGCCCTGCTGGGTGCATTCGCAGCAACCACCGTGGTGGCAGCTCCCACCTTTTCGAACGCAGCAGGATTTCTGAAAGGCGCGGGTGACATCCGGCGCATTCGGATGACGGCCCCCCGCACCGGCGAAACCCTCGACACGATCTACTGGATCGAAGGCGAGTACATTCGCGACGCGGTCAAGGAAATCACCTACTTCATGCGCGATTGGCGTACCGATGGGGTCCATGACATCGACCTGCGCACGGTCGACATCATGACGGCGGCGCACAACATGATGGACGTGACCGAGCCGTACATGCTGATCTCGGGGTACCGCAGCCCGGAAACCAACGCGATGCTGCGCAGCCGGTCGAGCGGCGTGGCCAAGAACTCGCGTCACCTCAAGGGTCAGGCTGCGGATCTCAGGCTCGGGTCCCGCTCGGTCAACCAGATGTACCGCGCAGCGATGGCCTGCCACGGCGGCGGCGTCGGCCGGTACACCAGCAGCAACTTCGTGCACATGGATTGCGGTCCGGTGCGCAGCTGGGGCAGCTGAACGCCCCCGAGAAAACCGACAGGTTTCATGTTACCGAAAAGCGCCGGCTGGGTCCCTCCGCCGGTGTTTTTCTTTTGAAGCAATGGTTGGAAGGCGCCTGCCCCGGCGCCCTCCCAAAACGTCAGGCGCCCAGGCGCTCCTGCCGCGCCGCACTCAGCCGAGCAAAATCATCGCCCGCGTGGTACGACGACCGCGTCAGCGGCGTGGCGGACACCATCAGGAACCCCTTGCCAAACGCTGCCTTCTCGTAGGCCGCAAACTCGTCCGGCGTGACGAACCGGTCGACCGCATGGTGCTTGGGCGTCGGCTGCAGATACTGACCGATCGTCAGGAAATCGACATCCGCCGCGCGCATGTCATCCATGACCTGGCGCACCTGCTCGCGGGTTTCGCCAAGCCCGACCATGATACCCGACTTGGTGAAAATCGACGGATCCATCTCCTTGACCCGCTGCAACAGCCTCAGGCTGTGGAAGTAACGCGCCCCCGGCCGCACCGCGGGGTAAAGCCCCGGCACCGTTTCCAGGTTATGGTTGAACACATCCGGCTTCGCATCGACGACCACCTGAAGCACGCCCGGGTCGCAATGCAGGAAATCAGGGGTCAGGATCTCGATTGTCGTGTCCGGGCTGCGATGGCGGATCGCGCGAATCGTCTGTGCGAAATGCGCGGCGCCACCGTCCTGAACGTCATCACGGTCGACCGACGTGATCACCACATGGTTGAGGCCGAGCTTCTGCACCGCGTCGGCCACGCGCCCCGGCTCGAACGGGTCGAGCTCCTCGGGCGGCTTGCCGGTGGCGATATTGCAGAAGCTGCAAGCCCGGGTGCAGGTATCGCCCATGATCATCATCGTGGCATGACCCTGGTTCCAGCACTCGCCAGCATTGGGGCAGCCGGCCTCTTCGCAGACCGTCACAAGCTTGTGCTCGCGCATGATTCTGTGGGTTTCGCGATAGCCCTCGCCATCAGGCGCCTTCACCCTGATCCAATGCGGCTTTTTCGGCTGCGCATTATCGGGCCGATGAGCCTTTTCGGGATGACGCTGTTCCGGAATCTTGATGTCACGCACGGAATTTCCCCCGCGAACTGTTTGGTAACTCGCCCCCTGCATAATGCATCCCGGTGGGATGTACCAGTTCTGCGGCCGTGCCGGACGGTGCGGCGCTTCATCTTAACGAGTGCCCACCGCCTTCAGCATGCCGCATGCGGCCATTCCGCAGTTGCACCGGTCACCCGACACCTTATCCTGACCAGACCCACCCGGCATTCGGCAAGCAATCAGGCAAGGCGATGGATTGGCAGGCGCACAGGCGCGAGGCTCACAAACTGGGCCGGACGCAGGAGTATCTGAAACAGCTCGTCTATGGCGGCAATGACGGAATCGTCACGACCTTCGCCATTGTCGCAGGCTTTGCCGGCGCCGCAGCCGATGGCGTGGCCCAGATCGGCGGGCTGGCGGTGCTTGTCTTCGGGCTTGCCAATCTTTTCGCCGACGCGGTCAGCATGGGCCTTGGCGAGTTCCTCTCGCTCCGCTCCCAGCACGACCTTTATCGCGCGCGCCGGAACAGCGAGCTGCACGAAATCAAGCGAAACCCGGATCAGGAGCGGATGGAGCTGTTCGAGATCCTCCGCCAGAGGGGCCTGCCCGCCGGCGAGGCCGACACGGCGGCCGGCATCCTGTCGCGGCATCCCGAGATCATGGCCGACCTGATGATGACGTATGAATTCGGCATGACGGACCCGGCAGAGGAGAGCCCGCTCCTGAACGGGCTGTCGACCTTCCTGGCCTTCGTCGCGTTCGGGTCGATTCCGCTTGCGCCCTATTTCCTGCTACCGCCCGACGACCGGACGTTCTTGCTGTCCGTCGCCGCAACCGCGCTGGCCCTGACGAGCCTGGGGTTGCTGCGGTGGAGCGCGACAGGCGAAAGACTGTTCCGCTCGGTCGGCGAAACGATACTCGTCGGGTCGATCTGTGCCATGGTCGCCTTTGTCGTGGGGTGGATCGTCGGCGGCTGACCGCCCTACCCAATGAGGTCTCCGTCATCGCCCAGCCGGTCGTAATGCCGCCTGAGCCGCTGCAGCGCGATGCGCAGCACCACCTTGCCGGACCGGGCCGACCAGCCCATGTGCTTCTCGGCGCTTTCAAGGCCTTCCAGGTGACAACAGCAGCGCAGTACGACGTCGCCCAGCCCCGGCCCAAGATCGCGCAAGGCACCTAGAACCCGAGACCGGGCCACCGCGGTACCATCATGCCCCGGGCCGGCAGGCGACAACTCGGCAGCCTTGACCAGGAACCTGTCCCAGCTCTCCCCCTGACGGATCCCCAGGTCGGCCATCTCGTAATCTTCCCGCAGCCGTTCGCCCGCACTGACGAGTTCGTCCGAAAGGAACTTCTCGCCACTGCGGTCACGCCGACGCCCAAGCAGCGTGAGCGGCGTTTCCACAGCCAAGAACCGGGGGCGCCTGGAAGACATCGTGTCGACCGGGGCGCCCTGCCCCTTCGGCTTGGCGGGTTCGAATCGCGCCGGCGCCTCTGCGAACCCGACAGCGCGGTTTTCGGCTTCGGCCATCATCCGGTTGAGGGCGTCGCGGCCCGCCGAAGTGATCCGGTAGCGTGAAACCCGGCCGGGTTGATCGCAGGCGATCCATCCTGCCAAGGCCATCGCCTCGGCCGCCGCGTGCCCCACGATGGCACGGCGCGTCGTATCCCCGTCGTCGCTTTCGCGCACGACGACGGCCTTGTCCATGTCGGCGGCCACCGCCAGCATCGCACCCGGCTCGCACATCCGCCGCAGCACCCGTCGCGCTTCCTGCGACAGCTCGTCCATCGATGGCACGACCTCGTCCGCTGGGCTATTGCGCGTCCCGGCCGCGTGCACCCGTCGGCCGAGCCGGCTTAACACCTGGTCCACGAGGATATCCTCTCGTCGCGCTTCGAACGCCCGCACCTGCCGCAGAACGGTAGAGGCATGTACCCCCGCCTCCCGCGCAAGGGCGCGGATCGGCTGGCCCGTTTCCGTGTGAAGAAGATATGCGAGTGCCTCTTTTGGCACCCAGCATGGCAACTGTTCCGCGATTTCGGCGGAAGGCGAGACATATGGCACGCCATCTCCTCCTCATATCCTTCGGCAGCACCTGAGCCCCATGCCTGCGGCCATCCGCAGAACCCGGCCGAGTTAAGGCTTCAATTGTTACCGCTTGGTTAATTAAGAACGTATTGGTGAGGATTGTTGCTGAAACGTAAACAAACGGACTCACAACCGCGCGGTGGTTCTGCCCGGCACGCAACACCCTGAAGGGTTGTGCAAAGGTCTCGGTTCACAATTCTGAACAACCTGACCGGAGACTGCCATGACCACGCGCCTGCCCTGCCTTTACAGCCTGCGCCGCCCCCGACTCCTGATCGAGGCGGCACGACTCGGCGTCGCGGAGTACAGCCGCGATGCGGCGCTGCGGCGACATCTCGGGTATCTGCGCCAGCCCGACTGCGAGGCCACGCTCGGGGCGTTGCTGGAAATCGAGGATGAGCTCAACCAGATGCGCAAAGACGGCAACGCCGGCTATTCGCCGGCGCGCCACGTGGATGTCGTGATTGCGATCATGGGCGAGGCGCGGCTGTTGCGCGCCTCGGCCCAGGCTGATCAGGAGAAGGCGTCGGGCATCGAAGCCTTCTTCTCGGCCACGAAAGCGTCGAGCGCCTCGGCGATACCCGGGTCAAGCGCCGGCTGTTGATAGTTCGACAGCGTCTGCTTCACCTTGACGTTGGCCAGCGTCATCGTATCGCGCTCGCCTTCCTCGGCCCATTGCTCGAACGGCTTGTAGTCGAGAAGTTCCGACCGCCAGAACGACTTCTTGAAGTTGGCCTGCGTGTGGGCGCAGCCAAGGTAGTGCCCGCCCGGGCCGACTTCGCGGATCGCGTCCATCGCCTGCCCGTTCTCGGTCATGTCGACCCCGCGGGCCATGTTCTGCAGTGCGCCAAGCTGGTCGGCATCCATCACGAACTTCTCGAAGCTCGAGACAAGGCCGCCTTCCAGCCAGCCGCAGGAGTGCAGCATGAAGTTCACACCCGACAGCAGCCCGAGGTTGAGGCTGTTGGCCGATTCGTAGGCCGCCTGCGCGTCCGGCAGTTTCGACCCGTTGAACGACCCGGCCGACCGGAACGGCAGCCCATACCGCCGCGCAAGCTGCCCTGCACCGTAGGTGATCAGCGAGGCCTCGGGCGTGCCGAAGGTGGGCGCGCCGCTGTTCATGTCGATCGAGGTCACGAAGGCGCCGAAGATAACCGGTGCGCCGGGGCGGATGATCTGTGAATAGGCAATGCCGGCCAGAACCTCGGCCAGAACCTGCGTCAGGGTACCGGCCACCGACACCGGCGCCATCGCGCCGCCGACGATGAACGGCGAAATGATGCAGGCCTGGTTGTTCTCGGCATACACCTCGAGCGCCCCCATCATCACCTCGTCGAAGGTCATCGGCGAGTTGATGTTGATCAGCGAGGTCATCACCGTGTTGTCGCGCACGAAATCCTCACCGAAGAGGATACCGCACATGTCGACGCTGTCCTGCGCGCGGCTGGGGTCGGTGACCGACCCCATGAACGGCTTGTCCGACAGCGTCATATGCGCCTTCAGCATGTCGAGGTGGCGCTTGTTCACCGGAATATCGGTCGGCTCGCACACCGTGCCGCCCGAATGGTGCAGCCAGCGCGACATGTAGCCCAGTTTCACGAACTTCTCGAAGTCGTCCATCGTGGCGTAGCGACGGCCGTGATCCATATCCCGCACGAAGGGCGGGCCGTAGACCGGCGCACAGACCAGGTTGCGCCCGCCGACAACGACATTGCGCTCGGGGTTGCGGGCATGCTGAGTGTATTCGCTCGGCGCCGTCTTGATCAGCTCACGGGCCAGGCCGCGCGGTATGCGCACGCGCTCGCCATCGACATCCGCGCCGGCGTTGCGCCAACGCTCCAGCGCCTTCGGGTTCTCGACGAAGTTCACGCCGATCTCCTCGAGCACGATCTCGGCGTTCTGTTCGATGATGTCGAGCGCCTCTTCGTTCAGAACTTCGAAGAGCGGAATGTTTCGCTCGATATACTTGGCGGTTTCGATATTGACGGCCGTGCGTTCGGCCCGGCGGGCTGCACCGCCGCCACCGCGGCCTCGTCTGCGGGCTGCTGCTTCGCTCATTGCACAGGTCTCCTTGGTCCCGACTCCGGCGCATGTCGGCGCCGTTTGCCCGCTTTTATCGACATCGCACATCCGCACACGGCGGATTTGCGGCTTCGCCCGGCCAAAACCGACATCCACGGTCAAAATTGCGCAAACGGTGCGCCGGGGCATACCAAACCGGCATAACTGATTCAGGTTAAGGCGCGCTTGCCAGCCTGAGGACATATTCGGCCACATGTGGACGCGGGAGAAAAAGCGGAACTGGATGGGCGTGATCGGCGGGGCCGGCGTCGTGGCCGTTCTTGCGGGCGTTTTCGGGCTTGTTCCCCTGTCCGTGGCACTCTTCGCGGGCATCGCGATCTGGATCATGGGCGCGACGGTGATCAACCTGCTTGCGGGCTGAACGCAGGTCTTGCGCGCACGCGCCACCCGCCATACTAGGCAGGGTATGAGCCAGACACCGCACGACCGCCTCCTCATCATCGATTTCGGCAGCCAGGTCACCCAGCTGATTGCCCGCCGCCTGCGCGAACTGAACGTCTATTGCGAAATCCACCCGTTCCAGCAGGTGACGGATGAGTTTCTCGACGAATTCGCCCCGAAGGCGGTGATCTTCTCCGGGGGGCCCGCCTCGGTCATCGACGAGGGCTCGCCGCGCCCGCCGGAAAAGGTGTTCAATCTTGGTGTGCCCATCCTCGGCATCTGCTACGGCCAGCAGGTCATGATGCACATGCTGGGCGGCAAGGTGGAACGTGGCCACGGCACCGCAGAATTCGGTCGCGCCTATGTCACCCCGCCTGCCGAGCGGCTGCCCCTGCTCGATGGCTGGTTCGCCACCCCAGATGGCCGCGAGCAGGTCTGGATGAGCCACGGGGACCACGTATCGGCCATCGCTCCGGGGTTCGAAGTCTACGGCACCTCGCCCTATGCCCCCTTCGCCATCACGGCGGACACTGACAGGAATTTCTTCGCCGTCCAGTTCCACCCCGAGGTGCACCACACTCCGAACGGCAAGACCCTCTATGCCAACTTCGTCAAGCTGGCCGGCTTCACCGGTGACTGGACGATGGCCGCCTATCGTGACGAGGCGATCGAGAAGATCCGCGAACAGGTTGGCGACCGGCAGGTGATCTGCGGCCTGTCCGGCGGCGTCGACAGCTCGGTCGCGGCTGTCCTGATCCACGAGGCCATCGGCGATCAGCTGACCTGTGTCTTCGTCGACCACGGCCTGTTGCGGCTGGGCGAGGCCGAAGAGGTCACGACCATGTTCCGCGACCACTACAACATCCCGCTCATCCATGCCGACGAGTCGGATCTTTTCCTGGGTGAGCTTGAGGGCGTAAGCGACCCGGAGCAAAAGAGAAAAACAATCGGCCGCCTCTTCATCGACGTGTTCCAGAAACACGCCAACGAGATCGAGAATGCCGAGTTCCTCGCTCAGGGCACCCTCTATCCAGACGTCATCGAATCCGTGTCCTTCTCCGGCGGTCCCTCGGTCACCATCAAGTCGCACCACAACGTGGGCGGCCTGCCCGAGAAGATGGGCCTGAAACTGGTCGAACCGCTGCGAGAACTCTTCAAGGACGAGGTCCGCGCCCTTGGCCGCGAACTGGGCCTGCCGCAAAGCTTCATTGGCCGCCACCCCTTCCCCGGGCCCGGCCTCGCCATCCGCTGCCCCGGCGAGATCACCAAGGACAAGCTCGATATCCTGCGCAAGGCCGATGCCGTCTATATCGACCAGATCCGCAAACACGGCCTTTACGACGAGATCTGGCAGGCCTTCGTCGCGATCCTGCCGGTCAGGACCGTCGGCGTCATGGGCGACGGCCGCACCTACGATTACGCCTGCGCCCTGCGCGCCGTCACCAGCGTCGACGGCATGACAGCCGATTACTACCCGTTCAGCCACGAGTTCCTCGGCGAAACCGCCACGCGCATCATCAACGAGGTCAAGGGGATCAACCGGGTCACCTACGACATCACTTCGAAACCTCCGGGAACCATCGAGTGGGAATGATCCAGGCCTGATAGCCGACGGCTCCAAGACGGCATGTGCCATCCGCACAGGCGGCAAACGGCGCTCAACGAGGGGCGCTTTGCCACACGCCTAGCAGGCCGATGTGTCAGGCTCACCATGCGCCGTAAACTTCAGTAATAAAGAAGAAATTCCCGGATCACCCAACGCCCACGCCGGTGCAGACGTGCTGATGACAAGCAGGTCTCATCCAAAAACATCGGCCTTACGATGGAACCTGACGCACGGCGCGGCGTTGTTATACGGGAGAGAGTAAACCAAGCCAGATATCCGGATCACCATGACTGTCGGGCTGCCCGAGGCCGGCAGCCAAGGCGACGCCATTCTTACGCCCCCCGGGCGAGACCGGACTAGGAGACGAGTTGTCACAAGTATCGCACGCGTCCGCGCATCCGTCGAAGGCGGATGGAAATGCCACCTTCACCCCGCTGAATTCCTACGCCTGGGACGCCTATTCGCAAGGTGGGCAGGATGGCATACTGACCGAAATCCTGAAGCGGCTCGATGTTCTCGACGCGGACCGCGAGAAATGGTGCGTCGAGTTCGGCGCCTGGGACGGTGTGCACCTGTCGAACACCTGCCACCTGATCCGCGAGCACGGCTTTCGCGCCGTGATGATCGAGGCCGACAAGAAGCGCTACAAGCAGCTCTGCCGCAACTTCCCGGGCGATAACGTGGTCAAGGTAAACCGCCTGGTCACCCTTGACGGCGACGCCCGGCTTGACCGGATCCTGGCCGAAACCGACCTGCCCGAGGATTTCGACATGCTGTCCATCGACATCGACAGCTGCGACTATCACGTCTGGCAAAGCCTCGAATCTTACCGTCCCAAGCTGGTCATCATCGAGTTCAACCCGACAATCCCCGTCGACATCCCCTATATTCAGCCCCCCGACTTCACGATCAACCGGGGCAACGGCGTGAAGGCCATCGACGATCTGGCGCAAGAAAAGGGATATTGCACCGTGTGCATCCAGGGCGGCAACCTGATCGCGGTCCGTCTCGACTGCCTCGACGCCGTGACCCGTACCCCGCCCCCGCCCGTCGAGAAACTGGCAGACCCGGAATCGCGCAACTTCGTCTTCGTGGGCTACGATGGGACGGTTCTGTCGAATTTCGACGAATTGCCCCTGCACTGGCACCCGACCACCGTCAAGACCGAAGACATGCAGGTCTTGCCGGGGTTCCTCCGGCGGTACACCGGGGATTATTCGCCGTTCCACTGGCTGGCATTCGGTACGCTGGATTATTGGCGGCGGTTCAAACGTCTGCTACGCACGGGGCACTGATCTGAACCGCGGCCCGGCGCCGCGGCCATCCTTTCTTGGCCCACGCGGCACGATACCGGCAGCACCATGACCACATTCCGCCCCCGCACCGGGCCATTCCAAACCCGATGCGCCCCGACGGGACGGGTCTGACCGGTGGCCATTCATCCCGACCCAATCAGCCCGACCGATGCCGATACCGCGCATGTTCTGCGCGCGGCGCTCTGGATGCTGGGTGCGGTCGTATCCTTCTCGTCCATGGCGGTGGCCGGGCGCGCGGTCAGCTTCGAACTCGATACGTTCGAGATCATGATGTACCGCAGCATGGTGGGTTTCCTGATCGTCCTCGCGGTGGCCCCGGTGGCCGGCACGCTGGGCCAGGTCAGCTTGCGCAAACCCGGTGTTCAGCTTGTCAGGAACGTCTTTCACTTCACCGGCCAGAACCTGTGGTTCTACGCCATCACCGTCATCCCCCTCGCCCAGGTCTTCGCGCTGGAATTCACGTCGCCGCTCTGGGTGCTCGTACTCTCACCGCTGCTGCTGGGCGAGAAGCTGACCAAGGCGCGCATACTCGCCGCCCTGACCGGGTTCATCGGCATTCTGGTCGTGGCCCGGCCCAGCCCGGACACGCTGAATGCCGGCACGCTCTGTGCCGCGGGTGCGGCCATCGGCTTTGCCGGCTCGATCATCTTCACCAAGCGCCTGACGCGCACCGAGACACTGACCTGCATCCTGTTCTGGATGACCCTCACCCAGTCCTTCTTCGGCCTGGCCTGCGCCGGCTTCGACGGAACCATCACCCTGCCATCGGTCGTGTCGATGCCCTGGCTCTTCCTGATCGCGCTGGGCGGTCTCACCGCGCATTTCTGCCTGACGACGGCGCTTTCGATCGCGCCGGCCACGCTGATAACACCGGTCGACTTCCTGCGTCTTCCGGTCATCGCCGTCATCGGATTGCTGGTCTACGACGAACCGATCGACGTGTTCGTGATCATTGGCGCGGCCCTGATTTTCGGGGCCAACTACGGCAATCTTTGGTTCCAAACGCGCAAAAGACAGTCTCCAAAGTAAAAACCGTGACAAATATGCTTCGGGCCGGACACTGTCATCATGCCGACATGGCTCTGACGCGGCGTCAAAATTGATAAACGGCGCGAGGCTGGTAGCTTGTTTACAATTTCCGGAGGAGAGCACACATGCAAAAATTGACCTCGACAGCCGCAGCACTCGCCCTGAGCGCAGGCGCGGCCACCGCAGGCGGACTTGACCGCAGCTACACCCCGATCGACCTCATCTTCGACGACGGTAGCTTCACAGAAATCTCGTACGGCTTCACGATGCCCGACCTGACCGGCAGCGACCTGCTTGGCAACCCCATCGCGAATGTCGGCAACGACTTCGGCGTTCTGGGCTCGGCCCTCAAGATGGACTTCGGCGAGAAACTGACCTTCGCTGTCATCGCCGACCAGCCCTATGGCGCCGACACCGTGTATGGCGGCAACCCGGGCGCCACCCTGCTGGGCGGCACCTTCGCCAAGGCGGAAACCGGGTCGCTGACCGCGATCCTGAAATACAAGATCACCGACCGCTTCTCGGTCTACGGTGGTCCGCGTGCGGTCAAGGCTGACGGCACCATCCGCCTGTCGGGCCTCGCCTATGGCGCGCTCAACGGCTACACCGTCCGCTTCAGCAGCAACAGCGGCACCGGCTATGTCGTAGGCGCGGCCTATGAAATTCCCGAATACGCCCTCCGGGTCTCGGGCACCTACCACTCGGCGATCGACCTGCGCATGGGCACGACCGAGAATATCCCCGTGGCCGCTGGCGGCACCGGCACCCCCGTCGGAACCGGTATCACCGCGGTCGAAATCCCGCAGTCCTTCGAACTGGCCGCCCAGTCGGGCATCAACCAGAACACACTGGTCTTCGGCTCGATCCGCTGGTCGGACTGGGAAGCCTTCTCGCTCAACCCGCCGAGCCCGGTGCCGAACCTGGCACAGCTCGACAGCGTGACCACCTACGAACTGGGCGTCGGCCGCCGGTTCTCCGAGCGCTTCTCGGGCAGCCTCTCGGTGTCCTACGAAGCGGGCGGCAGCGACAGCCTCGTTTCTCCGCTGGCTCCGACCAACGGCCAGACCGCCATCTCCGTCGGCGGCCGGTACAAGGTGACCGAGAAGATCGATATCTCGGGCGGTGTCCGCTACACGTGGCTGGGCGATGCCCTGCCGGAGACCGGTACGCCGGACACGCCGCGCGGCAACTTCCAGGACAACAACGCCGTCAGCGTTGGCCTCAAGGTTCGCGTGGCGCTTAACTAAGCCTCGCCGGATGCGACAAATTTCAGGCCCCGCCCATTTCGGGCGGGGTTTTGTTTTGCCTCGGCGCTTTGTGGTTTGACCCCTGCCCCGGCTCTGGCTACCAAGCCAGTCAGAAAGGGACGCAAGATGGTGTATGCTTCTGCAGACGAGTGGCTGAACGCGCCGCACAAACGGGTGCTGGTCTACGGCATGTCCGGGCTGGGCAAAACCTACCTGTCGAACATGCTGCGCGATGCCGGCGACTGGTTTCACTACTCGATCGATTACCGCATCGGCACCCGCTACATGGGCGAGTTCATCACCGACAACGCCAAGGCGCATGCGATGAAGGTCCCCTTCCTGCGCGACCTGCTGATGAGCGACTCGATCTATATCGGCTCGAACATCTCATTCCACAATCTGACGCCGGTCTCGGCGTACCTCGGAAAACCGGGCAACCCCGACAAGGGCGGCCTCCCGATTGACGAATTCCGCCGGCGGCAGGAACAGTTCCGCGGGGCCGAGATTTCGGCCCTTCAGGACACCACCTATTTCATCGACCGCGCAGAGGCGCTTTACGGCTACCCCAACTTCATCTGTGACACCGGCGGCTCGATCTGCGAATGGGTCGACGGAGAGAACCCGGACGACCCGCTTCTGACCGAGCTGTCCGCCCGCTGCCTGCTCGTCTGGATCAAGGGCGACGAGGCTCATACCGAAGAACTGATCCGCCGGTTCGACAGGGCCCCGAAGCCGATGTGCTATCAGCCGGAATTCCTCGACAAGGTCTGGGCCGAATACCTCGAAGAGAACGCGTGCAACGAGGCCGACGTCGACCCCGACACCTTCATCCGCTGGACCTATGCCAAGGCCCTGGCCCACCGCAAACCGCGATACGAGGCGATGGCGAACTGGGGCGTCACCGTCTCCGCCAACGAAGTGAGCCGCCTGCACACCGCAAGCGACTTCGACCAGCTGATCGCCACCGCACTTGAGCGCGCCGGCTGACCCCCTATCTATCCAATCCCACTCCGACGTTCAGAGAGATTTCCGAGCCATGCCCATAAAGATACCCGCAGATCTGCCCGCCTATGACGTGCTGACCCGCGAGGGTGTCATGGTCATGAGCGAGGATCACGCCGCGCGTCAGGATATCCGGCCCCTGCGCATCGGCCTGCTGAACCTGATGCCGAAGAAGATCCAGACCGAGAACCAGTTCGGCCGGCTGATCGGAGCCACCCCGCTGCAGATCGAACTGAGCCTGATCCGGATGACCGAACACCAGACGCGCAACACCGCGGCCGAGCACATGGAAAGCTTCTACCGCCCCTTTGCCGAGGTCGAGGCGACCGGCGAACGGTTCGACGGGCTCATCATCACCGGCGCCCCGATCGAGCATCTCGAGTTCGAAGAGGTCACCTATTGGGACGAGCTGCGCCGCGTCTTCGACTGGACGCAGACCAACGTGCATTCCACCTTCGGCGTCTGCTGGGGCGGTATGGCCATGGTCAAGCACCTCCACGGCATCGACAAGCACATGCTCGACCACAAGGCCTTCGGCTGTTTCCGCCATCGCAACATGAAGCCCGCCTCGCCGCTCCTGCGCGGGTTTTCCGACGATTGCGTCATCCCGGTCAGCCGCTGGACGGAGATGCGCAAGGACGAGATCGACGCCGCGCCGGGCCTGACCACCCTGCTCCACTCCGACGAGGTCGGCCCCTGCCTGGTGGAAGATCCCGGCCACGGGGCGCTCTATATCTTCAACCATCTCGAATATGACAGCGATACCCTGAAGCAGGAGTATGACCGCGATATCGAGGCCGGCACCGCAATCAACGTGCCGTGCAACTACTATCCCGAGGATAACCCGTCCAAGCAGCCGCTCAATCGCTGGCGCAGCCACGCGCACCTGCTCTACGGCAACTGGATCAACGAGATCTACCAGTCGACCCCCTTCGATCTTCATGCCATTGGCCACTAAGATCCTCGCGCTTTTCATTCTCGCGCTGGCGGTGCTCTGGACCGTGGTCCAGTACCGCGCCCGAATGCACGAAGCGCGGGCCGAAACCACGCACCCGCCCGAAGGCCGGCTGATAGAGGTCGACGGCCACACGGTGCATGCCGTTGTCATGGGCGAAGGGCCGGACGTGGTATTGATTCACGGCTCCTCCGGCAACACGCGCGACACGACCCTGTCGCTGGCCCCGCGGCTGGCCAGGGAGTTCCGGGTCTTCGTCATCGACCGGCCCGGGCTGGGATATACCGACCGCATCAACACCTCGGGCGCCACGATCACCCAGCAGGCCGATCTGCTCTCTGCCGCCGCGGCAAAGCTCGGGGCCGAGGACCCCATCGTCGTCGGCCATTCCTATGGCGGCGCCGTCGCGCTGGCCTGGGCGGTCCACCACCCTCAGGAGATGTCGGCGCTGGTGACCCTCTCCGCCGCGTCACACCCGTGGTCGACGGGGCTTTCCACGTATTACAAGCTGCTGTCGCATCCTGTCGCAGGCCCGCTCGTCATCCCCCTGATCACGGCTTTCGTGCCTGACGCAAAGGTCGAACAGGCGGTAAGCGAGGTCTTCGCCCCCGATGCCGTGCCCCAAGGCTACATGGCGCATTTCGGCCCCGGCCTGACCTTGCGCCGCAACAGCCTGCGGGCCAACGCCCTCCAACGCGCCAACCTGCTCGGCGAGATCGAAGCACTCTCGCCCCGCTATCCCGAAATCGAGGTACCCACCGAAATCCTGCACGGCACTGCCGACGACACCGTCGGCCTGTCGATCCATTCCGAACCGCTCGCCCGGGCAATAGACGGCGCCGAGCTCACCACGCTCGACGGTGCAGGTCACATGATCCAGCATTCCGAAGAGGACGCCGTGGTACAGGCCATCCGCCGCGCGGCCGAACGCGCCGGATTGCGCCCGGGCGGCTGACCCGGCATATTATACTGTAAAAACAGGGAGGCACGCATGGAGCTGCCATTCGACGGGGCGATCAGCGAGTATTTCGAGCAGCAAGCGCCGAAAGAGGTCCGCAACGCGATCCGGCGCGCCGACAAGGACGAGATTCTGTCCTCCGACTATCCCCATTCCGAACGCCTGCCGAAAAAGCACTACGAGAAAGACCTCGAGAACCTGCAAACCGAACTGGTCAAGCTTCAGGCCTGGGCCAAGTCCAGCGGCGCGCGCGTGGCGCTGGTTTTCGAAGGGCGTGATGCTGCCGGAAAAGGCGGTACAATCAAACGGTTCCGCGAGTATCTTAATCCTCGCGGCGCGCGCGTCGTGGCCCTGCCCAAACCCTCGGACACCGAACAGACGCAATGGTATTTCCAGCGCTACATCGACCACCTCCCCTCGGGCGGCGAGATCGTGTTCTTCGACCGCAGCTGGTACAATCGCGGCGTCGTCGAAAAGGTCTTCGGCTTCTGCTCCGAGGCAGAGCGCGAACAGTTCTTCGGGCAGGTCAACGAGTTCGAGAAGATGCTGGTCGAGGAAGGCATTCACCTCTTCAAGTTCTGGCTCAACGTCGGCCGCGCCGAACAGCTCCGCCGCTTCCTCAAGCGCGAAAGTGATCCGCTAAAACAATGGAAGCTCAGCCGGATCGACGTCGAGGGCCTGCAGAAGTGGGATGACTACTCCTCGGCCATCAGCGAAACGCTCGACCGTTCCCATTCCGGCCACGCGCCCTGGACGGTGATCCGCTCCGACGACAAGCGCCGGGCGCGGGTCGAAGCGATCCGCCGCGTGCTTCTCGATCTCGACTACGACCGCAAACACCACAAGATGCTGGGCGCACCCGACAAGCAGGTCTGCGGCGGGCCGGACATCTGGGATGGGTAAACGCGGATACCATCACGGCAACCTCAGACAGGCCCTTGTCGAAGCGGCACTCGACCTGATCGAAGAGAAAGGCCCCACGGGCTTTACCCTGTCCGAGGCCGCAAAGGTGGCCGGCGTCACGCCGGCCGCCGTCTATCGCCATTTCGCCGGCCGCGATGACCTGATCGCCGAGGCCGCCCGGCAAGGCTACGAAATCTTCGCCGACGTGATGCAATACGCCTATGACCAGGGACAGCCCTCGGCCCTGGCCAGCTTCGAGGCGACGGGCCGCGCCTACCTCGCCTTCGCCCGCAAGTACCCGGGCCACTACATCGCGATGTTCGAAAGCGGCATCTCGGTCAACCGCACGCCCGAACTGGCAGCCGTGGCCAACCGGGCCCGTGCCGTTCTCGAACGCGCCGCCGAGGAACTCAGCCAGCATATCCCGCCCGAGAAACGCCCGCCCCCCTCGATGTTTTCGGCCCATGTCTGGGCGCTCTCGCACGGCGTCGTGGAACTCTTCGCGCGGAATTCGCCGGGCACCCAAAGCCCCTTCCCCCCCGAAGACCTGCTGGAATCCGGCATCGGCATCTACCTGCGCGGCCTCGGCCTTATTGCGCCGGACGGCTGAGCGCCTCCAGTACCAGCGGCGCCAGCCGCGCCGCCCCGATCTCCGACACATGATCGTCGTCCATGTAAAGCGAATCCGCCCCGTCCAGCCAGGCAAAGCGGTCGCCGTCCACGAACACATCATCCAGCGTCAGCACGGGAATGTCATACTCCGAAGTCACCTCGGCCATGATCCCCCGAGCCCGCGCCTGAAGCCGGTCACTGGCTTCCCGCGTCACGAAGCTCTCCTCGAACCGCCGCCGGGCCGCCGCCTCGTCCAGCCCCAGCAGCATCGCGTTCTGCACAAGGATGCCGGGGATGATCCGCTGTTGCGGCACCTGAGAGAAGACGATCACCCGGATCCCGGCCTCTCGGAAATAGTCGAAGGTCTCACGCAGCCCGTTTTCGAACGCGGCCACGTGGTCGGCGTCAGACATGAACCGTGCGCCGGCCTCCGGAACCAGCTGCGACCTCGGGTCGATCCCGTCGTAATCGCCGCTGACATACAGGCTCCACCGCGCAATCAGCACGACCGTATCGACATCCGTCTCACGCACCTGTTGCGCGAACCGCTCGACCGCCTGCCGGCATATCCGCGCATCGCCGCCACCGCTTGCAAGATGAACCCCCAGCAAGGGCGGGCAGCCTGGCTTGTCCCCAAGAAGGATCGTCGCATCAAGCTCTTCCGAGGCCGGTTCGAAGGCCGGAAGCATCACCCGTGAATGGCTGTCTCCCATCAGGGCAATGCGCCGCTCCGACGTCTCCGGCGCGTAGGCCGGGCACAGATCCCGCAACACCGGCGAACTGGCCTCCGGGCAAAGCCCCTCGGCAGCGCCATGTTCGGTCGTCTGCTCGTAAAGCCGCGCAAGATAGGGCGACCCGTCAAAGTCGATCCTCGAGGGGAACCCCTCCTTGGCCAGCCCCCAGAACCCGAAAGCGGCAAAAACCACGATACCCGCAAAGCTGGCGCCCAGAATGCCGCGCCGCGTCGGCAGCACCAGCGGCGCCTTGCCGCGGAACGGCTGTTCGATGAACCGCCAGCTTGCCCAGGCCAGCACCAGCGCCAGCCCGGCCAGAAGCATCATAGCCCAGTCCGGCACCTCCTCCGCATGGCGAATACGGGCAAAGGCAAAGATCGGCTGGTGCCATAGATAGGCGCTATAACTAATCAGGCCGACGCCCACGAAAGGCTTGATCGACAGGATCCGTGCCGTCACCGTCTCGCGCTCGGCAAACAGGATGATCAGGCAGGTGCCCACCACCGGCACCAGCGTGTAAAGCGACGGGAACGGCAGTGCCGCGTTGAAGAAAACCGTGGCGAACAGGATCATCGCCAGCCCCACCCCGGCCAGCAACTCGCTCTTCAACTGCGCCCGTTGATACAGGATCACGGCACAAAGCGAGCCTGCCAGCAATTCCCACAACCGCGACGGCGTGAAATAGAAATTCTGGCTGGGATAGTTGCGCCATCCCCATTCCGCCACCGCCAGCGACGCCAGCGCCAATAGCGTGAAGACGATCAGGAACTTCGCCCGCCGGAACTTGCGCAGACAGAACAGCACCAGCGGAAACAGCAGGTAATACTGCTCCTCCACAGCCAGGCTCCACGTATGCAAAAGCGGCCGCAGATCGGCGTTAAGGTCGAAATACCCGCCATGCTCGAGGAAATGGACGTTCGAGATGAACAGCGCCGCAAAGGCCAGGCTTCGCGCGAAATCCTCGAACGGGTATGGCGGCACCCACATCCACGCGAACGGGATACAGGCGATCAGCACGATGAACAGCGCCGGCAGGATGCGCCGCGCCCGCCGTTCGTAGAACTTCAGCACCGAATAGGTGCCCCGTTCGCGGTCATCGATCAGGATCGAGGTGATGAGATAACCGGAAATCACGAAGAACACGTCGACCCCGACGAACCCGCCACTCCAGAACGTCATCCCGGCGTGGAAAAGGATCACCGGCAGCACCGCCACCGCCCTCAGCCCGTCGATCTCGCGCCTGTATTTCACGCCTGCCCGCTCTCACTTGCCCGGTTGCGCCCGTATAGGAGCGGGGCCGCCCCGAGGCAAGCCGCAGCCGCCGACCGCGGCAATATCCGACGCCCAAAAAAGAAAAGCGCGGCCAAAGCCGCGCTTTCCATAAACATATATCGAACCGATCAGCGCTTCGAGAACTGGAAGCTCCGGCGGGCCTTGCGGCGGCCGAACTTCTTGCGTTCCACCACGCGGCTGTCGCGGGTCAGGAAGCCGGCGGCCTTAAGCGCGGGGCGCAGGGCCGGATCGTAGAGTTGCAGGGCTTTCGAGATACCGTGCTTGACCGCCCCGGCCTGGCCCGAAAGACCACCGCCGGTGACGGTTGCCATCACGTCGAACTCGTCTTCGACACCGGCCACCGAGAACGGCTGGCGCAGGATCATCTGCAGCACCGGGCGGGCAAAGTACTTGTCCATGGTCTTGCCGTTCACCTGCACCTTGCCGGAGCCCGGCTTGATCCAGACACGGGCCACGGCGTCTTTCCGTTTGCCGGTGGCATACGAACGGCCAAGCTCGTCACGAACGGGTTCGCGCGAGATGG
The DNA here is from genome assembly GCF_008728195.1 of Roseovarius indicus. Classification (NCBI taxonomy): domain Bacteria; kingdom Pseudomonadati; phylum Pseudomonadota; class Alphaproteobacteria; order Rhodobacterales; family Roseobacteraceae; genus Roseovarius; species Roseovarius indicus. The sequence goes on from NZ_CP031598.1 coordinate 2,962,765, forward strand.
TCTCTTCTGCGACGGGGGCGCCGGTGCCTTCAGCAACGGCTTCCAGCCCTTCGAGGGATTTGATTTCTTCGGTCATCAGTAAGCCACCCGGGTGTTCTTCGAGTTCATGTTCTTCACGTCCAGCACTTCAGGCTGCTGGGCCTCGTGCGGATGCTCGGCGCCGGCATAGATGCGCAGGTTGGTCATCTGCTGGCGGGCCAGGCGGTTGCCGGGCAGCATGCGCTTGACGGCCTGCGAAACCACGCGCTCGGGATGCGCGCCTTCCAGGATCTGCCCGGTGGTGCGGGATTTGATGCCGCCCGGGTAGCCGGTGTGCCAGTAGTTCGGCTTGTCGCGCTTCTTGCCGGTCAGCTGAACCTTGTCGGCATTGATGATGATCACGTTGTCGCCCATGTCCATGTTGGGCGTGAAGCTCGCCTTGTGCTTGCCGCGCAGGCGGGTGGCAACGATCGACGCAAGACGGCCCAGAACGACGCCCTCGGCATCGATCAGGATCCATTTCTTGTCGATATCTGCCGGTGTTGCAGAATAGGTCTTCATGGAGTTTCTTCCCTTTTGGGGTGATATTCGATCCGCGCTTTCTACGCGAATACTCAGCACAGTCAAGCGCGATGAACTCCAATTAATAAAGCCAAAACAATGGCTTACAAAATAGGTATCATTTTACCCCAACTTCAGAGGTCGACACTCACCGGCGGCGCGGCCAGAAGGCCCGACAAGGTCGACAGGGCCTTCTCGAATTCACGCTCCGAGATGTTCGGGTTCAGCCCCACGCGCACGGCGTGCGGCGCGCGCCCCTCGGGAAGGGAAAACTCGTCCGCCGCCTTGATGCGAATGCCTCTTTCGCCACAGGCCCGGGCGAAGCTCGACCCCCGCCAGCCCTGCGGCAAGCGCAGCCAGATGAACGGCACGTCCGGCCGCCACCGGATATCCCACTGGCCAAGGAGGTTCACCGCCGACTTGACCCGTTGCAGCACCCGCGCCTCCGTCATCGCGCGGAACCGCTCGGCCTCGCCCGAGGTAATCAGCTCGGCACACAGGTCGAGCATCGGTTGCGGCAACCCGTAGAAAGTCGATTGCGCCACCTGCCGCGCCCGGCCCGCCTGCTCTTCCGGGGCAATGATGAACCCGAACCGGACAGCCGCCGACACCGCCTTTGTCAGCGACGAAACATACCAGCCCCGCTCGGGGCAAAGCGCCCGGTAATTCGGGATGTCGGGCCGCGTGATGCAGTGACAATCATCCTCGATGATCTGCACCTGGTATTTCCGCGCCAGCCGCGCAATCTCCTGCCGCCGGGCCAGCGTGGTGCGGGTCGTGGTCGGGCTCTGCACCTCGGCGGCCGTGATCAGCACCTGCCCGCCATGCTTGCGCAGCGCCTCCTCGAACCGGTCCGGGCGGATACCCTCGTCATCCATCTCGATCCCGACGATCTCGGCCCTGAGAAGCCGCGCGGCATGGCGCCATCCGGGGTAAGCCAGTTCCTCGGTCATGATCACCGGCGTCGTCCCATGCAGCACGGCCTGCAGCACCACGTTGACCGCGTTCTGCGCACCGAGCCCCAGGATCACGTCATCCGGGCCGAACCGCCCCGCCCGTTCCGGCTCGATCCAGCCGGTCACGGCATCGCGCGCTTCGTAATCCGTTTCAGGCGTGGGATAGTCGATCATGTCGCTCGTGCCACGCTCGGCCATGCCCGCCATGATCCGCCGGATCACCGCATCCTGGCCGGAATTCGGCACCCGGATAGCCCTGAAATCGACCCCTTCGGCCGCCAGCGGATGAATGAGCGGCGGTGGCGTCGGCTCATCTTTCACCATGCCGCCCGACACGAAGGTCCCCCGCCCGACCGCGGTTTCGACCAACCCCTCCTCGGCCGCCATCTTGTAGGCGCGGGCCACGGTGCCGGGGGTGATCCCCAATTGCCAGGCCAGTTCCCGCACCGGCGGCATCTTGTACCCCTGGTCCAGCACGCCGGACCGAATGGCCGTCCGCATCGATTGTATCAACACAATGTACTTCGATTCCGTCGCTTCGGCGAAATCCGGCGGCCAAATTGTATCAGTCACAATGTTTTCCTCGCGTCACCTGCGCTCGATTGTTACGTTAGCCTTGCACAAAGCAGAAATTGTATCAACACAAAAGAGGAGTTCGCCATGTCCGCCTTGACACAATCGGATCGCATGGTTTCATCGCACCTGTCCCGCCGCGCCCCCCGCGTGCCGTTTCTGACGGCATGGGTTGCGCGCTCGGTCCGCGTGGCGCTCCTCTGGCAACACCGCCACCGCACGCGCACCCAGCTCAAACAGCTGCCACCCCATCTGTTGCGTGACGTCGGCCTGACCGAAGACGATGCGCGCATCGAAAGGACCAAACCGTTCTGGAGGCCGTGACAGTTCCCCGTAACGTGCCTCTTCCTGATGGGCCGGAGCCATGTCTCCGGCCCCTTTTTTTGTTAATATCCGTCGAGCGTCCCGAACAGGCGGTACTGGGTCGTCTCGTCATAGACCGTCAGCGACCACGCATCGAAGGACTGCGCCGTGATACAACGGTTGCCCTGCCCCGACAGCACCAGTTCCGCCTCGGTCGGACCCTCGTTGGCAAAGCGGCCCGTGCCCGCCACCGTTCCGCGAAAGCGCAGCTCCGTGTAAAGCGACGTCTCCCCTTCGCCGGTCAGCGCGGTATCGGCGCCGAACCACGTGTAGGCGTCAGGCCACGGAAAGGTCAGCGCACCATCGCCCTGCCCCAGCGTGAAGGTGACCCCGTTTTCGCTCACATCGAACGCGACCGAATAGGTCGGCTGCGGGTCTTCGATGCCCACCACGCATTCCATGCCGCAAGCCGTCAGGTAAAGCCGCGCGGGGCTCGTCGGCTCAAGCCGTGAAATCTCCCCCACCTCCCAGTTGCCGCGAGTGACATCCTGTTCGAAACGGGTGCCGGGATCTGCGCAACAGGCACAGGCGAACGCCGCCCCCGGCAAAATCGCCGGGGCCAACGCGAAAAGGGAAACCATACGTCTCAGCATGGTGTCAGTCTTTCGGCGGAATCGAATATGTCAAGCTCGCCCGCGCCACGGGATGCTCTCCCCCGTCGGAAAAGATCAAAACCTCACCAACCGCCAGCACCCGGCCCAGCTTGAGCAGCCGGCATTCGGCGATCAGGTCGGTATTCGAGGCCGGTTTGCGCATGAAGTCGATCGAACAGTTCGTCGTGACGGTCATGCCCTCAAGGCCTATCATCCCCAGGATGGCGATGTAGACCGACACGTCCGCCAGGGCGAAGACCGACGGACCGGACACCGTGCCGCCCGGGCGCAAATGCGCCTCGTCGACATGCAGGCGCACCCGCACCCGCATTTCCCCCAGCTCTTCGATGGTGAACTGCCCGTCCACCTGCGGGAACACCTCCGCAAGGTAACCGGCAATTTCTTCGGCGGTCATTTTCAGGCTCATACTTTTCTCCCAGGGCGATGGGCTTTAAGAAGGATCACAACGTCATGGGAGAGACAAGATGCCAATTCTCATCCGCGAAGATCAGGGTGCCATCGCCCGGCTGACCCTGAATGCCCCCGAAAAGCTGAATGCGCTGTCCGACGCGATGCTCGCCGCATTGCAGGAGGAGTTCGACGCGCTCCGAGAAGACCGCAGCATTCGCGCCGTGATCCTCGGCGGCGCCGGCAAGGCCTTCTGTGCCGGCCACGACCTGAAGGAGATGACCCAGGGCCGGCAGGCCGAGGATGGCGGCAAGGCCTATTTCGCCGATCTCTTCACCCGCTGCTCGAAAGTCATGACCGCGATCCGCAGCCTGCCCCAGCCGGTGATCGCCAAGCCCCACGGCATCGCCACCGCCGCCGGCTGCCAGCTTGTCGCCTCCTGCGACCTAGCCGTCGCGGCCGAAGGGACACGGTTCGGCGTCAACGGCGTCAATATCGGCCTCTTCTGCTCCACCCCGATGGTCGCGCTCAGCCGCAACATCCCCCGCAAACAGGCCTTCGAGATGCTGACCACCGGCGAATTCATCGAACCCGACCGTGCCATCGCCCTCGGCCTCATCAACCGTGCCGTCCCCGCCGACCAGCTCGACGACGCGGCCATGGAGCTTGCCGAAACGCTCGCCTCCAAACTGGGAAGCGCCGTCAAGATCGGCAAACAGGCCTTCTACCAGCAGCTCGAAATGGGACTCGACGACGCCTATGACTACACCCGCGACGTGATGGTCGAGAACATGCTCGACCGCGACACCGAGGAAGGCATCAACGCGTTCATCGAGAAGCGCCCCCCGGACTGGACCCAGTAACGCACCCCCTTTCGCCAGTTTTTTCCAAGGGGGCCAATAGCTTGGGCATTGTTTCCGGCGCCGCGTCGGAGTTTTTCAATTTTTGCCCTATTTTTGCCGCAATTCATTAAGTAGCCTTTTTGATTGTATAATTCGGGGATGCTGTCGTGCCGAAGCCTTGGGTGTTTGCCGGGCTGCTGAGCCTTCACGCAGGCGTCGCGACCGCGGCCGGCCTGCCCGAACCCGCGCGCCACGATACCTTCCCCACCCCCTCGGCCGAGTCCGTCCTCTTGGGCCGCGACCTGTTCTTCGACCCGATCCTGTCGGGCAACCGCAACATCTCCTGCGCCACCTGTCACCATCCGGCCCTGGCCAGCGGCGACGAGATGTCCCTGTCCATCGGCGAAGGCGGCATCGGCCTCGGCAAGGAACGCATCCCCGACCCAGCCAACCTGCCCCGCGCTCGGGTGCCCCGCAACGCACCGGCCCTCTTCAATCTCGGCGCGGCGGAATTTACCACGCTCTTTCACGACGGCCGCGTCGAGCGGGACCCGTCGGCACGTTTCGGCATCAGGATGCCCCCGGATTTCACGCTGGAACGCGCGGCGGGCACGCCGCTCGCGGCACAGGCCGCCCTGCCCATCACCTCACATGACGAGATGGCCGGCCAACCCGGTGAGAACGAGATCGCCGACGCGGTCAATGCCGGCAATGTGCACGGCCCCGCCGGCGCGTGGCAGATGCTGACCGACCGTGTCGCCGCCATCCCCGAATACCGCCAGCGCTTCGCCTGGCTCAAGGGCAACGCCGACAGCCTGCACATCTCCGACATCGGCCAGGTCATCGGCGATTTCATCGCCTTCGAGTTCCGCTCGGTCGACAGCCCGTTCGACGAATTCCTGCGCGGCGACGACGCCGCGCTCTCGAACGATCAGAAGCGCGGCATGTCGCTCTTCTACGGCAAGGCCCAATGCGCGACCTGCCATACCGGCCTTTTCCAGACCGATCACGGGTTCCATGCGCTCGGCCTTCCGCCCGTCGGCCCCGGCAAGGGCCACGGGCCCGGCGGCTATGCCGACCACGGCCGCGCCGGCGTCACCGGCGACCCGAAAGACGCCTATTTCTTCCGAACACCCTCGCTTCGCAACGTGACCATCACCGCGCCCTACGGCCACAATGGCGCCTATGGCGAACTTGAAGACATCATCCGGCACCATCTCGACCCCCTGACATGGCTGGCCCAGTACAAGGTCGAAAAGGCCCTTCTCCCCGAAGTCGAGGTCGATATCCCCGACACCGCCGCTCTTGACGATTTCGACGAGATGCTGCGCATCGCCATGTCCGTCGAGCTCGAGCCGCTCTACCTCCGAGATGACGAGATACAGGCCATCATCGCCTTCCTTGCCGCGCTGGAAGACCCGCGCGCCTCCCACGGCAGGCTCGGCGCGCCGTACACCGTGCCCTCCGGCCTTCCGGTCGACACCGGCCCGATGGATCACGGCGACACCGCCACCGTGTCGGATTACTGACCCTTTCCAAACGCCCGGCAATCGCCTAGATCGCCCTTCATGGACAAGACACTTCATATCGTCGGCGGCGGAATGGCCGGATCGGAAGCCGCGTGGCAGGCCGCCCGCATGGGCGTCAACGTGGTCATTCACGAAATGCGCCCGCAGGTCGGCACCTTCGCCCACCGCACCGGCGACCTGGCCGAGATGGTCTGCTCGAACTCCTTCCGCTCGGATGACGACGAGCAGAACGCCGTGGGCCTGCTGCATTGGGAAATGCGCAAGGCCGGCGGGCTGATCATGGAAATGGCCGATGCCCACCGCCTGCCCGCGGGCGGCGCCCTGGCCGTCGACCGCGATCCGTTCGCCCGCGCCGTCACCGACCGCCTGCGCGCCCACCCGAATGTCAGCGTCGAGACCGGCGAGATCACCGACCTGCCCGATGACGGCCAGTGGATCTTCGCCACCGGCCCGCTCACCTCCGAAAAACTGGGCCAGTCCATCGCCCGCGAAACCGGCTCCACCGCGCTGGCCTTCTTCGACGCCATCGCCCCCATCGTCTATTTCGACACGATCGACATGGACAAGGCGTGGATGCAGTCGCGCTACGACAAGGGCGATACCGAGGAAGAGCGCACCGCCTACCTCAACTGCCCGATGGACCGCGACCAGTACGAGGCCTTCATCGACGCGCTCCTCGCGGCTGAGAAGACAGAGTTCCACGAGGGCGAGACCGCCCAGTATTTCGACGGCTGCCTGCCCATCGAGGTGATGGCCGAACGCGGCCGCGAAACCCTGCGCCACGGGCCGATGAAACCGGTGGGCCTGACCAACCCGCATCAGCCGGATGTCAAGGCGCACGCCGTCGTCCAGCTCCGCCGCGACAACGCGCTCGGTACGCTCTACAACATCGTGGGCTTCCAGACCAAGATGAAGTACGGCGCACAAACCTCTGTTTTCAAGATGATTCCCGGGCTGGAGAACGCGGCATTCGCCCGCCTCGGCGGCATTCACCGCAACACCTTCCTCAACTCCCCCACGCTGCTCGACGCCCAGATGCGCCTGCGCGCCCGGCCCAACATCCGCTTCGCCGGCCAGATCACAGGCGTCGAGGGCTATGTCGAATCCGCCGCCATGGGCCTGCTCGCCGGCCGCCTCGCCGCCGCCGAGCTTCTGGGCAAGGACGTCCCCGCCCCGCCGCAGGACAGCGCCATGGGCGCGCTCATCCACCACATCACCGGCGGCGCCGAGGCCAAGACCTTCCAACCGATGAACGTCAATTTCGGCCTTTTCCGCCCCGTCGACGGCCTGAAAGGCGGGCGCCGCGGCCGGCGCGACCGCTACAAGGCCTATACCGACCGGGCAAAAGCCGCTTGGTCCGACTGGCTCGCGCAATGCCCACTGGACGAAAGCGAGCCCGTGTGATTTGCTCACCCCATGGGTGAGAAATTTTTGGACCGGGTCTACGATGCGTCGACGCCTGAGGGAACTCAGGCGCTCTACGATGCGTGGGCCTCGACCTACGACGCGGAAATTGCCGAAAACGGCTACGCCACCCCCGGCCGCGTGGCAGAAGCCATGTTCAAGCATGTCCCCGATTCCGATGCGCCGATCCTCGATTTCGGCTGCGGCACCGGGCTGTCGGGCCTTGCGCTGAAACTGGCCGGGTTCTCGACCATCGACGGAATGGACCCGAGCCCCGAAATGGTCGACGGCGCCCGCAAGAAAGGCGTCTACCGCTCGCTTACCGTGCTCGACGTCAAGGAAACCGCGCCTGTCCCGAAAGACGCCTACAGCGCCATCACCGCCACCGGCGTGATCGGCACCGGCGCCGCGCCCGCCTCGACCTTCGGGATGCTGATGAAGGCGCTGCCCAAGGGCGGCCTGCTGGGGCTCAGCCTCAATGACCACGCCCTCGCCGACCCGCGCTTCGAGGCGGCGCTCAACGAATGGCTCGACTGCGGCGCCGCCCATCTGCGCTTCAAGAAATACGGGCCGCACCTGCCTGGCCTCAACCTGAAGTGCAACGTCTACGTCATTGAAAAGGCGTGAAATTCGCCACACGCTTTGCCCCGTCGCCGACGGGCCCGTTGCATCTCGGGCACGCTTACTCGGCGCTACTTGCCCATGACATGGCAAAGGCGGCCAGCGGCACCTTCCACCTCCGCATCGACGACATCGACCAGAGCCGCAGCCGCAGATCCTGGGAAATCCAGATTTTCGACGACCTCGCCTGGCTCGGCATCGACTGGCCGCAACCCGTCTGGCGCCAGTCAGAGCGGCTGCCCACCTATCGCAAGGCGCTCGAACAGCTTTGGAACCGCGGCCTGCTCTACCCCTGCACCTGCACCCGCGCCGATATCCGCGCCGCCGCCTCCGCCCCGCAGGAAGGCGCGCCGCTGCACGGGCCCGACGGTCTGATCTATCCCGGCACCTGCCGCCCGGACACGCCGCCCACCGGCCCCATGCCCGACACGCCCCTGCGCCTCGACATGCGCCGCGCCTTGGCCGAGGTCGACAGCCCGATCACCTTCGAGGAAACCGGCACCGGCCCCAGCGGCGAAACCGGCCACATCGAACCCGCCGACATGGTCACAAACGTCGGCGATGTGGCCCTCGCCCGCACCGGCATGGGCGCCTCCTACCACCTGTCGATCGTCTGCGACGATGCCGATCAGGCCATCACCCACGTGATCCGGGGCCAGGATCTCTACTCCGCCACACAGATCCACGTCCTGCTTCAACGCCTGCTTGACCTCCCCACCCCGACCTATCACCACCACCGCCTCATCCGCGACGAGCATGGCAAGCGCCTCGCCAAGCGCGACGATGCCCGCGCCATCGCCACCTACCGCGACGAGGGTAAATCCCCCGCCGATATCCGCGCCATGGTCGGCCTCTGACCCAAACGAAAAAGGCCGGCGCAACCGCCGGCCTTCCAAAAAATCGGTGAACGCGAAGCTCAGCCCACCTTCACATCCGCCCGCGCCTCGCGCAGCGCCGAGAGCTCCTCGGCCACGAGGAACGCCAGCTCCAGCGCCTGCGACGCATTGAGCCGCGGATCGCACGCCGTGTGATACCGATCCGACAGGTTCTCCTCCAGCACCGCGCGGACGCCGCCGGTGCATTCGGTCACGTCCTGCCCCGTCATCTCGAAATGCACGCCGCCCGGCGTGGTGCCTTCCGACCGGTGAACGGCAAAGAACTCCTGCACCTCGCGCAGCACCGCGTCGAACGGCCGGGTCTTGAACCCGCTGGCCGACTTGATCGTGTTGCCATGCATCGGGTCGCAGACCCAGACCACGTTGGCGCCCTCTTCCTGCACCGTCCTGATCAGCCGCGGCAGATGCTCGCCCGCTTTGCCCGCACCGAACCGCGCGATCAGCGTCAGCCGCCCCTCTTCGTTGTCGGGGTTCAGCGTGGCCAGAAGGCGCTTGAGGTCGTCCGTATCCATCGTCGGACCGCACTTGAGGCCGATCGGGTTCAGCACGCCCCGGGCGAATTCCACATGCGCCCCGTCCGGCTGCCGCGTGCGGTCGCCGATCCAGATCATGTGACCCGAACCCGCCAGCCACTTGCCGGAGGTGGAATCGAGCCGGCACAATGCCTCTTCGTATTCCAGCAGCAGCCCCTCGTGCGAGGTGTAGAAATCCACCGATTGCAGCGTCGGCGCATTGGCGCTGTCGATGCCGGCCGCCTTCATGAAATCGAGCGTGTCGCTGATCCGGTTGGCCATGTCGCGATACCGCTCGGCCTTCTCGCCCTCGGTAAAGCCCAGCGTCCAGGCATGCACCTGGTGCACATCGGCATAACCACCGGTCGAGAACGCCCGCAACAGGTTCAGCGTCGCCGCCGCCTGCGTATAGGCCTGCAGCATCTTCTGCGGGTCGGGAATGCGCGCCTCGGCGGTAAAGGGAAGCTCGTTGATGATGTCGCCGCGATAGCTGGGCAGCTCGACGCCATCGACCACCTCGGTCGGAGCCGAGCGCGGCTTGGCGAACTGGCCCGCCATCCGGCCCACCTTGATGACCGGCACCTTGGCGCCATAGGTCAGCACCATCGCCATCTGCAGCATGACCTTGAACGTGTCGCGAATGGCATCGGCCGAAAACTGGTCGAACGCCTCGGCACAATCACCGCCCTGCAGCAGGAACGCTTCGCCCCGCCCGGCAGCCCCAAGCTGCCGTTTGAGCTTGCGCGCCTCACCCGCAAAGACCAGCGGAGGAAATTGCGACAGCCGTGCCTCCACGGCCTGCAAAGCGCCGGCATCGGTATACTCCGGCATCTGGACCCGGGGCTTGCTGCGCCAGTCGGATTTGTGCCAATCAGCCATTTTCTCTCTCCGCAACCAGAAAACGAGGCCCGTCTATACAGGAGGCGGTCCGCCGAGGCCAGAGACGAAGTATCGGCAGGATGTCGTTTTTGGTGTATGACGGTCTTGTCAATTGCAACACTTTCGTGAAAAGACGCAATTCCATGACGCCAGGTCGCGGAGAATCGTCGCCATGCAGGTTGAGACTGGCAAAGTCGAGGTGAAGGCGCAGGGCGCACCCAGACGTTTCGTTTTCGTTCTTCTCGAAAACTTCTCCCTGCTCAGCTTTGCCGCGGCCCTCGATTGCCTGCGGATCGCGAACCGTATGGCCGACAAAACCCTGTATACATGGGTGACCACCGGCGAATCCGGCGACACCGTCGGCTGTTCCGCCGGCACGCGGTTCCATCTCGACATGCCTCTCGAAGAGCTCAGCCGTGACGACACGATGCTGATCTGCGGCGGCACCGATATCCAGCAGGCGACCACCAAGAAGCTGCTGAACTGGCTGCGCCGCGAGGCCCGCCGCGGCCTACGCGTGGGCGGTCTCTGCACGGCAAGCTACGTGATGGCGCGCGCCGGCCTGCTCGATGGCAAGAAAGCGACCATCCACTGGGAAAACCATGACAGCTTCACCGAGGAATTCGACGAGGTAGAACTGACCAAGTCGGTCTTCGTGATCGACGGCAGCCGCATGTCGACCGCGGGGGGCACCTCCTCCATCGACCTAATGCTCAAGATCATCGCCGACGAACAGGGCGACAAGCTCGCCAATGCCGTGGCCGACCAGATGATCTACGCCTCGATCCGCACCGACCAGGACACCCAGCGCCTGTCGGTTCCCACCCGTATCGGTGTGCGCCACCCCAAGCTCAGCCAGGTCATCCAGATGATGGAGGCCAATATCGAGGAACCGATCAGCCCCGCCATCCTCGCCAAGGATGTCGGCATGTCGACGCGTCAGCTAGAACGGCTGTTCCGGCGCTACCTCAACCGCTCGCCCAAGCGCTACTACATGGAACTGCGGCTTCAAAAGGCCCGCAACCTGCTGATGCAGACCGACATGACCGTGATCAACGTGGCGCTGGCCTGCGGGTTCGCCAGCCCCTCGCACTTCTCCAAGTGTTACCGCTCACACTACAACACCACGCCTTATCGTGAGCGCGGCTCCCAATCGACCCGGCTTTCGGTCTAAGCCTCTGAATTCATTACTTTTACGCAACGCCCCGCTTTCTTGAAAAGAAAGCGGACAGAAATCTTTTCAAGATTTCGCACCCATCACGGCGTCACCCGGTACAATGCCCCCTCGCCAACCGACAGGAACCAGATCGCCCCCTCCGGCCCTTCCCGGATATCGCGCACACGCAACGTCTCGGGCCCCTCGATCCGCTCGACCTCTTCCAGCGGATCGCCCGACAGCCGCGAGATCATGTTGAACTTCAGCGAGCCCACGAAGAAATCGCCCTCCCACTCGGGCCAGAGCTTGCCCGAATAGATCATCATCCCCGACGGCGCGATCGACGGGTCCCAGTAATGCACGGGCTGCTCCATCCCTTCCTTGTGCGTGCCCTCACCAATTTTCCCGCCCGAATAGTGAACCCCGTAGGAAATCACCGGCCAGCCGTAATTGGCGCCCTTTTCCACCCGGTTCACCTCGTCGCCGCCCCGCGCGCCATGCTCGACAACCCAAAGCTGGCCAGAGGCATCCAGCGCCGCGCCCTGCGCATTGCGGTGCCCGTATGACCAGATCTCGGGCTGCGCGCCCTCCCGATCTGCGAACGGGTTTTCCGAGGGCACCGCGCCATCCTTCGTGATGTGCACCACCGACCCGTTCTCGCGCGACAGATCCTGCGCCGAGGGCCGGTCGCCGCGCTCGCCCACGGTCACGAACAAAGTGCCATCGGGCGCCTCCACGATCCGCGAGCCGAAATGCCGCCCGCCGCGCGAGCCCGGCTCCATCTCGAAAATCACCTCCCACCGGCTCAGCCGCGCCCCGTCGGGCGACAACTGCGCCTTGGCCACCGCCGTACCGGCGCCACCATCCTGCGGCTTGGAATAGCTGAAGAACAAGGTCCGGGTCCGGGCAAAGTCGCGCGGCACCAGCACATCCAGCAGGCCGCCCTGCCCGCGGGCCTGCACCTCGCCGACACCGGCCACCTCGGCCACTTGGCCATTCTCGACCAGTTTCAGCCGCCCGGCCCGCTCGGTGACCAGCACGCCACCCCCGGGCAGAAACCCGATCGCCCACGGCTCCTCGAGCCCATCCGCAACCGTCGAGACGCTCAACGCACCGGCACTGCTGTCAAGGGCACCCGCAACTCCGGCCCACGCGCAGAAGGCGGCCACAAGGCCGCCATGTCTCAACACTCTCATCAGACTGCTCCTGTTCCTTTTAACCACCTTAAAAAATGGGGCGCCGTGCCCTTACGTCAAATCACGTCCACGCGCTCTTGCGGCGGGATATCCCCTTGCTTTTCCATATCAGTCAAATAGGCTCAGCCCCCAGAACGTACTGTTCAACAGGGAGAGACAGACATGAAGAAACTACTCGCGACGACCACGGCACTCGCTCTGGGTGCAGGCGCCGCCTGGGCCCAGGACAGCGAAGTCAAGATCGGTATCATCCTCGGCTTCACCGGCCCGATTGAATCTCTGACCCCGCACATGGCGGCCGGCGCAGAGTTGGCGATGTCGGAAGTCAGCGAAAGCGGCAAGCTGCTCGACGGGATGACCGTCTCACCGGTCCGCGCCGACAGCACCTGCATCGACGCAGGCGCGGCGACGGCGGCTGCCGAACGCCTGATCACCTCCGAAGGGGTCAAGGGCATCATGGGCGCCGACTGTTCCGGCGTCACCGGCGCCATCCTGTCGAACGCGGCCGTGCCGAATGGCGTCGTGATGATCTCGCCCTCGGCCACCTCGCCGGCGCTCTCGACCGCCGAAGATGACGGCCTCTTCTTCCGCACCGCCCCCTCGGATGCCCGCCAGGGCGTCGTGATGACCGAGATCCTGATGGAGCGTGGCATCGAAGAGGTCGCGGTGACCTACACCAACAACGACTACGGCAAGGGCCTAGCCGACAGCTTCGCGGCCGCCTTCGAGGAAGCCGGCGGCACGATCACCATCAACGCCGCCCACGAAGACGGCAAGGCCGACTACTCGGCCGAGGTGGGCGCACTGGCCTCCGCCGGCGGCGACCGTCTGGTCGTGGCGGGCTATGTCGACCAGGGCGGCAGCGGCATCGTGCGTGCGGCGCTCGACTCCGGTGCCTTCGACACCTTCCACTTCCCCGACGGCATGATCGGCTCGCAGCTCGAAGCCAATTTCGGCTCCGAGGTCGACGGCTCCACCGGCCAGCACCCGGGCACCGACAGCCCCGGCGTGGCCAAGTTTGAGGAAATGGTCGGCGACAGCTTCGAGGCCACCTCGCCCTTCGCACCGGAAAGCTATGACGCCGCGGCGCTCATCATGTTGGCGATGCAAGCGGCCGGCTCCGTCGAATCCGCCGACTACAAGGAACACGTGATGGACGTGGCCAACGCCCCGGGCGAGAAAATCTTCCCCGGTGAGCTTGGCAAGGCGCTCGACATCATTGCCGAGGGCGGCGACATCGACTACGTCGGCGCGACCGCGGTGGAACTGATCGGCCCCGGGGAATCGGCCGGCAACTACCGCGAGATCGAATTCAAGGACGGCGAGATCACCACGGTCAAATTCCGCTGATCCAGCCGTAGAGGGACAAAAAGACCGGTCCCGGGCACGCCCGGGGCCGATCCAACGAACGGAGGGGCAAAAGCCCCCGGGGGACACACATGATCGTCGTCGATGACGTTCACAAGCATTTCGGCGGGTTCCATGCCGTCGATGGCGCGAGCATGACCATCCAGCAAGGTTCGATCACCGGCTTGATCGGACCTAATGGCGCCGGAAAAACAACTCTTTTCAACGTGATCGCGGGCGTTCTTCAACCAACGTCCGGCCGTGTCACCATGGCCGGCGAAGATATCACCGGCCTGCCGCCGCATGACCTGTTCCACAAGGGCCTGCTGCGCACCTTCCAGATCGCCCACGAATTCAGCTCGATGACCTGCCGCGAGAACCTGATGATGGTGCCCGGCGACCAGTCGGGAGAGCGGCTCTGGAACACCTGGTTCGGCCGCAAGCGCATCGCCGACGAGGAACGCGCCCTGCGCGCCAAGGCCGACGAGGTTCTCGAATTCCTCACCATCGAACACCTCGCCGACCACAAGGCCGGCCAGGTTTCGGGCGGTCAGAAAAAGCTGCTGGAACTCGGGCGCACCATGATGGTCGACGCCCGCATCGTCTTTCTCGACGAGGTCGGCGCTGGGGTGAACCGCACCCTGCTCAACACCATCGCCGACGCGATCGTGCAGCTGAACAAGGAACGCAACTACACCTTCGTGGTGATCGAACACGACATGGATTTCATCGGCCGCATCTGCGACCCGGTGATCTGCATGGCAGAGGGAAAGGTGCTGGCCGAGGGCACATTGGACGACATCAAGGCCAACGAGCAAGTCATCGAGGCCTATCTCGGCACGGGACTGAAAAACAAGGACATGATGGGGACACAGGCATGAAGCACTGCATCACGGCACTTGCACTTTCAATCGGACTGGCGACGGCAACGCAAGGGACGGCGGAACCGGCATCGACCGAAACATGTGAACAACTGACCGACCGCATCGAATTCTGCGGCGAGGAGAGCGGCTGGTCGCGGCTGGGCCGCGCGGTGGCCGAGGCGACAGCCGTCTATCAGCGCGGCGACAACAGCATCGGCAAGCTGATCGTCGAGATGACGGGCACCAAGGCGCTCCGCGACAAGGACGTACAGTCGGCCATCCTCAAGAAGGTCTCCGGCCAGATCAAGAAACTTGGCGGCTCTCTCGACGTGATCGCGCTCAAGGGTGGCATGATGAACCGACCCGCCGGCACGATCCTCTACAGCTACCAATCGAACGGCACCGAGGTGCTCTTCCTGCACTCCTACATGGTGCGCAAGGGCATGGTCATGCAGTTCATCACCGTGGCTCCCGGCGTCACCGATAACGACATCGCCCGGGCCACGCATCGCACCTTCATCTCGGGCTTTTCCTTCTCCGACCCCGGGGTCGCGCTTTGAGCGGAAAAAATGCTTACCAGGATGACCGCGGCAACAAGGACCGGTCGATCGCCAACCCCGACGGGGCGGGCGAAATTCCCCTGCGCCAAAGCGGCGAGGCCGTGAAGGCCGATGGCAGCGGCCCGTTCCTGATCGGCGACACCATGACCGGCGGCTACGGCAAGTCGGGCCCCGACATCCTGCACGACTGCACCATTGCCGTCGACAAGGGCGAGATCGCGGTCATCGTCGGCCCCAACGGGGCCGGCAAGTCGACCGCGATGAAGGCCGTCTTCGGCATGCTCGACCTGCGCGAAGGCCATGTGCGGCTCGACGGCGAGGATATCTCGCGCCTGAGCCCTCAGGCCCGCGTCGCCAAGGGCATGGGCTTCGTGCCCCAGAACAACAACATCTTCACCTCGATGACCGTCGAGGAAAACCTCGAGATGGGCGCCTTCATCCGCACCGACGACATCTCCGGCACGATGAACCAGGTCTATGACCTGTTCCCGATCCTGCGCGAAAAGCGGCGCCAGGCGGCCGGCGAGCTGTCCGGCGGCCAGCGCCAGCAGGTCGCCGTCGGCCGCGCCCTGATGACCAAACCGAAAGTGCTCATGCTCGACGAACCCACCGCCGGCGTCAGCCCGATCGTCATGGACGAACTGTTCGACCGCATCATCGAGGTCAGCCGCACCGGCATCCCGATCCTGATGGTCGAACAGAACGCCCGCCAGGCCCTCGAGATCGCCGACAAGGGCTATGTCATGGTGCAGGGCCGCAACGCCTATACCGGGACCGGCAAGGAACTCCTCGCCGACCCTGAGGTGCGCAAGAGTTTCCTGGGGGGATGACAATGCGAAAGATCATTGCAACGCTGGCCGTTCTGGCCGCTGTCGCCGGCTGTCGCAGCGCGGGCACCGACACCACGCCCACCACCGCGGCATCAAGCTCGGCCACCGGCCACGCCCAGATGGTCGCCTCGCTGGGCAACAGCTACATGTGGAACTGCCGCCTGCAAAGCAAATGGGGCAATCCCGACTGGCAATTCGTGCTTCAGCGCGTGGGCCGCGACAAGTTCAGCGTCGTGGTCCGAGAGGCCGGCCGCCGTCAGCCCCGCCCGATCGAGAACCTGCGCGAGGACAACGCCGCCCGCGTCTACTTCCTGCGCGACGGCAGCCGCATCCTCGTCGCCTCCGACGGCGAGGTCCGCGGCGAAGGCGACATGGGGTCTCAGGGCAACGAATACACCTCCGGCGACTGCACGAGAGGTGGACAGGCGGTATGACGGGACCACGCCGTTATCCACAGGTTTCGACCGTTCAGCCCACCAAGGAGCTGTCACATATGCAATATTTCCTCCACAGGTCTGTGGGCAAATCAGGGGATAACTTGTCGATAACCGATAATTCCGCGGGCTCCCCGCTCTTCGGGATAACGTCGCTGTCACGCAAGGGCCGGAGCGCATCATGACCACCCCGCTCCGTACCACCGCGCGTTCCATGGCGGGGGCCTTTGCCCTTCTGCTCACCACCCAATCCGCCCTGTCGGCCACGTTGGAAACGCTGATTGACCAACCGACGGACACGCTGTCGATCTACCAGTGTGCCGAAGCCCAGACCTGTGATACGGCAAGGAAATGCGTCAATGCGGATACCCGAGTCGTAATTGCCCATTCGAGCGTCGCCGGGTCGCCTCAGTATCTTGCCATGGGGCCGATGGTGGCTCAGGCAAGCGGGGGCATCTTTCATCCCCAGGACTGGCGTTGGATCCTTGGTGGCATACCTGCGCCCTCGTCGAAGGTGGGCCGCCAGAACTACCTGTCCACCCCCGACGGCGTGACCTGGACAGCGCATGTGTACAGGCCCGGAAACGAAACTCAGACTCTGGAAGACAGCGGCTGGGTGCGCGCCGACTACTCTTGTGAACAGGTGCTATTCTGATGGACATCCTCAACGCCATCGTCGCGCTCTCCAACTTCGTGCTGATCCCCGCCATCGCCTATGGCAGCCAGCTGGCCCTTGGCGCGCTCGGCGTGACGCTGATCTACGGCATCCTGCGCTTCTCCAACTTCGCCCATGGCGACACCATGGCCTTCGGCACGATGGTCACAATCCTCGTCACCTGGTGGTTCCAGTCCATGGGCCTCGGCTTCGGCGTCCTGCCCACGGCGCTGCTGGCCCTGCCCTTCGGCATCGCCGCCTGCATGGCGCTGGTACTTGTCACCGACCGCATGGTCTATCGCTTCTACCGCGAACAGAAGGCCAAGCCGGTGATCCTCGTGATCGTCTCGATCGGCGTCATGTTCGTGCTGAACGGGCTCGTCCGCTTCATCATCGGCCCCGGCGACCAGCGCTTCGCCGACGGTGAACGCTTCATCATCAACGCCCGCGACTTCAAGGAGATGACCGGCCTCGAAGAGGGGCTCGCCTTCAAGACCACCCAGGGCATCACCGTCGTCACCGCCGTCATCGTCGTGGCGCTCCTCTTCTGGTTCCTCAACCGCACCCGCACCGGCAAGAGCATGCGCGCCTATTCCGACAACGAGGACCTGGCCCTGCTTTCCGGCATCAGCCCCGACCGCGTGGTCATGGTCACCTGGCTGATCGTCGCGGCGCTGGCCACCGTGGCGGGCGTGCTCTACGGGCTCGACAAGAGCTTCAAGCCCTTCACCTATTTCCAGCTCCTGCTGCCGATCTTCGCCAGCGCCATCGTCGGCGGCCTCGGCAGCCCGCTGGGCGCCATCGCCGGGGGGTTCATCATCGCCTTTTCCGAGGTCTTCATCACCTACGCCTGGAAGAAGGTGCTGGAATACATGCTGCCCGAAAGCCTCGAGCCCTCTGGCCTCGTGCAGCTTCTGTCCACCGACTACAAGTTCGCGGTCAGCTTCGTGATCCTGCTGATCGTCCTTCTCTTCCGGCCCACCGGCCTCTTCAGGGGGAAAGCGGTATGAGCGATATGATGAAAAACACCGCCATGTTCGCCTTCGTGGCCGGGCTGATCCTGCTGACGGGGTTCGCCCAAAGCTGGTCCACCGCGCTCCTGATCCTGAACATGGGGCTCATTTCGGCGATCATGTCGCTGGGGCTGAACCTGCAATGGGGCTTCGCCGGGCTCTTCAACGTCGGCGTCATGGGCTTCGTGGCGCTCGGCGGACTGGCCACCGTGCTTGTGTCCATGCCGCCCACCACCGAAGCCTGGGCCGCCGGCGGCGTGCGCCTGATCTCCGGCCTGCTGACCGGCGCGGCCGTCATCGTCGCGGCCGCCCTGACATTCAAGTACATGCCGAAATCGAAGCTGCGCGGCCTGATCGTGCTGGTCATCCTCGTCGGCGGCTTCTTCCTCTATCGTGCGGTCTTCGACCCGGGCGTCGACGCGGTCGAGGCGGTGAACCCCGCCGGCACCGGCTATCTCGGCGGGCTCGGCCTGCCCGTGCTGCTGGCCTGGCCCGTGGGTGGCCTGCTCGCCGCGGGCGGGGCCTGGATCATCGGCAAATCGGCCCTCGGCCTGCGCTCCGACTACCTGGCCATCGCCACGCTGGGCATCGCCGAGATCATCCTCGCCATCCTCAAGAACGAAGACTGGCTCGCACGCGGGGTCAAGAACGTGGTGGGCCTGCCCCGCCCGGTGCCCTACGAGGTCGACCTGCAGAACGACCCGGGCTTCGTCGAAACCGCCTCGGGCATGGGCATCGACCCGGTCACCGCCTCCTCGCTCTTCGTCAAACTCAGCTATGGCGCCCTCTTCGCCGTCGTCCTCGCGATCATCCTCGTCCTCGCCCAGCTCGCCCTCAACAGCCCCTGGGGCCGGATGATGCGCGCCATCCGCGACAACGAGGTCGCAGCCGAGGCGATGGGCAAGGACGTCACCGCCCGCCACCTGCAGATCTTCATCCTGGGTTCCGCCTGCTGCGGCATAGCCGGCGCGATGATGACCACGCTCGACGGCCAGCTCATCCCCACCTCCTACCAGCCGCTGCGCTTCACCTTCCTGATCTGGGTGATGGTCATCGTCGGCGGCTCGGGCAACAATTTCGGGGCCGTGCTGGGCGGCTTCCTGATCTGGTTCCTCTGGGTGCAGGTCGAACCGATCGGCCTCTGGCTGATGCAGACCATCACCGCACCCCTGGCCGATGGCAGCGCGCTCAAGGATCACCTGATCGGCAGCGCCGCGCATATGCGGCTCCTGACCATGGGGGTGATTCTCATCCTCGTGCTCCGGTTCAGCCCAAGAGGCCTCATTCCCGAAAGATAAGCGGTCAAACCGGGCCTCCGCGCCCGGTTTCCGCAACCCGCAACAGGGGCCCGGTTTCCGTTTCAGCACCAATGCCCGGCAGCCGCTGCATTGGTGACAGGTCGATATGAAACTGTGGCACGAATATGGCACGCCAACGAAATCGCCACATTCGCGCCACATTCCCGGCTCAGGAAATTCCCACTGACACAGGCACTGCCCATCTCTCCCCGGCCGCGCCCATCACCCCTGATCCGGAAAGGCCGGCCCGATGCTCAAATACCTGCACAGCTTCCTTCGTGACGAGTCCGGCGTCATCAGCACCGACTGGGTCATGCTGACGGCCGGCGTCGTCATGCTGGGTGTGAACGCGACCATCGCCGTTCACACCGGAACGGTCGAGCTGAGCCAAGTAGTCAGTGAAAGCGTCAGCGTCGCGAACGGAGACTGACCCGGCTGCGACAGAACGCGCAGTCCGGGCCGAAGAACCGGCCAGACCGGGCCACAATCCCGCCAAATTCCTTCGTCAGACCTGTCATCAGCGCAAAGCCCCTGTGCGCCCCGATGGCATGATCTGCCGCGGGGATGGGGGCGTTACGAAAAGCCATTCGGGATGGCAGAGATGAAGAAACGATTTGAACAGTTCCTGAAGGATGAAGACGGCGCCGCAACGGTCGACTGGGTCGTGCTGACCGCGGCCGTGGTCGGTCTCGGTGTCGCGGCCGTCGACACGGTCGAGGAAGGAATCAACGCTTTGGCCTCGGACATCGCGACAGCGGTGTCCACCAAGGAAGTCGACAACGGCGACTGAGCCCGCCCTGAGGCAAGACCCGAAAAGGGCCGGCATCCCGCCCCTTTCCTGGTGACCGACCGGCTGCCAGTTTCGATTTTCTCGAATGGCTCTTTCCAGAGTTTACAAGGCACCCCGGCCGCCCGATCCTGTGTCACATGAAGAAGTCCAAGCTCAGCCTCAAATGGCTCGAAGTCTTCCTGCTGACCGCCCGCAGCGGGGCCGTGCAAGAGGCCGCGCAAGAAAGCGGCCTGTCCGTCAGCACCGTCTCGCACCACATCCGCAGCCTTGAAGACGCGCTTGGCGTCAATCTCTTCGACCATGCCCGCCGGCCGTTGCGCCTGACGGCGGCCGGCTCGGTCTTTCACGCCCAGGTCGACGAGGCGATGCGCCTCCTGCGCAAGGCCGAGACCGAGGCCCAGGCGGGCGATCTCGCCGAAACGCGGGAGCTCTCCATCGGCCTGATCGAGGATTTCGACAGCGAGATCGGCCCCGAACTGGCCCGAAGCCTCGCCGCGGGCATGCCGAAATGCCGGTTCCGCCACCTGACCCGCCCGAGCCACGAAATCCTCGCCCTGCTGCGCCATCAGGACATCGACGTCGGCATCGCCACCCGCCCGCAATTCGGCACCGACGACCTGACCGAGGCCCCCCTCCTGCGCGATCCCTTCGTCCTCGCCGTGCCATTGGGTGACACCACCACACCCGAGGATCATCTCGCCGGCCGGTCCCCCCTGCCGCTCCTGCGCTATTCCGGCAACCAGATCATGGCGGCCCAGATCGAGCAGCACCTCCGTCGCCTGCGCGTCACCCTGCCCGCCCGCTTCGAATTCGACAGCAACCAGAGCCTGATGAGCATGGTCGCCGATGGCGACGGCTGGGCGATCACCACGCCGATGAACTACATCCGCGCGCACCGCTTTCACCGCCAGATCATGCTTCTGCCATTCCCCGCCAAAAGCTTCGCCCGCACCCTCTCGGTCTTCACCACCGACGACAGCCCCGGCGCCGCCGTCGCCTCGGTCATCGGCACCATGCGCCGTCTGGTCGAGGACCGCGCCGTTGCACCGACCGTCGAGCGCATGCCCTGGCTTGACGGGCTGTTCCGCGTGCTGCCGGACACGTCCGGCCCCGAAGACTGACCTAATCCAGTATCCGGAACCGCCGCCGGATCTCGGCATCCTGCTCCGCCGTCAGGTACTCCGGATGATGCGCCTCCAGCACCTCGCGCGCCCTCTCCCGCGCCCGGGCCCACGCATCCCGCGCCCCTCCGTCGGCCCAGGTCTTCGGCGTGTCCCGGTCGGCCAGGCTAGGATAGACATAATCCCGCTCCATCGCCTGGAACGTATGGGCACCCCCAAGGAAATGCCCCTCGCCCAGCACCGCCTCGCAGATCGCATCGAACCCGAGATTATCCTCGCTCACCTCGATCCCCCGCAGCGCCCGATACGTCATCGCGTGCATCTCGTTATCAAGCACGAACGCCTCGAAACTCGCCCCCAGAAGCGAGGCCGTCATGCCCGAGCTTTCATAGATCAGGTTCCCCCCGGCCAGCGCCGCCGCCAGCGAGGTCAGCCCCTTCTCCACGCCATACTGCGCATCGATCGCCTTCGCATCCGTCATGCTCGCCGCCACGCCCGACACCAGCCCCAGCCAGTTCGACAGCTGCGCCGACGCGGCGTTCAGCACCGCAATCTCGCCCCCGCCCCCGGCAAACGCCCCGGTCCGCAGGTCAATCACCAGCGGCCAGTTCGAAAACACCATCGGATGCCCCGGCTTGATCGCATGCACCATCACGAGACTCGCCAGCGTCTCGGCCAGCGACTGCGCGAGGAACCCCGCCAGCGTCGCCGGCGCCGTCGCCCCCGCCTGCGCCGCGGTAATGCACGACACCGGGATGTTGTGCTCCAGGCAGGCAAAGGTCACGTCCACCGCATCCTCCCCGAACCGCAGGGGCGAGATCACCGGGCTGATATGCGCCTTCACGAAGGGCCGCTTTGCAAACGCCCCGGGCCCACCGGCGGCGACATCGAACATTTCGACAATCGGCGCCACGTGCTCGGCCAGCGTAAAGGCCGTGGCGACAGGCTTCGTCGTGTTCCTCAAAAGCGCATAAGCGGTATTCACATCAAGGTCGTAGTGATCCTCGATATCCGTGGCGATACAGCACCGCGTGAACCAGCTCACATTGGTCAGCGTGTCCTGCAACCGGGTGAAATCATGCAGGTCCCGCAAGGTCGAGGCGCGGTACACCCCGCTGTCGAGGTCAAGTGTCTGCACCGCCGCGCCGCCGGTGCCAAAATGCACGGCCTGCCCGCCCACCTCGATGCTCCGCGCCGGGTCACGCCCATGCATCGGAAAATGCCTCGGCGCGGCCGCCACCGCCTCACGCACCAGACGCTCCGGCAACGCAAACCGCCCGTTCTCCATCTCCCGCGCCCCCGCGCTGCGCAGCACATCGGCCAGCCGCGCCGGCACCTGCCCCATCCCCAACTCTTCAAGCAACCGCAACGCCGTACCATAGATCGCCTGCATGTCCGCCTCGGAGAGCGGCCGGTACACCCCGCCGATCTGACCCGGCGGCGCCGGGTTGATCAGCGGCGGCGCCGCGCGCTTCGCCACCCGCTCCCGCCGCCCCGACCGGCGCGGCCTGCCGTCATCCTTCGCCATTCTCGCCTCCGGATCATGTCCCGATCATCAGGCGGCATGGCGCACCACGCGGCAAGCGCAATCCGGAAGGCGGCAATTTCTCTCATCACCGTTTCGATAATCTGCAAACCACGCTCATCCCATTGACCGCCGCCCCGGTTCGACGGCCATCTGGCTCCGAACCATGCGGCCGGGAGACATCGAACATGAAATCGCAAACCAGGTGCGTCGTGATCGGCGGCGGCATCGCCGGCTGCTCCACCCTCTACCACCTCACGCAAGAGGGCTGGTCCGACGTGGTCCTCGTCGAGCGTGACGAACTGACCAGCGGCACCACCTGGCACTCCGCGGCGCAGGTCACCAATTTCGGCATGAACCAGACGATGGTCGGGCTGAAGACCCACTCGATCAACCTCTACAAGGAGCTTGCCGACGACCCCGATTACCCGATCAACTATCACCACGGCGACGGCGGCATCCGCCTCGCCAATACCGAGGCGCAGATGGACGGCTACCGCCACTTCGCCTCGATGGCCCGCGGCATGGGCGTGCATTTCGAGGTGCTCGACGCCGCCGAATGCGCCCGCCGGCACCCGCTCATTTCCACCGACAACCTGCTCGGCGGGCTGTGGGACCCGCTCGATGGCGATATAGATCCCGCCCAGCTCTGCCAGGCCCTCGCCCGCCGCGCCCGCACCGCCGGCGCCGAGATCTACCGCCACACCCCCGTCACCGGCCTCACCCAGCACGCGGACGACAGCTGGACCGTCCACACCGACAAGGGCGACATCCGCACCGAGATCGTGGTCAACGCCTGCGGCTACCGCGTCAACGAGGTGGGCGCGATGATGGGCGTGCACCACCCGGTCATGTCGATGGAACACCAGTATTTCCTCACCGAACCGATCCAACAGATCATCGACGCCGGCCACCGCATGCCGCTCCTGCGCTGCCCGATCTCCGACTATTACTGCCGTCAGGAGAAACAGGGCCTCCTGCTGGGTTTCTATGAACAGGACTGCCGCACATGGGGGATGGACGGGATCGACCCGAACTTCACGAACGCGCTCTGCCCCGACGACCTCGACCGCGTGACCGACGTGCTCGAAGGCGCCTTCGCCCGTATGCCCGCCCTGATGGAGGTCGGCATCCATACGGTGGTGAACGGTCCGATCACCTATTCCCTCGACGGCGCGCCGCTCGTCGGCCCCATCCCCGGCAAACGCAACGCCTTCTGCATCATCGGCCTGCGCGCAGGCCTCGGCGAAGGCGGCGGCCATGGCTGGCTGCTGGCCCAGCAGATCGTCCATGGCGAGGCCTGCTACGACACCTGGCCACTCGACCCCCGCCGCTTCACCGGCCACGGCAATGTCGAACTCACCGCCCTGAAAGCCATCGAGGAATACCAGAACGAATTCCGCTTCGAATTCCCCCACGAACACCGCCCCGCCGGCCGCCCCGTCAAGACCACGCCACTCACCCCCATCCTCGCCGCCGAAGGCGCAGACTTCACCGTGGTGAACGGCTGGGAACGCGCCGATTACATCAAGCCCACCAGCGACTTCCACGAAACCCACGGCTTCCGCTTCAACGAAACCTTCGACGTCGTCGCCGCCGAGGTCGAAGCCGTCCAAACCGCCGTTGGCCTCTGCGAGGTGAACGGCTTCAACCGCTACGAACTCACCGGCTCGGACGTGCACAGCTTCCTCGACCGGATGATCTGCGGTCGCCTCCCCCGCAAACCCGGCCGCGTCGGCCTCGGCTACCTTCTGAACCACCACGGCATGATCAAGGCCGAAGCCACCATCGCCAACCTCCCCGACGGCCGCGTATGGTACGGCTCCGCCGCCGCCGCCGAAGCCCACGACATGGACTGGCTGACCCGGCACATCCGGCCCGGCGAAGACGTGCAGATCCACTCCCTCACCAACGCGCACACCATCCTCGTCCTCGCCGGCCCCAAATCCCGCGAGGTGATGCAGGCCGTCAGCCGCGCCGACTGGTCGAAACCGGCCTTCCCCTGGCTCTCGGTCCGCCAATGCTTCATCGGCATCGCCCCCGCCGTCGTCATGGGCGTCAGCTTCTCGGGCGAGCTCGCCTACGAAATCCACATCCCCAACAACCAGCTCTACGCCGCCTGGCTCGCCCTCCGCCGCGCGGGCGAGGCGCACGGCCTCCGCCTCTTCGGCGCCCGCGCGGTCGAATCCATGCGCCTCGAGAAAGGCTTCCTGCACTGGAAATCCGACCTCCTGACCGAGTTCGACCCGTTCGAAACCGGCCTCGCCCGCTTCGTGACCCTCGACAAACCCGATTTCATCGGCAAACCCGCCCTCGAAACCCGCCGCACCCAAGGCCCCCGCAAACGCCTCGTCACGCTCGACATCGACAACAGCAACGCCCCCGCCCATCCCGGCGCCTCCGTGATGCTGAACGACCGCGTCGTCGGCACCGTCACCAGCGGCGCCTGGGGCCACCGCACAGGGAAAAACCTCGCCTACGCCTTCATCGCCCCCGATCTCGCCCAGCCGGGCACCGCGATCGAGATCGACATCATCGGCCGCCTCACGCCGTCCCGCGTCATCCCGCCCTCCCCCTACGATCCTGACATGACCCGCCCCCGCCAATAGCCACTCACCGCCTCTTTCCGGGTCCGAAATCCCCCGGCGCGATTGGCCCCGGCCCACCGGGCCAGGGCAAGAGAGTCAGCGCCCTTGCCCCCCCTGCGCCACACGCCCCTTCCCCGTTGCCATTTCCCCGGTTTCCGCTAGGCTTGCCATCGCGCTGCCGCCACGTGGCGGGCGCGTCCCGGGGAAACATGCATGTCCGTTTGGAAACAGCTTCTTGTGCTCTGCCTTCTGGGCGGTCTCGCCTATGGCGGATGGGAAGCCTACACCATCTACCTCGCCCCGGCCGAAGAAGCCGCAACCGATCGCGCCAGCCCGCCGGCCCCGGTCGAGCTGGTCCCGGCCGAACGACGCGTCCTCGCCCAGTCGGTCGAGGCCGTCGGCACCACCCGCGCCCGCCAGTCGGTCGAAATCGTGCCCGAGGCCGATGGCCGCGTGGTGGAAATCACCTTCACCCCCGGCGACCGCGTCGCAAAGGGCGAGGTGCTGGTCCGGCTCGACGAGACCATCCAGCGCGCCGACCTGACCGAGGCCGAGGCCCGGTCGACCGAACAGGAACAGGCCCTCTCCCGCGCCCGCCAGTTGCGCGAGACCAACGCCATCTCCCAGGCCACGCTGGAAGACACCATCGCCCGCCTGGCCGAGGCCGGCGCCCAGCTCGACCGCGCCCGCCGCCGGCTGGATGACCGCACCATCAAGGCCCCCTTCGCCGGCGTCGTCGGACTGACCGAGATCGACCCCGGCGCCCGCGTCAGCGAGGGCGACATCATCACCCGGCTCGACGACCTTTCCGAGGTCATCGTCGAGTTTGCCCTGCCCGAAACCCTCTTCGCCCAGGTCCGCACCGGCCTCGGCGTAACCGCCACCTCCGCCGCCTTCCCCGACCGCACCTTCGAAGGCCGGATCGAGGCCGTCGACAGCCGCATCGACCCGGTCAGCCGCGCCTTCCGCACCCGCGCCGTCATCCCCAACCGCGACAGCGTGCTGCCCGCCGGCATGTTCATGTCCCTCACCCTGACCCTCTCCGAGGCCGAGGCGCTCGTCGTCCCCGAAGCCGCGATTATCTTCCAGGCCGCCGAAACCTACGTCTTCACCGTCACCGACGACATCGCCACCCGTGTGCCCGTCAAGACAGGCCAGCGCCGCGGCGGCTACGTCGCCATCGAGGGCGGGCTCGAGGAAGGCACCGGCGTCGTCGTCCGCGGGCTCCAACGGGTCCGCGACGGCGGCGCCGTCACCGTCCTGGACGCGGGCGACACATCCGACAGCTCCAGCACCGAGGGCGACTCGTGACCCTCCCCGACATCGCCGTCCGCCGCCCCGTGCTGGCCGCCGTGGCCAGCCTCCTTCTCCTCGTTTTCGGCCTCGCCGCCCTGCGCACCATCCCGGTGCGCGAGCTGCCGGATGTCGACAACGCCGTCGTCTCCATCGACACCATCTATGTCGGCGCCGCCCCCGAGGTGATCGACACCGACATCACCGAACCCATCGAGGGCGCCGTCGCCGCCATCACCGGCCTGCGCTCGATCAGCTCCGAAAGCCGCCAGGGCCGCAGCCGCATCACGCTGGAATTCGAAACCGGCCGCGACATCGAACAGGCCGCCAACGACGTGCGCGACGCGGTGGGCCGCGTCTCCTCCCGCCTGCCGGAAGAAGCGCAGGACCCCCGCGTCATCAAGAGCGACGCCGACGCCGACCCTGTCATGCGCCTCGCCGTCACCTCCTCGCGGATGACCACCGCCGAGATCACCGACTATATCGACCGGTTCATCTCCGACCGGCTCGCCACCATCGACGGGGTCGCGAACCTGCAGATCTACGGCGAACGCCCCTTCGCCGTGCGCATCTGGCTCGATCGCCGGGCACTGGCGGCCCGCCAACTCACCGTGGCGGATGTCGAAACCGCCCTCCGCCGCAACAATATCGAGCTTCCCGCTGGCGAAGTCGTCTCGCAAGACCGCCAGCTTTCCGTCCGCCTCAACAGCCGCCTGCGCAGCGTCGACGATTTCCGCGACGTTGTGCTCGACCGCGTGGCGGGCTACCCGGTGCGCCTGGGCGACGTGGCGCGCGTCGAACCGGGCGTCGCCGACGACACCACCATCGTGCGCACCAACGGCACCGACGCGGTCGGCATGGCCGTCCTGCGCCAGAGCCAGTCGAACACGCTCGCCATCTCGCAAGGCGTGCGAGAGGAGATCGAGCGGCTCAAACCCACCCTGCCCGAGGGGATGGACATCATCATCGGCTCCGACGACGCGCTCTTCGTCGGCGCCTCGATCCGCGAGGTGCTGATCGCGCTCTCCATCTCGCTCGGCCTCGTGGTGCTGGTGATCCTGCTCTTCCTGCGCTCCTTCCGCGCCACGCTGGTCCCCGCCGTCGCAATCCCGATCTCGCTCATCGGCTCCTTCATCCTGATCGGCGCCTGGGGCTTTTCGCTCAACACGCTCACCCTTCTGGCCATGCTGCTGGCCATCGGCCTCGTCGTCGACGACGCCATCGTCGTGCTCGAGAACATCCAGCGCCGCATCGAGAACGGCGAAAGCCCCCTCGTCGCCAGCCTGCGCGGCGCCAAGCAAGTCACCTTCGCCGTCATCGCCACCTCCCTTACCCTCATTGCCGTCTTCGTGCCCCTTTCCTTCATGCCCGGCCAGGTCGGCCGGCTTTTCGTCGAGTTCGGCTGGGTCATGGCCGGCACCGTCGCCATCTCCACCTTCGTGGCGCTCTCGGCCTGCCCGGCGCTCGCCTCCCGCGTGCTGAAATCCGGCAGCGGCCTCACCCGCGAAGATGGCGAACTCACCGGCATCCAGGCCGCCTATTACCGCCTCCTGAAACGCGCGGTGCAGATGCCGCTCGTGGTGCTGGCCATCGCCATCGCCATCACCGGCGGCGCCGCGCTCTTCTTCGACGGCCTGCCCCGCGAACTGGCCCCCAAGGAAGATCGCGGCGTCGGCTTCATCCCCCTCACCGCGCCCCAGGGCAGCACTGTCGACCACACCGACCTCGCCGCACGACAGGTCGAAGAGATCCTCGAACCGATGCGCGAGGAAGGGCTGATCGACACCGTCTTCACCTTCACCGGCTGGGGCAACCGCGCCTTCCGCTCCTTCGTCGTCTTCCGCCTCGTCCCGTGGGAAGACCGCGCCGTCTCGGTCTTCGAAGTGGTCGGCCGGCTCGTCCCGCAGATGAGCCAGGTCACCATCGCCCGCGGCTTCCCCGTCACCCCCGCAGGCCTGGGCCTGCGCGGCAACTCCACCCCCGTGCGCGTGGTCATCGGCGGCCCCGATTTCGACAGCGTCAAGGAATGGGCGACAACCCTGCTCGAACGCGCCGAATCCATCCCCGGCCTCGTGAACCCCGAGATCAACTTCGAGGAAAACCTCCCCCAGCTCGACGTCAGCATCGACCGCAACCGCGCCGACGATCTCGGCATCTCCATCGACACCATCGCCAACACCCTGCAAACCATGCTCGCCTCGCGCGAGGTCACCACCTTCGTCAGCCGCGGCCGCGAATATCCGGTCATCCTGCAGGCGGCCGAGGTCGACCGCGAAAGCCCCTCCGACATCAACAACCTCTTCATCCGCGCCGGCGACGGCGAAACGCTCGTGCCGCTGGGCGCACTGGTCACGCTCGATGAAAACGCCGCCGCCCCCTCGCTCCGCCGCTTCGACCGGCTGCCTTCGATCCAGCTGTCGGGAACGGTGGGCCCGGGCCACAACCTCGGCACCGTGCTGGAAGGCGTCGAAGCGGTCGCGAACGACATCCTGCCGGCCTCCGCCAAGCTCGGCTACGAAGGGCAGTCGCGCACCTTCAAGGACACCTCCGAAGGCGTCAGCATCGTGCTGGCTTTGGCCCTCCTCATCGTCTTCCTCGTCCTCGCGGCCCAGTTCGAAAGCTTCGTCCACCCGCTCACCATCATGCTGACCGTCCCGGCCGGCGTGGCCGGCGCGATCTACGCCATGGCGCTCGGCGGCCTCTCCCTCAACGTCTACTCGCAAATCGGGATCATCCTGCTGGTCGGGCTCGTGGCCAAGAATGGCATTCTCATCGTCGAATTCGCCAACCAGCTCCGCGACGAGGGGCTCAAACGGCGCGAGGCCGTGCTCCGCGCCTCCGCCCTGCGCCTGCGCCCGATCGTGATGACGGTGCTCTCCACTGTCCTCGGCGCCCTGCCCCTGGTCGTGGCCACCGGCGCCGGCGCCGAAAGCCGCGCGGCCATTGGCACGGTGATCATCGCCGGCCTGCTCCTCGCCAGCGTCCTGATGCTGGTGGTGACACCGGTGCTCTACGACCTGCTCGCCCGTTTCACCAAGCCTCGCGGCGCCTTCGAAAGGCTCATCAACCGCGAACTCGCCAAACCCGCTACGCAGGCGGCGAACGGATGATTTGAGTATTTTCGGAACAATGAAAGGGCTGCCACACCCCGCCTTTCATTGTTCTCCAAATACTCCCGCCGGAGGCGTCCCGACATCAGCCACCCTGCGCCTTCGCCGGAAGCCCGGGGGCCCACCGCTCCACATCCCGTGCCAGCTTGTCCAGAAGCCGGGTCAGCACCTCCACCTCTTCCGGCTCCAACGTCTCCAGCATGACCCGTTCCGCATCGGCAAACGTCGCCATCACCCGGTCATGCACCGCCTTGCCTGCCTCGGTGATCGCCAGCACGTTGCGCCGCGTATCGACGGCATCCCGCGTCCGCGTCACGTATCCCTTCTCGACCAGCGCGCCGACCGCGCGGCTGACCGTGTTCGACGGCTGCTCGGTGATTTCGCAGATATCCCGCGCATTCAGCCCCGACCGGTGGCTCAGGCACATCAGCACCGTCAGCTCGGGACGGATCATCCCGGTCTCCCGCTCCATCCGCCGCAACAGCGGTTCGCGGTAGAAGTTGGTGATGAACGCCATCCGGTAATTCACCGGAATGGACGTGCCATCGAGGATATCCATAAGCTTGAGCATGACCGGCGCCTCCTGACCTGCTAGGCTAGGACAAAAAAAGGGATTGCTCCAGATGGAAATATATAGTTCCATATGGAGGAATATCTGGCAAGGGAGGCACGGCCGGAGATGGAGGAGGGAAAAGGCAGCCCCTGGGCGCAAGCGCTACTGCGCGCGCTGTCCTGGCTGGTCATCCTGCTGATGCTGGCGATCGTGTTGCAGGTTCTGTGCAGCGCGCTCGACATCAACCCGCTGGCGCAGTTCGAGAGCGCCCTGCCCCTGCTCGGCAAGGGGCTTACCCTCAATTCCCTGCTCGACGTGCAATGGCACCTGCTGGTGATCGTCGGCCTCCTGCCCGCCGGCGTGGTCTGGCTGCGCGACGCCCATGTCCGGGTCGACTTCCTCTACCAGAAGCGCAGCGACCGCACCAAGGCGCGCATCGACCTTCTCGGCAACCTGGCGTTCGCGCTGCCCTTCCTCGTCATGATCCTGCCCGCCGCGTGGGATTTCACCCATCGGGCCTGGCGCTCCGACGAAGGCTCCCGCTCGGGCGGCCTCAACGACCTCTGGCTCATCAAGGCGTTCCTGCCCCTCGGCATGGCCCTTCTCGCCCTGGCGCTCGCCGTCGAAACCCTCCGCCTGCTCCGGCGCGCCAAATGACCGACACCGCCCTCCCCCTCGCCATGGCGGCGCTCACCCTCGCCGGCATCCTCGCAGGCTACCGCGTCGCCATGGTGCTGGCCGGCTCCGCCGCGCTCTTCATCCTGGTCTCCGACCTGCCCACCGCCTATTTCAACCTGCTCACCAGCCGGATCTACGCCAACGTCCTGTCGAACTGGCTGCTGGTGGCCATCCCGATGTTCATCTTCATGGGGCTCGTGCTCGAGAAAACCGGCGTCGCCGAACGCTCCCTCCGCGCGGCCCAACAGGCCCTCGGCGGAAGCGCCGCCGGCATGGGCATCTCAGTCCTTGTCATCGGCGTCCTCCTCGCCGCCTCCTCCGGCATCGTCGGCGCCTCCGTGGTGCTGCTGGCCCTCCTCGCCCTGCCCCGCCTTCAGGAAACCGGCTACGACAAGCCCACCTCCGCCGGGCTTATCGCCGCCTCTGGCACGCTCGCCATCCTGATCCCGCCCTCGGTCATGCTGATCGTGCTGGGCGACCAGTTGCAGACGCCCGTCCCCGACATGTTCGCCGGCGCCATCGGCCCCGGCCTCCTCCTCGTCGCCGTCTACGGCATCCTCGTCGCCATCCGTGCCCGCGGTCTCCCCCGTGCGCCCCGAGCGGAAGGCCGCGCAAACCCCCTCCGCCTGCTCCTCGACCTCGGCCCGCTCCTCTCTCTCATCGTCATCGTCCTCGGCTCCATCATCGCCGGCTACGCCACCCCGACCGAGGCCAGCGGCCTCGGCGCCTTCGGCGCCATCCTCGTGGCGCTCCTCTACCGCCGCTTCGACCTCTCGGTAATCATGGACGCCGCCCGCCAGACCGTGACGACCACCTCCATGGTCCTGCTCGTCATGATCGGCGCCACCTGCTTCTCCGCCGTCTTCAAGGCCGTCGGCGGCGACGACATGGTCGAAACCGCCATCACCGCCTTCGGCACCGAGCCCCTGACCGTGCTCGCCGTGGTCATGGGCGCGATCTTCCTCCTGGGCTTCGTCCTCGACTGGCTCGAAATCACCCTTATCCTCATGCCGATCTTCGCCCCTATCGTGGCGGGCCTCGACTTCGGCAACGGCCTCACGGGCGACGCGCTTCTGGTGTGGTTCGGCATCCTCGTCGCCGTGAACCTGCAAACCAGCTTCCTCACACCGCCCTTCGGCTTCTCGCTTTTCTACCTGCGCGGCGCGGCCGCCGGCCAGCTCACAACCACCGACATCTACAAGGGCGTCCTGCCCTTCATCCTGCTTCAGCTTCTGGTGCTGGGGCTGATCATCGCCTTCCCCGTCATCGTCACGGGGCTTCTATGAACCACTAGGGAGGGACCTATGAAACACACACTGAAAGCCGCGGCACTCGCGGTTCTGGCAAGCACGGCGGCGCAAGCCGACAGCTACACGATGCAAAGCGCCTTCGGTCCGCTGCCGGTGCTCGACCCGGCCGCCAAGCGCTTCGTCGAGAACGTCTCGACCCTCACCGGCGGCGAGGTCGACTTCGACTACCTCCTCGCGGGCGAACTCTCCCCCGCCTTCGAGATCTTCGACAACGTCAGCGCCGGCGCCATCGACGCGGGCTTCAGCTTCGCGGGCTACGCCGCCGGCAAGGAACCGGCAGCGGCGCTCTTCGGCTCCATCCCCTTCGGCGGCGAGCCCACACAGTACATCTCCTGGCTCAACCACGGCGGCGGGCTGGAACTCTGGCGCGAGATCTACGAACCCTACAACCTCGTGCCGATGGCCTGCGGCGTCATCCTGTCCGAGGCGGGCGGCTGGTACACCAAGGAAATCAACAGCCCCGAAGACCTCAAGGGCCTCAACATCCGCATCGGCGGGCTCGGCGGCGCGATCCTCTCGAAGCTTGGCGCCAACGCCATGTCGCTGCCCGCGGGCGAGATTTCCACCTCGCTCGAAACCGGCCGGCTCGACGCCACTGAACTCAGCTTCCCGCTGGTCGACAAGCTGCTGGGCTTCGACAAGGTGGCCAAGAACTACTACTTCCCCGGCTGGCACCAGCCCGCGGGCTTCATCGAATTCTACATGAACAAGGACAAGTGGGACGCCCTCACCGACCCGCAGCGCAAGGCGATCGAGATCTCCTGCAACGAGGTCAGCCTCTGGGCCCTCGGCCACGCGGCGGGCGCGCAGGGACCGATCCTGGATGAATTCCGCGAAAAGGGCGTCAACGTCGCCCGCTTCCCCGAAAGCGTGATGGACGCCCTGCGACAGGCCGCCGACGAGGTCTATGCCGAACGCTCCGCCGAGGACGAGATGTTCAAGCGCGTGATCGAAAGCTACCGCGCCTATGGCGAGGATTACCGCGAATACCAGGCCCTGTCGGACCTGCAATAACCCCACCTGCCCGGGCCATCGCCCGGGCGGGCCCACACCGGGAGACCTCCGATGCCCGTGACCCTGCGCGACTTCGGCAGCTACACCGCGGGCGGCCGCCTCCACCGGGTGACCGAGGGCGAACCGCGCGACATACAGGTAACGCGCGACGTCACCCTGACTTTCGACCCCAGGGGCACCTTCGCGGTCGAACACGCCTACGTGCAGTATTTCATCCCCGAACCGCGCCGCGATGCCCCGCCGGTCGTCCTGCTGCATGGCGGCGGCATGACCGGCACGGTCTGGGAAACCACACCCGACGGCCGCCCGGGCTGGCTGCACCTGCTGCTGGCGCAAGGCTACGAGGTCCATGTCATTGACAATGTCGAACGCGGCCGCGCCGGGTTCATGCCGGGGCTCTGGCCGGGCGAGCCGGTGCTCCGCTCCCTCGAAGACGCCTGGACCCTCTTCCGCATCGGCCCGCCCGAGGGCTTCGAGACACGCACGCCCTACCCCAACCAGCGGTTCCCCACCGAGGCACTAGAGGCGCTCGCGAAAACCTTCGCCCCCCGCTGGCTCTCGACCGGCCCGCAACAGGCCGCGGCGGTGAAAGCGGTGCTCGACCGGCTCGACGCCCCCACCCTCATCGCCCACAGCCAGGGCGCGGACCCCGCCTTCGAGGCCATCGCCCAGGGCGCGCGCGCCTCCCATCTCGTTCTCGTCGAACCATCCGCCGAACCGGCCGACCCCGCGGCGCTTGCCGACATCCCCGTCACCCTGATCACCGGCGACCATCTCGACATCAACGATCTCTGGCGTACCCGCGCCGCCGCCTGGGCCACCTTCGCCGCCGACCTTCGCGCCGCCGGCGCCACGGCGCATCACCCCGCCCTCGCCCCGGGCCATTCGCACCTGCCAATGCATGACCTGGGCCACGATACCGTGCTCGATGCCATCCTCGCGACCCTGCCGGGCTGATCCCGCAGGTTCCGGTGGCGCCCCGGCGCCGGTGACGGTAAGACCAGCGCAACCGCACTCCCGCAACCAACGCCAGAGACACCCGCATGACCCTTGACGAGCTCAACGCCCTTCTGCCCGATTTCCCCAAGTCCATGGGCGTGACCCTGACCGGCGGCGCCCCCGATTTCGTCGAGGGCACGATGACCGTGCTGCCACAGCACGGTAACCGCAACGGCGTGATGCATGGCGGCGCGATCATGGCGCTGGCCGATGCGCTCGGGGGCACGGCGGCGGCGATCAATCTCGAAGAGGGCCAGAACACGACCACCCTTGAAAGCAAGACCAACTTCCTGCGCCCTATCCCCATCGGGGAGACCGCCACCGCCCGTTGCGAGGCGCTGCACCGGGGGCGGCGCACGTCGATCTGGCAAACCACCGTCCGCCGCGAAGACGGCAAACCGGCCGCGATCGTCATCCAGACCCAGATGACGCTCAATCCGTCATCCTGAGACCCGCATTTTCGGGCGTTCGGGCCACACCCGCGCCGTTTCGTATCCCAC
Source organism: Roseovarius indicus (assembly GCF_008728195.1). Classification (NCBI taxonomy): domain Bacteria; kingdom Pseudomonadati; phylum Pseudomonadota; class Alphaproteobacteria; order Rhodobacterales; family Roseobacteraceae; genus Roseovarius; species Roseovarius indicus. The sequence goes on from NZ_CP031598.1 coordinate 2,997,714, forward strand.
CGCACAAAAATCTGCGGAACCGGCGAAACCAGAATCGCCATGGCCGCGTTGTGCCTGCGTTGCCTGACTTCGCGTCAAACCGCGAAATTTGTTGACCTTCGCGCTTTGCATCGGGTCAAAAGGCTGCAAACACGTTGTCACCGCGCCCCAGCGTACCAATATTGGGGTGTCGATCCGGACACGAACGAGATGAAAGAGATGTCGTCAAAACAAGACCTGCCACCCGCGCTTCACGATTATATCCAGAAGTCCGGCGTTGCCCTGGCCGTTTCGACGACCGAAGGGGATGCGCCCCTCACCGCCGTGAACGGCGCCTTCTGCACCCTCACCGGCTATACCGAGGATGAGGTCACCGGCCAGAACTGCCGCTTCCTGCAGGGCCCCGAAACCACCGAGGAGGAACGCCAGCCCCTTCACGATTTCGTGCATGGCAAGGGCGGCGACAACGGCCGCTTCCCGATCCTCAACTACCGCAAGGACGGCAGCAAGTTTCGCAATTTCGTCTTCATGTCGCGGCTGTACGACAGCGCCGGCCAGGCCCGGCTGATCCTCGCCTCTCAGTTCGACATGACCTCCGCGATGCAGCGCTCGGAAATCACGAAGAACGACGCCAGGCTCTCGCAGGCGCTGACGGATGTCGAACAGATCGGCCGCGAATACGGCTATGCGATGATGGGCTCGGCCCAGCTCATCGCCGACTCCGTGGCGACCCTCGCCCGCATGTCCTTCACCGATCCCCGATAGACCGGCGCAGCAGATCATGAAAGATTCCGAGGAAGAAGAAAACAAGCCGGTGGAAGAGCGGGAAGAAGACCGCAAGCGGCTCTGCATCGTCGGCATCGGCGCGTCCGCCGGCGGGCTCGAGGCGATCCGCGAGATGATGACCGAGGCCCGCCCCGAGAGCAACCTCGCCTATGTCGTCATCCAGCATCTCGACCCGAACCACGAAAGCCTTCTGGCCGAACTTCTCTCGCGCCACACGGATCTGAACGTCCGGCAGGTGTCGGGCGGCGAGAAGATCGAGGCCGGGAACCTCTACATCATCCCCCCCGGCCACGGCCTCTCGATCAAGGACTCGGTGCTCAACCTCACCGATTTCGCCCAGCCGCGCGGCCTGCGCCGCCCGATCGACGACTTCTTCGAAAGCCTCGCCCTAGACCAGGGCCGTTTCGCCGCCTGTGTCATCCTCTCGGGCACCGGCGCCGACGGAAGCGCCGGCCTCCGCGCGATCAAGGAACATGGCGGCCTCTGCCTCGTGCAGGATCCGCGCACCGCCAAGTACGAAGGCATGCCCACCTCGGCCCAAAGCACGGGGCTCGTCGATTTCGTCCGCCGCCCAGGCGAGCTTATCCACGCGATCCAGCAATTCTACGCCCATTCCTTCGTCGACACCGTCGACCGCCAGCTTGCCAACACGGTCGAGGAAAACCTCAAGGACATCTGCGGCGTCGTCCGAAATTTCGTCGGGCACGATTTCTCGGGCTACAAGAAATCCACTCTGATCCGACGGGTTCAACGCCGCATCCAGGTGCTCGACCTCGCCGACGCCCATTCCTACCTGCAGCACATCAAGTCCGATCCGCTGGAATGCGAGGTGCTGTTCCGCGACCTCCTGATCAACGTCACCCGCTTCTTCCGCGACCCCGAGCATTTCGCGGCGCTGCGCGCCAAGTCGATCCGCCCGCTGGTCGAGAACGCCGGCAACGGCGACGAGATCCGCGTCTGGATCCCCGGCTGTTCCAGCGGCGAAGAGGCGTTTTCCATCGCGATGATGTTCGCCGACGAGATGCGCAGCCAGAAACGCGCGCCCAAGGTCCAGATCTTCGCCACCGATATCGACGAGCAGATGCTGCGCATCGCGCGCGAGGCCTCCTACCCGCAGGCCGCCCTCGCCGACATACCCGAGGAAATGCGCGACGCCTTCACCATCGCCCGCGACGGCCGCTTCCAGATCTCCTCGCGCATCCGCGACATGATCCGCTTCTCGGTCCACAGTATCGTCCGCGATCCGCCATTCTCGAATATCGACCTGCTGTCCTGCCGCAACCTGCTGATCTATTTCGGCGACCAGTTGCAGGGCCTCGCCCTGCCGATCTTCCATTACTCGATCAAGCCGGGCGGCACGCTCTTCCTCGGTCCGTCCGAAACGGTGGGCCGCCACGATCACGCCTTCCGGCAGGTCGACCAGACCGCCCGCATCTTCGAGCGCAACGATGGCCGCCCGGAATACCCGCTCCACCTGCGCGGCCAAAGCCGCCCGGACACGCCCCGCCGTCCGGGCCTGCCCGAAGACACCTCCGGCTCGCTGCAACCCGACTGGCGCGAGGATGACGCGGTGCAACGCATCCTCGCCACCTACGCGCCCGCGACCCTGCAGGTCACGACCGCCGGCGAGATCCTGAAAACCACCGGCCGTCTCGGCAAATACCTCGATTACGGCACCGACCAGGAAACCAACCGCTTCGCCCCCTCCATCGCAAGGCCCGGCGTGCGCGAGGCCGTCTCGGCCATCATCCGCCAGGTCGGCAAGAGCAAGAAGCGCACCATATCGCGCGATCTGGTCGCCAAGTCCGAATTCGGCCGCCAGTCCTTCGACCTGATCGCCGAGCCGCTCGACGATGGCTCGATCCTGCTGGTCCTGCGCGACACCGACCGGTTCGAGGCCTTCGACGACGAGGATTTCGAAAACCTCGACCCGATGGACAGCCACGTGCAAAGCCTCGAGGACGAACTGCGCAGCACGCGGGTCCGGCTGCACACCACCGTCGAGGAGCTGGAAACGGCCAACGAGGAGCTGAAAAGCTCCAACGAAGAAATGATGTCGATGAACGAGGAGCTCCAGTCGACCAACGAGGAGCTCTCGACTGTCAATGACGAGCTGAAAAGCAAGGTCGACGAGCTGTCCGTCGCCAATGCCGATCTCAGCAACTTCTTCGCCTCGACGGCCCTGCCGCTGGTGGTGGTCGATTCCGACATGTCGATCCGCAACTTCACCGACGCGATCCAGTCGATCTACCCCTTCCGCGGCACCGACCGCGGCCGCCCCCTCAGCGAAGTCACCAGCTCCCTGCGCCACAACGAAGACGTGCTGACCGCCGCACGGGACGTGATGAAAGACGGCGAAGTCCGCCACATGCGGGTCACCGACCGCACCGAGGAACGCACCTGGTCGCTGGTCATCACCCCTTACCGCAACCGTCACGACGATGTCGACGGCGCCACCCTTGTCTTCACCGAGGTCACCGACGCCCTCCGCCTCGAGGAAGCGCTGAAACACGAGGGCGAGCGGCTGCGCCTCGCGCTCGACGTCACCTCGCTCAGTGTCTGGGAATACGACCCGGCCACCGAAACGCTGAAGCTCGACCAGATGGGCCAAAGCCTGATCGAGCTGGAAACCAACAGCTTGCCGCTTGAACGCTTCGCCGCGATGGCAGAGGCCGATGGCGGCAAGGCGATCAAGGGCGCCTTCCGCGGCGCCCGGGACGAAGGGGAAGCGATCGACATGACCTTCTCGGTCATCGTCGGCGACGTTCAGAAGCGGTCCATGCGCCTTGTCGGCCGCCGCATCAAGAGCCACCGTGCCGACCGCATCCTCGGTGTCATCTTCGACGTGACCTCGGAAGAAGAGGCCAAGTCGGTCCGCGAACTCATGCTGCGCGAGATGAACCACCGGGTGAAGAACATGTTCTCGGTCATCTCCAGCATGGTCCGCATGGCCGGCCGCTCCAGCGACAATATCGACGACCTCGTAGAAGGCATCCAGGCCCGCATCAACGCCCTGGCCCGCTCGCACGACATGACGCAACGCTCCCGCTCCGGCAAACGCCTGCGGCTCGAGGACGCCATCCGCGCCGCCCTCGAACCCTATGGGGGCCAGGCCGAGTTCGGCATCTCCGGCCCCGGCGTCATTCTGAGCAGCCAGGAGCTGACCTCGCTGTCGCTTCTCTTGCACGAATGGGCCACCAATGCCGCCAAGTACGGCGTGCTCGGCCCCGCCTCGGGCAGGCTCGATGTGGCATGGAAGACTCAAAATGACGGTTCTGTCGAATTGACGTGGAACGAGATCCACGATCAAAGAGTTGTACCGGACGATAACGGATCCGGATTTGGCTCGACCTTGGTCGAACTGGCTGCAGCCCAACTCGGCGGAAGCGTGACGGTTTCGTTCAATGACAACGAGCGGAAGATGATTTTGGTATATGTGCCCGAAAACAATGAATGATAACGAAAATCGAGCAACGGTCCTTGTGTGCGAAGACGAATTCGTGGTCGCGCTGGACCTCAAACTGCTGATCGAGGAATTTGGCTTCCAGGTCATGGGACCGTTCGCAAAGCGGGCGGATGCGCTGGAAAAACTCGATCAGAACCTGCCCGACGTGGCCCTTCTCGACGTGCGTCTGAAGGATGGCGAGGTGTTTCCCCTGGCCGACAAACTGGTCGACCTCGGCGTGCCGATCGTCTTCCATTCCGGCCACATCTTCGAGGAAGACGTCCGCAACCGCTACCCCGGCGCCGAGACCTGCCAGAAGCCGGTCAGCGCCAAGCACCTGCGCACGACGCTCGAAAACGCCCGCTGAAAACGGCCGCTCCCCTCGGGGAACGGGCCTTCGGTACATGGGGACTTGCAAGCCCGGCACGGGCTGGACGCGCAATGTCCGCTTCCCGCGATGAGGCAGTGACCTCTCGCTGCTGCAGCACGAACGCCCGTCGCTTACAGCCCAACCGGTCATCAGATGCAGTCAGGTCCGAACGTCCGGTTTGGCAATGCAAAATCTGATGTGTTCATTTCAAGATCATCGTCATATGACCCCGACCCGGCCAAAGGGTGGAGCCGCGATACCCCCGCCTGCTTGAAGATGTAGGTCTCGATAACAACCACTTTGATCTCGTTACCGGTATCAACACTGGCATTTTGAATCGAATTTCCCCACACTTGCAGAAGCTGGCCGGAACGGCGCGCGAGATGGGCCGCGAACATGAATTCAGAAGCCGCGGAGATTTTCATGAGGCAGCGAAGCAGGTCTGCGTCCCGATCCGATCAGATAAAGTCCCGCATTGCAGCATGAAAGGGAGTGGAACCCGATGCTTAGACAATCCATGTTTGCCGCCCTGCTGGGAATTGCAATGACCCCGGCACAGGCTGAAGACATCTCTCTATTCGCGGCAGGCAGTCTTCGGGCGGCGCTGTCGGAGGTTGCAGAGGATTTCACGCAGACCTACGGCACACCCGTCGCCGCCACTTTCGGCCCCTCCGGCCTCATGCGCGAACGGATCGAGGCTGGCGAAACAGCCCATGTCTTCGCCTCCGCCAACATGCGGCACCCTCGTACCCTCGAAAGCGCCGGAAAGGGGGGCCCGGTGGTGCTCTTTGCCCGCAACCGCCTCTGCGCCCTGGCGCGGCCGGACGTCGAGGTTTCGTCGGACACCCTGCTGGAGGTCATCCTGAAGCCGGAGACGCGCCTTGGAACGTCGACTCCAAAGGCCGATCCGTCGGGGGACTACGCGTTCGAGCTTTTCGACAAGTCCGGTCATGCCGAGACGCTCAAGGCCAAGGCGCTCCAACTCACCGGCGGCCCTGACAGCGAAACGCCACCCGGGGGGCGCAATGCTTACGCATGGGTTCTCGACAGCGACCAGGCGGATATCTTCCTGACCTATTGCACCAATGCGGTGCTGGCCCGGAAAGAAGTGCCCGAGCTGCAGATCGTTCAGGTGCCAGAGGCCCTGTCGGTGGGGGCCGATTATGGATTGATCGTGCTTGACGGGGCGCCGACCGCGGCATCCCGGCTCGCGATGCACATCCTCTCCCCTGCCGGTCAGGCGGTTCTGGCGGACTACGGGTTCGATGCCGCCGGTGTTCCGGAGGTCGATTGACATGCGATACCTGTGCCTCGTCCTTGCCCTTCTGGCACTGCCTGCCCAGGCGGGCACGATCACCGACAGCGCCGGCCGGACCGTCGACATCCCCGACAAGGTGACCACGGTCTTCGCCGCCGGCCCGCCCGCCTCGATCCTCGTCTACATCATGAAGCCCGAGGCGCTGACCGGCTGGCCCCGCGCCCTGCGCCCCGAGGAACGCGCCTATATCGCCGAACCCTATCGCGACCTGCCAGAAACGGGGCGGCTGACGGGGCGCGGCGGTGAGGCCAACCTCGAACGGGTCCTGGCGATCGAGCCCGACCTGATTGTCGATTTCGGCTCGGTTCGTGACACCTATATCGACCTCGCCAACCGGGTGCAGGAACAGACCGGCATTCCCTATATCCTGATCGATGGCCGCTTCGAGAACACGCCCGAGGCGCTTCGCGTCGTGGGCGAAGCGCTCGGCGTGCCGAACCGGGGCGAGGCGCTGGCCCGGGACGTGGAAGCCACCTTCGGCCGGATCGACGCGCTCCTCGAGGGGGTCCCCGAGGCCGACCGCCCCCGCGTCTACCTCGCCCGCGGGCCCGAGGGGCTGGAAACCGGCATGAAAGGCTCGATCAACACCGAGATCATCGAGCGGGCGGGCGGGCGCAACGTGGCCGATGACGGCGGCCAGACCCGCGGGCTCGTGCAGGCCTCGATGGAACAGGTGATCGTCGCCAACCCCGACACCATCGTGACGTGGGATCGCAATTTCTTTGCCAAGGTCTTCGACGATCCGCTCTGGCAGGGCATCGACGCCGTGCGCGAGGGCCGGGTCTACCTTTCGCCCACGGCCCCCTTCGGCTGGATCGACCGGCCGCCTTCTGTCAACCGGATGATGGGGCTCATATGGATGGCCGGGCTGCTCTATCCCAAGCGGTGGGAAGGGACCCTGCGCAAGGAGGCGCGGGCGTTCTACAAGCTCTATTACCACGTCGACCTTAGTGACGAAGATCTGGAGGGGCTTCTCGAATGGGCCGAGGGACGACCACCCGAATAATCGCGCCGCGCCCCGTTCTGACGCTGACCGGGGCCCTGACGCTGGTGCTCGTTCTTCTGGCCTTCGGGGCGGTGATGATCGGGCCCTATGCGCTCACCCCGGGGCAAACGCTGGCCGCGCTTGTCGGTCGGGGCGACTCGCAGGCACAGATCGTGGTGTGGAACATCCGCCTGCCGCGCGTCGCCGCCGCGGTGCTGGTGGGCGCGGCACTGGCCGCGGCCGGGGCCAGCTACCAGGCGCTTTTCCGCAACCCGCTGGTGTCGCCGGATATCCTCGGCGTGTCCGCTGGCGCGGGCCTGGGGGCGGTGGCCGGGATATTCCTGTCGCTGCCCGTGGCCGCGATCCAGGCGTCCGCCTTCGCCGGCGGCATGGTGGCGGTGGGTGCCGTCACGCTGGTCGCCTCGCTGGTTCGCAATACCGACCGGACACTGACCCTGGTTCTGATCGGCGTGGTGATCGGCGCGCTTGCGGGGGCGGCGACCTCGCTGCTGAAGGTGATGGCCGACCCCTACGACCAGCTCCCCGCCATCACCTTCTGGCTTCTGGGTTCTCTCGCGGCAATCACCACCGACGACATCCTGCCCGCCCTGCCCGCGGTGCTGGTGGGACTTGTGCCACTGGCACTGCTGCGCTGGCGGATCAACGTTCTGTCCCTGGGCGACGAGGAAGCCCGCGCCCTGGGCGTCGAGGCCGGGCGCACGCGTTTCCTGGTGATTGCGGCGGCCACGCTCATCACCGCCAGCGTCACGGCGCTGGCGGGTGTCGTGGGATGGGTCGGGCTGGTGATCCCCCATATCGCGCGGATGCTGGTCGGTCCCGGCTTCGGCCGTCTTTTGCCCGCCTCCGTACTGATCGGGGCCGGGTATCTTCTTGTCGTCGACACGCTGGCGCGCACGATGGCACAGGCCGAGGTGCCGCTGGGTATCCTGACCGCGGTGATCGGCGCGCCGTTCTTCGTCTGGCTTCTGGCCCGTGGGCGGCGGGGGTGGTCGTGATGCTCGAGGCCAGGAACCTTGCCATCGGTTACGGCGCCACGACAATCGGCACGGAGCTGGCGCTTCAGGTCACCGGCGGCGATATCCTCTGCCTCCTGGGGCCGAATGGCTGCGGCAAGACCACGCTGTTCCGCACGCTTCTGGGCCTTCTGCCGGCACTGGCGGGCACGGTCACGCTCGGCGGCAAACCCCTCGCGGCACAGACTCGCGCCGAGATTGCCCGGCAGGTCGCCTATGTCCCGCAGGCCCACGCGCCGCCGTTCCCCTTCGAGGCGCTCGAGGTTGTCTTGATGGGCCGCACCGCGCGCCTCGGCCTTTTCGGCCAGCCCGGGCGGCAGGATCGCGACTGTGCCTTTCATGCCCTCGATCAGCTGGGCATCGCCGATCTCGCGCATCGCGACTACGCCCGTCTTTCCGGCGGCCAGCGGCAGCTTGTGCTGATCGCCCGGGCACTGGCGCAGGAGGCACCGCTGATCGTCATGGACGAACCGACCGCCAGCCTCGATTTCGGCAACCAGGCCCAAGTGCTGGCCCATGTCGCCGCCCTGGCCGATGGCGCTGCGGCGGGCGGGCGCGGCGTGATCATGTCCACCCACGACCCCGATCAGGCCCTTGCCCTGAACGCCCGCGTCCTGTTGATGAAAGACGGCCGTGCCTTTGCCGAGGGCCCGGCCGAAGCCGTGCTGACAGGAGACACTCTGAGCGCCGTCTACGGCATCCCCGTCACCGTGGAAACGACCGGCTCGGGGCGGAAGGTCTGCCTGCCGTCCCTCGACCGTCAGTCGGCGCCGACAATGACGTCAGAGGCTTTCACGATCGCATAGGCCGTCTTGCCCACCTCGAGCCCCAGGTCGTCGACCGAGGCATTGGTGATCATCGCCGTCACGATGCTGCCTCCGCCCAGGTCGATATGGACGGTCGAATTGACGGCCCCCCTGTCGATCGACACCACCGTCCCGGTCAGCTTGTTGCGTGCGCTGAGTTTCATGGCAAATTCCTCCGCAATGAGTAAGGTTGCGGTATACGGTATGATCCCGAGCCTTGATTTCAACTGTCCCGCGGGGAAGACGTGGAAAGACGCCCGGCAAATGAAGATGCGACGAGCGGAACCGCCCCGGGCGGGTTCCGCTTTGATCTGCGCGAGTTGAACGGTGCGCTGGGGGATCTGGGCACGCTGCTGCCGCTGACCATCGGGGCCATCGCGCTGGTCGGGCTGTCGGCGCAGCAGGTCCTGCTTGGCTTCGCGCTGTTCTATATCGCCACCGGCCTGATCTACCGCCTACCCGTCCCGGTCCAGCCAATGAAGGCCATCGTGGCCGTGGCGCTGACGACCGCGGTCACGCCGGCCTCCATCGCGCTGAGCGGGATGATGATCGGGGCGGCGCTGCTCCTGCTTGGGGGCAGCGGGGTCATCGACCGGATCGCGCGCCTGGTGCCCCAATCCGTGTTGGCCGGTCTTCAATTGGGACTTGGCCTGGCCCTTGGCTGGATCGCCCTGGGGCTGATGGCGGAGCAGCCGGTCATCGGCGCGCTGTCGTTGGGGCTGGCCGTTGCGGGTTTGCGGCTGGGCACCCATGCGGCGTTGGCGACGCTCCTTTTCGGGGTCGTGATGGGTGGCTATTTCGGTCACGAGGCCCTGCCGGAGCTGCCCGAGCTGCCGGCATCAGTCGGTGGCTGGCTTGCACCGATCCCGACCGCCGCGGACTTTCAGGTCGCGGTGACGGAGCTGGCGCTGCCCCAACTGGCGCTCACGCTGACCAATGCCGTGGTTCTCACGGCGCTCGTTGCCGGCGACAGCTTCGGCGCCCGGGCCGCCCACGTGACGCCCCGGCGGCTATGCCTGACCTCCGGTGCGGCCAACCTGCTGACGGCGCCGTTCGGGGCGCTGCCGATGTGTCACGGTGCCGGGGGCGTCATCGCGCATCACCGGTTCGGGGCCCGCAGCGGCGGGGCGCCGGTGATGCTCGGCGCAGCGCTTCTCGGGCTCGTGCTTCTTCCCGAAGACTTGCGGCGCATGGCATTGTCGGCAATTCCCGCCGCGACACTCGGAGCGCTTCTGCTCATCGCCGCGGCCGAGCTTGCCACAAGCCGCCGGCTCTTCGATGCCATGCCCTCCTGCCGGCCGGTGATCGCGCTCACGGCGGTTGCGACCCTGGCCGGAAATCCGTTGATCGGTCTGATGGCGGGCACGGCAGCAGAGATGGTGCGGAAAACAGTTCTGAGGCGCATGGGTCTTTCGGGACGGGGCGACGCGAAAAGCTAGGTCTCGCACAGGCGTCTTGCACGCAGCACGCAATTCATGATTTCTATCAAAATGCGTGAAAACAATTCGGGATGGCCATGATGCTGGACAAGTTGCAGATGTTCATCGCCGTGGCCAAGGAAGGTCATTTCGGCCGCGCCGCGGCCAGCCTCGGGATCACCCAGCCGACACTCTCGACCGGAATCAAGCAACTCGAGGATCAACTGGGTGTTCAGCTGATCTTTCGTGGCTCCCGCTTCGGCGGGTTGACGCCCGAGGGGCAGACAGCCCTGGTCTGGGCGCGCAAGATCGTCGGCGACACGCGGCAACTCCGCGAGGAGATGCGCTTCCAGCGGCACGGCCTGTCGGGGCAACTCCGGATCGCGGTCATTCCCACCGCACTGACCTGGGCGGCGCGACTGACCAGCCGGTTCAGCGAGGCGCATCCGAAGGTGCGCTTCACCATCCTGTCGCGCACCTCGATCGAGATCCTGTCGATGCTGGAAAACCTCGAGGTGGATGCCGGCATTTCATATCTCGACAACGAGCCGATGGGCCGGGTCAGCACCGAGCCATTGTACGAAGAGCGTTATATGCTGGTCTGCGCGGCCGACTCGGCCTTCGCTGCACGAGAGGCAGTTGGCTGGGAAGAGCTGGACGGACAGAAGCTTTGCCTGCTGACGCCCGACATGCAGAACCGCCGGATCATCAACAAGAACTTCGCCGCCGCCGGTGTGACGCCCGAGGCATGGGCGGAATCGAACTCTACCATCGTGCTGGTGGCCAACGTCGAGGCCGGCGGGTTCGTGACCGTGCTGCCGGAAGACATGGCACGCTTCCTGATCAGCGGAAAATCCTTGAAAATCATACCTCTGAAGGGGGTGGAGGTAGCGCACACGGTGGGGCTTGTGGCGCCCTACCGCGAGCCGCATACGCCCGTTCTGGGAACTCTCCTTCGCGAGGCGAAGCGGATGTCGGCAGCATAACGATAGAGATCCTCTATCGGTTGACGGAATACCGATATTGATTTCCAAATGCCATGCCTGTTTGGCTCGAGCGGAAAACCGTAAGAGGCCAGCCCATGCCAGCACCAGCGCCATCCCACACGGACGAGGACATCCGCGCCCTCATCCAGGCCAATCTCGGTCTTGAAGGGCCGCTTCTGCCCATTCTGCACGCCCTGCAGGACGCCTTCGGATACATCCCCCATGCCGCCATGCCCCTGATCGCCGATGCGCTCAACATCACCCGGGCCGAACTGCATGGCGTCATCAGCTTCTACCATGATTTCCGCGAGGCGCCGGCGGGGCGTCACGTGGTGAAGATCTGCCGCGCCGAGGCCTGCCAGGCGGTCGGCGGGAGCGCTCTGGCCGAAGAGACGCTCAAGAAACTGGGGGTGGACTGGCACGGCACCACGGCCAACGGGGCCGTTACGGTGGAGCCGGTCTACTGCCTCGGCCTCTGCGCCTGCGGCCCGGCGGCGATGGTCGATGACCAGGTCGTTGGCCGCGTCGACACGGCGCGGATGGACACGTTGCTGAAGGAGGCCGGAGCATGAGGATATTCGTGCCGATGGACAGCGCCGCCAAGGCGCTCGGTGCCGATCTTGTGGCAGTCGCCCTGGCGGCGGCTGCGCCCGATGCAGAGATTATCCGGACCGGAACCCGTGGCATGATCTGGCTGGAACCCCTGGTGGAGGTCGAAATCGACGGTGTGCGCCAGGGCTACGGCCCGGCGACGCCGGAGGATGCGGCGGCCATTCTCGACGGCAGCAGCGAAAAGGCACTCGGCCCGGTCGAGGAACTCGACTGGGTGACGCGCCAGGCACGGCTGACCTTTGCGCGCGTCGGAGTGATCGCCCCGCTTTCGCTGAGCGATTACGAGGCGCATGGCGGTTTGAGCGGTCTGCGACGGGCGCTGGACATGACCGGGGAGGAGATCGTCGGCGAGGTCACCGCCTCGGGCCTGCGCGGCCGCGGCGGGGCGGGCTTTCCGACGGGCATCAAGTGGAAGACGGTACTCGAGGCGGACGCTCCGCAGAAATACATCGTCTGCAATGCCGACGAGGGCGACAGCGGCACGTTTGCCGACCGGATGATCATGGAAGGCGATCCCTTCACCCTGATCGAGGGCATGGCCATCGCCGGGCTCGGCGTCGGCGCGACCAGGGGCTACCTCTACCTGCGCTCGGAATATCCGGACGCGATCCGCGTCATGGAAGAGGCCGTTCGTCTTGCCCGCGCGGCCGGCATCCTTGGGCCGGATGTGCTTGGCTCGGGTCGAGCCTTTGACATGGAGATCCGTAAAGGCGCCGGGGCCTATGTCTGCGGCGAGGAAACCTCGCTTCTGAACTCGCTGGAAGGCAAGCGCGGGGTGGTGCGGGCCAAGCCGCCGCTGCCGGCGCTGGAAGGTTTCCTGGGCCGCCCCACGGTGGTCAACAACGTCATCAGCCTGGCCACCGTGCCGGTGATCTTCGAGAAGGGCGCCGCGCATCACGCAAGTTTCGGCATTGGCAAGTCACGCGGAACGATCACGTTGCAGATCGCCGGCAACGTGAAACATGGCGGGCTGTTCGAGACGGGGTTCGGCCTGACCCTGGGTGAGGTGATAGACGAGATTGCAGGCGGCACCGCCACCGGCCGGCCGGTGAAGGCCGTGCAGGTGGGCGGCCCGCTGGGCGCCTACATGCCGAGAGACAAGTTCGACGCCCCGCTGGGGTACGAGGAATTCGGCGCCGAGGGCGGGTTGATCGGACATGCCGGCCTGGTGGTGTTCGACGACACCGCCGACATGCTCGGAATGGCCCGCTTTGCAATGGAATTCTGTGCAGTGGAGAGCTGCGGCAAGTGCACGCCCTGCCGGATCGGGGCGGTCCGCGGGGTCGAGACCATCGACCGGATCGCCCAGGGCGACGCGGCGGCCATCCCGCTTCTGACCGATCTTTGCGAGACCATGACCGACGGCTCGCTTTGCGCCCTGGGAGGGTTCACGCCCTACCCGGTCATGTCGGCGCTCACACATTTTCCCGAGGATTTCGCGACCGCGAAGGAGGCCGCAGAGTGAAGGATTTCATCATTCCCGACGACCGCGACATGGGCACACCCGCCAAGACAGGCGCGCCGGTGACGCTTACCGTGGACGGGTTCGAGGTGACCGTGCCCGAGGGCACCAGCGTGATGCGGGCTGCGGCCGAGGCCGGAATCTCGGTGCCCAAGCTCTGCGCCACAGACAGTCTCGAGGCGTTCGGCTCGTGCCGGCTCTGCGTCGTGGAGATCGAAGGGCGGCGGGGCACGCCGGCCTCCTGCACCACGCCGGTCGCGCCGGGCATGGCCGTGCGCACCCAGTCTGACAAGGTCCGCAAGGTCCGCAAGGGTGTGATGGAGCTTTACATCTCCGACCACCCGCTCGACTGCCTGACCTGCGCGGCCAACGGCGATTGCGAACTGCAGGACATGGCCGGCGCCGTGGGCCTGCGCAACGTGCGTTACAAGGCGCCGGACAATGGCGGCTTGGCGAACCATTTCGAAACGCGCGACAGCTCGGGCGAGACCAACCCGGAATGGCTGCCCAAGGACGACAGCAACCCCTATTTCACCTACGACCCTTCCAAGTGCATCGTGTGCAACCGATGTGTCCGCGCCTGCGAGGAAGTCCAGGGCACATTTGCCCTGACGATCGAAGGCCGCGGCTTTGACAGCCGGGTGAGCGCGGGCGCGGCGTCAGACGATTTCCTGTCGTCGGATTGCGTGAGCTGTGGCGCCTGCGTGCAGGCCTGCCCGACGGCCACCTTGCAAGAGAAATCGGTGATAGAGATGGGCACGCCGGACCGGTCGGTGGTAACCACCTGCGCCTATTGCGGGGTGGGCTGTACCTTCAAGGCCGAGCTGCAAGGCGACGAGCTGGTGCGCATGGTGCCCTACAAGCACGGCAAGGCGAACCGGGGCCATTCCTGCGTGAAGGGGCGCTTTGCCTATGGCTATGCCCACCACAAGGACCGGATCCTGTCCCCGATGATCCGCGACCGGGTGGACGAGCCGTGGCGCGAGGTCGGCTGGGAAGAGGCGCTGAGCTTTGCCGCCGGCAAACTGCGCGGGCTGCAGGAGACCCACGGCAGGAAATCCATCGGCGTCATCACCTCAAGCCGCTGCACCAATGAGGAAACCTACCTGGTGCAGAAGCTGGCGCGCTCGGTTTTCGGCAACAACAACACCGATACCTGTGCGCGGGTCTGCCATTCGCCCACGGGCTATGGGCTGGGCCAGACCTTCGGAACATCCGCCGGGACACAGGATTTCGACTCGGTCGAGCAGACGGACGTGGTGATCGTGATCGGCGCCAACCCGACCGACGGTCACCCGGTTTTCGCCTCGCGGCTCAAGAAACGCCTGCGCGCCGGGGCCAAGCTGATCGTGATCGACCCGCGCCGGATCGACCTGGTGAAATCTGCGCATATCGGCGCGGCGCATCACCTGCCCCTGCGGCCCGGCACCAACGTGGCCGTGGTCACGGCGCTGGCACATGTGATCGTGACCGAAGGGCTGATGGACGAGGATTTCATCCGCACCCGCTGCGACTGGGAGGAGTTCCAGGAATATGCGGCCTTTGTCACCGACCCGCGCCACAGCCCCGAGGCGACGGCACTGCTGACGGGGGTCGACCCGCAGGAGCTGCGCGCCGCCGCCCGGCTGTTCGCCACCGGCGGGAACGGGTCGATCTATTACGGGCTCGGCGTGACCGAGCACAGCCAGGGCTCGACCACCGTCATGGGAATCGCCAACCTCGCCATGCTCACCGGCAACATGGGCCGGCCCGGCGTGGGGGTGAACCCGCTTCGGGGACAGAACAACGTTCAGGGCTCGTGCGACATGGGGTCCTTCCCCCATGAATTGCCGGGCTATCGCCACGTGAAGAACGCCGATGTGCGCGAGATGTTCGAGGCCGTCTGGGGCACCGAGATCGACCCCGAGCCGGGGCTGCGCATTCCCAACATGCTGGACGCCGCCGTCGACGGGACGTTCAAGGGCCTCTACTGTCAGGGCGAGGACATCCTGCAATCTGATCCCGACACCAGGCATGTTGCGGCGGGGCTCGCGGCGATGGAATGCGTCATCGTGCATGACCTTTTCCTCAACGAAACCGCCAATTACGCGCATGTCTTCCTGCCCGGTTCGACCTTTCTCGAGAAGGACGGCACGTTCACCAATGCCGAGCGCCGGATCAACCGGGTGCGCGAGGTGATGAAGCCATTGAACGGCCATGCCGACTGGGAGGTGACGCAGCTGCTGGCCAATGCGATGGGGGCGGGTTGGCATTACACGCACCCGGCGCAGATCATGAACGAGATCGCCGCGACGACCCCGTCCTTCGCCGGAGTGGATTACGCGCTGCTGGAGGAGAAGGGCAGCGTGCAGTGGCCCTGCAACGAGGCACACCCCGAGGGAACGCCGCTCATGCATGTCGACGGGTTCGTGCGCGGCAAGGGACGGTTCATCGTCACCGAATACGTGGCCACCGACGAGAGGACCGGGCCACGCTTTCCGCTCCTGCTCACCACGGGGCGGATCCTGTCGCAGTATAACGTCGGCGCCCAGACGCGACGCACTGCGAACGTGGTCTGGCATGACGGCGACCTGCTGGAGATCCATCCGCACGACGCCGAAAACCGCGGTGTGACCGAGGGCGATTGGGTGAAACTGGCGTCGCGTTCCGGCGAGACCGCCCTGCGCGCCACGATCACCGACCGGGTCAGCCCGGGGGTTGTCTACACCACCTTCCACCATCCCGACACGCAGGCCAACGTGATCACCACCGACTTCTCGGACTGGGCGACCAACTGCCCGGAATACAAGGTGACGGCGGTGCAGGTCAGCGCGTCGAACGGGCCGACGGACTGGCAGGAAGACTATGCCGCGCAGGCCGCGCAGGCACGCCGCATCCTGCCGGCAGCGGAGTGACGGCGGTGATTTGGTCGTCTTCCGTCAGCCGCCCGGGCGTGTCGGTACAGCCCGACGGCGCCTTCGAGGTGCATCGCGCCCTGCCCGAAGAGGTGCCTGTCGCGATGGTCTATGACGGCACCAGCCACGCGGTGATGATGGCGACGCCTGCGGACATCGCCGATTTCGCCTACGGGTTTTCGCTGACCGAGGGGATTGTCACCGATCCCGGTCAGATCGACGACTTCGAGATCGTCGAGCATGCCGGTGGCATCGAGGCGCGGTTCTGGCTGTGCACCGACCGGCGCGAGGCGCTGACGGCGCGGCGTCGGTTCATGGCAGGGCCCGTCGGCTGCGGGCTCTGCGGGCTGGACAGCCTCGAGGCGGCCGCGCGGGCGCTGCCGGCCGTCCCGGACACCGGGCTTCGGTTCGGTCGGGAGGACGTGCTGCAGGCGACCGGGGCACTGCGTCCCTGGCAGCCCCTGCATGACCGGACCCGGGCCACCCATGCCGCCGGATTTCTACGGCCCGGCGAGGGGATCGTCCTGGCGCGGGAAGATGTCGGCCGGCATAACGCCCTCGACAAGTTGATCGGCGCCATGGTGCAGCGCGGGGTCGACGCCTCTGCCGGCGCCTTCGTGATGACCAGCCGCCTGTCGGTGGAGCTCGTCCAGAAATGCGCGCTTGCCGGGTGCCCCGCACTGATCGCGGTTTCCGCGCCCACGGCCCATGCCCTGCGCCTGGCCGAAAGCGCCGGCATCACTCTTGCCGCCTTCGCACGCGGCAGGGGTTTCGACCTTTACTCCCACGCCCACCGCATCCAGGAAGGGGTACCCGATGTCGCCTGAAAAGATGGTCCACATGGCGAACCAGATTGCCACTTTTTTCAAGACCCAGCCGGGGGGCAACCAGGTCGAGAAAGTCGCCAACCACCTCACGGATTTCTGGGATCCACGGATGCGTCAGCAACTCCGCGACTACGTGGACCAGGGCGGCGAGGGCCTCGACGATATCGCGATCGGAGCCGCACGCATGATCGCGTAATTCGAAAACGCGATCATTCGGCGAGAACGCCGCGACTCCCGGCAATCCGACGGTCTGTCGGACCGTCACGAACGGCCCTTTGCGGTCCTTCTCCAAACTTTCATGTGCCGCAGTGCAGCTTTCCTGAAGCGGACATTCACGAGCCCCAAGTTGATGTGTAGGCCATCCCCGCTCATGTAAGGTCCTGGTAATTTGCAGCCGTGACTTATAGCCACGCGGATAGTTCACGTCTAAATGAGTTAATCTCTTTTTCTGAAATGTCGCTTGGATACCTCTGCCTCAAGTTAAGGCGTTCAAGATAATTCAGATTTTCTCTGACAGCTTG
This sequence comes from Roseovarius indicus, assembly GCF_008728195.1. NCBI lineage: Bacteria > Pseudomonadati > Pseudomonadota > Alphaproteobacteria > Rhodobacterales > Roseobacteraceae > Roseovarius > Roseovarius indicus. Next base: position 3,015,157 of record NZ_CP031598.1, read on the forward strand.
CCGCAGCTTTCTCAGTCGATAAATGTTTACCTGCGACCTCCCTGCATTCGCCATGTCATTGCAAAGGGCCATTGCTTCACCATCATTTATGTACGAAGCGGCAAAATAAAGCGCAGAACAAAGTGGAAGGTAAGTATCCCTCGTGCTCGCCAGTAATTTTGACAAAACGTCAGCAGTGTCGGAATTTTCTCCCCAATTATCGACCAGTAAGCGAAACGCAAAAAATCGTTCGGCCCATAGTGACTTTGACAGAACTGTGGCCGAAAGATCGTTGAAGTCGTCGCCACGAACTTCGTCGGTTCCTTTGCCGCGCATGGAATAGCGCAAGCTTTGAGGGTCCGAAGCCCGGTTGTCCCATTTAGCACCACGAAGGTCAGCATAGTCAAAGTTGAACTGCGAAAGATTCGACCCCGCGAAGTCAACACCTGTAAGTCTTGAATGTTGAAAGTCACTTTGGGGACGCAGTCCAGACAGTTCGACCAAGTCTGAGAACACATCACTTTCGGCTTCTATGACGCTGGAAAAGGCGGTGCTTTGTACGTCATTCGTCTTCAAGTGAGACCTCCATGACTGAACGAGCAAGGACTATATCGTCATTGCCAATATTGGGGGGCAATGCGAAATTCGCGACTTGGTTTGAGGAAATGCCTCTTCGGGCCATTGCCTCTATAATCACAACTTTGTTTCGAGAGGCTGGCAGTCCACCGGCTGCTGCCTCAATGTCCAAGTCCTGCCGGTTCACCGTAACTGTTATTTGGCAGAGGCAGTCGGCCCCATGCATTGTCAGCAAGCAAAGTGGGCCAACTTCCTTGTCTCCGTCACTTCCGATAAACCGGCCAGAAAGTATGTGAGGTTTAACCGGTTCCACGACAGCCCACTTCCCCTTGTTCCGAGGAATGATCCGCGATACTCGTAAAGAAGATTTGATGATATGGTCGTGCTCAGCCCTTTTTGAGCGTCGCTTCTTCCAAGATACTGCGGCCATCAAGCGACCAAGAATGTTGGGTTTTACATCGACTTCAATATGTCCTTCGGCACCCACTTCGGTTTCGATCGCATGCCTCACGCTCTGAGTAACCTCGGCTGTCATTTGCGTATCTAACGCGTATTCACCAAGCCTCGATCCGCGGACTATGTCTGCATCCGCAACTCGCAACTGAATTGTAGCTCTTCTTGCGCGCACACTGAATGAAGTTGAGGAAAAATTAACAATTTCGGAATCGAAGTCCAAATCGATGGATAGCGGAATTGCTTCGGCGATGGTTCCCTGTGGTGGCTTCCATAGCTCTAGCTCGCAAAGTGATTGCGAGTTGTCTGTGTTTTCAACGTTTGAATTCAATTCAGGCACTAGGTAGCCTCAAATATTTCTCTTCACTCAAAAGGCGCGCTCATCAAAAGGCAGATGAGCACCACTCAGCATCATCCAAAACTTGTTTGCCAGCAAAGCTGATTTGGACGATCCGGTGCTTATCGCGGCTCGAACATCGAAAGATGAAGGTGCTCAGTAGATTGTTTGTGACAAGTATACCTTCGAAAGTCGAGCATATTTAGCAACTGAATCTTTCAGTGTTTCTTGTACGCTGGCCGCGAAACCCAGGTGCCCTACCTAACGGGCACCTGGGTTTTGCGGCGTGATCTGGAGGAATGTCCGCTTCTGTGATCTGGCAAGGTTGACTTCGCACGCGCAGAGAAAATCGACTCCCCGCCCATTCTAGGACGCCGATCGCCTCAGCAGCGAACGACAGCTCCCCCGCCCGTTTTCCCCATGACCGTCACGCCCGCAGCAAGAGTGGAGCGTCCGCCAAAAACAACACCAAACCTCCCGCCCTCAACGACCATCAGCCCCCACCCCATCACCTACCGAAAAGGCCGCTCCCCCAGGGGAACGGCCCTCGCTCTTCCGGAACCCATCGCTCGGGCGATCAGCTGAACCACCAGCGCTCCACGCAGCGCTCGCCATCCATGTCCCAGTTAGACGCGAACGTCTCGGGCACGCCTACCTTGTCGCGCGTCCCGAAGACATACGAGGCGAACATCGGCGCGATCAGCCCACCGTCGTTGCTCAGGATCTCCTGCATCTCGTAATACATCTCGCGCCGCTTCTCGGTCTCGAGCTCGGCCCGTGCCGCGATCAGCAGCTCGTCGAACCGCTCGTTCGACCAGCGCGTCCCGTTCCACGGTACCCCGCTCTGATAGGCGGTCGAGAACATCAGGTCCTCCACCGGGCGCCCGCCCCAGTAGACGGCGGTGAACGGCTTCACGTTCCACACATCCGTCCAGTACCCGTCATTGGGCACCCGCACCGGCGTGATGTCGATCCCCGCCTTCGCGGCCGAGTTCTGATAGAGCGTCGCCGCATCCACCGCGCCCGCAAAGGCCGCATCCGCCGCCAGCAGCTCGATGCTGACCGACTCCATCCCCGCCTTCTTCAGGTAGTGCCGCGCCTTGTCCGGGTCATAGCTCCGCTGCTCCATCTCCGAGTTGTAGAACCGCTGCCCCTGCCCGATCGGGTGGTCGTTGCCCACCGCGCCATAGCCGAACAGGATCTTGTCCACCAGCTCCTGCCGGTCGATCGCCCATTTCAGCGCCAGCCGCAGGTTGGCATCGGTGTAGGGGTCGACCGTGCACATCATCTCGAAGGTGAAATGCTGCGTGCCCGGCACCGAATGCACGGTCACACCCGAGTTCTGCTTGATCCGGTCGACGGTTTTCAGGTCCATCCGGTCGATCGCGTCGAAATCCCCGGTGATGAACCCGGACGTCCGCGCATTCGTATCCGTCACCGAGATGATCTCGGCCGAGTCGAAGAACGCCCGGTTGTTCAGGTCCCAGTGATCCCCGTAACGCGACAGGTCCGCCCGCACGCCCGGCTCGAAATTATCCAGCCGGTAGGCGCCACAGCCAATCCCCGTCTTCCAGTCGACACTGCCATCCTCCGACAGGCCCACCGGAATGTGGTAATCGCTCATCACGAACGGAAAGTCGGCATTCCCCGCTTCCAGCTCGAACACCACCCGGCTCTTGCCATCGGCCCGCACATCCGTCAGCGCCGACAGAAGCGGCTTCGCGGCCGAGGTCGAATTCTCGCCCCGGTGATGGTTGACCGACGCCACCACATCCTCGGGCGTCACGTCCTTGCCGTTGTGAAAGGTCACGCCCGGCCTCAGCTCGAACACCCAGGTCTTGCCGCCATTCTGCGCCTCCCAGCTTTCCGCCACACCGGCAGCAAGGCTGCCATCGGGCGCGACCTCGGTCAGGTAGCCGTGATACGACTGCAGCAGGTTGACCATGTAGCCGTTCTCGGCCGTCCCCGGGTTCATCGTGTCGGTCGTCTGACCATGCCCCTTGCCGATCCTGAACGTGCCGCCCCGCTGTGGCGCCGCCGCCTGCGCCATGTCGGCGACGCTGGTCGCCGTCGCCGCCGTCATGCCGGTCGCCAGCATGGCGCGCATGAACTGCCGCCGGTTCATGTCGCCGGCCATGAATTGGGTTCTGAGACGGTTGATATGTCTTTCTTTCATTATTCGCTCCCTGTCGGTTTTATTGCTTCTTCCTTATTGTCGTGACCCTCAGCCCGGCGCCCGCCGCAGCGATTGCGCCATGCAGTGAATGCCGCCGCCCATCATGGTGAACATGTCCATCTCCGGGTCATAGACCTTGAAGCCATTCGCCCGCAGCTTGGCGTTCAGATCCGTGCTCGCCGCCGGCGACAGCACCCGGTCATTGCCCAGCGACATCACGTTGCAGCCAAGCGCCATGGTGTCCTTGAACCCCACCGGGATCAATTCGAACCCCTTCCCCTTCAGCCAGTCCACCACGTGCTCCGGCGTCGTCTCCAGGCAGACCGCTGCGCATTTCGGCGCGATCACACAGACCATCAGGTCGATATGCACGTAATAGGGGTCGATATAGGCATAATGCACCTCCCACCCCTCCTTCTCGACCCAGCCGCCGATCTGCTTGGCCGACACCTCTTCACAGCGCATGCCGGTATAGCCGATCAGCACCGCGCCCGGCTCGACGATATGGAAATCGCCGCCCTCGAAATTCCCGGCACTCACCATGTCGTAGATCGGAATCCCCGCCTCGAGGTAGAACCGCAGCGCGGCGGAATACTCGCCCCGCCGCCGCGGGTTGGCCATCTGGGTGATCACGGCGCCCCACGGCGTCATGAAGCTCGAGTCGCGCGCATAGACCCCGTATTTCAGGTTCTCGTCCTGCGGCATCGTGTGAATGGTCACGCCCGCATCCTCGTAGGCCTCGCACATCTCGCGATACTGCCGCACCGCGGCCTGGTGATCCCACGCGCGCCCCGTGCGCGCCGTCTCGCGGTAGATCGAGCTGAAGGCGGTGTTGTCCATGTGCCCGAAGGTCTCGACCGGGCCCAGCAGCACGTCCTTGAGGGCGCCGTATTCCGAGTCGATCCCCCAGTTTTCGAGCGGCTGTGTCCCACCCCCGGCCTGACGCGCCTGAAGGGGCAGTTGGGCGGGTATCTTGTCTTTGGGCATGGCGATTCTCCGTTGATGTTTCCACCAACGGTAGAAATGAGCCAATCTTGATAAAAGCGAGTAATTTTGCTTAATCTGATGAGTTGAACTTGTTAAAAGGACAGCCCGATGAAGATCGGCGACAACTGGGTCTCCCTCAACGCCCTGCAAACCTTCCAGGTCGCGGCCCGGCATCAGCATATGGGCCTCGCCGCGCGCGAGCTGAACGTCACTCAAAGCGCCGTCAGCCACCAGGTTCGCGCGCTCGAAACCTCGCTGGGCGTCCCGCTCTTCGACCGGCGCGGCCGCCGGATCGAGCTCAACCCCGCCGGCCAGCGCCTCCTGCGTTCCATCGAAACGGGCTTCGCCGACATTGCCTCGACGGCCCTGTCGCTCTCGACCGATGCCTTCTCGGGCCAGCTTTCCGTCGCCGTCCCGGTCTCGCTCATGGTCGAATGGCTCAACGCCAAGCTGTCGGAATTCCTCGGCCGGTTCCCCGGCCTCTCCCTCCGGCTCTCCTACGCCGAACGCACGATGACCACCCTGCCCGCCGATGTCGACATGGCCGTCGTCTTCTCCGCCCACAGCTTCCCGGGCTGCACCGTCACGCCCTTCATGCGCACCGCGATCTTCCCGGTCTGCGCCCCCGAACTCAGCCGGGGCAGCCTGCCGATGGACCCCGAAATCCTGAAACGCGCCACCCTCATCCACGAAGACGACGGCGATATCTGGGCCCAGTGGTTCGCAAGCCGCGGCCTCGAACAGTTCCGCCCCCAGCGCGAAATCCACGCGGGCTCCCATCACGACGCCGTGGCCTTCGCCCGCAACGGCGCGGGCTTCGCCATGACCGACTGGTTTCTCGGCGGCAACACCCTGCGTTCCGGCCGGCTGGTCCAGGCCTTCGGCCCGCGTGAGCTCGATTACGACGGCTACTACATCGTCACCCGAATGAACCAGTCGCCCTCGAGCCCGGCGCTGGCCCTGGCAGAGTTCCTCGTCCGCGAGGCAGAGGCCGCAACAAACGGTCAGGCGTGACGTCGCGGTGCCGCTCTGCTCCTCGCAATCCTGGCCCGACCCGCCATTTTGGCTGTCGAATTTGCCCACAAATGAAAAAAGTTTCTTTCCTCTGAAAAAAGCCACACCCGGTGCCGGCGTCGCCACCATGCAGGATCATTAAAACTCGCATTAACAAATACTTAAATCGAATTCGCCGCGACCTCCGCGCCGGAAAACGCAGGCGCGCAACCTCGCTTTTTCCCCGAAAAGACGCCCCGGATCTTCATCCCGATTGATAAGAAATTTGAAACTATTTCGCACGCCCTACGTGTCTCATGTTCGTAAAAAGATTCATGTCAGGATAAGGTTTTCAATGAGACAACAGGGTAGAACGTCAGTTGCAGGGTTTCTCAAAGGGTCGGCCAGCGCAGTCGTCATGATGACAGCCGGCGCGGCCTATGCCGACGGCACGGCGCCGTGCAACACGGGCGCAGGCATCAACAGCGTCGAATGCGGCGAGAACAGCACCGCGAATGGCGACTTCTCCGTCGCCGTGGGCGACCAGTCGACCACCGACGCCACCTCGACCGACGGCGTCGCCATCGGCTCCGAGGCCGCGGCCACCGGCCCCTCGACCACCGCAGTCGGCGGTGAAACCGTCGCAACCGGCCCCGGCACCACCGCCGTCGGCTGGCAGTCGCAAGCCACCGCCGAGCGCGCCCAGGCCTTTGGTCACCTCGCCACCGCCCAGGGCGAACGCTCCCTCGCCGTCGGTGAAAACGCCGACGCCCAGTCCGAGAACTCGACCGCCATCGGCAACGAAGCCATCGCCAACGGCGTCGACGCCCTCGCCCTCGGCGACACCGCGGCGGCCAACGGCCCCTCGACAACGGCACTGGGCGGTGAAACCGTCGCCACCGGCCCCGGCGCCACCGCCGTTGGCTGGCAATCGCAGGCAAACGCCGAACGCGCGCAAGCCTTCGGTCACCTGGCAACCGCCCAGGGCGTCCGCTCGCTGGCCGTCGGCGAAAACGCCGACGCCCAGTCCGACAACGCCACAGCCATCGGCAACGAGGCCATCGCCAACGGCATCGACTCCATCGCCCTCGGCGACACCTCGATGGCCATGGGCCCGTCGACCACCGCCGTCGGCGGCGAAACAGTCGCAACAGGCCCCGGCGCCACCGCCGTCGGCTGGCAGTCGCAAGCCACCGCCGAACGCGCACAAGCCTTCGGCCATCTCGCCACGGCTCAAGGCGTCCGGTCGCTGGCTGTCGGCGAAAACGCCGACGCGCAAACCGACAACGCCACCGCCATCGGCAACGAGGCCATCGCCAACGGCACCGACTCCATCGCCCTCGGCGACACCTCGATGGCCATGGGCCCCTCGACCACCGCTGTCGGCGGCGAAACAGTCGCAACAGGCCCCGGCGCCACCGCCATCGGCTGGCAATCCCAGGCCACGGCAGAGCGTGCCCAAGCCTTCGGTCACCTGGCAACCGCACAAGGCGTCCGCTCGCTGGCTGTCGGCGAAAACGCCGACGCCCAGTCCGACAACGCCACCGCCATCGGCAACGAGGCCATTGCCAACGGCATCGACTCCATCGCCCTCGGCGACACCTCGATGGCGAACGGCCCCTCGACCACCGCCCTTGGCGGCGAAAGCACGGCCATGGGCCCGGGCGCAACGGCGGTCGGCTGGCAATCCACAGCCTCGGCGGAACGGGCGCAGGCCTTCGGCCACCTCGCCACCGCCTCCGGTGTCCGCTCCACGGCCGTCGGCGAAGGCGCCACCGCCTCGGGCGACGTCTCGCTCTCCTTCGGCAACCTCGCCACGGCCAGCGCCACCAACTCCGTCGCCATCGGCAACGGCGCCATGGCGACCCGGGCCAACCAGTTCACCATGGGCAACGCGCAGAACACCTACACCATGCCCGGTGTGGCCTCTGACGAAAGCACCGCCGCCCAGGGCACGCCCGTCGGCTACGTGACGTCCGACGCCAACGGCAACCTCGCCGTCGACCGCTCGGTCTTCCCGACCGCCGCGCTCAGCCGGCAGGTCCAGTCGAACAGCGGCGCCATCGCCAACAACAGCCGCCGGATCTCGAATAACGAGGAAGGCATCGCCATGGCCATGGCACTCAGCACGCCTTACGTGCCCACCGACCGCAGCTTCGCACTCTCGACCAGCGTCGGCATGTTCGAAGGCTCGAGCGCGATGGCCGTCAACATGGGCTTCCGTGTCAGCCCCAACGTGCAGCTCGACGCGGGCATCACTCACGGGTTCGACAGAAGCCAGACCGGCGGCCGCCTGGGCGTGACGTACTCTTGGTAACTCTTCGAACGATAAGAACCATCGGGGCGCCGCGGACATTTTCCGCGGCGCTTCTCGCCCTTGTCCTGCTGGCCACCCCCGGCGCGGCACAGGAACAGGTCGAGCGCAGCTTCGCAACGGCGCTCGTTCGTGACGTGCTGACGGCCATCCACCACGGCAACCGAACCGGCAACTACACCGTCCTGCGCGACTACGCCGCCGATGATTTCGGCGCCGAAAACAACGCCACGCAACTGGCCGCCCGCTTCACCGAGCTGCGCGGCTCGGGGCTCGACATGCTGCCGACGCTGGTGGTCGAGCCGACGATCCTGCAGGCCCAGATCTCGGCCGGCAACGACCAGATGCGCCTGACGGGCTATTTCCCCACCCTGCCCCAGCATTTCAGCTTCGACCTCGTCTTCCTTCAGGAACGCGGCCGCTGGCGCATGCTCGACGTCTCGGTGGGCAATTTCGACCCGATCGAGGCCCCGGAGCCGACACCGCAGGCCGAGGAGCCAGCGGCAGAGGCGGAAGAGAGCAGCGAGTAAGGCGCCGCCTGAGCGTGCCACACGACCGGAACATAGCCGCACGTTGGCGCGGCAAACGGATAGCAGAGCTTTTGTATTCTCCCCACTCCGGGCCTGACCCGGGGCCTCTCACCACGCGAGGTCCCGGCTTGGGGCCGGGCCCGACCCGGCTCACCCCTCCCCGCTGATCCGCCGCCGCATCATTCGTTCGTAAAACCCCGGCGCCGCGCGCCTGATCCACCACGACAACCGTGCCACCCGCCCCACCGGAATGAACGTGCGCCCCCGCGCGACGCCCCGCAGGATCACCGCCGCGGCGTCCTCCGGCGACATGTAATCCACGCCATCCGCCGCCGAGCCCGGCCGCACGATCCCGTCCGCCTCGCGCCCGGTATTGCCGATATTCGTCGCCACGAAGCTCGGCGCCGCGATCAGGCAGCGCACCCCATGCGCCAGCTCCTCCGACCTCAGCGAGCCGAAAAACCCCTCCAGCGCATGTTTCGATCCGGCATAGGCCGTGCGGTTCTTCAACGGCGCGAACCCCGCGACCGAAGATATCGCCAGGTGCACGCCCCCGCTCTCCCGCAGAGGCTTCAGAAACGCCCGCGCCATCGCCACGGCAGCGAAATAATTGATCTCGAAAACCCGCCGGTGGCTGGCCTCGTCGCTCTCCGCAAAGGGCCCGATCTGCGACACACCCGCATTATAGATCACCATGTCGATCGAGGGCCGCTCGGCCACCACCGACGCCGCCGCCCGGTTCAGGGCCTCGCTATCCGTCAGGTCCACCTGCACCGGCGTCCGCGTCTCCGACGCCTCCAGACCTTCGGTATTCACATCCATCAGAACGCAATGCCAACCCTCGGCCTCGAGCCGCCCCGCCAGCGCCCGGCCAAGGCCCCCATTGCCACCCGAAATCACCGCCGTCTTCACAGCCCTGCCTCCCGTCGCCAAAGCTCGAACACCTCGGCCGAGCTCAACTCGGGCACGTAGCCGAACACCTCCTTCAGCCGGTCATTGGCCAGCACCGGCCGGTATTGCAGGAACCTGACCTGCTCCGGCCCGTATTGCGTCAGCTCCAGCGGCTTCGCCATCGCCAGCGCCGCTTTCAGCACCCATGCCGGCAGCCGCAGCACCGGCTTTCCCAACATCTTCGCCAGCTCATCCACCGACAGCCAGCCGTCGCCCGCCACGTTGTAGATCCCCGCCGGCCCGTCCGTCGCGGCCCGCTCGACGATCCGCGCCAGGTCCCTGTTCCAGATGAACACGAAGGGGCTGTCGCAGCCGCGAATGGCCAGCAGCCGCTTGCGATGGAAGAGCGCCGTGATCTGGTTCTCGACCCCGGCCCCCAGCACCGTGCCCACCCGCAGCACGACCTGCTCAAGCTCCGGATGAGCCTCACGCGCCTCGGCCAGCATCTCCTCGACCTGCCGCTTGTGATCGGCATAGGCGAACTCGACATTGCCCCGACAGGGCGCCTTTTCCGTCAGTGGCACGGGGTTGTCGGGGTGATAGCCATAGGCCGCCCCCGAGCTTGTCACCACCAGCCGCCTGACGCCGTGTTTCACGCAGGCCTTCAGCACGTTGCGCGTGCCGGTCACGTCGACCGCATGGGCCTGGTCCCGGCTCATCCCCGGCGGCGGCGTCACGACCGAGGCGAGATGCACCACCACCTCCGGCCGCACCTTGCCGATCACCGCGTCCGGGTCGCTCCCCGTCACATCCATCGGCCGGAACGGCACCGCCTCGGGCAGGGTTCCCCGCGCCAGGTCGGTCGCCACCACGTCCTTCGCCGGCAACGCCTCCGCCAAGGCTCGGCCCACCATACCGGCCCCACCGGTGATCAGGATCCGGCTCATCGCGCCGCCTCCGTCCGGCTCATGACAGACGCCAGTGCGATCCCCGATATCGCGTGCCAGATGCCCCACATCGCGGCCACCACGGCCATGCCGCCCAGCCCCCCGAAGAACCCGAAGATCAAGACCAGCCCCAGCCCCGAATTCTGGATCCCCGTCTCGATCGTCACCGACCGCCGGTCAAAGGCCGACAACCCGGTCACCCAGGCCGTCGCATACCCGCCGCCCAATGCCAGCGCATTGTGCAGCACGACCAGCCCGATGATACTGCCGGCATAGGTTAGAAACTGCGTCCAGTTGGCCGCCAGCGCCACCGCCACGAACCCCACGAATATCGCCATCGACAGCCATTGCAACGGCTTCCGCAACCGCCGCGTCACCTCCGGCCGCTTCGTGTTCAGCGTCACCCCCAACACCAGCGGCAACACCAGCATCAGCCCCACCGTCACGGCAATCCTGACCGGGTCGATCTCCGTCGCCCGCAATATCTCCGCCGACGGCCCGTAAAGGCTCCCCCAGAACGCGATATTCAACGGCGTCAACACGATCGCCCCCACCGTCGCCACCCCCGTCATCGACACCGACAACGCCGCGTTCCCCCCGGCCCGATGGGTGATGAAATTCGAGATATTCCCCCCCGGACACGCCGCCACCAATATCAGCCCCAACGCCACCGACGCCTGCGGCTGCACCGCCAGCACCATCAGGAAGGTCAGCACCGGCAGCACGACAAACTGCGAAACGAGCCCCACCACCAACGGCTTCGGCGCCCTCGCCAGCGCCTTGAAATCCTGCGGTTTCAAATCGATCGCGATGGAAAACATCACCACCGCCAGGATCGCGTTCAGCAACGTCAACGACCCCGCCGAAAACTCCAGCACCGCCTCGTCGATCATGCCTTGGCCCCGCCCAGCCGCCTGATCCACCGTCCCACCGCCTTCCGATAGGTCGCCTTGTCCACGTAATACGCCATCCGCGGCAGATCGATATACTCCATCCCCCCCGTCGCCCGCTCGAACCCCCCGGCCTTGGCCTTCTGCAACGCCTCAGCCTCCGAGGACCCGGCCCTCAGCCCCTCGATATACCGCACCACCATCTCGGCCTGCTCGTGCCGCCCCTGCCAGCCCAGCCCCGACGCCTCGACCATGCCCAGCACGAAAAGATCGTCCCGCTCCGGATGCATGCAGTTGAGGTAGAGATGCGGCGCATCCCCCGTCCAGTTCAGCAAGCTGTCATCGATGAACGGATAATCCAGCTTGTACCCGGTCGCCGCCAGAACCATGTCATACTCGGCACGCGTCCCGTCCTTGAAATGCACGGTCCTGCCTTCGAACCGCTCGATATCCGGCCTGATCCGCACATCGCCATGCCCCGCATGATAGAGGATCAGCGAGTTCACCACCGGGTGACTTTCGTAAAGCTTGTAGTCGGGCTTCGGAAACCCGTATTTCTGCGGGTCGCCCACGAACCATTTCAGAATGGTCCCATCCACGATCCGCTTCAGCGCCATCGGCAGCTTGATCGCCCCGCCCAGCGTGTCCGCCGGCTTGCCGAACACATACTTGGGAACGAAATAATACCCCCGCCGCATCGACACGTCACAGGAAACGCCATGATGAATGGCATCCACCGCGATATCACAACCCGAATTCCCGGCCCCGATCACCAGAACCCGCTTGCCCTTGAACTGCTCCGGCTCACGATACGCCGCCGAATGGATCAACTCCCCGGTGAACTCGCCTTCGAAACGCGGCATATTCGGCGTGCTCAGCGTCCCGTTGGCAATCAGAACCCCCGAGAACACCGCCTCATGCTCGCCGTCCTTGTCACGCCACGTCACGCGCCACCCCTCGCCCGACGCCCCCAGCGGCTCACACGACAACACCTCCGCCCCGAACCGGTAATGCCGGTAAAGGTCGAACCGCTCCGCAAACTCCCGGAAATAGCGCTTCATCTCGCGATGCGACGGGTATTCCGCCACCTCGTCGCGCATCGGGAAATCGGCAAACTCCGTCATCCGTTTCGACGAAATCAGATGCGCCGTCTCGTACATGGTCGAGCGCGGGCCATCGATATCCCAAAGCCCGCCCACATCACCGTTCAGCTCAAACCCCTGAAACCCGATCCCGTGCTCAGACAACAACTTGGCCGCAGCCAAACCCATCGGCCCCGCCCCGATCAGGGCAAGCCTTTCGCGCGCGTCACTCATCACGTCCTCCCTATTCACCCTTAACTTGAACATCTGTTCAACTTAAGGCAAGATGTTTTCATGACTCAGGCACAAACCTTTGACACGGCTCGAAAAAGAGCCCCCTCCAAACGGGCGCTCGCCACCCGCAAGCGCGTCTTCGATGCCGCGGAAACCATATTCGCCGACCGGGGATTCGACGGCGCCACCATCCGCGACATCGCCGCCGAAGCGGGCGAGCCGGTGGGCACCATCCACCACCACGGCGGCGGCAAAGAGGCGCTCTTTCACCGCACCGTTGCCCGCCGGGCGGAGCCCCTCTCGAAGGCCCGTCTCGATGCGCTCGCAACACTCCGCAGCACCGGCGACCTCACGCTCGAAACGCTGCTCTCGGCCTTCATGCGCCCCTTTTTCGACCTCTCGAAAGAAGACCCCCGCTGGCGCAACTACGCCCGCATCGTGGCCTATGTCTCGGCCGATGACCGCTGGCGCGCCATCGCGGCGGAATGCTTCGACCCCACGGCCGAAATTTTCCTCGCCGAGATCCTCGCGCTCCGCCCCACCGCCTCGCGACAGCAGGCGGCCGAGGGCTTCGTCTTCTCCGTCTCGGCCATGCTGGCGCTCCTGACCTCGCAGGGCCGCATCGGCGCCCTCGGCCAGAGCCCGGCACGGGACTCCGACCAGCTCGACCACCTGATCCGCTACTGCGCCGCCGGACTTTCCGCCTGAATGCCGCGGCAAACCTCCGCCGCCCGGCCCAGGGTGACCAGATGGACCCCGCCCGAAGCATGGGCTAGCATCGCCCGCAACAAATCCGACCACGGGAGCCCCCATGAGATACGCCCTGATCGCCGCCTGCCTCGCCACCACCGGGTGCATGGCCACCGACCCCGACGTCGCCTCCCGCGACGCGGGCCGCACCCTCTTCGCCGAAGACTGCGCCGCTTGCCACGGCCCCGAGGCCAAGGGCAACGGCCCCCTCGCCGCCGAGCTCGAAACCCAGCCGGCCGACCTCACGAAAATCGCCAGCCGCCGCAACGGCGTCTGGCCCATGCTCGAAATCATGTCGATCGTCGACGGCTACTCGAAACGCACCAACCCGCGTGACGACATGCCCATCATCGTCGGCCTGACCGAGGGGCCGATGATCGATTTCGACAGCGGCAACGGCATCACCCAACAGGTCCCGGCCCGCCTCGTGGCGGTGGTCGAGTACCTCGAAAGCATCCAGTCGCCGCGGCCCACCTCCTACGTGCCCTGACACTTGCGCGATGATCGGCGGGGCGGCATTGTCCTGCCGCCCCGAATGCCTATCTCCCCTGCATGAGCACCGCATCGCCCCAGAACCGCCCGCCGCCCCGCTCTTTCGCCACGCAGCCGGGCGCGCCGGCGTTTCTCTGGGTCCTCGTCGGCATCATGGCCGCCATCGAGCTGGTGCTCAGCCTGTCCGATTCCGGCTATATCGGCGCAAGCGGCCTGCGCTGGCAGGCCTACGCGCTCGGCGCCTTCTGGCAGTCGGTTTTCTCCGGGGCCCTCGCGCCGGCCTATCCGGGCCAGACGGTGGCCATGTTCATCACCCATGCCTTCCTGCATGGCGGGATCATGCACCTTGCGCTCAATTCCGTCATCCTGCTGTCGCTCGGCAAGTTCGTCACCGCACGGGTCGGCGCGGCACGGACTTTGCTGGTGCTCTTCCTCTCCGCGGTGGGCGGTGCGCTGCTCTTCGGTCTGCTTGCCTTCACCGACGCGCCCATGATCGGCGCGTCCGGCGCGGTCTTCGGCCTCGTGGGGCTCTGGCAGGCCGACGAATACCGCATCCGCAAAAGCCGCGGCCTGCCCCTGAAACCGGTCTATACCGCCATCCTCGGCCTTGTTGCGGCGAACGTCGCCTTCTTCGTCATGCTCTCCGGCGGCCTCGCCTGGGAGGCCCACCTCGGCGGCTGGCTCACCGGCGGCCTGGCCGGGCTGGTCCTGCTGCGGGACCGATGACGCACCGACAAAATACCGACGTAATACCGACGTTATACCGACGTTGGATTTTCCGCCAAAACCGGCGCCGGCAGACGATGTGAGAGGCCCCATGCCCATAACCAGAAGGAATATGCTGACAGGCGCCGCGGCGGCCTTCGCCCTGCCCTCCGTGCCGGCCCTTGCCGACACCGCGCCGCTCCGCACCATCCCCTCCACCGGCGCCCGGGTGCCGGCCGTGGGGCTGGGCAGCTGGATCACCTTCAACGTCGGCACCGACCCGGTCCTGCTCGACGCCTGCGCCGAGGTGATCGCCGCCTTCGTCGACGAGGGCGGCGGCATGATCGACTCCTCGCCGATGTACGGCTCGTCTCAGGCAACGATCGGCTATGGGCTGGAAAAACTTAATGATACCAATACAGTATTCCCGACCGACAAGGTCTGGACCAACAACGCCGACATGGGCCCCGAGCAGATCGCGCAAAGCCGCGCGGCCTGGGGCATCGGCCGCTTCGACCTCCTGCAGGTTCACAACCTCGTCGCATGGGAAGCGCATCTCGAAACGCTCTTCGCCATGAAGGAGGAGGGCCGGCTGTCCCATGTCGGCCTCACCACCTCCCACGGCCGCCGCCACGACCTGCTCGAACGGCTGATGCGCGACCATCCGGTCGATACCGTCCAGCTCACCTATAACCTGGCCGACCGGGAAGCCGAAGACCGCCTCCTCCCCCTCGCCCGCGAAAAAGGCATCGCCGTCATCGCCAACCGCCCCTACCGCCGCGGCACCCTCCCCCAACGCCTCCAGGGCCAACCGCTCCCTGATGTTGCCCGCGATCTGGAGGTCGATACCTGGCCGCAACTCCTGCTTAAATTCATCCTCTCCCACCCGGCGCTGACCGTCGCGATCCCCGCGACCACGCAGGTCGCCCATGTGCGCGAGAACAAGGCCGCTGCGCGCGGCCCCATGCCCGACGCCGAGATGCGCCGCCGGATCGTCGCGCATTTCCAGACCCTCTGATGCGCGAGTGGCTCACCTACAGCCTGTCGGACATGCTTCTTTTTTCCGAGCAGGTCTACTGGCGGCTCTTCACGCTCGAGAACGCGGAACTCTGGCCCATGCCGCTGCTGGCGCCGCTGGCGTTCCTTGTGGCGTTGGCACTCCACAACCGCCGTCCAACCGGCGGTCTGCGCCTGCTTCTCGCGCTTCTGGCACTGTCATGGTTCTCGGTCGGGTCGAACTTCATCATGCAGCGCTACGCCCCGATCAACTGGGCGATGAGCTACGCCGGCCCGATCTTCTTCCTTCAGGCCATCGCCTATGCCGTCATGGCCTTCCTCGGGCCCGCCCACGGGAAGGTTTCCCCGGGAGAGATCAAGGCGGGCTATGCCCTGATCCTTGCGGGCACCCTGGTCTATCCCCTCCTCGCACTGCTGCGGGGCCGATCGCTTGCCGACGCGGAAATCGCCGGCATCGCCCCGGATCCGACGGCGCTTGTCAGCCTTGGCGTGGCTGTCCTGAGCACCGGGCGCTGGCACAGGCGCGTCGGTCTGGTCGTGCCCTGCCTCTGGCTGGCCCAGAGCAGTCTGACACTCTACGTCCTGAACGGTCCTGCCGCGCTGGCGCCAGGCCTCGCGCTCGCGGCCGGTCTTGCCTGCCTGGCCCTCACCCCGCGACGCCCGGCCTGAGCCAGACGGAGTCGCGCTCTGTCAGGACGGAACGGTCACGGATGATCAACGGCCCCTGACCTGGTTCAAAACACGGCTCGCGGGTCATAAGCCGGCCCTTGCCGATGCGGCATGTCGGAACTTGAAAAAAATACCCCGGCCGCGCTAACACGGCAGGGGCTAACTTTTTGAAATATCGGGAACGCCACCACTCACGAAGCTGTCCCCGGTTCGAAAAGTTATCCAGGCCATCAAAATTGTCAACATGACAATTTTGATGGCCGCCAGGAACTGAATTCGCGTGATGCATTGTCTTCAACCGAATTATCGGTTTGATATAGGTATGAACAGGATTTCTGCACTCTTCGAACTGCGATGCATACTGCGCGACATGGAGCGCGACATCGGCCTGCAAGAACTTTCCGCGACGGAAATGGATGTCTTCCTGGCAGCGCACGCCGTGGCCGAAAGGGGAGACCGGGAAAATCCCGTCACATCCGACCAGATTCGCCAGCACCAGCTTGTTTCGAATCTCGCCCAGGCCACCTATCACCGGGCGTTGCGA
This sequence comes from Roseovarius indicus, assembly GCF_008728195.1. NCBI lineage: Bacteria > Pseudomonadati > Pseudomonadota > Alphaproteobacteria > Rhodobacterales > Roseobacteraceae > Roseovarius > Roseovarius indicus. The sequence goes on from NZ_CP031598.1 coordinate 3,031,723, forward strand.
TCGCTCCTGAAACTGGGCCTGCTGGAAAAGGCGCAGGGCTACAAATCCCGGATGTATGTCGTCCGCAGCGATATTGCCGACCCGTGACCTGCGCTGACCCGCCCGGGTGGCCCGGTGACACGGTGCCGCGCCAGCCCGGGAATGACACCGAACCGGAGTGTCATGCTTGACCTACCTGCTCATCGTTCTCGCCTACGTCTTCTGCCACGGGCTGACATCGCTCGTGGTGACGCCCGTTCAAAGCATCCTACTGCCTGAAATCACCATGTTCGCAAGCCTGATATACCTGCCCCACGGGGTCAGGGTGCTGGCGAGCTGGGCGTCGGGCTGGAAGGCGATCCCGACGCTCTTCATCGGCGCCGGCCTCGCGTCCTGGCTGTTCACCCCGGCCGACGAGTGGGACATGGTTCAAGGCATGATGCTGGAAAGCCTGTTCGTGGGCGCCATATCCGCCTATTTCGCTTTCGAATTGCTGCGGCTCTTCGGCTGCGACTTCTACTTCGGCAGCCAGCGGCGCCTGAACTGGAAAGGGATGATCCTGATCGGGGCGATCTCTTCCGTCGTGAACTCTGTGGGCCAGACGCTGGTCTTCTCCGGCGTCATCGCCTTCGAGAGGTTCGCCCAGATCCTGATCATCTACGCCATCGGCGACCTGATCGGGCTGGTGATCTGCATGTTCGCCCTGATGTTCCTCTTTCGCTGGGTGCGCGGCTACAGCTTGGCAAAGCGCCGCTAAACAGCCGAAAGCAGGCCAGGCCCGCGCCTAGATCCCCGTCTCTTCCATGAACTGCGCCACCGCTTTCAGGCCCTCCTGCCACGCCGGTTCGCTGTCGAGCAGGATGTGATTCCGGCTCTCGAGCGGCACGAAATGCGCCCCCGGAATACCCGACGCCAGCGCCCGCCCCATTTCCAGCGGAATGCGCTGATCATACCGCGAATGCAGCACGATGGTGGGCACCTTCACCTCCTTCAGCCGATGGCGCACGTCGATCTGGCCAAATGCCTCCTGGAAGCGCGCGGCATTCGCGGGCGAGGCCGTCTTGCGCTGGAAATCGTCGAACCACGCAAGGTCTTCGGCGCTCGCATCCGGCATGAAGGTCTGGGAGAAGATATGGCGATAGGCCGGGTTGTCGGTGCCCCAGCCCACCTCGGTCAGTTTCAGCACCGCCTCGCGCCGCGCCTGTTCCTCCTCGCTGGCAAGATGGCGCCAGCCCGCGGCATAGCCACTGACCAGGATCAGCCCGCTCACCCGCTCCGGATGGCGCACCGCATATTCCACCGAGACGGCACAGCCCTGCGAAATGCCGAGCAGCGGAAACCGCTCGAGCCCCAGACAATCAGCAACCGCCTCCAGGTCTTCCACGAAGGCGTCAAAGGTCAGCTCTTTCACATCCCAGTCCGAAAGCCCGCTTCCGCGCTCATCGTAGCGGATGAATGTCCGCGTCCGGGCGATGGTACCGAAGGTCTTTCCCCAGATCGGGCTGTCCCAGTCAAACTCCAGATGGTTGAGCCAATTCGCGGCTTTCAGCAGCGGCGGTCCGGACCCGATGGTCGCATAGGCGATCTTGGTCCCGTCGGGGACCTCGCAGAACCCGATTCTCTGGGCCCTCAAGGCGCGGCGCTTCGGGCTGGGTTTCGGCCCGCGCGGCGTGTCCTCCGACGCGGTTTTCCGAGGCTGGGCCTGCTTCCGGTCATACTCCTCCGCCGCGTCCGGGTCGGCCTCGCGCCAAAGCCGGCGCCACTTCTTCGCCTTCAGCGCCGGCATACTCTCGTGGGTGGCGAGACGGCGCAGCACTTCGACCTGGGCCGCGCGGGCATCTTCCCGTTCCGAGGTCAGCCAGCCCTCGAACCCCTCGTCGCCAGCGCCATCCAGCCCGTCGAGCAGGGTCATGTCGAGATCGGCCGCCATCCGCTCCAGCTCGGCAACAGAGAACTCGGCCTCCGGCCGGCGCAACGCCGTGTAAAGGTCGCGCAGGTCGATCACAGCGCCCTCCGCGTCGAACCACACCCGCTCGCGATCCGCGATGATCCGCAGGCGCTCGGGCGTGTCCACGACCTTGCGCAGCTTGCTCAGCGACCAGCGCAGGGCCGCTTTCGGGTCGTCGGGCAGATCCCAGAACAGCTCGCACAGCCGTTCGCGCCGGTGCGGCCGCCCGGTCGTGACCAGAAACGCCAGAAGCGCCCGCGCCTTCTTCGACGCCGGCAAAGAGGTTCTCTCGCCCCGTCGTGATACCTGCAATTCTCCGAACAACGAGATTTCGAGGTCCTGTTCCACCTCAGTGTCCCTTTCACTCAATCCGATCCGGCCCGCGTCCGGCCGGAAAGCCTCCACCCATTCATGTCGTACAATGAGTGTCGGCCAGTTGCTCAATCAATTTCCGCATGCAAGCCCCGGCCGCCTGTCAAAAGCCGGGGATCGCCCAAAAACAACGCTTCGGATCCGGCAATACCACCCTCGTTACAACGCTCGCTCCAACGGTACGTCCCCAGATGAGCGCAATCCAGACTACCGCAACCGGAGACTCAAAGTGAACACCAAGTCCTTGCCGGGTTTATCCGACCCGATGCACATTTCGATTACCACCCTCGACGACATCCTGGTCGCCGAACTCTCGGGCGCGCTGACCTGCATGGCCGCAGGGCCCGTTTATGACGCCCTCGTGCGCCATGTCGACGAAACGGCCTGCCGGCTGATCGTGGACATGTCGGGCGTCACCCGCCTGACCCGCGCCGGGGTGCGCGGCCTGGTCGTGGCGGCCAAGCTGTGCGTGACACATGGCGGCAAGATGCGGATCTGCGGGGCCGACGCCTCGGCCACGCTGCTGCTCACCAGCCTCGGCTTCCGCCATATCCTGAAGCTCGAGCCCAGCGTCGAGGCCGCCGTCATGGCGCTTGGCGACACGGCCGACACAGCTGGTGCGGGCGTCGCCCCCGTGCCCGAAAACTGGCCGGACGGCAGTGTCACCCGAACCCAGTTCGCCGAGATCAACCGCGTCGAACATGCCCGCTACCTGATCGCCGAGGCCGAGCTTCCGTTCGAATTCGTCGCGCGCACCTGCGGCTTCGACAGCGCCAAGGCGATGGGCTGCGCCTTTCTCCGCCACCTGGGCATTCCGCCCAGCTATTTCGCCGAACGCGCCGCTACCGCCCGCGAGATGTCCCGCGTGCAGATGACCGGCTAACGCCGGCCCCACCCCCAGAAGGCAGGCGCCCGCCCGCATGAACGGGCCCGCGTGCCGCCCCCTTCGCAAAACCCGAAAGGAACGAACCGATGGCTATCAGCCGCATTGGGGCGGTGCCCCGTCCCACCCGTTTTTCCCCGGCACGCCGCCCGACCCTGCTGCGCCTGCTTCTGCGCACGGTCCTTCTGTGGCGTGGCGATATCAAGACCGCCCGCGACCGCGCCGGCTTTGTCGCCCTGCCCGATCACACGCTGCGAGATATCGGCGTCACGCGACATTCCATCCTTGAGGCGGACTCCCACGATCGCACCGCGCGGAGGGCCCGATCATGATCACCGGCTTACTTCCGCAGGATCTGCCGACCCTGCTGACGGGCCTCGCGGCGGCGACCTGCCTGACGGCCGCCCCGGCCTGCCGCAGCCGCCATGCCATCCTCTTGGTGCAACTGGCCGCCGGCCTGTTCTTCGCGGCGCATTATCTCTGCCTCGGCCTCAGCGGCGGTGCGCTTGCGAACATCCTGGGCTCCGTCCAGACCGCGGCCGCCATCTTCGCCACGCGCAGTGCCGCGATGAACAGGCTGGGCTACGGGCTGATCGGGCTGATGGTCATCCTCGCCCTTGCCTTCTGGCAGGGGCCGGTCACCATGCTCAGCATCCTCGCCATGGCGCTGATCTCGCTCGGGCGGATGCAGACCGACGAACGCCACCTGCGTGCCCTTGTCATCGCCGGGGGCGGCTTCTGGGTCATCCACGACGTCATCGGCCAGGCGTGGATCGCACTGGCCGCAGATATCGGTGCCCTTGCGGTGGGCATCGCGGCGCTCATGGCGCTGACAGTACGTGTCCGCATCGAATGGCGGCCCGCCGCCCTTCCAACAATCTGAAAACCAAAACCAAGCTCGACCTGAAAGGAAAGACCATGCATGTCCAAACCACTGAACTTCTGCCGAAGACCACTCGACTCGGCGCCACACCGGACCATACGGTTCTGCGGCGCCCCCTGCAGCTGCTTGCCGACCACCTGCGCCGCCGGCGTCACATGCGACACCTCGAAAGCCTGCCCGATTACCTGCTCCGCGACATCGGCCTGACCCGTGCCGAGATCAGGAAAATCGCCTGACCCGCCATCGGCCCCGGCCGTCCGGCCGGGGGCCTGTCGTGGCGTCCTCGAAAAGGACCGCCACGGCATTGGGCAACCCCGCACAATCCGCAAAACGCAACGGCATTTCCCGACGCTGTCGGGCAAAACACGATCTGAAGGGAAATGGCGGAGAGACAGGGATTCGAACCCTGGAGACGGTTTCCCGCCTACACGCGTTCCAGGCGTGCGCCTTCGACCACTCGGCCACCTCTCCGTGCGGCTCTCTTTAGCCGTGGGGGCGCAGGCAGTTCAAGGGAATTCTTGGGCCAGCCCCGCCCCGCGCGTCAGTCGCCGAGATGCAGGCTCACCCGGCGGTTCTGGCGGCCCTTCTTCTCGACCTTGCCAAGGCGCACGGGGCCTATCTCGCCCGTGCGGGCGACATGGGTGCCGCCGCAGGGTTGAAGGTCAACCTGATCGGCGCCCTCGCCGATGCGGATCAGCCGAATCTGTCCGGCCCCGCGCGGCGGTTGTACCGACATGGTTTTCACCAGATCCGGCTGGGCATCCAGCTCGTCCTCGGTGATCCAGCTTTCGCCGACCGGCAGATCGCGGGCGATGAGCGCGTTGAGTTCCTCTTCAAGCGCCGCCTTGTCCTCCGGCGCCTCGGGCATGTTGAAATCCAGCCGGCCCTTGGCCTCGCTGATCGACCCGCCCGTCACCGGCAGCGGGATGACCACCGACAGAAGATGCAGCGCCGTATGTACCCGCATATGCGCATAGCGCCGGTCCCAGTCGAGCACCTGCTCGACGCGCGCGCCCACCGGGGGCAGGTCGGCCGCCTCGGCCAGAACCAGCGCGATCGCATCGCCTTCGGCCTTCACGGTCGTTGCAACATGGGCATGGCCGCCCTCCCACGAGATACGACCGCTATCTCCCGGCTGACCGCCCCCCGTGGCATAGAAGAGCGACGCGTCGAGCACGACGCCGCCCTCGGCCGTGTGCGCGATCACCGTCGCTTCCGCGTCGGCCTGGTAGGCATCCTTCCGAAACAGCAGCTTCGTCATCTTGCGTCACCGTCGCCGGCGCCGCTGTCGCCATCACCGTCGCCATCGGTATCGCCGGTGCGGGCATCCTCGATGTCCTTGGCAGTCAGGTGGGCCCGGGCATCCTCGACATCGCCACGTGTGCTCGGCTGGGCCGGCTCCGTGTCGGGCGACGGCTCGCCGCGCAGCACCTCGGGGTTGCGCAGCCAGACATCGCGCTGCGCGAACGGGATCTCGACGCCTTCCTCGACGAAGCGGCGGGCGATCTCGTGGTTCATGTCGGAATGCACCGCCAGCACCCAGTTCACGTCGCGCAGGATGGCGCGGATCTCGAAGTCGAGCGAATCCGCCCCGAACCCCTTGAAGACGATGAAGGGCGGGGTCGACATCAGCACCATCGGGTGCGCCTCGGCGATCTCCTTCAGGATGGTCTCGACCTTGCGGGTATCGGTGCCATAGGCCACGCCCACCGGCACGATCACCCGGCCGACGGTGTTGCCGCGGGTATAGTTGGTGACGGTGCCGCTGATCAGGTCGGAGTTCGGCACGATCACGTCGGAGCGGTCGAAGGTCTCGATCACCGTCGAGCGTACCGAGATGTCGCGCACCACGCCATGGGTGCCGCCCACCTCGATCCAGTCGCCTTCCGAAATCGGCCGTTCGATCAGCAGGATGATGCCCGAGACGAAATTCGACACCACGTTCTGAAGACCGAAACCGATACCGACCGACAGCGCACCGGCGACATAGCCGAGGGCTGTCAGGTCGATCCCCGCGCTGGTGATGGCGATGATCGCCGCCAGGAATATCCCGACATAGCCGATGCCCGAGACGATCGCGTTCTGCCCGCCCTGGTCGAGCTTCGTTTTCGGCAGGACGGTGTTCTTCAGCGTCCCCTGCAAAAGCCGGGTTCCCATGTAACCGATCACGAAGACCATCGCGAAGGTCAGGAAGATCGCGGGCGATATCCGCGTGCCGCCTACATCGAACCCCTGCAGCACGCGCGCGTAGATCTCGGTCAGGTCGGCCACCCGCGCGCCCCATGCCAGCGCGAAGAATGGCAGAGACAGCAGGACCAGCACGAAGCCCACGAGCACCGGAATGAGCGATTCCGCCGCGCCTTCCCGGTTGCCGGTCACCAGCACGTAAAGCTCGGTCACGAGCCGCTGCAGGATCAGCAGGACCGCCAGAAGCTGCAGCGAGGCCAGCGACGGGAACATCAGGAAATGCGCCAGCTTGAAATACCCGATCGACGCCAGCAGCGGCGAGATCAGCGCCAGCAGGTTCAAGGCCAGCACGAGGAACCGCGTAAGCCGCGTGCGGTAGTTTTCGCTGCCCTCAAGCTCCACCTGGTTGCGGGTATGCGCCCGCAACAGCCCCGCCAGACGCAGCACCAGAAGCCCGGTGATCACCAGGAGCGGGAACAGCAGCGAATTCGTCGTGGCCTCGGACCAGCGCGAGATTTCGGCCGTGTTCTTGAGCAGCGCGTAGATGCCCACCACGAGCCCCAGCGCCGCCCCCGTCCAGCGCCCGCTGAAACGGTGCGCGTCGTCGAGGACCAGCGGCAGCGTGCGTGCCTCCTTCGCCGGGAAGATCCGCGTGGCAAGCCAGCGTGCCAGCAGGAAGACGAAGGTCGACGGCAGGATCGCCTCGACGAACTGTTCGGCCCGCAGCCCCAGAAGACCGGTTCTGGTAAGGCCCTCGACCAGAAGCGACACGCCGATGAACGGCAGGATGAGGCTGCCCAGCGACAGGGTGAACCCCGCCAGCCAGCGCCCCGCGCCCGGATGATCGCCCAGGACCCAGGCCGTCAGCGCCCGGCTCCACCGCCGGCCGCGGAAAACCAGGACGACACCGACCACCAGGAAGACAAGGACAGCCGGCAGGTTGTCGCGGGTTTCATCCTGTCGGACAGGGTTGCTCCAGGCGTTGCGAACCTCGCCGACCATCTGCGTGGCCGTGGTGTTCACCGCCGTCAGGGCCGGGATCCAGTGCACCGGGTTCAACGGCGAGGGCCCGAATTCCAGCAGCTCTTCGGCCTGCCGGTCGCGGATGATCCGGTCGACCCCGCGAATCAGGCCATCGGCCCGGCTATAGGCAAGCTCCGCGCGTTTCACCGGCGCCTGAAGCTCGGCCAGGCGCGATGTCAGGGCCTGGCGCTCGGCCGCGATATCCTCGGATTCCGTGCCGTCCTCGGGAGCGGTCCCCAACGCTTGAAGCTGCTGACGCACGGTCGCGATGGTGCTGGCATTCTCGGCCTGCGCGGCAAGGAACCGGTCGCGCCATTCCGCAAGGTCCTCGCGCAGCGCCTCCAGGGCCGGGGTCGAGGCGCGGTTGTTCTCGATCGCCTCCTCCGCCCGGTTCGCGTGTCTTTCCCATTCCTCGTAGTCGACGGCCTGGAAACTCTCCTGCGCGGCCGCCTGCGGCGCCGTGACGATCCCCGCCCCGGCAGCGCCGATCAGCAGCGCCAGAACAAGGCAGAGCGCGCGCAGCAGACCGCTCACTCGACGAACACTCCGGGAATGCTGCGCGGCGAGCCGTCAAGCCAGTCGGGCACCGGCAGGTTCTTGTCGCGCAGGAATTGCGGGTTGAACAGTTTCGACTGGTAGCGGTTGCCGTAGTCGCACAATACCGTCACGATCGTGTGGCCCGGCCCCATTTCCTTGGCCATGCGGATCGCCCCGGCCACGTTGATGCCCGAAGAGCCGCCAAGGCAAAGCCCTTCGTGCTTCAGCAGGTCGAACACCACCGGCAGCGCTTCCTCGTCAGGCACCTGGTAGAGCATGTCGGGCTTGAACCCCTCGAGGTTGGCCGTGATCCGCCCTTGCCCGATCCCTTCGGTGATCGAACTGCCCGTCGGGTTGGCCTCGCCGTCGCGGTAGAGCGAATACATCCCCGACCCCATCGGGTCGGCCAGTGCCACCTTGACACCCTTGGGCTGCAGTGCCTCGCCGACACCGGCCAGCGTGCCGCCCGAGCCCACGGCACAGACGAACCCGTCGACCTTGCCGCCGGTCTGCTCCCAGATCTCGGGGCCGGTCATCTCGACATGGGCCTGCCGGTTGGCGGTGTTGTCGAACTGGTTGGCCCAGATCGCGCCCTTGTCCGACTGCCGCGCCATCTCTTCGGCCAGACGGCCGGAATAGCGCACGTAGTTGTTGGGGTTCTTGTAAGGCGCCGCCGGCACCTGCACGAGATCGGCCCCCGCCAGGCGGATGAAATCCTTTTTCTCCTGGCTCTGGGTCTCGGGGATGACGATCACCGTCTTGAACCCCATCGACGCGCCCACCAGCGCCAGCCCGATCCCGGTATTTCCGGCCGTGCCCTCGACGATGGTGCCACCGGGCAGCAGCTCGCCGCGCTTTACGGCATCATTGATGATGTAAAGCGCCGCCCGGTCCTTGACCGACTGGCCCGGGTTCAGAAATTCGGCCTTGCCGTAAATCTCGCAACCGGTCTCCTCGCTGGCCTTGCGCAGCCGGATAAGTGGCGTGTGTCCAACGGCCTCGGCCAGATCCTTCGCGACGCGCATGCCCTGCTCCCTCTTCTTGCATTGCCGGAGAAGGATTAGAACCTGTGTCCCGGAAACTCAAGAAGCAGAACGCAGGCGCGGCCGTTCCCGCTGAAGCCAGAGCAGCATCAGCACCAGCGGCCCGATATTGGCCTCGCCGCTTTCGATCAGCTCCATGGCGCGGTCGAAGCTGAGCACGTGGGTGCGGATATCCTCGTTCTCAGTTTCGAGGCCTCCCCGCCCCTTTTCCATGTCGGGCAGGTCGGTCAGGCCGAGGTAACAGTGGTAAAACTCCGTCGAGCAGCCGGGCGAGCAATAGTGGCTCGTCATGTGCTCCAGCCCCGTCAGGCGCAGCCCGGCCTCCTCCCATGCTTCGCGTTGGGCGGTGGCCTCGGGCGTCTCGCCCGCATCGACACGGCCCGCCACGGGCTCCAGCACGAAGGGCAGCGGGTCGCCCCGGCCATAAGGGCCCATGCGGAACTGCTCGACCAGCAACAGCCGGTCACGCACCGGGTCGTAGGGCAGCACGATTGCCGCATCGGTGGCCACGAACACCTCGCGTCGCAGCAGCGGGCTGACATGGCCGTCGAAGACCGGATGCCGCAGCGAATGGGTGCGCGTCAGGAAGAAGCCGGCATGGCTCAACTCCTGCGCGGCCTCGTCCACCTCTGACGATGGTGTGGCGCTGCGCACGGTCGCGGGCGGCGTGTTGGCCGCCGCCGCGCGGGCCGCGGCCCGGGCCAGCACCATTTGCAGATGCGCCTGCACCTCTCGCGCGTCCTTGCGGCCGAAATAGGCCATGATCTCGGTCGCGGCGCCCAGCGCAATCGCGCCCCAGCGCGCCGACCAGCCTGCCTCGTCCCAAGCGGGGCCGGCCACGCTGTCCGTATCCCCGAGAAAGGCAATGGCGGCCAGGCTCTCGCCATTGACCTCGATATGCTTGGGCACCGGCGTCAGGCCGAGAACCGCGGCGAAAAATTCGACCCGGTCGAACAGGATCCGCTCGGGCACATCGACAAGGATACCGTCAGCCGCCCCCTCCGACCACGGCACGAGCGGCGGAAAACAGGTATCGCGGCCAAGGTCGAGCCCCGCCCCGCTCAGCCGTGCGGGCCGCGTCGGCCCGGGCATCTCTCCGCCCGACACGATCTCGAGCAGGGGAGACCAGGCCAGCGGCCCCGTGACGAAGACTTCCTGCATGCGATCACCGGGCCCGACGCGTGAAGATTTCCGCGATCAGCCCGATCAGCATCGCGCCACCGACCAGCATGCCGATCAACGGCCAGTAATAGACGTTCTGCCCATACTCGAACGCGATCTCGAACATCCCCTGGAAGGCCTCGACCGGCCCCTTGTAGCGCAGATCGAGCGAGCGCTGGATCATTTCGTAGAAGGACAGCAGCAGGAATTCCCAGAACAGGTAGGCGCCAAGCCCCGTCAGCCCGGCGCCAAGCGCGGCCATGTAGCCTCGCCCGATCCGCTTGCCCATGACCCACCAGCCGATGATCAGCCCCAAAAGCGCGGTAAACTCGCTGAAGAGGCCGAACCCCTGTTCCACGGGCCAGATGGCCTTGACCGTCTGCGTGGCCTGCCAGCCCAGCACCGCGAGCCCTATGGCGCAGATGAACTTGCCGACGGTGGGCATACTTTCCGTGGGGCGCATGTGTTATCCGGGCCTTGCGATGGTGATCTGTGTCACATCGCAGTTTCCCCCACGGAACGCCCCGGCACAAGAGGTCAGGTAGAAATTCCACATCCGGCGGAAACGGTCGTCGAAGCCCATGCGGGCGACCTCGTCCCACTTCTCGTTGAAGGTGTCGTGCCAGCGGCGCAGGGTCTGGCTGTAGCTCTCGCCGAACTCGATCGAGCGCAGCACCTGAAGCCCGGCCCGTTCCACCTCGGCGCGCAGCACCGAGGGGCTGGGCAGCATGCCACCGGGGAAGATGTATTTCTGGATGAAATCGACCGTGTTGCGATAGGCTTCGAAGCGGTGATCCTCGACCGTGATCACCTGAAGCGTCGCCCGGCCGCCGGGGTTGAGCCGGTCGCGCACAGTGTCGAAATAGGTGGGCCAGTATTGCTCGCCCACAGCCTCGAACATCTCGATGCTGGCCACCGCGTCATAGGAGCCCCGCTCGTCGCGATAGTCCTGCAGCTTGAAGGTTACCTGGTCCTGCAGGCCCGCCCTGGCGATCCGCTCTTGCGCAAAGGCGAATTGCTCCTGGCTGATCGTGAGGCCCGTCACCTTCAGCCCGCGCTCTTTTGCGGCATATTCGGCGAACCCGCCCCAGCCACAGCCGATCTCAAGCACATGGTCGCCGGGCTTCGCGCCCAACTGGTCCACCATGCTGGCATATTTCTGCGTCTGGGCGGCTTCCAGGCTTTCCTGCCCCGTGCGGAAGAGCGCGCTGGAATAGGTCATCGTATCGTCCAGCCAAAGACGGTAAAACTCGTTGCCGAGGTCGTAATGGTGGCTGATGTTCCGCTTGGCCTGCGCCTTGGAGTTCCGCTTCAGCCAGTGCCGGAGCCGCTCGTACATGCGTACCAGCCCCATGCCAGGGAAGCCGTCATAGACGTCCCAGTTGTCCTCGTGCACGAAATCCATCAGCGCCTGAAGGTCGGGCGTGCTCCACCACCCCTCAAGATAGGCGTCGCAGAACCCCAGATCCCCCTCGCGGATCAGCCGCGCGAAACAATCCGGGTTGTGGATGTCGAGCTCGGCCACCGGCCCCGGCGTCTTGCCTTCCACGCGAAAGCGCCGCCCGTCGGGCAGGACGAAGTCGAGCCGCCCGCAATTGATCTTCTTCACCGTCTCGAAAGCCTGCGCGAAGTAGCGCGGCAGGTCCTTCTGGCCGGTCGTGTCGGTCAGGATCATTCAGGTCCCCCAGTTCGGTTTCACCAAGGCTAGGCCGATGGCGCGCAGGGCAGCAAGCAGTTTTGTCAATGTTTTCAAAAGTCCCGCGCCTCGTAGGCCGCCAGCGCCTGCTTTCTGCCCTCTTGCAGCCCGACCACCGGCTCGCCCGGGTAGGCATCGTCGGGCGACAGGCCCCAACTGCGCGGGATGGCCTCGAAATAGGACAGTGCGGTCTTCGTCGGGCGCGATTGCCCCTCGGCGATCCAGCGGCGGCGATAGGTTCCGTCCTTGTCGAACTTCTCGGCCTGCGTCTCGGGGTTGAAGATGCGGAAATAGGGCGCGGCATCGGGGCCACAGCCGGCCGTCCATTGCCAGCCGAGCGCGTTGCTGGCCGGGTCCCAATCGGTCAGGCAGTCCTCGAACCAGCGCTTGCCGATCTCCCAATGGGTCATCATGTGCTTGGTCAGGTAGCTTGCCACGATCATCCGGGCACGGTTGTGCATCTTGCCGGTCACGTACATCTCGCGCATGGCGGCATCGACAAAGGGCACCCCCGTGCGGCCCTGCTTCCAACGCAGCACGCTCTGGCGGTCTTCCTTCTCCTCCCACGGGAAGCGGTCCCACCCCTCGCGCCAGTTGCGTTCGGTGATCTGGGGTGTGTGATAGATCAGGTGATAGGCGAACTCGCGCCAGACGAGTTCCTTGACCCAGGTCTCGGCCCCCTCGGCGCCCTCCTCCACGGCCCGCCACCCGGCATGCCAGCACTGGCGCGGGGAAATCTCGCCATAGGTCAGGTTCTCCGACAGGCCGGAGCAGCCCTCGTCGGCCACCATGTTGCGGCCCGTCTTGTAGTCGCCGATGGCATGGCCCGCGAACCAGCCCAGCCGGCCCTGCGCGGCCTCCTCGCCCACGCGCTGATGCGGGAGGCACACGGCGGCGCCCCGGTTCATCGCGGCGCCAAGCTGCCAGTCTTCCAGCTTGTCGCTCTCCGGCCAGCTTTCGGGCGCGGGTATCTTCGACGGGGTCGACAGCGCCTCGGGCACCTCGCGATCCTTCACGGCGCGCCACATGGGGGAGTAAACCTTGTAGTACCCGCCCTGCCCGGTCTCGACCGTCCACGGCTCGAACAGCACGTGGCCTTCGAAGCTTTCCGCCTCGATGCCCTCGTCCTTCAGCAGAGATTTGACATCCGTGTCCCGTTCGATCGCCTCTGGATCATAGAGCCGCGACCAATAGACCGCCCCTGCCCCGGCCTCCTTGACCAGGTCCCGCAGAACCTCGCGTGCAGGCCCCGCCCGGAAGATGAGCCGGCTGCCCTTGTCCGCCAGCCGCGCCGCCAGGTCCTCCAGTGACAGGCCCAGCCGCCAGCGCGGTGCGGCGCCCAGCCGGTCGACACTGTCATCGCGGATGAAGACCGGAATGACCGGCCCGCCGCGCTCCACCGCCGCCACCAGCGCCGGATGGTCGCTCAGCCGCAGATCACGCCTCAGCCACAGGATTGTTGGTCGGTTGTCACTCATGCCCCGCCTCTTGCCTTTCACTCATTACGCAAGAGGCGATCTAGCGGATCAGATCACGTCGTCCAGCGCGGTCAGAAGCTGATCGACCTCGGCCTTGGTGGTGTAATGCACGAAACTCAGCCGCAGCACGCCCTTCTTCAGGTCCACGCCCATCGCCTGCAAGGGCCGCGAGCCGTAGAAATCGCCGCCGCCTGCCATGATGCCGTGACCCGCCAGCTTCGCCGCCGCGTCCTCCCCCGGCCCGGGGAGTTCCATCGCCACCGTGGGCGCCTTCTCGGGCGCCATCCGGGGGCCGATCAGCCGCACCGAGTTCCGGTCTGACAGGAAATCCAGCACCGGCTGCAACAGCTCGCTTTCATGCGCGCGGAAGAGGTCATGCACGCCGCTCGTCCGCGCCGCCGCATCCCCGCCGATGCCATGATGCCCGGCCAGCGCGTCGTAGTAATCGGCCATCCCGGCGCTGGCCGCGACCTGCGCATGGTCCGGCCCGGCGGGCGTGAACCGCTTGTAAAGCGTGTCGGCGTTGAACCAGTGCGCCTGGTTCGGCAGCAGCCGGCCCAGTTCTTCCCGGATCACCATGATCCCCTGGTGCGGACCATAGGTCTTGTAGGCCGAGAACAGGTAGATATCCGGCCGCATCTCGCCCACGTTCGGAAAGCCGTGCGGCGCATAGCTGACCCCGTCGACGCAGACGAACGCGCCCGAGGCATGGGCGGCGGCCGTGATCTCGGCCACCGGGTTCACGGCGCCGACGATGTTCGAGCAATGCGGAAAACACACCAGCCGCACATTGTCGTCCAGCAGGTCCTCGAGGTCTTCCAGCCGTAACAGCCCCGTCTCGCGGTCGATCCGCCATTCGCGCACCTCGATCCCGGCATCGGCCAGCCGCCGCCACGGGCCCGAGTTCGCCTCGTGGTCCTGGTCGGTGACGATGATCGCGTTGCCCTCGCCCAGCCACTCGCGAAAGGCCTGCGCCAGCACATAGGTGTTCTGCGTGGTCGAGGGGCCGAAGCTCAGCTCATGCGTCTTGACCCCCAGCATCGCGGCCAGCCGGCTGCGCGCCTCGTCCATCTCCTCGCCCGCCAGGCGGCTGGCCTCGTAGGGCGCATAGGGCTGCACCTTGCGCTGGCGGTAATACCGCTCCAGCCGGTCGATCACCGGCCCGCAGGTATAGGAGCCCCCGGCATTCTCGAAGAAGGCCTGCCCCTGCAAGGTCGGTTCGGAAAACGCGGGAAACTGCGCCCGCACGAAATCGAGATCCAGCTTATCCGGCATGTCGCCCCCCCAAGGTCACCCGTTATCGGGGGCAGGAAACAACAAAGCCCCCCGGGCTGCAACACCCGGGGGGCTTCCTGTTGGCAAGTTTGCCTTTACGTCAGGCGCGCTTTTCGCTCATCAGCCCCTTGGTGATGCCGATACAGAGCACGATCAGGATGATGGTGAACGGCAGGCCCGTTGAAATCACCATCGCCTGTAGCGCCCCGAGTCCACCGCCGACCAGCAGCGCGATCGCGACCAGCCCTTCGAAGGTGCACCAGAAGACACGCTGCGGCACCGGCGCGTCGACCTTGCCACCCGCGGTGATCGTGTCGATCACCAGCGAGCCCGAGTCCGACGACGTCACGAAGAACACGATCACGAGGATGACCCCGATGGTCGAGGTGATCGCCGTCAGCGGCAGGCTTTCGAGCATCGCGAAGAGCGAAAGCTCGGGCGCGTAGCTGTCGATCACGTTCGCCTTGACCGCCGACGTTTCGGGGTTCGCGATCATGTCGTTGATCGCCGAGCCGCCAAAGACCGCCATCCAGAAGATGCAGACGACCGACGGGATGATCAGCACGCAGGTGATGAACTCGCGCACGCTGCGGCCCCGGCTGACGCGGGCGATGAACATGCCCACGAACGGTGACCAGGAAATCCACCAGGCCCAGTAGAACGCCGTCCAGCCCTGCATGTAGCCGGTATCTTCACGGCCATGCGGGTTCGACAGCGGTATGACCTCCTGCACGTAGGCGCCCAGCGTCGAGATGAAGTCGGTGAAGATTCCGACCGCCCCGGCGGTGAACAGCACGAAGAGCAGCAGAACCATCGCGACGACCATGTTGATCTCCGACAACACCTTCACGCCGCCGTCGAGGCCGCGCAGCACCGAAACAAGGGCAATCGCGGTGATCCCGCAGATCAGCAGAACCTGGACCGTCATGTTGTTGGGCACGCCGTAGACATAGTTGATGCCGGCATTGGCCTGTTGCGCGCCGATCCCGAGCGAGGTGGCCAGGCCGAACAGCGTGGCGAAAACGGCCAGCGTGTCGATGATATGGCCGGTCCAGCCCCAGACCCGCTCGCCGAAGATCGGGTAGAAGGCCGAGCGGATCGAAAGCGGCAGACCCTTGTTGTAGGAGAACAGCGCCAGCGCCAGTGCCACCACCGCGTAGATCGCCCAGGGGTGAAGCGCCCAGTGGAACGAGGTCGCGGCCAGCGCCATGCGACGGGCTTCCGCCACGTTTTCCTGGATCAGAGCGCCATCCTCGCCGAAGGGCCGCACCGTGCCAAGCGGGGCATCCCCCCACGGTGTGCCGAAGTAATAGGCCGGTTCCAGCACGCCGAAGAACATCAGGCCGATGCCCATGCCGGCCGCGAACAGCATCGCGAACCAACCCGGGTAGCCGTAATCAGGCGTCGCCTCGGTCCCGCCCAGCTTGACCGAGCCCCAGGGGCTGACGATCAGGAACAGGCAGAAGACGACGAAGATATTCGCCCCCCAGAGGAAGAACCAGTCGAAGGTCTGGGTGAGATAGGTCCTGAGGCCGAGGTCGCAGAAGGCACCGGCCTCGCATCCCTCGACATCCTCCGGGTTCACACCGTTGAAAAGGGCGTTCGCCGTGTCGGCCGCGAACAGCGCGAAAGCAACAAAGGCAATGATCACGAGGCCCGAGATCACGAAGACCGGGTTATGAATATCGAGACCGAACGGCCCGATCTTGGTTTGAATGTTGTCCTGACCGATCTCGTAATCGGTATCGATGAGGTCTACCGTGCCTTCCGGCGCGGGTATCCCCTGGTCTTCTACTGTCGTTTCATCGGCCATGCATGGCTCCTTGTTGTGAGTGTCTTATTCGTCCGCCCTGTCGGCCGAGATCAGCTGCGAACCACCAGGACCGAACAGTCCACGTGCTCCGCCACGCTGCCGCCGTTCGACGGCCAGACGATATCGAACACGTTGGGCACGTGGCTGGCCATGATGACCAGGTCGGCGCCTGTCTCCTTCGTCGCCTTGATGATCGCGTCGTCCACTTCCGTCGTCGGATCGTGGCACATTTCCATCTTCGAGGAGACGGTCACGCCGTGCTGTTTGCCCTGCTCCTCGGCAAAGGCCTTGAGCTTGGCCTCGAACTCTTCCGGGTTATGGGCCGTCGAACTCGGCGTGGCGGCGGTGACGCCGACATAGACGACTTCGGCGCCGTAGTGCTTGGCCAGGTCGGCCGCACAGTCCAGCGCCTTTCCCAGATCGCCCTTATGTGCCAGGTCGACCGGCGTCATGATCTTCTTGAACACGATGTCCCTCCTGCTTTGACACTTGGGAACCGGCGGGCAGTCCGCCTCGGCGCCAAGGTGCCTCGTTGTTGCCCGTTTTTTCGGCAAAGGCAAAAATCCGCCAATGCCTAGGGGGCAAAGCTAACCCGATTCCGCCGGGTATTACAAATACCCGCGACGTTTTTTACCCTTTACGCGACATACCGGGCATGTACCCACAGGTTGAGCTAGGGCGAATCTTTCGTACGGAAACGGGCGAATTTTCTCGGCTTCCCCGCATCACGCCCCTTTCAAAAACCAAATCAAAGGCCTATGTTCGCAATGTTCCTTCGGGAACTATGGGCATAAACGCGCTCGTAATAAGCGGATCGGACCCGGGGGCGGTACCCGGCGGCTCCACCAAATCACCCGTCGTTGGGGGGATCTGGGGCCGAAACAGGATCGACGAACGTGTAAAGGAGTGGCTTTGTCCCGGTGAGGTACCACCGTTATCGGTCCGTACAAGCATAATTGCCAACGACAATCGTGCTCCGGTTGCAGTTGCCGCGTAAGCGGTAACAAGACCGAAATCTAAGCCCTTGCCTCTAGCAAGGTAAGGCGGGGTTCGCAGGCACCTGGCAACAGAAGCCTGCACTTTATTCCCCTTTCGATGACGTCGCGGCGCACCCGGAATTTGCACAAATTCCGGGATAGAAAATACGCATTTTCTATCCCGTTTTCCGCGCGGAAAACGCGCGCCCCCACAGGTGACAGTTTTGCGACACCCCGTCTCGCCGCTTGCATCGTCCCGCAGGCGGGATACACCCGGGCCTCATGGACACGCCGCTTTCCCAGCTCTTCGCCACCTTCGCCCGCATCGGCGTGCTGTCCTTCGGCGGGCCGGCGGCGCAGATTTCGCTGATGCATGCCGAGCTGGTCGAGCGGCACAAATGGCTCACCGAGAAACAGTTCCTTCAGGCGCTGTCCTTCTGCATGCTCCTGCCGGGGCCGGAAGCCATGCAGCTGGCCACCTATGCCGGCTGGAAGCTGCGCGGCGTGCCGGGCGGGCTGATCGCGGGGCTGCTCTTCGTGCTGCCCGGCGCGGCGGTCATCATGGGGCTCGCCTTCGGGTATGCCCATTACGGCGACGTACCGCTGGTGCAGTCGCTCTTCGCCGGCATCAAGGCCGCGGTTGTCGTGGTCGTGCTGCAGGCGCTCTGGCGGCTGTCGCGAAAGGCGCTTGGCGGCGCGTCGAGCTGGATACTGGCGGCGCTCGCCTTCGCCGCGCTCTTCTTCCTGTCGGTCCCCTTCCCGCTCATCATCGCCGCTGCGGCGCTCTGGGGCTACCTTGTGACCCGGTCCGAGGCCCACGAGCCGGCGCCGCCGCCCGAGCGCCCCGCCACGCTGCGCACGATCACCGTCTGGGGCACGCTCTGGCTGGCCCCCGTGGCGGTTCTCTGGCTCTCCGGCGCCACCTTCCTCACCGACCTCGCCCTTTTCTTCTCGCAACTGGCCGTGGTCACCTTCGGCGGAGCCTACGCGGTGCTGGCCTACATGACCCAGGCCGTGGTCGAGACCCATGGCTGGCTCACCACGCCCGAGATGATCGACGCCCTCGGCCTTGCCGAAACCACCCCCGGGCCGCTGATCCTCGTCACCCAGTTCGTGGGCTTCCTGGCGGGCTTCGCCGAAGGCGGGCCTTGGCTGGCCTTCGGCGCCGCCACCCTCACGCTCTGGGTCACCTTCACGCCCTGTTTCCTGTGGATCTTCGCCGGGGCACCTTACGTGGAAACCCTGCTCGCCCGCCCTCGCCTGCGCGGCGCGCTCGATGCGATCTCGGCCGGCGTGGTGGGCGTGATCCTCAACCTGTCCGTCTGGTTCGCCCTGCACGTGATCTTTGCAAACGTCACGCCCGGCCGCTTCGGCCCCCGGGTCGAGCTGGCCAGCCTGATCCCGGAAAACCTTGTTTTCATCGGCATTGCCGTTCTCCTCCTGCTGGCCCTGCGTCTGCCGCTCATCCTCAGCCTCGGGCTGATGGCGGCCATCTCGGGTGCCGCGGAATTATTTGTTTGACGCCAGACCGCCACGGGTCTTTGTTAGAGAGAGAATCCCTCAAACAAACGGGCGTGACCCGGGGACATCATGGCGCGAGAGATCGACTACGGAAAACTCATGCACAGCGCGATGCGCGGCCTCATCCAGGAGGTTCTTTCGGATGTGCGCGATCATGGGTTGCCCGGAAACCACCATTTCTTCATCACCTTCGACACCACCCACCCGGAGGCCCGGCTGGCGCCCTGGCTGCGGGAACGCTACCCGACCGAGATGACCGTGGTGATGCAGCACTGGTTCGACAATCTCGAGGTCAACGACGACGGCTTTGGCGTCACGCTGAATTTCGGCGACGAGCCGGAAAGCCTCTACATCCCCTATGACGCCATCCAGACCTTCGTCGACCCCTCGGTCGAGTTCGGCCTCCGCTTCGAAAGCCACGAAGACGACGAGGACGACGACAGCGCCGAGGACGACGAGCAGGCCGATTTCGCCGAGGATGTCGAGGACGAGACGGAGAAGAAGGACGCCGAGGTCGTCAGCCTCGACAGCTTCCGCAAGTGACCCGCGCGCGCCCGTGCGCGTGAAGTTTTCATGAAGAATTGACGCCCCCGCTTGCCCCGTCACTTGCCTTTGCTATGCCGCTGCAAAACACACCGCAGAGGACGCGAACATGGCAAACGATATGGGGCTTTTCCTTGGTGAAATGCTGCGCCACCCGGCAGAGGTTTCGGCCCTCCTGCCCTCCTCCAGCGCCGTCGCCTGGCGCATGACCGAAGGGCTGCACCGCAATATCGGCCCGGTGGTCGAGATCGGCCCGGGTACGGGCAGCTTCACCAAGGCGATCCTCGCCCGCGGGGTGCCGCCCGAGCAGCTGACGCTGCTGGAAACCAACGACCGCTTCTGCGACATCCTCCGCCAGCGCTTTCCCGGTGTCCGCGTCCTCAACCGCCCGGCGCAGGATATCGAGAAGCTGGGCCTCTCCGAGCTTGGCGCCGTCGTCTCGGGCGTGCCGGTGCTGGCCCGTCCGAAGATCCAGCGCGAGGTGGTGGGCCCGGCCTTCCGCCTGATGAAACCCGGCGGCTTCTTCACCCAGATCACCTACAGCCCCAACCCGCCCATCTCGGCCGAGATGCAGCGCGAGCTGGGGCTCTCGGTCGAGAGGCTGGGCACCATCTGGGTCAACCTGCCGCCCGCGCGCGTCTTCGTCTTCCGCCGCCGCACGCATTGATCTTTCCCGCCACTTGGGTATGACGGGGGCAAACCGTTTTCAGGAGAGCCCCCCAATGACCGACACCCGCACCGAAACCGACAGCTTCGGCCCTCTCGAGGTGCCCGCCGACAAGTACTGGGGGGCGCAGACGCAACGCTCGATCATGAACTTCCCCATCGGCTGGGAGAAACAGCCGGTGGCGGTAGTGCGGGCGCTGGGGGTCATCAAGAAGGCCTGCGCCATGGCCAACAAGGTACAGGGCACGCTGGACGCCAAGCTCGCCGACGCCATCATCGAGGCCGCGGGCGAGGTGATCGACGGCAAGCTCGACGACAACTTCCCGCTGGTGGTCTGGCAGACGGGCTCGGGCACGCAGTCCAACATGAACGCCAACGAGGTCATCGCCAACCGTGCGATCGAGATCCTGGGCGGCACCATGGGCACCAAGGACCCCGTGCACCCCAATGATCACTGCAACATGGGGCAAAGCTCGAACGACACCTTCCCGACGGCGATGCATATCTCGACCGCCACGACGGCGCATAACGTGCTGCTGCCGGGGCTGGCCAAGCTGCACGCGGCGCTGGAGCAGAAGGTTCAGCAGTTCGACGGCATCATCAAGATCGGCCGCACCCACACGCAGGACGCCACGCCGCTGACGCTGAGCCAGGAATTCTCGGGCTATGCCCACCAGGTCGCCATGGGGATCGAACGGGTGCGCGGCGCGCTCGGGCGGATCTACGAGCTGGCGCAGGGCGGCACGGCCGTCGGCACCGGGCTCAACACCCGCAAGGGCTGGGACGTGACGGTGGCCGCCAACATGGCGGAAATCACCGGCCTGCCCTTCGTGACCGCGCCCAACAAGTTCGAGGCGCTGGCGGCGCATGACGCCATGGTCGAAATCTCGGGCGCGCTGAAAACCGTCGCGGCCTCGCTCTTCAAGATCGCCAACGACATACGCCTCTTGGGCTCGGGCCCCCGCTGCGGGTTGGGCGAGCTGATCCTGCCGGAAAACGAGCCGGGCTCCTCGATCATGCCCGGCAAGGTGAACCCCACCCAGTGCGAGGCGCTGACGCAGGTCTGCGCGCATGTGATGGGCAATGACGCGGCGGTGGGCTTCGCCGGCTCGCAGGGCCATTTCGAGCTCAACGTCTACAAGCCGATGATGGCCTATAACGTGCTGCAATCCATGCAGCTTCTGGGCGACGCGGCCTCGGCCTTCACCGATAACCTGATCGACGGGCTGGAAGCCAACAGCGACCGGATCGAGAAGCTGATGCGCGAGTCGCTGATGCTGGTCACGGCGCTGGCGCCCGAGATCGGCTATGACAACGCCACCAAGGTCGCCAAGACCGCGCACAAGAACGGCACGACGCTCAAGGAAGAAGCCATCGCGCTGGGCTTCGTCGATGCCGAAACCTTCGACCGCGTGGTCCGGCCGGAACAGATGATCGGCCCGAAATGAGCGGCAAACCGGTCAACCTGAACCGGGTCCGCAAGGACAAGGCCCGGGCGGAGAAACGCGCCCGGGCCGACGAGAATGCCGTGAAATTCGGCCGGACGAAGGCTGAGAAGGCCCGCGATGCTGACGCCGCCGACAAGGCCGGCAAACATATCGACGGGCACAAGCGCGACAGATGAGCCACCGCCCCGTCAAGCACTCGCTCACGCTGCGCGGCCACCGCACCAGCGTCTCGCTCGAGGCGGAATTCTGGGACGCCTTCCGCACCATCGCCGCCGACCGCGGCCAGCCCATCAACGCGCTCGCCGCCGAGATCGACGAGGCGCGCGGCACCGATCTGGGCCTCGCCTCGGCCATCCGGCTCTTCGTACTGCGGCATTACCAGGACCGGGCCATCTAACCTTCTGCGCCGGGGTCAGACGCCCCTTTGGGAGCCTCCGGCGGGGATATTTACACCAAGAAGAAGCCGGGTGTCGCGCCACTGCTTCTTCTTGGTCAAAATATCCCGGGGAGTCGCGCCGAAGGCCCGGCGGGGCAGCGCCCCTACTTTTCCAACCTTGCCTTCAGCGCCGCGTTCTCGGCTTTCAGATCGGCCAGTTCCTTGCGGATGGGCGCCAGAACCGGCTCCAGTTCCTCGACCGTCAGGCGCACGGGCAGGTGCTGGGGGCAGTTCCAGTCGAAGCCTTCCACGGTGATCACCCCCGCCCGTTCCACCCGGGCGCGGTAGCCGTCGTCGCGCAGCCGGGCGATCAGGTCGGGGTCGTCGGACAGGCGCGCGCGGCCGAAGATCTTGATCCGGGCGGAGTTGGGATAATCCACGAGAATCAATGCGATGCGGTCATCGCCCTTGAGGTTGCCGTCGCTGATATATTGCCGGTTGCCGCGGAAATCGGCATAGGCGATGGTCTTGTCGTCCAGCACCTTGAGGAAGCCGCGCGGGCCGCCGCGGAATTGCACGTAAGGCCAGCCCGTCTCGCCCACCGTGGCCTGGTAGAAGCCGTCGCGCAGGCCGATGAAGCGCACCTCGTCGGGGCCGAGCCGGTCGCCCCGTGCGGCGTCGGGGTCGAGCATACGGTCATAGATCCGGGCCGAGCCCTGTTTTTCCTGCATCTCGCGCACCGCGGGGGTGAAGGCGAGTTCGGCGAATGTCTTGGCCATGGGGCAACTCCTGTACCGATCGGTCAACCCCTAGATAGGCACAAGTTTCCCACGCTGCCAAGCCGCATCACGCCAGCGTGACGGGGCGCGATCAGATCGCCTCGAACTGGGCGGCCTGCCGGGCGTTCCAGCGCACCGTCAGGTGATAGCCGTCCTCGTCCTGGGCCTCGTCCTCGACCAGGCCCTTTTCGAAGAGCCAGGCGCGCCGCCGCCCGTCGTCGAAGCCCAGGTGCAGCACCTCGACCGAGGTCACGCCGGCGATCTCTTCCTTGATCGCCTCGACCACGTCGCCGATCCCCTCACCGGTCACGGCCGACATAAGGTAAACATTGTCTGAACGGCCGGCGCGATTTTCGAGCACCAGGCGCGCCTCGGTCTCGACGCGGTCGATCTTGTTCCACAGCTCGATCTGCGGCACTTCCTTCTGCACGCCGAGGCTTTCGAGGATCGCGGCGACATCGGCCGCCTGTTCCTCGCTCTCGGGGTGCGAGATGTCGCGGACATGGACGATCAGGTCGGCCGCCGTCACCTCTTCCAGCGTCGCGCGGAAGGCCGCGACCAGCTCGGTGGGCAGGTTCGAGATGAAGCCCACCGTATCGGACAGAATGACTTCCGGACCGTTACCGGGCAGTTCGATCTTGCGCATCGTCGGGTCGAGCGTGGCGAAAAGCATGTCCTTCGCCATCACGTCGGCCCCGGTCATCCGGTTGAAGAGCGTCGACTTGCCGGCGTTGGTATAGCCCACCAGCGCCACGATGGGGAACGGCACCTTGGCGCGGGCCGCGCGGTGCAGGCTGCGGGTCTTCACGACCTTTTCGAGCTGGCGTTTCAGCCGCACGAGCTGTTCGTCGATGGCGCGGCGGTCGGCCTCGATCTGGGTCTCGCCGGGGCCGCCGACGAAGCCGAGCCCGCCGCGCTGGCGTTCGAGGTGGGTCCAGGCGCGGACGAGGCGGGTGCGTTGATAGGACAAGGCCGCCATCTCGACCTGCAGCACACCCTCGCGGGTGGCGGCGCGGTCGCTGAAGATCTCGAGGATCAGCCCCGTCCGGTCGAGCAGCTTCACCTTGAGGTCTTTCTCGAGGTTGCGCTGCTGCACCGGCGTGACCGGCCCGTCGACCAGCAGAAGCTCGACCTCCTCGGCCTCGATCAGTGCCTGCAGCTCTTGAAGCTTGCCCTTGGAGAAGAGCGTGCCCGGGTGCGGCTGGCGCAGGCGCACCACGTTCGAGCCGCACACCTGAAGCCCCGGCAACGCATGTGCCAGGGCAACGGCTTCTTCCAGCGCGTAGGCCGGGTCACGCGCGTCGGCGTCCCCGGGAATATCCGGATGCACCACCCAGGCGCGGGTGGCGGCGGTGTCAGTCTGGGTCACTCAACCCCCGTATCAGGATGACGAGGAGTCATCCCCGTCATACAGGTTTACCGGCTGCGACGGCATGATGGTCGAGACCGCATGCTTGTAGACAAGCTGCGACTGACCATCCCGGCGCAGAAGGATGCAAAAATTGTCAAACCAGGTGATCACGCCCTGAAGCTTCACACCATTGATCAGGAAAACCGTTACAGGAATCTTGGTCTTGCGGACCTGATTCAGAAATGCGTCCTGCAGATTTTGTCGATCTGTCGCCATCGTTATATTGCCTTTGTTCTTGCGACGCCGCGGATCGGCGCGTCCCTCTCCCTCGGCCGAGTATGAATTGGCACGTTCCGAGTTTCCACCCTAAAATTCAACCCGTTGCAAGGGGCAATCGTGTACCCGTATCAATAGCGCCACAGGGAGGGATTGAAGAGCGCGATGATGGCCAGCGTTTCAAGCCGCCCGAGCGCCATCGCGCCGCAGAAGACGAACTTCGCCGCCGCGCTGAGCTCCATCAGGCTGATGGGCACCTCGCCGGCGATCTGTGTCAGGGGCCCGGTTGTCGAGAGCGAGGCGATGGCCAGCACGGTGGCAGATTCGAAATCGATGCCCAGACCGGCGAAGATCACGGTGATCAGCGCCAGCGAGACCGCGAAGAGCATGAAGAAGATCCAGGCGATGAACGCGCCCTCGCGCCGGATGCGGCGGCTGGCCTGCCCTGCCCCGCTGATCGAGGACGGGTGCACCAGCTTCTCCATCTCGCGCCGCCCGCTGAGGTAGAGCGCGTAGACCCGCAGCAGCTTGACCCCGCCCGCCGTCGTCGCGACGCCGCCGCCCACCACCGACAGCCCCATCAGGATCAGCCCCGGCGTGCCGAGGCCGGACCAGCCGCGCGCCTGCTCCCACGCGACGCTTTCGAAGCCGGTGGTCGACAGGAACGAGAGCACGGTGAACATGCCCCCCCAGAGGGCCGAGACCGCCTCGCGGAAATTCTCGATCTCGTCGACATCGAAGGCCGCCACCCAGTGCCGCAGGAACAGCAGGACCGGCACGCCCAGCACCAGCGCGATGCCGATGCGGAATTCCGGGTCGCCCCAGAGGCCGGTCTCGGAGGTCGTGGTCGTGTCGGAGGAGAAGGTCAGCCGCGACAGGCCGAAGAGCATGAAGAGAAAGATGATCCCCTCGCCGGCGACGCCGCTTTGCGCCTCGGGCACGCCCACCAGCGGGGTGATGCCGCTGGTCGCCATGGTCGACATGGCATGCATGATCGCCACCAGCGGCCGGTCGCCGGCGATCAGCAACAGCATCCAGATCGCCGCCGTGAGGCCGGTATAGACCGGGAAAAGATGCGCGGTGAACTGCGCGATCCGCCGGGCGGAGGAGGCCCGGCGGAACCGGTCGAGGCGCTGCGCATCCTGCCCCGGCTCGGCCCGGGCGGTGACCTCGAACCCGCCAAGGTGCAGCGGCGCCAGAACCGCCGCCGCCGAGATCCAGACCAGCAGACCGCCCAGCCAGCCGACCATGCCGCGCCACAGATGCAGGCTTCCGGTCAGCCGCCCGGGTTCGGAAAAGAGGGTCGCGCCGGTGGTCGTCAGCGACGAGACCATTTCCACGTAGGCGTTAAGAAAGCTGGTCGTCTGGACGCCCTCGTAGAACGGCAGCGCCAGGAAGAAGGGCAACAGCGTGTAGGTCAGGAAGAGCGACAGCAGGTTCTGCAGGTCGGAGGCATCGCGCCGTACCTGCCCCGACATGGCCAGCCCCACCACCATGACCAGCGCCAGCCCCAGCAGGCCGGAATAGAAGAACGAGCGCGCGATCGTGTGATCCTGCTGCACCAGCGCATGCAGCGCGGGCACGAACATGGCGATGGAGAAGATGCCGGTCAGCAGCAGGACCAGCGGAAGGCTCAGGATGCGCTCGCCCGGGGTCATCGCCATCTAGAAGAAATCGATCGAGACCTGCAGCAGCTGCTCGACCCGGGCGACATCGGCCGCCAGCGCGAAGATCACCACCACGTCGCCCGCCTCGATCCTCATGCCGCCGGTGGGCTTCACGATCTCGCCGTCCTTCTGCACCCCGCCGACCAGCACGCCCTCGGGAAAGTCGATATCCCGGATCGCCGCGCCGGCGATGTTCGAGGTCGACATGACCTCGGCCTCGATCACCTCGGCCTCGGCATCGCCGATGGAATAGACGGCGTGCACCCGGCCATGCCGGATATGCCGCAGGATCGAGCTGACGGTCGTGGCGCGCGGGTTGATATAGGCGTCGATGCCCAGCGGCTCCATCAGCGGCAGCAGTGTCGGGTCGTTGATCAGCGCGATGGCATAGTCACAGCCCTCGGCCTTGGCCCGGACAGAGGCCAGCATGTTGGTCTTGTCGTCGTCGGTCACCGCGAGGATGGCGTCGGCGCGCGAGATCCCGGCCTCGGTCAGCAGCGTCGAATCGAGCCCGTCGCCATTCAGGACGATGGTCCGCTCCAGCGCGTCGGCTGCGCGTTCGGCACAGCGGCGGTCGCGCTCGATCATCTTGGTGCGGCTCTTGCGGCCGCGTTTTTCCAGCGATTGCGCCACGGCCAGGCCGATATTGCCGCCGCCGACGATCACCAGCCGCTCCTGCTTGTGCTCGGACTTGCCGAAGACCTCGAGCGTGCGGGGGATATCCTCGACCGGGGCGAAGACATAGGCCTCATCATGGGCGAAAAGCTGGTCGCCCGCTTCCGGCGCGAAGAGCCGCCCGTCGCGGCGGATGCCCACCACGACGACCCGCAGGGTGGAAAAGAGGTCGTTGAGCTGCCGGAGCGGGGTGTTCAGAACCGGGCAATCCTCGTCCAGCCGGAGCCCCATGAGCTGGCCCTTGTTGCCCAGGAACATCTCGGTGTCGAAGGCCGCGGGCGCCGCCAGCCGTTGCAGGGCGGCGTCGGCCACCTCGCGCTCGGGGCTGATGACCACGTCGATGGGCATGTGGTCGCGGCGGTAGAGGTCGGAATAGATCGCGTCGAGATAGGACTGGCTGCGCAGGCGGGCGATCTTGCGCTGGATGGAAAAGACCGAATGCGCGACCTGGCAGGTGACCATGTTCACCTCGTCCGAATAGGTCGCGGCGATGATCATGTCGGCATCGCGCGCCCCGGCCCGGTCGAGCACGTCGGGGTAGCTGGCGAAGCCGTTGATCCCCTGCACGTCCAGCGTTTCGGCGGCCCGGCGGACAAGGTCGGCGTTGTTGTCGACCACCGTGACGTCGTTCTTCTCGCCGCTCAGATGGCGGGCGATCTGCCAGCCCACCTGGCCGGCCCCGCAGATGATGACCTTCATGGACGCCCCTTGAGCTGTCGTCGGGGTTTTTGAATGACAGAAGGGCGCATGGGGGTCAATTGCCTTTGCCCCCGGGCGACGTGGCGGCGCCGGGGCAGCGCGCCGATGCCCGGTTTCCGGGTGATCCGTCTGCCTGGCAGTGGTTTTTCACCCCGGCCGGCGGGCGGGGCTGGACCGTGGACAACGGCAGGTTTCTTAACGGCGCGTCTGGCGGTTGACCGGCGCGGGGCGCGAAAGGGGCGGCGAATCATGGTTAATTCGCTGATTTATCTGCCGATTCCGATGTCGGTATAACGTCGGTATTTTGTCGGTATCACGTCGGTGTCGAGATCGGCCCGACCGCGGGTTCATGTGGCGTTCGGTGCCGGCCGCCACGAGATGTTGTGAGCCGCGCAACAGGCCCGCGCGCCGCCCGCTCCGGCGGGTCATTTCGAATTGTCGACAGTCTCCCCCGGATCGCCACGGTTTCCCGCCGGTGAGCACCAGCCGTACCGTTACGCCCCGCCTTCAGACCGCGGCGCGGCCGCATTTTCCGGAAGGAGCGACACCAATGGGCGCAAACAACACACCTATTCCCGATCTCATCGAGATTTCCGGCATCACCGTGAACACCACCTACACCGTGGATGGCAGCGGCGGCGGCACGATCTACGGCGTGATCGACAATGCCACCTACACCGATGACGAGGCCGGCAACACCAGCACCCATATCGAACAGCTCAACGAGACCACGGATGCCGACCAGGGCGTGCTCACGATCGACGGGGTGGAGTACAGTATCGAGCTTGTCACCCCCACCGGCGACCCGGCCGGCGACGTGACCTACAGCCTGTCAGACGGCACCGGCGGCACGATTGCGGGCAATGGCGACGACAGCAACATCACCTTCATCGTGGCGACACCCACGGGCGGGGGTGCGACGCGCTACTTTGCCCTGATGGATGACAGCGTCGGCGATGTGGACGGGATCAACGCGCTCTCCACCGGCAATCTCGATTACGACCCGGCGGGCGACGACGTGATGATCGATGTCGAGCAGAACAACGCCCAGACGGTGGTGTGTTTCTGCGCCGGCACCCTGATCGAGACGCCCGAAGGGCTGCGGGCGGTGGAAACGCTGCGGCCCAATGACCTTGTCTCGACGCTGGACCGGGGCGCGCAGCCGATCCTCTGGACCAGCGTGCGCCGCGTCGGGGCAGACCGGTTGCAGGCCCTGCCGCGCCAGCGCCCGGTGCGGATCGTGGCGGGGGCGCTGGGGCCCGGCCTGCCCGAACGCGACCTCTATGTCTCGCCCCAGCACCGGATCCTTCTGCGCTCGAAGATCGCCGCGCGGATGTTCGGCCATGCCGAGGTGCTGGTACCCGCGATCAAGCTGACCCCCCTGCCCGGCGTCGAGCAGGTTCTGCCCGAGGGGCCGGTCGCCTATCATCACTTCCTGTGCCGCCGGCACGAGATCGTCCGGGCCGAGGGGCTGCCCTGCGAGACGCTGCTGCGGGCCGAGCAGACGGTGTTGTCGCTGTCGGATCAGGCGCGCAAGGCCTGGGCGCTTCTGCGCGGCGCGGGGCAAGGGCCCGCGCGGCCGGTCCAGGGGAGACGGGCCAGCATCGAAAGCCTCGTGCAGCGGCATGTGAAGAACCGCAAGCCGCTGATCTTCGGTTGAGGCCCGGGCGGCCTGCTGTCGGCTCCGATTGGGGTCCAATCGGACCGGCAGTCGGAATTTTTCAAAAATTCCGACCCGGAAAATTCATATTTTCCGGGTCGTTTTCTTTACAAGAAAACGGCGCCGCGCAGGGCCTCAGCCCGCGTCCTCGGTCTCGGACTGTTTCACGCCCTTGTTGCCCGTCACCACGCCGAGGCTCTTCAGCTTGCGGTGCAGCGCGCTGCGTTCCATGCCGACGAACTCGGCCGTGCGGCTGATATTGCCGCCGAAACGGTTGATCTGGGTGAGCAGGTATTCCCGTTCGAAAGCCTCGCGCGCCTCGCGCAGGGGCATGGTGGCCACGGTCCCCGACAGCACCACGCGCCCCTCTTCCGCCGGGGCCTGGGTTTCGCCCGGCAGTTCCTTCGACTCGATCTCGCCGCTGCTGTCGCCGAGGATCAGCACGCGTTCGATCACGTTGCGCAGCTGGCGGACGTTGCCGGGCCAGCTCATCGTCTGCAGAAGCGCGCTGGCCTCGCCGCTGATCTTGCGCAGCGGCAGGCCCTGCTCGCGGTTCAGTACCTCGATGAAATGCCTGGCCAGCTCCGGCACG
Source organism: Roseovarius indicus (assembly GCF_008728195.1). Taxonomy (NCBI): domain Bacteria; kingdom Pseudomonadati; phylum Pseudomonadota; class Alphaproteobacteria; order Rhodobacterales; family Roseobacteraceae; genus Roseovarius; species Roseovarius indicus. The sequence continues at coordinate 3,061,231 of NZ_CP031598.1, forward strand.
TCCTCGCGCCGTTCCTCGAGGCTGGGCACGGTGATCGGCACCACGTTCAGCCGGTGATAGAGCTCGCGGCGGAAGCGGTCGGCGGCGATCTGGGCCTCGAGGTTGCGGCTGGTGGAGGAAATGACGCGCAGATCGACCTGCACCTTGTCCGAGCCGCCGACGCGCAGGAAGGTCTGGTCGACCAGCACCCGCAGGATCTTGGACTGGGTGCCGAGCGGCATGTCGGCCACCTCGTCGAAATAGATCACCCCGCCATTGGCCTCTTCCAGGAGGCCCGGCTCGACGCCCCGCTCGTCGCTTTCGCGGCCGAAGAGCACCTCTTCCATCCGTTCCGGCTCGATCGAGGCACAGCTCACCGAGACGAACGGCCCCTCGGCCCGGTTGGAATGGGCGTGAATGTAGCGCGCGGCCAGTTCCTTGCCGGAGCCGGCGGGCCCGGTCAGCATCACCCGGCCGTTCGACTTGGTCACCTTGTCGAGCTGGCTGACCAGCGTGCGGAAGGCGGGGCTTTGGCCCAGCATCTCCGACGGCTCGGCGCCGCGGCGCTTGAGCGCGATATTCTCGCGGCGCAGGCGGCTGGTTTCCATGCCACGACGGATGACGACCAGCAGCTGGTCGATGTTGAAGGGCTTCTCGATGAAGTCATAGGCGCCCTGCTTGATGGCGGCGACGGCGATCTCGATATTGCCGTGGCCCGAGATGATGACGACGGGCACGTCCGGGTAATCGCGCTTGACGGTCTTGAGGATATCGATCCCGTCCATGTTGCTGTCCTTGAGCCAGATATCGAGGATCAGCAGCGCCGGCGGCTCCTGCCCGATCGAGGCCATGGCCTCGTCGGAATTGCCCGCAAGCCGGGTGGTGAATCCCTCGTCCTCGAGGATGTCGGAGATCAGTTCCCGTATGTCTCTTTCGTCGTCAACGATCAGGATATCGCTCATTTGAACCTCATACCGCTTGCTTTTGCTCTTCTGTCAGGTGGGCCGTCACGATGATCGGCAGCCGGATCACCGCCATCGCCCCGGCATGGGCGCCGTCTTCGAAAGGCGGCGCGTCTTCCAGCGCCAGCGTGCCGCCATGTTCCTCGATGATTTTCTTGACGATGGGCAGGCCGAGGCCGGTGCCCTTCTCGCGCGTGGTCACGTAAGGCTCGAACAGGCGCGAGCGGTCCTCCGGCAGGCCGATGCCGTTGTCGGCGATGCGGATCGTGACGTCGGTCTCGCCGATCTCGCTGGTGACGCGGATGGTCGGGACATGCCCTTCCGGTGCGCCTTTTTCCTGAAGGCTTTCAATGGCTTCCCCGGCGTTCTTGATCAGGTTGGTCAGCGCCTGGCTGATCATCGTGGCATCCAGGTCGGCCCAGATCTCGCCTTCGTGCATCTCGGTCTCGAAGCGCACGTCGGGCTGGCCGGCCTCCTGGAGCAGGATCGCCTCGCGCAGCAGGCTCGAGACGTCCTCCTGCCGGGTCTGGGGCTCGGGCATGCGGGCGAATTTCGAGAACTCGTCGACGATGCGGCGCAGGTCGTCGGTCTGTCGGATGACCACGCCGGTCAGCTGTTCTAGGCTGTCTTTCTGGTCGTCGGTCAGCACCTTGCCGAACTTGCGGTTGATCCGCTCGGCCGACAGCTTGATGGGCGTCAGGGGGTTCTTGATCTCGTGCGCGATGCGGCGGGCCACGTCGCCCCAGGCCGCCATCCGCTGGGCCGCGACAAGGTCGGTCACGTCGTCGAAGGCCACGACATAGCCCTCGCGCCGGCCCTGTTCGGTTCTGCGGGTCGACATGCGGACCAGCAGGTTTTCCATCCGCCCGCCCCGGCTGACCTTGATCTCCTCCTGCACGAAGCCCGAGGCATTGCCCTTGAGCCGTTCGAAGAGTTGGCCGAACTCGGGCACGGCATAGCTCAGCTCGACCGATTGCTGGTCGTCGTGCCAGTCGAGCAGCCGCTGGGCGGCGCGGTTCACGAAGGTGACACGGCCCTTGGCATCGAGCCCCACCACGCCGGACGAGACCGAGCCAAGCACGGAATCGAACAGCCGCCGGCGGCGTTCGATCTGCTGGGTGTTGGCGAGCAGACGGTCACGCTGGGCCTTCAGCTGGCGGGTCATCTGGTTGAAATAGGTCGACAGCATGGCGATCTCGTCGCCGCCGCCCTCTTCGCGCACGCGAATGTCGAGATTGCCCTCGCCCACCCGCTGTGCGGCGCTGGTCAGCCTGCCCACGGGGCGCGAGAGGCGCTCGGCGAACCACATGCCCAGCCAGATGGCGGCGAGGATCAGGATCACCGCGAAGCCCACGTAGAGCAGCCCGAACTCGAACAGCACGCGGCCCCGCTCGCTTTCGCGCTGGTTGTAGAAGCGCGCGGTTTCCTGCGTGTCGTCGAGCAGGTTGAGAATGGCGCCGTCCACCGTGCGGGTGACGTAGAGGTAGCGGTCGGGGATCTCGTCGAGCGGCATCAGGGCGCGGAACTCGTCATTGTCCCAGTCCTGGATCACCAGGATGCCCTCGGCATCCGCCTCGGTGATCTGTTCGCGCGTCGGTTCCTCGTAGTCGAAGAGGTACGAGCGTTCGCCGCGCGCCCGGATCTCGCCCGTGCCGTCGATGACGAAGGCCTCGCGCAACCCGCGCTGGATCTCGCGCTGACCGCGCGACAGCACCTGCCGGATCTGGCCGTCATCAATGAAGACCGCCGCGCGCTTGGTGGCGTTGATGACAGAGGCCAGCGCCTGGGCGTCGGTGACGAGGTCGCGCCGGTGCTCCTCCTCGTAGGCCTGGGCGGCGGCGACCGAGCTGTCGACCACGCGCCCGACCCGGTCGGAGAACCACGCTTCCAACCCCATGTTGACCGACAGCGTGGCGAAAACCGCCACGGTGATCGTCGGCAGAAGCGCCATGATCGCGAAGACCCCGGTCAGCCGCAGGTGCAGCCGCGAACCGGCAGAGCGCCGCCGGCGGGCGGCGATCATCTGCATGAGCTGCTGCATCACCAGCGCGGCGATCATGATCACGTAGACCAGGTCGCTCAGCAGCACGATGCGCAGGATGTTGGACGAGGCGCCCTGGTCGAGCGGGCCCATGACAAGGTAGGTCACCAACGCCAGGACCGGCCCCAGCACCACGAGGCCGAAGGTCGCCGCCGTCTGGACACGGCGCAGCCGCCGGAGGCGACTGACCGTATCCCACGAAAATCTGCGTGTCCGGGTCGCCACGGACCTCCCCCATCAGGTTGTTATGTCACTGCGGCCGCCCCCCATATCTGGGTCTATTCCGGGCGCCGTCAGCACAGTGGCCCCAATTGGCCACACCAGATGTTGCAGTTTTACATCAACTTGCGGCGGCGTGTCACGCGAATATCAAGGTCGGTAATCTTCTTGCGCAAAGTATTGCGATTGATGCCCAGCAGGTCGGCACATTTGGCCTGGTTGCCGCTTGTCGCATCCAGCGCGATCTCGATCAGGGGAAGCTCCATTTCCTTCAGAATCCGGGCATATAGGCCCGGCGGCGGAAGCTGGGTGCCATGCAGATCGAAATAGCGCCTGAGGTGCCGGGCGACCGAGTCGGACAGGCTTTCGCCGCCGCCATGGCCCACCACGGGCGCCGCTTCGGGCTGGTTGCCGATCACGGCCTCGACCTCGCCGCGGGTGATCTCGACCCCGCGCGCCGTCAGGCCGATTCGCTGCACCATGTTCTCGAGCTGGCGGACGTTGCCCGGCCAGCTATAGGCGCGCATCAGCTCCATCGCGTCTTCCGACAGGTGGCGTGCGGGCTGGCCGTCGCGCTCGGCCCGGGCCATGAAATGCTCGATCAGCAGCGGGATGTCGTCGACCCGCGAGCGCAGCGCCGGCACCTCGACCACGGCGCCCGACAGGCGGTAGTAGAGATCCTCGCGCAGCTCGCCCGCTTCCAGCCGGTCGGCCAGGCGGCCCAGCGATGTGGCCATGAAGCGCGGCACGTGATCGCCCGGCGCATCCATCATCCGCACCACGCGGGCCTGCGCGGCGGTGTCGAGATCGCCCACCTCGTCAAGCACCACGGTGCCGCCCTTGGCCCGCGCCATCACCTTCGACGGCCCTTCGAGGTCGGCCAGGTCGGCCGGTGTCACTGTCACGAAGGGCAAGGTCCGCCGGTCGGAGAAATCGTGGATCGCCCGTGCGATGAGCGACTTGCCGGTGCCCGACTCGCCGGTGATCAGCACCGGCAGGTCGGTGTTCATCAGCCGCGCCACCACCCGGTAGAGCCCCTGCATCGCCGCCGTGCGCCCGATGAGCGGCAGCTCGTCGGGCTTGTCCTCGGCCTCGGCGTGATGGGCCGCGCGGCTGCGGGAATCGAGCGCCCGCGCCGTGCGCTTCATCAGGTCCGGAAGGTCGAAAGGCTTGGGCAGGTAGTCGTAGGCATCCGCCTCTTCCGCCTGGATCGCCGTCATGATCGTGTTCTGCGCCGAGATCACGATCACCGGCAGGCCGGGCCTGTCGCTGGCGATCTTGGGCAGCATTTCCAGCCCGTTGCCGTCGGGCATCATCACGTCGGTGATCACCGCGTCGCCCTTGCCCTCGCCCACCCAGCGCATCAGCGTGGTCAGCGAGCTTGTCGCATGCACCTTGCACCCGGCCCGTGTCAGGGCCTGTGTCAGAACCGTTCGGATCGTGCGGTCGTCATCCGCGACCAGTACCGTGCCATCCATCAGCCTTCCTCCATATCCTTGGGCGCCAGCGGCAGCGAAATGCGGAACACCGTCCGCCCCGGAACCGAGGAGACGGAAATCCACCCGTCATGGTCCGATATGATCTTCGCCGCCAGCGCGAGCCCCAGCCCAGTTCCGTTTTCCCGGCCCGACACGAAGGGTTCGAACACCTCCGCCGCGATTTCGGGCGGAAGGCCCGGGCCGTCATCAATGATTTCCACCTGCAGGGGCAGCGTCTTGCCCTTGCCCTCGCCGCGGCGCACACGCAGCGACTGTTCGTAATAGGTATGCAGCCGGATCGTGCCGCCCGCCTTGCCCGCCGCCTCGGAGGCGTTCTTGACCAGGTTCAGGATCACCTGGAGCAGCTGATCGGGGTCACCAAGCGCAAGCGGGAGCGAGGGGTCGTAATCCTCGATCACCGTCATGTCGGCGGCAAAGCCCACGATGGCCGAGCGCCGCGCGCGGTCGAGCACGTCGTGGATGTTCATCGCGCGCAGCTTGGGCGCCGAGACGTTGCCGAACTGCTCGACCTGCTCCAGCAGGCCCACGATGCGCCGGCTCTCGCTGACGATCAGGTCGGTCAGCTCGAGGTCTTCCTTGCTCAGGTTCATCGACAGAAGCTGGGCCGCGCCGGTGATCCCGGCCAGCGGGTTCTTGATCTCGTGCGCCAGCATCTCGGCCATGCCGATGGCCGAGCGGGCGGCGGATTTCACCGACTGGCCCTGGCTGACCCGACCGGCCAGCTCGCGCGGCGAAATGAGCAGCACCATGTGCCCCGCCTCGCCGGAAAGCGGCGCGATCTGAAGGTTGCATTGCAGCGGCGCGCGGTCGCCGGTGCCCACGTCGACATCGTTGACGAAAAGCGGCGAGCCGTCGCGGCGGGCGCGGGCCAGCGCATCTTCGAGCGGCGCATCGACCGCCAGCTTGTCCCAGACCGGCTGGCCGGTGACCGCGCGGGCCGAGCTCATCAGGAAGCCTTCGGCAGCCGGGTTGATGCGGGCGATACGGTCTTCGGGGTCGAGCACCACTGCCGGCACGGGCAGCGAGGTCCAGATGGCGTCGTCGGACGGGCTCATGCGGCGATCCTTTCGCCATCAGCCAGCGCGTCGGGAATGAGGCGCAGCACCTCGTCGGCGTCGCGGGTGGTCAGAACCCGCTTGCGCAGCTCGGGGCCGGTGCCGGCCTCGTCCATGTACCAGCCCAGATGTTTGCGGGCGACCCGGGCGCCCAGATCGCGGCCATAGAAATTCAGCATGTCTTCGTAATGGGTTGCGACCATGTCTTCACGTTCTTTGCCCTGCGGCACCTCCGGCGCCGGGCCGGTGCCCAGCTCATGCGCCACCTGCGCCAGCAGCCAGGGGCGGCCTTGTGCCCCGCGCCCGATCATCACGCCATCGGCGCCCGACAGGCGCAGCGCGTCTGTCGCGTCCTCGGTGCCGAGAATGTCGCCATTGGCGATCACCGGCACGGTCACGGCCTCCTTCACGGCGCGGATGGCGGCCCAGTCGGCCCGCCCCTTGTAGAACTGGCAGCGCGTGCGGCCGTGGATGGTGATCATCTGCACGCCCGCCGCCTCGGCACGCCGTGCCAGTTCCGGGGCGTTGAGCATATTGTCGTCCCAGCCCAGCCGGGTTTTCAGCGTCACGGGCACGGAAACCGCGCCCACCACCGCCTCGATCAGCGACAGCGCATGGTCGAGATCCTTCATCAGCGCCGAGCCGCTTGCCCCCGTGCCGCTGGCCGAGGTCACCTTCTTCGCCGGGCAGCCCATGTTGATGTCGATGATCTGCGCGCCGTTGCCCTCGACCTGTTTCGCGGCTTCGGCCATCCAGTGCGCCTCGCGCCCGGCCAGTTGCACGGCGGTATCGGCCTGGCCAAATCCCAGCTCGGCCTTCTCGCGCACGCCGGGCTTGGCCTGAACCATCTCCTGGCTCGCCACCATCTCGCTCACCACCAGCCCGGCGCCGAATCGCGCCACCAGCCGCCGGAACGGCAGGTCGGTGATCCCGGCCATCGGGGCCAGGAAGACCTGGGGTGATAACACCTTGTTTGTCAGACAAACGGTCAAGTGATTAATCCTTGTGCAGCAACCCCTATTTAGAGTCGGTGTCCTCTAGGTACAATATTTCAAGGGCATAAAAGGCGATCACCAAATCGTATTGCCTGTTTTTTAGGCATACTTCCGTAGTAACCTAGCGTAAACACCCGCTGCGGGTGTGCCGGCGGATAGCCCGCGCGGCACCTGCCTGCGCGGCAAATCCGCCGCTTGCGCGCCTTGTGTTGCAACGGCCGCCACCACCACGCTATCAGGGCGCATGACAACCGCCTCCATCATCGTTGCCGCCGGTCGCGGCACCCGCGCCGGGGGGGACCTGCCGAAGCAATGGCAGGCCTTGGGCGGCGCCCGCGTCATCGACTGGACGATCGCGGCCTTCGCGGCGGTGCCCGAGGTGGCACAGACGGTCGTCGTGCTGCATCCCGACGATATGGACAGGATCGCGCCCCGCGAGGGGCTGACCACCGTCGAGGGCGGTGCGAGTCGGTCAGAATCCGTCCGCAACGGGCTCGAATCGCTTGCAGAAAGCGGCGTGACCCGGGTGCTGATCCATGATGCCGCGCGCTGCTGTATCCGGCCGGCGCTGATCGCCCGTGTGCTCGATACGCTGGCCGAGGGTGCGCTGGCCGCCGCCCCTGCCCTGGCCGTCTTCGACGCGCTCTGGCAGGGCGACGGCAAAACCGTCACCGGCACGCAGGACCGCACCGGCCTTTACCGCGCCCAGACACCGCAGGGCTTCGACTTCGACACGATCCTCGCCGCTCACAGGGCCCATGATGGCGAGGCGGCGGACGACGTCGAGGTCGCCCGCATGGCCGGGATCGACGTGCAGATCGTCGAGGGCGACGAGAGCAACCTCAAAATCACCACCCCGGGCGATTTCGCCCGCGCAGAACGGATCTTGCGAGACATGGACATACGTATCGGCACCGGTTTCGACGTACACCGCTTTGGCGAGGGCGACCACGTGGTGCTCTGCGGCGTGGCGGTGCCCCATACGCGGGGGTTGCAGGGCCATTCCGACGCCGACGTGGGGATGCACGCGCTGACCGACGCGATCTACGGCGCGCTCGCCGAGGGCGACATTGGCCGGCATTTCCCGCCCACCGACCCGCAATGGAAAGGCGCGGAAAGCCATATCTTCCTGCGCCACGCCGTGACGCTTGCAGGCGAAAAAGGATATAAAATCAATAACCTCGACGTCACTCTTGTCTGCGAACGCCCCAAGATCACGCCCCATGCGCCCGCCATGCAGGCCGCGCTGGCGGATATCACCGGCCTTGCGACCGACCGGATTTCGGTCAAGGCCACAACCTCGGAACGGCTCGGCTTCACCGGGCGCGAAGAAGGCATCGCTGCACAGGCGGCGGTGACACTGGTGCCCAAATGAGCCTGAGCCACCTGATCGCTACCGTCTGTTACGTGGGCCACATGCGGCCCGCCTCGGGAACATGGGGCTCGCTGGTGGCGCTGCCGCTGGCCTGGGCGATCCATCTTGTTGCCGGGCCGTGGCTGCTGATCGTCGGCATTATCGCGTTTTATATCATGGGCTTGTGGGCCACAGCTCAGGAAACGCGGGGCAGCGACGATCACGATCCGTCAGAGATCGTCGTCGACGAGCTGGTGGGCCAGTGGATCGCCTTCCTGCCCGTCTCGATCGGGGCCGCGCATGTGGGGGCGGAGCTTACCGCGCTCTGGCCCGGCTGGGTCGCGGCCTTCCTGCTGTTCCGGCTTTTCGATATCTGGAAACCCGGCCCGATCGGCTGGGCCGACCGGCGGGGAAATGCGACGGGCGTGATGCTCGACGACGTCATCGCCGGGGTGTTCGCCGCCTTGGGCGTCGTCATTCTTGCCGCCATTTCGCACGGGATCATGCTGCTATGAACGTCACCGACCTGCTCGAAAAAGCCCGCAGCAAGGGCATCAAGATCGTCACCGCCGAAAGCTGCACCGGGGGTATGGTCGCGGTGGCCCTGACCGACATTCCCGGCTCGTCCGACGTGGTTGAACGTGGCCTCGTAACCTATTCGAACGAGGCGAAAATCGAGCTTCTCGACATCTCGCCCCGCACGCTTTCCGAGTTCGGCGCCGTGTCGGAAGAGATCGCCCGGGAGATGGCCGACGGGGCGCTGAAAAACTCCTACGCCCAGCTCGCCGTCTCGATCACCGGCATCGCCGGGCCCGGCGGATCGGAGCACAAGCCCGAGGGCCGCGTCTGTTTCGGCCTCGCCATGCAGGGCAAACCCACCAGGACGGAAACGCAGGAATTCGGCGCCCGGGGCCGCGACAAGGTTCGCGAGATGGCCCGCGACCACGCGCTTGCCCTGCTCGACGCCGCGCTCTCCTGAGCGGTCAGCCCTGCCCGTAAAGCTTGTCGGCCCGCCCCTCGAACGCCTTCACGATGCGCTTCATCGCCTCGTAGAAGAAGATCTCCGACGCCGATTGCAAAAGCCGGTTGCGCAACTCGAAATCCACGTCGAAATGCACCTTGCAGCCGCCCTCGGCCTCTTCGAATTTCCAGTTGGATTTCATGTACTTGAACGGGCCATCGAGATATTCCGTCTCGATCACGCGGGCCTCGTCCCAGAGCGTCACCTTGCTGCCGAACTTCTCGCGGAAGACCTTGAAGCTGATCACGAGATCGGCCTCCATCACCCGCGCGCCATCGTCGCGGGGGGTCACCTTGCGCACCCGCGCGGCGGCCGTCCAGGGCAGGAACTCGGGATAGGATTCGACATCCGCCACGAGGTCGTACATCTGCTGGGCCGTGTACGGCATCGACCGGGTCTCGGAATGGGATGGCATAGGCAGGCTGGCCCCGTTTTCGCGTGACAGTGGGCCGCTATTTCGTAGACTGCACCCGGAAAATCAAGGGGATACCATGACGGAGCGGCCATATGTCATCGACCGCATGATCTCGGCCAAGGAAATTGCCGCCCGGATCGAGCAGTTGTCGGACGAGATCGAGACCGAGTTTGCGGATACCGAGAAGCTGGTCGTGGTGGGCCTGCTGCGCGGGTCGTTCGTGTTCATCGCAGACCTCGTGCGCGAGCTCGACATGACGGTCGAGGTCGATTTCATCGAGACCTCGTCTTATGGGAATTCCACCCAGTCCAGCCGGGAAGTGCGTATTCTCAAGGACTTGCGCGGCGATATTGAAGGGCGCGACGTGCTGGTTGTCGAGGATATCGTCGACACCGGCCACACGCTTTCCCATGTGCTGGCCCTGCTGAAGAACCGCAAACCGCGCAAGCTGCGCACCATCGCGCTGCTCGACAAGCCGTCGCGGCGCGAGGCGCAGATCACCGCCGACTGGATCGGCTTCGAGATCCCCGATGAATTCGTGGTGGGCTATGGCATCGACTATGCCCAGCGGAACCGCAACCTGCCCTATATCGGCAAGGTCCGCTTTACCGAATGAACCCCCGCTGGCTGTTCCGGATGGCCAAATGGGCCCAACGGCCGCCCAGCGAAAAGCGGGTGAAGCTGGTACTGGGGGTGATCGTGCTCTGCCTGCTGCTGGTCGCCATCGAGTATTTCATAGGCTGGCCCGACTGGATGACGGTAGAACCCGCGGGCCGGCGCGGCTGGCTGCCCTGAGGCGGCCGGATTCGGCCCATGCCACGCCCGCAATGGTCCGAGGGGTCGACCGAATCGATGGGGCGGGCGACAAGGGCGCCCCTGCCCTGACGCGAGCCCGGACTGACATGCCCACCGCACCCACAGTTGAACGCCGCGCCGCCGCGCGCTATGCCGTCTTCGCCCTCGCGATGGGGCTTTTCACCGGAGGTGCGATGGCCGATGACAGCAAGAACGCCGCCGAGGGCGCCGCACAGATCGCCCGCCCGCTGCTGGCCTATCGCTGCCCCGCGGGGTTCGACACGGCCGAAGAGCTCTGCCGCGCCTTCCGCACCCTGCTGGGCGAGGCCGCGCCCGGCCATGCCCTGCGCCGGCTCGGGGAAGAGGAGCACATGCCGGCCCTGCGCGACAGCGATCTTTACGTCGCCCTCGCGGCGGAGCGGCACGGCGCCCATAGCCTGACGGCAAGGATCGAATGGCGCGCAGGCAAGGATGCCGAAACGGTCACCGGCCCCGAAATCTCGCTCGACAGCAGCGACACGGCCCTGCGCCCGTCGATGTACCCGGGCTTCCTGCGCGAGCTCTGGTCGCTGTCGGCGCCGCCGGGCCTGCGCGACCCCGCCGAGTAGACCGCGTGACGTGACGGCTTTTCGCCCATCCGGCAGCCGACCCTTGTTTTTGAAAAGCCGGGGATTTATCCCTCTCCGGCACAGGGAGAAGGGACCACCACGGCATGACGGTCACGAGAGAATTCCAGGTCGCCCAGGCTGACACCGCGCCCGAGGCCGCCAATATCATCGAGACCTCCGACGCGCCCGCCGGCACCGGCACGGGCTATGTCATGGCCGTGGGCGACACCTTCTCGGGCGAGCTGTCACCGTCGGGCGACCGTGACTGGGTCGCGATCCAGCTGGAAGCGGGCCAGGCCTATGACATTGCCGTCACCGGAAGCCCCTCGGGCGACGGCACGCTTTCCGACCCGTATCTGAGGGTCTACGATTCCAACGGCAATCTCGTGGCCGAGGATGACGACGGCGGCGCGGGGTACGAATCGCTGGCGCGCTACACGGCGCCGACATCCGGCACCTATTATGTCTCGGCGGGCTCCTACGCCGACGGGTATTCCGGCACCTACCAGGTCGCCGTCACCGAATCCGCACCGGTCGAAGAGGCCGATCTCGACACGCTGGCCGCCTATCTCACCGATGGCTACTGGGAAGAGACGGGCCGCGGGCGCCGCTCTTTCGATACCAGCACCGACAACGTCATCACCGTCAACATCACCGCCCTGACCGCCGATGGCCAGCAGCTGGCCCGCTGGGCGCTGCAGGCCTGGGAGATGGTGGCGGATATCGAGTTCCGCGAGGTCACGGGCAAGGCCGACATCACCTTCGACGACGACGAGGCCGGCGCCTTCAGCACCTCGATCATCTCGGGCAGCCGGATCCTGTCATCCGAGGTCAACGTCTCGACCAACTGGCTGAACACCTACGGCACCACGATCGACAGCTACGCCTACCAGACCTACGTGCACGAGATCGGCCACGCGCTCGGCCTCGGGCACCAGGGCGACTACAATGGCAACGCGGTCTATGGCCAGGACGAGACCTTCGCCAATGACAGTTGGCAGGTCTCGATCATGTCCTATTTCTCGCAGACCCAGAACACCACGGTGAACGCCTCCTACGCGCTGCTCGGCACGGCGATGATGGCCGACGTGGTCGCCATCCAGGACCTTTACGGCGCGCCGGGCGCGGGCAGCCCGACGGCGGGTGACACCGTCTATGGCGCCAACGGCACGTTGGGCGGCTCGCTCGGCGCGGTCTTCGCGGCCATCGCCGGGGCGCCGGTCTCGGCCTCGATGATCTCGGGCGACGCGCTTGCCGCCACGATCTACGACACCGGCGGCACCGACAAGATCGACCTGACCACCAGCACCGCCAACAACCGGCTCGACCTGCGGCCGGGCAGCTTTTCCGACATCGGCGGGTTGATCGGCAATCTCGGCATCGCACCCGGCACCATCATCGAGGATGCCGACGGCGGCAGCGGCAACGATTCCATCACCGGCAACGCCGCCGACAACCAGATCCTGGGCATGGGCGGCGAGGACACGCTGAACGGCGGCGGCGGCGACGACATGATCAAGGGCGGCGCCAACGATGACACCATCAACGGCGGTCCGGGCAACGATTACATCTACGGCCAGAACGGCGTCGACGTGGTGCATGGCGGCGACGACAGCGACACGATCATCGGCAACAACGGCGAAGACACGCTGCACGGCGATGACGGCAATGACAGCATCAAGGGCGGGTTCAACTGGGACACCGTTTATGGCGACGCCGGCAACGATACGGTGCTGGGCCAGAACGGCAACGACACCGTCTCGGGCGGGGCGGGCAACGACACCGTGATGGGCAACAACGGCGATGACGTGCTCGAGGGCGACGCCGGCGACGACCTGCTCGACGGCGGGCCCGGCGACGACATGATGCGCGGCGGTGCCGACAACGACACCCTGCTGGCCGGAACGGCGCGCGACACGCTTGTCGGCGGCGCCGGCGACGACGTGCTGACCGGCGGCAACGCCCCCGACCTGTTCGTCTTCAACCCCGACAGCGCCACCGGCGACGACACGATCACCGATTTCGAGGACGGGTACGACATGATCCGCATCAACGGGTCTGCCGAGTTCTCGGACCTGACGATCCTGCCGGTCGGGCTCGACACGCTCGTGAGCTGGGATGGCGGCTCGGTCACGCTGGAGAACACGGTCGGGCTGATCGACGAGGATGATTTCGTCTTCGGCTGAAGGTGAAGACCGGGCGCCAAGCCTCTGGCCTGAAAATATTTTCCGGATCCATGATCGCCCCGCCGGCAAATAGGTGCCGCCTCCGGCCGCATGTGCCGCTTGATCCCGCGGGTGCCTGCGCCGTAACCTCGACACAGGCACAGGCACAGGCAACCGGCACGAGGCGGCAATGGCACTTTCCCAGACAGAGGTCATCCGCACCGGCACCTTCCTTGCCCGCACCGTCTATGGCGGCGACGGCCTGCCGGCCGCTTTCCGCGGCCCCCTGACCGGGGGCGCCGACCCGCTCAACTACGACGACGATTACGCCGGTTATATCGCGAGCCAGTCGCCCGAGGGCGAAAACTGGCGCGTGCTGACCGATGCCGAGCTGGGCGCCAGCCACTTCTCGGGGCCGGGCGGCGGCAGCTTCACCGATGGCGGCCTCTACCTGTCTGCCAATGACGACGGCAATGCCGGCGAGGTGCTGATCGTCGAGGCGGTGATCGACGGCGAGCCGACGCTCTTCGTCATCTTCCGCGGGTCGGATGGCGAGGATGCCTTCACCGAAAGCCAGACCTTCACCCGGCAGGGCGTGACCGACTATTACCTCTCGGTCCGCCCCGCCATCCTGGCCGCCGCGGCCTATGCCGCCGCCAACGGGATCGACAACGTGGTCGTCGCGGGCCAGAGCCTTGGCGGCACCATGGTCGATGTCTTCGCGCTGGCCGATTCCGACCTGTTCCCCGGCATGTCGGTCTACCTCGTGTCGCTGGCCTCGGCCGGGGTGGTGCCCGACCTGTCGCGGAATGCCGCGCTGCTCGATCTCGACCTCTCGAACTCCACCCTCGGCCCGGCGGGCCAGATCGAGACGCTTGGCCTGCCCGATGCGGTCACCGCCTATTACGCCATCAACCACACCGAGGACCGTGTCTATCACTCCCTGCCCGGCAACGCGCCCGGCATGACGCCGAATTTCGTGCTTTACGACAATGTCCACTTTCCCGGTGCGACCGAGATCGACCTGCCCAATATCGACAACGCCGATGTCGACTATGACCCGGGCCTTGCCACCGATTACGGCTTCGGCGCCGAGCACAACATGAGCCTCTACTGGTCGAATATCGACGCGCTGACCCGCGACCCGCTTTACGCCTTCCACGCGGGCCAGGCGATCATCATGGGCGTCAACGCCTATGCCACCGCCACGCGGGATTACAACGGCACCCCCTTCCCCGCATTCCTGTCCTTCACCGGCGGCCCCGGCGCCGAGATCGACAATTTCACCCAGACCCTCACCGGCAGCGATGCGGCCGACTACATCCTCGGCCTTGCCGGCGACGACCGGCTCGAGGGCAATGACGGCGACGACCTGCTTTCGGGCGGCGACGGCGCCGACGAGATCTTCGGCGATGCCGGCGAAGACCGGATCGATGGCGGCGACGGCGACGACACCATCAAGGGCGGCGCCGATGACGACACGATCGAGGGCGGCGACGGCAATGACTTCATCCACGGTCAGAACGGCGTCGATGTCGTCAATGGCGGCGCGGGCAACGACACCATGACCGGCAACAACGGCGAGGACACGCTGTCGGGCGATGCCGGCGATGACGAGATCAAGGGCGGGTTCAACTGGGACACGGTCCGCGGCGGGCCCGACAACGACACCGTGCTGGGCCAGAACGGCTATGACACCGTCTTCGGCGACGGCGGCGACGACCTCGTGCGCGGCAACAACGGCGACGATGCGCTTTACGGCAATTCCGGCAATGACCGGCTCGAGGGCGGGCCCGGCAATGACACGCTGGAAGGCGGCCGGGGCAATGACACGCTCGAGGGCGGCACGGCGCGCGATACCTTCGTCTTCGACACGGATGAGGCGACGGGCGCCGACGTGATCGAGGATTTCGACAATGGGATCGACACGATCCACTTCACCGGCGCGGTCGGCTTCGACGACCTGACCATCGACCAGACCGGCCCGGACACGGTGATCACCTGGGCGGGCGGCTCGGTCACGCTTCTGGGCGAGACGGGCCCGATCGACGAGGATGATTTCCTGTTCGGGTGACAGGCGGCGCGGACCTTCCTGATTTCCGGCAAAAATCGTTGACACAGGGGGGCTTGTAGCTAACCTCGGCCAGGTCAAGAGTAACCTGGGGTTGTATCATGCTGGTACCCGACCAATTGATCGACGTCGAGAGCATCAGCATCACCGCCGACCTCGAAGGCGACCAAAGGCTGCCTTCCGTGGCGGTTCTGGCCGACGGGCGGCTTGTCGCCGTCTGGGCCACGCTCAGCGACACGAGCGACCGCTACGACATCTATGCCCGCTTCCTCGACGCCGACGGCACGCCGATAAGCGAGCCGTTCCTCGTCAACACCACCACCGCCTCGGACCAGATCAAGCCGCAGGTCGTGGCCCTGCCCGGCGGCGGGTTTTCCGTTGTGTGGGAATCCTACGGTCAGGATCACTTCGTGCCGCCCGACTACAACTGGTACGACATCTACCAGTACGGTGTCTATCAGCAGGTGTTCGACGCCACCGGCACCCCCGTCGGCAGCGAGACCCCCGTCAACACCAGCGTCGTGCAATATGACCAGACCATCAGGGACGTGACGCCCCTGCCGGATGGCGGGTATGTCGTCACCTTCTTCCACCAGAATTTCTATAGCTGGGTGGATCGCGGCACCGGCACCTACCTGCAGCGCTTCGACGCCAGCGGCGCGCCGGTGGGCGACAATGTCGAGCTGGTCCTCGCCGAGGGGCCGCGCCCCGACCCGCTGCGCGGCACCGGCATCACCGATATCGGCACGCTGAGCGATGGCCGGCTGGTCTACGCCGGCGCGGGCGAAGGGTACGACATCACCGTCGCCATCCAGAACCCCGACGGCACGCTCGCGACGCGGATCGCGGTGGGCGGCGGCTCCGGCGACATCCCCGCCTTCGCCATCCTGCCCGACGACACCATCTTCACCGTCTGGCACGACACCGATGGGCTGTCCGACAACGTCCATGCCGCCGTATACGACGCCTCCGGCGCGGTGGTGATGGCGCCCCGGCTGATCAGCCAGTTTCAGGCGGGTGGCCAGCACGCGCCTGACGTTCACCTGCTGCCGGATGGCAACCTGTTGATCACCTGGGTGGATACGAGACAGCACGAAGACGGCTATCGCGCCGTTTCCGTCTTCGGGCGTGTGGTCGAGGCGGACGGCACGCCGGTCACCGGCGATATCCAGCTCTCGGACGATACAATCGACATCACCGCCTACGACGTACAGATCACGCCCGAGGGCGAGATCGTCGTGATCTTCTCGCACCCGGGAAATCCCAGTGGCCCCGGGGACGACTTCAACACCTATGTCAGGGTCTTCACCGTCGATGACATGCCGCGCGTCACTGTCCTGCCCGACGGGCCGAATGACGTCGCGCTCGGGGGCGAGGACAATTCCGTCGAGGCGGGCAATGGCCACGACACGGTCGATGGCGGCGGCGGCGACGACGATATCTTCGGCCAGAATGGCAACGACCTGCTGATGGGCGGTGCGGGAGACGACATGCTCTCGGGCGGTCCCGGCGATGACACGATCCACGGCGGCCCGGGGGCGGATTCGATCTTCGCGGGCGCCGGCGACGATGTCATCCACGTGGATACGGATGATGTCTACGAATACATGTGGAGCCACCTGGCGTCGTTCAACCAGAACTACACCGGCGGGCCAGGCTATGACACGATGATCGTGCACGGCTCCGAGGGGGTCTCTTTCGAGAACCTCTCCGCCATGCTGATCGAGGCCTTCTTCGGATCCGAGGGGGATGACAGTGTCGACTTCTGGGGCGACCACGCCAATCTGATGCGGGGCCGCGGGGGTAATGACACGCTCAGCGGCGACTGGGGCGACGATACGATCTTCGGCGATGCCGGGGCCGACAGCCTGCTGGGCGGCGAAGGCGACGACCACATCAAGGGCGGCGCCGCCAATGACACCATCGACGGCGGGCCCGGCAACGATTTCATCCACGGCCAGAACGGCGTCGACCTGGTCGACGGCGCCGGTGGCAACGACACCATCACCGGCAATAACGGCGAAGACACCCTGATGGGCGGCGCCGGCTCCGACCTCGTCAAGGGCGGTTACAACTGGGACACGGTCTATGGCGGCCAGCACAATGACACGGTGATGGGCCAGAACGGCTATGATACCGTCTATGGCGGCTATGGCGACGACCTCGTGCGCGGCAACAACGGCAATGACAGGCTGTATGGCGAGGGGAACGACGACCGGCTCGAAGGCGGCCCCGGGCGCGACACGCTCGAAGGCGGGTCCGGCAACGACACGCTCGAGGGGGGCACCGAGCGCGACGTGTTCCTGTTCGACACCAACGAAGGCACCAATGACGACGTGATCGAGGATTTCGACAACGGGGTCGACACGATCCACTTCTCCGGCCCGGTCGGCTTCGACGACCTCACCATCGACCAGACCGGCCCCGACACGATCATCACCTGGGGCTACAGTTCCGTCACGCTGCTGGGCGAAACCGGCCCGATCGACGAGGACGATTTCCTGTTCACGTGACGCGCGGCGCAAAGAAAAAGCGGCCGCCCCTTGGGACGACCGCTTGGAACATGAAACTTTCCTGACTTGGCAGGGATCAGGCCTTACGACGCGGATTGCGCCTTGATGGCCTCGATCAGCGCCTGCTCGGTCATGTTGACGCGAAGGCCGTCATCCGCGACAGAGAGCGAGCTCTTGCTCATGGCGACGTTCTCGGTCGACCCTTCGATCGAGGTTTCCATCTGGGTATCGAGGTCGACGAGCACCATGTCATCGGCAAGATCGGCCTTGTGGACGGTGCCGACAAGCTCGCCGTCGCTGGTGCGCACCTTGGCGTCCTGCGTCAGCGCCGCGTCAAGCTGTGCGCCTGCGTCGCTGGCGGCATCATAGCCCGCTTCGGCCGTGGCCGAGGCCGCATCGACACCAAGCTCGACGGTGTTCTTCATGAAGTCACCGGCTTCCTTGGCGGTCTGCTCCAGCTCTTCGCCCACGTTTGCAGAGCCTTCGGCTTGCGTTTCCATCTCGACCTTCTGCTCTTCGGCCGAGAGGGGGGCCGCGGCGACGATGGCCAGCGCGGCGGTCGTGGCTGCAATGCTCTTGCGGAATGTCATGGGAATTTCTCCTTTGCTTTTGACATAGCGTCTTCGCATCAGGTCAACCCGACCCGCCCCGCGCTTGTTCCATGCTGTTTTCGCCCTTCGAAAACCGGCAAATTTCCGCGAACCGGCAGGCGCGCGCGGGCCACCCGCAACCGGCCCGCCCCCCCGCGCCGGGACAACATCAAACCCGCCTTCTCCGTCGAGATGCTCAACCGGATGGTTTTCAGCGGCGAGGCAGGTTGATCGCAAGGCCCACGCCAGCGATGGCGTGGCCCGCAAGACCGGTCACTTCATCTCGATCGCGAAGCGATGTCCACCGGTCGTGTTCGGCGTATAGGTGACTTCCGCCGGCCCGTTCCGGCTCATCCACTTCCAGACATAGGTGCCATATGACTCGTCATAGGGCGGGCGGGCGGAGTCGTGTTGATAGACCGGATACGTCCCGGCGGCGCGGCGGCGAAAAAGGGCGAATTCCATCGCCCCGAAGACCCGCTTGTCCTGGCGGCGAAGGTCGGTGACATAGAATTCGCAGGTATTGGGGTACATGCCCGCACCCTCCTCATAGTACGCGACATAGGCCATCGCGCTCCGAAGGCGATAGATGATCCGGTCGTCCTTGTCGGTGTGCTTTTCGAACCCGGCCTCCTTCGCCACCCGCCGCGTCGCATCCATGTTGCCCGGGTCCGACAGGCAAAGCTCTTCAAAATACATGATCGCTTCGGAATTGCCGGAAAAGCCCCCGAATTGCAGGCCATACTTGTGCTCCCCCGGCTTGTAGAGCGGGTTGGCGGTTGCGGCCCCTGCGGCAATGAGAGCCGCTGCGGCGCCGGTGAGTGTATTTCTGATGATTTTCAACATAATGTGCTGATCTCCTCGTAATCCAAAATGCTTTACACAATGCCAATAAGCGCCCCCGAGCATGGCAGAGCGGCTGCGCGGGTCAACCGGAAATCATGGCGAACGTCGGGAGCCGTCGCGGCAAGGGCTCGCGCAGGATCTGCAAGGGAAAGGGGAACGTGGCGCACCTGTCAGGAGTCGATTCTGAGGCCTCTTCCTTCGAAGGATGTGACCATGTGTCAAGGAACAGGCTCGTATCCGACCGCCACCCGTACTCCGCGCAAGACTTGGATCGGACTTGACCGTGTGCGATGGAGAGCGTTTGGCTCACGCCCCCGGCTTTTCGGGCGAAGGTGATTGGGCTCTGGATGTCGAGCGGTGAAGGCCGTCTGACGCGATCGTAGACCCCGTCGGTTTACATGGCGATGGGTTTATCGCTCACAAGACGCATGCCGAGATGCGCGGGAGGCGAGCCGACGGCGCATCCGCCGCGGGCGGGGTCGCGGATGAGGTAGGACATTGCGGCGAGATGTTCGCCGCCTACGTAAAAGGCCGGGCAGCGTGCCGGATCGGCGTCGCCAGATGCGCCGGAAAAGCAGTCCTGCGTCCATTCCCAAACGCTGCCGTCAAGATCGGCGATGCCTTCGGGAGAGGTCGAGAAACTGCCGCGCGGCTTCAGCGCACGAGGCGTCAAACCCTCGGTCAGATAGGTCGAGGCCCATGTAAGGGACGGATCGGTGAAGATCGGGTCAGCTTCGTCCGGCAGGACGGATGCCGCCATCTCGGCCCACTCGCCTGCGGTGGGCAGGCGGAAATCCGCGCCGGTCGCGTCATTGATCCAGCTGAGATACTCACCGACATCGACATAGCTCAGGCCCGTTGCGGGCGTCGTCTCGGCTGTCTGGCCGGGCCGTACCCGCAGGCGCAGGGTACAGGCGCCCTGGTCGTGGCAGGTGTTCCATTCGGCCACGCTGACCTCGTATTTCTGGACATGGAGCTGCGCTCCGGTCGACAGGGTGACGGGGCTCGGGGCCATTTCCGGCAGGAAAGCCGGGTTTTTCCCGGCGCCGCGCTGTGTCAGCGCGGCGCCGAGAAGAACCGCCGCGAAGACCAGCAGCGCAACCAGAAGAAGGGACGCCTTCGGGCCGGGCTGACATGTCTTCGCGGCGATCATCTTTCCGTTCCTTTCCCTCAGCTTTCGAAGGCTCGCGGTGCCACGACCTGTTCCATCAGGTTGTTGTCCCAATCGCCCTCGACGACGAAGTGCGCGGTTCCGCCCAGCATCGCGCCGATGATCAGGTTGTGGTTCACGTAGGCGTAGACGCCCGGCTGTTCGAAGGTGTACATGGCCGCCGCCGCGCTGCCGCCGCGGACGAACCAGGTTTCCATCCCGGTCAGCGGCGTATCGGTGAAGGAGCTTTCCCAGACATAGTTGCCATGTCCGCCGATCAGGTGCGGGCGGCTGTCCACGTTGCACGAGTTGTGCACCATCAGAACCGTCTCGCCGACCTTGGCCTTGAGCGCGTTCTCACCGGTCAGGGCGCCGACCGCGCCGTTGAACACCTGGTGCGTCGGCACGAGAGACCGCATCGCCTCAAGACTGTCGGCATAGTCGTCGCCGGCGGCGTCGTAGGACTTGTAATCGCCGTTCTCATCCATCGGCAGGTAGTAATCCTGCTCGCCGATATAGGCGATGCTGTCATAGCGCAGCGGATTGCCCTGCGCGTCCTTCAGCCCGTCGCGCGGCAGCACCATGATGGCGCCGTTCATGCCGTGGGTCACGTGGTACGGGATCATCGCGCCACCCGGGGCACAGTGATAGGTGAAGCATCCCGGTTTCGTCGCCTTCCAGCGCAGCACGCATTCCTCGCCCGGGTAGACATGGGTCAGGCCACCGCCGCCCAGCGCCCCCGTGGAGGCGTGGAAGTCGATGTTGTGCTCCATCATCGAATCCGCGGGGTTGCGCAGCGTCAGCTCGACCATGTCGCCCTCGTGGCAGATGATCAGCGGACCGGGAACCGAGCCATTGTAGGTCAGCGCCCAGACGCTGGCGCCGGTGTCCTCGTCGACGACCATCAGGCGTTCTTCGGTCACCATGGTGATCTCGATGATCTTGGGCCCGCCCGTCGCGACCTGTTCGTGTTCCGGGGCGAAGGGGGGCGCGACGAGCTCCTGCTTGACGCGGGTGTAGCCCGACAGATCGGCGGGTTTCGCGGTGCTGTCCGTGGTCTGTTCGGCCGACGCCTTGTGAAGGTTGCGCGACACCGCGTCAGCCCTGAGCGGCTGTTGCGGGCGACGGGCGGCCATGGCGCCCACGCCGGTCATGGCGGCGGCACCGGCAAGAAGCGACCCGCGCAGCACGTTGCGGCGGCTGGTGGGCATAAGGCCTGGGTTGATGAACTTGGTCATTCTATCCTCCTTGGATTGGTGGGTGCGGCGGGCGATCCCGCGCGCACCGCCGGGTCACATGTTGTTGAGTTGATCTTCGAAACGGGCCTTGGCCTTTTTCGGCACGCGGCCTTCAAGGAAGCCGTCGGGCACCTCGACGTCGCCGACGGCGATGGTCATCACCATGCCCATGGCGTAGTGCGGCTTGCACAGCACGGCATAGACGCCCTCGGTGTCGAGCGTGACCTCGAACTCCTCGTTGATCTTGCCCTTGAAGCCCTCGGCCCCCTCGGGGATCATGTCCTTGGCGGTTTCGGCGTTGTGGCCCTTGTCGGCGGCGATGAACTTGATCGTATCGCCTGCCGCGGCCTGCACGAAGGCGGGCTCGAACACCATGCGTTCGCCATCGGCGCCCTTGTTCAGCATCTTGACTTCGAATGTTTCGGCGAAGGCCGCGCCGCCCATCAGGGCTGCGAGTGCCAGGCCGGTTGCCAGTGTGCGGATCATCGGTTTTTCCTTCCAGATCGCTGTTTCGGTTGACTGAAAGATACCGTGCCCGCGCCACGCGTTTATTGCGCTGGCACAAACTTCTGCGCGAAGACCTGAAAATATCGTGTTGGTGCGGTGCCGCGGAATGTGGCAGAACCCGCGACATGGAAGCCTCTCCCGCACGCAAGACCCTGCCACGGCTCGACGAGAGCCTGTTGACGCATTTGCCGCCCTTCTCGCGCCTCGAGAAACGGCAGATCCGCAGGATTCTCGATCAGGCGTCGTCCCGGCGCTACGACGCGGGCGTGGCGATCTTCCAGGAGGGGCATCCGGCGGAACGTTTCTTCATGCTGCTCGACGGCTATGTCCGTGTCGTGCGCATCACGGCCACGGGCGAGCAGGTCACGGCATTGCACATCCCGCCGGGCCAGCTGATCGGCATCGCCCGCGCCATCGGGCGGGATACCTATCCCGCGACAGCGATGACCGCGTCGGAATCGCTTGCGCTCAGCTGGCCGATGCACCTGTGGGACAACTTCGTCGCGGAATACGACGGCTTTGCCACCGAAAGCTACAAGACGCTCGGCCAGCGGCTCGGCGAGGTGCAGAACAAGATCGTGGAAATGGCCACGCAGCAGGTCGAGCAGCGTGTCGCCAACGCGCTTCTGCGCCTGGTCAACCAGACGGGACGCAAGGTCGAGAACGGGATCGAGATAGATTTCCCGATCACCCGGCAGGACCTGTCCGAACTGACCGCAACCACCCTGCACACGGTCAGCCGGCTTCTCAGCGGCTGGGAAAAACAGGGGCTTGTCGAAAGCCGGCGCAAGCGTATCGTCGTGCGCGATCCGCATGCGCTGGTCGTGCTCAGCCAGAAGTAATCAGCCTCTCGACCGCTCCGCCGCCTGCCTGAGTTCCGCGAGGAAATCCTCCTCGTCCAGGTGATACTCGGCACAGGCATCGGTGACGGTGTGAAACGGGCTGATGAGACACCCGACGCACAGCATCTTGTGTCGCACGAAGACCGGGATCGTCTGCGGCCATCTCGTCATCAGGTCGGCCAGCGGCAGATCGGGGTCGTCCAGGCGGGGGCGAGCCATAAGGTGTCTCCTTTCAACGATCACCCTACCCGGCCAATCCCGCCGAACTTTGCGCTGGCACAAACTTCGGCTTCGGAGGTGCGGCTACGAATGGGCATCCCGCTTTCAAGGAGGCCCGAACATGGCTGAAATTCTCACGAAATCCCGGGCGCGAAACATCTTCTACGGGGGCTCGATCTTCTTCGTCGTGGTCTTCGTGGCGATGACCGTCCACTCGCACCGCTACGTGGTGCAAACCTCGACCGCCGGCATGCCGCTGAGCGAAGAGGTCGTTCACGGCAAGCACGTGTGGGAGGAACATTCCTGCATCAACTGCCACAGCCTGCACGGCGAAGGCGCCTATTTCGCGCCGGAGCTTGGCAACGTCACGACCCGCTGGGGCGTGCAGGACAGCCCCGACGACGCGTTCTGGATGCTCAAGGGCTGGATCGAAAGCCAGCCGAGCGGCATCGAAGGGCGCCGCCAGATGCCGCGCTACGACCTCAGCGACGAGGACATCCGCGCCCTGTCGGAATTCCTCCGCTGGGCCGATCAGACAGACACCCAGGGCTGGCCGCCCAATGACGCCGGATAAGGAGGCGAACCAATGAAATACGAATCTCAGAAAGTGGCGTACTGGTATATCCTGGCCGCCCTTGCCCTTTTCGGCATCCAGGTGCTGGGCGGGCTGCTGGCGGGCTGGGTCTACGTCTCGCCCAATTTCCTGTCCGAGTTGCTGCCCTTCAACGTGATCCGGATGATCCACACCAACGCGCTGATCGTCTGGCTTCTGCTGGGCTTCTTCGCGGCGGCCTATTTCCTCGTGCCCGAAGAATCGGAGCGCGAGATCTGGTCGCCGAAGCTGGCCTATCTTCAGCTCATCATCCTGCTGGTGGGCACGCTGGGCGCGGTCGGGTCCTACCTTGTCGGTATCCATGGCGGGCGCGAGTTCCTCGAACAGCCCCTCTGGGTCAAGTTCGGCATCCTCGTCGCCGCGGTCATCTTCCTCGTGAACATCTCGATGACGGTGTTGTCGGGCAAGAGAACGGCGATCACCAACGTCTTGCTGATGGGCCTGTGGCTTTTGTCGCTGCTCTGGGTCTTCGCCTTCATCAACCCGGACAACCTGAGCCTCGACAAGATGTACTGGTGGTTCGTCGTCCACCTGTGGGTGGAGGCGACCTGGGAGCTGGTGATGGCCGCGATCCTGGCCTTCCTGCTGCTGAAGCTGACGGGCGTCGACCGCGAGGTGGTGGAGAAATGGCTCTATGTCATCGTCGCCACGGCGCTTTTCTCGGGCATTCTCGGCACCGGGCACCACTTCTACTGGATCGGCCTGCCGGGCTACTGGCAGTGGGTCGGCTCGATCTTCTCGACCTTCGAGGTGATCCCGTTCTTCCTGATGATGTCCTTTGCCTTCGTCATGGTCTGGAAGGGCCGCAAGAACCACCCGAACAAGGCGGCCCTGCTGTGGTCGCTGGGGTCCTCCACCGTCGCCTTCTTCGGCGCGGGCGTCTGGGGCTTCCTGCATACGCTGCACGGGGTGAACTTCTACAGCCACGGCACGCAGATCACCGCGGCCCACGGCCACCTTGCCTTCTACGGCGCCTACGTGGCGCTGAACCTGGCGGTCTTCACCTATGCCATGCCGATGCTGCGCCAGCGTGCGCCCTACAACCAGGTGCTGAACATGGCCAGCTTCTGGCTGATGACCGGGGGGATGGCCTTCATGACCTTCGTGCTGACCTTCGCCGGCACCATCCAGACGCATATGCAGCGCGTGGTGGGCGACTACTACATGGACGTGCAGGACAGCCTCTCGGTCTTCTACCTGATGCGCTTCGGCGCCGGGGCGGCCGTGGTGATCGGCGCGCTTCTCTTCATCTACTCGATGCTGGTCGTGCGGCGGCGCGAGGTCATCGCCCCCGGCCCCGCCAACCCTGTTCCGGGAGAATGAGCGATGAACATGGAAAACAAGCCCACCCTGCCGTTCTACCAGCCCACGGGCCGCGAATGCGACCTGTTCGAGACGGCCCAAGACAACGGTTTGCCCCTTCTTCTGAAGGGGCCGACCGGCTGCGGCAAGACGCGCTTCGTCGAGCATATGGCGGCGCGTCTGGGCAAGCCGCTCCATACCGTGGCCTGCCATGACGACCTGTCAGCCGCCGACCTGATCGGGCGCTACCTGCTCAAGGGCGGCGAGACGGTCTGGGTCGATGGCCCGCTCACCCGCGCCGTGCGCGAGGGCGGCATCTGTTACCTCGACGAGGTGGTCGAGGCGCGCAAGGACGTCACCGTGGTGTTGCACCCGCTGACCGACACCCGCCGAACCCTGATGATCGACCGGACGGGCGAGGAGCTGGTGGCGCCCGCGGGCTTCATGCTGGTGGCGTCCTACAACCCGGGCTACCAGAACGTGCTCAAGCGGCTGAAACCCTCCACCCGGCAACGGTTCCTGTCGATCAGTTTCGACTTTCCCGATCCGGAAACCGAGATCGCCGTGGTCGCCGCCGAAAGCCGGCTGGAGCCGGGGCGCGTCGCGCCGCTGGTGCGGCTGGCCGGGCATATCCGGCGGCTGTCGGGCATGGACCTCGAGGAAGGCGTCTCGACCCGCCTGCTGATCTATGCCGCGACGCTGATGGCGGGGGGGATGGGTGTCATCCAGGCGCTGGAGGCGGCCATCATCGAACCGCTCAGCGACGAGCCGGACGTGCAGCAGGCGCTGCGCGACCTCGTCGCGACGATCTACGGGTAAGCGCCATGCACCTTCTCGATCTCATGGAACCGGAAGAGACCGTCGGCAACCTCTGGCACGACATGGCCAGCCGGATCGGTGCCGAGGTGAGCTACCCGCAGGCGGGCGTCGCGCTCGCCTCGGTCCGGCCGAGCCTCGCGGTGCTGTTTCGCTCACTGGGCGGCGCGCCGGGGGTGGAGCTGTCCGAGGCCACGGCGACGCTGGTCCGGCACCGTCGGCACCTCCGGCGCAAGCTGGGGGCCGAGCGGGACCATGAATGGGTGGCCCGGTTCGACGGCGAACGCCTGGCCCTGCCGCCCTTCATCGCCGCCTTCCCCGACCCCGAGCTGAACCGGTCCGCCTATTTCTGGCTGACCGCGCTGGCGGCCTGCTCGGATATCGCGGCCTTCGACTTTGCGGTGGATGGCCCCGCCCTCGACTGCGCCCAGATCCGTGCCAACATGGCGGCGGCGGACGCCGCCTATGCCGCCTGCCCCGGCCTGCGGCAAAGCTATGCCCGGATGGCCCGGATCTGTGCCGAGGCGCGCCCCAACGTCCTGCGCCCCGCACAGGAAGCGGCGATGGAAGCCGCCATCCTGGATCAACTCTGCGGGGTCGGGCCCGCCCTTGCGCCGGCCCCTGCCGCACGCGGCTACATGCCGGCGGCCCCGGTGCCGATCTGGCTGCGCTTTGCCACCCCCGGCTCGGGCACAGCAGCGGGGGACGAACAGGCCGATCCGGCCGCGCCACCTCCGACCGCCGCGCATACCAGCCGCAAGCTGGGCGAGCGCAAGGACCAGGATCAGCAGAACCGCAAGGACAGCTTCATCATCCACCGGTTCGAGTCGATCCTGTCCTGGGTCGAGTCGATGAACATCAACCGCAGCGTCGACGATGACGACGACGAGAACGCCCAGAAGGCCGCCGACGACCAGGACCGGATTACCCTGTCGAAGCAGGATCGCAAGGCCGCGACCCGCCTGCGCCTGCATCTCGACCTGTCGCCCGCCGATGCCGATCACGAGGCGCTGGCCGGGGATTACACCTATCCCGAATGGAACCACCGCAGCCGCAGCTACATGCCCGGTCACTGCCGCGTGCTGGACGCGCCGGCACGTCCGGGTGCCACGCCTTTCGAGCCCAATGCGCGGCGCATGCGCGAGGTCCGCCGCCAGTTCGAGGCGCTGCGCCCGCGGCGGATCCTGCAACCGCGGCAGGTGGACGGCACCGAGCTCGACCTCGATGCCCTGCTGACGGCCCGCGCCGACCTGGCGGCGACCGGGCGCGGCTCGGACCGGATCTGGCAATCGGCCCGCCAGACCGAGCGGGACCTGTCCGTGGCCTTCCTGATCGACACCTCGCGTTCCACCGAGGCCGCCATCGGCGACACCTCGGTGATCGAGGTCGCGCGGGAGGCGATGGCGGCACTCGCCGGCGGCATCGACGCGGCGGGCGACCGGCTGGGCATCTGGGGGTTCTCCTCCCTGCGCCGCGACCGCGTGTTCCTGACCCGCTGCAAGGGCTTCGACGCCGCCATGTCACCGGACATCACCGCCAATATCGGCGCGCTGAGCCCCGGCCACTACACCCGTCTCGGTGCCGCGATCCGCCATGTCAGCGCCCAGCTGGCCGACCAGCCGAGCGCCCGCAAGCTGCTGATCGTGCTGACCGACGGCAAGCCCAACGACCTGGACCATTACGAAGGCCAGCACGGTATCGAGGACAGCCACATGGCCGTGCGCGAGGCCCGCAATGCAGGGCAAAGCCTGCATGGCATCATCATCGACGAGGACGGCCAGGACTGGTTCGCCCGCATCTTCGGGCGTGGCGGTTTTACCCTCCTGCCCGATCCCGAACGCCTGACACGGGCCCTGCCCGACATCTACCGCACCCTCACACAGGAGACCTGACATGCGCAGACTGATCCTTCCCCTCGCCACGCTCTTCGCCTCGCCCGCCGTTGCCAAAAGCTTCGACCGGCCGATCCCGCAGGCCCAGTCGGCCACCGCCGAATTCTGGTACGCGATGGCCTGCATCGCGCTGATCGCGTCCATGGTCGCGGTTCAGCGACTGGTGTCCCGGCGATGACCCGGGGATGGCCCACCCGGCGCATCGCGCTGGCGCTCTACCCGTTCGGGGCCGGGGCGGCGGCGGTGAACGTCTTCTTCGCCTCGCTGATCTTCAGCTGGGTCGGCGGGCCGGTCGCCTCGACGGCCTGGTCGCTGGGGCTGGGCTGTCTCATCGGCGCACCGGCGACGTGGTACTTCGCGCGGCATATCCGTCACCTGATGGACGTGGCCGACGGAAGCGAGGCGTCATGAGGATCGACATGCGAACCGGCCGGCCCACCATCGACGCAACCGACCTTGCCGGCCTTCTGAACCTGACACCGGACGAGGTGCGGGACCGGATGCGCGCCGGCCGGATTACATCGAGGCTGGAGATCGGCACCGACGACGACTTCGGCAGAATGCGGCTCAGCTTCTTTCACGAAGACATGCGCGTGCGCCTGACCTGTTCCGAGGACGGAACGGTGCTCAAGAGCCTGCGCAGCAGAACAGGATCAAGATGATGGCAAAGACATCGGCAGAACAGATGCGAGACTGGCAGGGGCCGGCGCTTTTCAGCTTCGGTTTCCGGCCCTTCTTCCTTTTCGCGGCACTCTGGGTCGCGCTGGCCATGCTGTTGTGGCTGCCCGCGCTGTCGGGTGCGATCACGCTGCCGACGCGGTTCAGCGCCGTCTCCTGGCATGCGCATGAATTCCTCTTCGGCTATCTCGGCGCCGTGGTGGCCGGGTTCCTGTTGACGGCCGTACCCAACTGGACCGGCCGCCTGCCCATGGTGGGCTGGCGGCTGGCGGCGCTCTTCGCGCTCTGGGTTGCCGGGCGCGTCGCGGTGCTGGTCTCGGATCACCTGCCTGCGGCGGTCGCCCCCGTGATCGACCTGGCCTTCCCGCTTGTGCTGGGCGGGTTGATCCTGCGCGAGATCGTGGCGGGCAGGAACTGGCGCAACCTGATCGTGCTGGCCCTGCTGGCCGTCTTCACGCTGGCCAACGGGATCTTTCACCTCGAGGCCCTGACCGGCAGCTATGCCGCCCAGGGTTTCGGCCTTCGTCTCGGCCTGGCGACGGGCATCATGATGATCGCCGTGATCGGCGGGCGGATCATCCCCTCCTTCACCCGTAACTGGCTGGCGAAGGAAAACGACCCGGCCCGGCCCGCGCCCCCGATGCAGCGCCTCGACAAACTGGTGCTGCTGGCCAGCATCCTCATCCTGGTGCTTTGGGTCCTCCGCCCCTTCGAGCCGCTGACCGGGGCGCTGCTTCTTGCCTTCGGCGGGCTGCACTTTGTCCGGCAGGTCCGCTGGCAGCCGTTCCATACCCTGCGCGAACCCTTGCTCTGGGTGCTGCACGCAGCCTATCTCTTCGTCCCGCTGGGCGCCTTCGCGCTCGGACTCGATCAGATCATGGGCCATCCGGGGACTGCCGGGGCTCAGCACCTCTGGATGGCGGGGGCGATCGGCTTGATGACCCTTGCCGTCATGACCCGGGCCAGCCTCGGCCATACCGGCCAGGCCCTGACGGCGAACCGGGCGACCGTGGCGATCTACCTCTGCCTCTTCGGCGCGGTCCTGGCCCGGTTCTGGGCGTCGCTGCACCTGGGGCTGACACATCTGTCGGGCGCCCTTTGGCTTGCGGCCTTCCTGGGATTCGTGCTGGCCTACGGCCCATCGCTCCTGCGTCCGAAACCGGAGAAGTAACATGGGATGGACAGGATTTGCCGTGGTGTTCGCGGCCTTCTTTCTTACACATTCAATCCCGGTGCGCCCGGCGGTGAAATCCCGCCTGGTGTCGGTGATCGGTCTGCGCGGCTTCGGGGTGGCCTACTCGCTCCTCTCGGTCGGGATGCTGGCGCTGTTGATCCGGTCCGCCGGCCAGGCCCCCTACCTTCAGCTCTGGCCACAGATGGAATGGCACCGCCACGCGGCCCATCTGGGCATGCTAGCGGTCTGCCTGATCCTCGCGCTTGGCGTCGCACGCCCGAACCCGTTTTCCTTCGGCGGCGCGCGGAACGACAGCTTCGATCCCGACCGGCCCGGCATCGTGGGGTGGACGCGCCACCCGATCCTGCTGGCGCTGGCGCTCTGGGCGGGCGTGCACCTGTTGCCCAACGGCGATCTCGCACATGTCATCCTGTTCGGCGTGCTGGGCGGGTTCGCCCTTGCCGGCCGGAGGCTGATCGACCGGCGCAAGCGGCGGGTCCTCGGCGCGTCGCAATGGGCTGCGCTCGATGCCGACCGCAAGGCCGCGCCGTGGGTCCACGCGCCGCGCTCCTGGCCCGTCCTGGCCCTCAGGCTGCTGACAGGCGTTGCCGCTTTCGCTGCCCTGCTTCTGGCGCACCCCCATGTGATCGGCGTGTCCGCCTGGTGAGCCGAGGTTCGGCAGGCAGATCGCGCTGAGGAAATCACCTCCCCCTTGTCTCAGAAGCATCCTTGCGGCTTCCGTTTCACTTGCGCGTCACTCAAGCCCGGGATGCAGGCCGGATCACTCGGAGGCGGTATCGGTCAGGAAACTCTGGATCTGCTCACCATCGTCAAGGCCGGGCTGCTTCTCGCCCTGAAGCGCCTCGGGCACCGTCCAGCCAGGCTCGACCCCGGTCATGTCGGGCAGCTCGTGCGCAATGCCCTTGTGGCAGTCGATGCAGGTGCGCTCGCCCGACAGCAGGTACTCGGTATGGATCTCCGCCGCGCGCGGCGACTGGCGACTGAGATCCATGGCCGTCTCCGAATGACAGTTGCGGCATTCGAGACTGTCATTGGCCTGCAGCCGCGACCATTCCCGCTTGGCCATGACAAGCCGGTGGTCGAGGAACTTCTCGCGCGTGCTGATCGTGCCGAAGATATGCCCCCAAACCTCTTTCGAGGCCTGCATCTTGCGGGCGATCTTGTCGGTCCAGTCATGCGGGACGTGGCAGTCGGGACAGCCCGCACGCACCCCCGACCGGTTGGAGAAATGCACGGTGCGCGACAGCTCTTCGTAAACGTTGGCTTCCATCTCGTGACAGGAGATGCAGAAATCCTCGGTATTCGTATATTCCAGCGCCGTGTTGAACGCGCCCCAGAACACCACGCCGCCGACGAAGCCGCCCAGGGTCAGGAACCCCAGGCCGAGCGTGCCCGCCGGCGTCCACAAGACCCGCCAGAACCAGCGGAACGGCTGCAGGATCCAGCGCATGTCATTCGCTCCCGGCGCCGGTGGCACCCATTTCGGACATGTCGGTGAAGGTGTTTTCGATCAGCGGCGCCGTGTCGGCCTGCGGCACGTGACACTGGGTGCAGAAATACCGCCGCGGCGAGACATCGGCCAGCATCTGCCCCTCGCGAGTCATGTAATGGGTGATCGAGATCATCGGCGCGCCCGAGCCTTCGGTATGTTCGCGCTTGTGGCACGACATGCAGCGGTTGGCGTTGACCGACAGTTGGTAGCCGGTGATCGAATGGGGGATCACGGGCGGCTGCTCGGGATAGGCCCGCATCTGGCGCACGTCATCGGTGACGAAGCGTTCCAGCGGTGCGGCCGGAACAGGCTCCATCGGGTCGGGGGACGGGCCGGACAGTTCCGGCACGCTCTGGGCAAACACGAAACTCCCGGCCAGGCAGGCGGCGAAGATGGCGGTCAGGCGAAACTGCGTCATCACACCGGCTCCACGCGCACGGCGCATTTCTTGAAGTCCGTCTGTTTCGAGATCGGGTCGGTCGCGTCCAGCGTCACCTTGTTGATGAGCTGGCTGGCGTCGAACCACGGCACGAAGATCACGCCCGAGGGCATGCGGTTGCGGCCGCGCGTCTCGACCCGGCTGCGGATCTCGCCCCGGCGCGAGATCACCCGCACCTCCATCCCCTGGTTGAGGCCCCGTTCCCGCGCGTCGATGGCGTTCATGAACACCTTCGCGCCGGGGAAGGCCTTGTAGAGCTCGGGCACCCGCATGGTCATCGAGCCGGAATGCCAGTGTTCGAGCACCCGGCCTGTCACCAGCCACATGTCGAACTCGTCATCCGGGCTTTCGGCCGGCGGCTCGTAGGGGACGGAAATGATCACCGCCCGCCCGTCGGGCTTGCCGTAGAACTCCACGCCGGCGCCCTCGGTCACGTAGGGGTCGTAGCCCTCGCGGAAGCGCCACTTGGTCTCCTCCCCGTCGACCACCGGCCAGCGCAGGCCGCGCACCTCGTCGCTCTGGTAGGTGTCGTAGGGGGCAAGGTCGTGCCCGTGCCCGCGCCCGAAGGCGGCGTATTCCTCGAACAGCCCTTTCTGGATGTAGAAGCCGAAATCCTCCGCCTCGTGGTTGGCGTAGTCCTCCGGCATGTCTTCGAGCGGATAGGCATCGACCTGTCCATTGGCGAAGACCACGTCGAAGATCGTCCGGCCCCGGTACTCGGGGTTGGCGTTCAGGATCTCCTCGGGCCAGACCTCGTCGGTGGTGAAGCGCTTGGAAAACTCCGCCAGCTGCCACAGGTCCGACCGCGCCTCGCCCGGCGCGTCGACAAGCTGGTGCCAGGCGTGCGTGCGCCGCTCGGCATTGCCGTAGACGCCCTCCTTCTCGACCCACATCGCCGCCGGCAGGATGATGTCGGCCGCCATCGCCGTCACCGTCGGGTAGGCGTCGGAGACCACGATCATGTTCTCGGGGTTGCGATAGCCCTGGTAGGTTTCTTTCTGCGAATTGGGCGCGGCCTGCAGGTTGTTGTTCACCTGCACCCAGTAGAAATTCAGCACCCCGTCCTTGAGCATCCGGTCCTGCTGCACGGCATGGAAGCCCGGCTTGGTGTTCAGCAGCCCGTGCGGCAGCTTCCAGATTTCCTCGGCATGTTCCACATGCTCGGGATTGGTCACCACCATGTCGGCCGGCAGGCGGTGCGCGAAGGTGCCCACCTCCCGCGCCGTGCCGCAGGCCGAGGGCTGCCCGGTCAGCGAGAAGGGCGAATTGCCCGGCTCCGAGATCTTCCCGGTCAGCAGGTGGATGTTATAGACCATCTGGTTGGCCCAGACGCCCCTCACATGCTGGTTGAACCCCATCGTCCAGAGCGACATCACCTTGGTGTCGGGGTCGGCGTAAAGCTCGGCCAGCTCCTCGAGGAAACCCGGCTCGACCCCCGATAGCTCGCTGACATAGTCCAGCGTGTACTCGGCGACATGCGCCTTGAACGCCTCGAAATCCGACGGCTCCATCAGCCCGGCATTGCCGGCCCCCTCGGCGGCCATCTGCAGCGGATGATCGTCGCGCAGGCCATAGCCGATATCCGTCTCGCCCTTCATGAAGGTCGTGTGGTTCGAGACGAATTCCTCGTTCACGCGGCCGGTCTGGATGATGTGGTTGGCGATGTAGTTGAGGATCGCAAGGTCGGTGCCCGGCTTGAACACCATCGGAATGTCGGCCAGGTCCATCGACCGGTGCGTGAAGGTCGACAGCACCGCGCATTTCACCCCCGGCGTGCCGAGCCGGCGGTCGGCCAGACGGGTCCAGAGGATCGGGTGCATCTCGGCCATGTTCGAGCCCCACAGCACGAAGGCGTCGGCATGTTCGAAATCGTCGTAGCACCCCATCGGCTCGTCGATGCCGAAGCTCCGCATGAAGGCCGCCGCCGCCGAGGCCATGCAGTGCCGGGCGTTCGGGTCGAGGTTGTTCGACCGGAACCCCGCCCGCATCAGCTTGGAGGCGGCATAGCCCTCCATCACCGTCCACTGGCCCGAGCCGAACATGCCGATGCTCTCGGGCCCCTTCTCGGCAAGCTGCTGCTTGACGCGGTCCGCCATGACGTCGAACGCCTCGTCCCAGCTCACCGGCTCGAACTCGCCCTCCTTGTCGAACCGGCCGTTCCGCTTGCGCATCAGCGGGGTGGTCAGGCGGTCTTCGCCATACATGATCTTGGACAGGAAATAGCCCTTCACACAGTTCAGCCCGCGGTTGACCTCGTGCTGCATGTCGCCGTGGGTGGCGACGACCTTGCCCTCCTTGACGCCCACCATCACGCCGCAGCCGGTGCCGCAGAACCGGCAGGGCGCCTTCGACCAGTTGATCTTGAGGGCCTCGACCCCGCCCTCGACGGGTTGGGCGACGGCCTCTTGCGACAGGCCGGCCGCCGAGGCCGCGAGGGCGGCGGCATGCGCCTTGAGAAGCTGGCGTCGGGTCAGGTCGAGTGGCATGTCGTCTCCTCCGGTTCCTCGGCGTGCTCGAAGACCATGTTGGCCGCCAGAACGCCCTCCATCAGGTTGATCTCGGTCAGCTTGTCGCCAAGCTGCCCGGTGCTCGTTCCTTCGATCGTCACGATCAGGCGCGTGTCGTCGCCGCCATGCACCTCGACCCCGTCGATCGCCTCGACCAGGCGGCGCACCTCCTGCCAGGCCCCGTCGGCAACCGTCACCACGGCAGAGGATACGTGCCAGCGCGGGTCAGACATTCTCAGGCTCCCTTTCCACGGCGTGAATGGCATCCGCCGGGCACGCGGCCGAGCAGGCCGCGCAGCCCGTGCAGTTTTCGGTATCGAGTTCAGGCAGGAAGGGCCCGCCGATCCGGGGGCGCATGGCGATGGCGCTTTCGGGGCAGACGTCGCGACAGGTCATGCAGGCGACCCCCGCCTTTGCCAGGCAATCGCCGGAGATCTGCATCACGTGCGCCATCCGCCGGTTGTCGGCAAAGACATCCTCGGGGCAGGCCTCGGCGCAGGCCCCGCAGAAGGTGCATTCCCCGGCTTCCGGCCTGAGCGTCACGCCATCCTCGACAATGTCGAGAATCTTCTCCGGGCAGGCATCGGCGCAGGCACCGCAGGATGTGCAGGCGGCCAGCGACTGCCGCGTCACGCCCGGCGGCCGGGCCCGGAACGGCCCGGGTTGCGGGCGACCGCGCAACAGGTCGCGGCGGGATATGGCGGTCTCTGCCGCCACGGCGGCTCAGTGCCCCCCCGGCCCCGGCGGACCGGCCACAAGCTGGTACATCCAGACAAGGAAGCCGTAGCCGCCAACGGCCCCGACGGCCACCACGGGCCAGATACCGAACGCCAGAATCATGAAATTGGTCAGTTCCCTGCCTCGCGAAACGCGGCGAGGCGCGGGATCAGGTTCAGTGGCATGTCGATCTGACAATGCTGCCTCCCCGATTGAGCGTGATCTTGAATGCGGATGCCCAATCTTTAGGCAGCGTAACAAAACCGTGATCGACAATTCAAGACGCGATCTCGGGATGCGCGAGAGCCTGCGTGTTCCTGACGTCAAGAACCCGAATTGAGCCATGAAGTTTGATCTGCGGCAAAGTTCTCACGCTCCGTCCGTTTAGGAAGGCGGCATGGAACATATGGAAACCCTCAAGGCACTTGGCCTGTTCGATGCGCGTGTGCCGCGGTACACGTCCTATCCGACCGCGGCGGTCTTCTCGCCCGATACCGGCGCGTCCTTTCAAAGCACCGCGCTTGCAACGCTCGACCCGAAAGACCCCGTATCGGTCTACATTCACATCCCGTTCTGCGAGCGCCTGTGCTGGTTCTGCGCCTGCCACACTCAAGGAACGAAAACCCTTGGCCCGGTGGAAAGCTACATCGAGACGCTCGAGGCGGAACTCGAGATGGTGCGCGCGACCTTGCCGTCCGGCCTGGAAATGGGCAGCCTGCACTGGGGCGGCGGAACGCCGACGATCCTGCCGCCGGCATTGATCCATCGCCTCGTCCGAGCGATACGCCGCGTGTTTCCCCCTGCTGACGTCTTCGACTTCTCGGTCGAGATCGACCCGACCATGGTAGACCGCGCCAAGATAGATGCCCTGGCCGCAGAAGGCATGACCCGCGCGTCGATCGGCATTCAGGACTTCGATCCGGAGGTTCAACAAGCCATTGGCCGCCTGCAGCCGTTCGACGTCACGCGCGCTTGCGTCGAAGACCTGCGCGCGGCGGGCATCAGCTCTCTCAACACCGACCTCGTCTATGGCCTGCCGCATCAGACCCTCGCGCGTATCGAGGACACCATCGACAAGGTTCTGACCTTTGCGCCGGACCGCGTTGCCCTTTTCGGTTACGCGCACGTGCCCTGGGTTTCCAAACGGCAGAAGCTGATCGACGAAGACGCGCTTCCGGGGGATCTGTCGCGCTACCATCTCGCCAGGCGTGCCGGCGAACGCTTTGTCGAGGCCGGTCTGACCGCCATCGGAATCGACCATTTCGCACGCCCCGGGGATGACCTGTCGAAAGCGCTCGAAGCAGGACGCCTGCGCCGCAATTTCCAGGGCTACACCGCCGATTCCTGCCAGACGCTCATCGGGCTCGGCGCCTCGTCGATCTCTCGCTTGCCGGGTGGCTACGTGCAGAACGCGCCCGCAACGGCGGCCTACAAGCAGCGGATCGCAGAAGGTGTCTTTCCCGGCTCCCGCGGTTACCGGATGACCCATGACGATCATCTGCGCGCACGCGCGATCGAGCAGCTGATGTGTACCTTCGCGCTGGATCTCGACGATCTGAGCCGGGAATTCGGCCCCCGCGCCTGCGAGCTTCTGCCTTGCTTGAACGAGATGGCGGCGCGTTTCGCACCGTTCACGGAGCTGACGGGACGGCGCATCACAATAGCACCGGAGGGCCGGTCCTTGACCCGCATGATCGCGTCCGTCCTGGATCAACACGTGCCAGACGGCGTGCGCTACTCGCGCGCATCGTAAGGTGTCGAACCCAGGCCTGCGGTTTCGGCTATGACGGAGGGCCGCCAGACTGCGCGATGGCCGTCTATCGTCGCGCGCCGCGCACGCAAATGCAACAGCCATGGCTTCAAGAGCCCTGCGTAGGACCACGTTTCAATCCATGCATGCGGCGAAGGTCTGACTGCAACCCTTCGTCCGCTTGCATCACGCGCAGCGCCGCCCCATGCCCCCTCGCCCTTGCCGAATGTCCGGATTTGGACTACATATCCAAATAAGAACGGAGGCCCGACATGACCATTCTTCAGCTCCCCGAGCAAGCCGGGGCGGAACCCGTCCCGCAGCGGATCGACACGGCGGCGCGCCGCCGTGTGAGCGGCCCGGGCCTGCGGACCTTCCTGGCCATCGCCGACCGCTACGGCATCCCGACGCGCGACCGGGTGGCGCTTCTGGGCGAGCCCTCGAACTCCACCTATCACGAGTGGGTCAAGAAGGCGCGCGCAGAGGCATCCCTGGCGCTGCCGCTCGACACGCTGACGCGGATCTCCGGCATTCTCGGCATTCACAAGGCCCTGGGCATCCTGTTCCCGGTCGAGGCCGAGGCGATGACCTGGCTCAAGGGGCCGCATCGGGGCGAGGTCTTCGGCGGGCAGGCCCCGCTCGACGTGATGATCGAAGGCGGGCTCGACGGCATCCTCACCGTGCGTCGCTACCTCGACGGCTGGCGCGGCGGGCTGCGCGGCGGCCCCGGCGAGGGCGCCGATATCGAGCCCGTGCGCGACACCGACATCGTCTTCACGTGACGCGCCTTTGCCGCGCGCCGGAGCGCACGCACCGCCTCATCCCCTCGCGCTTCCCGCCGATCGACGCGTTCGAAACGGTGACAAGCCCGCGCGATCTCGAACCCGTCCTTGAACTCGAGGGCTGGACCAATGACCGCCTCGTGGCGCCGCGCCTCAGGCGGCTGCCGGAAACCGAGTGGGTCTACGGTCGCGCCAATGCCAGCGTCGTCATGGCCGCGTTCCTGCACGGCGCGCAACAGGGCACCTGCTTTGCCGGGCCGGACCTCGGTGCCTGGTATGCCGCGAGCGCGCTGCAGACGTCTGTCCTGGAGGTGGTCAACGGCATCCGCCGCGAGATCGCGCTCAGCGCGCTGGAGCAGAAGACCGAGGAGTTGCGCGAATACACCGCGCGCCTCGAGGGTGACTTCGTCGACATCCGCGGCACGCGCCCCGACCTGCACAATCCGGACCCCGCGAACTATCCGGCGACCCAGGTCTTCGGCCGCTCCGTCAGGGCGGGCCCGCATGACGGCATCGCCTATGACAGCGTGCGCCATGCGGGTGGCGTGAACTGGGTGTCCTACCGGCCCAGCCGGGTTCAGGACGTGCTCCAGGCCCGGCATTTCCGGGTCGTGGTGCCGCTTGCGGGAAAGGTCGTCGTGGAAGAGATGCGCGCCGGCGTTTGAGCGGGCGAACCCGCAGCGCCGGGCTTCCTGCCTATTCGCCTTGCATTGCCTCCGCGCCCCAGCGGGCACGCAGATAGCCGCTCAGGTCTTCCAGTTCCGCCTCGGCGAGGGTGGTATCGAATGCGGGCATTTCCTGCATCCTCAGATGACCGCTCAGCTGCCGGGCCGGAATCCCCTCCCGGATCACGCGCTGCAGGTTCAGCGGGTTGTCCAGCATCAAGGTGGTGTTGCCCACCATCGCGACAGAGCCGGAGGGCTGGCCGCTCCCGTTCGTGCCGTGACACCCGGCGCAAAGCCCGACATACAGCCGGTGGCCGTCGGGGTGCGCGTCGATGGCGCCGGGATCGGAGGGCGGCTCGGACGGCTCCGGCATCTCTTGCGCCAGGTAGGCCGAGACCGCCTCGATATCGCGCTCGGGCAGGTACTTGGTCGAGTGGCTGAGCACCGGAAACATGCGGAACGTCATCACGCCCTGCGGCGACAAACCGGTCGAGAGGAACTGCGACAGGTCCGCCTCGGTCCAGCCCCGGCCGGCCAGCCCCTGCGGCGTGATATCGGGGGCGACGGCGCCTTCGATCACCGTGCCGCCCAGATGCTCGCCCGTCTTGGCAAAGGCGAGGTTGCGGGGCGTGTGGCATTCCCCGCAATGGCCCAGCACATCAACCAGGTACGCCCCGCGCCCGGCGTCGGCCAGCCTGTCGCCTCCCGACAATCCGGGGCCCGGCTCCTCTGGCGGGTCGGGCCGATAGATCAGGTTCCAGAAGGCGACCAGGGGCCGAATGTTGAACGGGAAGGCCATGTCGGCATCGCGGTTCGGCTTCTCCACCGGGTCCTGCGCCATGAGATAGACGTAGAGGGCGTCGATATCCTCGCGAGACACCGCATGGTAGGAGGTGTAGGGCATGGCCGGATAGAGCCGCCGCTCGCCGGGCGCGATACCGTAGACCATCGCGCGATAGAGATCGTCGGGTGAATAGTCGCCGATACCGTGGGTCTCTGACGGGGTGATGTTGGTGCCGTAGACCGTGCCCATGGGCGTTTCCATCGGCGTGCCCCCGGCAAGCGCCAGCCCATCCTCGCTCTCGTGGCAGGCGGCGCAATCGCCGGCCTTGGCGACGTATTCGCCCAGCGCAACCATCTCGGCCCTTGCCTCGTCATCCAGCGCCTCGAGATCGCGGCTGGCCGGGGGCACGGGCCCGGCCCCGGTGAACCCGAAAAAGATGACCACGGCAACGATGACGCCAAGCAGAACGAGCCCGGCCAGGACGCGAAACAGGGTGCGCATCAGCTTCCCTCCGCCCGGCCGTCGCCGCTCGTCAGGCCGGGTGTCGCAAGGATCACGTCGCGTGTCGCCTCGAGGTAGCGGACATAGCCGGTGCAGCGGCAGATGTTTTCGTTCAGCGCCTCCAGCACGACGCCCTCGACGTCTTCCGCCGGCACGGGATCGACTTCCAGCCGCTCGACCAGGGCCTGCGCCGCGGCGACGAAGCCGGGCGTGCAATAGGAGCACTGGAAGGAGAAGTGATCGAGAAACGCCTGCTGAACCGGCGTCACCGCGGTGACATTGCCGTCCGCATCATGCTCGGCATGCCCTTCGACGGTCCTGAACGCGCGTCCGTCGGCCCAGGCCACACCGGTGACACAGGCCGGCACCACCCGGGCGCCCCGTGGGCCGTCATGGATGACGGCGCAGGCGCGGCAGACCCCCTGCCCGCAGCCATAGCGCGTGCCGGTCAGGTTGAGGTATTCCTGCAGGAACTCCAGCAGCATCAGGTCTTCGGGCACCTCCACCGGCTCGGTCTCGGTGCCGTTGATCGTCATGGAAACGGTCATCATGGCGCTCATGCCGTGACCTCCTTAATCCTTTCGGGCGTGATCGGCGTGCGGTCGAACCTGTGGCCGATGGCGTGATGCACGGCATTGCCGATCGCCGCCACCACCGGGATCATCACCACCTCCGCAATCCCCTTCGGCGGGTCGGTGGGCGACAGGGGCTCGAGCACCGTGGCGCTTTGCGCCCAGACCGCGACATCCTCGGCGCGGGGCAGACGGTAGCGGCTGAAGTTCCAGGTGCCGTTGCCGGGCCCGTCTTCATAAGGCGGCATCTCTTCGTAGAGCGCGTGGCCGATGCCCATGGCGATGCCGCCCTGTATCTGCCCCGAGACCAGCTCCGGCACGATCTGCCGGCCGCATTCCAGCCAGGACCGGTGGTTGAGCACCTTGACCTCTCCCGAACCGGGATTGACCGAAAGCTCCACCAGCGTCGCGCAGGGCGCATAGTAGGTGACGGCGGCATTGTTGCGCTGCGTGGGCGGGTATTCGACACGCTGGCGCGGTTGGAAGGCATAGCCCCCATCGGTCATGGCCGCCCGCTTCCCGGAATCGGCCCCCTCGCCCCAGCGGACGGAAAGCGCGTCGATCGGAGCCTCGAACCGCTCGCCCTCGACCTCGAATTCCGCCCGGGCCCAGGCCCAGCGATTGAACGTGTGCACCGTGACGCCGGTGATGTAACCCCGCTCGTGGGCGCGGCGCGCCAGGTCTTCCAGCGGAAGCGGGTTCAGCCCGCCGGCCACCAGGTGCCCGTCGCGCCACTCCGCCTCTTCCCGGCGCACGTGCAACGGGCCCGCCTGCCCGCCCCCGATACCTTCGCGCCAGAAGCTGAGAGCGGCTTTCCACAGGCCCAGTTCGAACAGCAGCCGCGCCGCTTCCGTGGTGGCGTGGGTGAAGTAATAGGCAGAGTTCGAGGCGCTGCGGGGCGACGTGATGCGCGGCACCCAGCGGGGGTTTTCCGCCAGCCTGTCCTGCGTGTCCTGGCTCATCGTGTACGGTTCGTTATTGGCCTCCAGCGGCAGGCTGGGCCAATCCGTGACGGCGAAATCGACGCTGTCGGCCGGCTTGCCAAGATGCGCTTCGGTCACCAGCATCTGCGACGTGGTCGCACCGCAGCCGATTTCCGAGGCCACGTGCCGCATGTGCAGGTGGCCGTCTGGCGAGAGCTCGAGCTGCACGAGAGCCGCCTCCGCCCCGGTGCCGTAATCCTTCTGCACGCAGGAGAAGCCGACACCGTAGCGATAGCCAGGGTTCTCGGCCTCGAACGCCTTCTTTTTCTCGGCACGTTCGGTCCAGATCGGGTCGGCCGCAGCGGCTTCGAGCATTTCGGCGGCCCGAAGATGCCCGCCCGGAATGGCGCCCTGGGTGTTCTTGTTGCCGGTCCGGAAGGCGTTGATCCGGCGCAGCTCGATCGGGTCGCGCCCCAGATCCTCTGCCACCTCGTCGACCATCAGTTCCATCGCGACCATGCTTTGCAGCGTGCCGTAGCCGCGCATCGAACCGGCGGTGGGCGCCCGCGAGGCATCGACCTGCACGGCGAGATCGCTTTTCGGCAGGTAGTAGATGGATTGCAGCGCCGTCGCGGACACCTGACCGACCGACGGGCTGAAATTCATCACCCCGCCGCCATCGGCCCGCTGGTCGGCGGCCAGGCTGCGAAACTCGCCCGTCTCGCGGTCGACGGCGAGCGTGATATCGGTATCGAACGGATGGCGCTTCAGCGCGCTTTGGAAATGCTCCCACCGGTCGAGCGCCAGTCGCACCGGGCGCCCGTCGCCGTAGAGGGCCGCCATGGCGACGTAATAGGGATGAACGTGGTGTTCTTTCTGGCCATAGCCCACGGTGTAGCCGGGATGAAAACGCAGCTCGGTCAGATCGAAACGGCTGGCGCTGACCATTCTTTCGATGTGGTCGGCATTGGTCCAGGGCGACTGGGTGCCCGTCACCACGTGAAGGCGGCCCGTGGCCGTATCGTACCACGCGTTGCCGTTATCGGGCTCGAGCGCCGCGGGATCGACATATTGCGAGCGATACTTGCGGCGGTAGACATTCCAGCCTTCGGGGGGATTTTCCAGCTCAGACCGCAACTCACCGGCCAGGGCCATGGCCTTGCCGCCGACATCGCCTTCGCTGTCCTCGTCCGGCCAATCCGCCTCGCCGTTTTCGAACCCGGCGAAGATCGTGCCGTTCTTGAGGGGCGAGAAACGATCCTCGGCCTCCCGCGTCTTCCCGCCGATCCGGACGTAACGGGTGGCGCCATAGGGCGTGCGCGCCGGCGGCTCGGCCGCATCGCCCCAGACCAGCGCGTCCTCGTTGAACTTGAACCTTGTCCGCGCCGCGCGAAACCGCGCGTAGTCGTGGTAAACCAACAGCGCCACGGGCTGCCCCAGGTAGGCCGGCACGTTGCCCTGCTCAAGAAAGAACGCCCCGTAGAAGTCCGGCTCGACCATCTCGACGCCATCGTTGCGCAGCGTCTCTGCCGTCACGACGGCGTCAGGGCGCAGCTCTTCGCCAAGCGGGTCGAGCGTCACGCCCTCGAAGACCCGATCCGCCCGAGGCACCCGTATGAGAAAGGCGTGCGCCTGTTCGTCCGGCCAGTCGGGCATGTCTTTGGCCCGGATATCGACCGCAAAGACCTTGTCCCCGGTCACCTTGGGAATGCCGTCCTGGCGAAAGCGGACATTGCCGTTTTCACGCCATCCGGGCGGCT
Source organism: Roseovarius indicus (assembly GCF_008728195.1). NCBI lineage: Bacteria > Pseudomonadati > Pseudomonadota > Alphaproteobacteria > Rhodobacterales > Roseobacteraceae > Roseovarius > Roseovarius indicus. The sequence continues at coordinate 3,103,703 of NZ_CP031598.1, forward strand.
GGGTCTGTCGCTCGGTCTGAAGCCCGGCCAAGGCTTGGTGAAGCGGGGTCACGCTGACTGCCACGGCAGTCGCGCCCCCTTTCAGGAATCCCCGTCGCGACAAATGGTTCATGAGTGCCTCCACTACCTCAACGCGCAGGCTTTCGATCACGTTCCATGTTGATTGAAGGACTGGCCCTTGAAGCCGTTCAAGAAGATCGGAAGGTCAGTCGTCTCGGGAACCGGCGGGAGACGACCCGCCGGCACTGACGATCCGCTCCCAAACCGCCTTGGCCACGATTTCTCTGTCGCCCGAGGCCTCTACCCTCTGCCAGTCAATCGGGCCCGTATCCTTTTCCACCTGCTTGCGCACCACGGACGCGTCGGCGTCAGAGGCGTCGCCTTCCCTTGCATCAACCCTGCGCGTCAATGCCTCCACAGGCGCGTCGAGCCAGATGCCCGTGAACGGCACCCCTGCCTGCGCGGCCAGGTCTCGTGCGTGTGTCCTCTCGACCGGGGTCAGGAAGGTGGCATCGAGGATGACGCTCTGCCCGGTCGCCAGAACGGCCGCCGCCCGCGCCGCGAGACGATCGTACACGGCATCGGACGCGGCCGCCGTATAAGCGCTCTCCGGCAAGCGGTCTTTCGGGGCTACGCCGGCAAGCGACTTGCGCTCCAGGTCGCTCCGCAGATGCACGGCCCCCGGCATCCGGCCGATCTGCGGCGCCAGGCGCCGGCCGATCGTCGACTTGCCGGATCCGGACATTCCGCCGATCGCCACGAGCCGTGCCTCGCAAGGCTCCAGCGCGGCCAGGCCCGTCTCGAGATACCCCCGGGCCTGTGCCCGAACCTCCTCTCGCTCACCGGCACCGGTTTGCACCGCCACCATCGCCCGGATACCGGCGCGCAACGCCACAAAGAGAGGAAGCGCGGCCAGCCCCTCATCCTGCCGCCCCCCATTTGTATGCAGCCACGCGTTCAGGACGATATTCGCCTGCCGGCCGAGGCCCCGGTTCAGCAGGTCCATGACCAGAAAGGCCAGGTCATAGAGCACGTCGCAGGTGCCCAGCTCCTCGTCGAACTCGAGCGCATCGAAAAGAACCGGCCGGCCGTCGATCAGCACGAGATTGTGCAGATGCAAATCGCCGTGGCAGCGCCGAAGATGCCCCCCGGCAGCCCGCTCCCGCAAAAGCGCCGCGACCCGGCCGAACTCGGCCTTTGTCATCGTGATGAACGCATCCGCCTCGCTGCCGCCAAGCTCATCGCCCATCGCCCCGAACGCGGTCTCCAGCTCCTCGATGATCGCCTGTATCCGGTCGGCGCCGTCGCCCTCGCGCAAAGGCGCATCGGCGTGGTAATCCGCGATGGCTCGGCCCAGGTCATCCGCCAGCGCATCGCTCAATTCGCCGCGTGCGGCCACGGCCGAAAGCTCATTCTCCTTCGGGAAACGCCACATCCGCAGCACCCATTCCACCGGGGCCCCCGGCCCGTCCAGCTCCAGACGGTCGCCGTCACGCGTCACCGCCACGACATCGCGATAGATCTGCGGTGCGCCCGGCCGGTTCAGGTCCAGTTCGCGGCGCAGCATCCTTTCGCGCGTCTCAAGCGCGGTGAAATCGAGGTAATCATAGCGGACGGCCTTCTTGATCTTCAGGGCCGTATCGCCCTGCAGGAAGACATGCGCGCCATGCGTTTCGACGTGATCGCACCGACCACCGCCCTCACCCTCGTGACGGCCGAGAAAGGCGATCACCTCGTCCTGTGTGTCTTCTGCCATGCCAATGCTCCGCGACAATCAGGATTGGGGCCTCATGACGTCTCCGCAAGGTCCTTCGACGCCTCCCTGCGATATTTTCCCGGTCAGCATATCGAACGCGCTGAGAAAGCAAGTATCGCTGAAAGGTTTCTCGATAAGATGACACCCCCCCTGCGCCCCGGAAAGATGCTCCGGCAACGCCATGTCATCTGCAAGCAGCAGAACCGGACAGGCATTGCCGGCAAGCCGGGTGGCGATGGCCAGGGAGGCATCCCGCTCTGCCAGCCCGATGTCGAGAACACCGGCATCCGGAACGGCAATGTCGATGCTCCGCTCGGCCAGTTCGGCCGTCTCGCAGACGATCACCGGATCGCATCCACGCGCCTCCAGGATCGATGCCAGGTCAAGGGCGACGACGCTTTGGTTTTCGAGGATCAGGACTCTGAGCGAGGACATGGAATTTCCTTTCTCCCGGTCTTCGTCTCTAAAAGGTAATCAGTGTTCCCGGCTGCACCTAACGAAACGACCTCCGACTGCGCTGGTTTCCGCTCGGCCGCATTCCGCGGGCCGCGCCCCGTTGATGGAACATCGCCACGCCAGAGAAGGTTGGGGGTGAAAGGAAAGGCCCATGTCAGACACCCCCGACATCACGAGACTGAAGGCAAGCCACGGCGACTGGATCGGCCCGGAGGAACTTCACGACATCCTCGCGGAAGAGGGATACTCCGCCGGCACGCGCGAGCAGTACCTCAAGTCGATCCTGACCGAGCTGAGCAAGATTGAATCCGATCCCGCGGATAACAGGGAAAAGCGTGAAGCCCTGATGCGGGAGGTGCGGAACATCCTGTCACAGGAACAGGGCAAGCAGGGTCAGACCCCACTGTCGGACGACGTCTGAGGCGCCTCGGGCTACGCCAGCCGGTCAATCAACGGCAGAGCCCATCCCTTCGGAATTCGTAAAAAAACCCGGCCGGGCCGCCTATCGCGACCCGGCCGGATAGCAACCATCACTCGATGACCGCACAGGCGATCCGTTCACCGGCGTCGCCGGACGGTTGGCTTTCGTAGTCGTCCGCCCCGCCATGGATGACGATGGCGCGGCCCGAAACATCGGCCTCGCCGCCAATCGACACGGCGGTGTTCAGAACCTGCGCGATCAGCTTGCCGTCTGCCGAAACATACTGGTTCGGCATGTCGCCGCTATGCGCGCCGCCTTCGACCAGCAGGCCGTGCTCGGTGTCACCGGCGTTGAAATGCCCGCCTGCGGATTTGAACCCGCTCTCGACATCGCACACCCCTTTCTCGTGGATGTGAAACCCGTGCCAGCTATCGGCCGGCAGGTTCTGCAGGTCGACCTCGATCAGCACGCCGGCGGGGGTGCCGGTCAGCGTGCCGGTGCCGATCTCCTCGCCCTCGGCAGAGGTAAAGGTGATGTCCTTCTCGGGCATCTCCGCCCCGCTACTCTGCGCCACGGCCATGGGCGCCGCCACGCCCAGGCACAGGGCGCCGGCGGCGGCCGCCGTCCAGAGGCGGCGGGTCGATGCGGCATGGGTTGAGGGATGATGAGTCATGATCATGTCCTTTCTCGGGCTTGGCCCGCCCCGCCGGTCTTCGGTCGGCGGCGCGGTGATCTACTCAGGGAAAAACCGACAGCCACCGGCACATGTTCCAGACCGAAACGGGCGTGGCCCGCGCGGGCGCTCACTCGGCATGATTTGGCTGAGAGGGATATGCAGCGGAGCGCCCGCCAGGCGCCCCGGCCGCGAGAATGAAACGGCGGGCGCGATGGGCGCCCGCCGAAGCGGTCAGGCCGCGGCCGGACCTACGCGGAGGTTGTTCTGAACATGGACCACGCCCGACACGCTGTCGGCACAGTCCTCGGCCGCGCGTTTGGCCCGGCGCGTGTCCACCGTGCCGTCAAGCGTGACCTCGCGGTCTTTCACGCCCACGCTGACCTCGGTGGCATCGACCTCCCGGTCGTCGGTCAACCGGTCGTTGACATCCTCCTCGATGCGAACGTCGGAACGGACATAGCTCTTGGGCCCGCGCCCGCGATGGTCGACCTCGCGGCGTTGCCGGGCCGCATCATCGCCGAACCACGACGCCACCTCGTCTTCCGCGCGCGCAAGGAAGCCACGGTCCTCATAGCCGCGCGGTGCCCGGCGATACGCGTAATCCGACCCCCTGGGAGGGTAGCCCGGATACGCGGTCGGCAGGCCGGGCTCGGGCGACGGATAGACCGGGACCGGCCAGGGATAAGGGTAGCCCGCGACCGGGTGTCGTCCGGCCACGTAGGCGGCGGAATCCCATGGCCTGTCCAACTGTTCATCATAGCCGTAGGGGCCCGGACGCCTCTGACGGTACTGGCGGGCCAGCTCGTCGCGGGCGTCCTGCTCGGTCAGGTCGTCTGATCTTCTGGACATGGTGTCCTCCTTTCGCGGCGCGCCAGCAGTCTGGCGGCTCGCATTCGGGTTCCTGACAGAAAACGAAAACGGCCGCGCAGATGTTCCTGTTCGACACCGCCTGAAACCGCGCGAACCAAGGCCGCGCCGGCCTCAGTCGGCGGTGGCCTCGCCACCGTCCGGGTGCAGCACGTGACCGGTCATGAAGGAGCTGTCCCGACAACTCAGGAACAGGATCGCGGGGGCCACCTCGTTGGGCTGCCCCGGGCGGCCGAGCGTGCTGGATTTGCCGAACCGCTCCACCTTTTCCGGCGGGAAGGACGCCGGGATCAGTGGTGTCCAGATCGGACCGGGCGCCACGCCGTTGACCCGGATCCCGCGCGGCGCCAGCTTGTGGGCCATCGCGCGGATGAACGACAGGATCGCCCCCTTCGTGGCGGAATAGTCGATCAGCAGATCCTCCCCCCGATAGGCCGTCACCGATGTGGTGGCCACGATCGCCGCGCCTTCCCCCATATGCGGCAGCGCGGCCTGCACCATGAACATCTGTCCGAAGATATTGGTGCGGAACGTGGCCGCTATCTGCTCTTCCGACACGTCCTCGAACGCATCCTGCCCATGCTGCTCGGCGGCGTTGTTCACAAGCACGTCGAGCCGGCCCCATTCTCCGACGACCCTGGCGACGGCGTCGAAACAGCACGGCTTGTCGCCGACATCGCCCCGGATCGCGATACAGTCGGCCCCTTCGGCGCGGACTGCCTCGAGGGTCTCCCGGGCATCGTCGTCTTCATCGAGATAGAGGAAGGCGACCTTGGCGCCCTCTCTCGCGAAAAGCACGGCCGCCGCCCGGCCGATCCCGGAATCGCCACCGGTGATCAAGGCGACCCGGCCCTCGAGCCGCCCGGATCCCGGGTATCGGGGCATGTATTCCGGGGGCGGCGACATCTCGTGTTCGAGCCCCGGCTGCTGATCCTGCACCCGGTCGTCGGAATACTGCGTCATGAAAGACCTCCGTAAATGAGAAGTACCGCAAGGATGATGCTCACCACGAGAACCATCACCGTCATCACCCCCGGCCGCCGACGAGCGCCCTGTCGGTCTCCCGGTCCGGGCTTGTGGTCGGCGGGCGCGGCGCGATGGCGTTCCGCGTCCTCGGCGACGGCCACTTCCTCCCGTGTGGGCGGCGCTCCGGCGGCCTCGTCATCGGTGCCCAGGGGCGCGGCCGCCGGATCCCAGGCCGCGGCCTTGTCGGCCGCCCCGCCCCGGTCGATATGGTCGCGCAGCCGCGCCGCTCCGGCGGCGGCGCTGTCTTTGCGGGCGCTGCGGGCGTCCGCATCGCTGTCTTGCCGGGTGTCATCTGTCATTGGGAGTCAACAGAGCCGGGGAACAGATGTTCCGCCGCCGTCCGTGCCGTCTGCTGGAACATGCCGAGACGCGCCTGCGCCTTCCCGAGGCATTATCGCCTGACGTCGCCACAAGCAGCGTGTCCGCGCCCGGCTGTCCCGGGCGCGGGGGGCACGTGCCCGATCAGTCGTCGAGCACGAACGTGACCTTCATGGTCACCTTGTACTGATCCGGGTCACCGATGACCACTTCCTGGTCCTTGACCCAGCAGTTCTTCACGTTCCGCAATGTCTCGCGGGCGCGGGCGATCCCCTGTTTCAGGGCATCGTCAAACCCGCTCGTGGACATGGCGGTCAGTTCTGTGCTTCTTGCTACAGACATCGGGTCCTCCTTTCATGAGTTCCGTCAGAGTCAACGCGAGCTTCCGACCGCTGTTCCTGCCCCCACCCGCCTGCGCGGCAGTCCGCATGGGGGGCGCGGCCTCAGCCCATGTCATCGACGATATCCGTCGGCGTGATCCCCAGCTCGCCGAGGTTCGGCAGGTCCGCCGACGCCACGTTATCCTGCCGCACCAGCGCCACCTGCGACCGCGTCAGCGGCGCCCCCGGCAGGCGTTCGGCCACCAGCGCCACCGCCCGCCACGCAACAAACGGCACGGGAACCGGCCAGACCCGTTGCCCGGCCGCCCGCGCCACCTCGCGCACCAGCCTTTCATAGCGATAGGTTTCGGCACCGCCGAACTCGTACAGGGGCGCCGGCGCCTCCATGGTCAACAGCCTGGCAATGGCGGCGGCGACATCGGCCCGGTGAACCGGCTGAAGCCGCGTATCACCGCGCCCGAACAGCGGGAAGATGGGCTGATGGCGAATGACCCGCAGGATGGTGGACCTGATGGCGTCGCCCTCCCCCACCATGACCGAGGGCCGCACGATGCTCGCATAGGGGCACGCCTCCCGCACCGCCGCCTCGCCCGCGCCGCGCGACCGGATGAAGGGATCGGCCGAGGCCGCATCCGCCCCGATACCCGAGACATGCACGTAGCGGTCGAGCCCGGCCGCCCGCGCGGCGCCAGCCAGGCGCGCAGCGCCATCGACATGAACGGCCGGGAACGTCACCTCGCCATGTTCGAGGTAAAGGCTGACCGCGTTCACCGCACCGTCGGCCCCCTCCAGCGCCGGCGCCACTGTCTCGGGGCGCAGGATATCGGCCTGAACCGGCACCGCGCCCGGCGGCATCCCGGCCGCCTCGGGGCTGCGCGCCACAACGCGCACCCGGTGGCCCTCCGCCAGAAGCGCCTCAACGATGCACCGGCCAAGAAAGCCCGTACCGCCGAAAACCGCAAGATCCGCCATATCCGCCCGTCAATCCGGCATGCGCCGGCGCGGGGGCCGCCGGACAACCTGCCACCCGGCAGCGCCGCCCGCCAGAATCGCGGCGATCAGACAGATCACCCCGATCGCCAGCCCGGGCGTGCCGACCAGCAGGGTGACAAGCCAGGTCAGCCCGAAATACACCGCCGCCGCGACCAGCCCCAGCACGCTGGCAAACAGCAGGAAGGCGGCCAGCGGCGACTGGTCCCGGTGCTTCAGCGCCTGCGCCAGCGGCCAGCAGCCGGCCAGCATCAGAAGCGCGATCAAAAGAATGAGCGGCGGCATCATACCTGTCGTCATGTCAAAACCTCCTTGTCTCTCAGGCGTCCATGGCCACCGAAGCCGTGTCGCATCCGCCCCGCCGGGCACGCGGTGCCAGAAGGAAACCGCCAACGCGCCTCGGGCGCAGGCTCAGCCCTCCGGCGCCCCGCTCCGGCTGCCCGGAAGCGGATCGTCATCGCGGTTCCACGGCTTCGATCGCTCCGTCTGGCGGCAGATCTGGCGCAGGGCCGATTGCAGCCCTTCCTCGAGCGTCGGGTGGTAGAACGGCATTTCCAGAACATCCGACGCGCTCATGCCGCACTGAACGGCCCAGGCCAGCAGATGCGCCAGGTGCTCGCCCCCCGGCGCGCATAGCTCGGCCCCGACAAGCCGCCCGTCGCCGGCGCGGGCGTGAAGCCGAGCCATCCCGGCCGCCCGGGCCATGACCTTCGCGCGCCCCTGGTCCGAGAAATCGGCCTCTCCGGTCACGTGGGTGTCGTCATCCGCCTCCGGAATGGTTCCGATCACCGCCGCCTCCGGACGGGTGAAGGCGATGTTGAGCGGCACCTTGCGGGTGGTCCGGGTCACCTCGGGCCACGCGGCGGCATTGCGCCCGGCCACCGTGCCCTCATGCGAGGCTTCGTGCAGAACCGGCCGGTCATGGTTGGCATCCCCCGCGATGAACACCGGCGCCTCGCCGCATTGCATCGTCGCGGGGTCGAACAGCGGTGTCCCATGATCGTCAAGGTCGAGGCCGGCCTTCTCAAGCTCCAGCGCATCGAGCAACGGCGGCCGCCCGGCGGCGACCAGAACCCGCTCGACCCGCGTCGAGCCATCCTGCCAGGTCAGCGCCACCCCGTCGGGATGTGGCGCAGGCTCGGGCGTCCGGTTCAGGTGGATGCGAAAGGCCCGCGACAGTACCTCGTAAAGCGCCCGGCTCGTCTCGGCCGGCAACCCCGCCAGCCGGTCGCCCGCGTCGAACACCTCCACCTGCACGCCCAGCCGGTGCATCGCCTGCGCCAGTTCCAGCCCCAGCGGCCCGGCGCCGATCACGCCCAGGCTTTCGGGCAGGTCGTCCAGCTCGAAAATGGTCTGGTTGGTCAGAACCCGGTCAGACACCGCCTGGTAAGGCCCTGGCAGCGCCGGCGTGGCCCCCGTCGCGATCACGACCGCCCGCGCCTTGACCGTATCGCCGCTATCCAGCGCCAGCTCGCCCGGTGCCTCGAACCGCGCCCGCGCCCGAAGGCAGACCCCGTCGGGAAGCTCGGCGATCGACTGCTGCACCCCTTGGGCGAAATCGTCCCGCATCCGCCGGACCCGCTCGAAAACCTCGGCGCCGCGCACCTCCACCTCCGTGCGAAGGCCGAACGCCCCGGCCCCGGCGGCCTCATGCGCCGCGTCCGCCGCCCCGATCAGCAGCTTCGAGGGCATGCATCCGACCGTGGCGCATGTCGTTCCGGCAAAATCCGGGTCGATCAGCCGAGTCGTCACCCCTTGCCGCCGGGCGTGCCGCTCGGCCGCCAACCCGGCCGTCCCGGCCCCGATCACGGCAACATCTGCAACGTGATGTGTCATCTGCACCTCCTGCCTGAATCAACACGCCGGAAAGGACGCAGGTTCCGCGACGCCCCCAGGGGCGAAGCCAGCGGTGCGCGTTCGGTCTCCTCTCCGACGCGCTTGAGAACGGGCGCGGGAACAGGGCGCCAAACGTCACCGGCGATGCGAAAAGCCGTCTCCGGGCGATCTTCAGAAAAAAGAATTGTTTCAAATACATCTTCATCCGGACAAACGCGTGATGCTATGTCTCAGCGACACACGCATAACTTGTGCCACACGTCGGAGTTAATATTGCCGAAGTCATTCCGCCTCCTCGCCGGCCCCCTTCTTACCCTCCTGACATCCCTTCCCGCGGCGGCCGATATGACCCGCTGTCTCGATCTGGCTGATGATGACGCGCGGCTCGCCTGCTACGACGAGGAGGCAGGGTACGCTCCGGCGGCCGGCACCCCGTCCGACACGGATCAGGCTGACGCAGGAACAGATACCGGCGACTGGACCATCGACGTGGAAAAATCCGTCATGGACGATTCAACGAATGTCTTCCTGTTCCTGGATGCCGACCAGCAAACCAACTGCCCCTACAAGGAGGCACCCCACACGATCGCGATCGCCTGCCGGGAGAACGAGACGAACCTCTGGTTCCGGTTCGGCGGCTGCTTCATGTCAGACATCCAGGGCAAGGGGCGGGTCACCTATCGCCTCGACTCCGACCAGGCCCGCACGAAATCCTTCCGCGAAAGCAACAACAACATGGCCCTCGGCCTCTGGAGCGGCGGCCAGGCCATCCCCTTCATAAAGGAGATGTTCGGACATGAGCGGATGATCGTCCGCGCCCAGCCCTTCTCCGAAAGCCAGGTCACGGGGCATTACGATATCGCCGGAATCGAGACCGCCATCAAACCCCTGCGCGAGGCCTGCAACTGGTAGCGCTTCCGGATTTCCCCCCAAGGTATTCATTTTATGGACAAGATTCTCGTACACCTGCTCCTGCTCGACGAGTTCCAGATCGTCGCCCTGGCCGGCGGGCTCGCCATTGCCGGCGGGGGGCTCGGCGCGCTCTTCCTCAAGGTCAGGATTCCTCTTCGGCGCGTCGGCTACCTCTGGTTTCTTGCCGGCCTGAACCTGGCCCTCGCGATCGCCCAGATGGGTTGGTTGTACCTGCCCCCCGCGACCGAGGCCGGGTTCTTCTCGGCGCTCCTGATCGGCCTCTACGGCAGCTTTCTCCTCTTCGGCGTCGGGGTCTACTATGCCTCGGCAGCCCGCTCGAACGACATCTGCGGCAGGGCCCGGATGGCCTGGATGGGCTTCGTGCCCCTCGTCAATCTCGTGCTCGTTTTCCGGCGCGGCGGGGCGATGAACGCCGAAACCGGCGACCGGCCGGGTCTGCCCCGCTACGTATATGATCCCTTGCTGGTCATCGGCGCGCTTGCCGTTTTCAGCTTGAGCCAGCGCCTCGTGGATGACGCCATGGACACGCCTCCCTGGCAGCCAGGCGACAGCCCGGCCCTCGAGAAGCTGCTTGTCAGCACCCGGACGCTCGAACAGAGCTTTGCCATCGAGGCGGAGGCCAGTTCGCAGACTCTGCCGTTGCGGATCGACGAGATCACCGTTCTCACTGCGATGCGGGCCGAGGGCGACACGCTCTACATGACCTTCGAGATCGAGGATGAAACGATCACCGGTTTGAATCCCGAGTTCGAGCCGCTTATCGCCGAATGGCAATGCACCCCCGACACCTTCGCCACCGACCTCGCCCGCGGAGGCCGAATCATGTCCATATACAAAGGGGCAGACGGTCAGGTCATCGCGGAGTACGAAATCACCCAGGAGGACTGCGACACCGCGATCTGACCCCGCCCGTTCCGTCCGGATTGTCGATGCGTGGTCGGAGACAGGGACCGGATAGCGTGAGCGGTCAAGCGCGGCCATGACAGCGGTTCGGAAGGCGCGCCCGACCGTCCTGACGTCACCCGGCAAGTACGGCTGATAGCGAGCGGAAAACGCGCTTCGAACGCGGCACCCAGATCTGCGCCTGCACGGCAAAAACCAACATCTGAAAGGGAAAGTGGCGCACCTGTCAGGATTCGAACCTGAGGCCTCTGCCTTCGGAGGGCAGCGCTCTATCCAGCTGAGCTACAGGTGCCTACGCGGCGGGGTATAGCGACCGCCGGGCACCCACGCAATCGCGAAATGCGCCCTTTTGCCACGATTCACCCACCGTGAAAGTTAAGAGGCCGCAATCCCTGGCGGGAATGCGGCCTCTTGATGTTTTGAACTCACCAGAAATGGTCGAGCGGTCAGAGACCGTTCGATCAGATCGGGTTGCCGTACTTGTCGTAAACCGGTTCCGGCACGACCATCGGCGCGGGCTCTTCCTGCTGCTGTTGAGCACAGGCGGTTGCACCGAGGCCGATTGCCAGCAGAGTGATAAGCTTGATCACTTTCATAAGGGCAGCTCCTTTCGCATTAAACAGGTTGGATAAAACAACGAATTAATTCCGTTGTCGACCGTCTTTTCACGTTACCGCGAGGAAATACCGGCAACGTGCCCAAGAGTTTGCCGGGTGTTGCGTAGTTGACGCACATTGGCCGGTTTTTGGCCACTTTCGGGCCCGAATCCGCCGAAGAATCAGGAGAATAACTCGTGCGCCAGCTCGAGCGCCTCGATCAGCGTGTCGACTTCTGACTCGGTATTGTAGAGCCCGAAGGAGGCCCGGCAGGTCGCCGTCAGCCCGAGGTGATCCATCAGCGGCCCGGCGCAATGATGCCCCGCGCGCACGGCCACGCCCTTCTTGTCGAGGATGGTCGAGATGTCATGCGCATGTGCCGCCCCGTCCAGCGTGAACGAGAAAATCGCCCCCTTGTCGGGCGCCCTGCCCTGCACCTGAAGCCAGTTCAGCCCGGCAAGCCGTTCGACGGCGTAATCGCGAATCCGGTCTTCATGGGCGGCGATATTCTCCATCCCCAAGCCCATCATGTAGTCGAGCGCGACGCCCAGCCCGATGGTCTGGACGATGCCGGGCGTGCCGGCCTCGAATTTCATCGGCGGGTCGGCATAGGTGACCTCGTCCTTGCTGACCTCGCGGATCATGTCGCCGCCGCCCATGAAGGGCCGCATCTCGGCCAGCCGCTCCTTCTTCACGAAGATCGCACCCGACCCCGACGGCCCATACAGCTTGTGCCCGGTGATGGCGTAGAAATCGCATCCGATCTCGTCGAGGTTCACCGGCATATGCACCGCCGCCTGGCTGCCATCGACCAGAACCGGCACGCCCTTCTCACGCGCCGCGTCGCAGATCGCCTTCACGTCGACCTTCGTGCCCAGCACGTTCGACAGGTGCGTCACCGCCACCAGCTTCGTCTTCGGCCCGATCGCGTCGATCACCTTCTGCGTGTCGAGCGACCCGTCCGCCTCGGTGTCCACCCACTTCAGCTGCACCCCCTGCCGTTCGCGCAGGAAATGCCAGGGCACGATATTGGCGTGGTGCTCCATCACCGACAGCACGATCTCGTCGCCCGCCTCCATCCGCGGCATGGCCCAGCCATAGGCGACCATGTTGATGCCCTCGGTGGTGCCGCTGTTCAGGATGATCTGCTCTTCATCGGCCACTCCGAGGAAGCGCGCGATCGTCCCGCGCACCGCCTCGTATTTCTCGGTCGCGATGTTCGACAACGTGTGCAGCCCCCGGTGCACGTTCGAGTACTCGTGGCTATAGGCGTTGGTGATCGCATCGATCACCACCTGCGGCTTCTGGGCCGAGGCGCCGTTGTCGAGATAGACCAGCGGCTTGCCATTCACCTCGCGGCTCAGAATCGGGAAATCGGCGCGGATTTTCTCGACGTCGTACATGTTCATCTCCCTGTCATCCCCAGCCCGCCGAACATCGCGGACAGGATCGTCATACCGATGGAGAAGGCCACCACCGTCACCACGCACACGCCCGCCGATTTCAGCAGGCTGTCGAATCGATTGGCGGCGGCGACCAGCGCAAGCGTGGCCCACAGCCCCCAGAAAAACGCGGCGATCATCATCAGCCCGCCCACCAGCGGCAGGATCAGCCCCACCAGGAACAGCACCACCGCCAGCACCAGCGACACGACCTGAAGCCAGATCATCACCGCCAGCATATCGGCCAGCTCGCCCTGCCCGCCAAAGCTGCGCCCGATCCAGTGCAGCAGGAACACCGACACCAGCGCCTGCGCCCAGTTCAGAACCGCGAAAAGCAGCGGCGTGTGATAGGCCGGCGACATCTCGATCAGCTGGCCCAGGTCGCCCGGCGGCAACGGCGCCGAATGAAACACCGCCGAGACCAGCAGCGACAGCAGCACCGACACCAGCATCAGCGCGATCCACAGCCCCTGCACGGGGAACTGCATGTCGATCACCGCATAGCCCGCCTGCCGCGGATTGGTCAGCGTCAGGCGCAACATCGCCCGGAACCAGGCAAAATTCATGATACGCCCCACCCCGCTTCGCGCAGGTTCGACAGCCAGAACCACAGGAACACCGCGACCCAGACAACGCCTACGCCGGTCAGCCCCGCGCCCGGGCCGATAAACCCGGCCACGAGACCGTAAAGCAGCAAAAGCGGGCTCGCCGCAAGGAACGCCCAGAACAGCGCCAGCCGCGACCCATAGGCCGAGCCCCTGGCGCCGAACGCGCGGCTCACCAGGTGGCTGACGAACGCGATCAGGTAAAACGCCAGCGGCGCCATGAACAGCCAGCCCAGCAGTGCGCCGCCCAGAAGCGGGTTCAGCTCCTGCCCGGTCAGATGCGCCTCGCGCGCCAGCCGGGGCCATTGCCCGATGAAGGTGACAAGGCACCCGGCCATCAGGATCGCCAGCGCCCGCCCCTCGCTTTCGGGCATCGCCAGAAGCCGCCGCATCACCGGCCGCGGCCCCCGGTAGGAGGCCACGATATCGGTGCTGACCGGCATCAGCCGCGCCGGCGCTGCAGCCAGGCGTCCAGCCGGCCGACAAGCTCTTCGCGCAGGGTCTCGTCCTCGATCTCCTGCACGGCCTCGGCCAGGAAGGCGAGCGTCAGCAGGTCGGTCGCGATCTCCTTCGGCACGCCCCGCGCGCGAAGATAGAACAGCCCTTCCTCGTCGATCGCGCCGCTGGTGGACCCGTGCGAACAGGCCACGTCATCGGCATAGATCTCGAGCTCCGGCTTGGCGTCGAACTCGCTATCGTCATCCAGCAACAACGACTGGCTGATCTGGTAGCCGTCGGTCTTCTGCGCGCCCGGCTTCACGAGGATCTTGCCCTGGAACACGCCTTTCGCGCCGTTCCGCAGCACCTTCTTGAACACCTGCCGGCTTTCGCAATTCACCGCGTCATGGGTCACGAACACCGTGTCGTCATGGTGGAAATCGCCATCGCCGACACAGGCGCCCGCGATATGCGCGGCGGCATCGTCGCCCAGCATCTCCACGACACACTCGTTGCGCGTCAGCACGCCGTTCACCGTCAGGGTAAACGTCTTGAACGTGCTCTCCTTGCCGAGCCTTGCGAAGATATGCGTCGCCGCCCGCCGCTCATGGTCGCGGCCTTGCGTGCGCACATGGTGGAAGCCCGCGCCATCGGCCACGTCCACCTCCATCACCTTGTTGAACCGCGCCGCCGCCGGGCCGTTCTCCAGCACCGTCAGGTCGGCGCCCTCGTCCAGCTTGATGGCATGGTGCAGGATCGCATCGGAAACCTCTGATCTATGGTGATAAATCAGGTTGATCGGCTTGCTCACCTTGCCGGTCACATGGATCAGCAGCCCATCCTCGGCCAGCGCCGTATTCAGCGCCGCCAGCGGCCGCTCGACCGGGGTCTGCCCCCGCTCTTCCAGCACGCCATAGACGTCCTTGGCCCAGTGGATATCGCTCTTCGCCGCCTCGCTCAGCCGCTCGATGGTGACGCCCTCGAGGCTCAGGTCATCGCTCGCGGCTTCATCGAACTTCCCGTCGACAAAGACGATCTTCAGCCGGTCGACACCCTCGTACATCGGCGCCTCGTCCGAATCGAACGTCGCCGCCGGCGGCACATCCGCCTGCACCAGCGTATCGGGCCGGGTGTATTTCCAGTACTCGTCGCGCCGCTCGGGCAGGCCCATCGCCTTCACCCGGCCAAGCGCCGCCTCGCGCGCCGTCGTGGCCCAGGCCGCCCCCTCGGGCAGGCTCAGGCCCTCCAGCCGCGCTTCCGTCGCGTCCAGCTTCTTCTGCGGCAACGCCATCAGGCCACCTCCCCGCGCAGGTCCGCATAACCGTTCTCTTCGACTTCCAGCGCCAGCTCGGGCCCGCCTGTCTTGATGATCCGGCCCTCGGACATGATGTGCACCACGTCCGGCTGAATGTGGTTCAGCAGCCGCTGGTAGTGGGTGATGACAAGGAAGCTCCGGCCCGCGTCGCGCAGGGCGTTCACCCCGTCCGACACCAGCTTCATCGCGTCCACGTCGAGGCCCGAATCCGTCTCGTCGAGAATGCACATCTTCGGCTCCAGCACCGCCATTTGCAGCACCTCGTTGCGCTTCTTCTCGCCACCCGAGAAGCCCACGTTCACCGGCCGTTTCAGCATGTCGGCGTCGATCTTCAGCGTCTTCGCCTTCTCGCGCACCAGCTTGAGGAAATCGGCCGCGCTCATCTCCTCCTCGCCACGCGCCTTGCGCTGTGCGTTCAGCGCGGTGCGCATGAAGGTCATGTTGCCCACGCCCGGAATTTCCACCGGGTACTGGAACGCCAGGAACAGCCCCGCCGCGGCGCGCTCTTCCGGCTCCATGTCGAGCAGTTCCTCACCCAGAAGCGTGGCGCTGCCCTCGGTCACCTCATAGCCATCCCGGCCCGACAGAACATAGCTCAGCGTCGACTTGCCCGAGCCGTTCGGGCCCATGATCGCGTGCACCTCGCCCGCGCCAACCTTCAGGTCGACGCCTTTCAGAATCTGCTTGTCCTCTTCTTCAAGACCGACGTGCAAGTTCTTGATTTCCAACATGTCCTAACCCTTCTTCATCTCAGCCGTCGGGGCCGTGCCCCCGGCATATTTCGCTTTCATCCGCGCGATCTGCGCGTCCGTCATCTCTGTCTCGGCGGCCCGTCTCGCAGTCAGCGCCGCCACCTCCCGATCCATCCGCCGGCGTGTCACCCGGCGATACACGACCGCCCCCGCCAGGAACCCGGCGCCAAGGCCCGCGGCCAGCGCCAAACCGGCGGGAAACCAGCTATAGACCACCAGCCCGACCACGATCGCCACGCCCGAGCCGCTCAGCCCGGCAATCCGCTCAGGGTCCAGATGCCCGGGATAGTCCAGCCGCGTCAGCAGCCATTCCTCTGTGGCGTTCCCGGTCATGCCAAACCCTTACTCGATCACCACGGCGGTGCCGCTCGCCGACACCATCAGCATCGACTGCCCCACCACCTCGTAATCCAGGTCGACGCCGACAACCGCATTCGCGCCCAACGCCGCCGCCCGCGCCTCCAGCTCGTTCATCGCCGTGTCGCGCGCATCCTGAAGCTTGCTTTCATAGGCGCCCGAGCGCCCGCCGACGATATCGGTGATCGAGGCGAAAACGTCGCGCACGACATTCGCCCCCATGATCGCCTCGCCCACCACGATCCCCTTGTAGTCGGTGATCCTGTGGCCTTCGATGGTATTGGTCGTCGTGACGATCATTCCTCGCCCTCCCAGTAATCGCCGCTCGTCTCCTTGCGGCCGACGAAGCGAATATGGGCTTCCCGGAAATCCGCCCCCGGCGCGATGGCGATGGCGGCGAATTTGCCGCTATCGGGGTACTCCACCACATCGGGGTCGTCCAACGTCGAAATACTGAGGTATTTCAACGCGCTGTCGCCCGTATTTATCAGCTGGTGCGCGGTCTCGGGCCCGCCCCGTGGCGCCGCACAGACATCACCGGCCCGCACCGGGTATTCCGCCTCGCCGAACCGATAGGTACCTGTCCCTTCCATGATCACGAACATCTCGTCATTGCCCAGATGGTTGTGAAACGGAAAGGCCCGCTTGCCCGGCTCGACGACCGTGTACATCGCCCCCAGACCGCCCGACCCGATCGCCGCACCCATCGGCGCCACGGTCGCGCCGAACCGCGTGCTGCCTTCCGGCGGCCGCGTCGGAATCGCCGGCGCGTCTTCCACGTTCAGTACGGGGTGGGTCATGTCGGTGTCCTCAGATGCAAAGCCATGATCATGCTTGCCGTTCCCGCCATAGGCGTTTGAATTGCGGTTCCTTCAGATCCTGGAGAAACTCTTCCCCGAAACGAAGGTCGTCAAACTCCACGGTGAACGCGTCGACCGGGCCTCCCTGCAATTCCACGATCGTGCCACGTGTGCCGGCGGGCAGGGTCACGCCATTGCTGACAACATCGCAAGCCAGCTCGACAACGTCATATTGGCGCGGAGGGCCCTCCGGCGCGTCTTGCACATTCTGTACAGGCTGCGTCATGTCGGTGTCCTCAGAAGCAAACCAGCGTGTCCGGGTCCAGAAGCTGCAGGAAGCATCCTCCCGGCTGTTGCACGAACATGAACCATTCAACGGCGATCCCGGGAACCATGAACCAGCCAAGGAACGTCTGGCCAATCCCGGCGCCCAAGGCCGAGTGAAGAGGCTCGAAATACCAATTCACCCCCATTGGATCGTCAAACAGCGCAGCCACCAAGGCAAACACCATCAGCGAGAGAACCCCGATGCGTGTCGCCGGCCGGGTCATCAGCCCACCGACCCTTCCAGCGAAATCGCCACAAGCTGTTGCGCTTCCATGGCAAATTCCATCGGCAGGGCCTGCAGCACGTCCTTGCAGAAACCGTTGACGACAAGCGCCACCGCCTCCTCCTCGTCCATGCCGCGCTGGCGGCAATAGAACATCTGGTCGTCATCCACCTTCGAGGTGGTGGCCTCGTGCTCCACCCGGGATGAGTTGTTCTTCACCTCGATATAAGGCACCGTGTGCGCCCCGCACTCGCTGCCGATGAGAAGGCTGTCGCACTGCGTGTAGTTCCGGCTGTTCTTCGCCTTCGGGTGCATCGAAACAAGCCCACGATAGGTGTTCTGCGCCTTGCCCGCGCTGATGCCTTTCGAGACGATCCGCGACCGGGTATCCTTCCCGAGATGCACCATCTTGGTGCCGGTATCGGCCTGTTGATGGTTGTTGGTGATCGCGATCGAATAGAACTCGCCCTGGCTTTCATTCCCGCGCAGGATGCAGCTCGGATACTTCCACGTCACCGCCGAGCCGGTCTCCACCTGCGTCCACATCACCTTGGCCCTATCGCCCCGGCAATCGGCCCGCTTGGTGACGAAGTTGTAGATACCGCCCTTGCCGTTCTCGTCACCCGGGAACCAGTTCTGAACGGTCGAATACTTCACCTCGGCGTCTTCCTCGACCACGATCTCGACCACCGCGGCATGAAGCTGGCTGGTGTCCCGCTGCGGCGCGGTGCAGCCCTCGAGATAGCTCACGTAAGAGCCCTTGTCGGCGATGATCAGCGTC
Organism: Roseovarius indicus; assembly: GCF_008728195.1. NCBI lineage: Bacteria > Pseudomonadati > Pseudomonadota > Alphaproteobacteria > Rhodobacterales > Roseobacteraceae > Roseovarius > Roseovarius indicus. The sequence goes on from NZ_CP031598.1 coordinate 3,121,862, forward strand.
CGCTCGAACTGCCCGGTATTCTCGGCATTGATCCGGAAATAGGTTGACAGCTCCATCGGGCAGCGCACCCCCGGCGGCACGTAGACGAACGAGCCATCCGAGAAGACGGCCGAGTTGAGCGTTGCATAGAAGTTGTCGCTCACCGGCACGACCGACCCGAGGTATTTCTTCACCAGCTCCGGATGCTCCCGGATCGCCTCGGAAATCGAGCAGAAGATCACGCCCGCCTTCTGCAGCTCCTTCTGGAACGTGGTCCCGACACTGACGGAATCAAACACCGCATCGACGGCCACCTTCCGGTCACTCTCGCGCGCCTCCGCCGGGGCCTCCTCGGCCCCTTCGACACCCGCAAGGATCATCTGCTCCTTCAGCGGAATGCCCAGTTTCTCGTAGGTTTCCAACAGCTTGGGGTCCACCTCGTCCAGCGACTTGGGCTTCGTCTCCATGCTCTTGGGGCGGGCATAGTAATACTGGTTCTGAAAGTCGATCTGCGGATAATCGACCATCGCCCAGTCGGGCTCTGTCTTCTGCAGCCAGCGCTCATAGGCCGCCAGCCGCCAGTCGGTCATCCATTCGGGCTCGCCGTTCTTCTCGGAAATCAGCCGCACGATATCGGTCGTCAGACCCTTCGGCGCATATTCCGTCTCGATCTCGGTTTCCCAGCCGTGCTTGTAGGTGCCGGCCTCGCGGACCGCATCGACCGTTTCCTTGTCGACGCCTTCCTTCACGCGTGTTTCGTCCAGTGCCGCCATCCTTTAGCTCCTTTCAGCTCACGCCGCGCGGGCGCGATGCTTGGCTTGCTGCCTTGCCCATGTTTCGGCAAAGCGTGTCACGTCGTCTTCACTCGTCCCGGGGCCAAGAGAGACCCGCACGGCGCTCGCCGCCTGCGTGTCGTCATAGCCCATCGCCCCCAGAACCCGGCTCGCCTTCACCTTGCCGCTGGAACAGGCCGAGCCTGCGGATATGGCAAACCCCGCCAGATCCATCGCCATCACCTGTGTTTCGCCTTTCCAGCCTTCGGAAATGAAACACGCGGTGTTGGGCAGACGCCGATCCGATTTCCCGACAAAAATAGTCTCTCTCGCGGATTCCTCAAGCAAAGTTTCTAGAATGTTTCTAAATTTCTCGACCTCGGCCCAGACCCCCTCGGCCTGGTCCCTGAGCGCCGCTTCAATTGCGGCCCCGAAGCCCGCGATTCCAATGATGTTTTCCGTGCCCGACCGGCGGCCCATCTCCTGTCCGCCACCGGGCGTCAGCGGGGCGAAATCCACCCCCTGCTTGACGATCAGCGCGCCAATTCCCTTGGGCCCGCCAAGCTTGTGCGCCGACAGAACGGCCAGGTCGGCGCCGCTCCAGGCGAAGGAAAACGGAATACGCCCCACCGCCTGCGTGATGTCAAGCAGAAGCGCCCCCTCGCGCGCCGCACCTTCCCCCATGCCGGGCTCGGTCACGATCCCCGTCTCGGAATTCGCCAGCCCCATGGCGTAAAGCGGAACGCCCTCGCCCGCACGCCTTTGCGCCCAAAGCGCGTCATGCGCCGTTTCCTGCACCTCCACCGGCCCCGGCCAGCGCTCCATCACCCGCGCGGCTTCCGTCGCGCCTGACGTGAACACCACCTCCTGCGGCTTGCACCCCACGGCCTCGGCCACCTGCGCCCGCGCCCGCTCGACCAGCGCCTTGGCCGCCCGCCCCTCGGCATGCACGCTCGACGGGTTGCCCACGACATCCATCGCCGCCACCATCGCCTCGCGCGCCTCCGGCCTCAGCGGCGCCGTCGCGTTATGATCCAGGTACACCCGGGCCACTAAACCCCCGCTTCTTCTTGGTGAAAAATATCCCGGGGGAGTCCCGCATGAAATGCGGGATGGGGGCAGCGCCCCCTTCTGCAATTCTCACACCCACAGGTCACTGATCGTCGACCACCGGCACCAGCGTCGGCACGATCGGGCATGGCGTCAGCGAATTGTCCACCACGTCCGACAGCCGCGTCTGGTGCAGGAACACGTAGACATGCGCCGACAGCCCCTCCCACAGCCGGTTCGCCATCGACTGCGCCCGCGAGCCCGACGTGCCGCCCGACGCCCCCGCCCCCTTGTGCAGCGCGTCGACCGTCTCGTCGACCGCCTGCAGCACCTCGCTTATGCGGATCTCCGCCGCCGGCCGCGCAAGGCGATACCCGCCACCGGGCCCGCGCACCGATTCCACCAGCTCCGCCCGGCGCAGCTTGACGAACAACTGCTCCAGGTAGGGCAGCGACACCTTCTGCCGTTTCGAGATTTCGCCCAATGTCACCAGCCCGTCCTTCTGGCTGAGAGCGATGTCCACAAGCGCCACCATCGCGTAGCGCCCCTTCGTGCTGAGTTTCATGACCCCGACCCTCGCGAATAGATTGACCTGACGACCTGCAAAGCTTATCTCGCTTGCAGCCCGATCCGGCCCCCGGCTGGAACTTAGAATAATTCTAAGGTGCTGGAGTGATTTCGTCAAGAATACCCTCCGCACCCCTGAGATGGACAAAGGGACCATATGCCCGAGGTAATATTTCCCGGACCGGAAGGCCGGCTCGAAGGCCGTTATCACCCCCAACGCGAAAAAGACGCCCCCATAGCCATCGTGCTGCACCCGCACCCGCAATTCGGCGGCACGATGAACAACAAGGTCGTCTACAACCTGCACTACGCCTTCTACAACATGGGCTTCACCGTGCTGCGGTTCAATTTCCGCGGCGTCGGGCGCAGCCAGGGCGAGTATGACCAGGGCGTGGGCGAGCTGTCCGATGCCGCCTCCGCGCTCGACTACCTGCAGTCGATGAACAACAACTCCAAGCATTGCTGGGTCGCGGGCTTCTCCTTCGGCGCCTGGATCGGCATGCAATTGCTGATGCGCCGGCCCGAGATCACCGGGTTCATCTCCGTCTCGCCGCCCGCCAACATGTACGACTTCTCGTTCCTCGCGCCCTGCCCCTCCTCGGGCCTCATCATCAACGGCGGCGCCGACCGTGTCGCGCCCCCGGCCGACACCAAGTCGCTCGTCTCGAAGCTGCAGGAACAGCAGGGCATCACCGTCACTCACGAGGAAATCGACGGCTCCGGCCACTTCTTCGAAGAGCCTTACATGGACACCATGATCGAGACGGTCAGCGATTACGTGAAACGGCGGCTGACCGAAACCACGAGGTAAGCCCATGGGCGTGACCGAGGATCTGGCCGACGACCTGGCGCTTCAGGTCATCAAGTATGTCGATGCCTCGGGCGACGAAGGTGTCGTGAACGAGATCGTGGCGCTCCTCGGCGCCACCTCGCAAACCGCCGAGGAAGCCTTCCTCACCTCCATGCGCGTGCGCCGCGCCAACCAGAAGGCGCGCGCGCTGCTCCTCCAGAAGGTCAAGGCCTTCAAGGCCCGGCAGGAGGCGGCGGGCACCGCCGACACGTCCGGCACATGACCGACGCCACCCTCGACGCAAGGATCGCCTTCCTGAACGAGGCTTGCCGCCTCAAGTCGGTCACCCGCACCACCACGCTCTGCGACGGCTCCCGCTACGAGAACTCGGCCGAACACAGCTGGCACCTCGCCCTCTACGCCATGGTGCTGGAAGACCACGCGCCCGAGGGCACCGATATCTCTCGCGTGATCCGCATGCTGCTCCTGCACGACATCGTCGAGATCGACGCGGGCGACACGCCGATCTACGGCACCACCGGCCACGACGACCAGGCCGAGCGCGAGGCAGAAGCCGCACGCCGCCTCTTCGGCCTCCTTCCCCCGGGCCAAGGCGACAGCTTCCGCGCCCTCTGGGAAGAATTCGAAGCAGCCGTTACCCCCGACGCCCGCTTCGCCAAGGCCCTCGACCGCTTCCAGCCGCCCAACCAGAACCTCGCCTCCGACGGCATCGGCTGGCGCGAAAACGGCGCCACCTGGGACAAGTTCGAAGCCCGCATCGCCCCTTCGCTGCGCGACACCGTCCCCGCCTTCTGGGACTACATCGCGCCGAAGGTGAAAGCGTGGTTCTCACGAAACGGTTGATCCGCCGTAGGGTGGGTGAAACCCACCATTCCGCCGCGGACGCGCCGGGCGAGAGCCGGCCCGTGGGGAGGCGCCGCAACGGTCGTAGATGGCACTTTATGGCGCCAGATACATCGAACCTCTAATTTGTCACAAACATCCGCCAAAGCGCCTGCCCGCCGGGACGGGCCGGCGCTCGCCCGGCGCGGCAGGCTCGATTCCGGGCGAGTACTACCTAACACCCGTCCCGGCCGCTCGCGCCCCGTTGCGCCCCGCACAACATCCAGTACCACCCCGCACCGCACACCCCATTAACCCGGACCCCCTCGGTGAAAAACACCGACGCGATACCGACGAAATACCGACGTTATACCGACCCACCAAAACCGAATAAAATCAGCCCATTAACCCCGATTCGCCCCGGAAACCGGACCGCTCAGGATTTCGCCCCCGATTTCTTCTTCTCGACAACCTTCTCGGCCAGATCCCGGGCAATGGCGAACGCCCCCTTGATCTTGTCGCTTTCCTTCTTCCAGTCCCGCCGCACGACGATCTTGTTGTCCTTGACCTTGGCCATCCCGCGCTGGTCCTGCATGAACTGCACAAGGCCTTCCGGCGACGCGAACTTGTCGTTGTGGAACTGGATCGTCGCCCCCTTCGGGCCGCCGTCCAGCTTGGCAATCCCCGCCCGTTTGCACATCGCCTTGATCCGCACGATCAGCAGCAGCGTGTTGACCTCCTTCGGCAACTTCCCGAACCGGTCGATCAGTTCGGCGGCAAATCCCTCAAGTTCAACTTTGGTGTGCAACCCACTGAGCCGACGATACAATCCCAGCCGGACATCGAGGTCCGGCACGTAATCCTCGGGGATCAGAACCGGCACACCAAGGTTGATCTGCGGCGCCCATTGCTCGTCCGTCTCGGTCAAGCCTTCCAGCTCGCCCGCCTTGATCTTGGCAATCGCCTCTTCCAGCATCGACTGGTACAACTCGTACCCCACGTCGCGCATTTGCCCCGACTGCTCTTCACCAAGCAGGTTCCCCGCCCCGCGAATATCCAGATCCTGGCTCGCCAGCGTGAACCCCGCCCCCAGCGTATCCAGGCTCCCCAGCACCCGCAGCCGCTTCTCCGCCGCCGGCGTCAACGGCACGCGCGGCTTGGTGGTCAGATACGCATAGGCCCGCACCTTCGACCGCCCCACACGCCCCCGGATCTGGTAGAGCTGCGACAGCCCGAACATATCCGCCCGGTGCACCACCATCGTGTTCGCCGTCGGAATATCCAGCCCCGACTCCACGATCGTCGTGGCCAGCAGAACATCGAACTTCCCGTCATAGAAGGCGTTCATGCGGTTATCGAGCTCCCCCGCCGCCATCTGCCCGTGCGCGACAACGTAAGACACCTCCGGCACCTGTTCTTCGAGGAACTGCTCGATCTCCGCCAGGTCCTTGATCCGCGGCACCACGAAGAAGCTCTGCCCGCCCCGGTAATGCTCACGCAAGAGCGCCTCGCGAATGGTCACCGTATCGAACTCGCTCACATAGGTCCGGATCGACAGCCGGTCGACCGGCGGCGTGCCGATTATGCTGAGATCCCGGACACCTGAGAGCGAAAGTTGAAGTGTCCGCGGAATGGGCGTGGCGGTCAGGGTCAGCACGTGCACGTCACTGCGCAGCTGCTTCAGCCGCTCCTTGTGCGCCACCCCGAACCGCTGCTCCTCGTCGATCACCAGAAGGCCCAGATTGGCAAACCGCACGCTCTTCGCCAGAAGCGCATGGGTGCCCACCACGATATCCACCTGCCCCCGCGACAGTGCCTCACGCGTCTTCGCGGCCTCGGTCGTCGACACGAAGCGCGACAGCGGCCGTACGGAAATAGGAAAGCCCCGGAACCGCTCGGCAAAGCTCTGGTAATGCTGCCGTGCCAGCAGCGTCGTCGGCGCGATCACCGCCACCTGGTAGCCCTGCAACGCCGCCACGAAGGCCGCCCGCATAGCCACTTCCGTCTTGCCGAACCCCACATCGCCACAGATCAGCCGGTCCATCGGCGTGCCCGAGCTCAGGTCGTTCACCACATCCTCGATGGCCCGCAGCTGGTCGTCCGTCTCCTGGTACGGGAACCGGGCGGAAAACGCCTCCCACGCGTGGTGCTCCGGCTCCATCACCGCGCCCTTGCGCAGCGCCCGCTCGGCGGCAATCCGGATCAGCCGGTCCGCCATCTCGCGGATGCGCTCTTTCAGCTTGGCCTTCTTCGCCTGCCACGCACCCCCGCCCAGCCGGTCGAGCAGCCCCTCCTCGTGCCCGTACCGACTCAGCAACTCGATATTCTCGACCGGCAGGTAAAGCCTTGCGCCCTCGGCATATTCGAGGCTCAGGCATTCATGCGCCGCCCCCGCCGCCGTGATCACCTCCAACCCGTGATACCGCCCGATCCCGTGATCCACATGCACCACCAGGTCGCCGGGGCTAAGCGATTGCGCCTCGGTCAGGAAATTCTCCGCCCGCCGCCGTTTGCGCGGCGACCGGATCAGCCGGTCGCCCAGCACATCCTGCTCGGCAATCACCGTCAGGCCGGGCGACTCGAACCCGTGCTCCAGCCCCCAGACCGCCAGGTGCAGCCCGCGCTTGCCCACGCCGCCGACGTCACGCACCGTGACGGCCCCGATCAGCCCCTCGTCTTCCAGCAAACCCTCGAGCCGCTCCCGCGCCCCTTCGGAATAGCTCGCCAGAAGCACCGGCCCGTCGGCCATCTTCGCTTCAATATGGTCCTTCAACGCCCCGAAAAGGCTGATGCTTTCCTGCTGCCGCTCGGGCGAGAAATTCCGCCCGATCCGCCCGCCCGCGTCGATGATATTGGGCCCCGGGCTCTTCGCCAGCGGCGAAAACGCCAGCCGCCGCCGGTCGGCCACGGCCGCATTCCACGCGTCATCGTCGAGATAGAGCTGCCCGGGCGGCACCGGCTTGTAGATCGTCTCGGCCCGCTGCTTCTGCTCCAGCGCATGCCGCCGCGCCTCGTACTGGTCCTGCACCGTGTCCCACCGCGACAGGCGCGCCGCCTCGACCTGATCGTCGAGCGTCACCGGCGCACCGGGCAGGTAGTCGAACAAAGTCTCCAGCTTCTCATGGAAGAACGGCAGCCAATGCTCGATCCCGGCGTGCTTCCGCCCCGCGCTCACCGCCTCGTAAAGCGGGTCGTCCGTACCGGCCGCACCGAACTCGATCCGGTAATTCTGCCGGAACCGCGTGATCGACGCCTCGTCGAGGATCACCTCGCTCACCGGCGCCAGCTCCACCCGCGACAGCTTCTCCGTCGTCCGCTGGCTGCCCGGGTCGAACCCCCTTACGCCATCCAGCACATCGCCGAAGAGATCGAGCCGCACCGGCCCGCCCTCGCCCGGCGGGAAGATGTCGATGATCCCGCCGCGCACGGCATAATCACCGGGCTCGGTCACCGTCGGGCTCTGCACGAAGCCCATCCGCACCAGGAACGCTTTCAGCGCGTCCTCGTCGATCCGCTGATCGACCTCGGCCGTGAACGCGGCCTCCTTCAGAACGTCACGCGGCGGCACACGCTGCGTTGCCGCGTTCAACGTGGTCAACAAGACGAACTGCTTGGGCGCGCCATGCACCAGCCCCGCCAGCGTCGCCATCCGGGCGGCGGAGATGTCGGCATTGGGCGAAATCCGGTCATAGGGCAGGCAATCCCACCCCGGAAAGCGCAGCACCGGCATCCCCGGCGCAAAGAAGGCCAGCGCCTCGGCCATCTGCGCCAGCCGCTTGTCGTCGCGCGCCACGTGAATGACGGGGCCGCCATCGCGCTCGGCCTCTTTCAGAACCAGACGCGCGTCAAACCCCTCGGGCGCGCCGCCCACGACTATGTGCTTCGCTTCACTCATATCTCACCGCCTGGCCGGGCCCCGGGCCCTAGCCGAGCGCCCCGATCGTCATGTTCTGCAGCATGCCCCACATGGCGGTGATGAAGATCGAGATCACCCCCACCACCTGCGTCAGCACCCTGTGCTTGTGCATCATCCGGAACAGCGGCTCGCCCTGCAGCCCGTCGCGCCGGATGGCGTGCGACGTGGCGATCGACAGAAGCCCGATGATGCTCATCGGAAAGGCCAGCAGAAAGACCGCCTGCGAGAACTCGTTGCCATAGACGAAGCCCAGAAGGGCCAGCATCGTCAGCAGGAAGCACGAGCTCGCGGCCAGCAACAGGCCCGACTCCTCGGCGATCAGCAGGATGCGGTTGGTGTTGATCCGCACCATCGCCTCGAGATCGTGCACCCGTTCCTCGCTGTCGCCCTTGCGGGCGCGCATCACCATGTCCCACGGCACGCCAAGCACCCAGTGGCTGGTCGAAGACCACATGACAGCCAGAATGATCCAGAACCAGAGGTTGCTGAAACTGCGCATGTCGATAAGTTCGAAGACGCTTTCGTACCAGTCCACGAGATTGAGCCTGTAACTTTTCTTGCCCGGCCGGGGCCGAATGTTCACCCCTCATAGCGCCGCCACGCGGCAATTCCTACCCTTGAGATAACCAATTTTCCATGCCAGTGACTTGAAGACAAACGACAAGGAAAATGACCGATGCGCCCCACGCAAGCCCCCTTCCCCGCGACCCGCCTGCGCCGCACCCGCCAATCGCCCGCGATCCGGGCGCTGGTGGCGGAAAACACCCTGACGGCGGGCGACCTGATCTGGCCGGTCTTCGTGCGCGAGGGAGAGGGCATCGAGGAGCCGGTGCCGTCGATGCCCGGCGTGGTGCGGCGCAGCGTCGACCGCGTGGTCGAGGCGGCGCGCGAGGCGGCCGACCTGGGCATTCCCGCCATCTGCCTCTTTCCCTATACCGAGGCCGCCAACCGCACCTCCGACTGTGCCGAGGCCTGGAACCCCGAGAACCTCTCGAACCGCGCCACCCGCGCCATCAAGGCCGCAGTGCCGGAGATCGCCATCATGACCGACGTGGCGCTCGACCCCTATTCCGACACCGGCCATGACGGCTTTGTCGTCGATGGCGAGATCGTCAACGACGAGACCGTCGAGGCGCTGGTCCGACAGGCCATGTCCCAGGCCGAGGCCGGGGTCGACATCATCGGCCCCTCCGACATGATGGATGGCCGCATCGGCGCGATCCGCACCGCACTGGAAGCCGCGGGCTACCGCAACACCATGCTGCTCTCCTACGCCGCCAAGTACGCCTCGGCCTTCTACGGGCCCTTCCGCGACGCGGTGGGCGCCAGCGGGGCCCTCAAGGGCGACAAGAAGACCTACCAGATGGATGCCGCCAACACCGACGAGGCGCTGCGCTGTGTCGCCCGCGACCTGGCCGAAGGGGCCGACATGGTGATAGTCAAACCCGGCATGCCCTATCTCGACATCTGCCGCCGCGTGAAGGACGAGTTCGGCACGCCCACCTTCGCCTACCAGGTGTCGGGGGAATACGCGATGATCATGGCCGCCGCGCAAAACGGCTGGATCGACGGCGACCGGGCGATGGTCGAAAGCCTGATGGCCTTCAAACGCGCGGGCTGCGACGGGATCCTGACCTATTTCGCACCGGCCATGGCGCGGGCCCTTGCCTGAAGACCCGGCGCGCCCGGTTTCGCCGTCGGATGCCTCCGGCGGGAGTATTTCGGGCAAGATGAAGGGCGGGAAGCAAAGCCTTAACCTGTCTGTGGAATAGTGCGCCCGAATCGCTGGGCCCGGCCGCGCGGCGCGCACGGTTGCGGTATCCCGCCGAAAAGGCGCTTTGCGGGTGACACTTCCGCCGGTCGTCTCTATACTCCGCCCCAGATCGGCAGGTACATGCCGACGCGGAACACAGGCAGTCACAGGCAAATCACATGAGCATTATTTCCAGACGCAGCTTCACGCTCGGCATGCTGGCCACCACCCCGGTCGTCGCCGCATGCGGCAACGGCATCGGCAGCAACAGGGGTCAGCAGATCGACGCCCGCTCCGACGCGACACTCGATTATCTCTATTCCCGCTACCCCGCCACGCGCGAGATCGCCGACAAGTCGACCGGCGTGCTGGTCATGCCGCTCGTGACCGAAGGCGGGCTGATCGTCGGCGGCGGCTACGGCCGCGGCGCGCTCCGCGTGGGCGGCGTGACGGTCGATTACTACTCGGCCACCAAGGGCAGCGTCGGCCTTCAGATCGGCGCCCAGCAATTCGCCCATGTGCTGTTCTTCATGACCGAAGACGCGCTCAGCCGCTTCCGCCGGGCCACCGGCTGGGTCGCGGGGGCCGACGTGGAATATGTCTTCAACGACCAGGGCGGCAACCTGCGCGCCGACACGGTGACGACGACGGCGCCCGTCGTGGCGGTCGTCTTCGGCCAGGCGGGCGCACTGGTGGGCGCCTCGCTCGAAGGCATGAAATACACCCGCATCATTCCCTGATCGCCGCTTGCACGGCCGTCAGACAGCCCCGGGCCCCAAAAGCCCGGGGTTTTTCATGTTTCGTTAACGGATGTTAATGAAGGGTGAACTCCCCCGTCACCTGCCGCCACTCGCCGGGCGCGATCAGCTTGCGATGGGTGAACTGGACCGAATGCAGCGGCCCCTCGATTTCCTTCTGCCAGAACTCCACGAACTCGAACAACCGCGGATGGTCGGGTGCAAGATCGTATTCCTGCCAGATGAAGGTGTTGAGAACATGGGCATAGTCGGGGATGTGGTAATAGAACTCCGCCGTGGTCAGGCCATACCCTTTGAGCATCATCTCCGTTTCGGTCATTTTGGCGCTACTCCTGTTGGAACCTCGAATTTTTTGACTATCGTTCCAATAAGGATGCCGCGGAAATTTTACTTTTCAACAAAAACAGTATGTTAGCAGCCCCGTCCGATGGCTGCCAATGCACCGGCGACACGGGCCGGGCATGGGGCATTGCGCCCCGTGCGAGGGCTCTGATATACCCTGACCAACGAGATATTAAGACAGCAGGACAGAGCGGGCAGCAACGTGAACGATACGCCGGAAACACCTGAAAACGAAGACGAAATGCCAAACGGTGGTTCCGGGCCCGAACGCCCGGCCTATGACGGGCCGACGGTCTCGATCTCGGAAGAGATGAAGACCTCCTATCTCGACTACGCCATGAGCGTGATCGTCAGCCGCGCGATCCCCGATCTGCGCGACGGCCTAAAACCTGTGCACCGGCGCATTCTTTACGCGATGCACGAAACCGGAAACACCCACGACAAGCCCTATCGCAAGTCGGCCCGCCCCGTCGGCGACGTCATGGGTAAGTACCACCCCCACGGCGACAGCGCGATCTACGACGCGCTCGTGCGGATGGCGCAGGACTTCTCGATGTCCCTGCCCCTGCTCGACGGCCAGGGCAATTTCGGCTCGATGGATGGCGACAACCCGGCCGCCATGCGCTACACCGAGGTGCGCATGGACAAGCCGGCGCAGTCGCTTCTCGCCGATATCGAGAAGGACACGGTCGACTTCCAGGACAATTACGACGGCAAGGACCGCGAGCCTTCCGTCCTGCCCGCGCGCTTCCCCAACATGCTGGTCAACGGCGCCGGCGGCATCGCCGTCGGCATGGCCACCAACATCCCGCCGCATAACCTTGGTGAGATCGTCGATGCCACGCTGGCCCTGATCGAGAACCCCGATCTCGACAGCGCGCAGCTCAACGAATACGTGCCCGGCCCCGATTTCCCCACCGGCGGCCTGATGCTGGGCCGTTCGGGCGCGCGCAAGGCCTATCTCGAAGGGCGCGGCAGCGTCATCATCCGCTCGAAAACCCGGGTCGAGGAACTGCGGAAAGACCGCTACGCCATCGTCATCGACGAGATCCCCTACCAGGTGAACAAGGCGGCGATGATCGAGAAGATCGCCGAAACCGCCCGCGAGAAGCGGATCGAGGGCATCGCCCACGTCCAGGACGAGAGCGACCGCACCGGGGTGCGCGTGGTGATCGAACTGAAACGCGACGCGACGCCCGAGGTGGTGCTCAACCAGCTCTTCCGCTTCACGCCGATGCAAACCTCCTTCGGCTGCAACATGCTGGCGCTCAACGGCGGCAAGCCCGAGCAGCTGACCCTGCACGGATTTCTCAGCGCTTTCATAGCCTTCCGGGAAGAAGTTGTTGCACGCCGCACCGCCCATGACCTGCGCAAGGCCCGCGAACGCAGCCATATCCTCTGCGGCCTCGCCGTCGCCGTCTCCAATGTCGACGAGGTGGTCGCCACCATCCGCGCCTCGGCCGACGCGGCGGAAGCCCGCGAAAAGCTGATGACCCGCCGCTGGCCGGCGCAGGACATCCTCGAATACATCGCGCTGATCGACGATCCGACCCACACCGCGAACGAGGACGGCACCTACAACCTGTCAGAGGCACAGGCCCGCGCCATCCTCGAACTGCGCCTGCAACGCCTGACCCAGCTTGGCGTCCGCGAAGTCACAGACGAGCTTCAGGAGCTCGCCGCCAAGATCAAGGAATACCTCGCCATTCTCGCCAGCCGCGAGCGGATCATGCAGATCATCTCGGACGAGCTGACCGAGGTGAAAGAGCAATTCGCCGTCCCCCGCCGCACCGAGATCGTCGACTGGTCCGGCGACATGGAAGACGAGGACCTGATCGAGCGCGAGGACATGGTCGTCACCGTCACCCAGGGCGGCTACATCAAGCGCACCGCGCTGGCCGACTTCCGCGCGCAAAAGCGCGGCGGCAAGGGCCTGTCGGGGATGCAGACCAAGGAAGAGGACGTGGTCACCACCCTCTTCGTGGCCAACACCCATACCCAACTTCTGTTCTTCACCACCGACGGGATGGCCTACAAGCTCAAGACATGGCGCCTGCCGCTGGGCGGGCGCACGTCCAAGGGCAAGGCCATCGTCAACATCCTGCCCATTCCGCAGGGCGTCTCGATCGCCGCGATCATGCCGGTCGATGTGCCCGAGGATGAATGGGAAAACCTGCAGATCTTCTTCGCGACATCCGCTGGAGATGTGCGCCGTAACGCCTTGTCAGACTTCACGAATGTCAAATCGAACGGCAAGATCGCGATGAAGCTGCCGGAAGATGGCACACAGCTGGTGAACGCCCGCATCTGTTCGGAAGATGACGACGTGATGCTCTTCACCGACAGCGGCCGCGCGATCCGCTTCCCCACCACCGAGGTGCGTATCTTCAAGGGCCGCGATTCCACCGGCGTGCGCGGCATCCGCCTGCAAAACAGCGACAAGATCGTCTCGATGTCGGTGATCCGCCATTTCGACGCCACCGCCGACGAACGCGCCGCCTATCTCAAGATGCGCCGCCAGATGGCCGGGGCCGAGGATGACGGCGGCTCCGACGAGGAAGGCAATGCCGACGCCACCATCTCCGACGAGCGTTTCGAGGAGATGAAGGCGGCCGAGAACCTGATCCTGACGATCACCGAGGGCGGCTCGGGCAAGCTCAGCTCCAGCCACGACTACCCGGTGCGGGGCCGTGGCGGCATGGGCGTGCGGGCGATGGACAAGGCCATGCGCGGCGGCGCGCTGGTCGCCTCCTTCCCGGTCGAGACCGAAGACCAGATCATGCTCGCCACCTCGCGCGGCCAGTCGATCCGCGTCCCGGTCGAGGGCATCTCCTTCCGCTCCCGCGGGGCGGGCGGCGTGAAAGTGTTCAACACCGGCAAGGGCGAAAAAGTCGTCAGCGTCGCATGGATCGCCGAGAGCGCCGAGGAAGAGGCGGAAGACGCCGAAGCCTGAGCAGACCCCGTACAACACGCGAAAGGCCGCATGCATTTGCCGCCTTTGGGCTGAAGTTTTGACACATTCGGGTCCCAAGTAGTCAGCTTGGAACGACGTGTGCCCGAGTGTGGGGTGCATTTGCCTTACGAGTAATTCTCGCGGCCTCGCTGCGCGAGGCGTACAGGACGATGGTAGTGCCGATAAAGAACGAACGCTGGCTTGACCATACCGGTCTGAACCTGATCCGTATCGTGATCGGGTCTTACTTCATGGCGATATCCCTCGGCCTCATCACCGGAGTCGACCAGTCCGCCCTGTTCCGGCCTTGGCTCGACGCCCAGACCGCCCAGCTTGCCGGCACGGGCGTGCTGTTCTCCCTGTCGATGATCTTCATGTCCGGCGTCTTCCTGCGGATGGCCGCGCTGACGCTGGCGCTGTTCGTCCTGTGCTCCAGCGCGGTCGGCAGCTTCCTGAGCTTCGAGCCCCAGCCGATTTCGTCGTTCTGGCGTGACCTGGCCCTGGTCTGCGCGGTGCTGATGTCCTATTCTAGCCTGCGCCGGCACGAGCTGCGCAACGCGGCGCTGCTCATGCGGCGCCGGGCGGCGCGCATCAAGCGGGGCAAGTTCTCGACGGTGACGCCACGCCGTGTCAGCGTGCAGGGCAAACCGGCCTCCAAACCCGCGGCCAAGGCGGCACGCCGTCACGAGAAGGCACCGGATTACGACCGCGCCCTGCGCCCGCTGATCGCCCCGACCGGGCCCATCCAGCGGCCCGAAACCCTTGCCGACGCCCGCAGCAAAAGCATCGCCGCCCAGGCCCGCAACAACCAGCCCGACGCCCGGGCGCAGCGCGCCGAAAAGGCGCAGACCGTGGCCAAGCGCCTGCGCCTCACTCCCCCGCCGCTCGACGGCGACGAGGATATCGACAACATTTTCTCGAATATCTGACTGGTCGGCGCGCCCTTCAGGACGCGCCTGTCACCCTGGTCCCGAGGCCGATCCGGCTCAGTTGCTCAGGTTGTTGACCGAGGACGTGACGCCGATCACCGTGCCGAAGAGGCCCATGATCGTCTGCGCCGCCGTGATCGGCGATTCCGTCGCCATCAGCGTGTCGTTCGGCATGATCTGGAACTGCCGCGCGGCGAACAGGCCATCGGCATTGGTCATGTCGACCGAGAAGATCACCTGCTGCATGTCGGGCCCACGCGGCCCCGGCGTCAGGTCGCGCGGATGGTATTCCCGCAGAATCAGGATGCCCTGCGGATCGGCCCGCCCGGGGTTCAGCCCGCCGGCCGCCGAAAGCGCATCGAGCGCGTTCATGCGCTCCTTCTCGAAATAGACGAGCTTCTGTTCACGCGAGGCGCCCAGCACCGTGAAGCTGCGGGCGTCTTCCACGATGGCGATCTGGTCGCCACCCTGCACCCGGATGTTCATCGACGGCTCGGCAAGGATCGATTCGACCCGCGTCTCGTACACCTGGCCGTTGCGCTGCAGCCGCACGCGCGGATGGCGCAACGCGGAGTTCACCCCGCCGGCCAGCGCCAGAACGCTCATAATGCGGGTGTTGCGGTTCTCCAGCGGAAAGCGGCCCGGCGACCCGACCCCGCTCGCCACATCGACCGAGTTGTTGCGGCCCGGCGAGACCTGCACCTGCACCTGCGCGGCGGGCACGATCATTTCCATCTTGCGCTGAATGCGGTCACGGGCGGAATCGGCGGTCAGCCCCCGCACCACGACGTCACCGACATAGGGCAGGAAGACCGACCCCGAAGACGAAACCGTCAGCGGCGGAATCGGCGTCTGCTTGGTGCCGTCGGAAATCAGCGAGTTTTCCTGGTTGTCCCAGACCACGACATCGATCCGGTCACCGGTCTGGATGACCGACGAATCCGGGCCACGATCGGCATGGAACCACGTGGAATGCTCTTCATAGCCTGTATAGGGCCATGTCGAGATCATCGGTGTGGCGGCACGTGTCACCTCGACGACCTGGAAGGTCGGGTTCTCGGATGAGCCCTGGTTCACGACTTCCCGTTGTACCGCCGCCCCTCTGGGCAGAGAGCACGCGCCGATCGAAAGGGCCATGCCAACCAACAGAATCGTCTTTGAAACACGCGTCAAACCGTCGTCCCCCGACTTATTGGTATTGGCAGTTCACTACCTCAACAAAAGGATGTTAGACAACGGAAATCTCACCGTATCTGGTAGTTGGGCAGTTTCGTGACACAATTCCCGCAGGCAGCCGACATTTTGGTCACCGGCGCAGGTGGCCGGCTTGGCCGGTTGCTGCGCGCGGCGGCCCGGCGCGCGGGCTCGGATGACACCCGCTTGGCCTTCCAGTCTCGCCAGCCCGGCGCCGACATCGCCTGGGCCCCCGGCGACCCGCTATCCGCCTTGCCACGTTGCGAAACACTGGTCGCGCTGTGGGGGGCCACCGGCGGTGATCCGACGGCGCTCGCCGCCAATAGCGCGCTTGTGGCCACCAGCCGGCAGGTGGCGCAGGCCTGCGGCGCGCGCCGGCTGATCCACCTGTCCTCGGCCGCCGTCTACGGCCCCGGGCGCGGCATGACCGAAGACGCACCGCTTCGCCCGACGGCGGATTACGGCCGATCGAAGCGCGCGATGGAGCAGGCAGTGGCCGCCCTGCCCGCCGATGACGGCATGGCACATTGCTGCCTGCGCCTGGCCAACGTGGTGGGCGCCGACAGCCTTGCCCCCGGCCTGCGCGGCACGGCCCCCGTGGGCATGGACCAATTCGCCGACGGGCGCGGCCCCCTGCGCAGCTACATCGCCCCCGGCGACCTGCTCAGGGTGCTGCGCGCGCTCTCCGCCCTGCCGCCCGAGGCCCTGCCCCCGGTGCTCAACGTGGCCGCCCCCGCCCCGGTCCGCATGGACGACCTCGTCCGCGCCCGCGGCCGCGACCTCGCCTGGCGCCCTGCCCCCGACACGGCGGTGCAGGAGGTCTCTCTCGACGTCACGCGCCTCGAAACCCTCCTGCCCGGCACCACCGCCTGCCACACGGCGGACGCCATGATCCCCGACTGGGCCGCGCTGGAGGCCCCGGCATGACATTCTCGAAACGCCTGATGGATCTCGGCCTTGCGCTGATCCTCGCGGTCGTCCTGATCCTGCCCATCGCGATCATCGCGGTCTGGATTCTGCTGCGCGACGGCCGGCCCGTCTTCTACCCCTCCGAACGCATGAAAGGCGTCAATCAGCCCTTCACGCTCTGGAAATTCCGCACGATGCGCTCCGACCGGAACGACACCGGCGTCTCGGGCGGCTACAAATCGGCCCGCATCACCCGCACCGGGCGCGCGCTGCGCGGCAAACGGCTCGACGAACTTCCCCAACTCTACAACATCCTGAAGGGCGACATGAGCTTTGTCGGCCCCCGCCCGCCCCTGCGCCGCTATGTCGAACTGCGCCCCGACCTCTACGCCAGGGTGCTGCAGAACCGCCCCGGCGTCACCGGTCTCGCCACCCTGGCCTATCACGGCAAGGAGGAAGAGCTTCTCGCCGCCTGCACCGACGCGGCCGACACCGAACGCGTCTACCTCAAGCACTGCGTTCCGGCCAAGGCGCGACTCGACCTGCTCTGGGCCCGCCACCGCTCGTTTTGCTACGATGCAGCATTGATCGTCGAAACCGTGCGCCGCGTCCTCATCCGGCGCCGCCAAAAATAGCGGCAACACCCGCCAAATTCCTGAAAGTTGCGCGGAATTCCGCGACTCGCGGCCTTAGGTCTTGTGAATGCAACGAGACTTGCAATACATTGAATTTCTGACACTTGGGGACATTGCGGCTTTTGTTACACAACAGTTTCACGCCGTTGCCCGGTCTGATGAAGCGACACCGGGAGATGCGCCGGCATGTTCTATAATTTGGTCATCGCCCTTTCGCGTCAGCAGAAACGCTTCATCATCCTCGCAGTCGATCTGCTTCTGATCGCCCTGTCCTTCGGCCTCGCCAAGGCGATCGTGATGCATCCGGTCAGCCTTCTGGAAACGCCTTTCGCCTCGGCCATGTTCGTACTGGCCCTGATGAGCTCGGGCGCCGTCGCGACGGTGTTGCAGGGCCTGCACAAGGTGAAGCTGAACGCCTACCAGATGCAGGGCGTGATGGAATCGGCCATCGTCGCCGTCGTCCTGATGATCACGGGCACCCTGCTCTCCTATTTCGACGCGGTCACCGGCGGCACGCCGCAGCTTTTCATCGTGGTCGGCATGACCTTCCTGATCCTGTCGGTCGCCGCACGCCTCCTGATGCGCCGCATCCTTCTGGGCATCTATGCGCGCGGCACTCAGCGCAAGCCGCTGATCATCTTCGGCGCGGGGCAGACGGGCCAGCAGCTGGCCATGGCGCTCTCGACCGATGACAGCGTCGAGCCGGTGGCCTTCGTCGACGACGATTCCCGCCTTCAGGGCCTGACCGTCGCCGGCCTGCGCGTCTACCCCCCGAGCGAGCTGATGAGGCTGGTCAAGCGCCGCGGCGTCAAGCGGATCGTGCTCGCCATGCCAAGCGCCACCCGCAACCAGCGGGCCGACATCAGCCGCCGCCTCGCCCGGACGGGCTGCGAGGTGCACGCCCTGCCCTCCTTCGCCGACCTCGTCGCCAACAATGCCCGCAACCTGTCCGACACGCGGCCGGTCGATATCAACGACCTGCTCGGCCGCGACCAGATGGAAGAGGAACTGCCGGGCGTCAGCGACACCTACCTGCATCGCAGCATCATGGTCACCGGCGCCGGCGGCTCGATCGGCTCCGAAATCTGCCGCCAGCTCATCACCTGCCGCCCGAGCTCGCTCATCCTCGTCGACCACAGCGAGCTTGCACTGTTCGAGATCGACCGCGAACTGCGCGGCTACTGCCAGAACGTGAACATCATCCCGATCCTGGGCTCGGTCTGCGACAAGTCGATGATCGAAGCCGCGATCGCAGACAACGACGTCGACATCGTCCTGCACGCCGCCGCCTACAAGCACGTGCCGCTGGTCGAGGCCAATGCCCTCGAAGGCATCCGCGTGAACGTCTTCGGCACCAAGGTCGTGGCCGACGCCGCCAAGGCTGCCGGGGTCGAACGCTTCATCCTCGTCTCGACAGACAAGGCCGTGCGCCCCTCGAGCATCATGGGCGCCTCCAAGCGTTTCGCCGAACTGCTGGTGCAGGATCTCGCCACCCGCAGCCAGACCACGCGCTTCTCGATGGTCCGCTTCGGCAACGTGCTGGGCTCCTCCGGCTCGGTCATCCCGATCTTCCACGAACAGATTTCGCGCGGCGGGCCCGTCACGCTCACCCATGCCGACATCACCCGCTACTTCATGACCATCCCCGAGGCCGTGCGCCTGGTGCTGCTGGCCGGCTCCTTTGCCCGCGGCGGCGACGTCTTCGTGCTGGACATGGGCAAGCCCGTCCCGGTGCGCGACCTGGCGCGCAAGATGATCGAAAGCGCGGGCTTCACCGTCAGGGACACCAACAACCCCACCGGCGATATCGAGATCGAGATCACCGGCCTGCGCCCCGGCGAGAAGCTGCATGAAGAGCTGCTGATCGGCTCCGACATGCTGACCACGCCTCACCCCAAGATCCTGCGCGCGCAGGAATCCAGGCTGTCGGAGCTCGAGATGGCCAACGCCATCCAGGCGCTGCGCCAGTCGCTCGAAACACGCGGTCTCGACCTGATGCACCAGACGCTCGAAAAATGGATCGAAAAGGACGTGGCCCAGACCGCCAAGACGGTCAACGAATAGCCACCGCCCTCAGGCCTCCGCCTTCTCCGCCAGAACCAGCCATTCCTCTTCGGCCTCCGACAAGGTCGCCTGCCGCTTGGTCAGCGCATCCGTCGCCTTCTTGAACTTCTCCGGCTCGCGCGTGAACAATTCCGGGTCCGACAGCAACTGCTCCAGCTTGGCAATCTCGCCTTCCAGCCGCTCGATCAGCCCCGGCAGTTCCTCCAGCCGGTGCTTCTCGGTGAAGCTCAGCTTGGGCTTCGATTTCTGCGGCTTCTCGGGCTTGGGCTCGGCGGCCTGCGCGGGTTTCGCCTTGGGCTTGGTCCCCTCATCCGCAGGCGCCGCCTCGGCCCGCTGCGCCTGGTAATCCGACCAGCCGCCGGCATAGACGGTCGCCTGCCCGTTGCCCTCCATCGCGATGGTCGTGGTCGCCACCCGGTCAAGGAAATCCCGGTCGTGGCTGACCAGAAGCACGGTGCCGTCGTAGTCGTCCAGCAGCTCCTGCAACAGGTCGAGCGATTCGATATCGAGGTCGTTGGTCGGCTCGTCGAGCACCAGCAGGTTGCTTTCCCGGGCCATCAGCTTGGCCAGCAGCAACCGCGCCTTCTCACCCCCCGACAGCGACCGCACCGGCGCCCGCACCTGCCGCTCGTCGAACAGGAACTCCTTGAGGTAGCCCACAACATGCTTGGGCTGTCCCCGCACCAGCACCTGGTCGGCCTGCCCCGAGACGCGCATATCCTTGTCGCCGGTCAGGTTCTCCCAAAGGCTCATGTCGGGGGCAAGCCCCGCGCGCGCCTGGTCGAAGAACGCCGGCACAAGGCTGGTGCCATGGGTGACGGTCCCGGTATCGGGCTCCTCGCGCTTCATCAGCATGTTCAGAAGCGTCGTCTTGCCAACACCATTGGGCCCGACAAAGGCGATCCGGTCCTTGCGCAGCACCTTCAGGCTGAAATCGCTCAGGATGACGTTCCCGTCGTAAGCCTTTGAAATCCCGTCCGCCTCGATCACCTTGCGGCCCGATTTCGGGCCAGATTCGAGCGCCATCGCCGCGGTGCCCTGCCGCTTGATCTGCGCCGACCGCTCGGCCCGCAGATCCTGCAGCGCCCGCACCCGGCCCTGGTTGCGCTTGCGCCGGGCCGAGATGCCCTCGACAGCCCACCGCGCCTCGGCCTTGATCTTCTGGTCCAGCTTGTGGCGGCTCGCGTCCTCTTCTTCCCAGACCTTGTCGCGCCAGGCTTCGAACTCGGTAAAGCCACGCTCCTGCCGGCGGGTGATTCCCCGGTCGATCCAAAGGGTTGCACGCGTCAGCTCACGCAGGAACGCCCTGTCGTGGCTGATCAGGACGAACGCCTTGCGCGTGTCCTTCAGCTGCTGCTCCAGCCACCCGATCGCCTGGATATCCAAGTGGTTCGTCGGCTCGTCGAGCAGCATCAGGTCCGGCCCCTCGGCCAGCAGCTTGGCCAGCGCCGCGCGCCGCCGCTCCCCGCCCGAGGCCGTCTGCGGCGACAGGCCGGGGTCGAATTTCAGCCCCTCGGCCACCATCTCGACCCGGTATTCCTCGCCCGCCTCCAGCTCGCTCGCGGCAAAGTCGCCCAGCGTCGCGAAGCCCGAGATATCGGGGTGCTGTTCCATGTAGCCGACCGACATGCCCGGCGGCACCGCGCGGGTGCCCTTGTCCGGCTCCACCAGCCCCGCCATGACTTTCATCAGCGTCGACTTGCCCGACCCGTTGCGCCCCACAAGCGCAACCCGGTCGCCCTGCTGCACGGTCAGCGAGACGTTGTCGAAAATCGGGTCGCCCCCGAAGGTCAGCGAGATGTCGGAAAGTTGGAGAAGCGGTGCCTTGGCCATATGCGCGAGCTATCCCGGCACCCGGGGATGGTCAAGCGGCTGCGCATCGCGGCGCCCTGTTTCACAGGTTTTTCCCAAAGACAGGCCGCCTATCCCGCCGTCGCCCGCAACAGCCGCTTGCGCGTCGGCGGAATCGCCGCGATCTCCAGCCCGGTGAAGACATGCAGCGTGTTCATCTGGCGGTCGACAACCGCATGATCGCTGACCCAGCCCCCCATCAGCAGGTAGGTCCGCAACAACGGCGGCATCCGCAGCATGGCCAGCTTGGCATCCGGTTTCCTCAGCCGCAGGCTCTGCGCAAAGCGAAACACCGACGGCGCCTTCACCCGCGGCAGCCACCGGCGCGGGGCAAGATGGCGATCCTTCAGCATGGCGAAGGCATCGGCATAGATCTCGGCATCCGTCCCCTTGAACGACGAACAGCCGAACAGCATCTCGACCCCGTTCTCATCGACGAACCGCGTCATCGCCCCCCAGGCCACCCGCAGGATATCGGCATCGCGCGCGTCGGGATGGATGCAGAACCGCCCCATCTCGACCATCGGACCCTCGAACTCCTTCAGCGCCGACAGCTCGTAGAACTGCGCCGAATAGCTCCGCCCGATCTCCGAGCCACCGGTCAGCGGCAGCATCCGGAAACAGCAGACCAGCTTGCCGGTCGCGTCCTCCTCGACAAGGATATGGGTGCAGATGTCGTCGAACTCGTCGGCGTCGATGCCGGGCACATCCTCGCCCTGCTTGAAGGCCACGAAGCGCAGCCGCTGTGCGGCGCGGATATCGGCCTCCGTCTCGGCCACCCTCGTGCTGTAGCGCCCTTTGCGGAACATCGCCCTGCCCACCCTCGAAGACCTACTTCTGAAAGTAGTTGCGGGCGCTTAAACACTCAAGATGTGACAGGCCGATGACGCGCACGCGCCGATCAGTTGAAGAGTTGGGTCGGGTCGATATTGCCGAAGTTGCCGAAGATCTGGCGCAGCAGGCCGTTGCCCATCACCGACGAATCCGTCACGCGCCGGGTCAGCGGCACGACATTGCCGTCTTCCAGCCCGAAGCTCTCGATATTCCGGATCGTGTCGTTCTCGTTGAAGCTGATCGCCACCACCTGCCGGTCGACCACCTGCGACGCCCGCGCCCCGTAGGCCCGCATCCGGCTGCGCACATAGTAATAGTCGCCATCGCTCAGCAGGCCCGAGGCCGAGGGTGCGCCGATCACGTCATCCACCGTGGCCCGGGTGTCGACCCCGATGACCAGCTGGTCAAGGTCGCGCGCCGGCGGCACATAGCCGTGGTTCTGGTACTGCGCCTGGCAGGCCCCCAGGACCATTATGCAGATCACGGCCAGCACGCTGGCGAACCGGTTGCGGAAACTCATCATGATCTGCCCTCTTGCACTTGGCCCGGATTGCTTTCACACCCGCTTACAACAAGCTAGGCTACATGTTCAAGAAAGGATGAGTGAGGCCCGATGCCGGAACATTCCCGGAAATCCGCCATTTACCGCGTCAGCGGGCTGTCGCCGCGCAAGCCGCAGCCGTTCGAGATCGTCCCCGCCCCCGACGAGCTTCAGGCTATTGCCGAAGACCTGGGCATCCTCGGGCTGCGCAAACTGCGCTTCACCGGCGAGCTCTCGGCCGAGGGCAAGGCCGACTGGCGGATGGATGGCCATCTGGGCGCCACCGTCACGCAGGCCTGCGTCGTCACGCTCGAACCGGTCAACACCCGGATCGAGGAAGACGTGGCCCGCCGCTTCCTCGAAGAGTGGCCCCCGCTCGAGGAAAAGGGCGAGGAAGTCGAGATGCCCGAGGACGAAACCATCGACCCGCTGGGCGAGCAGATCGACCTCTGGACGGTGATGACCGAGGCGCTGGCGCTGGCCCTGCCGCCCTACCCGCGCGCCGATGATGCCGAGCTGGAAACCGACAGCGCGATTCCCCCCGGCGCCGCCCCGATCGAGGACGAAGAGACCAAGCCCTTCGCCGGCCTGGCCGACCTGAAGAAAAAGCTGGAAGATGGCGGCGACTGACCCCCAAAAAACCACTTGCTCCTGCAACAATTCCCTGTATTTTCGCCGTCTCACCGGAATTTGGGGTTGAACCGGCGGCTCGAGACAGATTATGAGCCGCCTCAACCCGTGACACACGGGTCTTTCCAGGGACCCACAGAAATTGAGGTTGCGACATGGCTGTCCAACAGAACAAAGTATCGAAATCGCGCCGCAACAACCGTCGCGCCCACGACTCGCTGACCGCAGCGAATCCGAACGAATGCCCCAACTGCGGCGAACTCAAGCGCCCGCACCACGTCTGCGCCGCGTGCGGTCACTATGCTGACCGTGAAGTCGTCGCGATGGTGGACGAGGTCGATCTGGACGACGACGCAGCCTGAATGAGGCGGGGGCGGGCCTCCTGATGACCGCAGATTCGGATCAGACCAGGGCACGCCCGAGACGCACCATCATTTCCGTCGATGCGATGGGCGGTGATCTTGGGCCGGCAACCGTGGTTGCCGGCATTTCGCGTTCGGCCAAGAAGAACGACGAGATCGGCTTCATCCTGCATGGCCAGAAGGCCGTGCTGGAACCGCTTGTCGCCAAGCGCAAGAACCTCGAAGGCCGCTGCGAGATTCGCGACGCCCCCGATGTCGTGTCGATGGAGGAAAAGCCCAGCCAGGTGATCCGCCACGGCAAGGCGACCTCGATGTGGTCGGCGCTCGAATCCGTCCGCAACGGCGAGGCGACGGTCTGCGTCTCCTGCGGCAATACCGGCGCACTGATGCTGATGTCGGTGGTGCGCCTGCGCAAGCTGCCCAGCATCTACCGCCCCGCCATCGCCGTGCTCTGGCCCTCGCGCAATCCGCAGGGCTTCAACATCATGCTCGACGGCGGCGCCGATATCCGGGCCGATGCCAAGGACCTGATGCAATACGCGCTGATGGGCACCTCCTATGCCCGCAACGGCTTCAACCTCCAGCGCCCGCGCGTGGGCCTGCTGAACGTCGGCACCGAAGAACACAAGGGCCGCGCCGAGCTGAAAGAGGCGCATGACCTGATCGCCGCCAACGCGCGCACCGCCGATTTCGAATTCGTCGGCTTCGTCGAGGGCCGCGACCTGCCCGGCACGATCTGCGACGTGATCGTCACCGACGGCTTCACCGGCAACGTCGCCCTCAAGACCGGCGAAGGCGTCGCCAAGCTGGTCTCCGACCTGCTGAAAGACGCGTTCCGCTACACCCCCCTCTCGCGCATCGCGTCGGTCCTCGCCTACACCTCGCTCCAGCGCCTGAAAAAGCGAATCGACCCGCGCCGCGCCAATGGCGGCGTCTTCCTCGGGCTCAGCGGCACGGTGGTGAAATCCCACGGCGCGGCCGACGCGATGGGCGTCTCCTCGGCCGTGAAACTGGCCTTTCAACTGGCCCAGACCGGCTTCACCGAAAAACTCGCCGCGCGGGTTGCATCTGCCTCGCTGCTTGATCAGGATGACGCGACCGAAGACTCGAAAGCCAGCGGTGACACTGCATGACAATACGCGCCGTTGTAGAGGGCGTCGGCCACTACCTGCCAGAACGTATCGTACCCAACACCTGGTTCGAAGAGTTCCTCGATACCTCCGATGAATGGATTCGCACCCGCTCGGGGATAGAGCGTCGGCATTTCGCCGCCGAGGGCGAAACCACCTCCGACCTGGCCGTCAAGGCCGCGACCGTCGCGCTGGAAAACGCCGGGCTGACCGCCGATGACATCGACGGCGTGCTGGTCGCCACCTCCACGCCCGACCTCACCTTCCCCTCCGTCGCCACCATGGTGCAAAGCCGGCTGGGCATGACCCGCGGCTTCGGCTTCGACGTGCAGGCCGTGTGCGCGGGCTTCATCTACGCGCTGGCCAACGCCAACGCGCTGATCGTCTCGGGCCAGGCCAAGCGCCTGCTGATCATCGGCGCCGAGACCTTCAGCCGGATCATGGACTGGGAAGACCGCTCTACCTGCGTGCTCTTCGGCGATGGCGCGGGCGCGCTTGTGCTGGGCGCCGCCGAGGGCGAAGGCACCTCCGACGACCGCGGCATTCTCGCCACCGACCTCAACTCCGACGGGCGCTACCGCGACATGCTCTATGTCGATGGCGGCGTCTCGACCACCGGCACCTCGGGCAAGCTGCGGATGCAGGGCAACCCGCTCTTCCGGCAGGCGGTGGAGAAACTGACCTCGACCGCCGAAACCGCCCTGGCCAGCGCCGGTCTGGGCCATGACGACATCAACTGGATCGTCCCGCACCAGGCCAATATCCGCATCATCGCCGGCACCGCCAAGAAGATGGGCGTCCCGCTCGACCGCGTCATCGTCACGGTACAGGAGCACGGCAACACCTCCGCCGCCTCGATCCCGCTGGCCATGGCAGAGGGCGTGGCACAAGGCAAAATCAAGCGCGGCGACCTCATCGTTTCCGAAGCGATCGGCGGCGGGCTGGCCTGGGGCGCCGTCGTCCTGCGGTGGTAAACGGCCCGTCGACAGCTTGAAACACCGCTTAAACTCCTTCCGCCAAGTCATTGACATTGACTCGGAAATTCCTTCCGCCCTAAAGTCCTAGAAAGAGCGAGGGGATGCGATGAGCGACAAGACACTGACGAGGATGGATTTGAGCGAGGCTGTATTCCGCGAGGTCGGTCTTTCCAGGAACGACTCCGCAACGCTGGTGGAAAGCGTTCTTGATCACATCTCGGATGCGCTGGTGCGCGGCGAGCAGGTCAAGATTTCCTCCTTCGGCACCTTTTCCGTCCGCGAGAAATCGGCCCGGGTGGGCCGCAACCCCAAGACCGGCGAAGAAGTGCCGATCAACCCGCGCCGCGTGCTGACGTTCCGGCCGTCGCACCTCATGAAAGACCGTGTCGCCGCCGGCAACCGGAAATAACGAAGGCCCTCGCCGATGGCCAAATCCGCAGACGCATTTCGTACGATCAGCGAGGTTGCCGAGTGGCTCGACACACCGGCACACGTGCTGCGGTTCTGGGAAAGCAAGTTCACCCAGGTCAAACCCGTGAAGCGCGCCGGCGGGCGGCGGTATTACCGCCCGCAGGACATGCGTCTGCTCGGCGGGATCAAGAAGCTGCTGCACGATGACGGGATGACCATCAAGGGCGTGCAGAAACTGCTGCGCGAGAACGGCATCAAGCATGTCGCCGCCCTGTCGCAACCGCTCGCGGGCGAAGAGGATGACGTCTACACCGCCCCGGCCCGGCAGGAACCGGCGCAGGTGCTCGATTTCCGGCCCCAGCCGGAGGCGGAAGAACCCGCGCCGATGCCGCCCGAGGCGGCGGCCCCGGCAGAAACGCCCGAGCCGCCGGCAGAGCCCGCGGAAGAGCCGGCCCCGGCGCCGACCGCGCGCGATTTCGACCTGAAACACGCGGTTCCTGCCAACCCCCAACCGACACCGGAGGCGCCGCCCGCTCCCGAGCCGGACGAGCCCCCCGCCCCGGCCGCGGAGGTCGATGCCGAACCGCAGGACGCCCCCGAACCGGAGGACACGCCCGCGCCCGCCGAGGACGCATCGCTCTTCGACACCGAGCCGCCGGAAGACACGATGCCGGCGGAACCTGAGCCGGAGGCCGAACCTGAGCCTGAGCCTCAGCCCGAGGAGCGCCCCAGGCCCAAGCTGCCGGGCTTCCTGAGCCGCCAACCGCTCGACAACCAGCCGGCGGCCGAAGACGACACACCGCAAGAGCCCGCGACGGAGACAGAACCCGAGCCCGAGCCCGCCCCCCGGGTCGAACCCGAAGACGCGCCCGAGCCCGAGTCAGCTGCGCCCGAATCCACCGCGCCGGAGGCCTCGCCCCGCCGCCCCCTGATCGTCGATGTGCCCGAAGATCCGGGCGACTACGACTACATCCCCGAAGGCCCGCTATCGGCCCTCGCCGACGTGCCGCGCCCCTTCAAAACGCCGGTCATCGACGCGATCGAGCCGCTGATCGAACGCCTGCGCAAGAAGCTTGACGAGTCCGACGAGCATTGACGCCGAAAATTCGAAATTGCCCCTTGTCCCTGTGCGCAAATCCAGTATGTAACCCCAATCGTCGGGCTATAGCGCAGGCTGGTAGCGCGTCCGTCTGGGGGACGGGAGGTCGCAGGTTCGAATCCTGCTAGCCCGACCATGAACACCCTCCCCGCAGAACCGGAACATCAGGCGCACCGCGCATCGCGCAGGTCGCCCCGCCGCAAGGGAGCCGCAGGATGACAGGTGTTCTCGCCAGCCAGCAACTCAGGGCGATGATCGCCGACGGGCGCATCTCGGCGCCCACCGCCATTCTCAATGAACAGGTCCAGCCCGCCAGCCTCGATCTCCGCCTCGGGCATATCGCCTATCGCGTGCGGGCCTCCTTCCTGTCGGGCGCCGGCCGCACCGTGGCCGAACGGCTCGACGAGCTCGAAATGCACCGCATCGACCTCTCGAAGGGCGCCGTGCTGGAAAAAGGCTGCGTCTACGTCGTCCCGCTGATGGAGATGCTCGACCTGCCCTCCGACGTCACCGCCGTCGCCAACGCCAAGTCCTCGACCGGCCGGCTCGACCTGCTGACCCGCACCATCACCGACCAGGGCGAGGAATTCGACCGCATCGCAGCCGGCTACACCGGCCCGCTCTATGCCGAGATCTGCCCCCGCTCCTTCTCCGTCCTCGTCCGCCCCGGAATGCGCCTCAACCAGATCCGCTTCCGCGACGGGCAGGCCGCGCTCGACGACGCGGCCCTCGCCGCACTCCACGCCGACTCTCCCCTGGTCGATGGCGAGGCCGTGATCTCCGACGGGCTGGGCTTCTCCGTCGACCTCAAGCCCGCCAAGGGCTCGCTGGTGGGCTACCGCGCCAAACCCCATACCGGCGTGATCGACCTCGACCAGATCGGCCATTACGACCCGGCGGAATACTGGGAAGAGGTCCACAGCGACACCGGCCGCATCATCCTCGATCCGGGCGCCTTCTACATCCTCGTCAGCCGCGAAGCCGTGCACATCCCGCCCGCCTACGCGGCCGAGATGGCGCCCTACCTGGCGATGGTCGGCGAATTCCGGGTGCATTACGCGGGCTTCTTCGACCCCGGCTTCGGCCATGACGCCGCCGGCGGCACAGGCTCACGTGGGGTCTTGGAAGTGCGCTGCCACGAGGCCCCCTTCGTGCTCGAACACGGCCAGGTCGTCGGCCGGCTCGTCTACGAGAAGATGGATCAGGTGCCCGACCAGCTCTACGGCGCCGGCATCGCGTCCAACTACCAGGGCCAGGGCCTGAAACTCTCCAAGCACTTCCGCGCCTGACCCGGCACAACCAGCAGCTTCAGAAGCGGCCCATCCGCTTCGCCATGCGCATGCCCTGGCGCATGCGCTTTTGCGTCTTGCCGGTCTCCGGGCTCTTGCCCTTCGGCTGCCCCTCGCCCTGGCCCGACTTGGCCTGCCGCCGGTTCGCATAGGCATTCACGCCCGCATCCACGCCCGAGCGGATCACCCGGCGCATCACCATGCGCACGACCATGTTGATCATCTGGTTGGCGTTCATGACGCCCTCCTTTCAATGTCCGTTACCCGGTATCTAATAGGAAATCGTGGAGAATTCAGGGCATCCCGGCGAATTTTCCGCGGTCCCCGCACCGCTCAGTCGTTGAACAGCTCGTCCTGCCCCTTGGCGCCGGGCTCGTCCTCGTCTTCCCCCTCGCCGCCCGTCGGCATCTCGCCCAAAGGCGCGCGGTTCTCCAGCAAACCGGCAGCCCGCAGCTCCTTCAGCCCCGGCAGGTCGCGCGCGCTTTCCAGCCCGAAATGATCCAGGAAGGTCTGCGTCACCACGAAAGTCACCGGCCGGCCCGGCGTCATCTTCCGCCGGCCAAACCGAACCCACTCCATCTCCAGCAGCTGGTCCACCGTCCCCCGGCTGACCGACACGCCGCGGATCTCCTCGATCTCGGCGCGGGTGACGGGCTGGTGATAGGCGATGATCGCCAGCGTCTCGATCGCCGCCCGCGACAGCTTGCGCGTCTCGACCGTTTCCTTCTGCATCAGGTAGCCCAGGTCCGAGGCCGTGCGCATCGCCCAGGCATCGCCCACCTTCACAAGATGCACGCCGCGCCCCTCGTAACGCTTGCGCAGATGCACCAACGCCTCGGCCGCGTCGCTGCCATGTGGCATCCGGGCCTCCATCTCGCGCACGGTGATGGGCTCGGCCGTGGCGAACAGGATCGCCTCGCACATACGCTCCTGCTCGGCCATGGGCGGCGCCTCGAACAGGCTTTCTTCCTTATGTTCCGTCTCTTCTGCCACTACCCTGACCCAACATCCCGACGGTGACGATTTCTTGAAAAGAAATCGGATCGAAATCTTTTAAAGATTTCGACCCCTCCGGCCAACCCCATCCTATTGATCCTTCCGCCGCAACTGAACCGGCGCGAAATGCTCCGACTGGCGGATCTCGACCTTGCCTTCCTTCACCAGCTCCAGCGAGGCCGCAAAGGTCGAGGCCGTGGCCGACCTCCGCCGCCCCGGGTCGGTGGTGAACCCCTCGGGCAGGTAGCTGACGATATCCGTCCACGTCCCCGCGAACCCGATCAGCCCGCGCATCCGCTCCAGCGCCTGTTCCAGCGTGAAGAGCGCATCCCGGTCCATCGCGTAAGGCCTGAATTCATCCTTCGTGCGGATCCGGGCATAGCCCTGCATCAGGTCCAGAAGCGTGGCGGTATAGATCACCTTCTTCACCCGGGTCACGTCCTCGGGAATACCGCGGGCAAAGAAATCCCGCCCCAGCCTGTCGCGTCCCATCAGACGGGCGGCGCTTTCGCGCATCGCCTGCAGCCGCTCCAGCTGGAACGCCAGGTGCGCCGCCAGCTCCTCGCCCGACGGCCCCTCATCCTCGGGATCGGGCGGCAGCAACAGGCGGGATTTCAGAAACGCCAGCCACGCCGCCATCACAAGGTAATCGGCCGCCAGCTCGATCCGCAGCTGTTTGGCCTTCTCGACGAACGCCAGGTATTGCTGCGCCAGTTGGAGAACGGAAATCTGCCGCAAATCCACCTTCTGCGTCCGCCCCAGCGTCAGCAGAAGGTCAAGCGGCCCCTCGAACCCGTCGACATCGACGATAAGCGCCTCGGCCGCCATGCGGTCGGCAACGCGTTCGACCTGTCCTGTTTCCTCGAAGCTCTCATCCACCATGGTCGCGCCCGTTCATCAGCGCCTCAAGCTTTGCTTCCATGGCATGAATGTCAACCTCGTCGGGGGTCCGCCTTGCCTCCAGCGCGCTTTCCGCCCGCGCCTGCCCTGCATTCGACAGCGTCTCGGCGGCCTCGGCCACCGCGCGGCGCTCGTCCAGCGTGCCGTTGCAATGCAGGATCACGTCGCACCCGGCCGCCAGCGCATCGCGGGTGATATCCGTCAGCGAGCCGTGAAGCGCCTTCATCGAGATATCGTCGGTCATGATCAGGCCGAAAAACCCGATCTCGTCGCGAATGCATTTCATCACGGTATGAGAGGTCGTCGCCGGCAGGTTGTCGAGCGCGGAATAGACCACATGCGCGGTCATCCCCATGGGCAGGTCATTGAGCGCCTTGAACGGCGCGAAATCCACCGCCGACAGCTCCTCGTGCGACACCTCGGCCACCGGCAGCTCCTCGTGGCTGTCCACCAGCGCAAGCCCGTGCCCGGGGATATGCTTCACCACCGGCAGCACGCCGCCATCCAGCATCCCGTCCGCCACGGCCCGGCCCAGCCTTGCCACCGTCTCGGCATCGAACCCGTAACACCGGTTCTTCAGGAAATCATGCGTCTCCTCGCGCGCCACGTCGACCAGCGGGGCACAGTTGGCATCCACCCCGATCTCCCGCAGCTCATGCGCGATCAGCCGATAGCGTAGATACATCGCCTCCTCGGCCCCGTCCCCGGCGGCGGCCACATGCTCCAGCGGCGGCAGCCACGCGCACCAGCGCGGCGGGCGCAGGCGCTGCACCCGCCCGCCTTCCTGGTCGATCAGGATCGGCGCCTCGCGCCCCACCGCCGCGCGCATCTCGGAACAGAGCGCGCGCACCTGGTCGGGCGTGTCGATATTGCGGGCGAACAGGATGAACCCGAACGGGTCGTACTCGGCGAAAAGCGCCGTCTCTTCCCGCGTCAGCCGCAGCCCCTCGGCATCCAGTATCGTCGCACCGAACCGGCTCACCGCGTGACCACCGGGATGCATTCCGCCCGTTCCGCCACCAGCGCCGAACAGAAGCGGCGCGCATCCGACAGGTCGGCAAAGCCCATGGCCCGCAGGCGATAGAAGGTGCGCCCTCCGCTCGTGGCCTTCTCGATCACCCGGTCCTTGTCCTCGAGATACTCGTCAAACCGGTCGGCCAGCTTGTCCCATTCCTGCACCGCGATCTCGTGGCTGGAAAAGGCGCCAAGCTGTGCCAGCCGCGTGCCCACGGGTATCTTCGACGGGTCGACATCGCGGGCCGAGGCATTGGCCACCGCCGCCATCGCCACGCCCTCGGGCGAGGTCACAAGGCTCGACGGCCGCGTCTTGGGCCGAAGCGAGCGCCCGATCCCGCCTTCCACCGGCGGGCTGTCGCGCTCCTCAAGCTCCTCTTCCTCGACCGGCTCGGCGGCGGGCAGTTCCTGCAACGGCTCCACCCCTTCGGCCAGCGACTCCGCCAGCGCCTCGACCGAGGCAAAGCGCATCGGCGTGTCGTCCTGCGCGACCTCCTCGCCGCTCTCGGCCTCGCCGACCGTCACCGTCGTGGTCCGGTCGTCCAGCCGCGCCAGTTGCGTATCTTCCAAGCTCAGGTCCAGCGGCTCGGGCGCGAGGATCAGCCGGTCGGCCGGCTTCGCCGCCGTCCCTTCCGCCGCCACGTCATTCACCGACAGCCCCTGGTGCAGCGCCTGCCGCCCGCCCGGGTCTTCCGGCTGGATCCGCATCGGTCCCTCGGCGGCGCGAATGACCGGCACGCCACTGACATCGCGGATCACCAGCTTGTAGCCCCAGACGCCCACGCCAACCACAAGGGCCAGCGACGTCACTGCCCCAAGCAGGTTGACGACACTCTTGATGGATTTCGGCTGCCCCTCTGCACCGTCACGGTACACCTGTTGCATCTCTGCCATGTCTCGCCTCGCCACTTCCGGCGATGCATCGCCGCCGGACTTTCTGATATCTGCCTCTAGCGCCCGGCGGTTTGTTTTATGTCTCGGATGCGGCTCAGCGCATCTCCTCTGCCGGGACGACCCCGAGAATACCAAGACCGGCGGAAATAACAACGGTTACGGCCCGTGCAAGGGCGATTTTCGCCTGAGAGGTCGCCGGATCGTCCTCCTGCAGGAAGCGCAAGCCGGGCTCGTCATTGCCCCGGTTCCACAGCGCATGCAGCTCGCTCGCCAGGTCGTAGAGGTAGAACGCCACCCGGTGCGGCTCATGCGTCCGCGCCGCAATCTCCACCAGCCGCGGCCACTCGGCCAGCTTCTTCGCGACCGCCAGCTCCGCCTCATGGGTGAGCCCGCTGATATCCGTGGCCGACAGCGCCGCATCGCTCACGTCGATCCCCGCGGCCTCGGCCTTCCGCAGCACCGAACACACCCGCGCATGGGCATATTGCACGTAGAAAACCGGGTTTTCCTTCGACTGCTCCAGCACCTTGTCAAAGTCGAAATCAAGCGGCGCGTCAT
Source organism: Roseovarius indicus (assembly GCF_008728195.1). Lineage (NCBI taxonomy): Bacteria > Pseudomonadati > Pseudomonadota > Alphaproteobacteria > Rhodobacterales > Roseobacteraceae > Roseovarius > Roseovarius indicus. The sequence continues at coordinate 3,154,803 of NZ_CP031598.1, forward strand.
TCTTCCGCGTCAGCATCACGAAGCGCGTCACATCCGAGCCCACCTGGTCGACCACGTCGCGAAGGGTCACAAACGTGCCCGCCCGCTTCGACATCTTGAAGGGCTCGCCGTTCTTGTAAAGTTTCACCAGCTGCGTCAGCTTGATATCGAGCGGCACCCGCCCGTCGGTCAAGGCACTCACCGCCGCCTTCATCCGCTTGACGTAACCGCCATGGTCGGCGCCGAACACATCAATAAGCGCGTCGAACCCCCTGGAAACCTTGTCATAATGATAGGCGATGTCGGGCGCGAAATAGGTCCAGCTGCCATCCGATTTCTTCACCGGCCGGTCGACATCGTCGCCATGCTCGGTCGACTTGAACAGCGTCTGCTCCCGCGCCTCCCAATCCTCGGGCACCTTGCCCTTGGGCGGCTCAAGCACGCCCTCGTAAATCAGGCCCTTCTCCTCCAAGGCGTTCAGCGCCTCCTCGATCCGGCCCGTCCCGTAAAGCGACTTCTCGGAATAGAACACGTCCATCTCGACGCCAAGCGCCTTCAGGTCCGCCCGGATCAGGTCCATCATCTTGTCGGTGGAAAAATCCCGCACCTTCTCGAGCCAGACCGACTCCGGCTGATCGACATAGGCATCGCCCACTTCCGCCTTCAAAGCCTCGCCCACCGGCACAAGGTAATCGCCCGGATAGGTGCCGTCCTCGAACGCCACGGCCTGCCCGTGCGCCTCCAGATACCGAAGGTAAACAGACCGCGCCAGCACATCGACCTGCGCGCCGCCATCGTTGATGTAATACTCCCGCGTGACGTCATAGCCCGCGTAATCCAGCAGGCTCGCCAGCGCATCGCCGAACACCGCGCCGCGCGTGTGCCCAACATGCAAGGGCCCCGTCGGGTTGGCCGAGACATACTCGACATTCACCTTCTGCCCCTTGCCCATCTCCGAGCGCCCGAACGCCTCGCCGCCCGCCAGCGCCTTGTGGATCACACCCTGCCACACCGACGCCGACAGCCGCAGGTTCAGGAACCCCGGCCCCGCCACCTCGGCACTTTCGATCCAGCTCTCACCGGAAAGCCGCTCCGCCAAAGCCCCCGCGATATCCCGCGGCTTCATCCCCGCGGGCTTGGCCAGAACCATCGCCGCGTTCGTCGCCATGTCGCCATGCGCCGCATCGCGCGGCGGCTCGACCGTCACGTTGGCGGTGTCCAGCCCCCCGGGCAGCTCACCCGCCTCCTGCATCGCCTGCAGCGTGTCCAGAACAAGGCTTCTGATTTCGGTGAAGAGGTTCATATGCGTTTCGTCCTTCCAGCGTTGGCGCCGGTTTACCACCGCCAGCCTTGGCGTCAATCGGCCTGACCGGCCGTCAGCCGCGACGTTCCCCCGCCCCGCCGGGCCCGCCCAGCAGCCGCGCATGGCTTTCCAGCGCGAAGCGGTCGGTCATCCCGGCGATATAGTCGCAGACCAGCCGTGCCAGCGCGGTCTCCCCCTCGGCCCGCGCCACATCCTCCTGCCAACGCTTGGGCAGGAACTGGGGCTTCTCCATGTAGAAGGGAAACAGCTCCTCGACCACGGCCGTCACCTGCTTGCGCATCTCCACGACCGAGGGCGCCCGGTACATGTGCCGGAACAGGAACGCCTTGATCTCCTTCATGTGCCGCCAGACATCGTCCGAGAACGCAATCGCCGGCCGGCCGAGATGCCGCACCGCCTCCACGCTCTCGGGGTTCGCCTCCTCCAGCACCCCCCGCGACGTCTCGATCACATCGGCCACCATCACGCCGAACACCCGCCGCAGCGCCTCGTGCCGCCGCCGGTAGTCATCCAGCCCCGGATAGACCCGATCAACCTCGTCATAACAATCGCCCACGATCGGCAACCCGCGAATATCGGCTTCCGTAAACAGCTTCGCCCGCAACCCGTCATGCAGATCGTGGTTGTTATACGCGATATCATCCGACAACGCCGCCACCTGCGCCTCGGCACTCGCATGCGTATAAAGCTCCAGGTCATGCCGCTCGTCATACTCCGCCAGCGCCCAGGGCAGATCCCCCGTCACCGGCCCGTTATGCTTGGCGATCCCCTCCAGCGTCTCCCATGTCAGGTTCAGCCCGTCGAACCCCGCGTAATGCCGCTCAAGCGACGTCACGATCCTGAGCGCCTGCGCGTTATGGTCAAACCCGCCATAAGGCGCCATCAAACCGTCCAGCGCATCCTCGCCCGTATGCCCGAACGGCGTGTGGCCGAGGTCATGCGCCAAAGCCACCGCCTCGGTCAGCTCCTGGTTCAGCCCCAGCGCCCCCGCAATCGTCCGCGCCACCTGCGCCACCTCGATGGAATGCGTAAGCCGCGTGCGGAAATAATCCCCCTCGTGCTCGACGAAGACCTGCGTCTTGTGCTTGAGCCGCCGAAAGGCGCTGGAATGGATGATCCGGTCGCGATCCCGCTGAAAACATGAACGGAACGCGCTTTCCTCCTCGGCCACCAGCCGGCCATGCGTTTTTGCAGGGTCCGCCGCATACCGCTTCTGCATGACCACTATCCTTGTCGCCTGTTCCCCGAGCCCATATATTGCAGCCAAGCGAACAAGGAAACCACGAGGGTTTATCGACAGATGGAACTGCCACCGAAAGTCACCGACCGCGCCTTTGCCCGGCTGGCCGAAATCGGCGCCGGCGATCAGGGGCAGGCCCTGCGCATCGCCGTCGAGGGGGGCGGATGCTCGGGATTCCAATATGATATCAAGCTGGATCAGCCCGCCGATGACGACCTCATTCTCGAGGGTCAGGGCCAGAAAGTCGTGGTCGACAGCATCTCGCTGCCCTTCCTGAACGGCGCCACCATCGACTTCGCCGAGGAAATCATCGGCGCCCGGTTCACCATCGAGAACCCCAACGCCAGCAGCTCCTGCGGCTGCGGCACGTCTTTCGCGATGTAAATCAAAACCTTGAAGGGCGCCGTTAAAGCGCCCTTCCCGTCATTCGGCCGGCACGATCCGCGTGTCTTCCGGCCGCGGCCGCGTCTGGTCCCAGACCAGCCAGCTGCCCGCCGCGATCACGATCGCCGCCCCCACGAAGACCCCCGCCCAGGGCGTCTCGCCAAAGGCCACGAAGCCGATCGCGACCATCCACAGGAACTGCAGGTTCATCAGCGGCGTCACAACGTAGGCCGGCAACAGCCGCAACGCCGCCACCAGCACCCAGCGCGCCCCGAACAGGAACACCGCATAGGCACAGGCCCAGCCCAGGTCGGCCAGTCCCATCGGCTGGAACACGAAAGGCAGCGCACAGGCCATCACCGCCATCAGCGCCAGATTCGGATAGAACACCTGCGACAGGATATTGTCGTCCCGCTGGCCGATATAGCGCGAGGCCACCATCGACACCGTGCCCAGCACCACCGCCGCCAGCGCCACAAGATGCCCAAGGCCCACGCTGCTCAGTCCGCCGGGGAAAAGGCACATCACCCCCACCGTGCCCAGCACCAGCGCCGCCCAGACCTGCGGCCGCACCGCCTCGCCCAGGACCGGGCCAGACAGCAGCGCCGCCACCAGCGGAATGAGCGCGATGAACAGGAACACCTCGGCAAAGGGCAGCAGCCGGAACGCATAGAAGAACGCGATCGAGCCCAGCACCGTCGCCCCCGCCCTGATCGCCATCGCCTTCGGACACGCCGTGCGCACCCCCCGCCACTGCCCGCCCTTCCGGTTCGACACCAGCGCCAACAACGCCACGATCCCCCCCGACAGCGCAAACAACTGCGGCGCCGCGTAAGACGTGGCGAACAGCTTGGTGATCGCATCCGCCGTCGAAATCAGAAGCGTGTAAAGCGCGGTCAGCCCCACGCCAACAAGCAAGGCACTGCGCGCGACAGACCCGATCATGTCAAACCTCCCGGCCCACCGGCCCTCGCGAAACCCTTGAAAAAGGCCCCGAAATCAACCGCCTGCTCGGCCGCCGCCAGCACCGTGCGCGCCTCGTCCGACAGCCGGTCGCCCACCCGGTCGCGCATTTGCGTCCAGTCCGGGCTGCGCGCCTCGGTCATGTTGTACATGCAGTCCGACAGCTCCCGCAGCGGGCCCGAATTGGGCTCCGGCGCGGCAAACACCACGGCCCCCTCGGGCATCTCGTGGGCAAACCCGCCCCGCCCCGACAGGTCCATGAACCAGTTCACCATCAGCCAGGTGTGATAGTCGTCCATCCCCCCCGGCCGATCCGCCGGCATCACCTGGAACCGCATCACCTGGTCCGACAGCCACCGCTCCCACACCGGCGGCGGCGTCTTCCCGGCAAACCGCAGCGCAATGCAAACCTCTGAAAGCAAATCGATATTCAGCTCCAGAAACGCCAGCGTGCCGGCATAGCACAGGCTGTCGATCATCTCGGGGTCGGCCCCGGGGTCGGTCCGTCCATATTCCGACAGGTAGAACACGATATGGGTCAGCTCATACGCCGCCTTCTTGTTCGGCAGCGCGAACGTGTCCGACCGCCGCGCAAAGGCCCTTAGCCGGTCGTCAAGCTCGTGATCCGAAACCACCGGGTCGACCCCCCGGCGCAGGCACAGCCGCCGCGCCTCGGCACGCTGCAGGTCCGACAGTTCGGCCCCGGCCAGCCCCTGCGACGCGACCCACTCGGCCAGCGCCGCCCCCTTGTTCCCCGGCAGCCCGAGATCTTCGAGATCCAGGCAGATCGACAGGAAAAACCGGTAATATTGCGGGAAAAACCCGATCCGCTTCTCGATTTCCCCGTAAAGCCCCGCATAGGCCTCGAGCGCGGCCTCGCCCGGCCGGGAATCGGCTGTCTCCAGCACGTTGAGAAGTTCGGCGTTCTCCTTGAGCCAGAAAACGTCTTCATGCGGGCGCCGCTCACGCGCGACACGGTCGACAAGCGCTGCCTGCCGTGCCGCGCGCGTGCGCTGGCGAAACGGAACGTTCAGATGAAGTATGCTAGCCATCTATTTGATTTCTCCAAGCTTCGTCAGTTTGTCCGTTCCGCATCCGCGGCTTACATGCTCGAGGTGAACATCTCGCAGCCGTCGCCTTCCTCGGCGGTCACGACCCTGGGGCCCATCGACGAGGTGAAAGCGCCGACGGCCTCACCGGTCTCGGCCGCGCTGGCCGTGACGGGCGCCATGGACGAGGTGAACAGCTCGACCGCGTCACCGGTGCCCGCCTCGGCCGACGCCACCGGCGCCATCGACGAGGTGAAAAGCCCGGTCACGTCGCCCGCGCCGGCATCGGCCACGGTGGCCGGGCCCATCGACGAGGTGAACATCTCGACGCCATCGCCGAGTCCCGCATCGGCACGGGCAACCGGCGACATCGACGAGGTGAAGGCGCCAACGGCATCGCCATCGAGCAGGCTGGCATGGGCGCGCGAAGAAGTGGTTTCAAAGGTTTGAACAAGCTTACGATTTGCAGACATTGGTTAACTCCCGTGTATGACGTTGCCCGAAAACGCTTGCACGTTAAACGGGACTTGCCAACACGGATTTCTCTCATAGCGAGTTATCCACAGGGCAGTTTCGCCAAAACCGATCTGGCAAATCTTTGAAAATTCGTCGGGTTTTTCGCGTACAAACAATACTTAAAAAAAGTTATCCACAGGCCTGATCTTAAACAACTTTCAACTTGCAATTGTGCACTTTATGGCGAATCGATCAGTCAACATCTGACACTCCTCCAACCCCCGCCCTTGCCACCGCCGGCCGCCTGCGCGATAGAAAGGGCGAACCAGCGCGGAGGACCCGGATGAAGATCGCCAGCTTCAACATCAACGGCATCAAGGCCCGCGCCGGTGCCCTCACCGACTGGCTCGACGAGGCCGAACCCGACGTCGCCGTGCTTCAGGAGATCAAGTCGATCGACGAGAATTTCCCCCGCGAGCTCTTCGAGGAGCGCGGCTATCAGGTCGAGACCCACGGCCAGAAAAGCTTCAACGGGGTGGCGATCCTGTCGAAACTCCCGCTCGAGGATGTCACCCGCGGCCTGCCCGGCGATGACGACGACGAACAGGCCCGCTGGATCGAGGCCACCGTCATGGGCGACCATACGGCGGTGCGCGTCTGCGGCCTCTACCTGCCCAACGGCAACCCGGCGCCGGGCCCGAAATACGACTACAAGCTCGCCTGGATGGAGCGCCTGAAGGCTCGCGCCGAGGCCCTGCTCGAGGCCGAGGAACCCGCCCTCATGGCCGGCGACTACAACATCATCCCGCAGGACGAAGACGCCAAGCGCCCCGAGGCCTGGGCCAAGGATGCCCTCGCCCTGCCCGACAGCCGCGCCGCCTTCCGCCGGGTCGTGAATCTCGGCTTCACCGAGGCCTTCCGCGCCCGCGTCCAAAGCCCCGGTCACTACACGTTCTGGGATTACCAGGCCGGCGCCTGGAACAAGGATGACGGCATCCGGATCGACCATGTCCTGCTGACACCCCAGGCCGCCGACCTGATGACCGACTGCCAGATCGACAAGGAAATCCGCGGCCGCGAAAAGCCCTCCGACCACGTGCCGATCTGGGTGAACCTCGACGCGTAAGCCTCTGACGCGAAACCACTTCCGCGCGTGACGCGCCTTACCGGCCCGTCACCACGTCATGCTCGTAGATCCAGTCGAACTGATGCATGATCTTGCCGGGCGCCACCGCCCCGCCAAACCGCAGAGCGGCATGCGCCGCCCACCGCAGCGGCGGAAACGACAGGTGGTATTTCCAAGCGTTGGAACTGGCCGCATCCACGACCTTGCGAACCCGCCCCTCCCGGCGCGTCTGGTACGCCGCCAGCCGCGTCTCGAGCGACCCTGACAGCGACAGCGCCTCCGCCAGAACCCAGGCATCCTCCAGCGCCATCGACGCCCCCTGCGCCATGAAGGGCAGCGTCGGATGCGCCGCATCGCCCAGCAGAACCGTGCCCGGCCCATGCCACGCCGCCGCCACCGGGTGCCGGAACAGCCCCCACAGGTGCACCGTCTCGACCTGCCCCAGCATCTCGCGCACCTCCGCGCCGAAATCGGCGAAAGCCGCGCGCAGATTGTCAGGATCGTCCTGCTGGCTCCAGCTTTCCTCCTGCCACGCGGCGCGCTCCTGCACCGCCACCAGGTTCAACGCCGCACCATCGCGCAGCGGATAGCTCACCACGTGCCGGTGCGGGCCCATATGCACATGCACCTCCGGGCCCCGGCCGCGCGTGTTGGGCACCACGGCCCGCCACGCCACCTGGCCGGTAAAGAACGGCGCCGCCTGGCCATTGAGCGCCCGCCGCACCACCGAATGCAGCCCGTCGGCGCCCACCACCAGGTCGGCCTTCACATCGACACCCCTGGCCAGCCCCACATCCGGCGGCTCGCCCGGCGTCACGTCCTCGGCATGCTGAAGCAGGCGGATCTTCACCCCCGCCTCCCGCGCGCCGGAGGCCAGCACCTCGATCAGGTCGGCCCTATGGACGAAATGGTAATCGGCGCTCTCCAACCCGCCCAGGTCGAGCCGCAGCACCTCGCCGCCCCGGTAATCCTTCAGCCGCACCGCCTGTCCCTGCACCGACACGTTGCGCAGCGCGTCCCCCAGCCCCAGCGCCTCCAGCACCCGGAAGCCGTTGGGGCTGACCTGTAAACCCGCGCCCACCTCGCGGATCGTCTCGGCCTGCTCGAACACCGTCACATCGGCCCCGCGCAGCCGCAGCGCCCGCGCCGCCGCCAGCCCGCCGATGCCGCCGCCCACCACGACGATCTTCATGCCGTCCAAAGTCATTTCCCGGTCCCCGGACAAAAAACGCCGGAGCTTTCACCCCGGCGCCTTGATCTTTCTCAGGCCGCGACCTCTAGTCGTCGCGGTGAACCTTCTCGCGCCGTTCGTGACGCTCCTGCGCCTCGAGGCTCATGGTCGCGATCGGGCGCGCATCCAGCCGCTTGAGGCTGATCGGCTCGCCGGTCACCTCGCAATAGCCATATTCGCCCTCGTCGATCCGGCGCAGGGCCGAGTCGATTTTCGCAACCAGCTTGCGCTGGCGGTCGCGGGTGCGCAGCTCCAGCGCGCGGTCGGTTTCCTCGCTGGCGCGGTCGGCCACATCGGGGATCGCGCGCGTGCTGTCCTGCAGCCCTTCGATCGTGTCGCGGCTGTCTTCGAGCAGCTCGGATTTCCACTGGATCAGCTTCCGTCGGAAGTACTCCAGTTGCCGCTCGTTCATGAATGGTTCGTCTTCTGCGGGACTGTAGTCCTCGGGAAGAAAGACCTCGGCTTTCATTTCCACTCCCTCATCAAGGCCAGTGTCTGGCATGGTATTCTCCTCAGACATTTGGCAAGCCCATAGGCCGAGCACTTACACTTCCATCCGGCGAATGTCACTACACAAATACACGCCATTGCGGTGTTTTCTGCGGCGCAGTACGGTGCGAGGCGACCGTCTGAGCAAAGATGCAAAAAGGATATACAATTCATGAAGTTCGCCGGAACCGAATCCTACGTCGCCACGGAAGACCTCACCGTCGCGGTCAACGCCGCCGTCACGCTCGAGCGTCCGCTGCTGGTCAAGGGCGAGCCCGGCACCGGCAAGACAGAGCTGGCCCGCCAGGTGGCCCAGGCGCTCGGCGTCGACATGCTCGAATGGAACATCAAGTCGACCACCAAGGCCCAGCAGGGCCTCTACGAATACGACGCCGTCAGCCGCCTGCGCGACAGCCAGCTGGGCGACGAACGGGTGCATGACGTCAAGAACTACATCCGCAAGGGCAAGCTCTGGCAGGCCTTCGAGGCCGACAGCAAGCTCGTCCTCCTGATCGACGAGATCGACAAGGCCGATATCGAGTTCCCGAACGACCTCCTGCAGGAACTCGACAAGATGGAATTCCACGTCTACGAGACCGGCGAGACGATCCGCGCCAAGCACCGGCCCATCGTGATCATCACGTCCAACAACGAGAAAGAGCTGCCCGACGCCTTCCTGCGCCGCTGCTTCTTCCACTACATCCGCTTCCCCGATGTCGAGACGATGAAGAAGATCGTCGAGGTCCACCATCCCGGCATCAAGGAACAGCTCCTGACCACCGCCCTCACCCAGTTCTACGAGATCCGCGACCAGGGCGGGCTCAAGAAAAAGCCCTCCACCTCCGAGGTGCTCGACTGGCTCAAGCTCATCCTCGCCGAAGACCTCACCGCCGAAGACCTGCGCCGCGACGGCGCCGATGCCCTGCCGAAACTGCACGGCGCGCTCCTCAAGAACGAGCAGGACGTGCACCTCTTCGAACGGCTCGCCTTCATGGCGCGGCGGCAACGCTGACGGCCGCGTCCGGGAGACGCTCGGGAAAATCCTTCCCCGGCCGGGCAAAGCGTGTAGGCTTGGCCGGGGCAGGTTCCTGCCCCGTACCGGACAGACAAGAGCGAGCCTTCGGACCCGTGCCAAGCGACAGCACCAAAGCGCAGCAGAGTGACCGGGGAATGTCGGCCCGCCACTTAGGTGGCCGCGCCGGGAAAACAGGAAACAAAACCACCCGGTTTTCGGAATTGTTTCGCACTTTCACCCCCCGCCTGGCCCCCGCGTTAACGAATCGCCCCGGCCACGGGAATGCCGCCTTTGTTCCCTATCCGCGACAGCATCCGCCCGCTAACCTGATCCCGGCCCCGCCGCGGGGCCGTTCCGTGTTTCCCGGTGTCGGAGGGTCCATGCGCCGAATTCTGCTCCCCTTTTGCATGGTGCTCGGCGCCACGTTGCTCGGCGCCTGCGGCTCCGCCCCGCGCGAGGATGTGCCGTCGCGCGCCGCGACCCCCGAACAGACCGACCTGCCGCCGATGAAAGCCTTCTCGGTGGCCCATCCCGAGCCGCCCTCTCGCTCCAACCGCGACATCTACCGCGACTTCCTCGAACTCAGCTTCCAGCTCGAATCCGGCCGCCAGCTCGACCGCTTCTCGCGCTTCGAAGGCCCGATCTCGATCCGCGTGACCGGCAGCCCGCCGCCCAGCCTGATGCCCGACCTCAACCGTCTGGTGACCCGGCTGCGTCGCGAGGCCGGCATCGACATCGGCCGGGTCCGCGGCCGCAACGCCTCCATCACAATCGAGGCCGTCAGCCGCGCCGACATCCGGCAATTCCTGCCCAAGGCCGCCTGTTTCGTCGTCCCCAACGTCTCCAGCCTGCAGGAATACCGCAGCGCCCGCCATTCGCGCCAGACCAACTGGAGCGACCTCGTCGAGCGCGAGCGCATCGCCATCTTCGTGCCCGGCGACAGCTCCCCGCAGGAGGTGCGCGACTGCCTGCACGAGGAACTGGCCCAGGCGCTCGGGCCGCTCAACGACCTCTACCGCCTGCCCGACAGCGTCTTCAACGACGACAACGTGCACACCGTGCTCACCGGCTTCGACATGCTGATCCTGCGCGCCTATTACGCGCCCGAGCTGCAGGCCGGCATGACCCGCGAACAGGTGGCGTCCCGCCTGCCGGCGATCCTGTCACGGCTCAACCAGCGCGGCGACAGCATCGCCCCCCGCGCCCTCAAGGCCACGCCGCGGCCGTGGATCCGCGCAATCCAGACGGCCCTCGGGCCGGGCGCCTCCTCCGGCCAGCGCCGCCGCGCGGCGCAGGAAGCGCTCTCGATCGCCCGGTCGCAGGGCTGGCGCGACCACCGCCTCGCCTTCAGCCATTTCGCCCTCGGCCGCCTCACCCAGATGTCCGACCCCGACTTCGCCCTCGGCCAGTTCCTCGCCGCCGAGCGCATCTATGCCCAGACCCCGGGCACCGAGCTGCACCGCGCCTACTCGGCCTCGCAACTGGCCGCCTACGCCATCAGCCAGGGCCGCAGCGCCGAGGCCCTCCGCCTGATCGAACCCTACAAGGCCATGGCCGAGCGGCACGAGAACGCCGCCTTGCTGGCCACGCTGATGATGCTCGAGGCCGAAGCGCTTGACCTCGCGGGACGCCCGGCCGAGGCCCAGGCCATCCGGCTGGACAGTATCGGCTGGGCGCGGTACGGGTTCGGGGCGGACTGGGCCGTGCGCGCAAAACTGCGCGAGATCTCGGCCCTCAGCCCGCAGAAGGAACCGAACGGGTAATCTGAACCATGCTACTTGCCTTGATAGGCGCAGCAATTGGGGCCCTCCTCGGCGCGGTCGTCGCGCGCCGCCGCAAGGGCTCCATGACGGACATGCTGCAATACGGCGCCGTCTTCGCCATCATGTTCGCGCTCGCGGGCCTGTTCCTGACCATCTTCATCGTCCGGGCCTCGGGCTGAGGGGGCGGCGATGTTCCTTCCCTTCTTCGAGAACCTGCGCAAATCCGGCCTGCCGGTCTCGCTGCGCGAATACCTGACCTTTCTCGAAGCGATGTCGGCGAACCTCGTCACCTACGACATCGAGGGCTTCTACTACCTCGCCCGCGCGGCCATGGTGAAGGACGAGCGGATGATCGACCGCTTCGACCGCGCCTTCGCCGCCAGCTTCGAAGGCCTCGAACAGATCAGCGCGAGCGAAGTGCTCGACGCCGTCGACCTGCCTCAGGAATGGCTGGAAAAGATGGCCGAGAAACACCTTTCGCCCGAAGAGAAGGCAGAGATCGAGGCCCTTGGCGGCTTCGACAAGCTGATGGAAACCCTCAAGGAACGCCTCAAGGAACAGGAAGGCCGCCACCAGGGCGGCAACAAGTGGATCGGCACCGCCGGCACCTCCCCCTTCGGCGCCTACGGCTACAACCCCGAAGGCGTCCGCATCGGCCAGAAGGAAAGCCGCCACCAGCGCGCGGTCAAGGTCTGGGACAAGCGCGAGTTCCGCAATTTCGACGACTCCGTCGAAATCGGCACCCGCAACATCAAGGTCGCCCTCAAACGCCTGCGCAACTGGGCCCGCCAGGGCGCCGCCGACGAGCTTGACCTGAACGGCACCATCCGCGCCACCGCCGAGCACGGCTATCTCGACGTCAAGATGCGCCCCGAGCGCCACAACGCCGTCAAGGTCCTGCTCTTCCTCGACGTCGGCGGCAGCATGGACCCCCATATCAAGGTCGTGGAAGAGCTCTTCTCCGCCGCCCGGACCGAGTTCAAGCACCTCGAATATTTCTACTTCCACAACTGCCTCTACGAAGGCGTCTGGCGCGACAACCGCCGCCGCTGGGATGCGCAAACCCCCACCGAAGAGATCCTGCGCACCTACGGCTCCGACTACAAATGTATCTTCGTCGGCGACGCCTCCATGTCGCCCTACGAAATCGCCTACCCCGGCGGCGCCAACGAACACTGGAACGCCGAAGCCGGCCAGGTCTGGCTCCAGCGCGCCCGCGAACAATGGCCCCAGCACCTCTGGATCAACCCGGTGCCCGAGAATTACTGGCCCTACACCCAGTCCGTCCAGATGATCCGCGAGATCTTCGAAGACCGCATGGTCCCGATGACCCTCGCCGGCATCGAGGAAGGCATGAAGGAACTCGGGCGCTAACCCACGGCCTAGCGAAACCGCGCCCAGCCCCGCATGTCGATGTAGACAAATCCGCCGCGCCGTGAGACAGGCACACCATGAGCGCGCGCAAGATCATCATCGACACCGACCCGGGCCAGGACGACGCCGTCGCGATCCTGCTGGCGCTCGCCAGCCCCGACGAGATCGAGCTTCTGGGCCTCACCTGCGTCGCCGGCAACGTCCCGCTCGACCTCACCGCCCGCAACGCCCGCATGGTCTGCGAACTGGCCGGCCGCACCGATATCCCCGTCTTCGCCGGCTGCGACAGGCCCTTGGGCCGCGAGCTCGTCACCGCCGAGCATGTCCACGGCAAGACCGGCCTCGACGGCCCCGACCTGCCCGAACCCGCCATGCCGCTGGCCGACACCCACGCCGTCGACTTCCTCGTCGACACCCTGCGCGTCGAACCCGCGGGCACCGTCACCCTCGTGCCCATCGGGCCACTCACCAACATCGCCGCCGCCTTCAAGGCCGCCCCGGATATCGTTGAAAAGGTTCACGAAATCGTCCTCATGGGCGGCGCCTATTTCGAGGTCGGCAACATCACCCCGGCGGCCGAGTTCAACATCCACGTCGACCCGCAGGCCGCCGACATCGTCTTCCGCGCCGGCGCCCCCATCACCGTCATGCCGCTCGACGTCACCCACAAGGCGCTCGTCACCAAACCCCGCAACGACGCCTTCCGCGCCCTCGGCACCTCCGTCGGCACCGCCGTCGCCCAGATGACCGATTTCTTCGAACGTTTCGACAAGGAGAAATACGGCTCCGCCGGCGCCCCCCTCCACGACCCCTGCACCGTGGCCTACCTCCTGAACCCCGAGCTCTTCACCGGTCGCCACATCAACGTGGAAATCGAAACCACCTCCGAGCTCACCATGGGCATGACCGTCGCCGACTGGTGGCGCGTCACCCGCCGCACGCCCAACGCCCTCTTCATCGGCGACCTCGACGCCGACGGATTCTTCGACCTGCTGACGGAAAGGCTGGCCCGGCTGTGACCGCTCTCACCATCGCCAAGACCGACGACCTCGACCGGATCATGCGCCTCGTCTCCGACTACCACGGCGAGGAAGGCATCGCCCAATCCGAAGACACCCGCCGCGCCGCCATCCTGCCCCTGCTCGAAGGCTCGCCCCACGGCGTCATCTACCTGATGGGCCCGGCCCGCGCCCCCATCGGCTATGTCGTGGTCTGCTTCGGCTGGTCCATCGAATTCGGCGGCATGGATGGCTTCGTCGACGAAATCTACGTCCGCCCCGCCGTGCGCGGCCGCGGCATCGGCACCGAAGTCCTCCACACCCTGCCCAAGGCACTCGCCAAGGCCGGCATGAAGGCCATCCACCTCGAGGTCGGCAACGAGAACCCCCGCGCCCGCAAGCTCTACGAGAAACTCGGCTTCCGCGCCCGCGAAGGCTACGGCATGATGACCCGCGAGCTGTAAGCGCCCCCTAGCCATTCGCGGCGGAACACTTATCTTTCGTCCATGACCCTGACGATTCCGTTCGACAACTCCTACGCCCGCCTGCCCGCGCGGTTCTACACCCGGCTGAACCCCATGCCGGTGAAGACCCCGCAACTCATCCGCTTCAACCACGCGCTGGCGGCCGAGATGGGCATCACCCCCGGCACCGACGAGGAGATCGCGCTCGCCTTCTCCGGCAACACGCCCCCCGACGGCGCCGACCCGCTGGCCCAGGCCTATGCCGGGCACCAGTTCGGCGGCTTCTCGCCCCAGCTGGGCGACGGCCGCGCCAACCTGCTGGGCGAGACGGTGGCGAACGGCAAACGCTACGATATCCAGCTCAAGGGCTCCGGCCCCACCCCCTATTCCCGGATGGGCGACGGCCGCAACTGGATGGGCCCCGTGCTGCGCGAATACGTGGTCTCGGAAGCCATGCACGCGCTCGGCATCCCCACCACCCGCGCGCTCGCCGCCGTGGCCACCGGTGAACGCGTCTATCGCGAAAACGGCGGCATGCCGGGCGCGGTGCTGGCCCGCGTCGCCTCCAGCCATATCCGCGTCGGCACCTTCCAGTTCTTCGCCGCCCGCCGCGACACCGAAGGCTTGCAAGCCCTCTTCGACCACACCGTCGAGCGCCACTATCCGGGCGTCGAAACCCCCACCGACCTCCTCGACGCCGTCATCGCCCGGCAGGCGAAACTGATCGCGCAATGGATGTCCGTGGGCTTCATCCACGGCGTCATGAACACCGACAACAGCACGCTCTCGGGCGAAACCATCGACTATGGCCCTTGCGCCTTCATGGACACCTACCACCCCGACACAGTCTATTCCTCGATCGACGCGCATGGGCGCTATGCCTATTCCAACCAGCCCAACGTGATCGTCTGGAACATGGCGCAGTTGGCCACCGCCCTCGTGCCGCTCATGCCCGATCAGGACGCGGCCATCGAGACATTCACCAAGTCCGTCCACGCCATGCCCGACCAGATCCATGCCGAATGGATGACCCTCTTCCGCGCCAAGCTGGGCCTCGCCACCCAGGACGACGGCGACGAAGAGCTCATCACCGGCCTCCTGCGCCGCATGGCCGAGAACCGCGCCGATTTCACCAACACCTTCCGGGCGCTCCCCGCCGGCACCGCCCGCGACCAGTTCCTCGACCCCAAAGCCTTCGACGAATGGGAACCGCTCTGGCGCAAACGGCTGGAGGCAGAGGACGACCCCGAGACCCGCATGCGCGCCGCCAACCCGGCGGTCATCCCGCGCAATCACCGCGTCGAACAGATGATCCAGGCCGCCGTTCAGGGCGATTTCGGCCCCTTCGAACGGCTGAACGACGTGCTGGCCAACCCTTACGAGGATCAACCCGACGCGGCCGATCTCACCCGCCCGCCGGAACCCTCGGAAGTCGTCCACCAGACATTCTGCGGCACCTGACCGCCGGACGTGCCCGTTGCGCGCGGAACAACATCTCGTGCAGCGGGCCACCGAACGCCACATTAACACCGGGGGTCACCGCCCCCCGCACCGACGTGATACCGACAAAATACCGACGTTATACCGACGTCGGAATCCCAGCAAAACAAGGCCGTTAACCTGATTCGGCCCGAAACGGGGCCGACACCGCTATTTCCGCCGCAATCTCCGGAAGTAGCGCGGGTTGCGCGTGACGAACTCGTCGATCAGCACCGCCAGCCCGCCCCGGGCCTGCCCCTTGAGGTATCCGAACCCCGTCGCCGCCCCGATGAAGGCCCCCACCGCGTCGACGATCAGGTCGCCCATCGTGTCCATCAGCCCCGATTTCTGCATGTTGAACCCGAAGGCCTGGTCCATGAAGAACTCGAATATCTCCCAGGCCGTGCCGATGGTGATCCCGAAACAGAAGGCGAAAAACGCCACGGCAATCGGCGGCGCCGCATAACGATCACCCTGGAACATCATGAAAACCAAGACAAATCCGATCAGCCCGAACCCCACGGCCGAGGCGCCGTGCATCACCATGTCCCACCACCAGAACCGCTCGTAGAAGTCATAGACCTCGCCCAGGAACAGCGTGGCGCCCACGAAGATCACCAGCGCCGCGATGAAGCTGGGCGGCACGTGAATCTCCGTCCACCGCGCCACCACCACCGGCGCCAGCGACAGCGCCAGCGTGCCAAGTGCCACGAACGCGAGCTCCCACCGCAGCTCCGCCAGCGCGAACAGCACCACCCCGGCCAGCGCCAGCCAGATCGCGCGTGCCAGCCATGTCTGATCTGCGAACATGGGTGATGTGTCTCCTGCAAACGGATGATATTGCAGGGATATGAAAGTCGATCGGTTCCGGATTGCAACCTACAACCTGCAGAAATGCGTGGGCCTCGACATGCGTCGCCGCCCCGACCGTTCCCTGTCTGTCATCGCCGCGCTCGACGCGGATCTCGTTGTTTTACAAGAGGTTGACAAGCGCCTCCCGCCCCGTCCCGCCGCCCTGCCGCACGACATGGCCGAACAGGATGGCTGGCACATCCTGCCCTTCGGCGCGCCGGGCGGCTCGCTTGGCTGGCATGGCAACGCCATGCTTGCACGTCCCGGCGTAACCGTCCGGAATACCTCGCATTTGGAGCTTCCGGGCCTCGAGCCGCGCGGCGCCATCATGGCCGAGCTGGACACCGCCATAGGCCCCGTCCGCGTGGTGGGCCTCCATCTCGGCCTCGTGCGCCGCTACCGCCTGATGCAACTCGCCACCATCCAGCGCCACCTCCGCCGCATGGCCCCCATGCCCACCATTCTGGCCGGCGATTTCAACGAATGGGGCAGCGCCGCGGCCCTCGCCGCCGCCGTCGACGACAAGCAATTCGCACCCACGCCCCCCAGCTATCCGGCCCCGCGCCCCGTGGCCCGCCTCGACCGCATCGCCACCTGCGACGCCCTCGTCGCCGCCGCCACCGGCACCCACAGGACCAAGCCCGCCCATATCGCCTCCGATCACCTGCCCGTCTGGGCCGATCTGGAACGCGCCCCGCGCTAGACATCTGGCGCCGTCCGGGGCACCGTGCTAGGCGCTGCCCCGCAGACCCGCCATTGTTGGACGCTTTTCATGACCATTCTTCAGATCACCTCGCTTCTCATCGTGCTGGCCGCTGTCTTCGGCGCCATCAACTACCTGTTTTTAAAGCTCCCTTCGGCCATCGGCATCCTCGTCGTGGCGCTGCTGGCCTCGTTCGGCGTGATGCTGGTCGACATGGGCCTGCCCCATCTGGAGATCGCCGAAACCGCCCGCGATTTGATCACCTCGATCGACTTCTCCGACGCCCTGCTCGAAGGGATGCTGGGCCTCCTGCTCTTCGCCGGCGCGCTTCACGTCAAGCTGGCCGACCTGCGCGAACAATGGCGGGCCGTCTTCCTGATGGCCACCATGGGCGTGGCCCTCTCCACCGTGGTCATCGGCACCGGCTTTCACTGGCTGACCGGCATGCCGCTCCTCGTGGCGCTCGTCTTCGGCTCCCTCATTTCCCCCACCGACCCGGTCGCCGTGCTGGGCGTGCTGCGCGAGGCCAACCTGCGCAAGTCCCTGGAAACAAAGATCGCCGGCGAATCCCTCTTCAATGACGGCGTGGGGTACGTTGTCTTCCTCGTGCTCGTCGGCCTCGCCTTCCCGGGCGACGACCACCACGCCAGCGGCCTTCAGGCCGCGGCCCTCCTCTTCGTGCAGGAAGCCCTTGGCGGCGCCGTCCTCGGCCTCGTCCTCGGCTGGCTCACCTTCCGCGTCATGCGCCTCATCGACGACTACTCGCTCGAGGTTCTCCTCACCCTCGGCCTCGCCTTCGGCGGCTACGAACTGGCCGTGTTCCTGCACGTCTCCGCCCCCATCATGGCCGTCTGCGCCGGGCTTCTCATCGGCGAGGTCGGCGCCAAGCACGGCATGAGCGAGGAAACCCGCGACTATGTGGATGCCTTCTGGAAACTCATCGACGAAATCCTCAACGCCGTCCTCTTCCTGATGATCGGCTTCGAGGTCTTCGCCGTCGCCTTCGAGGTCGATTTCCTCCTCGCCGGCGCCCTCTCCATCGGCTTGGCCCTCATCGGCCGTCTGGCCGCCGTGGCTGTGCCCGTACTGATCCTGCGCCCCTTCCGCACCTTCGCCCCCGGCGTCGTGCCGATCATGACATGGGGCGGCCTCAAGGGCGGTATCTCGGTCGCACTGGCCCTCTCGCTGCCCGACAACGAGTGGAAGCCGCTCATCCTGACCGCCACCTACGTGGTGGTGATCTTCTCCATCGTCGTGCAGGGGCTGACGGTCGGCAAACTCGCCAACCGCCTCGGCCGCGCGCCCGACCTTGTCTGAGGAACGCCCCATGTCCCGCTACGTGGTCTATGACGTCTTCACTGAAACCCGCTTCGGCGGCAACCAGCTGGCCGTTTTCCCCGACGCCACCGCCCTGCCCGAAGCCGACCTTCAAGCCATCGCGGCCGAGTTCAACTTCTCCGAGGTCACCTTCGTCTATCCGCCCGAAAGCCGGGCCCACACCGCCCGCGTCCGCATCTTCACGCCCACGATGGAAATCCCCTTCGCCGGCCACCCGGTGATCGGCACCGCCATCGCACTGGCCGATGCGGGCCACGGGCCCGACATGGTGCTCGAACTGGGCATCGGGCCCCTGCCTTGCCGCGTCGATACCGGCACCGCCGCCTTCACCACCGCCGCCCCGCTGGAAACCCTCGCCAGGCCCGAACCGGCCCTCGTGGCCCGTGCCCTCGGCGTACAACCCTCTGATATCGCCACCGAAACACACCCGCCCACGATGGCCTCTCTCGGCCTGCCTTTCACCCTCAGCGAACTCACCAGCCGCGCCGCCCTCTCCGCCTGCCAGACCGATATCGCCACCTTCCGCAAGGGCGCGAAGGCCCATCCCGGCGGCCTCGACTTCGCACAATTCGCCTATGTCCGAGAAAGCGACACCATCCACGCCCGCATGTTCGCACCGCTCGACAACATCCCCGAAGACCCGGCCACCGGCAGCGCCTGCGCCACCCTCGCCGCCCTCCTTGCTGAGACGCTCGGTCGCGACCTCTCCCTCACCGTCCACCAGGGCGAGGATATGGGCCGCCCCAGCCGCATCAGGCTGCAAACCCAGCAAGGCCGCGTGACCGTCTCCGGGCAGGCCGTACAGGTGATGGAAGGCCGACTGGTTTAGACCGCCGATAAAATCTGGCCAACGCGCCGCGAACCGGCTATCCAACGGTCCCACGAGTCGCAAAAGATCGAGCCGATGACCGAGACCATCACCGAGCGTTGCGAGGCCAAGGGCCTGCGGATGACCGGCCAGCGCCGCACCATTGCCGGCGTGCTGGAAGACTCCGACGATCACCCCGATGTGGAAGAGCTTTACGCCCGCGCCTCGGGCCGCGATCCCAACATTTCCATCGCCACGGTCTACCGGACGGTGAAGCTGTTCGAGGAAGCCGGCATCCTTGAAAAGGTCGAATTCGGCGACGGCCGCGCCCGCTACGAAGATGCCGAGCGCGACCACCACGACCACCTGATCGACCTGCAATCCGGCGAAGTCATCGAATTCGTCGATGCCGAGATCGAGGCGCTTCAGGAAAGGATCGCCAACAAGCTGGGCTACAAGCTCAAAGGCCACAAGCTCGAGCTGTACGGCGTGCCGCTCAAGAAGTCCTGAGCCCTACTCCAGCCGCTCCGGCAACCCTCGCCCGTCGTTCCACCAGCGGTTCGGGTTGTCGCTTCTCGGGTCATAGGCCGCCCGGCTGGCCCAGTCCTCGCGCAGGAAGATCACCGGTTCCTCGTAATGATGCGCCCAGATCACCGCATCCATGACGCGCTCCAACACCTCCAACTCCCTGGGCACCGAGATCTTCAGCTCGACCATCGGATAGGTCTCCGTCGCGCCCGCCTTAAACCCCTCCACATGGGTCGTCGTGGTCGAGCCCGGTTCCGGCTGCGCCGTCTCGCGCCCCACCGCCGAGATACTCGCATTGCGCTGGTACCGCCCATAGCCCAGCGGATACACCTCCATCACCGCATCGAGAATCCGGTCCGTATCCTCCGGCAATGTCTGGATTTCCAGCGTCCATACCGGCTCGAACCGCCCCGATGTCGCCTCGTACTCCGTCAGGTCCATACCCGCCTCCCGCTATTGGCTGACCGACCTTCGGCCGCCGCCCCGCCGCGGTCAACGCCCCACCGCCACGCCCGGTGTTGCTGCTGACGCCAATGGTCACTATAGCCGGTCGCGTGCGGCATCCCGCCACAGCACGGAAAGGCACCCCATGCAGAACGTCCACGGCATCCTGCTCGTGATAGCCGCCATGGCCGGCTTCACCATCGAGGACACGCTGATCAAGCGGATGTCGCAGGATATTCCCGTGGGCCAGATCCTCATCATCATTGGCCTTTCAAGCACCCTGCTCTTTGCGTTCATGGCCCGCCACCGCGGCCATGCCATTTTCGCCCGGGCGGCATGGCGGCCGATGTTCCTGTGGCGCGCGCTGGCCGAGGCGATGGCCTCCATGGCCTTCGTCACCTCGCTCTCGCTGGTCGACATCTCGGTCGTGGCGGCCGTCTTCCAGGCGACACCGCTCGTCATCACCATGGGCGCCGCCCTCTTCCTCGGCGAAGACGTCGGCTGGCGCCGGTGGAGCGCCATCGCCATCGGCTTCATCGGCGTGCTCATCATCATCCGTCCCGGCGTGGCCGGGTTCGAGCCGGCAGCGCTTATTGTGCTGATCTCGGTCTGCGCCATCGCCGCCCGCGACCTGATCACCCGGCGGATGGATACCAACGTGTCTTCCTTCGTCATCGCCTTTCAGGGCTCGGGTGCCGTCATCCCGGCGGGTTTCCTGTTGCTGGCCCTGGCCGGTGAAGGGCCACAGACCATGACCGCCACGCATGGAACGATGATGCTCGTGGCCATCGCCGTCGGCGCGCTCTCCTATTACGGCATCGTTCAGGCCATGCGCCTTGGCGAGGCCGCCGCCGTCACGCCCTTCCGCTACACTCGCCTGCTCTTCTCTCTGATCGTGGGCGTCACCATCTTCGGCGAACACCCCGACACCCTGACACTCGCCGGCGCCGCGCTTATCATCGCGACCGGCCTTTACACCTTCATTCGCGAACAACGCCTCGCCCGCCGCCAGCGCCGCGATCTGCCGGGAAACCCCAACATCTAGTTGGGGCATCTCGTTAGCGCTACCACCCCCAGTTGCATTCGACGTAAAACTTGGTATGGGACACCCAACCATTTCAGCCTTCCGAGGGACAAGGACATGAGCACCATCATCGACATTCACGCCCGCGAAATACTCGACAGCCGCGGCAACCCCACGATCGAGGTCGACGTCGTCCTCGAAGACGGCACCATGGGCCGCGCGGCAGTGCCCTCGGGCGCCTCGACCGGCGCGCACGAGGCTGTCGAGAAGCGTGACGGCGACAAGAACCGGTACATGGGCAAGGGCGTGCTCGAGGCCGCGGCCTCGGTCAACGGCGAAATCGCCGATCTGCTCCTGGGCTTCGACGCCACCGAACAGGTTTCGGTCGACGCCGCGATGATCGAGCTTGACGGCACCCCCAACAAGGCCCGCCTCGGCGCCAATGCCATCCTCGGCGTCTCGCTCGCCGTCGCCAAGGCCGCCGCCGATTTCACCACCCAGCCGCTCTTCCGCTATGTCGGCGGCACCTCGGCCCGCACCCTGCCCGTGCCGATGATGAACATCATCAACGGCGGCGAGCACGCCGACAATCCGATCGACATCCAGGAATTCATGATCATGCCGGTCGCCGCCAGCGATATCCGCGAAGCGGTGCGCATGGGCGCCGAGGTGTTCCACACCCTCAAGAAAGAGCTGTCCGCCGCCGGCCTTTCCACCGGTATCGGCGACGAAGGCGGCTTTGCCCCCAACCTCTCCTCGACCCGCGAGGCGCTCGATTTCATCCTGAAATCCATCGAGAAGGCCGGCTACAAGCCGGGCGAGGACATCTACCTCGCCCTCGACTGCGCC
Source organism: Roseovarius indicus (assembly GCF_008728195.1). Taxonomy (NCBI): domain Bacteria; kingdom Pseudomonadati; phylum Pseudomonadota; class Alphaproteobacteria; order Rhodobacterales; family Roseobacteraceae; genus Roseovarius; species Roseovarius indicus. The sequence continues at coordinate 3,176,683 of NZ_CP031598.1, forward strand.
GCGACCGAGTATTTCAAGGACGGCAAGTACGAATTGAAGGGCGAAGGCCTCTCGCTCACCTCCGAGGAAAACGCCGACTACCTCAAGGCACTGGTCGGCGACTACCCGATCATCTCGATCGAGGACGGCATGAGCGAGGATGACTGGGACGGCTGGAAAGCCCTGACCGACATGATCGGCGACAAGGTGCAGCTCGTGGGCGACGACCTTTTCGTCACCAACCCGGTGCGCTTGGCCCAGGGCATCGAGAAGGGCGCCGCGAACTCGATGCTGGTGAAGGTCAACCAGATCGGCACGCTGACCGAGACGCTGAAAGCCGTCGACATGGCTCACCGCGCGCGGATGACAAACGTCATGTCCCACCGCTCTGGCGAGACCGAGGACGCCACCATCGCCGACCTCGCCGTCGCGACCAATTGCGGGCAGATCAAGACCGGCTCGCTGGCGCGCTCCGACCGGCTTGCCAAGTACAACCAACTGATCCGCATCGAGGAAGCCCTCGGCGACAGCGCCGAGTACGCCGGCCGCTCGATCCTGCGCGGCTAAGCCTCGCCGGCCTGGCCCTAACGCCCTTCCCGCCGCGCCTTTTGCTGGCGCGGCGGCGTCAGCTTCATCTCAGGCAGCCTCAGCCGGGTCTCCGGCCCGCTCCACGCATAGGCCAGCAGGCAGGGCTGCTGCTCTCCGGTCGTGATCCTGTGCTCGTCCCCGGCCCGGTTCAGAATGAGCGACCCCGGCGCATAAACCGCCGCATCGTTTTCCGACCATGCCCCCGCGACCGACACGTAGCTTTCCTCGATCTCGACATGGCTGTGCTGCGGATAGGTCGTGTTCGGCGCAAACAGCACGAACCCGATGATCAGCCGGCCCGTCTGCACCGGGCCGTTCGGCCCCATCACCTCGCAATAGGCGTATTTGCGCGCCAGCGACGGCGAAACCTTCTCGTACCCGTATTCCCATGTCAGCTGGTCCGACACCCGCGACAGCGCCCGCGCGAGCCCCTGCATCACCCCGCGTTCGCCGATATCGAGCGCGCGCCCCAGATGCGCGGTCACCGGCTTTGTCTCCGGCGCCCGCATCGCCATCTCAGGGTTCGACTCCAACACCGCCGACACCGCCTCGCGCACCCGCTTGCGATGGCTGCGGATCGACCGGCTGCCCCCGGCAGAGCCCTGCCGGTACAGCGTCTCGAACTCCCGCAGCAGGTAATACCAGTCGGGGCAATCCCTCAGCCGCGGCCCGGCCGCGGCGGCGGTTTCGGGCTGCGAGACACCTGCCTGCGGCTCATTTTCCTGATCGGTCGCCATGCCAACCCCCTTCGTCTCGAATCCGCGCCAGCTAAGCCGCACAATTGACCCATGAAAAGGGGGGATTGGCATCCCCCGCGCCTCGAGGGGCGACAACACTGGTTCTGCCCGTCGCTTGTGCGGATAACTGTCTGAAATGCCGCAGGAAACGGCGACATCAGCCTTTCAGGAATTTCCGCCGGGCATCCTCGGCAATCGACTGGCGCATCATCAGCTGCGCCAATTCCGCCATCGCTGCCTTGCGCGTCTCCGGGTCGGTGATCGTGGCCATCTGCGCCTTGTGCGCGGCGATCTGCTTTTTCAAAGTGATCTCTTCCGGCAAGACCCCGGCCTCGGCCATCATCCGGAACCCCGCCGCCTCGCCCGCGTCGAGATGCGCCTCGCCGCTGTGATCGGGCAGCGGTTGCCCCTCGCCCTCAAGCCCCTGCAATTTCCCCTCGGCACCGGCCTTGAGGATCTGCCGCTCGATCAGTCTGCCAAGCCATGTCATGCCCGCAGGTTACCGTACACACGGCGCCCCGGCGAGCGCCAAAAACTTGCATCGACCCGCAGCATCCCCAAGTCTGGACCACGCACAGGAAAGGAGTTTCCATGCCCGAGATCCCCGTCGACACCACCGCACCCGTGCTTGTCACCGGCGCCACAGGCTACGTCGCCGGGTGGCTGGTGCGCGACCTGCTCGATGCAGGCGTCACCGTCCATGCCGCCATCCGCAATCCCGATGACCCGGCGAAGACCGCGCCGCTGCAGGCCATGGCCGATGCCGCCCCCGGGACGATCCGTTTCTTCCGGGCCGACCTGCTGCAAGACGGCGCCTATGCCGAAGCGATGAAAGGCTGCCGGATCGTCTTCCACACCGCCTCGCCCTTCTCCACCTCCGTCAAGGATCCGCAACGCGAACTGGTCGACCCGGCGGTCAAGGGCACCCGCAACGTGCTGGAAGAGGCCAGCCGCACGCCCTCGGTCCAGCGTGTCGTCCTCACCTCCTCCTGCGCCGCGATCTATGCCGACGCCACCGATTGCGCCCGCGCCAGCGGCGGCAAGCTCTCCGAGGACGACTGGAACACCACCGCCTCGCTCGACTACCAGCCCTATTCCTACTCCAAGACAGAGGCCGAGCGTACGGCATGGGACATCGCCGAAGCCCAGTCGCAGTGGCGCCTCGTCACGGTGAACCCCAGCCTCGTCCTCGGCCCCGCCTCCCACGGGACGCCCACGTCGGAAAGCTTCAGCATCATCAAGCGCATGGGCGATGGCAGCTTCCGCTCCGGCGTGCCGCGCCTCGGCATCGGCGTGGTCGATGCCCGCGACGTGGCACAGGCCCACATTGCCGCCGGCTTCCTGCCAGACGTGCAGGGCCGCTACATCGTCTCGGCCCATGACACCGACCTGCTGACCGTGGCCCAGGCGCTTCACGCGACATATGGCGACCGCTACCCGATCCCGTCCAAGCCTCTGCCGAAATGGCTGGTCTGGCTCGTCGGCCCCTTCCGCGGCCTCTCCCGCCGTTTCGTGGCCAACAATGTCGACGTCCCGTGGCATATCGACAATTCCAAGGGCAAGCGCGAGCTCGGCCTGACCTATCGCCCGCTCGATGTGACCGTGCGGGAGATGTTCGCCCAGATGATCGAAGCCGGCACCTTCCCCGAAACCTGAAAGGCCCCTTTCCTGCCGGGGCCCGCCGCGCTAGCCTGCCCCCATGACAGCAAACGACATCATCGAAAAGCTCGGCCTTCAGCCCCATCCCGAAGGCGGCCACTACCGCGAGACATGGGTGGCCGACAATGACGGCCGGGCCACCGGCACCTGCATCTACTTCCTGCTCAAGGGCGGCGAGGAGAACCGTTGGCACCGGGTCGATGCCACCGAAATCTGGCATTTCTACGCCGGCGACCCGCTCCTGCTGCGCCTCTCGGCCACCGATGACGGCCCGGCCGAGCGCCACCTGCTCGGGCCCGACCTGGCCCAGGGCCAGCGCCCCCAGGTCATCATCCCGACGCACCACTGGCAGCGCGCCGAATGCATCGGCGCCTACACGCTGGTCGGCTGCACCGTCTCGCCCGGCTTCCAATTCGAGGGGTTCACCCTGGCCGCAGACGGGTTCGACATCCCCGAGCGGGGATGATCGACTCCCGAAAGTCAGAAAAATTTATGTAGTCCTATCATATACTTGAAAACATCACTTCCAGATTCACGAAAAACTTCGCCCACCTCTGAAACTTTTCCCCGCCTGATACGTGAGTGACCATCGGAACTCAGCCCAACGGCGGGATTTCCTCGGAGACCATTCCTGACTCCCGTGCTCCGCGGAGCTGCATATCGACGTTTGCATGCAGCATTCCCCAGCCCCGCCCGATGGCAGAGTTTGTCGGGGCCCGCCCTTTGCCCCGTCAGACAGGACCGGCGCCGCTGTTTAGTGAGTGTATGCGTACGACGTTTCGGCGCCGGTTCTGGTCCGGGATGCCAGCGTGCATCCCGGACAATCCCCTTCGCGCCCCGGCGCGAAGCCGACATATGCCGCTGGATCGCGGTTACGAGTGGTGTTGGTTGGTCCCGGTTACGAGGCAGACGAGCAATCCATGCGCGGCATTGGCCCGGAAAGCGAAGCCGCCTTCCGGGCCTTACTCATTATGTTGCCCCGCGCACGAAGGCCACAAGCTGACGGGTCGAGCCGTCCTTGCCGGCGCCATCCTCCGCGCCCGACAGGATCGGCGCCATTTCCTTCGCCAGCGCTTTGCCCAGTTCCACGCCCCATTGATCGAACGAGTTGATCCCGAGAATCACGCCCTCGACAAAGACCCGGTGCTCGTACAGCGCCACGATCTGCCCCAGCCGCCGCGGCGTCAGCCGGTCATAGATCAGCGTGGTCGACGGCCGGTTGCCCGGAAAGACCCGGTGCGCCGCCTGCCGCTCAAGCTCGTCGCCTTCGAACCCGGCCGTCTCCATCTGCGCCCGCGCCTCGGCCAGGGTCCGGCCCCGCATCAGCGCCTCCGACTGCGCCAGGCAATTGGCGACCAGCAAGTCGTGATGATGCGTCAGTTCCGGCTCGTGCCCCTTGGCGGCCACCATGAATTCACACGGCACCACCTGCGTGCCCTGGTGGATGAGCTGATAGAACGCGTGCTGCCCGTTCGTGCCCGGCTCGCCCCAGACAACGGGGCCGCTCTGCTCACTCAACGCATCGCCCTCCATCGTCACGCGCTTGCCGTTGCTTTCCATTTCCAGTTGCTGGAAATAGGCCGGCAACCGCGACAGCCGCTGGTCATAGGGCAGCACAGCGCGGGTCGGAAACCCGCAGGCATGGCTGTGCCACAGCCCCGTCAGCGCCAGCATGACCGGCATGTTCTCCTGCGCCGGCGCCGTTCGGAAATGCCCGTCCATCGCCGCGCCGCCCTTCAGGAACGCGCGGAAATCCTCCGGTCCGATCGCCAGCATCAGCGGCAACCCGATCGGCCCCCACATCGAATAGCGCCCGCCGACCCAATCCTCGAAGCCGAAAACCCGCTCGGGCGCGATGCCGAAATCGGCGGTTTTGTCCTCGGCGCTCGACACGGCGGCAAACTGCGCGGCCGGGTCGTCCACCGCCTTGGCCATCCACGCCCGCGCCGTCTCGGCATTGGTCATCGTCTCGATGGTGGTAAAGGTCTTGGAGGCCACGATCACCAGCGTCGTTCTCGGGTCGAGCCCGGCCAGGCAATCGGCAATATCCGCCCCGTCCACGTTCGACACGAAATGGCATCGCGGCCCGTCATGATAGGGCGACAGCGCCCGCGTCCCCATCTCGGGGCCAAGGTGAGAGCCACCGATCCCGATATTGATCACGTCGGTGATCGGCCCGCCGGCGCCGGTGAAACGGCCCTCCCGCACGTCCTCGGCAAAGGCCTCCATCCGCGCCAGCGTCTCCAGCACGCCCGGCATCACGTCCTGCCCGTCCACCTCGACCGGTCCGCCGTCGAGGTTGCGCAGCGCGGTATGCAACACCGCCCGCCCCTCGGTCTCGTTGATCTTCTCGCCCGCGAACATCGCGGCGCGACGCTCTTCCACCCGATGCGACTGGGCAATTGACAGAAGCAGCGCCCGTGCCTCCTTGCTCATCGCCGTCTTGGAGTAATCGAAAAGCATCCCGTCGAAGCTGACAGAAAAGTCGGCCGCCCGGCCCTCTTCCTTCAAAAGCTCCGAGATCCGCGCGCCGGTATCGGCCGTCAAAGCCTCCCACATGCCGTTGTCTCCCGCCCCTGCGTGTCACCGTTCCTTACGTACTTCGGGGAAAACGTCGAAACCCTGAAAATGGTTTCCACGGACAAGGGCGTTGCCCGCGTCCCCGTCACGGCGCCCAGTGTACCGTCGCCTCTTCCAGCACGGCCGCCACCGGCGCCTTCACCGGCTCGAGCGATCGCGCCCGGTCAAGCGCGGCCTTCTTCGCCTGTCCGGTGATCACCACATGCAGCGCCAGTGCATCCCTGAGAACCCGTGCCGACAGCGTCAGCCGCGGCTCGGGCACGTCCTTGGCCCGCATCGGCACCAGCACCGGCCCGTAGCGGTCAAGCGCCGTCTCGAGGTTGTCCGCGCCGGGAAACAGCGACGCGGTGTGCATGTCGCTTCCCATCCCCAGCAGGCAGACGTTGATCGGCAGGGCCGGGCTTATCGCCTCTTCCAGCTCCGCCAGCACCGGCTCGGGCGTCTCCGACTTCCGGTACAGCGGCAGGAACCGCGCCTTCGCGGCCCGCCCCACCATCAGCCGCTCGCGGATCAGCCGGCTGTTCGAGCGCACATGCACCTCGGGCAGCCACCGCTCGTCGCTCGGCAACACGTCGACCCGGCTCCAGTCCAGGTCGGAGTCGCAGAGGCTGTCGAAGACCGGCCCGGGCGTCGTCCCGCCCGGCACCACGAACAGCACCCTGTCCTTGTGCTCCAGCGCGGCCGTCAGCTCCCCGGCCAGCGTGTTGGCCAGGTGCACCGCCATCAGCTCGTCGTCTGGATAGTCGATGAAATTCATGCCTTGATCTCCCGCCAGCGCCGCCCGTCGCGATGCATAAGCATCAGCGCGTCGTCAGGCCCGGCACTTCCCGTGGCATAGGGCAGCGGGTCGTCGCCGCGTTTCTCCCATCCGGCGATCACCTCGTCCGCCCAGGCCCAGGCCTCCTCGACCTCGTCGCCGCGCATGAACAGCGTCTGGTTGCCCCGGATAACATCCATGATCAGCCGTTCATAGGCATCGGGGAAATCCGCCTCCTCCGGGCCCAGCGCCTCGGCAAAGGTCATGTCGAGCGGCACATCGACCAGCCGCATGCCGCCCGGGCCCGGCTCCTTGATCGTCACGCCAAGCTCGATCCCCTCGTTGGGCTGCAGCTTGATGGTCAGGATATTGCGGTGCCGCCCGGCCTCTTCGCCGAAGATCGAATGCGGCGCATCCTTGAAGACCACGGCAATCTCGCTCGCCCGTTCCTTCAGCCGCTTGCCGGTGCGCAGGTAGAACGGCGTGCCCGCCCAGCGCCAGTTGCTGACCCTTGCCCTCAGCGCCACGAAGCTCTCCGTCGTGCTGTCGCGGTTGCCCACCTGGTTGCGATAGCTCGGCCGCCCGCCCGAGCCCTCGTACTGGCCCCGCACAACGTCATCGGGCGCCACCGGGTCAAGCGCGCGGATCACCTTCAGCTTCTCGTCGCGCACCGAATCGGGGTTAAACTTCGCCGGCGGCTCCATCGCGATCAGGCACAGAAGCTGCATCAGGTGGTTCTGCATCATGTCCCGCATGGCCCCGGCCCGGTCGTAGTAATCGCCGCGCCCGCCCACGCCCACGGCCTCGGCCACGGTGATCTGGATGTGATCGACATACTGGCTGTTCCACAGCGGCTCGAACAGCATGTTCCCGAAGCGGATCGCCATCAGGTTCTGCACCGTCTCCTTGCCGAGGTAATGGTCGATCCGGTAAATCTGGCTTTCGTCGAAATGCTCGGCCAGCACCCTGTTCAGCTCCCGCGCCGTCTTCAGGTCGCGCCCGAACGGCTTCTCCACCACGATCCGCGTCTGCCCGTCGGCCAGCCCGTGCTGGTGCAGCCGCTCCGCCAGCGGCCCGAAGAGCCTTGGCGCCACCGAGAAGTAGAACGCCCTGATCCGGTCCGACCGGGTGATCCGGGCCAGCTCCTCCCAGCCGTCATCGCCCATGGCATCGACCACGACGTAATGCAGCATGGCCAGGAACTCGTCGAGATGCGCCTTCTTGGTGCCCGCCGACTGATCGGACGCCATGATCGCTTCCGCCGCGAAATCCCGATACCCTTGGGTGTCCATCTCGCCCCGGGCCGCGCCGGTGATGCGCACGTCGCCCTCGATCTGGCCGGCGCAATACCGTCGGAAAAGGCCCGGCAGGATTTTCCGCCGCGCGAGATCCCCCGTGCCGCCGAAAATCACCAGGTCGAAGGGATCCACAGGAATGACACGCGAAACCATCAGACCTCTCCTGTCCCGCCGCGATACCGAATTGACGCGCGGCGTTCACGGGGCCTTTATGCCCCTATCACAAACCCGTCACCAGCCCGGTCATGGCTTTTCACGACAAAAAGGACAGGTTACGCCCGAAATGCAAACCAAAATCAGGTGATTTGATGAAAGACGCCGCCACAGCCCTGGCCAATGACGGCAAGTTCCGTGACCCGCAGGTAACCGCCGACGGGCAACCCCGCGCCCACGTGCCCCTCTCCAGGCCCGAGACGCTCTGGTTCAACACCGGCACGCTCTGCAACATCACCTGCGTGAACTGCTATATCGAAAGCTCGCCCGAGAACGACCGCCTCGTCTACATGACCGAGGCCGAGGTGCGCGACTATCTCGACCAGCTTGAAACCCGGGGCTGGCCGGTCCGCGAGATCGGCTTCACCGGCGGCGAGCCCTTCATGAACCCCGAGATGTGCGCCATGGCCCGCGCCGCGCTGGACCGCGGCTACGACGTCCTGATTCTTACCAACGCCATGCGCCCGATGATGCGCCCGAACGTGCAGAACGCCCTCCGCGCCCTGATCGAAGAGTACGGCGACCGTCTCACCCTGCGCATCTCCGTCGATCACTGGTCGGCACAGCACCATGACGAGGAGCGCGGCACCGGCGCCTTCGAGAAAACCCTGGCCGGCATGGCCTGGCTGCGCGACGCGGGCGCCCGCATGACCGTCGCCGGCCGCAGCCTCTGGAATGAAACCGAGACCGAGGCCCGCGACGGCTACCGCGCCTTCTATGCCGCGAACCGGTTTGCCATCGACGCCGACAACCCCGCCGAAACCGTGATCTTCCCGGAAATGGACATGCGCGTCGAGGTGCCCGAGATCACCACCGCCTGCTGGGGCATCCTCGGCAAGTCGCCCGACGACGTGATGTGCGCCTCCTCGCGCATGGTCGTGAAACGCAAGGGCGCGCCCCGGCCGACCGTGCTGTCCTGCACCCTCCTGCCCTACGACCCGCAATTCGAGATGGGCGAGACGCTGGAGGAGGCCGAGCGCGACGTCGCCCTCAACCACCCGCACTGCGCCAAGTTCTGCGTCCTCGGCGGCGCCAGCTGCTCGGGCTGAGACGGCGCACAAGGGGGCGCTGCCACCCACGTTGAAACCCTGAAGGGTTCCAACGCTCCCCCGGGATATTTCCGGCCAGAAGAAGCTTGGGCGCGCCCCCGGCTTCATCTTGCCCGAAATACTCCCGCCGGAGGCTCCCGAGGTCGCAACCAGACAAGCGGCCCGAAGGATAAGCGGCTCCAGTCCGAACAAGGACAGCCACGGAGCCCGCCAATGCCCTTCCATTTCGACGCCGCCGAATACGCCGCCCGCCGCGCCCGCGCCACGCAGGCGGTCAAGGAGGCCGGGCTCGACGCGCTGATCCTCTTCGCACCGGAAAGCCACTACTGGATCTGCGGCTACGACACGTTCGGCTTCGCCATGTACCAGGCGATGGTGCTGACGGCGAAGGGCGATCTGCACCTGATGACCCGCATGCCCGACCGCCTCCAGGCATTCCAGACCTCGGTGCTGTCGGAAGACGAAATCCACGTCTGGCCGCAATACGAAGGGTCGAACCCGGCCGAACACCTGAAGAACCTGCTGACTGACCTCGGCGTGGCGGAGGGCCGCCTCGGCTTCGAATCGGATACCGCCGGCCTCACCGACCGCAACGGCCAACTCACCCGTGCGGCCCTGCCCGCGGCAGAGGAGCATTCCGACCTCATCCGCGCCCTGCGCCGCGTGAAAAGCCCCGCCGAGATCGAGATGCACCGCCGCGCCGGCCAACTGGCCGATGACGCCATGGATGCGGGCCTTGCCGAGACCCGCGCGGGCGCCTTCGAAGGCGATATCCTCGCCGCCATGCAGGGCGCCGTCTTCCGCGGCGGCGGCGATTATGCCGGCAACGAGTTCATCCTCGGCTCCGGCCCGCAGGCGCTGCTGTCGCGCTACCATTCGGGCCGCCGGCACCTCGAGCCGCAGGACCAGATGACATGGGAATGGGCCGGCGCCTATGCCCGCTATCACGCCGCCATGATGCGCACCGTCATCATCGGGAAACCCAGCGACAAACAGCGCCACATGCACGAGGCGGGCGTGGCCGCGCTCGAGGCCTGCGAAGACGCCATCCGCCCCGGCCGCCCCATGAGCGAGGTCTTCGACGCCCATGCCCGCACGCTCGACGACCACGGCCTCGGTCACGCCCGGATGCAGGCCTGCGGCTATGGCATGGGCGCGGTCTATAACCCCATCTGGGTGGATTTCCCGATGTTCTACGAGGGCAACCCGCTCCTCATGCAGGCCGGGCAGGTGTTCTTCCTTCACATGATCCTGATGGATGCCGAGGCGGGATTGGCCATATGCCCCGGCCACTCGGTGCTCGTCACGGAAACCGGGGTCGAACGCCTCTCGCGCCAGCCGCTCGACCTGCTCGTCCGCTAGGCGCACATCACGCGAAACCCCGCCGGCCGGCATTATCCTGTTGCCAGTGCCCGGACCTTGCCCGACACTCCGCCTTCGGTCCTCCTCCTGTTCAGGTTCGCGCCCCCATGCCCTACGATCAGCTGTTCGTTCTTCTCCTGCTGGCCCTCGTCTTCGCCGGCTTCCTGTTCGAGCTCTACCCGCCCGAGGTCACGGCGCTGTCGGCCTCCGCCGTGCTTCTGGCGACCGGCATCCTCGGCACCGACGATTTCCTGAACGTCTTCTCCTCCGGCGCGCCGATCACCATCGCGATGATGTTCATCATCTCGGCCGCGCTCGAACGCACCGGCGTGCTGACCCTTCTCGGCGACGTCCTGCAGAAACAGGCGCGCGGCTCGATGTCGCGGGCGGTGCTGATCATGATGGCCGCCGCCATCGCCGCCTCGGCTTTCATGAACAACACCCCCGTCGTCGTGCTGCTGACGCCGGTGATGATCTCGGTCGCGGCCTCGGTGGGCGCGGCGCCCTCGAAGGTGCTGATCCCGCTCTCCTACGCGGCCATCTTCGGCGGCACGCTCACCCTGATCGGCACGTCCACCAACATCCTGATGAGCGACGTCGCGCTCGCCGCCGGCCAGCCTCGCATCACCATGTTCGAAATGACCCTTCCGGGGCTGTTCCTGGCCGGCGCCGGCATGATCTACATGGTCATCGCAGGCCGCTACCTGCTGCCCAACCGCGCCTCCCTTTCCTCGGTCCTGGGCCAGGAACGCAAGCGCAAGTTCCTCGCGCGCCTGCTCATTCCCGCCGGCTCGGCCCATATCGGCAAGGCCCTCGCCGACCTGCCCTTCAACACGTCTCAATCCCGCATTCTCGACGTGATCCGCGGCGAACGCTCGCAGCGCGCGCGCCTGTCCTCCCTCACGCTCGAAGCCGGCGACCGGGTCGTCATCAAGACCGACGCGGGCGAGCTTCTGGGCCTCAAGGAAGACGGCAGCGTCGCCTTCAACGAGATGCACGACACCGGGTTCGAGCCGGTCACCGCCGAAAGCACCATGATGATGGAAGGCAGCATCGGGCCCAAGTCGATGCTGCGCGGCCGCATGCTGGGCGACCTGCGCCTGCGCCGCACCTACGGCATCTATGTCCTCGCCGTGCACCGCGACGACCGCAACATCACCGAGAGCACCGAGACGCTCCGCCTGCGCTTCGCCGACACGCTGCTGCTGGAAGGGCCCGCCGAAGGGCTGCAACGGCTGGTGGCCGATGGCGGCATCGTCAACCTCTCGACCCCCTCCGAACGGCCCGTCCGCCGCGGCAAGGCCCCCATCGCCATCGCCACCATCCTCGGCGTCATGGTGCTGGCAGCGTTCGGGCTGATGCCCATCGCGGGCCTCGCGGTGATAGGCGCCTCGGTCGTCATGCTGACCGGCTGCGTCGACCCGGAAGAGGCGTTCGACGCCATCGACTGGCGCATCCTGTTCCTGATCTTCGGGATGCTGGGCCTCAGCCAGGGGCTCGACAACACCGGCGCCGCGGAAACCGTGGTCGCGTTCATCGTCGGCCTGACCGGCGGCTTCGGGCCATTGGCGGCGCTGGCGGCGGTCTATCTCTTCACCAGCCTGCTGACCGAGATGATCAGCAACAACGCCGTAGCCGTCCTCGTCGGGCCGATCGTGATCGGCATGGCGGTGCAACTGGGTTACGACCCGCGACCCTTCATCATGGCGGTGATGTTCGCGGCCTCGGCCAGCTTCGCCACCCCCATCGGCTACCAGACCAACACCTTCGTCTACGGCGCGGGCGGCTACCGGTTCCGCGATTTCGTAATCGTGGGCCTGCCGCTCAACCTGCTCTTCGCGGTGGTGGCGGTACTGGTGATACCCCTCTTCTTCCCCTTCTGACCCAAAGGGCAGGTGCGGGGCGACCCGCGCTTGCCCGCCCCTGCCCGGCACCCCATATTCCCCTCATGCTGAAGTTCACCCCCATCCTCCTGGCGATTCTCTATGCCGTGGCCATGTATCGCTTCTCGGTCTGGCGCACCCGGCGCGAGCTCGACGCCCGGTCCTCCGAACTGGCCGACCCGCGCCTGAAGAAGCTGACCGACCGCCTGGCATCCGCGCTCGATCTGCCCCGCATCAAGGTCCATATCTACGAGATCGACCCGGTGAACGGGCTCGCCGCCCCCGATGGGCGCATCTTCATCACCCGCGGCTTCTACCGCAAGTTCCAGAACGGCGAGATCTCGGCCGAGGAAATGGCCAGCGTCATCGCCCACGAGCTTGGCCACGTGGCCCTGGGCCATTCCCGCCGCCGGATGATCGACTTCTCCGGCCAGAATGCCCTGCGCACGGCGCTGGCGATGATCCTGTCGCGCTTTCTGCCCGGCATCGGCGTGCTGATCGCCAACGGCCTGACCACCCTGCTGGCCGCCCGCCTGTCGCGCAGCGACGAATACGAGGCCGACGAATACGCCGCCGCCCTTCTGACCAAGTCGGGCATCGGGACGGCGCCCCAGAAATCGCTGTTCAACAAGCTCGAAGACCTCACCCAGTCCCGCTCCGGCGCCGCGCCGGCCTGGCTGATGAGCCACCCGAAAACCGGCGAACGCATCGCGGCCATCGAGAAGCTCGAGGCCAAGTGGGCGCAATAGGGCCCGAAGACCGAACAAAAGCCGCCATTCCGCGCCTTCCGGCCATAGTCCGGCCCAACTTTCGTTAAATCTCGACGCTACCGACTGTCCTACGGGAACCCGAGAGGACAGACATGCACACGACCGTTGCACCGACCCAAGCCGTTTCACAGCGTTTCGCGCCAATCGTTTTCGTCCTGACGCTGTTTCTCAGCGCGTCGCTGCTGTTTTTCGTGCAACCCCTGTTCACCCGGGTAGTCCTGCCGCATGTGGGCGGCTCGCCGGCGGTGTGGACCACGGCGATGCTGTTCTTCCAGACCATCCTCATCGCGGGCTACCTCTATGCCCACGTGCTGACCCGCCTGCTGCCCGTGCGCGGCCAGGTTCTGGTGCACCTGGCCGTCTGGGCGGCGGCCCTGCTCAGCCTGCCGCTCGGCGTGCCCGAAGGCTGGCAGCTCGACCCGACCGGCTCGACCGCGTGGCAGACGCTTCTGCTCTTCGCGGCCGGGGTCGGCCTGCCCTTCTTCGCGCTCTCGGCCAACGCACCGCTGATCCAGTTCTGGTACAGCCGCAGCGGCGGGCCCTCGGCGCATGATCCCTATTTCCTCTACGGTGCCTCCAACCTCGGTTCGCTCATCGCCCTGCTCGGCTTCCCGCTCGCCGCCGAGCCGATCCTCGGCGCCAGCGCCATAGGTCTGGTCTGGGCCGTAGGTTTCGTGGCCCTGGGTGGCGCGCTCGCGCTCAGCGGGCTCTTCACCCAGGGCCCCGCGGCCGTCACCCCGAAAGACCACAAATGCGCCACGCGCAACTCGGCATGGCAGGTGGCCCAGTGGGGGTTCCTCGCCTTCATCCCGTCCTCGCTGATGCTGGGGATCACGCTCAAGATCAGCATCGACATGGGCTCCTTCCCGCTGGTCTGGGTGGTGCCGCTGGCGCTCTACCTCTTCACCTTCGTACTGGCCTTCTCGAACCGGCGCGTCCTCTCGGACCGCACGGTCAGGATTATCGCGGCCCTCTCCCTCGCCGTGCTCAGCCTCTACGTGCTGGGCTTCCACGGCTCCTACCTGGAATGGGAAGAGGTCGGCGTCCTGCTGCTGTGCTTCTTCAGCATCACGCTCTTCGCCCATCGCCGGCTCTATGCCGCGCGCCCGGCCGGCCACGGGCTGACGGGCTTCTACCTGACCATGTCGGTGGGCGGGGCGCTCGGCGGGCTCTTCAACTCGCTCATCGCGCCGGTCGCCTTCTCCGGGCTGCATGAACTGCTGATCACGACCGTGCTGGCCGTGCTGCTCTTCATTCCCTTCGCCGCAAGCGCCGGCGAGACGCTCGCGAAACTCGCCCGCGGCGGCGCCACCGGGCTGGCCCTCGCCATGCCCGCGATCCTGACCGGACTGGTGGCCGGTGACCCTGGGCATTGGACAGCGGTGCTCCTCATCCTCTTCATCGGTGCGATCCTCGCCCTCGCCTGGATGCGCCGCGACCCGCTGGGCTGCTTCGGCGCCGGCGTGGTCGTTCTGGTGACGGGCCTGATGCATGTGCCCGACGGCTCGGTCTGGCGCGATCGCAGCTTCTTCGGAACCCATGTCATCGTAGAGGATGTCGGCCTGCGCCTCTACGGCAACGGCACCACCGTCCACGGGGCCCAGCGGCTGGCCGACGACGACGCCGAGCGCCCCGAACCGCTCTATTATTACCACCGCAACGGGCCGATGGCGCAGGTTCTGACCTCCGCCCGCGGCACCGCCGCCGACACCGTCGGCGTGCTGGGGCTCGGCGTGGGCTCGCTGGCCTGCTACAAGCAGCCGGGGCAGAACTGGCACTTCTACGAAATCGACAGCCTCGTCGACAAGATCGCCCGCTCGCCGGAATATTTCCGCTTCCTGTCGGCCTGCGCCCCCGAGGCCCCCACCCATATGGGCGACGGGCGGATGGTGCTCGCCCGCCAGAAAGACCTCGCCTTCGACGTTCTGGTGATCGACGCCTACAGCTCCGACGCGGTTCCGGTGCACCTCACCACCAACGAGGCGATGCAGCTCTACCTCGACCGGCTCTCGCCCGACGGGATCCTGCTCTACCACATCTCCAACCGGTATTACGACATCGACATACCGCTCGCCCGCTCGGCAGCCGACCTCGGGCTCTCGGCGCGCGTCCAGCACTACCAGGCCAACGTGTCCGAAGACCCCGGCGATTCCAGCTCGAGCGTGGTGATGATCGCCCGCTCCCCCGACGCCTTCGGAGAGCTGAACGACGACCCGCGCTGGAAAATCCTGGAAAGCGACGGCGGCCGCGTCTGGACAGACGACTACGCCAACCTCATCTCGATCATGACCCGCTGAGCGCCTTGCCCAGCCGCGGCAGCTTCGCCTTCTTCAGAAGCTGCCGCATCTCCCAGATCTGACCCGAAAGCCGGTTCGCATCGGCCAGCACGCTCTCGGCCGCCCCGGCCACCAGCCCCGGCTCGGCCTTCCAGTGACCCAGCAGGAACCCGTCCGGATCGGCCCGCGCCACGCCCTCCTCGGCCAGCACGTTGCGCGGGAAATCCTTGACGTTCAGCGTCAGGATCAGGTCGGCCGACCCCGCCACCGCCGCCGCCAGCACATGAATATCCGCCGGATCGGGCAGCCACAACCGGCTCTCCAGCGACGGCGGCCAGCTCACCTCGGCCTCGGGCCACTCGACCCCAAGCATCGCCGCCTCGGCGCCCGCCTGTGCCACGCCCTCGGGGCCCAGCTTGGCCGCGGCCCGCTGCCATTCCTCGATGATCCGCGCCGACCAGAGCGGCGTGAAAAGCCCCGTCTTCGCCACCCTCAGCAGCATCTGCCGCATCACCGTCGGGTAGATGACGCAGGTATCCAACACCGCCTTCATGCGCCGCCCTCCGCGAGGCAGCCCGCAAGGGCTGACGAGCACCGCCCCCTCAAAGCCGGAAAAACAGCGCCTTCAGATACGCCGTCTCCGCCAGGTTCGGATGCTGCGGATGATCCGGCCCCGCGAACCCGGTATGTATGAGCGGCCCCGCACGCCCCGCCCGGCCGATCCCCCGCAGGCACGCCGACCGGAACTTCGCAAGATCGGCGGCATGGGAACAGGAGCACAAGCCCAGTATCCCGCCCTCGGCCACCAGCGGCGCCGCCAGCCGGGCGACCCGCTCATAGGCCCTGAGACCCGCCTCCAGCGCCTGTTTCGACGGCGCAAAGGCCGGCGGATCGCAAATCACCATGTCGAACCGCGCCCCCTCCTCGGCCAAAGCGGTCAACGCCTCGAACGCGTCCGCCTTCCGCGTCTCGAACCGCCCGGCGGCACCCATCTTCTCGGCGCCGGCCCTTGCCAGCTCCAGCGCCGGCTCCGAGCCGTCCACCGCCAGCGCACTCTCCGCCCCCGCGGCCAGCGCCGCCAGGGAAAACCCGCCCACGTGGGCAAAGACGTCCAACACCCGCGCGCCCTTCGCCATCCTTGCCGCAAAGGCATGGTTCGGCCGCTGGTCGTAGAAGAGCCCCGTCTTCTGCCCGCCCGTCAGGTCGGCCATATAAACGGCCCCGTTCATCGGCACTTCGACGGGCCCAACCGGCGCCGCACCTTCCAGAACCGCGCTCTCGTCATCCAGCCCCTCGAGCCCGCGCGCCCGGCCCCCGGCATTCTTCAGCATCGTGGTCACGCCCGTCACCTCCCGCAACGCCGCCACCAGCTCCGGCAGCAGCGCCTCGGCCCAGGCCGCGTTGGGCTGGATCACGGCAACATCCCCGAACCGGTCGATCACCACCCCCGGCAGACCGTCGCCCTCGGCATGGATCAGCCGGTAGTACGGCGCATCGTAAAGCTTCTCCCGCAACGCCAGCGCCCGCGCCAGCCGCTCGCGCAGCCACGCCTCGCCAATCTCCGCGCTCGTATCGAGATCCAGAACCCGGCCCATGATCCGGGACTTCGGGTTCACCGCCACCAGCGCCAGCGGCTCCCGCCCGGCATCCTCCAGCACCGCGATGCTTCCGGGCGCAATCGCCTTGGTCCGGCGGTCGGTCACCAGTTCATTGTCAAACACCCACGGCGCCCCGTGCCGGATGGCGCGGGCATTGGCTTTGGGTTTCAGGCGGATCACGGGCAAAGAGGATGGCGTCATGCCGTCCCCATAAGCCCTTTCCCCGATGCGGGAAAGCTCAGAGTTCCGTCAGGCACCTGCTATCGCACCCGGCGCTCAGTCCCGCTCGCGCGACCGCCAGCCGCCCCGCCGCCGCGGCTTGCCCGCGGTCTCCAGCCCCTGCCGCAGAACCGCGGTCATCGGGTGATCGGGAAACTCCCCCTCGCGCCGCGCCAGGTGCGCCTCGATCGCCGGCCTGGTCTCCTGCCCCTCGGGCAGCGACAGAGCCCAGTCGAGAAAGACCGACCGGCACTCCCCCTCGGTGATCCCCTCGATCCGATAGGATTCCCGGATCAGCCCTTTCGGGTCCAGCGGGTCGCGCTCTCTGCTCATGCCTCGTCCTTTCCCTCGTCCGCCAGCGCGGCATCGATGATCTCCGCCGCGGCCCCCGTCACCTCGACGAGCCGCGCCTGCACCTCGTCCAGCGTCTCGGCCTTCGTCTCCCGCAGCAGGAAGGCCGTCGCCCCCTCGCCAAGGTTCACCGGATCGAGCGGCTTGTCGGTCAGCAATCGCGCCGCCTGCAACACGCACCAGCAAAGCCCATAAGCCTCGGCCAGCGCTGCCCGGTCCGCGTCATCCAGCCAGCCGATTGCGACACAGGCCCCGAGCCCCGCCGCCACGTCCCGCCCCGGCTCGGCCGCCATCAGCGCGCCGGCCTGCGCCACCAGCTCGATCTCCTGCATCCGGCCCGGGCCCAGCTTGGTGTCCCACGCCCCCGCCGGGCTCTTCGCCTCGGCGATCCGCCGGCGCATGTCGGCCACGCCGGACAATACCCGCTCCCTTGCGCCCTTCTCCGTCAGCAACTCGCAGCGGAACGCCTCGAAGTCCCCGGCCAGTTCCCCGGGTCCCGCAATCACCCGTGCCCGCGTCAGCGCCAGATGCTCCCACACCCACGCCTCGCCCTTCTGATACTCCTGGAACGACGGCCAGCCGGTTGCCACCGGCCCCTGGTTGCCCGACGGCCGCAGCCGCATGTCGACCTCGTAAAGCCGCCCCTCGGCCATCGGCGCGGTCAGCGCGGTGATCAGCGCCTGCGTCAGCCGCGCATAATAGGTCCGCGACGCCAGCGGCCGCCGCCCGTCGGAACTTTCCTCCCCCGCCGCATCGTAAAGCACGATCAAATCAAGGTCCGACGTCGCATTCAGCTTCGCCGCCCCCAGCGAGCCCATGCCCAGCACCACCGCGCCCCGCCCCGGCGGCGGCCCGTGCTTGCCCGCAAACTGGTCGACCACCACCGGCCAGAGTGCCCCGATCACCGCCTCGGCCAGCTCGGCATATTGCGTCCCGGCCTCGTCGGCATCGATCAGCCCCCGCAAGTGATGCACCCCGATCCGGAAATGCCACTCCTTGCACCACCGCCGCGCCGCATCCAGCCGGCGCTCGTAATCCTCGTCCGCCTCGAACCGCCCGACAACCTCTGCCTCCAGCGCTTCCCGCCCCGGCCACTTGGCAAAGAAATCCCCGGCAATGACGGCGTCAAACACGCCCGCATTCCGCGACAGATGCGCCGCCAGCGACGGCGACGTGCCGGCAATATCCACCAGCAGGTCAACCAACTGCGGGTTCGCCTCGAACAGCGAGAACACCTGCACCCCCGCCGGCAGCCCCCGCAGGAACCCGTCAAACGCCAGCAGCGCCTCGTTCGGCTCCATCGATTTCGCCAGCTTCGCCAGCAGTTCCGGCTTCAACCGGTTGAAAATCTCCACCGCCCGACTCGACCGCAGCGCCGGATAGCTGGGCCACCCGGCGATAATGTCCTGGTCGAGCTCCGCCCCGATCTCCTCGGCCTCGCCCGCATCCTCCGGCGCAAAGAAGCTCTCGATCGTCTCGTGCACCTCGGTCAGCCGCCCCAGCAGCGCCGTCTCCATCTCGCCCCGCTCACAATCCATGAACGCCGCCAGCCGCTCGAACTCCTCGTCGCTTGTCGGCAGGTCATGGGTCTGCTGATCCCGCAGCATCTGCAACCGGTGCTCCACCTCCCGGTGCTCCCGGTAATGCCGCGTCAGCATCTCGGCCGCGTCGCCGGGCACCCAGCCCTTCTCCGCCAGCCGCGCCAGCCCCTCCACCGTGCCGCGCACCCGCAGATCAGGGTCGCGCCCGCCCGAAATCAGCTGCCGCGTCTGGGTGAAGAACTCGATCTCCCGAATGCCCCCGCGCCCCAGCTTCATGTCATGCCCCGGCAGGCTCAGCCGCCCGCCCAGCCCCTTATGCTCCCGAATGCGCAGCCGCATGTTATGCGCGTCCTCGATCGCGGCGAAATCCAGGTGCTTGCGCCAGACGAACGGCTTAAGCGTCGCCAGGAAACCCTCCCCCGCCGCGATATCCCCGGCACAGGCCCGCGCCTTGATATAGGCGGCGCGCTCCCACGTGCGGCCCAGGCTTTCGTAATAGGTCTCCGCCGCCGCCATCGCCATGCAGACCGGCGTGACCGACGGATCGGGCCGAAGCCGCAGATCGGTCCGAAAGACATAGCCCTCGGCGGTCTTATCATTGAGCGTCGCCGCCATCTTCCGCGTCGCCCGCACGAAGGCGGCGCGTGCGTCGTGATAGTCGTCCTTATCGAACCGGGTCTCGTCGAACAGGCAGATCAGGTCGATGTCCGAGCTGTAATTCAGCTCCCCCGCCCCCATCTTGCCCATCGCCAGCACCGTCATGCCGCCGGCACTGTCCAGCTCGTCCTCGCCCACCCCCGGCAGCTTCCCGCGCCGGATCTCCACGCCGATCGCGGCCCGCAGCGCCACCTGCACCGCCGCATCGGCAAAGCGTGTCAGGTGCCCCGTCACCTCCTCCAGCGCCCAGACCCCGGCCAGGTCCGCCAGCCCCGTCAGCAGCGCCACGCGCCGCTTGGCCTGCCGCAAGCCCTTGGCCACCCCGTCCGGCGCCGTCTCCCGGATCTCCGCCAGAACCGCCTCCAGCGCGGCCTCCGGCGCGTCCAGCGCCCCCGGCAACCACGCCGTTTCCTTTTCGCACAGCGTGCGCAGGTAGGGGCTGCACCCGGCCGCCCCCTCGATCAGCTCCCCCGGCTCGGGCGCCACATCCGGAAACCGGGCGCGCGTTTCCACCCCCTGGTCTGGTTCAAACGGGCGCGGGCAGCGGGTCATGCGGTCGGTAAAACTCATGGCGCCAGTGATACAGCGCCGCCGGGTCTGGTCAATGCCGCGCCGCTGCAATATCCCAACCCCGACCAAGACGGAGCCGCGCCCCATGTCCAAATCCCTCAAACGCGTCACCCGCGCCCTTCAGGACGGCGGCCTCGACACCCAGCCCGTCGAAGTGGGCCAGGCCACGACCGCCCAGATGGCCGCCGACCTCGTCGGCTGCACCACCGACCAGATCGCCAAGTCGATCATCTTCCGCGGCGAGGAGAGCGGCGCCGCCATCCTCTTCATCACCGCCGGCGGCAACCGGGTCGATGACGCCAAGGCCAGCGCGCTGGCGGGCGAACCCCTCGGCAAGGCCGACGCCGCCCTGATCCGCGCCCAGACCGGCTTTGCCATCGGCGGCGTCTCGCCCGTGGGCCACCTCACGTCTCCCCGCGCCTTCTTCGACCCGCGCCTCAACGCCTTCGATCAGGTCTGGGCCGCCGCCGGCACCCCGCGCCACGTCTTCCCCATCGCCCCCGCCGACCTCCTCCGCCTCTCCGGCGCCGAAGAGGCCGACTTCACGGCCTAGCTACACATCGCATTTTTGCGCCAACCCCGTGCTTCTTCTGGCCAAAAATATCCCGGGGGCTTGGGGGCTGGCCCCCAATTTGCGCCATAAAAAACAAGCGCAACGTCCAATAATGTAAAAATCCTTCACATCACCCCTTGCAACCCCCGCCCGCAATCCCGATCTAGGGTATGTGAAAGACATTCACATTGAAAAGCAACGCTGACCCGAAAGGACACGCCGAATGACCACCGTCGCTTCATCCACCCACGCCACCGGACCGATCGGCTGGCTTCACCGGGCCGAGGCCTGGCTGGATGACAAGGGCAAGGGCGCATGGATCGCAGCCATGGTGCTCGCCTTCATCCTCTTCTGGCCGGTTGGCCTCGCCCTCCTCGCCTACATGATCTGGAGCAAGAAAATGACCTGTTCTGTCTCGAAACGTCGCCATCACGGCTACGGTGGCGGCATCAACCGCTCGACCGGCAACGCCGCCTTCGACGCCTACAAGGCCGACACGCTGGAACGGCTCGAACGCGAGCAGGACAATTTCGAAGCCTTCCTGCAACGCCTCCGCGATGCCCGCGACAAGGCCGAGTTCGACCAATTCATGGAAGAACGCGCCCGCGCCGCCCGGTCCGACCGCGACGACGAAACCCCGAAAGAGGTGTAACGCGCCTCTCCCCCCCCACGGCCGGCCCGGAACTTCCCGGGCCGGTTCCCCGTTGATAAAAGGTACCCGATGACCGACTACGCATGGCATATCCCCGATCCGGTGACCCAGCCGGAATTCTACGCCGACGTGCCGGTGAAGCGGCTGATCGCGTGGGTGGTCGACACGATCATCGTGGCGGTCATCTGCCTGCTGATCCTGCCCTTCACGGCCTTCACCGGCATCTTCTTCTTCCCGCTCATGATGCTCGTCGTGGGCTTCATCTACCGCGTGCTCACCATCGCCGGGGGCTCCGCCACATGGGGCATGCGCCTCGTCGCGATCGAGTTCCGCACCCAGGCCGGCCGGCCCTTCGAGTTCGGCATGGCCTTCCTGCACACGCTGGGCTTCTCGATCTCCTGCGCGGTCTTCCTGATCCAGATCGCCTCGATGGTCCTGATGATCGCCACCCCGCGCGCCCAGGGCGTCACCGACCACCTGCTTGGCACCGTCGCGATCAACAAGCGCGCCCACACGTGAAGGGCGCGTCACGGTTTCGCACTTGGCGCTCGCGGGGATCGTTGTTATCGTTTCTGTAACAGAACGGACAGAAACGACCCTTCATGCGCCATACGCTTCCCATCGCGCCGCAGTTCTACGTGACGGCCCCGCAACCCTGCCCCTATCTCGACGGGCGGATGGAGCGGAAGCTGTTCACGGCGCTACAGGGCGAATCGGCACAGCGCCTGAATGACAGCCTGTCCAAGCAGGGCTTCCGCCGTTCGCAGAACGTGCTCTACCGGCCTTCCTGCGCCGACTGCGCCGCCTGCCTCTCGGCCCGCATCAACGTGGCCGAGTTCGCGCCGTCGAAAAGCCAGAAGCGCACGCTCAACCGCAACCGCCACCTCGAACGCCGCGCCACCTCGGCCTGGGCGACCGAGGAACAGTACGAGCTCTTCCGCCGCTACCTCGAAGCCCGCCACGCCCAGGGCGGCATGGCCGACATGGACGCCTTCGAATTCGCCGCCATGATCGAGGAAACCCCGATCCGCACCCGCGTCGTCGAATATGCCGACAGCGAAACGGGCGAGCTGGTGGCGGTCTGCCTGACCGACGTGCTCGATGACGGGGTCAGCATGGTCTATTCCTTCTACGAGCCCGACCTGCCGCGCCAGTCGCTCGGCACCTACATCATCCTCGACCATATCGACATCGCCCGCGAGGCGGGGCTGCCCAATGTCTATCTCGGCTACTGGGTGCCCGGCAGCGCCAAGATGGGCTACAAGGCCGCCTTCTCGGGGCTCGAGGTCTATTCCTCGGGCGAATGGCAGAAAATGCGCGACCCGGCCGACTACCATTCCAAGCGCCACCCCCTCTCGAACGATCCCATCGCCGAGCAGGTGGCCAACATCTCCCTCCCCGACAGCCGGCCCCTCCGCGGCCCGCAGCGCGGCTGACCGGCCTAGCCGTCGCCACCCCCGCAAAACGAAACCACCGCCTGCATCAGCTTCTCCCAGCTTTCGTCTTGCGGCAGCGGCACGTGGTTGCGCGTGTCCAGCATCATCAGCCGCGCATCGGGCAGCCTGGCGGCCATCCTCTGGCTCTGGCTGAACGGGTGAATCGCATCCTCCCGCGCATGGGCCAGCAGGACCGGCGCCGTGACGTGCACAAGGTCGTCCTCCACCACCAGCCGGTCCACCGCCTGCCTCAAAAGCGCGGCACTTTCCGCCGAGACCGACTGCTGCTGGATCCGCACGAAGCTTTTCAGCTGCTCCGGCGTGGCGTCCGGCATGAAAAGCGCCGAGAAGGCATTCAGAAACGCCGACCCCTCGCGCCCCCAGCCCGCGCGAATGAGCCCCAGTATCGTCTCCTCGTCCACCTCCCCCGGCGCCGCCTCGCGGTAAACCCTGCCCACCGAATATCCGCCGTAAAGCGCCATCCGGCTGACCTTCTCCGGGTGCGTCGCCGCGAACCTCAGCGCCACCGGCACCGCCTGCGAGGCGGCAAAGATCGCCACCCGCGACAGCCCGTTGGCCTCCACCACTGCCGCCAGATCGTCGGCAAAGGCATCGAGCGACAGGTTCCCCGTCGCCCGCGTCGACAACCCCGTGCCCCGCTGGTCATAGCGGTAGAGCGTGAAATGCTCCCCCAACCGCGCCATCAGCGGCTGCCAGACCGGGCAATCCCAGTCGAGTTCGAGGTGCGACAGCCAGTGCCCCACCCGCACCAGCGGCGGCCCGGCCCCGTGATGCGCATGGGCGATCACCTCGCCATCCGCCGATGTCGTGTAGCGGATCGCCGGCGCCGCGACGGGCCGTGACGGGGCCCCGCCTTCAACCTCCACCGGCGCCACCATCTGGAACCCCAGCTTCGGCAACGTCCGGATCACCCGCTGCGCGCTGCCGTCATCGCCCACCGCCTTGCGCGCCGCATTGATCCGCGCGCTGATCGTGGCATCCGACACGTTTAGCCCGTTCCAGACCGTCGCCACCAGCTCATCCTTGCTCACCACCGCCCCGCCCGACCCGGCCATCACGGCCAGAAGGGCAAACACCTGCGGCTCCACATGCACCACCTCGCCCTCACGGCAAAGCTCGTGGCGCCCGGTATCGAGTGTGCACTCCGCGAAACGATGGATCATGCCCCAAGGATAACGGCCCTTCGCGCCACCCGCGCAACAAAAATCCACCGACTTCATCAAACCACAAGGAAAGCACAAGCCTTTCACAAGACCCTCTTCAAGCGCGCCCGCACGCCCCGTGGTCAACTGGTCCCAGACAACGAAAGGACGCAGACCATGACCACCGAGATCAAGACCCGCCCAGACGGCTCCATCGACACCGCCCATTACATGAAGATCGGCCGCCAGATGCGCAGCGAACAGGCGATGACCCTGCTCACCGGCGGCGCCCGGAAAGAAGAACGCCCCCGGCGCAAACCGAGGGCCCTCTTCAGCTTTCTCTGAAACCCGTCACGGGCCGAACGCCACCGGCGCTGCGGCCCCGCGCCCCGGCCACCGGAAAACACCTGTTTCCACGGCGGCCGGGGCGATCTTTCCTCAGCCGATCAGCTGTGGCACGATCGTCACGATCCACGGGAAGAACCACAGGATCGCCAGCCCCACCACCTGGATCAGCACGAAAGGCGCCACCCCGCGATAGATGTGACCGGTCGTCACCTCCTTGGGCGCAACCCCCCGCAGGTAGAACAGCGCGAACCCGAAGGGCGGCGTCAGGAACGACGTCTGCAGGTTCACCGCGATCATGATGGTCACCCATTTCGGGTCGAACGTCCCGCCATAGATAACCGGCCCGACGATCGGGATCACGATGTAGATGATCTCGAGGAAGTCGAGCACGAAGCCCAGGATGAAGAGCACCAGCATCACGATCAGGAAAACCGTGAACTCGTTGTCGAAGCTCCTCAGGAACTGCTGGATGTAATGCTCCCCGCCGAACGAGATCACCACGAGGTTCAGAAGCTGCGAGCCGATCAGGATGGTGAAAACCATCGAGGTCACCTTCGCCGTCTCCCGCACCACCGGGGTCAGAACCCCGCCTGCGAACAGCACCCAGCACGCGAAGACAAGGCCGAAGGCGGCATAGATATAGGCCGCGTAGGCGAAGAAGAACGCGATCCAGGTGTCAAAGCTCACCTCGGCATTGTTGATCCGCAGGTCGAAGTTGATCCCGATCAGGATCGCCAGCACGATCGCCAGCGTCGCGAAGATGATGACCTTGCCCGAGCGTTCCTCGTCCCTGAGCTTGCGATAGGCGGCCAGCATGATCGAGCCCGCCGCCCCCAGCGCCGCCGCCGGCGTCGGGTTGGTGATCCCGCCAAGGATCGAGCCCAGCACCGCCACGATCAGAACCAGCGGCGGAAAGACCACCCGGATCAGCTCGTTCTTCGACAGCCTGATCGCGGCATGGGTACAGCCATAGATCGCCAGCGCGAACGGGATCAGCAGCACGACCACCGTCGCCCCCGAACTCCATTGCGGCCCGATCAGCAGGATATCGACCAACAGGCCGAGCACCACGCCCAACGCCCCCACGATCAGCGGCGCCGGGCTGGCCGAGGGCATCACGCCCCGCGCCACCGCCAGAACCAGCGAGAACAGCAGGAAGATCGTCGCCACGCCCGTCCCGATGGGCGCCGCGTTCTCGATCTTGGTCGCAAGCCGTTCGGCGATCTCCTCTTCGGAAAGCTGGTGCGACTCTTCAAGGCCACCGGCCTCGTCGATGGCGGCCTGTTCGGCAACCGCCGTGTCCCAGGCCTCCTGCCCATGCAGCTCGATCATCGCCTCCTGGCAATCCGGGCTGACATTGGTGCGCAGGCTGGCCGCATCGCCCTGCTCGGAATAGCTGTCGACCGTCAGGTCCTGCGACCCGATCACCCCGACTTCCGAGAAGACAAGCAGCCCGGCAATCAGTGCGACCGGCACGCCGATGAACCACGTGAACCCCTCGCCCCGCGTGATCGGCTCGGCATTGGTCTCGCCCAGGTCATCGACCGCCGGCGCCTTCGAGGGGTTCAGCAGCGCATAGCCAAAGGCATAGACGGCATAGAGCAGCGCCAGAAGGATCCCCGGCAAGAGCGCCGCCTGGAACAGCGTGCCCACCGACACCACCGCCGGCTCGCCCAGATAGGTCAGCGCGTCCGAGCACCCGGCTTCGATCGCCCGGTTCTCCTGCGCCACCGAATAGAGGTCGCCCGCCAGCGTGCCCAGCAGAACGATCACGATCGACGGCGGAATGATCTGCCCCAGCGTCCCCGACGCCGCGATCACGCCGGTGGCGATCTCGGGGCTGTAATTGTGCCGCAGCATGGTCGGAAGGCTCAGAAGCCCCATCGTCACCACCGTGGCACCCACGATCCCGGTCGAGGCCGCAAGGAACGCCCCCACGACAACCACCGACACCGCCAGACCGCCCGGCAGCGGGCCGAAGACCCGCGCCATCGTGGTCAGAAGATCGTTGGCGATCTTCGAGCGTTCCAGCGTGATGCCCATCAGCACGAACATCAGCACCGCCAGCAGCGTCTCGATCGACTGACCGGCCAGCACCCGCTCGTTCATCCGGTTCACGATGAACGAGATGTTGCGGTCAAGCGCCGTCTCCCAGCCGCGTTCGAAGACATGCACCCCGATCCGTGGCAAGTCCGGATATCGGAATATGGATATGGTTTCCGGTTTCACCCCGCTGTTGACCAGCGTGCTGTAGGCTTGCGACGAGGTGTCGATCGCCTGGTGAACCAGCAGCCCCGCACTGTCGAGTGCGGCGATGATCGCGAACGAGATCACCCCGGCCCCGCCGATGGCGAACGCCACCGGGAACCCCGACAGAATGCCCCCGAAGAGGCACAGGAACACGATGATCAGGCCGACTTCGACGCCATCAAGTCCGAATAGCATTGTCCCCTGCCCCCTTAATGCGTGCCTTCAAAGGCTTCTTCGCCCTCTCCAAGGGAATCCTTGTCGAGGTACTTGTTTTCGCTCTCGGGTCCTTCCTTCCATTCAAGGAACGACCGGTAGAAGAACGCGACGGCGTGGATGAAAACCATCCCGGCAAAGGCCACCAGCAGGATCTTGAACAGGAAATATCCGTTGAACCCGTTGGGGCTGAAGCCGATCGTCTCGACGTTCCAGCGCACGGCGCGGGCCTTCATCAGCAGCCGGTCCACCGTGTCCGAGGCCGAGGGCTTCGGCGTGATCAGGTGCCGCCACAGGAAGTACCAGCCATACATCCAGATCAGGATCGCCATCGGCAGCATGAAGAACACGCTCCCCAGCATGTCGATCACCCGCTTGGTCCGATAGCTCACCGCCGAATAGATCAGGTCGACGCGCACATGCCCGCCCTGCACGAAGGTGTAGGTACAGCACAGCGCCACCACCATCGCGTTGTAGAGCTTCAGTTCCTCCGCCCACCAGCTGATGTCCATTTCCAGCGGAATGCCCAGCCCGATCGAGATGTCCGGTCGGGCAAAGATGCGCTGGATGAAGACGATGATCACCTGCTGCAGCACCATGATAAGCCCGGCCCAGGCAAAGAAGCGGCCCACCGTGTTGGCAAACCCCTCCAGCACCCGCACGCAGCCCCACATGAAGCCGTTCCGCCACAGGCCCACCGCGGTGAGCACAAGGACGGCCGTGAAGACGACAAAGAAGAATTCCACCGATCCGCCGTAATAGACGAACCGCATGATCGCTTCCTTGTCGGACCAGTCCAGCCACAGTCCGGGATGGCTGATCGCGTAGAAGAAGTTGTAGAAGGCCAGACCAATGTTCGTGAAGAACCAGACAATACCGTCCAGCATGGGTCCCCCGCGCCTTTGTTCGCGTCTTGCGGGCTGTTGGTGCCCGTCTTTTCATGCAGTCAGGCGGGCCCCGCCAGGGGACCCGCCAAGCTCAGTGTCCGATGGGGCTCAGCCCAGAACGCGGTCGCGCTGCGCCACGTAGGCGCCCGTCGACTTCTGGATCCACTCCGACGACTTGGCCATGGAGGCCATCGCGCTGTCGTAGATCTTCTTGTACAGCTCGTCGCCCATGTTCTCGTCGTGCACGGCCTGCGAGGCCTGGCCGAAGGCATCCCAGACGCTTTCGGGGAATTCCATCGTCTGAACACCGCTCGACTGCAGACGCTGCAGGGCCGAGCCGTTGTTCGACAGGAATTGCGCCAGGTTCCACTGGTGCGCTTCGCCACAGGCGATCTCGAGGATCTTCTGATGCGCCGGCGACAGGTCTTCAAAGACCTCGCGGTTGGTGCCGACCGACAGGCCCGCGCCCGGCTCGTGGAAGCCCGCGGTGTAGTAGATCTTGGTGATTTCCTGGAAGCCGGCCTTCTCGTCCGCCCACGGACCGATCCACTCGGTGCCGTCGATCGCGCCGGATGCCAGCGCCTGGTACACTTCCGCGCCGGGGATGTTCTGAACCGAGGCGCCCAGTTTGCCCAGCGCCTTGCCGCCAAGGCCCGGCATCCGGAACTTGAGGCCGTTGAAATCCTCGGGGCTGTTGATTTCCTTGGCGAACCAGCCGCCGGCCTGCGCGCCGGTGTTGCCGGCCAGGAAGCTCTTGAGGCCGAAGATCTGGCCCAGCTCGTCATGCAACTCCATGCCGCCGTCGAAATAGTACCAGTTCACCAGCTCCTGCGCGGTCATGCCGAACGGCACGGCGGTGAAGAACGCATAGCCCGGGTGCTGACCCACGAAGTAATAGTCGGCGCCATGGTACATGTCGGCCTGACCGGCGGTCACGGCGTCGAACACCTCGAACGCGCCCACAAGCTCGCCCGCGCCCTTGACGTCGATGGTCAACTGGCCGTCGGTCATGGCAGTCACCGAGTCCGCCACGCGCTGCGCCGCGTCGAACACGCCGGCAAGGCCACGGCCCCATGTCGTGACCATGGTCAGGGTGCGGTTGCCCTGCGCGATGGCCGGCGCCGCAAGGCTGGATGCCGCGGCGGCAGTGCCGCCTAGCGCGGTATTTCTCAAAAATGAACGACGATCCATGTGGTGTCTCCTCCCGATTCAGTCATGGCGCCCCGGACTCTTGCGGCCCGTGCGCGGATCGTTGCAAGTGGCGGGACACTACCGCGCAGGAACGCTCATGGGAATACCGACTACTGCGTAGAAACCTTCCCGGCGCACGGAATAAGCGCGCAAATAACGGGCAGAGCGCCGGGGATCCGGCAAAACTCTGGGCATCCGTTACGATTCGGTCTATCGATTCGACATGCGGGCCTTGCGCGACCTTATCCGCCTGAATTACGGCCAGAAACTCTTCCTCGTGGCCACCCTGCCGCTCGTCGTGGCGGCAGTCCTGATTTCCGTGATCGTGACGCTGGAATCCCGCCAGCTGGCCGAACGCGAGATCCGCAACCTCGAAGACCAGCTCATCGCCGCCAAGCGGGCGGAGCTCAAGAACTACCTCTCCATCGCGCGCACCTCCTTCTTCAACATCTACGGCCGCGCGGCCCCCGACGATGAAGAGGCGAAACTCCAGATATCCCAGATACTTGCGGCCATGCTCTACGGCCAGGACGGGTATTTCTTCGTCTACGACTACGACGGCAACAACCTCGTCAGCCCGCGCCAGACCGACCTGATCAACCGCAACTGGTCGGGCCTCACCGACGACAACGGCACCCCGGTCACCGACGAGCTGATCCGCCTCGCCCGCACCGGCGGCGGCTATCACAGCTACGACTGGCGCAAGCCCTCGACGGGCGAAACCGCCCGCATGGTCACCTACGTGGTCGGCCTGCAGGACTGGCGGTGGGCGATCGGCACCGGCGTCTTCATCGACGACGTGCTCGCCACCGTCTCGGCCGCGCGCGCAGGCGTCGAGGCCCGCATCCAGCGCACCTTCCTCTGGATCGGCGGCATCACCCTCGCCGCCCTCCTCCTCGTTTTCGTCTCCGGCCTCTTCATCAACATCCGCGAACGCCGCCTTGCCGACGCCAAGCTCAAGAAGCTCACCCAGCGCGTCTTCGACGCCCAGGAGGAAGAGCGCGGCCGCGTCGCCCGCGAGCTCCATGACGGGATCAGCCAGATCCTCGTCGGCGTCCGCTACGCGCTCGATACCACCCGCCGCCGGCTCGAGGCGGGCGACACCCGCGCCGCCGACAATCTCGACAAGGGCATCGCCTATCTCTCCGGCGCCATCCAGGAGGTCCGCCGCATCAGCCGCGACCTGCGCCCCGGCGTGCTCGACGATCTCGGCCTCGGCCCCGCCCTCAAGGCGCTGATCGAGGATTTCGGCCAGCGCACCGGCATCGAGACCGAGTTCGACACCGTCGTCTTCCGCAACCGGCTCGACGGCGACGCCAAGATCGCCCTCTACCGCGTCGCGCAGGAGGCCCTGACCAATGTCGAACGCCACGCCGGCGCGACCCGCGTCTCGATCGACGTGCGCGGCCATGCGCGCGGCGCCACCATGCGCATCTCCGACAACGGCCGCGGGCTCGATCCCTCGGGCCGGACGGATACCAGCGGAAACGGCGGGCTGGGCCTGCGCAACATGCAGGAACGCATCGAACAGCTTGACGGCACGCTCAGGATATTGTCCAGCAAGTCCGGCACCGTGATCGAGGCCTCGGTGCCCCTCACCCACCTCCTGCCGCCGCAGGAACGTTCCGATACCAGTACCAAGGCCAGCGCATGACCGCCGACACGCCCACCCGCATCGTCATCGTCGACGACCACCCGATGGTCGCCGAGGGCATCCAGTCGATCCTGGAAAGCTATGACGACGTCGAGGTGATCGCCACCCTCTCGACCGGCCAGCAGATCATCGACAACGTCGCCACGCTGCAACCCGACGTCATCCTGCTCGACCTCAACATGCCCGGCATCGGCGGGTTGTCGACCACCGAGATCATCCTCGAACGCCGCCCCGAAACGCGCATCCTGATCCTGTCGATGCATGACAGCCCCGAATACATCACCTCGGCCCTCAGCCACGGCGCGGTGGGCTATGTCCTGAAAGACGTGCCGACCGAGGAAATCAAGCACGCCATCGACGCGGTCGTGTCGGGCCAGCGCTACCTCTGCACCGGGGCGCAGGGCTCGCTCGCCCCGCGTGACGGGCACCTGCGCGAACAGCTCACCAACCGCGAACAGACCATCCTGCTGCAACTGGCCCAGGGCCGCTCCAACCGCGAAGTGGCGCTCGACCTCGACATCTCGATCCGCACGGTCGAAACCCACCGCAAGAACATCAAGCGCAAGCTCGGCATCAGCTCGACGGCGGGCCTCACCCGCTATGCTCTGGAACACGGCGTTCTGCAGGGAACGGGCGTGTCGCTTTAGGAGGGGTTGCTGGGGCTCTGCCCCTAGCGTTGAAACTCCCATGGAATTTCAACGTCTCCCCCGGGATATTTGACCCAAGAAGAAGCCCCGGCGTGGTGAGACACCGGGGCCTTTTCCTATTCTCGCGCAGGCTCAGCCGACGAGGTCGCCATCCTCACGCCAGACCACCACGATGGCCGAGCGCGGCAGCTTGCCCTCGCCATCGGGGAACGGCGCATCCGGGTGCTGGATGCCCACGAACATCGCCGTCCGGTCCGCCGACCATGTCAGCCCCGTCACTTCCGAGCCCTTGGGCCCGGTCAGGAACCGTGCGATCTCGCCCGTCACCGGGTCGCCCGCCAGCATCTGGTTGTTGCCCATGCCGGCAAACTCACCCTCGTTGCTGTCGTCCCCATCCGTCTGGATCCAGACGATGCCGGCACTGTCGAACGCCATGCCGTCGGGCGAGTTGAACATGTTGCCGTTCGTCACGTTCTCCGACCCGCCATAGACGTTCTGGTAGACGTCCGGGTTGCCCGCCATCACGTAGAGATCCCAGTCGAACCCATCGGCGGCATGATCGTCCTCATGCGGCCGCCAGCGCACGATCTGGCCGTAATTGTTGGTCTCGCGCGGGTTGGGCCCGTTGACCGGCGTCTCGTCACCGCCCGCATTGGGCTTCACGCCCCGGTTCTTGTTGTTTGTCAGGCAGCAATAGGCCTCCACGGCATGCGGGTTGGCGGCGATCCACTCCGGCCGGTCCATCGTCGTGGCCCCCACTTCCGAGGCCGCCATCCGGGCGAATATCAGCACCTCGGCCAGGCTCTCCATCCCCGTCGTCTCGGGCGTCAGCGGCAGCCACTCGCCGGTGCCGTCGTCGTTGAACTTCGCCACCGAAAGCGTGCCCTCGTCCAGCAGCCCCTCGGTCGAGCCACCCGGCGCATAGGCCGCAGCCGAGACGAACCGGTACATGAACTCGCCCCGCTCATCGTCGCCCATGTAGACCACCACGCGACCGTCGGGCGCCAGCACCACCTCGGCATTCTCGTGCTTGAAGCGGCCCAGCCCGGTATGCTTGACCGGCGTGCTTTCCGGATCGCTCGGGTCGATCTCGACCACCCAGCCCGCGCGGTGTGGCTCATGCGGGTTCTTCGCGGTGTCGAACCGGTCATCCCACTTGTGGTAATCGTAACCCCAGCCCTCCGGCCCGATGCCATAGCGCTCGTACCCGGCCTGCACCTTCTCCGGCACGTCGCCTTTGGCGGACGCGCCGAAATACCCGTTGAAGTTCTCTTCACAGGTCAGGTACGTGCCCCAGGGCGTCTTGCCCGAACCGCAATTGTTGAACGTGCCAAGGCTCTCGGTCCCGCTCGGGTCGGCCTCGGTCTTGAGCAGGTCGTGCCCCGCGGCCGGCCCGGCGATTTTCATCGGCGTCAGGTGGGTGATCCGGCGGTTATAGAGGCTGTCGACCACGACGCCCCAGCCGCCCTCGCCCTTCTCGACCTCCATCACCGTCACGCCCTGCAGCTTCTGCAGCTTGCGCACATCGTCGAGGCTTCCCGGCACGCCCTCCTCGGTCTGCGGCAGGTTCACCTCGCGGTTGGTGTATTCGAGGTTCACCGCGATCAGCTCATGCCCGTCATGCACGAAGGTTTCCATCCCGTCGGTGTTCTCGCCGAACACCCGGTCGGCGCTGTCCGCGTCGCCCCCGGTCTCGTGGTCGAATTCCGGCGCATCCGAAAACAGCGGATCGCCCCAGCGCACCAGCACGTCCCACTTGTAGCCCTCGGGCACATGCACCGTCGCATCGGTCTGCGCCGCAATCGGCTTGAACGGAAAGCGCGAGGCTTCCATCGCCTCGGCCGCCGTCGAGCCCAACAGCTGCGCCGTGCCCATCGCCGCCGCGCCCGAGCCGAAGGCCACCACCCCGCCAAGGAAACCGCGGCGCGAGATCGCCCGCTCGACCACCTCGTCGAAATCACACCCCTCGGGGCGCGGGTCGTTCAGCTCGTCCCACTCGTCGGCGGATATCCGGTTCAGGTCTACGTCTTTCATGGCTGGCTTCTCCCTTGCTGCAAAGACCGGCTGTCATCGGTAAAGGCTTTGGGTGATTCCTGTAAAAACCATGTGTCCGTTTGCCTGCAATACGACGACAGCCGCCCCCGCCGCCCGACATGGGCGGGTTTTCGCCACGTCAGGTACAGCGCACCCCCGCTTCCACCAGCTCGAACGCCACGATCTCGAACTCGTAAAGCGCGCTGTTGTCCGGCCGCAGCGCCCGCGCGATCAGCCGGCCCTCGTCATCGTGATAGACCGCATGCGCCGTATGCAGCGCGCGATAGCAGTGGTCGCCGTTCGGATAGTAATACTTGATCATGCCTCTCTCCGGGTCAGGTTGCCTGCCCGACACCTAGCATTTCCCGCTGACAGCCCCTGTCGGCAGGCCCCGACCGCCGAAAAGCCCCATTTCGCGCAACATCCGTAAAGCAAACCCGCCGCCCTGCGACACTTTTTTCACCAAACCGCCACGATCGCGGTTGACGGGTCCGGCCCCTCACCATAATGTCCCGCGCACGCAGACAGGAGCTTCCGATGTTCGGACCGATCGTAATTCTGGTAGGCAAATGGCGCATGGGCCGGTAACGGACACCATAACGGTACCCCATGCGCCCCCGAAAATCGGGGGCTTTTTTATGCGCAGCGACAGACACGTCATAAACGGAGCAAATCAAGATGACACGTCACATGACCGGAGCGAAAATGGTGGTTCAGGCCCTCAAGGATCAGGGTGTGGACGTCGTATTCGGATACCCCGGCGGGGCCGTGCTACCGATTTATGACGAGGTCTTTCAGCAGAACGACATCAAGCACGTGCTCGTCCGCCACGAACAGGGCGCCGTGCACGCCGCCGAAGGATATGCCCGCTCGACCGGCAAGCCCGGCGTCTGCCTCGTCACCTCGGGCCCCGGCGCCACCAACGCGGTCACCGGCATCACCGACGCGCTGATGGATTCGATCCCGCTCATCGTCCTTTCGGGTCAGGTGCCCACCTTCATGATCGGCAACGACGCCTTTCAGGAGGCCGATACCGTCGGCATCACCCGCCCCTGCACCAAGCACAACTGGCTGGTGAGCGACACCAAGGACCTCTCCAACATCGTGCACCAGGCCTTCCACGTCGCCACCAGCGGCCGGCCCGGCCCGGTTCTGGTCGACATCCCCAAGGACGTGCAATTCGCCAGCGCCGAATACACGCCCCCGCAAAAGGCCAAGACCTCGCATTACCAGCCGCAGGTCAAGGGCGACATGGAGGCGATCACCGAGCTGGTCGAGGCCCTGGAAGAGGCCGAACGCCCGATCTTCTATACCGGCGGCGGCGTGATCAACTCCGGCCCGGCAGCCAGCCAGCTTCTGCGCGAACTGGTGGAGGCGACCGGCGTGCCGATCACCTCCACCCTCATGGGCCTCGGCGCCTACCCGGCCAATGGCGACAAGTGGCTCGGGATGCTCGGCATGCACGGTCTCTACGAGGCCAACATGGCGATGCATGACTGCGACCTGCTGATCAACGTGGGCGCTCGGTTCGACGACCGGATCACCGGCCGCGTCGACGCGTTCAGCCCGCATTCGAAACGCGCCCATATCGACATCGACCCCTCCTCGATCAACAAGGTCATCAAGACCGACATCCCCATCGTCGGCGACATCGCCCATGTGCTGGAAGACGTGCTCAAGATCTGGAAATCCCGCGGCCGCAAGACCAACCGCGAGGGGATCGAGAAATGGTGGGCGCAGATCAACGACTGGAAGAAGGTCAACTGCCTCGCCTTCACGCAGGCCGGCAAGACCATCAAGCCGCAATACGCTCTCCAGCGCCTCGAGGAACTGACCAAGGATCACGACCGCTATATCTGCACCGAGGTCGGCCAGCACCAGATGTGGGCGGCGCAGTACCTGGGCTTCAACGACCCCAACCGCTGGATGACCTCCGGTGGCCTGGGCACGATGGGCTACGGCTTCCCGGCCTCCATCGGCGTGCAGATGGCGCACCCCGATGCGCTCGTCATCAACGTCGCGGGCGAGGCCTCGTGGCTGATGAACATGCAGGAGATGGGCACCGCGGTGCAGTTCCGCCTGCCGGTCAAGCAGTTCATCATGAACAACGAACGCCTCGGCATGGTCCGCCAGTGGCAGGAGCTTCTGCACGGCGAGCGCTACTCGCATTCCTGGTCCGAGGCCCTGCCCGACTTCGTGAAACTCGCCGAGGCCTTCGGCGCCAAGGGCATCCAGTGCAAGGATCCGACCGACCTCGACGACGCGATCATGGAAATGATCGAGCATGACGGGCCGGTGATCTTCGACTGCCTCGTCGAGAAGCACGAGAACTGCTTTCCGATGATCCCGTCGGGCGAGCCGCACAACAAGATGCTGCTGGGCGAGAACGCCTCCACCAAGGACGCGATCAGCACGTCCGGGGCGGTCCTGGTGTAATGGCGACATACCTGATCCTGTCCGCCATCAGGGCGCTGCTCGTAACGGGTTTCATCTCCTACATCACGAGCAGCATCCTGACGGACCGGGCCCGCCGGCTGGCCTGCGCCGCGATCGTGGCGCTCTCCTTCGGCGCCCTGATGGACGGGATCACACCGGACGGGTGGGACTACGAATACATGTTCGGCCACCCGTTCTTTTTCTACCTCGTCGCCAACCTGCCCGCCGTCTTCGCCGTGCTGGTGACCCTTCTCATCTGGCCGCAACCCGCAACGTCCGAGGACGCGGCACGTCCATGACCGTCTCTCACCCGCCCTCACCCGTAGGGTGGGTGAAACCCACCATCCCCCACCTCCCGACGCGCGCCCTGCAAGGACCTGCCGCATGACGCCCAACGCCACCCCAGACGCAAGCCTATCGGTCCTCGACACCCGTCGCGGCCGGCAGCTCTGCCTGATGGGCGCGCTGCTGACGGCGTTGCTCGGCGTGATGCTGATGCTGCGCGACGTGGCCGAGATCTCCGGCTCCGGGCTGTCCTCCGTCTCGGTCGATTTCTACGTCTTCTGGGCGGCGGCCAAGCTGGCCCTTCAGGGCCTGCCCCTCGACGCTTTCGACGTCGACCGCATCCGCGAGATCGCCAACGTCACCCAGGAAGGCTGGATGCCCTGGGCCTATCCGCCGGGCTTCCTCCTGCTGGTCACGCCCCTCGGCCTGCTACCCTTCGCCCCGGCCTGGGCCGCCTTCATGGGGCTCTCCGTCGCGGCGCTGGCACTGGCCACGCGGCCCTTCACCGCCGGCCGCCCGCATCTCCTGCTGGCCATCGCCCTTGCGCCCGCGATCCTGCCCTGCCTCCTGGTGGGCCAGACAAGCATCCTCTGGCTCGCGGGGCTCATGGCAGCTCTCGCCGCCCTGCACGCCGAAAAACCCCTCCTCGCCGGCCTCTTCATCGGCCTGCTGACGCTCAAGCCCCAGCTCGGCCTGCTCCTCCCCGTCGCCCTGATCGCCGCCGGCCAGTGGCGCACCATCCTCGCGGCCGTTGTCACCACCCTTGCGCTCGCCGCCATCCCCACCGCCCTCTACGGCACCGCCTACTGGCCCGAGATGCTCGCCATGCTCGACCAGCACGGCACAACCGTCCGCGGCGCCATCGCCGATCTGACCCTGATGATCAGCCCCTACTCGGCCCTCGCCGCGCTCGGCGTCGCCGAGCCCGCGGCGCTGACCGCGCAATGGGCCCTCACCGCCCTCTGCGCCCTCGCCGTCTTCGCCGTCTGGCGCCGCCCCGCCACCTCCTTCGACCTGCGCGCCGCCACACTCCTCTCGGCCATCCCTTTGGCCTCGCCATACCTCTGGCACTACGAATCCGCCTTCCTCGCCCCGGCCGCCCTCTTCCTGCTGCGCGACGGCGTCATCACCCCCGCGCGACCCCTCACCCTCCTCCTCGGGCTCGCCATGTGGCTCAGCCTCGGCCCCTCGGCCCTCGCCCTGCTCCAGACAGGCCAGGCCGACCTCTTCCGCCCCGTCTTCCTGCCGATCGCCCTCGCCGCCTTCCTCACCTGCCTGTGGCACACCCTGCTCAGGCCCCGCCCTTCGGCCAACCCGGCCGCCTCAGAACAACCCCAGTGAAGGATCAGACCCAATGTCAGCGCTCAAGATCAAGAAAGGCTCGACCAAGCATTCCGCCTACAACCTGCGCCCGACCTTCTCCGACAAGGCCGAGACGCACACGCTGGCGGTGATCGTCGACAACGAACCGGGCGTGCTGGCCCGCGTCATCGGCCTCTTCTCCGGCCGCGGCTACAACATCGACAGCCTCACCGTGGCCGAGGTCGACCATACCGGCCACATGTCGCGCATCACCATCGTCACCACCGGCACGCCGCAGGTGATCGAACAGATCAAGGCCCAGCTCGGCCGCATCGTGGTGGTGCACGAAGTCCACGACCTCACGGTCGAGGGCCACTCCGTCGAACGCGAACTGGCCCTGCTCAAGGTCGCCGGTGAAGGGGACAAACGCGTCGAAGCCCTGCGCCTCGCCGATATCTTCCGCGCCAACGCGGTCGACAGCACCCTGAACAGCTTCGTTTTCGAGATTACGGGGACGCCCCAGAAGATCGATGCCTTCGCCGACCTCATGCGCCCCCTCGGCCTGACCGAGATCGCCCGGACAGGCATCGCCGCGCTCTCGCGCGGCGCCTGATCAGCGGTAGGCGGTCTCCACCGCGCGATGCGCCTTCGGCGTGCCGCGCGGGTGCAGGGCCACGACGTTGTTCTTTCTCGGGCTCGGAGTAGGCGGCGCAATCTTGTTGCGCCGCAGGTTCGCCTTGGCCGCCTTCAGATCGCCCGGCAGCGACGGAAATTCATGCGCCGACACGACACAGGGATCAACCGCAAGGCGCATGTCATCCACCTCGCGAAGATCGAACTCGACTAGGTCACCCGGCACGAACAGGCTGGCCTCGGACAGGTTCGACTCATCTTTGTAAAAGGCAAGATTGCGGTGGTCCTCACACCAGATGACCGCCCGATTTTGCTTTTTGTCACTCCACAGAACTACGCCGTACATGGTGTCCCCAGTTTTCTTCCTCACCCCCGATTTTGGAAGAACTGGGCCAAATGTGAATGGGTTGATTTGGACGCGCGCCGGGGCAATTTGTGACAAGCCGGCCACAGCTTGACGCCAAGTCGCGTCACAGCTGACTCTAAGTAGCGTCGATTTTTCTGGAATATCCGGAGAATCTCCGATAGCGTGCCGTAACACTCTCGTATGCAACCATAAAGTACATCCGGCTTTGACACAACAACGCACAGCCGACTCGCGCAATCGCGACATCGACCCGGCCGCGCTACGCGAAGTGTTCGGTGAAAACCTCCGTCGCATGGTCGAAGACTACCGCTCGGTGTCCGAGCTTTGCCGCGAGCTCGGTATCAACCGGACCCAGTTCAACCGTTACATGTCCGGCGAAAGTTTCCCGCGCCCCGATGTGCTGCACCGGATCTGCGAATTCTTCGAGACCGATGCCCGCATCCTCCTCGAACCGATCGAGGATCTCAAGCCGTCACCGAATGACTTGGTTAATCACCCCTTCCTCGCCGGCTTCTTCGGCCAGGCCACGGTGCATGTCTCGACCGACCTCTTCCCCAGCGGCTTTTACCGCTTCGCCCGGAAAAGCTTCGTCGATGCCTCGCGTTTCGTGCTCGGGCTGGTGCTCATCAAGCGCGGCGACGGCTACACCTTCCTGCGCGGCTTCGAACCGCGCCAAGGCGTGCGCGAACAGGGGCTCTCGACCGATCCGCGCACCCGCGAATACCGCGGCATCGTCATGCGCCAGGAAGACGGCATCATGGCCGTCGTCACCCACCGCGACTCGCTGGCCTGCTCGTTCAACTTCCTGACGCCGGAAACCTCGTTCCAGTCGAACCTCTGGGAAGGCTACGCCTCGCGCACCGTGCGCGAGAAGATCTCGGGCAACCGCGCCACCCGCATGGTCTACGAGCATCTCGGAAGCGGCACCGGCCGCGTCCTGCAGGCCGCGCGCGAAACCGGCGTCGTCCCGATCGAAAAGGTGCCCCGCTTCTACCAGCACCTGCTGCGCCCCGACGAGGATTTCCGCTAGGGGCGCACCCGCGCCAATCCGCAGCCCCATGTCGCCCTGAGATAAACCGGGTCGCTGCCGGTCGGTCGCAACCGGCCCATCCATGCGTAGGTCACCAAAGCCAACGCATGGAGACCCGCGATGACCGCCACCGTGACCGACCTCAGCCACGTCCGCCTGTCCGTCGACAAGGCGCACGGCCTGCCCAACGCCCATTACATCGACCCCGAGGTTTACGCCGAAGAGCGTCAGGCGCTGCTCTTCTCGCAATGGGCGGGTCTCGCCGTCGCCGCCGACGTGCCGGAACCGGGCGATGCCGTGCCGATGGAATTCCTCGGCATGCCCCTCCTGCTCATCCGCGACAAGGAGGGCGACGTGCGCGTCTTCCAGAACATCTGCCGCCACCGCGGCATGATCCTGGTCGAGGAACCCCGCAAGATCGAGGGTGCGATCCGCTGCCCCTATCATTCCTGGTGCTACTCGACCAAGGGCAAGCTGGTCTCGACCCCCCATGTGGGCGGCCCCGGCCACAACACCCACGAAACCATCAAGCGCGACGATCTCGGCCTGATCGAGGTCCGCTCCCATGTCTGGCGCGACGTGGTCTGGATCAACGTCTCGGGCGACGCCCCCGCCTTCGAGGACGCCATGCGCGACATCATCACCCGCTGGTCGGAATTCGACCTGCCGGTCTACCACGGCGGCCATGACAGCAAGATCACGCTGGAGGTCCAGACCAACTGGAAGCTCGCGGTCGAGAACTACTGCGAAAGCTACCACCTGCCCTGGGTCCACCCCGGGCTCAACAGCTATTCCAAGCTGGAAGACCACTACAATATCGAGAAGCCCGGCGAATATTCCGGCCAGGGCACGATGGTCTATCGCCAGCTCACCAACGAGAACGGCGAAACCTTCCCCGATTTCGCCGATGTCGGTTCGAAATGGAACGAACAGGCCGAATACATCGCCGTCTACCCGAACGTGCTTCTCGGCGTCCACCGCGACCACGCCTTCGCCATCATCCTCGAACCCCGCGGCCACGACCGCACGGTCGAGCATATCCACCTCTACTACTCGGTCCCCGACAGCGACGAGGGGCTGCGCATGCGCAACACCCAGCTCTGGAAGACCGTGTTCGAGGAAGACATCTTCGTCGTCGAAGGCATGCAGAAAGGCCGCCACGCCACCAGCTTCGACGGCGGCCGCTTCTCGCCGGTGATGGACAGCCCGACCCACTGCTTCCACGACTGGGTCGCCGCCAAGATCGAAACCCACCGCGGCCTGGCCAAAGCCGCCGAATGAGGGACGAGCCGGATCAAAGCGTCGGCATGGTCGACTCCCTGGATGCGCAGCTCCTCGCCGCGCATGACGGCGACGACCGTTTCGCCCTGATCCGGCTCTACACCCAGGCCGCCGACATCACCAACGACGTCGACGCGGCCTGCTTCTTCCTCACCTACGCCTATGTCTTCGCCCTCGAGGTCGGCGCCGCCGAGGCCGCCACCCTCCACGCCCGCCTCAAGGCCCACGGGCGCGAGGAATAGCCCACGCCCCTTCGCTCACCCGCCTTTTCCACGAGCCCCCTCTTGCGAGACAGCCTGAAAAGGCTGGCGAGCATCGCCCCCCGCGAGGCAGCCTGTAAAGGCTGACGAGCAGCCGCGCTCACTCCGACAGAATTGCCTGCCAGTTCGCCCGCGCATGCACCACGCGCACCACGTCCAGACCCCGCTCATCCGCCAGGAAAACGATCAGATGCGCCCTGTAGGGATGTATACGCACAGGCGGCACGAACTCTTCCCGCAATCGGGCCGTCTCCGGAAATTCCGCCAGCACCCCCAGCGTTCGGTCGAGCCCCGTCAGATAGGCAACCGCCTGCCCCTCCGACCACCTCTCGACCGTGTATCGCCAGATATCGTCCAGGTCGGCCTCGGCCCTGGGGCGCCACAGAATCTGGCGGCTCACTCGCCCTGACCGCGCGTCTTCCTGTCAATGAACCCGGCCATGTCGAACGCCTGCGGCTCGCCGCTCCGAAGCCCCTCCTCGATCATCCCCTGCAACTCGCCGATCGCCTGCTGCCGCTCCAGATCCTTCCGGATCAGGTCGCGCACGTAATCGCTGACATTGCTGTACTGCCCGCCCTTGGCGCGCGCTTCGACGCATGTTTTCATGTGATCGGGAAGGGAGACGTTCATCGTGGCCATGACGGTAACATCGGCTTCTTGGCAAAGTTTGTCAATATGACCCCGCCCGCCGGGCCGGAAAACATCCTTGCAATTCCCCCCTCCCCTCCGTTAATTAAACACACGTTCAATTAGACGAACGCCAGGAGGAGGAGGCACCCCCATGGATTTCGCCCTCACAGAGGAACAGACGGCCATCTTCGACATGGCCCACGCTTTCGGGCAGGAACAGATCGCCCCCCACGCCCGCGACTGGGAAAAGGCCGGCACCATCCCCAAGGATCTCTGGCCCCAGGTGGGCGAGCTGGGCTTCGGCGGCCTCTACGTCTCCGAGGAGTCCGGCGGCGCCGGCCTCTCCCGCCTCGACGCCACCCTCGTCTTCGAAGCGCTCAGCATGGCCTGCCCCTCGGTCGCGGCCTTCCTCTCGATCCACAACATGTGCGCCAAGATGATCGACAAATTCGCCAGCGACGAGATGAAATCCCGCGTCCTGCCCAAGGCCATCGCCCTCGAAACCGTCCTCTCCTACTGCCTCACCGAACCCGGCTCCGGCTCCGACGCCGCCGCCCTGAAAACCCGCGCCGAGAAAACCAACGAGGGCTATACCCTGAACGGCACCAAGGCCTTCATTTCCGGCGGCGGCTATTCGGATGCCTATGTCACCATGGTCCGCACCGGCGACGCGGGCCCCAAGGGCATCTCCACCGTCTATGTCGAAGACGGCACCCCCGGCCTCTCCTTCGGCGGGCTCGAAGACAAGATGGGCTGGCGCTCGCAACCCACCCGCCAGGTGCAGTTCGACGACTGCAAGATCCCGTCGGAAAACCTCGTCGGCGAAGAGGGCCGCGGCTTCTCCTACGCCATGGCGGGCCTTGACGGCGGCCGCCTCAACATCTCGGCCTGCTCCCTCGGCGCGGCCCAGACCGCCATGAACCTCACCCGCGACTACATGGCCGAGCGCAAGGCCTTCGGCCAGTCCATCGACCAGTTCCAGGCCCTCCAGTTCCGCCTCGCCGAGATGGAGATCGAGTTGCAAGCCGCCCGCACCTTCCTGCGCCAGGCCGCCTGGAAACTCGACACCGAAGCCCCCGACGCCACCAAGTTCTGCGCCATGGCCAAGAAATTCGTCACCGAAGCCGGCTCGAAGATCTGCAACCAGTGCCTGCAGCTTCACGGCGGCTACGGCTACCTCGCGGATTACGGCATCGAAAAACTCGTGCGTGACCTGCGCGTTCATGAAATCCTCGAAGGAACCAACGAAATCATGCGCCTCATCGTGGCGCGGCACATGCTGGCGGAAAAATGACCGACATATCGATCCGGAAAGACGGCAAGGCGGGCCGCATCACCCTGACCCGCCCCAAGGCGCTCAACGCCATGACCTACGAGATGTGCCTCGCCATCGAGGACGCGGTCGATGCCTGGGCCGATGACGACACGGTCGAGCTCATCATCATCGACGCCGAGGGCGACAAGGCCTTCTGCGCCGGCGGCGACATTGCCGAGCTTTACGACACCGGCACCAAGGGCAACCTCGACTACGCCCGCCGCTTCTGGCGCGACGAATACCGCCTCAACGCCAAGATCGCCGAATACCCCAAACCCTATGTCGCCTTCATGCAGGGCTTCGTCATGGGTGGCGGCGTCGGCATCTCCTGCCACGGCCACCCCCGCATCGTCTGCGAATCCAGCCAGATCGCCATGCCCGAATGCGGCATCGGCCTCGTCCCCGACGTGGGTGGCACCTACCTGCTGGCCAAGGCGCCGGGTCGGCTGGGCGAATATCTCGGCACCACTGGCACCCGGATGAACGCGGGCGACGCCATCCACGCGGGCTTTGCCGACCACTTCATCCCGCAGGAGAAATGGGCCGACCTCATCGCGCAACTCAGCGAAACCGGCGACATCTCCCTCATCGAGCAATCCACCGAAACCCCGCCCGAGGGCAAGGTCAGCCCCCAACAGGCCGAGATCGACGCCCATTTCGGCGGCGAAACCCTGCTCGACATCCTCAACTCCCTCAAATCCTCCGACAGCGAGTTTGCCGAGCAGGCCCTCAAGGCCCTCTCCCGCGGCTCCCCCCTCTCGATGGCCTGCACCATCGAGATGCTGCACCGCTTGCAAGGGCCCGCCGCCGATATCCGCCGTGCGCTCGACCTCGAATACCGCTTCACCCATCGCGCGATGGAAAAGGGCGACTTCCTCGAAGGCATCCGCGCCGCGGTGATCGACAAGGACCGCACGCCCAAATGGCAGCACGACCTCGACAATCCGCCGCAACTGGCGGCGACCCAGATGCTCATGCCGCTCGGGGCCGACGCCCTGACATTCGAAAAGGAAGGATAACGCCATGAAGATCGGATTCATCGGACTGGGGAACATGGGCGGGCCGATGGCCGCCAATCTCGCCAAGGCCGGTCACGAGGTGACAGGCTTCGACACCGCCGAGGTCAGCATCGAGGGCGTCACCATGGCCCCCACAGCGGCCGACGCCGCCAAGGGCAACGCCGTGGTCATCACCATGCTGCCCAACGGCAAGATCCTCCGCGCCGTCGCCGAGGAAATCCACCCGGCGATGGACGAGGGCGCCGTGCATCTCGACTGCTCGACCGTCGATGTCGACAGCGCCCGCGCCGTGGCCGAGGCCGCGCAGGCCGCCGGCCTCTCCGCGCTCGACGCGCCGGTCTCGGGCGGCATTGCCGGCGCCGCGGGCGGCACGCTCACCTTCATGGTCGGCGGTGACGAGGCGGGCTTTGCCACCGCCAAGGAACTCTTCGACATCATGGGCCAGAAGGCCGTGCATTGCGGCCCCTCCGGCAACGGTCAGGCCGCCAAGATCTGCAACAACATGATCCTCGGCGCCACCATGATCGTCACCTGCGAGGCCTTCGCCCTGGCCGACAAGCTGGGCCTCGACCGGCAGGCCATGTTCGACGTGGTCTCCACCTCCTCCGGCTACTCGTGGTCGATGAACGCCTATTGCCCCGCCCCGGGCGTCGGCCCGCAATCGCCGTCGGACAACGACTACAAGCCGGGCTTCGCCGCCGACCTGATGCTCAAGGACCTGCGCCTTGCCATGCAGGCGGCCGAGACCGCCGATGCCGACACCACGCTCGGCAAGGCGGCCATGCAGCTCTACGAGCAGTTCGTCGAGAAGGAAGACGGCGCCGGCAAGGACTTCTCCGCCATGCTCCCCCGCCTCGAAAAGCGCGGGCACAGCTAGGTCGAATTGATCTGCGTCATATTCATATTTGGAAATATGATTAAGGCTGGTCCCATCTGACACGAAAGGGACCAGCCATGTTCAAGCAAAACATCGGCAATATCGAACGCATCCTCCGCGTCCTCGTCGGCGCGGCCCTGATCCTCGGCTACTTCCTAAGCGACGGCGCCTATAGCTGGCTCTACCTGCTGGGCATCATCCCGCTCGCCACGGGCGTGATCGGCTATTGCCCGCCCTACGCCTGGCTCGGCATCAACACCTGCAAGCGCAGCTG
Organism: Roseovarius indicus; assembly: GCF_008728195.1. NCBI lineage: Bacteria > Pseudomonadati > Pseudomonadota > Alphaproteobacteria > Rhodobacterales > Roseobacteraceae > Roseovarius > Roseovarius indicus. The sequence continues at coordinate 3,221,507 of NZ_CP031598.1, forward strand.
AGGCAGCAATCCGCGCACCCGCTCCGGCCCGCATTGCGGTGCGGCCGGGCGGCCCCATCTTGAGTGGCCCATCCATAGGCACGCCAAGGAGGCCACCCAATGCGCAGGATACTCGTCACCACCGTCATCGCCGCGGCCACATTTACGACGCCGCTTGCCGCCCAAGCCGGTGCCGCTGGCTGCCCGCCGGGGCTGGCCAAGAAACAGAACGGCTGCCTGCCCCCCGGACAGGCCAAGAAGATCTACAACAACAATCAGCCGCGGTACCTGCGGAACGGCATACTCGTCGAGTACCCCCAACGCTACGGGCTGAACCCGGCCTACACGTACTACCGCTCCGGCGGGAACGTCTACCGGGTCGACCGCGACACCCGCGAGGTGCTCGACCTCATCGGCGCGGTCAGCCGCATTCTGAACTGATCCGTCACCGGCTCGCAGGGTGGCGGCCACCGCCACCCGCACCGACGTGATACCGACAAAATACCGACGTTATACCGACGTTGAAAAACGGCCCTATTCGGCCGCCACCTTCCGCGCCGCCAGCATCTCCTTGAGGTAATGCCCGGTATGGCTCCGCGGCTCCTCGGCCACCGTTTCCGGCGTCCCGACCGCCACGATCTCGCCCCCGCCATCACCGCCTTCCGGCCCGATATCGATCAGCCAGTCAGCCGTTTTGATGACGTCAAGATTGTGTTCGATCACGACAACCGTATTGCCGGTTTCCACAAGCTGATGAAGGACTTCCAGCAGTTTCTTCACGTCCTCGAAATGCAGGCCCGTCGTCGGCTCGTCGAGGATATAGAGAGTCCGCCCCGTCGACCGTTTCGACAACTCCTTCGACAGCTTCACCCGCTGCGCTTCGCCGCCCGACAAGGTCGTCGCCTGCTGCCCGACCTTGATATAGCCAAGCCCCACACGCGCCAGCGCATCCATCTTCTCCCGGATCGACGGCACCGCCTTGAAGAACTCCTGCGCGTCCTCGACAGTCATCTCAAGAACGTCGGCTATGCTCTTGCCTTTCCACGTGATTTCCAGCGTCTCGCGGTTGTACCGCGCGCCATTGCAGGTCTCGCAGGTGACATAGACATCGGGCAGAAAGTGCATCTCGATCTTGATCAGCCCATCGCCCTGGCAGGCCTCACACCGCCCGCCCTTGACGTTGAACGAGAACCTTCCCGGCTTGTACCCCCGCGCCTTCGCCTCCGGCAGCCCGGCAAACCAGTCCCGGATCGGCGTGAACGCCCCGGTATACGTGGCTGGATTGGAACGCGGAGTCCGCCCGATGGGTCGCTGGTCGATATCGATCACCTTGTCCAGGTGCTCCAGCCCCTTGATCGTCTCGCACGGCGCCGGCGTCTGCCGCGCCCCGTTGAGCCGCATCGACGCGGTCTTGAACAACGTCTCGATCGTCAGCGTCGACTTGCCCCCGCCGGAAACCCCGGTCACGCAGACGAACTTGCCCAGAGGAAACTCGGCATCGACCGCCTTAAGATTGTTTCCTTCCGCCTTGATAACCTTGACGGATTTCCCGTTCCCCTTGCGCCGCTCAGACGGAATGGAAATCTCCCGCTGGCCTGACAAGTATTGCCCGGTCACAGAGGCCGGGTCAGCGGCAATCTGCTCCGGCGTGCCGTGGCTCACCACCTGCCCGCCATGCACCCCGGCGCCCGGACCGATGTCGAAAACGTAATCCGCCGTGCGGATCGCCTCCTCGTCATGCTCCACAACGATCACCGTATTGCCCTGGTCCCGCAGGTTCTGCAGCGTCTGCAACAGCCGCCCGTTATCCCGCTGGTGCAGGCCAATCGACGGCTCGTCGAGCACATACAACACCCCGGTCAGCCCCGACCCGATCTGGCTCGCCAGCCTGATCCGCTGGCTCTCACCGCCCGACAACGTCCCCGCACTGCGCGACAGCGTCAGGTAGTCGAGCCCAACATTGTTAAGGAAACCAAGACGTTCGCGGATTTCCTTCAGGATGGCCTTGGCAATCTCGTTCTTCTGCGCCGTCAGGCTTTCCGGCACCGTCTCGCACCATTCATAGGCCTCACGGATCGACATCTCGACCACCTGGCCAATGTGCAGATTGGCGATCTTCACCGCCAAAGCCTCGTCCCGCAGGCGATAGCCGCCACAGGCCCCACACGGCCGGTTATTCTGATACCGCTCAAACTCCTCACGGATCCACGCGCTATCCGTTTCGCGATACCGGCGCTCCATGTTGGGGATCACCCCTTCGAACACCCGGCTCACCTGGTAGACGCGCCCGCCCTCGTCATAGCGGAACTGAATTTCCTCGTCGCCCGAGCCATAGAGGAACACCTGCTGCACATGCGCATCAAGATCCTTCCACCGCGCATTCCGGTCGAACTCGTAATGCTTGGCGATGGCCTCGATCGTCTGAAGGAAATAAGGGCTTTTCCCTTTCCGCCACGGCGCCAGCGCCCCGTCGGCAATGCGAAGTTGCTCATCGGGCACCACCAGCCGCTCGTCAAAGAACAGCTCGGCACCAAGCCCCCCGCATTCCGGGCAGGCCCCGAACGGCGCGTTGAAAGAAAACAGCCGCGGCTCGATCTCGGGGATGGTGAAACCACTGACCGGACAGGCAAAATTCTCGGAGAAGGTATGCCGCTCCGGCTCCCCCTCCTTCGGGGAGGTCTCAAGCACGGCAATCCCGTCAGCCAGATCGAGAGCGGTGCGGAAACTGTCGGCCAGCCGGGTGCCAATGTTGTCCTTCACCACCAGCCGGTCGACCACCACGTCGATATCGTGGCGAAACTTCTTGTCGAGCTTGGGCGGATCGTCGAGCTCGTGAAACTCCCCGTCGACCTTCACTCGCTGGAAGCCCTGCTTGCGCAACTCCAGGAATTCCTTGCGATATTCGCCCTTCCGGTCACGCACAATGGGCGCCAGAAGATAGGCGCGCGTGCCTTCCTCCATGCCCAGCACACGGTCGACCATGTCCTGCACCTGCTGCGCCTCGATGGGCAGGCCGGTCGCCGGCGAATAGGGCGTGCCGACCCGGGCGAACAGCAACCGCAGGTAGTCGTAAATCTCGGTGACGGTGCCAACGGTCGAGCGCGGGTTCTTGCTCGTCGTCTTCTGCTCGATCGAGATCGCCGGGGAAAGACCGCTGATATGGTCCACATCCGGCTTTTCCATCATGTCGAGGAACTGCCGCGCATAGGCCGACAGGCTTTCGACATAGCGCCGCTGCCCTTCGGCATAGATCGTGTCGAAGGCCAGCGATGACTTGCCCGAGCCCGAAAGCCCGGTGATCACCACCAGCTCGTTGCGCGGAATATCCACGTCGATGCTGCGCAGGTTATGCTCCCGCGCACCGCGCACTTCGATATGCTTGAGCTCGGCCATCTGCTCCCCCGGTTCACACTGGTTAAGAGATAGTGGAGCCGGTCGGATCTTCCAAGTCAAAACTGCGAACATAACGGGAACACCTGACAAGCCCTGTCAGCACGGCGATTATTTCCCCGTCATGCTCGGAAACATGCCGATTCTGCGCTTCGTGTCCCGGCCCTGACCGCGTCAGATGTGGATCACCCGGTCATAGGCGTCGAGCACCGTCTCGTGCATCATCTCGCTCAGCGTCGGGTGCGGGAAGACGGCGTGCATCAGGTCTTCCTCGGTGGTCTCGAGCTGCCGGCCCACGACGTAGCCCTGGATCAACTCGGTCACCTCTGCGCCCACCATGTGCGCGCCCAGAAGCTCGCCCGTCTTCTCGTCGAAAACAGTCTTCATCATCCCTTCCGCCTCGCCAAGGGCGATGGCCTTGCCGTTGCCGATAAAGGGGAAGCGGCCGACCTTGATCTTGTAGCCCTTCTCCTTGGCCTGCGCCTCGGTCATGCCGACGCTGGCAATCTGGGGATGGCAATAGGTGCAGCCGGCAATGCTGTCGGGGCGCACGGGGTGCGGATGCCCACCGGCAATCAGTTCAGCCACCATCACGCCTTCATGGCTGGCCTTGTGCGCCAGCCACGGTGCACCGGCCAGGTCACCGATGGCGTAAAGCCCGTCGACGCCGGTGCGGCAGTACTCGTCGACGATGACGTGGGTCCGGTCGACCTTCACGCCCAGATCTTCCAGCCCCAGCCCTTCGACATTGCCGACAATCCCCACGGCCGAGATCACCGTGTCGAACTCGTGCGTCTCGGTCTTGCCGCCGGTTTCGATATGGGCGGTCACCTTGCCCTTGGCGCGGTCGAGCTTCTTGACCGTCGCCTTCTCCATGATCTTCATCTTCTGCTTCTGGAACGCCTTCTTGGCAAAGGCCGAAATCTCGGCGTCTTCGACCGGCAGGATCCGGTCCATCACCTCGACCACGGTCGTGTCGGCGCCCAGCGTGTTGTAGAAACTGGCGAACTCGATCCCGATGGCGCCAGAGCCGATGACCAGCAGCTTCTTCGGCATCCGGGGGGGCAACAGCGCATGCTTGTAGGTCCAGACGAGATCGCCATCCGCCTCGAGACCCGGCAATTCGCGCGCGCGCGCGCCCGTGGCCAGCACGATCGCCTTCGACTCCAGCTCCTCGGTGCCCTTCTCGGTCTTGACCGAGACCTTGCCCTTGGAAGGAAGAGTCGCCTCGCCCATCACGGTTGTGATCTTGTTCTTCTTCATCAGGTGCCCGACGCCAGAGGCCAGCTGTTTGGCCACCCCGCGCGAGCGTTTCACCACGGCGTCGAGATCGTAATCGATCCCGTCGGCCTTCAGGCCGAACTCCTTGGCGCGGTGCATCAGGTGGAACACCTCGGAACTGCGCAGCATCGCCTTCGTGGGAATGCAGCCCCAGTTGAGACAGATACCGCCCATGTGCTCACGCTCGACGATGGCCACGTTCAGGCCAAGCTGCGCCCCGCGAATGGCGGCCACATAGCCCCCCGGCCCCGCGCCGATAACGATCATGTCAAAGGATTTTGCCGCCATTTCCGTCTCCGTCTGGCTGTGTTCCGGAATTTAGTTTGATATTAAACTATCTATCGTCTTCACACAACGCAGCAAACGCGCCCCGCAACGCAATGTCACGGGGTGCGCAGCTAACGGGTTCATTCGCAATGCTTTTCCACCACCCATTGTCAGGCGGCGTCGGCCTCCTGCAGAGCGCGCACGGTCGAGCCATAGCCGCCCTGTTCGACATAATCGAGCTCGGGCTCGGTCGAATTGCGGCTCAGCGCCGCGTTTCGATAGGGGAAGCGGCCGAACATGCGGATCACCTCGCGATGGGCACGGGCGTGCAGCAGATTGTCGTCTCCGCCCTGCGGCATCCGCTCCATCACCAGCCGGATGCAGCGTTCCTGGTCGCAGAGGTTCTCGGAATGCATCAGAGGCAGGTAGAAGAACTGGCGAGCCGGCTCGTCGATGCGAAGATCCCACTTTCGGTGAATGGCGGCCTTGGCCGCGGCCACGGCATGCTTGTCGGTCGAAAAGGCCTGAGTCTTGCCGCGGTACATGTTCCGCGGGAACTGGTCCATGACGATGATGTAAGCCAGCGTGCCGGTGGGATAGGTCAACCAAAGGCCGTAGGTGCCCTCGCGCGCCCTCTCCCATGTTTCCTGGAACCTGTCGCGCACGGTGCCGTCAAGTTCGTCGGACACCGCGTACCAGCCCTGAGGCCCGACCTCATCGAGCCAGAACCGCAAGACCTCCTCAGGGGTCGTCATTGGTCACTCCTCATCTTTCCCACACCCGAATAGGGAAGCTTAGTCCCATATCCTTTTCTTTGGACAGTAAAAAATTGCAACATCGGCAATAGTCCGTGACTGTGGATAACTCGTTAGCGCTATCCGGCTTCCTGTTCGTCCTGAGCGGTTTCGTAGTCGTATTCGGCCGCCAGGTTCACGGCCATCGGCGAGGCAGACATCGACACCATGGTAAAGCTTTCCGTCTCGTCCACAGAGGGTGCCGCACGCTGCGTCATCCGGTAGGCGGCATAGGCGGTGACAGCGAAGCACAGCACCGAGATGACAAGGAAGAAGGCCCAGGCACCAAGCTGCCCCATGAGCCAGCCGGTCGCGACCGGCCCTGCAACCGCTCCCAACCCGTTGATGAACACCATGCCGCCCGCCGCGGCGGCCATGTCCTCGTGGTTCAGGAAGTCATTGGTGTAGGCGATGAGAAGCGAATAGAGCGGGTTCGACATGCCCCCCACCATCAGCCCGGCGAGCAGCAGCGCCGGAAAGAACGATCCGAAGATCGCGCCCACGACACCGCCCAGACCGCATATCGCCGCCGCAATGAGGATCAGCAGGCGCCGGTCCATGCGGTCAGACAGCCAGCCAATGGGGAACTGCAGCACCATGGCCCCAACGAAGAAGGTCGACACGAAGGTCGAGATCTGCGCCACAGTGAGCCCCACCTCGGCGCCGTAGACCGGCGCCATGCCGAACTGTGCCGAGAAGACGCCGCCCAGCAGGAACATGCCGACACAGCCCAGCGGCGAGATCTTCATGATCTGGCGCAGGCTAAGCGGTTTGGCGGTATCGAAGGCCGGCGTCGGGCTGATCGACAGGAGAATGGGCGCGAAGGCCAGCGAGATCAGAACCGAGGGAATGATGAACAGCACGAACCCGCCCGGATCGGCGACCAGCATGAGGGCCTGTGCCGAAACGATGCCGACCATCTGCACGATCATGTAGAGCGACAGCGCCTTGCCGCGGTTCTCGTTGCTGGCCGCTTCGTTCAGCCAGCTTTCGGCCGTCACATAGACGCCCGAGAAGCAGAACCCGATCAGGATGCGCCCGATGCCCCAGGCATAGGGGTCGGCGAAGGTCGGATAGAGGATCATCACGGCGGAAATGAGCGAGGCCAGCGCCGCAAAGACCCGCACATGACCGACACGCCGGATCATGTCCGGTGCCATCCGCGACCCGAAGAGGAACCCCACGAAATAGCCGGACATGACGAGCGACATCTGAAGCGTCGAAAAGCCTTCGATCTCGCCACGAATACCGAGAAGCGTGCCCTGCATGCCGTTGCCGACCTGCAGAAGCATCATACCAAGAAGCAGCGCCCATGCGCTGGACAAAACCGAAAACATAAACGTGCCTCCCGTACAGACCCGGCCTGAGTGCCTTAACACACCAAAGGTGTCACGGCCAAAACCGATTCAGGCTGACCTGCCCCTGCCGCCGTGCCAGCCTTTCAGCCGGGGATCAACAGCGAAGCGTCTCCATAGGAAAAGAAACGGTACTCTTCGGCGACCGCATGCTCATAGATGTCCCGGATGCGCCCCTGCCCCATCAGGGCCGAAACGAGCATCATCAGGGTCGAGCGCGGCAGGTGAAAATTGGTCATCAATGCATCGGTCACCCGGAACTTGAAGCCGGGATAGATGAAAATCTCGGTCTCGCCCCGCCACGGCGTGATCTGCCCGCCCTGGGCCGCGCTTTCGATCAGGCGCAACGCGGTCGTGCCGACGGGAATGACGCGATGGCCGGCCGCCTTCGTCTCCGCGATCTCGGCAGCGGCGGCCTCGCTGACCTCGCCCCACTCGGCGTGCATCTTGTGGGTGGTCACGTCCTCGACCTTCACAGGCAGGAAGGTACCTGCACCGACATGCAGCGTGACATGGGTGAAGGTCACGCCCATATCGGCCAGCGCCGTCAGCAACGCCTCATCGAAATGCAGGGATGCGGTCGGCGCAGCCACGGCGCCTGTGTTGCGGGCCCAGACGGTCTGGTAATCCTCGCGGTCCTGCTCATCCGCCGCCCGGCGCGCTGCGATGTAGGGCGGCAGCGGCATCGCGCCCGCCTGGTTCAGCGCCGCATCGAACTCATCGCCCTCAAGGTTAAAAGCCAGCACCGCCTGCCCGTCTTCCTTGGCCCGGCACGTGGCCTCCAGCCCCGCACCGAAACGCACGACCTCTCCCTCGCGCAGCTTCTTGAGCGGCTTTACCATCGCCCGCCAGCCGCCATCCGGGGCCGGGTCGAGCAGCGTCACCTCGATCCGGGCTTCGGTTTCGCCGGTCGCGCCTTCGCGCCGCCGCGTTCCCGTCAGCCGCGCCGGGATCACCTTGGTGTCGTTCAGCACCAGCCGATCCCCCGGCCGAAGCCACCGGCCGAGATCGGCCACCTTCGCGTCGGTGATGGCATCGCCGTCGGCCACCAGCAGACGGGCCGAGCTTCGCGGCCGCGCAGGCCGTGTCGCGATCAGCCGTTCGGGCAGATCGAAATCGAAATCGGAAAGCTTCATGATTACCGGTCCTGGCTCCGAGTCGTGTCTTCGCGTGTTTGGCTTTCCCCCGTGCTGGAGGCAACACCCGAACGCTTGGGCGGCGCCCGGCGAAAGAGTTCGCGAAACATTCCCGGCGTCAGCACCGAAAGGGGGTTCACCTGAACTTTCGGCTGGCTTGTCGGCCCCTTCAGTGAATACTGGAAACCCAACAGGCCCTCGCCCTGCCGCGAGAACAGCCCTCCGAGCATGTTGACGGCGTAGACAGGAGAAATCACGCCTTCCATGTCCATCTGCTGGGCTTCCAGCCAGTAATACCCCTCCATCGAGATACCGAGCGATGCTCCGACGGCGCTCCCGTTGTATACGGTCACGCGGTCGGGCCCCAGCTGGAACTCGGTTTCGACCCGGTTGAAATGCAGCCCCTCGCCGGCGAGCTGTTCGAGAATGCCGACAACGCTCAGCGCATTGAGCAGCGCGGCCATCGCCGGCGCATCCTTGACCCGCAGGTTGTCGACCGTCAGCTTGCCGTCATAGGTGCCTTCTGCCTGCCCCGGCACCAGTACCAGCGCCAGCGACCCGTCGCGCGCCTGTTTGAGCACGTTGGCCGAGCGCAAGACGCCGCCGGCATCCTGTGACGTGATGGTAAAGGCGCTGCGCCCATCGCGGGGAAGGACCCGCCCGACAATCGGCGTTCGCCCGTTGACCTTGCCGGTAAACTTCCCGTCGGCGCCTTGCGACATGTCCAGCTCTGCATTGAACTCGGTCAGCGCGATCTTGTCGGATATCTGCAGCCGGTCGAGCCGCAGCGACACCGGTCCCTGCTCCCCCCTTGGGCCGTCGCCCTTTGCGGCCAGCGACGTCTGTCGCAGGTCGATCTCGCCGCCCGTGACCCGGACGAGTGGCGGCTTGTTCGGCCCCAGCCCGACTAGGTCAACCGGGGCATCGACCCAGGAGCCAAGCTGCACCCTGCCGAAATTGGCCTGCTGAAGCGTACCGTCGTCATTGAGGGTCACCGACCCGTTGGCCCGCAGCCCGGCCGCATCCAGCCGGATCCGGTCGATGCTGGGCGGCTGCCCAAGCGCGCCGCTTACCTCGAGCAAGCCGGTCGCATCCGCTCCGATCGCCCAGTCGAGCGGCCGCAGGCGAAGCGCCACACCGCCAAGGTCGGAGGACATGCGGAAGACAGGCGGCGTCTCGTTCTCGAAGTCGATCTCGATCTGTCCACGCCCCGCACCGGAAATGCTGCCCGGCGGCAGTCCGATGCGGAACTCGTCGGCGAAGCGTTCCGACAGTTCGATCCAGCCATCGACATGCGAGCGCCCGTTGCTGCCCTCGACCAGGGGCATCGACCAGGTTCCCCCGAACGGGACCCGACCGACCCGACCCTCGCCGGATATGTTCAACCGCTCGTTGGTCGCGTCGATCTTCAACTCCGAAGAGGCCAGCACGCGTTCCTCGATCAGCGTCTCGCTGCGCACGTCCTGCATCGCGCCGGTCAGGCCGAAGGCCACGTCGTCGGGCTGAAGGTCATCGATCACGAGAAAATCGAGCTGGCCTTCCAGCGTCGCCCGTCCGTCGGCCAGCGTAACCGGCCGACCGGCCTTGTCGAGAAAACGGAACGGTTCCTCGTTCAGAAGCGACAGCGCGGCGGTGATGGTGCTGCTGGTCTTCAGCCGCACGCGCCCGGGGCCGCGCTTGACGCGGATGTCGGGGATGTCGAAGCTCGACCCGGATATGTCGATCTTTCCCCCTTGCGCGGCAGTCACATAGCCCTCGTGCGCGGCAATCACGAAGCGGTTGTCATGGATCGTTGCATGGCCACGCCCGTCTTCGATCACCGGGACATTCTTGATGAATCGCGAGGTGAGCTCGGAAAAGTCGAACCCCAGGAACACGTCCGGCTTGTGACCGGGGACCGAGCGCAGCGCCACCTGTATGTCGCTCAGTGTCGCGGTCACGATATTCTCTTCGATCCAGGTCCGGGTCTTGGGTTCAAGCCCCTCCGGCCAGAGTGTCATCAATCGGTCCGGATCGATCCCCGGCAACCGGCCGTCAACGCTTGCATACCAGCCGTCGGGCTTTGCGTGCACGTCCCCCGTGACCACGAGGTTCTGGCCTTGGTCCGACAGGCTGAGTTCGCCCAGCGTGATGCGGAACGGGTCGAGCGTCAGCCGCATGTCCATCATCGCCCCCTCGAAGGCGACCGGCTCATCGTAGATCTCCATCGGATTGGCGGTCAGGTCATGCACGCGAAACTGCGAGACAAGCGCATTCGGCCAGCCGTCCTCCATGCCGGCAAGATAGGTCTGGCCCTCGATCCGGGCGCTGACCCACCTGCTTTTCAGATCCAGTTCGTGAAACCTGATGAGCTGATCGGCAGGATCGTAGGTGAAATGGGTACTGGCATGATCGAAGGCCACCGGGCTCGCCGCCTCGTTGGGATGCAGGACCCCGGCCCCGATTTCTAGCTTGGTATCGAGCGGGCCCAACTGGCCCTCCTCGTCCACCGCGGCGCGGATCGAGCCTGAAATCGGCGCCTCCAAGGCGGTCAGCCACGTCAGGGCGGGCGACTGACCGGCAATATCGCCCGCAGGCATATCCTCGAAATCCACGGCGATTTCTGCCGCGGTCTCACCGATCCGGCTGGAATAGGCGACCGCCAGCGTCGTCGCGTAATCCCGCGCGCCCAGCAACGCGAAATCCGTGCGGATCGTCAGATCCTGTCCGTCGCGCTGCACCTGGATGCGGCCGCCATCCACGGTCCAGGCCTTGCCGGCGCGGGCATCTTCGAACCGCAGCGTAAGGTTTTCTGCCGACACCTCTGTCAGCGCCGAGAAATGCGGCCTCTGAAAGAACGTGTCCGCCTGCTTGATCAGGGCGGTCACGGTTTCGGCTTCCTCGACCGGGCCTGCCGTGTCGCCCACGCTGACGCCGACGGCACCGTCGGCGGCCCGCCGCAGGGTCACGCGCGCACCGGTCAGCGATATCCGGCCGGGCTGCAATTGCCCCTTGAGGAGCGGCCCCAGGGCAACGGCGCTCTGCACATCCGACAATTGCGCGATGGGCGTGCCGGCCTCGTCGCGGATCGTCACCCGGTTCAGCGCCAGCCTCGGCACCCAGTCGTTTTCCAACACGACCGACACATCGGCAAACCCGATCGACAGCCCCTGTACATCGCTATTGATCTTTTCGGTGATCCGCTCTCGCAGCCAGTCGGGTGCCGAAATCCGCGTTCCGAGCAGGGACAGGGTCGCAACAACTGAGGCCGCGGCAAGCGCAACCATCAGCCCGCCGCTCCAGAGCCCGGCCTTTTTCAGACGCCGGCCGCGCGGCCGTTCCTGTTTTTCATCGGTCATTCTTGTCTTCAAACGGTGACCTGCCTCTGGCTGTTTATTCTGGCGTCTCGCGCCCTAATATGAAACTCAATTCTTTGCTGAAGGAGAAAGCCCATGCTGAAACCCGCCGAAGAGGCCCCCGATTTCACCCTGCCCCGCGATGGCGGCGAAGATGTGACACTGTCCGGCCTGCGCCCTGCGCCGGTTGTCCTGTTCTTCTATCCCAAGGACGACACCTCGGGGTGCACCAAGGAAGCCATCGCCTTCACCGGTCTTGCGGGCGAGTTCGAGGCCGCCGGCGCCAAGGTTTTCGGCATCTCCAAGGACACCGTCGCCAAGCATGACAAGTTCCGCGACAAGCACGAGCTGGGCATCCCGCTTTTGTCCGACGCCGAGTCCGACGTGTGCGAACGCTACGGCGTCTGGAAGGAAAAGAGCATGTACGGCAAGAAATTCATGGGCATCGAACGCACCACTGTGCTGATCGGCGGCGACGGCAAGGTCGTGCAGGTCTGGCCCAAGGTGAAGGTGCCGGGACATGCCGAAGAGGTACTCGAGGCGGTGAAGGCGCTTTGACGGAACAGACGCTGTCCCAGATGGCGGTCGAGGTTCTCACCACCGCCGACGGGCGCGAAAAGACCGCCCTGTCCCGCCGCCATGCGGCGGCTTGGTTTGCCGCGCGAGAGGCGGGTCAGCCGATACCTTTGGGCCATGCCACCCCGCCCGATTTTCCCGCCCGGCCCGTAACGCCGGAGCTTCTCGACCCGCGCGACGTGCCGCGCCGCAGACCCGGCTCGCCCAAGGGACGTTTGGCGATGCTGCACGCGGTGGCGCATATCGAACTGAACGCCGTCGATCTGCATTGGGATATCATCGCGCGGTTCACCGATGTCTCGATGCCCATCGGGTTTTACGACGACTGGGTGAAATCCGCCGACGAGGAATCGAAACATTTCAACCTGATATGCGATTGTCTTGAATCGCATGACAGCTTTTACGGCGCCATGCCCGCCCATGCCGGCATGTGGCGCGCGGCCTCTGACACGGCAGAGGATTTCATGGGCCGGCTCGCCGTCGTGCCCATGGTGCTCGAAGCCCGCGGCCTGGATGTGACGCCCGGCATGATCGACCTGTTCGAAAAGGCCGGCGACACCGGCGCGGTGGAAGCGATGAAGGTGATCTATGCCGAGGAAGTGCATCACGTGGCCTATGGCTCGAAATGGTTCCACTTCCTCTGCGGCCGGCACGAGGAAGACCCCAAGGAGGCCTTCCACACCCTCGTGCGCCGCTATTTTCACGGCGCGCTGAAGCCGCCCTTCAACGAGGAAAAGCGCGCCGAAGCCGGCCTGCCGCCCGACTTTTACTGGCCCCTCACCGAGAAAGCGGGCTGATTCTTGCGTTTCTGTTAGCGCTCAACCCATTGAGATCGGCAATTTTTTGCCGTCTGTGCGGTAAATCGCCGGATTCATGGACTCTGTTGTCCAAAAACCTTGCCCATCCGATTTCCAGCCGATAATCACACCAAAGGTCCACGTGTAAGAAAAAGTGAACGACGGGGCCGCCTTGGGGATGGGGCAAAAGGGACGGGGTTTACGTGCGAACACGACTCGCAATCAAGTTTCATGCGTTTCTGGAAAGGTATTTCCCGGAGCGCAGGGTTTTCCTTCGGTCAGATAACGACACGCGGTTCATCCGCCTGAAACCCGGATCGCAACTCATTGCCTTCGTTGGTGTTTCGGCAGTTGTCGCCTGGACGATCATCGCGACCGCCGTCTTGCTGATGGACTCGATCGGATCCGGCAACTTCCGCGAACAGGCCAAGCGCGACCAGCGCACTTACGAGGCCCGGCTCAACGCACTCGAAGCAGAACGCAACAGCCGCGCCGAAGAAGCCGCCGCCGCGCAGGAGCGTTTCAACTCCGCGCTGAAACAAATCTCGACCATGCAATCCGACCTGCTGGCCTCCGAAACGCGCCGGCGCGAGCTGGAAACCGGCATCGAGGTCATCCAGTCGACCCTGCGCCGCACGATGAAGGAACGCGACACGGCGCGCGACGAGAACGCAGAGCTTGCGCTGGCCCTGCGCGACAGCGACCCGGACACGCTGGCCGACGAGGAGGGCATGGGCACCGACGCCACGCTCGAGACCCTGACCGCCGCGCTTTCCGACACGGCCCGCCAGCGCGACAAGATCAACAACGACGCCCAGATGGCGCTGCTCGAGGCCAACGAAATGGCCGCGCAGATCCAGCTGATGAAGGACCAGAACGACCAGATCTTCCGTCAGCTCGAAGACGCGATGACGATCTCGGTCGAACCGCTCGACAAGATGTTCACCGCCGCCGGCATGGACACCGACAACATGCTCGACACCGTGCGCCGCGGCTATTCGGGCCAAGGCGGGCCGCTGATGCCCCTTTCCTTCTCGACCCGGGGCGAAGAACCCACGCCGGACGCCATGCGCGCCAACCGCATCCTCAACCAGCTCGACCGCCTGAACCTGTACCGGATCGCCGCCCAGAAGGCGCCATTCGCCCTGCCGGTTAAGTCGACCTTCCGCTTCACCTCGGGCTTCGGCATGCGCTGGGGCCGGATGCACTCGGGCACCGATTTCGCCTCCAAGCACGGTACGCCGATCTATGCCACGGCTGACGGTGTCGTCATTCATGCCGAGTGGCTTTCGGGCTATGGCCGCCTCGTGAAGATCCAGCATGAATTCGGCATCGAGACCCGATACGCCCATATGTCGCGCATTCGGGTCAAAAAAGGCCAAAGGGTCTCGCGCGGGGAACGTATTGGTGATATGGGGAGCACTGGACGTTCCACGGGCACGCATCTACACTACGAGGTCCGTGTCGGCGGCAAGGCCGTCAACCCCATGATCTACATCAAGGCTGCGAGAAATGTTTTCTAAGAGCAAAATCAACGATCCCGCCCCCAAGCAAGATGCCGCGGCCAAACCGGCAGTTCCGGAAAAGCCCGACACTTCGCGCAACGACTCACCCTCGACCGAATTCAAGGCCGCGGCCCCCAAGGCCAAGCCGCCGGCGTCGGTTCTGTCGTCTGACCTGCACGTCACCGGCAACCTGAAGACCACCGGCGATATCCAGGTCGAAGGCACCGTCGAAGGCGACATTCGCGCGCACCTGCTGACCATCGGCGAAGGCGCCACGATAAAGGGCGAAGTCATCGCCGATGACGTGGTGATCAACGGCCGCATCGTGGGCCGGGTTCGCGGCCTCAAGGTTCGCCTGACCTCGACCGCGCGGGTCGAAGGCGACATCATCCACAAGACCATCGCCATCGAATCCGGCGCGCATTTCGAAGGTTCGGTGCAGCGTCAGGACGACCCGCTCAATTCCAAGCCGAAGAACCAGCAGCAGGCCGGTGGCGGCCAGCAAAACCAGCAGGGGCAGCAGAAGCCCCAGCAGGTTCAGGAAGCCGCCAAGGGCTGATACCCGACGGCTTGACCGACACGGGAAAGGCGCCCTGCTTCGCAGCGGCGCCTTTTGTTTTGGAGGTGGCAGCCGCCCTACCCGCCCCGGTGCTTGAAGCTGTCTCGCCTGAATGAATAAAGCGCCGAAGGGTCGACCATCGTGTCGATCACCGCGGGCTTGCCGCATTGCAGTGCATCCTCCACCGCCTCGGCCAGTTGCGGCAGCGTGTCGGCCCGATAGCCCTTTGCCCCGTACAACTCGGCCAGCTTGTCGAACGGCGGGCTAGACACATCGGCGCCGATGTAGCGCTCGCCGAAGAAGTCGCGCTGATAGGCCTTCTCGGCCCCCCAGCAGCAGTTGTTCATCACCACGGTCACGGTATTGATCCCGTGATCCACCGCCGTCGACAGCTCGGACACGGTCATGCCGAACCCGCCATCGCCCATGAGCGACACCACCGGCCGGTCGGGTGCGGCCAGCTTCACGCCCAGCCCGCAGGCGAAGGAAAACCCGACCAGCCCGAAATCGAGCGGCGTGAACAGGCTCTTGGGCTGCCAGTAGTTCAGCGCGTCGGTCGCCTGAAGGCAGAGCGTGCCGGCATCCATCGTGATCGCCGCATCCTTCGGGAGCACGTCCCGCAAGGTCTTGAAGAGGCCCGAGGGCTGCAACGGCGTGGAGTCGACATCGGCCTCGGCGTCGCGTGTCTGAAGGTAAGCCGAGCGCTCAGCCTTGAAAGCCTCGGTCCAGGCCTCGGCCTTTGTCCGCGCGTCCATTTTCGCCAGCGCGGCAGTCAGTTGCCCCGCCACCGTGGGCGCGTCTCCGTGAATGCCCAACGACACCGGGAAATACCGCCCGATCGCCGTCGGCTCCATTTCGACCTGTATTATCTCGGCCCGTTCATTAATGTTATCATAGCTGTAGAAGGTGGAGTTGAAGCCGATCCGCGTGCCGAGCGCAAGGATCACATCGGCCTCCTTCACCAGCCGCGAAGCAACGACATTCCCTCGGGGCCCCATCTGCCCTGCATTGAGAGGATGGCCGAAAGGCACCGCGTCACCATGGCCGGGCGATGTCACCACCGGACAGCCCGCCGCCTCGGCCAGCGCGAGGCATGGCTCGGCTGCGCCGGTGTTCTTGATGCCGCCGCCGGCGATGATCACGGGCCGCGCCGCCTTTGCCAGCATCGCGGCCGCCCGGTCGATGGCCTCAGGCGCGCCCGCCGGGGCGGCGAAGGGGCGGTATTGCCCAGGCGTCTGGAACGCGCCGAACTCCGCCTGTCCCGACAGCACGTCGCGCGGCAGGTTCAGCTGAACCGGGCCGCGCCGCGGCGCCAATGCCTCGCGAAACGCCTCGCGCATCATTTCGGGCACACGGTCGGCGCCCGTCGCCGTCCACACCTTCTTGGTGACCGGCTTGAACAGGGCCTGTTGGTCGACCTCCTGGAAGGCGTCACGGTAGACATGCCCGCTTGCGAGGGCACCGGCGAGGCTCACGACAGGCGAATAGGCGGCCTTCGCCTGCGCCAACCCGGTCACCAAGTTGGTGGCCCCCGGCCCGTTCTGCCCGGCAAGGATCACCCCCGCCTGCCCGCTCATCCGGGCATAGCCATCGGCCATATGGGTGCCGGTCCGCTCGTCATGCACGCCGATGAAGCGGATGCCCCTGGCATCGTAAAGTGCGTCAAACATCTCCATCGTCGCGGAACCGATCAAACCGAACAGGGTCGAGACCCCTTCCGCCTCCAGCGCCTTCACCGCGGCCTGCCCGCCCGTCATCTTTTCCATGCTGTCCTCCTCCACGTCATGACCACTCTACGCCTGGGCCCCCTCCTGCCCAAGGAAGGTCTTCAACGGCCCGACAAACAGCTCGGGCCGCTCGATCAGGCCAAGGTGCTGAAGCTCCGGCACGATCACCACGTCGGCCTCGCCCATTTCCTTTGCGATGGCCCAGCTCATCGCCGGGGTCGACCCGCTGTCATTCTGGCAGGTCATGACCAGCGCCGGCTGATGGATCGGCGGTTCGGGCCGGATCAGTTCCGTGACACCCTCCGCAAGCACCACGCGGTGAGCGGCATAATTCCGATGATCATTGGCCAGAACCGTCGCGCGAACTTCGGCAACGATCTCTTTGTGATCGTTACGAAAGTCTTCTGTGAACCACCGCTCCAACGTCGCGTCGATATTGGCCGCCGGCCCGCGGGTACCGGTCTCCCGCGCGCGGTCCTCGACGAGCTTCTGCTGCGCCTCGCCCCGCTCATGCGGCGAGTTAAGGATCGCCAGCGCCGACACACGGCCGGGGTGATCCATCGCCACCCGGCGGTTGATCATCCCGCCCAGCGAGAACCCCACGAGCGCCGCCTGCGCGATCCCAAGCTCATCCATCAGGTCGATCAGTTGCTGCCCGAGCGCCGTCAGATTGACCTCGCCCTGCGGCAGCGCGGTCTCGCCATGCCCCAGGAGGTCATAGCTCAGCACCCGGAACCGATCGGCCAGCACCGGGGCCACCCCGCCCCATGTCACCTGCCGGGTCAGCCCCAGCCCGTGCAGCAGCACGACCACCGGTGCATCGTCGGGCCCGGTCAGGTCATAGGCCGTACCACCCCGGCTGACAGGCATCACACGCCCGCCGGGTTGTCGACGTCGTGGCCCATGGCCCGCAAATCGGCATAGCGGTCGCCGATCCGGTGGTTCGGGTGCCCGCCCACCGACGCGCCAAGCGCCACCACCACCTCATCCGGCCCCGGCGCATCGGGGATATCGAGGTGTATGGTCTGGTAATGAGAACGCATCCCGGCATCGTCCTTGTGCATCAGCGGAATCATGATCGGCTGCCCCGCGACGCCCTTGCAGTTGGTGAAAGCGAGGTAGGATTTTGCCTTGATTGCATCCCGTAACTGGTTGCCAAACCACAAGGAATGGGTCAGCGCCTGCGCGTGTTCCACTTCGCCCCCCATGCCCACGACCGAGGCCTTGCCGCACCCTTCCAGCGCGTCGCCCGTGACGTCGAGCAGCATCTCGGTCAGCAGCTTGCCGATCTCGGGGCAGATCTCCTGAACCTCGGGGCTCAGATCCTCGACATGGCCCCTCCCGAACCACGGGTTGCGAATGACGGCCAACGCGGCCACCAGCTTGGTGGGCGTCGCCACCTCTTTCCAGCCTTCCTTGTAGGTCGTCTGAACCTGCAGCAACGTGCGCCTGATCTCAGCCGGCATGGGCCATCTCCTTTTCTGCGAATTCCGGCATCACCTTGTCGATGAACAGCTGCAGCGAGCGTTTCTGCTGCGCCATGTCCATGCCCATCGACGCGTAATAGACAAACGCATCGGCCCCCACGGCCTCATGCGCCTTGAGCTTCTCGACCACCTGATCGGGCGTGCCGAACATCAGGTTCTCTTCCAGCATCTCGGGGTCGACCCTGGCATTCCCGTCCAGCTCTTCGAGTGGAACTTGTTCCGGGAAGCCGTTGATAACCTCGCCTTTTTTCATCATCAGGTTGCCGAATTGCCCCAACACATGCCGGATCGAACCCATCGCCGCCTTGCGGTCATCCTCGGTCTCGTAGACGGCGGAATGGCGCATTACGGCCCAGGTTCCCTTGTAGGGCTTGCCCGCCTTATCGACCGCCTCGTCCAGCCGCCGGCGATACGTCTGCACCTCCGAAAGCGGCATCGTCAGTGGCCAGCTCAGGATGTCGCAATCATGTTCGACGGCATAATCGAAAGTGATCGGCGCCCGCGCGGCCACCCAGACGGGCACCTTTTGCTGCACCGGTTTGGGGCAGGATGTGGCGGTGGGAAACTGCCAGAACTCGCCGTCATGAGCATAATCCCCCTCCCAGAGCTTGAGCACCACCGGCAGCATTTCCTGCATGTAGCGCCAGCTGTCACGCTGATCGAGACCAGGCTTCATTCGATCGAACTCCCGCTGGTAAGCGCCTGATCCGATACCGAATTCCAGCCTTCCATCGCTCAGCAGGTCCAGCATCGCGGCCTCGCCGGCCAGGTTGATCGGGTGCCAGTAAGCCGCGTTCACCACACCGATGCCCAGCCGGATGTTCTTCGCGTGCTCGCCCCACCACGTCAGGATCTGGAACGGGTTCGGCGCAATCGTCATCTCGAGCGCGTGGTGCTCGGCCGCCCAGGCGATCTCGAACCCGGCCGCATCGGCCATTTTCACCATTTCCAGCGTATGGTCGCGCACCTCCCGCATATCTGTCTCGGGGCTCATGCGCTCAAGGTTGATTGCCAAATGGAACTTCATCACTCTCTCCTTCTCATCGCATCTGGAACGGGTTTCCGACCGGCGCGTCGGACATGTTCATCCAGACTGTCTTGGGACGGGTGTAATCGTAGACGGCCTGAAGCCCGCTTTCCCGGCCATAGCCCGAGGCCTTGTTGCCCCCGAACTCCGCTATCGGTGAAATCACCCGGTAGGTGTTCACCCAGACGATGCCAGCGCGCACCGCGCGGCTCATCCTCAGGGCGCGGGCACTGTCGCGGGTGAAGATGCCGGCAGCCAGCCCGTGCTCGGTATCGTTGGCAAGACGCAGCGCTTCCTCCTCGGTCCGGAACCGCAGGACACACAGGACGGGGCCGAACAGCTCGGTATCGACGATCTTCAGATCGGGCGACGGGCAATCGATCACGGTGGGCTGAAAGAACATCTCGCCCGCCTCGGCCCGGCGCCCGCCGCAGACCACCGTCGCACCTTGCGCGACCGCGCCGACCACCTCCCGCTCGATCGTCTCGAGCTGGCCCCTGGTGCAGAGCGGGCCCATCTCGGTCTCTTCGGCCATCGGGTCACCGATGCGGATGCCCTCCGCGATCGCCTTCATCCGGGCGATGAACTCGTCCGCCACGTCTTCGTGCACGATCAGCCGCGAGCCAGCCACACAGCTTTGCCCCGAAGCGCCGAAAATCCCGGCAACAGACCCGTTTACGGCGCTTTCCACATCTGCATCATCGAACACGATGAAGGGCGATTTGCCGCCAAGCTCGAGGCTCACCTCGGCAAAGTTGCTGGCCGAGTTCATCACCACATGCCGCGCCGCCACAGGCCCGCCGGTAAAGCTGACCCGCGCCACCAGAGGATGCGAGGTCAGCACCTTGCCGCACGGGTCGCCATGACCGGAGACGATATTCACCACGCCATCCGGTATCCCCGCCTCGGCAATCAACTTTCCGAATTCGAGGATCGTTGCCGGCGCGTGTTCCGAGGTCTTCAGAACCACCGTATTTCCAGCCGCCAACGCCGGGCCGATCTTCACCGAGGTCAGAAACAGCTGGCTGTTCCATGGCACCACGGCGGCAACGACGCCCACCGGTTCGCGGTTGGTGAAAACGAAGAGGTCGGGCTTGTCGATTGGCAGCGTCTCGCCGCTGATCTTGTCGGCGGCGCCGGCGTAGAAATGAAAGAACTCGGCGATGTACTTTGCCTGCCAGCGGGTTTCCTTGAACATCTTGCCGCTGTCGCGCGTCTCGATCTCGCCCAACGCCTCCGACCGGTCGGCCAGAAGATCGCCCAGCTTGCGCAGGCAGCGGCCCCGCTCGGTGGGTGTCATCCGCGCCCAAGGACCTTCATAACAGGCCTCGTGCGCCGCTTTCACCGCGCGGTCGATGTCTTCGGCCGTGGCTTCCGGGGCGATGGCCCAGACTTTGCCGGTTGCGGGGTTCGTCGTTTCAAACGTGCCCCCGTCCGACGCGGCGACCCACGCGCCGCCGATCAGCATCCTGTATTCTTCGATCATGTTCAGCTCCTTCATCCGGCGCGGGCGTGGGGCACGACCCGGTGATACGCCCCGTCGCGATAGGCCAGCGGCGGCGCCGCGCTGTCCAGAACATCGCGGACATGGCCCACGACGATCAGGTGGCTGCCAGAGCGCACGACCTGTTGCAGATCGCACTGAAACGCCGTCGCCCCGTCGATCACTGGCGCGTGGCCTCTCGGTGCAAACACCTCGATACCGTCGAACCTGTCAGGCACGCTGCCATCATGCCGCCCGGCGAAGCGGTCGGCGATGTCCGAGGAACGTTCGGGAAGAACATTGACGCAGAAGCGTTTGTTTTCCTGCACGAACCCCGCAATGCGGCTTTGGGCGTGAAGACAAACCAGCACGGTCGGTGGATCGGCCGAGACAGAGGAGAACGCACTGACTGTCGCACCGGCCCGGCCCGCCGGGCCGTCTGTCGTCACCACCGTCACAGAGGCCGCAACGCGCCGCATTGCCGAGATGAAGTCCTCTCTGGGCACAAGCCCGTCGATCTGCCGGAACATGTCGCATCTCCTGTTCACTCATCCTGTCGCGGTCTTAGAGGTGCCACAAAAGAGAAATTCTTGAAAACGAATTGTTTTGCGTCATAAATTCGAAATATTCGAATTTTAGATCTCGGCCCATGAACATCACAGCCCTTCAGACCTTCCTTGCCATCGTCGATACCGGCAGCCTTGTGCGGGCCTCGCAGGTTCTGCACGTCACCCAGTCGACCGTCACCGCCCGGCTGAAGACGCTGGAAGACGAGCTTGGCCAGCAGCTGCTCAACAGGCAGAAATCGGGCACCACGCTGACGCCGGCGGGTACCAGGCTCTTGCGATATGCCCGCATCATGACCGGGCTCTGGCGCCAGGCGCAGCATGAAACCAGCCTGCCCGCCGGGCTTGCCTCGGTCTGCACGCTCGGGTGCGACCGCGAGCTTTGGCATGGGCCGGGGCGCAACTTCTTCAACGGGCTGATATCCGGCAACCCGGAAATGGCGGTCTCGGTCCTGCAGGGCAGTGGCAGGGATCTCGAGGAATGGCTCGCGACCGGTGTCGTCGATGTCATTCTGACCTTCGATACCCTCACGAGGGGCAACCAGACGGTGCACGCCCTTCCGCCCGAGGAGCTGGTGCTCTACTCCGACGACCCGGAGACGCCGATCGACGCCGGGTCGTTCTACATCTTCGTCGATCATGGCGAGGAATTCCGCCGGCAGCACGCCGAAACCTACTATGGCGCCGGGGTCGCGCGGGTCAGCTTCGACAGCTCGTGGTGGGCGCTCCAAACCATGCTCGATCGCGGCGGCTCGGCCTACCTGCCGCGCTCGCTGGCCGCGCCATACGTCGACGACGGGCTTCTGCATCAGCTCGACGCGCCGATCTACACGCGCAAAAAGAATCTCATCGTCAACGACGCATCGGCCCAGAACTGGACATGGTTCACCCCCCTTGTGGCCGTGCTCAGGACGGCTGCTTCGGGTTAACTGAAAAGTCTTTTCTTAAAATTCGAACATTTCGAACAAAAACTAGCAGTAAATTCCCTTTCCCAAAGTTTTTTGCCCCGCAGCACTTGCCTCGCCGTCTCCGGCCATGCTGCACTCTTGGTATTAACGGTGGGGGCAATTTGGCCCTACCCGCCAGTCCGGCGAGGGACGCACAGTGGGCCCGGTCAAAAAATAACAACGGGAAGACCCGGCCTTGCGCATCAACAGAAAACAATACGCGCAAATGGCTAACAAATAATCAACACGGAGGAACGGACTTATGAAAAAGCTTTCAGCCCTCATGGGCGGGACAGCGCTGATGGTTGCGGGGCCGGCGATGGCGGCGGATATCGTCATCGGCGTACCAAACTGGCCGTCGGTGAACGCGACGGCGCATATTCTCAAGGTGGCGATCGAACAGAATCTCGGGCTCGAGGTCGAGCTGCAGAACGGCACCAACCCGATCGTCTTCGAGGCGATGGACACCGGCGCCATGCATGTGCACCCCGAAGTCTGGATGCCCAACCAGCAGAACCTGCACGACACCTATGTGAAGGACAAGGGCACCGTGGTGATGAACCCCAACGGCGTCGAGGCCTTCCAGGGCATGTGCGTCGACAAGGCCACCGCCGATGCCAACGGCATCACCGCGATCGAGGATCTCACCAACCCCGACATCGCCTCGCTCTTCGACAGCGATGGCGACGGCGAGGGGGAGCTCTGGATCGGGGCGCCCGGCTGGGCCTCGACCAATGTCGAGAAAATCCGGGCGAAATCGTATGGTTACGACCAGACCTTCGAGCTGACCGAAATCGACGAAACGGTGGCCTATGCCAATCTCGACAATGCCATCAAGGCGGGCGATCCGTGGGTCGGCTTCTGCTACACGCCGCATTACGTCTTTGAACTGCACGACCTGCAGATCCTGGAAGAGCCCGATTACGACCCCGAGAAATGGACCGTGATCCAGCCTACCGACGACCCCGACTGGCTTGAGAAATCCGATGCCGGCGTGGCCTGGGACCTGGCCTATCTGCATGTCCACTATGCCAAGGAGCTGGAAGACAGCTATCCGAGCGTCGCCACCCTTCTGGGCAATGTCGACCTGACCACCGACCAGGTCTCGGCCATGACCTATGCGCTGGTGATCGATGGCATCGAACCGATGGCCTATGCCGAACAGTGGGTCGCCGATAACGAAGATGCCGTGCTCACCTGGATGACCGAGTGACGGAGCATCGCGGCCGCACCGCCTGACCAGACAAGGGCCGCCGGACAAACCGGCGGCCCTTTGCGCGAAAAGGGACAGATATGAGCGAAACAGTCGTCAAGTTGACGGATGTCTGGAAGATCTTCGGCGAGCGCGCCGAGGAAGCCATGACCGCCGTCAAATCCGAAGGGATCGGCAAGCCGCAGGTGCTCGAGCGCTTCGGCTGCGTGGTCGGTGTTCAGGGGGCCAGCTTCGAAGTGCCCCGGGGTGAAATCTTCTGCATCATGGGGCTGTCGGGCTCCGGCAAATCGACGCTGGTGCGGCACGTCAACCGGCTGATCGAACCCACCGCCGGCAGCATCGAGATCCTCGGCCGGGATGTCTCGGCCATCTCCGAAAGCGAGCTGCGCCGTATCCGCGCCCAGCAGATCGGCATGGTCTTCCAGCACATGGCGCTGATGCCGCACCGCTCGGTGCGCGACAACGTCGCCTACCCGCTTGAGATCCGCAAGGTGTCCAAGGCGAAACGCTGGGCGATCTCGGATCATGCACTGGGGCTGGTTGACCTGACCGGCTATGAAGACAGGCTCCCGAAAGAGCTGTCGGGCGGCATGCAGCAGCGCGTGGGCATCGCCCGGGCGCTGGCCTCCGACCCCGAGATCCTGCTGATGGACGAGCCCTTTTCTGCGCTCGATCCGCTCATCCGGCTGCAATTGCAGGACCAGTTCAAGGCGCTGGTCGCACAGCTCAAGAAGACCACGCTTTTCATCACCCACGACCTCGACGAGGCGATCCGCATCGGTCACCGCATCGCCATCATGAAAGACGGCGTGATCGTGCAGATCGGCACACCCGAGGATATCGTGATGAACCCGGCCGACGATTACGTGCGCGAGTTCGTGCAGGGCATCTCCAAGCTCAAGCTGGTGAAAGCCCACTCGATCATGGAACCGCTCGACAGCCACAAGGGCTCGCTCGACGGGGCGCCGCGTGCCGACGAGGGTGCCGACCTCGACCAGCTGATCGACCTCTCCGTTGGCACCGACCAACCAGTGGTCATCACCGAAGGCGGCACCGATGTGGGTGTCGTGACAAAACCGCGCCTGCTGCGCGGCATCCAGGGGGGCAAAGATGACTGACGCAACCGACATGAAAGTCACCGCCGCCTCGGATATCGAGGTGGATCACGAGGCGCTCGACGCCTCCATCCGGGAATTCGCGGGGCCGAACGGCGAGTATTACGTCGGCGCGTTCCACAAGATCCACGAGGCCACCGGCTTCGTGCCGCGCACTTTCAACATATGGGCCGCCGTGCTAGGGCCGCTCTGGGCCGCGAGTCGGGCGATCTGGGGGATGTTCTGGTCGTTCCTGATCCTCGAGATCATCGCCTGGGTGCAGATCGGGCGTGGCGCCTGGGGCAACCCCGGCGCCGATATGGCCGACCGCGCCGCGCGCCAGCAGGCCCGTGCCGAGGAGCTGATGCAACGGGCGAACGAGGCCACCGAGCAGGCCGATGTCGACCGCTTCACCAAGCTGGCCGAGAACATCCAGAAGGCTGCCGACGCCAGCTTCGAACGGGCCGAGGCCGCCCAGGCCGAGGCGCTGGGGATCATGCTGACCGGTCTTGTCCTGCTGGCGGTCTTCAAGATCATCCAGGGGCTTTATGCCGATCCGGTCTATGAAAAGCAGTACTCCCGCTGGCGGATCGACCCCGCCGCAACGGAAAGCGGTCGATCGACGCGCAACACCGTGATGGGTGTGGTGCTGACGCTGCTGATCGGGCCGCTCATCGTCTACAAGTTCACCGTAAACGCCTCGTTCGCGCTGCTCGATGCCTTCCCGGAACAGGAGGTGTCGGCGATGATCCTCGGCGATGGGGCAGGCACGATTTTCTCCAATCTTGCCAGCTGGATGGAGGCGCGCATTGATGCGGCCGCCGCGGCCGGGGGCGATGTCTTCGATGGCATCGTCGCGGGCGTGCGCGGCGTGCTCGACGCGCTGACGCTGGCCCTGAACGGCTCGCCCTGGCCGGTGGTCATGCTGGTGATCGTCGTCACCGCATGGCGCTCGGCCGGGCCGCGCGTGGCGATCTTTACCGCCGCGGCGCTGGCCTATACGGCGCTGCTGGGCTATTGGGCCGTCGCGATGGAGACGGTGGCGCTGGTGGGCGCGGCGGTGATCCTCTGCGTGGTGATCGGCATTCCGCTGGGCATCTGGTTCGGCAAGTCGCGCCGGGCCTACAACATGGCAGAGCCGGTGCTCGACCTGATGCAGACCCTGCCCGCCTTCGTCTACCTGATCCCGATCATCGCGTTTTTCGGCACCGGCAACCCGCCGGGGATTTTGGCGACGATCATCTTCGGGATGCCGCCGGTGATCCGCCTGACGGCGCTGGGGATGCGCGGCGTGCCCGACAGCATCAAGGAGGCCGCCGTGGCCTTCGGCGCCTCCAAGTGGCAATTGCTGAAGGACGTGGAGATCCCCCTTGCCCTGCCCTCGATCATGACCGGCGTGAACCAAACCATCCTGATGTGCCTGTCGATGGTCGTGATCATCTCGCTGATCGGCGGCGGGGGCCTGGGCAAGGAGATCCTCGAAGCGTTGCAATACGCGGCCAAGGGCCCCGGCCTGCTGGGCGGCTTCGCCATCCTTTTCCTCGCCATGGTGATGGACCGGATCGTGCAGGGCGCCTTCCGCCGCGAGGATCAGAAGGACTGACACGAAGCGCAAGGCCCGGCCACCCTGCAAGCCGGGCCTTGCTTCATCTTGCTAAAAATACTCAAATCCCCCGGCATGCCACATGGCGCAGAGGGCCTCCGAGATGACCGACCGTTACCAGCAATCGATGATGGACAACCTTTACTGGTGGGGCATTCCCACCATGTTCCGCTGTCCAAACGAGGGCCCCGAGGGGCAGGATATCGCCCTTGTCGGCGTGCCCCATTCCACCGGCAACGGCACCACGGAGCGCGATCAGCACCTCGGCCCCCGCGCGCTGCGCCATGTCTCGGCAGTGCAGCGGCGGGTGCATTCGGTCTTCGGCGTAGACCCTTGGAATGACGTGAAAATCGCCGATATCGGCGACGTGCCCTTCCCGCGCGCCAACGACAACGAAGACTGCATCGCGCGGATCACCGAATTCTACGAAGGCATCGACGCCGCCGGCGCCCGCCCCGTGTCGGTCGGCGGCGACCACTCCATCACCGGCGGCATCGTGCAGGCGCTCGGGCGCGACAAGCTGGCCGGGGGCGAGCCCGTCTCGTTCCTGCATCTCGATGCGCATACGGATGTGTTCACCAAGGTCGATCACTTCCTCGGCGCCGAGAAATCCGCCGCCCATTGGGGCGCCTACCTTGCCGACCAGGGCGATGTGGACCCGACCCGCTCCATGCAGATCGGGCTGCGCGGGCATCCCCGCAGCCTCGACTGGCTGCAACCGTCCTACGATTACGGCTACAACATCGTCACGATGCGCGACTTTCGTGAACGAGGTCTTAACGACGTGGTTGCACAGACCCGCGAGGTTCTGGGCGACCGGCCGGTCTATATCACCTTCGACCTCGACTGCCTCGACCCCACTGTCGCGCCCGCCGTCTCGAACCTCGAGCCCGGCGAGAAGGGTTTCGACATCGACGAGGCCGTGGGCATCCTTCGCGCCGCGAGGGGGCTCAACGTGATCGGCGGCGACGTTGTCTGCATGATGCCCACGAAAGACTCGCCCAACAACATCACCGCGTTGACAGCGGCCGCGGTGATGTTCGAGATGATCTCGATGATCACCGAGACCATCGTCAAAGCATAAGGTTAAGAAAGCGTATGAAAGCCGCCCTGATGACGGAATACGACGCGGAGCTTCCGCTCGAAACCGTCCCCGACCCGACCTGCCCCCGCGATGGCGTGGTTGTCGCCGTGCGCGCCTGTGGTGTCTGCCGCTCGGATCACCATGCCTGGAAAGGCGCCGACCCGGACGTGGCGCTGCCGCATGTCATGGGCCACGAATTCGCCGGCGACGTGCTGGAAGTCGGTTCGGATGTGCGCGCCTTCGACGTTGGCGACCGGGTCACCGCCCCCTTCATCCTCGGCTGCGGCACCTGCCCCGATTGCCGTGGCGGCGAGCCCACGATCTGCAACCACCAGGAAGTGATCGGCTTCACCGGCTGGGGCGCCTTCGCCGAGCGGGTCGTCATCCGCAACGCCGATTTCAACCTCGTCCACCTGCCCGAAAACGTCGGTTACACCGCCGCGGCCGGCATGGGCTGCCGCGTCACCACCGCCTTTAGGGCCGTGGTCGACCGGGGGCGCCTGCAACCCGGCGAATGGCTGGCGGTGCATGGCTGCGGTGGCGTGGGGTTGTCGGCGATCATGATCGGCGCGGCGCTCGGCGCGCCGGTCGTGGCGGTCGACATCAACCCCGACGCGCTGGAGATGGCCAGAAACTTCGGCGCCACGGCGACCGTCAACGCGAGTGACGGCGACACCGGCGCGGCGGTGCGCGAGATCACCGGGGGCGGCGCCCATGTCTCGATCGAGGGGCTGGGGATCACACCAACCTTCGAGACCTCCCTGCGCTCGCTGCGCAAGATGGGGCGGCACGTGCAGATCGGCATGCCGGTGGGCGCGCACGCCACCCCGCCCCTGCCCTTGCTCGAGCTGGTCTATGCCCGGCAGCTGACCCTGCACGGCACCCGCGGCATCGGCGCCACGCGCTTTGCCGCGCTCTTCGAGATGATCGCGGCGGGGCGGCTTGACCCCTCCCGCCTTGTCACGCGAACCATCCCGCTCTCCGGCGCGGCGGCGGCCCTGCGCGAGATGGACAGTTTCCAAACCAGCGGGGTCACCGTGATCGATAGGTTAGATTGTTGATAATTCAGCAACAAAGCCACGGTTCTGACACAGGTTTGCTGTGGAAAAGTCTAGAAATGAGCCGCTCTTTATGAAACCTTTGTGACGGGGGCGCCCGTTGGCGCAGGTCAACCGGCGCTCTGTAAAGAGTAGGGAGCCGACCATGGCCAAGACAGCGACACCGCCGCCGGATACGGGTAAGCCCAAGCCCCAGAACCCGACGAAAACCACACCCAATTCACCGCGCGTGACCGCGACCACCCGCGTCTTCAACGATTTCGCGGCGATCTGAGCATCGCGCGGAAAAGAAAAGGCCGCCCCCTTTGACAGGCGCGGCCAATCCGATCGGTTCTGAAACGGGCGGCGCTTAGCCGACCAGTTCGAGACCCGAGAAGAAATAGGCGATCTCGACCGCCGCGGTTTCCGGTGCATCCGAGCCGTGAACCGAGTTTTCGCCGACGGATTCAGCGAACTCTGCCCGGATCGTGCCCGGCGCCGCATCTGCGGGGTTGGTGGCGCCCATGACGTCACGGTTTTTCGCGATGGCGCCCTCGCCTTCCAGCACCTGCACGACGACCGGCGCGCTGGCCATGAATTCGCACAGCTCGTCGTAGAACGGGCGTTCCTTGTGGACGGCGTAGAACACGCCGGCCTGTGCCTTGGTCAGGTGGATACGCTTCTGCGCGACGATGCGCAGGCCCGCATCCTCGAACTTGGCATTGATCTTGCCGGTCAGGTTCCGGTTGGTGGCATCGGGTTTGATGATGCTCAGCGTGCGTTCGACAGCCATGTCAGCCTCTTTTCCTTGGGTTATGCGCGCGGGGGCAATACGCCCGCGCCGAAAGATCGCGGCTCCGATAGCATGGGGGATAGTGTTTGAAAAGCCGCGATTGACCCTCGCCCGTGGATGGGGCATGCGGGGGCCATGCTGCGGATTGACGACATATCCTATTCGGTGGCGGGCCGCCCCCTGATCGAACACGCCTCGGCGGTGATCCCCGAGGGGCACAAGGTGGGCATGGTCGGCCGCAACGGCACCGGCAAGACCACGCTCTTCCGGCTGATCCGGGGCGAGCTGGCGCTGGAGGGGGGCGAGATCACCCTGCCCAGGCGCGCCCGCATCGGCGGCGTCGACCAGGAGGTGCCGGGCAACGAGGTGTCGCTTCTCGATACCGTGTTGAAGGCCGACACGGAACGCGCTGAATTGCTTGAGGAATCCATGACGGCGACAGAGGCCGGAAGGATCGCCGAGATCCAGACGCGGTTGGCGGATATCGACGCCTGGTCAGCCGAGGCGCGGGCCTCGTCGATCCTCAAGGGCTTGGGTTTTACCGACGAGGAGCAGGCGATGCCCTGCTCGGCCTTCTCGGGCGGCTGGCGGATGCGCGTGGCGCTGGCGGCAGTGCTGTTTTCGGCGCCTGACCTGCTCCTGCTCGACGAGCCGACCAACTATCTCGACCTCGAAGGCGCCTTGTGGCTTGAGAGTTACCTCGCCCGCTATCCGCATACCGTGCTGATCATCAGCCACGATCGTGGCTTGCTGAACCGGGCGGTGGGGGCGATCCTGCATCTGGAGGACCGGAAGCTGACGCTCTACCAGGGCGGTTATGACCGGTTTTCCCAGACCCGCGCGGCCAAGCTGGCGGCGGCGGAGTCGGAGGCCAAGAAGCAGGAAGCCCGGCGGGCGCATCTGCAGTCTTACGTCGACCGGTTCCGTTACAAGGCCGACAAGGCGAAACAGGCGCAGGCGCGGATCAAGGCGCTGTCGAAGATGCAGCCGATCACAAGGCCGCAGGAGGCCGCCTTGCGGGCGTTTTCCTTCCCCGAGCCCGAGGAGCTGTCGCCGCCGATCCTGCGGCTGGAGGAGGCCGCCGTGGGATATGACGGTCGGGCAGTTCTGCGGCGGCTCGACCTGCGGATCGACCAGGATGACCGGATTGCCCTGCTGGGCCGCAATGGCGAGGGGAAATCCACGCTTTCCAAGCTGTTGGCGGGCAAACTTGAGGCGATGGAGGGGCAGATGCACGCGTCCTCCAAGCTGCGGGTGGGGTATTTCGCCCAGCACCAGCTCGAGGAGTTGCGCCCCGACGAGACCCCGCTCGACCATATCCGCCGGATGCGGCCGGGCGAGGCGCCGGGCAAGCTGCGGGCACGGCTGGGCGGCTTCGGCATCGGCGCCGAGCAGGCGGATACCGAGGCAGGCCGGCTGTCGGGCGGGCAGAAGGCGCGGTTGTCGCTGTTGCTGGCGACGCTGGATGCGCCGCATATGCTGATCCTCGACGAGCCCACCAACCACCTCGACATCGAGAGCCGCGAGGCCCTCGTGGAGGCGCTGACCGCCTATACCGGCGCCGTGATATTGGTGAGCCATGACATGCACTTGCTGAGCCTTGTGGCCGACAGGCTGTGGCTGGTGAAGGACGGGCGGGTGCGGCCGTTCGACGGGGACCTGGAGGCGTACCGGCAGATGCTTTTGGGCGGGAACGGCGAGGAGAAAACCACGTCGAGACCCAAGGCCGAGAAGCCCAAACGCCCCTCGCGGGATGCCATCCTAGCCATGCGGCAGGAGGTGAGGAAATGCGAGGAACGTGTTGAAAAGCTTCAGGGAATGCGTGATCGCATTTCCACGAAACTCGCCGATCCCGAGCTCTACGACGACGCCCGCGCCGACGACATGGCCGAGTGGCAGAAGAAATATGCCGAGGTCATGAACGGGCTCGACCGGGCCGAGGCGCTGTGGTTGTCGGCGCTGGAAAAACTGGAAAAGGCCGAGCGCTAAACCGGGCCGAAACAACCGCAAATTCAACGTCGGTATAACGTCGGTATTTTGTCGGTATTCCATCGGTGCCAGTGACCGACCCGCCTTTCCCTGGCCCCCGCCTTCTGCAATGGTGACACCATGGATACCGGGTTTCTCATCACCGCCTTCGTGACGCTTGTCGTCATCATCGACCCGGTTGGGATGACGCCCCTCTTCGTCGCGCTCACGCAAGGCATGACCAACGCGCGGCGCCGGGCCATCGCGCTGCGCGCGTGCATCACCTCGGCGCTGATCCTGGTCGTATTCGCCGCCTTCGGCGAGGCGGTGCTGGGCTTCATCGGCATTTCCATGCCCGCCTTCCGCATCGCCGGGGGCATTCTGTTGTTCCTGACCGCGCTCGACATGCTGTTCGAGCGCCGCAGCAAGCGGCGCAAGTCGCAGGCCGACGAGGCCGAGGAGGAGGATGACAGCGACGACCCCTCGATCTTTCCGCTGGCCATTCCTCTCATTGCCGGGCCGGGCGCGATTGCCTCGGTGATCCTGCTGGCCGGGCAGCGGCCGGGGCTGGAGGGGTTGGCCTGGGTGATCGGCGTGATGCTGTCGGTGTTGGTGATCGTCTTCGTGCTGTTCCTGACCGCGGGCCTTCTCGAGAAGGCGCTGGGGCGGACGGGGATCAACGTGGTGACCCGCCTGCTTGGCATGCTGCTGGCGGCGCTGGCGGTACAGTTCGTGCTTGACGGGCTGCGCGGGTTCGGGCTGGCGGCATGACCTTCCCAACCACCCTGCCCCCGCCTATATCGGACCCATGAGCGAATTCGATTATGCCCGCGTCTTCTACCTCGTGCTGCTGGGCGGCGCGGTGGTGCTGTGGTTCTTTGCCCAGAACCGCGACTCCCTCGGCAAGGTCACGCAGCAGGCCATGGTCTGGGCGCTGATCTTCGTTGGGGTGATCGCCGCGGTGGGGCTTTGGGGCGATATCCGCAACACGGTGATGCCCGGGCAGGCCGTGGTCGCCGAGGGCGGGCGGATCGAGCTGCCCCGCGCCGCGGACGGGCATTATTACCTGACGGCGGATGTGAACGGCGAGGCCATTCGGTTCGTGGTCGATACCGGGGCGAGCCAGATCGTGCTGACCAAGGCCGACGCGCGGAAGGCCGGGCTGAACACCGACGACCTGGCTTTCGTGGGCCGGGCCTATACCGCCAATGGCGAGGTGCGCACGGCGCCGGTGCGGCTGGAACGGGTCGCCGTGGGGCCGCTGGTCGACGAGGATGTGCGGGCGGTGGTCAACGAGGGCGAGCTGGATCAGTCGCTTCTGGGGATGGAATACCTGCAGCGGTATTCCAGCGTCGAGATCACCAACGGGACGCTGGTTCTCACGCGCTGAAGCGGCTTTTACCGCGTCTTAACCATGTTCGGGGCAGGCTTTGGCCCATGGACAATCGCAGTTCTCCCCTCTCGCCCGAGCTTTGGCTCAACGATCTCTTTTCCTGCAAGGCGGTGCAGCAGGGCGGCGTGATCCGCCGCAAGGCGCGGGATGTGGAGCGGTTCGCGGGGATGGAGACGTTCCTCTCCGAGGTGCGGCGGCGCGGGTTCCGCGTGGCGGCGAATGGCGGGCAGATCGTGATCTTCTGCAACCGGGAGCCGGTGAGGTGGCTCGACTGAGGGTGCGGGGGCGTTTTCTTGAAAAGAAAACGGGTCGAAATCTTTAAAAGATTTCGATGCCCGGCGCGCGAGGTATCGCGCGCAAGCCATTATTTTTCCGCCTTTTTCTCCCAACGGCCAGACTCTTCCGACCAGTATTGCGCCGAACAGCCGGCATCCGTGAGCGCCTTCCACTGGCCCCGCGCGGTTTGCAGCGCCGCCTCGTCATTGCCGTCGAAGAGCACACAGACCCGGTCGAGGCGCTGCACCTCGTCCGCCGCCACCCCGGCGCCGTCGATGGTCATGATGCAGTGCGGGTCGTTGGGGCTTTCGGTGCCGGTCGTCAGCAGGATCGGCTGGCGCGCGGCATGGGGCGCGGTGGCAAGGCCGTGGGGGAGGAAGCCCTCCTCCGGGCCGAGCCAGAGTTTCTCGTCGAGCCATTCCATCCGCGCCGGCGTCGTGCCGCGCACCGCGACCCGCCAGCCCGCCTGTTGCGCCTTGCCCAGCAGCATGGGCAGGGTCGCCTCGAGCGGGCGGCGGGTGAGATGGTAGAAATAGGCGGCCCCCATCACTTGCCTTCGTAATTGTCCGCGATCATCCGGTTGAGCGCCAGCACGCCCCAGCCCGACGAGCCCTTGGGGGCATAGGTGGTGTCCTCGCCCACGCGCGCCACGCCGGCGATGTCGAGGTGGATCCAGGGCGTGCCTTCCTGCACGAAGCGCTGGAGGAACTGCGCCGCGGTGATCGAGCCTGCCGGGCGGCCGCCCACGTTCTTCATGTCGGCGATAGAGGATTTGAGCTGCTTGTCATAGCTGTCGCCCATCGGCATGCGCCAGGCGCCCTCGCCCTCGGCCTCGGCCGCCTTGAGAAAGCTGTTGCAGAAGGCGTCGTCGTTCGAGAAGACGCCGGCCTTATCATGGCCCAGCCCGATGATGATGGCGCCGGTGAGCGTGGCGAGGTCGACGATGCCGGAGGGCTTGTAGTTCTCCTGCGCGTACCAGAGCACGTCGGCCAGCACGAGCCGGCCCTCGGCGTCGGTGTTGATGATCTCGACGGTGTCGCCCTTCATCGACTTCACCACGTCGCCGGGGCGGGTGGCGCGGTCCGACGGCATATTCTCGACGAGGCCGACGAGCCCCACCACGTTGGCCTTGGCCTTGCGGGCGGCGAGCGTGTGCATGACGCCGGTGACGACGCCGGCGCCGCCCATGTCCATGGTCATGTCCTCCATTCCGGCGGCGGGCTTGAGGCTGATGCCGCCGGTGTCGAAGACGACGCCCTTGCCGACCAGTGCGAGGGGTGCGTCCCCCTTGGCGCCGCCCATCCATTCCATGATGGCGAGCTTGGAGGGGGTGGCGCTGCCGTGGCCGACGGAGAGGAGCAGGTGCATGCCCAGCTTGCGCATCTCGTCCTCGTCGAGGATCTTGACCTTCAGCCCGGATTTCTCCAACCCCTTGATCCGGTTGGCGAATTCCTCTGTGGTGAGGTGGTTGGCGGGCTCGGAGACAAGGTCGCGGGTGAGGAAGACGCCTTCGGCCACCGAAAGGTGCGGCGCGACGGCGTCATTGAGCTCGTCGGGCTTGCCGGTCATCACGGTGATGCCCTCGGGCGCGTCGCGCTCGGCGGTCTTGTGGGCGGTGAACTCGTAGGCGCGCAGGACGAGGCCCAGCACCATCTCGTCGGCCCGGCGCAGCGGGCCCGCGAGGACCAGCAAAGCCGCGTCGCCCTTGTTACGGCCAAGCGCGACACCGGCCTTGCGGGCTTCGGCCACGTCGGCATTGCGGGGCAGGCAGACCACGTCGAGCGCCTCGGCCTTCATGCCGGTGGGCCAGGCCAGCGTCTTGACGTCGCCGGGTTTCATCTTGCCCCAGCTTTCGGCCTCGGTCATGCGCTGCACCGCGCCCTTGGTCTGGCGGTTGGCGCGCCGCGCGCCGGGGTCGAGCTTGCCGTCGGGGGTGACGAAGATGGCCACGCGCCCCTCGAATTCGGCGATCTGTTCGATATCGGTTTCGGTGATGGTCACGGCGGCGGGGGTGGTCATGATCTGCTCCTGATATCCTCTGGTTTGACCAGAGTCCTAGCGCGGGTTCGCCGGCTTGGCCAGTTAGCAGTTTTCCCCCGTGATCAATTCCGATAAGTTACCCGAAAAGACGAACCGGGGGGTTTAGAGCATGACCAGATTCGACAGGTATATGCTGTCGCAATTCATGGTGTTGTTCGGATTCTTCTCGCTGGTTCTGGTCGCGATTTTCTGGATCAACAAGGCCGTGCGGATGTTCGACCGGCTGATCGGCGACGGACAGCCAGCCTGGGTATTCCTTGAATTCACCGCCCTCACCCTGCCCGGGGTGATCGGCATGGTGCTGCCGATCGCGGCCTTCGCGGGG
The DNA here is from genome assembly GCF_008728195.1 of Roseovarius indicus. Classification (NCBI taxonomy): domain Bacteria; kingdom Pseudomonadati; phylum Pseudomonadota; class Alphaproteobacteria; order Rhodobacterales; family Roseobacteraceae; genus Roseovarius; species Roseovarius indicus. The sequence continues at coordinate 3,256,544 of NZ_CP031598.1, forward strand.
GCCGTCTATGTCACCAACCGGCTGTCGACGGAAAGCGAGCTGACGGTGGTGCAGGCGACGGGCTATTCGCCGTTCCGGCTCATTCGGGCGGCGGCGGTGTTCGGGGTGATCGTGGCGCTGATCATGTCGCTTCTGAGTCATTACCTGATCCCCACCAGCCTGAGCGAGCTGCGCCAGCGCGAGGCGGAGGTGCGGCAAAGCATCTCGGCCCGGTTCCTCGAGGAGGGGGAGTTCCTGCACCCTGCCCCCGGCATCACCTTCTACATTCGCGACATCAGCCCCGAGGGCGAGCTGCGCGACGTCTTCCTGTCGGACCGGCGCGACCCGGACAGCCCGGTGACCTATACCTCGACCCAGGCCTACCTGGTGCAGGATCCGGGCGGCACGAAGCTGGTGATGGTGAAAGGGCTGGCCCAGACCCTGCGGCCCGACGGCAAGCGGCTTTTCACCACGCATTTCGACGATTTCTCGTATGATATCAGCCGGCTGATCGCGCGGAACCCGACCGGCCTGAACAAGGCCGAGTTCGCCCATACCGCCGACCTGATCCTGCGGCCCGACGAGATATCCGAGCAGACCGGGGCCAGTCTCGACGAGCTGCAGTTCATCCTGCACAGCCGCTTCACGCAGGCGCTGATGTGCATCGTGGCGGCGATGATCGGCTTTGCCACCCTGCTTCTGGGCAGTTTCAGCCGGTTCGGGGTGTGGTGGCAAATCTTGATGGCCTTCGTGATCCTGGTGGTGATCAAGCTGATCGAAAGCAGCGTCACCAGCATGGCGATCAGCGATTCCACGAAATGGCCGTTCATGTACCTGCCCGCGGGGCTGGGCTTCCTGACGACACTGGGGCTCTTGAATTTCGCGGCGCGGCCCGGCCTCTTGCGACGGCTCATACCCAAGCGGCGCAACGCGGCGGGGGGCGCGGCATGACCCTCGACGCCTATTTCGCGCGCAAGTTCTTCTGGTCGGTGATGCTGGTCTTCTCGATCTTCCTGGTGCTTCTGGCGCTGATCGACCTTGTCGACGAGCTGCAGGATTTTCCCAACCTGCCCTTTGGCAGCGTGCTCGAGATCGTTCTGCTGAACGTGCCCGCGGACAATTACGAGATCCTGCCGCTGGTGATCGTGCTGGCGACGACGGGGCTTTACATCCGGCTGGCGCGGTCGTCGGAGCTGGTGGTGGTCCGGGCGACGGGGCGGTCGGCGCTGCGCAGCCTAGCCGCGCCGATCATGGTGGCGCTGATGCTCGGCATTCTCGCGGTGACGATGCTGAACCCGATCGTGGCGGCCTCGTCGAAGCGGTACAACGACCTGGTGAACAGCCATATCGGCGGCGGCGCGGCGATCCTGGTGATTGCATCCGAGGGGCTGTGGCTGCGGCAGGGCAGCCCCGAGGGGCAGACGGTGATCCATGCCGAGCGGGCCAGTTCCGACCTGACGGTGCTGTTCGACACCACCTTCATCGACTTCGACCCCGACGGCCAGCCCGCCCAGCGGATCATGGCCAATGCCGCGCGGCTGTCGAAGGGCGAATGGATGCTGTACGACGCCAAGATATGGGACCTCTCGCGGGGCGAGAACCCGGAAGCCGCCGCCGAAACTGCGGAGACGATGCGGCTTTCGTCGGCGCTGACGCAGGACCGGATCATCGACACGTTCGGCAAGCCCGAATACATCCCGATCTGGGACCTGCCCCGCTTCATCGACCAGCTTGACCAGGCGGGCTTCTCGGCGCGGCGCTACGCGATGTGGTTCCAGATGGAGCTGGCGCGGCCGCTGTTCATGGTCGCGCTGGTGATGATCTCGGCCGCCTTCACCATGCGGCACGCCCGTCTGTCGAACACGGGAATCTCGGTTCTGTCGGCCGTGCTGCTGGGATTCGGCCTGCACTACATCCGGAACTTCGCCCAGATCTTGGGGGAAAATGGCGAAATACCCATACTTCTTGCGGCTTGGGCGCCACCTGTGGCCTCAATACTATTGGCGACGGGCATCCTTTTGCATATGGAGGACGGATGAGGGGTGCTGCCGCAATATGTCTCCTGGTGCTGGTCATGGCGCTGGCCCGGCCGGGTGCGGCCACGGCCCAGGCCGGCACGGGCACGGATGCGCCGCCCCCGCCCGCCGTCCTGGTCGCCGACGATGTCTACATGGAAGGCAACGAGCGGCTGGTCGCCACCGGCAATGTCGAGGCGCTCTATGACGGCACGCGGCTGCAGGCCGAGGGGATCATCTATGACCGGGCCGAAGACAAGCTGATCCTGAGCGGGCCGATCGTCATTCATGAAGGGGGCGAGTCGGTAATCCTTGCCTCGTCGGGCGAGATGGACAAGGACCTGCGCGCGGGCATCCTGCGGGGCGCGCGGATCGTGATGGGCGATCACGTGCAGCTGGCCGCGCAGGAGCTGAACCGTTCGGCCGGGCGCTACAACCAGCTTGTGAAGGTCTCGGTCACCTCGTGCCGGGTGTGCGAAACCGGGCGGCCGCCGCTCTGGCAGATCCGGGCGCGGCGGGTGATCCACGACCAGGAGGAAAAGCAGCTCTATTTCGAGGATGCGCAGTTCCGGGTGATGGACACGCCGATCTTCTACCTCCCGCGGCTGCGCCTGCCCGACCCGTCGCTGGAACGCTCGACCGGCTTCCTGGTGCCGTCGCTTTACAACTCGTCGCTGCTGGGCACGGGCCTTCGGGTGCCGTATTTCATCCGGATCGGCGATCACAAGGACCTGACGGTGACGCCGTTCATCACCTCGAAAAGCTCGACGCTCGAGCTGCGCTACCGGCAGGCCTTCCGCAATGGCCGGATCGAGTTCGAGGGGGCGATATCGGACGACAATCTCGGCTCGCGCAGCCGGCGGGGCTATATCTTCGGCGAGGGCGAGTTCACGGTGCTGGGCGACTATACCCTGCGCTTTGACATCGAGACGGTGAACGACGACACCTACCTGCTGGATTATTCCTATTACGAGAAGGACCGGCTCGACAGCGAGCTGGAGATCGAGCGGGCCAAGCGCGACAGCTATGTGCGCGGCGCGATCACCTATTTCCACAGCCTGCGGGTGGGCGAGCAGAACAGCACCCTGCCGACGCTGGTGACCAATGCCGAGTGGGAGCGGCGGATACACCCCAACTGGGCCGGCGGCGGCGAGATCCGGCTGGGGATGCTGGCGCATTCGCATATCCGCTCGTCGGGGCTGATCAGCGACGGGCCCGATATCGACGTCTGGGCCGACGGGCGCGATGTGGGCCGCATGACCGTCAGCGCCGACTGGCTGCGCAACTGGACCCTGCCGGGCGGGGTGTTGGCGCATGTGCGCACCGGCGTGGCGATCGACCATTTCGAGATCCGGCAGGCCGGGCTGACCAGCCTGTCGGAGGCGACCGAGGTCTCGCCCACCGTCGAGCTGGAGCTGCGCTGGCCGCTTCTGAATGCCGGCAATGGCCGGGCCACCCACGTGGTCGAGCCGATCGTGCAGTTCAGCTGGGTGGGCGGCAGCAACCCGTTCATCCCCAATGACGAGAGCACGCGGATCGAGTTCGACGAGGGCAACCTTTTCTCGACCTCGCGTTTCACCGCGCCGGACCGGCGGGAGCGGGGCATGATCGCGGCCTATGGCGTCAGCTGGACCCGGTTCGACCCCACCGGGCTTCAGACCTCGCTGGCGATGGGGCAGCTGGTGCGCGACGAGATCCAGCTGGAAACCAACGGGCTCGACAGTTTCACCAGTTCCTCGGGCCTGAATGGCAAGGTGTCCGACGTGCTGGTGGCGGGACAGGTGAAAACCGGCAACGGGCTTGTGCTGACGGCGCGCGGCCTGTTCGACGACACGTTCAACACCACCAAGGCCGAGGCGCGGGCGAGCTGGCAGAACAGCCTGGCCAGCCTCAGCGCCACCTATATCTGGCTGGGCCGCGACCTGGCCGAAAGCCGGGCGACGACGATCTCGGAATGGGCGTTCGATGCGTCCTACCGGCTGTCGCGGCACTGGACCGGCAGCGCCAACTGGCGCTATGACGTGGCCAGCGACGACAGCGTGCGCGCCGGCCTCGGGGTGACCTACACGAACGAATGCGTGGAAGTCCGCCTTGCGGCCTCGCGCCGGTTCACGTCTTCAACGATCCTTGCGCCCTCGACCGATATCAGCTTGACGGTCGGGCTCAGGGGCTTCACCACAAAGACGAGCGACAAAAGCTACGTCAGATCTTGTAACAACTAACCCGAATGGACGTTTCAATGCGTATTGTTGTCTTCAAAGCGGCGGTGGCCGCGCTGGTTGGCGCCCTGTTCCTGGCCCCCGCGCCCCAAGTCGCCGCACAGGGCCTGTTCCAGCCGGTCATCAAGGTCAACGACCAGGCCATCACCCGGTTCGAAATCGAACAGCGCGCGCGCATGCTGACCCTGTTCCGCTCTCCGGGCGACCCGGTCGAGATGGCCCGGGAACAGCTGGTCGAGGATCGGCTGAAGCTGGGCGCGGCGAAGGTGAACGGGTTGCAGGTCAGCGAAGCTGCCGTCGACGAGGCGATGGAGGAATTCGCCCAGCGGGGGGACATGACCGCGGCGGAGATGACCCGGAGCCTAGCCGGGGCCGGTGTCGACGAGACGTCGTTCCGGGCCTTCGTGCGGGCCGGCGTGACCTGGCGCGAAGTGGTGCGGGCAAAATTCGCCAATTCCGTCTCGGTCAGCGAAGAGGACATGGAACGCGCCAAGCTGGCGCTGACCGGCACGTCGGGCGTGACGGTGCTGCTGTCGGAAATCGTGCTGCCCATTCCGCAGGGCAACAGCGAAGAGGTGATGGCGCGGGCCGAGGAGATTTCGCGGATCGAGAGCTTCTCGGAATTCGCCGCGGCGGCGCGGCGCTATTCGGCCTCGCCCTCGGCCGACAGCGGCGGCCAGATGGGCTGGACCGCGGTGAGCGAACTGCCCGAACCGCTGCGCCCGATCGTGCTTGGCCTGTCGCCGGGCGAGGTGTCAGCGCCGCTGCCGACCGAGCGCGCCATCGTGCTTCTGCAGCTGCGTGACATCGCCGAGACCGCGGTGCCGACGCCGCAATACTCGGCCATCGAATATGCCATGTACTACATCAATGGCGGGCGCAGCGAGGCCGCGTTGCAGCGGGCCGCCAATGTCGAGGCCGATGTCGATACCTGCGACGACCTTTACGGCATCGCCAAGGGCCAGCCGCCCGAGGTGCTTGACCGCGAGACCAAGGCGCCGAACGAGATTCCGCAGGACGTGGCGCGCGAGCTGGCCAAGCTCGACCCGGGCGAGGTGTCGACCAGCCTGACGCGCACGAACGGGCAGACGCTGGTCTTCCTGATGCTCTGCGGCCGCACGCCGGTTCTGGAAGGCGGCGAAGGCCCCAGCTCGGAGGAGCTGACCAGCTTCATCCGCAACCGGCGGCTCGATTCCCTTGCCAACGGCTATCTTGAGCAACTGCGCGCCGAGGCCCGGATCGTCGAGTTGAGATGACCGCACCGATCGCGCTGACATGTGGCGAGCCAGCCGGGATCGGCCCGGAACTGGCCGTCAGGGCGTGGGAGAAGCTTGAGGGGCGGCTGCCGTTCTTCCTGATCGGCGACCCCGACCACCTGCCCGAAGGCGCGCGCGTGGTCGAGATCGACAGCCCCGAGGGCTGTCTTTCCGCCCTGCCCCGTGGCCTGCCGGTTCTGCCGCACCGCTTCGAGGGGGAACTGACGCGCGGCACACCCAACCCGGCCCATGCGCAAGGCGTGATCGACGTGATCGCCCGCGCCGTGACGCTGGTGCAGGACGGGTATGCCGGCGCCGTCTGCACCTCGCCCATCCACAAGAAGGCGCTGCAGGATGGCGCGGGGTTCGGCTATCCGGGCCATACCGAGTACCTGGCCGCGCTGGGGGGCGTCGAGCGGGTGGTGATGATGCTGGCGAGCGATGCGCTGCGGGTGGTGCCGACGACCATTCACATTCCGCTGAAGGACGTGCCCGAGGCGCTGACGGCTGACCTTTTGCGCGACACGCTTCGGATCACCCATGCGGCGCTGGTGCGCGACTTCTCGATCCCGACGCCGCGGCTGGCGGTGGCCGGGCTCAACCCCCATGCCGGCGAAGGCGGCAAGATGGGCCGCGAGGAGATCGAGCTGATCGCGCCAGTGGTCGAGGACTTGCGCGCCGAGGGGCTGGACCTCGCCGGGCCGATGTCGGCCGACACGATGTTTCACGCGGGCGCGCGGGCTACTTATGACGCGGCCGTGGCGATGTATCACGACCAGGCGCTCATCCCGATCAAGACGCTCGATTTCGACCGGGGCGTGAACGTGACGCTGGGCCTGCCCTTCATCCGCACCTCGCCCGATCACGGCACGGCGCTGGATATCGCCGGCAAGGGCGTGGCCAACCCCAGTTCGACGATCGAGGCGCTGCGGCTGGCCGCTCGCATGGCCGTCGCCCGCAGCGCCGCATGAGCGGCGCCCGGGCCGGCCGGTGCGGCCGGCCGCTTGCGGTGCTGCTGCTCGCTTTTGTCATCCAGAATACCGAGGAGGCGGTGTTCCTGCCCTTCTGGGCAATGGCGCATCTGCCGGCGCTGGCGGGGTCGCTCGGGGACCTGACGATCAGCCAGTTCGCGCTGGCGGCGGGGCTGCTGAACCTTTTCGCGATCGCGGTCGGGGTCTTTGGCTGGCGACAGGGCGGGCCTTTGGGCGTGGCGGTGCTGGCGCTCATCGGCGGGGCGTTGCTGGCCAATACGCTGAGCCATGTGGCGGTGTCGCTGGCGACGGGCAGCGTGATGCCCGGGGCGGTGAGCGGGCTGGTGTTGCAGGGGCCCGCCGCGCTGTGGCTGCTGCTGTGCCTGCCGCTGACGCGGGCGCAGGCCGTGGGGGCCACGGCGCTGGGGCTGGCGGTGGTGCCGGCATTTTCGCTGCCGGCCCTTGCCTTGGCGCGGTTTATGCTGAATTGAGACGGGCATGAGCGCAATCGACACCCTGCCGCCCCTGCGCGAGGTCATCGCCACGCACGGGCTCTCCGCCCGCAAGGCGCTGGGGCAGAACTTCCTGCTGGATCTGAACCTGACCGCCAAGATCGCCCGTGCGGCCGGCGACCTGGCCGGGTCGGACGTGCTGGAGATCGGGCCGGGGCCCGGTGGGTTGACCCGGGGGTTGCTGGCCGAGGGCGCGCGCAAGGTGCTGGCGGTGGAGAAGGACAGCCGCTGCATCCCCGCGCTCGAGGAGATCGCCGCCGCCTGCCCGGGCCGGCTGCAGATCATCGAGGGCGACGCGCTGGAGGTGGACCCGCTGGCGCATCTGACCCCGCCCATCCGGATCGCGGCCAACCTGCCCTATAACGTCGGCACCGAGCTTCTGGTGCGCTGGCTGACGCCGAAGGACTGGCCGCCGTTCTGGGAGAGCCTGACGCTGATGTTCCAGCGCGAGGTGGCCGAGCGGATCGTGGCGCAACCGGGCGGCAAGGCCTATGGGCGGCTGGCGGTGCTGGCGCAGTGGCGCTGCGATGCGCGGATCGTGATGAGCCTGCCGCCGGGGGCGTTCTCGCCCCCGCCGAAGGTATCGAGCGCGGTGGTGCATCTGACCGCCCTGCCCGCGCCGCGTTACCCGGCCAACCCGAAGATATTGCAGGACGTGGTGGCCCGCGCCTTCAACCAGCGCCGCAAGATGCTGCGGGCGGCGCTGAAGGGGCTGGGCCCGGATATCGAGGACCGGCTGCTGGCGGCGGGGATCAAGCCCACCGACCGGGCCGAGGTGGTGTCCCTGGAGCAGTTCTGCGCGCTGGCGCGGGGGTTCGAGGGGTAGACCTGAGCGTTCGGTCTGTCACGCCGCGTGATCGCCAAGCCGGGGGTGGCGATCCGGCAGTGGTGGATGGCACGTCATGCCGGCCAGAACCGACAAACTTGCGGAGGTTACGCCGGCTTCTCGAAATCGCTAACGAATGAGCGCCAGGTACTCGTCGCGCACGTCATCATCGACAAGGACACCTCGGTTCCCTCCGTAGAGCCTGTCGTTCTGATCTTTTCGGGGCCCCGAGATCCAGTAGAAATCTCCGGTCTCGATGTCAAAATAGTTCGCCTTGAAACCGGCCCCCTTCAGGCTTTGGAAGCGAAGGCCCTTGTAATAGAGAGTCTTGCCGGACTTCGAGAAATACACGCGACCGACGACTGCCTCTCCTTCAAGCCCATCGGATTTCGACTCGATATACATGATGCGCGACCGCGACAGGCGGAACGCCTTCGGAAGCGCTGCGTCCTGATCGAGTTTTTCCCGCCAATGATCGGCATGTCTCATCTGGGATTTCCGTTCTGAACTGCCAGAAAATCCGCAGATAGCAAGAATTGCGAATGGCCGCAAAGTCCCTGTTGCTGCCCCTTTACCATGTTGACTTCTGTCGTAACAAAAAAGCGCCACCCTTCGGCAGCGCTTTTCCAGATTTCAACGTAGGGAAACAGCCTACTCCGCCGCCTCCTGCGAGTTCGGGCCCTTGTCGCCGCCGTCCCCGCCATCGCCGCCGTCATCGGTGGCCTTGGGCTTGGGCGTGCGCGGTTTGCGGGTGCGCTTGGGTTTTTCCTGCGGCTTTTCTTCCGCCTTCTCCTGCGGCTTGTCCTGCTTGCCCGATCCGCCGTCTTTCGACTTGCTTTCGGGCGTTTCGACAAGGCCGCTGTCGGGCTCGTCGCCGCTGGTTTCCAGAACGTCGGAGCGTTGCTGCTTCTTCGACTTGCCCTCGCCCTGCGACGGCTGGTCGTTCCGGTGTTGCGGCTGCTGCGGCTGGTCGTCCTCGACCATTTCGCCGCCGTTCATTTCGCGTTCCTGCCGCTTGGCGCGCTCGCGGTCGCGCTCGGCCTGGCGTTCGCGGTTCTGGCGTTCCTGCTCTTCGCGCTTGGCGTCCTGCTCCTTCTGGGCCGAGCCCAGGAGGCGCAGGTAATGCTCGGCATGCTGCTGGAAGTTCTCGGCGGCCACACGGTCGCCCGACAGCTGCGCGTCGCGCGCCAGCTGGTTGTATTTATCGATGATCTGCTGAGGGGTGCCACGCACCTTGCCCTCGGGCCCCGAGCTGTCGAAAACCCGGTTGACCACATTGCCCATCGATCTATTGCGGTTCGACTTGTTCCGCGAACGTGACTTGGATGATCTCATAGTTAAGTTGTCAGCCCTATGCTCAAAGCGTCTTCTGATCCGTCTGGCGCCCCTTGCGCCGAAAATTGACCCGGATCCGACATGTTCTGGCTTGGTGTCAAGCGGGACCGCCTGCCAGAGGCATCCACCGTCTTGACCCCTCCAGTAAACATGCCTGACCGCCCGAGACAAGGGGAAAGGCCAAAATTACATCGGATTCGGGCGATTTTTGCCGTTCGCGTGGCCCAATGTCACGGCCCCGAGAGGGTGCGGGCCGCGCTGACCACCCGGTCGCGGCCATCGAGGTCGGACAGAATGCGCAGGCTGTCAAAGCCCGCCGCCCGCAGGATTTCCGAGACGTCGGGCCCCTGCCGCCAGCCGATCTCGAGCAGCAGGCGGCCGCCGGGCCCGAGATGTGCCATCGCGCCCGCGGCGATGGCGCGGTAGGCGGTGAGCCCGTCGCCCTCATCCGTCAGCGCCCCGCGCGGCTCGTAACGCAGTTCCGGCTCCAGCGTATCCATCTCCCACGCGGCGATATAGGGCGGGTTCGAGACGATCAGGTCGAACTGCCCCTCGACGGCGGAAAACCAGTCGGATTTCAGCAGGTTGCAGCGGTCGGCCACGCCAAGGCCTTGGGCGTTTTCCCGCGCCACCGCGAGCGCCTCTTCCGAGATGTCGGTGCCCGTCCCCTCGGCCCCCGGCCGTGCCGCCAGAAGCGACAGCAGGATACAGCCCGTGCCGGTGCCCAGGTCGAGCACCCGCTCGAACGGCGCGCCCAGCCCGGCCTCGACCAGCACTTCCGTTTCCGGGCGCGGGTCGAGCACGTGGCGGGTGACGCGGAATTCGTGGCGGTAGAAGGCGCGCAGGCCGAGGATATGCGCCAGCGGCTCACGCGCGCAGCGGCGCGCGGCCATGCCCGAGAGCCGGTCTTCGGCCGCATGGGGCAACGGGTCGGTCTGCATCAGGCTGACCCGGTCAGGCGCCACGCCCAGGGCCGCGGCCATGATCCGCCGCGCCTCGCGCGCCGAGCTTTCGATGCCCGCCGCGGCCAGCTTGCCGCGCAGCTCCGACAGGCCGTCGCCCACGGTGCGGCTCACCCCTCCATCTCCGCCAGGAGAGTGGCCTGGGCGTCGGCCGTGAGCGCGTCGGTGATCTCGTCGAGGTCGCCGCCCATGATCTGGTCGAGCTTGTAGAGCGTGAGGCCGATGCGGTGGTCGGTCATCCGCCCTTGCGGGAAGTTGTAGGTGCGGATCCGCTCCGACCGGTCGCCCGAGCCCACCATCGCGGCGCGGGCCGAGGAGCGTGCGTCATGGGCCTTCTGCCGTTCCATGTCGAAGAGCCGTGTTTTCAGCACCTGCATGGCGATCTCCCGGTTCCGGTGTTGGGACTTCTCGGAGGAGGTCACCACGATGCCGGTGGGCAGGTGGGTGATGCGCACGGCGGAATCGGTGGTGTTGACGTGCTGGCCCCCGGCCCCGCTGGCGCGCATCGTGTCGATGCGCAGGGCGTTGGGGTCGATCTGGATGTCGACATCTTCCGCCTCGGGCAGCACGGCCACCGTCGCGGCGGAGGTGTGGATGCGGCCGCCGCTCTCGGTTTCGGGCACCCGCTGCACCCGGTGCACGCCGCTTTCATACTTCATCCGGGCAAAGACCCCGTCGCCCTTCACATGGGCCACCAGCTCCTTGATCCCGCCCAGCTCGGTCTGGCTCATCTCGATGATCTCGAAACTCCAGCCCTTCATCTCGGCATGGCGCTGGTACATGCGCAGCAGGTCGCTGGCGAACAGCGCCGCCTCCTCGCCGCCCGTGCCGGGACGGATCTCGAGGATGACCGAGCGGTTGTCGGCCTCGTCCTTGGGCAGCAGGGCCAGTTGCAGGTTGGCTTCCAGCTCGGGCTTGCGCGCCTCGAGCGCCTCCATCTCCTCGCGGGCCAGGTCGCGCATCTCGGGGTCGTCGAGCATCGCCTCGGCGCCCTCGAGATCGTCGAGCAACTGCCGGTAGGCGCGGATTTCCTCGACCACCGGGCGCAGCTCGGCATATTCACGGCCCAGCCGCGCGATATCGCCGCCGCCCTCGGCCATCTTCGCCTCAAGATACTCGAAGCGCTGCGTAATCTCGTTCAGTTTGTCCAAGGGCACCATGGCGCCGGTCTGTCCCATTCCTTTCATTTGGTCAAGCGCCAAGGCGGTGCTATACTGGGCCGATGAAACGGCTCGCCATCCTTCTCTCCCTTCTTGCCGCCCCGGCGATGGCCGACGGGATGTATAACGGCAAGACGGTGGATTGCTACTGCACCGACAAGTCGGGCAGCCGGGTCGAGATCGGCGAGATGACCTGTCTGCATGTCGACGGGCGCACCTTCATGGCGCAATGCCAGATGTCGCTCAACAACCCGATGTGGCGCGAGATCAGCGACGGGTGCCTGTCGTCATCCCTGTCGGAACCGGTTCAGCCACCCGTCAACGCGCTTGGCGTTCACTCCCAGATCTGACTTGCCGAAGCGCAGGCGGCCGTAGAGGCGGATCTTGCCGCCGGATTGCTGCACCGTGGTGTAATCGGGAAAGCCGAAAACCTTCGAGCGGGTGACATAGGTGATCATGCCCTCTTCGACCGAGCCTGCGAGCACCGTGGTGCGGGGCGTATCGGTGATGATTTCGTGCAGCCGGGCGAGGCCCCCCTCGCCCGCGTCGACCACCCGCATCGCGCCCCCTTCGAGGTCACGGTCGGTCACGTCGTCGGGCATCACGTGCCAGCGGTCGGGGTCAGACGGCGCCACCCGCACGTAGACGGCCAGCCCCACGGCCAGCACCAGCACCACAAGCAGAACGATGACGACTATGCGCATCCCCAGCCTTTCATCTTGCCAAAAATACTCAAATTCCTACCCTTTCCGATGGCGCCAGCCCCAGAGGCTGATGAGGTCCGTCGCCACATGCGCCCCTGCGACGGCCGTCGCGCCGGAGGTGTCATAGGGCGGCGACACTTCCACAACGTCGCCCCCCACCATGTTGATCCCTGCGAGATCACGCAGGATGATCGAGGCCTGCACCGAGGTCAGCCCGCCCCAAACCGGCGTGCCGGTGCCCGGCGCAAAGGCGGGGTCGAGCCCGTCGATGTCAAACGACACATAGGTCGGATGGTCGCCGATGATAGTCTTGATCTTCTGTGCCGTGGCGGCAGGGCCGGCCTCGTAGACCTCGCGCGCGTCGATGATGTTGACGCCCAGCGGGTCGGAATTCGACGTGCGAATGCCCACCTGGACAGAGCGTGACGGCTCGATCAGGCCCATCTTCACCGCCTTGTAGAACATGGTGCCGTGGTCGATGCGCTCCATGTCGTCATCGGGCCAGGTATCGGTATGGGCGTCGAACTGGACCAGAGAGAGGCGGCCGTATTTCTCGGCATAGGCCTTGAGGATGGGGAAGGTGATGTAGTGGTCGCCCCCCAAAACGATGCTGGGCACGTCCGCCGCGAGGATGGTGCGGATATGGTCGGTCACCGCGTCGGGGAAATCCTGGATCTTGGCGTAGTCGAAGGCCACGTCGCCATAATCGACGATGGCCAGCTCGCTCATCGCGTCATAGCCCCAGCCATAGGGCGCATCGAAGGCCTGAAGCGTGCTCGCCTCGCGGATGGCGCGGGGGCCGAGGCGGGTGCCGGGCCGGTTGGTGACCGCCTGGTCGAAGGGGATGCCGGTGACCGCCACGTCGACGCCGGTCAGGTTCTTCGTATAGGCCCGCCGCAGGAAGGAGAGCGCGCCGCCGAAGGTGTTTTCATGCGACAGCCCCTTCAGATCCTCCTGAATGAGCGCGTTGTCGACTTCCTTTTTCGCATCTTCCAGTGCCATGCCGGTGTCCCTCCCCGTTGTTGATCGGAATAATTTGATCAAATTGTGCAGGTTCGGCGCAAGGCGTCAAGCCCGCGCATCAGGCGGCGGGCTGCGCGCGCTCCACCAGCCGGGCAAAGAACGACGCCCCCACCGGCGCCACCGCGTCGTTGAAGTCGAATTTCGGGTGGTGCAGCCCCGCCGCCTCGCCTTGCCCGATGAAGAGGTAGGCCCCGGGCCGCGCGGCCAGCATGTAGGAGAAATCCTCGGCCCCCATTTCCTTGCGCCGGTCGTCGACGACCGTGCCGCCGGTGGCGACCTCGCGGGCGGTCTCGGCGGCAAAGGCCGTCTGGTCGGGGTGGTTGACCGTCGCGGGGTAGCCCACCTCGATATGCAGCTTTGCCTCGACCCCGTAGGAGGCCGCCTGCCCAGCCACGATCTCGGCCAACCGGCGGTGGACCATGTCCTGCACCTCGGGGTCGAACGTGCGGATGGTGCCGTTGATATAGGCGGTTTCGGGGATGATGTTCTCGGCGCTGCCGGTGTGGATCTGGGTGACCGACACGACCAGTTCGTTCAGGGCATAGTGGTTGCGGCTGACGATTGTCTGGATCGCCTGCACCATGCCCACGGCCGCCACGACCGGGTCGCGCGTCTCGTGCGGCATGGCGCCGTGGCCGCCCTGCCCGGTGATGTCGATATCGAAGCTGTCGACGGCGGCCATCATCGGGCCCGGGCAGGTTTCGAAACTGCCCTCCGCCGCGCCGGGCATGGTGTGGAGCGCATAGACCTCGCTAATGCCGTAACGCTCCATGATGCCCTCCTCGACCATCACCCGGCCGCCGCCCGGCCCCTCTTCCGCCGGCTGGAAGATGAGCGCGACACGGCCCGCGAAATTGCGTGTTTCGGCAAGGTAGCGCGCGGCGCCCAGCAGCATCGTGGTGTGCCCGTCATGGCCGCAGGCATGCATCCGGCCCGGGACCGCGCTGGCATAGTCGAGCCCGGTGGCCTCGTTGATCGGCAGCGCGTCCATGTCGGCGCGCAGGCCGATGGTGGGCCCCTCGCCGCGCCCCTCGATCACCGCGACGACGCCCGAGGTGGCGATGCCGGTCTCGATCTGCGTGATGCCGAATTCCCGCAGCCTTTCCACCACGAACGCCGCCGTTTCGTGGCACTCGAGCCCCAGCTCGGGATGCGTGTGCAGGTGCCGGCGCCATGCCGTCATGTCGTCGGCGAACCCCGCGATGCGGTTTATCACGGCCATGTCTGGACTCCTCGCGCCTCTGCGGTCACGCTGCATTCAACTGCAAGATTTGAGGGGGTGCAATGCCTGACGATCCGTTGATTTTCGACCCCCACGGGGGCATGCCGCGCCTGATCGAGATCATGCGGCGATTGCGTGACCCCGACTGCGGCTGCCCGTGGGATATCGAGCAGGATTTCGGCACGATAGCCCCCTACACGATCGAGGAAGCCTACGAGGTGGCCGACGCCATCGAGCGCGAGGCGTGGGGCGAGCTGAAGGACGAGCTGGGCGATCTGCTGTTGCAGGTGGTGTTTCACGCCCAGATCGCGCGGGACAAGGGGATGTTCGGCTTCGACGACGTGGCCGATGCGATCTCCGACAAGATGGTGGCGCGCCATCCGCATGTCTTCGGCGACGAAAGCCGCGACAAGTCGGCCGAACAGCAGACGCGCGACTGGGAAACCGTGAAGGCCGCCGAGCGGGCGGCCAAGGCCCAGACCGGCGTGCTGGATGGCGTGGCGCTGGGGCTGCCCGCGCTGTTGCGGGCGGTGAAGCTGCAGAAGCGGGCGGCCCGGGTCGGGTTCGACTGGCCGGATGCGTCCCACGTGCTCGACAAGATCACCGAGGAAGCCGGCGAGCTGCGCGAGGCCGCCGAGACCCTGCCCCACGAGAAGGTCGAGGAAGAATTCGGCGACCTGCTTTTCGTCATGGCCAACCTGGCGCGGCACATGGGGGTGGAACCCGAAGCCGCCCTGCGCGGAGCGAATGCCAAGTTCACGCGGCGGTTCGAGAAGATCGAGGGGTGGCTCGCCGAGGATGGCCGGGAGCCGGGCCAGTCGGACCTCGACGAGATGGACGCGCTGTGGGACCGGGCGAAGGCGGAGGAGCGGGGATAGGATCGCGCGTGACCCGGCGAGCTCGGCTCGTCACATGTAAGTTTCCGCCCAACTGTTTGGATAATATAGGATATTTCGAGAGGATTCCGCGCGCGGCTCCGGGGTGTTATTGAATATCGAGAAGGTCGGTAATAGGTTTACGTTGTGAAAACCTGGAGACCAAGGATGTTCAAGACTCTCGCCGTGATCGTTGCCCTGATGGGCGGTGTGCTGACCGCGAATACTGCAGCAGCTTGTATCCTGTGCCCGCCCGTGGCGGAACGCTAAACTCAACGCAACCCGCCGCTTCTTGACGACGGCGGGTTGCCACCTGCCTTATTCCGCGCGGGCAAGATGATCCCGGAAGCAGGATCGCATCGCCACGCCGTGCTGGCCCGTGTCCACCGCGTGAAAAGGAGGAATGAACGAGCACTGTTCCAGGTCGTTCGCTTCCCTGTAATCCTCGATCCACGTGCAGTCGGACGGCATGGCGACCCCCACAGGCAATTTCGGCCCGCACATCGATCCGTATCCGCAAACCGCGTTGGACAGTTGGGTCTGCGTCAGGCCTCGCACGTTGCGGAAATCCGCTCCGGAGATGTCGGCGCAGTCGAAACTTGCGCCCGTCACATCCGCATTGCCGAATTCCGTACCAGCCAGAGTGGCCCCCGAGAACCGCGATCGGGACAGGTTCGTATCGGGGGGAAACGACACGCGCGGCAGGCCGGAGCCCCTGAAATCGACGTCGGACAGGGTGACGCGGCCGCAATGTTCGCGGATCTTGTCGAGGCTGAGCGTACGCAAGTCGAGCGCGGCCAGGTCAAGCCCGTTCGAGTTGGGGCACCCCTCGAGCAACGCCTGCGCCGCTCGCGCATCGGCCTCGGAGTCGAGGCCCCGGCCCCGATTGTAGATCGCGGCCTCGTATTCTGAAAGCCCTTCGTGCGACCTAGCGTTGCCCGCCTCGTCGAAATACCGAGCTTCGGACAGGAGACGCGCAACGGCCCCATCCGGCCGGAAATACGCGATCGAAAATCGATGGTAAAGGCCAGTGATGTTCGAGGCGAAGACCGTCACGAGCCCGATTGCCAAGGCCAGGACACCACCGAGAACAGCCGCGCCCCATCGGCGCCGGACTGACCATTGTCGGTCCAACATACTGGCTTCGATATCCGCCAGTTTCGCCAGGAGCAGCCGGTAGGCGCGGCTGTCCTCCTCCGCCAGTTGATCCTGCGTGGCGGCCTGCCGCGTCTGCTCCAATACCTCCGACAGGCTTGCGACGGCTGCATCGAAATCTTTCGGTGTGCTGCCGGTGTATCGGTTCGCCAGCTCGATCAGTGCCCCGTCGCGGAAGCCGACTTCCCGTGCAGCTTCCGTCTCGCGGCCAACCAGAAGCGCCACCTGATCATACACATCCTGCACGACCTTGCCCGAGGGCCGCAAGGCGGAATTGGCCTCCGGCCAGCGCAGCGACGTCGGTATCTCCTCGGGCTCGATATCGAGGGCGACGGCAAGGCTTCTGACCGTAGAGCTTTTCAAGGCCTTCCGCTTGCCGAGTTCGATATCCGAAACATGGCCCTTCCGGTCGATGTTCGAAAACGCCATTCCCGCAAGGGTTTCCAGGGTCCATCCCCGGTGCTTCCTGCGTTCCCTTACCAGCTCCCCAAATCGCTGCAAGTCCGTCGGCTGTTCGGTTCCGGGAGTCATCCCAATCCCCTTAACTAACTGTTCTAAAACAAAGTTACATCCCGGCGTAACCTGAATGTAACGACCTTTATTGCCGGCATACCCATAACAGTATCACACGGCTCCGGAGTCGTCCTTTCAACCGCACGGAGGGCGACATGAAACGCCAGAAACAGAGTGTGACGGCACTCAAAAAATACATTCCCGCAGCACTGGCTGCGGTCTTCATGGCATCGGTCACGGCCTGCGCGCCGGTAGCTATTACCGGCGGCTCGCTGGACAGCCATGCCGAGGCCACGGTCGAGAAGGACACGCCCGCGGCCAGCATCGGCGTGACGCTCAAGCTCGAATTCGTCAAGGACGCTCCCGCGCCCCACAGCGAGGCCGATGGGCCGAAGGCTGGCGAGAGTATCCTGGACATGGCCCCGCTCCTCGACCTGATCGGCGAGGCAGAAGGCACGGACAGGGGCGACGGGTATGACGAGACATTGGCCTATGGGGCTTTCACCGGCGGCAACGTGAGCCTGACCAGGATGACTCTGGCGGAAATCGACAAGCTGCAAACCGCGATGCTCCAGCACCCGGGTAATCGGTGGAACTCTTCCGCGCTGGGCCGCTACCAGATCACGCGCACGACGCTGCGCGGATTGAAACGGAAACTGGCGCTTCCCGAGACCGCGCTGTTCACCCCCGCCCTGCAGGATAAACTGGCCCATGAGCTGCTCAAGAACCGCGGGCTGCTGGGATGGAAGGCCGGGGAAATCAGCAACTACCAATTCGCCGCGAACCTGGCGATGGAATGGGCGTCGCTGCCTCACCCGGCAACTGGCGCGGGCCACTACCCTGGTCAGGCTGCGGCGGTCGACAGCGCAATCCTCGGGGCGATCCTGCGACGCCTTCGCTAAACCGCGCATGCAGGCCACGAACCGCCGGAAATGCCCTCCGTAAAATTGGGGGGCGTTTTCGCGTACCGGCACCCGGCGCCCAACGGCGGAAAGGGGGCCGGCCCCCGGCACCGCCCGGCCTATGCCACCACGCGCAGCCGCGGGATTCTCAGGCGGATATGGTCATGGGAATAGCCGCGCTGCCACGTCACGCCGGTCATCTGGCAGTTGGCCCGGGTGCCGACGGCGAATTCCTCTTCCGAGACCTCGTTGAAGAAGCCCACGCCGGTCAGCAGGTAGGTGTCACCCAGCAGCACCTTGGTGACCCCGCGCACCCGCATCGGCAGGTGTGCCTTCTTGACATAGGCCTGCCAGCGCTTGCCCTTCGTCCACATGCCACAGACCGCCACCTTGCCCTGCACCTCGCGGATCGTGATCGCGTAGAGCATGCTGCCATAGGGCTTGAACGGGATCTCGATCGTGTAAGGCTCTTTCGGCATCGGCACCGAGAAGTCATTCGTCTGCGCCACAGAGGGCGCGACGCCGGAGAGGCCCATGGCAAGACAAAGCCCCAGACCGACGGCCCGGGCGGAGAACAGCAACTTACGCATAATGTACCTTTGCATTTCATCTTCTGATTGTATCGGATGATCAGAAAACGCCGCCAACACCTTGGATGTCAACGAAAAAATCCCCCAATTGCGGCTTTTCCCGAGATGCGGCCCGTGGGCACCGGCGGCCCGTGCCGGCCCCCTCCCTAGCCCTCGCAGGCCCCCGCGGGCCAAAGCCGGAAACTGTCGCCGTTCCCCGTCAACACCACGTCCCCGCCAGCAACAAGCGCCTTTCGTTCCCTCAGCCGCGCGGGCACGGCAAGCCTGCCCCGGCTGTCGAGCGTGACGAGATGGGTTTGGCATCGGTACCGTCGGGAGAGGATCCGACGCGCGTACGAGGACCTTGGAAGCGCCGTGATTTTGCTGTCGATCGCCTCCATCGCGGCCATGGTGAAACATGGCAGGAACGGATCGTCTCCGCCGTATACGAAAACGCCCGCGACGCCTTTGTCGGCCTCCGGGTCCTGCGCCGCCAGGATCGCCCGAAAGGCCCGCGGAAGGCAGAGCCGCCCATGAGCGTCGAGCCGTCTGCGATAGTCTCCGGTAAAGCCCGTCATGCTCTCGCTTTCGATAAAGTGGGACCGCACCCCGCCATGCCCGACGGTCTCAGCCAATCTCGCCCGCCTCCACCATCTGACGGTACAAATGCCACGTCCCGTGCCCCAGCAGCGGCAGCACGAAAAACAGCCCCAGGAACCCCGGGATCATCGCCACGAAGGTCAGCCCCGCCACGATCACCGCCCAGGCCAGCATCGGCCCGGGCGCGCGCAGCACGCTCTGGAACGAGGTGATCATGGCGGTGACGAAATCCACCTCGCGGTCCAGCAGCAGCGGCAGGGAAATCACCGTGATCATGTAGAGGAGCAGCGCGAAGGCCGCCCCCACCACCGTGCCGAAGCCCAGCATCGAAAGCCCCTCGCCGGTGAAGTAGATCTCGAGCGAGGTCGAGACGTTTGTCATGGTCGAGAACCCGAGGAAGAGCGCAAAGATCATGTGGGCGAGGAAGAACCAGAACAGGAACATGATGATGATCACCGCGCAGATCGACGGCAGTTGCCGCCGCCTCTGGTGGGCGATGACCCCGAAGATCTCGGACGGATCCAGCGGTTCGCCCGCGCTCAGCCGGTGGCTGACCTCGTAGAGCCCCACCGCCGCGAAGGGCCCGATCAGGGGAAAGCCCACGGCCGCGAAGATGAGCCAGTAGCTTTGCCCGGTGATCCATGTGACCCAGGCCATGATCCAGCCGATCGCCACGTAGACGCCTGCGAATATGACGGCATAGCCCGGCGCGCGGCGCATGTCGCCCCAGCCCCGGCGCAGGGCCGTGCCCAGCATGTCGAAGCGCGCCGCGCCCATCGGCGGCACCCCGAGCGGTTTTTCCTGCATGACCGTCCTCCCTCGTCCCGGCTCAGGTTAGCCAAGCGGGCGGCGGGGGCAAAGATGTAAGTTGCGCTCAGCTTAGCAGCGGCGGGCGCGCCCGGGGCCAGTCGGTCGCCCGGTGATAGGCCTCGGCCATCTCGAGCAGCATGGCATCGGTGCCGGGCGCGCCGATCAGCTGCACGCCCATGGGCAGCCCCGCCGCGCCGAACCCGGCCGGGATGGCCACGACAGGCAGGCCCAGAAGGCTGGCGGGGATCGTGACCTCCATCCAGCGGTGATAGGTATCCATCTGCGTGCCGGCGATCTCTTTCGGCCAGTCGATATCGGCCGGGAAAGGCCAGGCCTGGGCGGTGGGAAGCGCCAGCACGTCATGGGTTTCGAAGAGCGTCATCGCCTCGCGGTACCAGTCGGAGCGGATCAGGCTGGCCCGGTGCACGTCGAGCGCCGAAAGCGCCCGGCCCTGCTCGATCTCCCACAGGGCGGCGGGCTTCAGTTGCCCGGCGGTCGCCGGGTCGTCGAGGAGCGGGCCAAGATCGGCGGCGTTGCTCCACGAGCGCAGGGTGATCCAGCTTTGCCAGAGCGCATCGCGGTCGAAGGGTGCGGCCGTGGCATCCACCCCGGCCCCGGCGGCATCCAGCACGCCCAGCGCGCTTTCGCAAAGGGCGAGGATGCCCTCTTCCATCGGCCAGGCGCCGCCCCAGTCGCGCAGCCAGGCGATGCGCCGGCCCCGGGCCCGGGGCTCGGGCGTGCCGCAGGGCGCGGCATCGCGGGTCATGGGCTGCATCCGCTCGGCCCCCGACATGACGTCGAGCTGCAGCGCCAGGTCGGCCGGGCAACGCGCCATCGGCCCCAGCGTCGACAGCCGGTGCAGGTAGAGCTCGCCGCCGCCGCCCGAGGGCACGCGGCCCCAGCTGGGGCGCATGCCGTAGACGTTGTTCCAGCCCGCCGGGTTGCGCAGGCTGCCCATCATGTCGGAGCCGTCGGCCAGCGTCAGCATGCCCGCCGCCAGCGCCACCGCCGCCCCGCCCGACGAGCCGCCACAGGTGCGGTCGAGCGCATAGGGGTTGCGGGTGGTGCCATGCACCGGGTTGTAGGTGTGGCTGCCCAGCCCGAATTCCGGCGTATTGGTCTTGCCGATGAAGATCGCGCCGGCGGCGCGCAGCCGGGCCACGTGGGGGTCGTCGGCCTCGGCCACCTGCCCCGCGAAGGCGGGCGAGCCCATGCTGGTGGGCAGGCCCCGCACGTTGGCGAGGTCCTTGATGGCGATGGGCAGGCCGTGAAGCGGGCCGGCCGGCGTGGCGCAATCGGCGGCGCGGGCCTCGGCCAGCAGCTCCTCGCTCGCGCGCAGCGACACGATGGCATTCACCGCCCCGTTCACCGCGCCGATCCGGTCGAGCGTGGCTTCCATCAGCGTTTCGGCCGTCAGTCGGCCGCGGGCGATCGCCGCGGCCTGTTCGGCCGCACTCAGGGTCAGGCAGGTTTCCATGCGGTCTATCTGGACCGGGGCCCGGGCCTGGTGCAAGGCCATTTTCCCAACGCCGGCTGCATGAGCTGCACCGCCCCCCCGAAACGCGAAATTGCGCTTTGAATCAGACCCGGCTAGCCTCGCGGCAGAAGAAAACTTTCATTGACGTCGATTTCATTTTCAAAGGGGCATCCCCATGAAACACCATGTATTGCGCAGCGCGGTCGGCCTGATCGCCCTGGCCGGCACCGCCGAGGCGGACGATCTGTTCAAGGAAAACGTTGTCATCCAGGGCAATCTCTGCACCGGGCCGGCCTGCCTCGAGACCGAGACCTTCTCGGGCGCGACGCCGATCAAGATCAAGGGCGCCTCGATCGGGCTGAAACTCGAGGATACGGGCGGCTCGAGCACCAATGACTGGGACATTCTCGCCAACGCCGCCTTCGAGGACAGCTTCAACATCCGCGATGCGACGGCGAGCACGGTGCCGTTCAAGATCCTCGGCGGGGCGCAGACCAATGCCCTCGTGATCGACGACAACGGACGGATCGGGCTCAACACACAGATGCCGGAAGAAAGCCTGCATATCAGTGCCATTGCCCCGGCCCTGCGTCTGGAAGATACGCTCGGCTCGCCCGGTGTCTGGGATGTTCAGGCCAACGGTAGCAGGTTCTTCATCCGCGACGAGGTGGCCGAAACCGCACCGCTGATACTCGACGCGGCGGCGCCGACCTTTTCCTTCGTGGTTCGGGAAAGCGGGTTTGTCGGTCTTGGCACGAATGACCCCGACGCCCCGCTCGAGGTGTTCGGCGAGGACACGTTCAACTTCTTCCGCATCACCGCCGACGGGGCCGCAACCAACCAATCGGTCGATTTCGTCTTCACCGAGGGCCCGCTGGGCACGGGCGAGCTGCGCTACAACATCGTCGACAGTGACGGGCCCGAGATGCGCCTGAACGCCGATGGCGACATGGTGCTCGACGGTACGCTGACCACCGGCGGGCCCACCTGCGCGGGCGGCTGCGACGCGGTGTTCAATGCCGGGTTCGAGCGGCTCTCGGTCTCTGACCATGCCGCCCTGATGTGGGAGAAGGGCCATCTTCCGGCGGTGGGCCCCACCCTGCCCAATGCACCGATGAACGTATCGGAGAAGATGGGCGCCATGCTCAACGAGCTGGAACATGCCCATATCTACATCGAACAGCTTCATGACGAGGCCCGCGCCCGCGATGCGATCATCGCCGATCTCTTGGCCCGGCTCGAGGCGGTCGAGGCGCGCTGACGCGCCCGGCATTCAGCAAACGGAGAAAGACCCGAGGCACAGGCACACATGGCCCGAAGGCACGACCGCTACACGCGTGAAAGGCGAGTAAAGCCTTGCCATGTTACCGGTATTGGTTACGCTCTCTTCGAATAGTCCAAACATTTTCATTTTACGGAGTTCCCCATGGCCCGCATCCTTCCCGCAATCCTGATGGCCGGCCTGCTGCCCACCCCCGCGCTGACCCAGACCCTTCTCAACGGCGATCACTCGATCGCCGGCGACCTCTGCGTCGGGGGCCGATGTACGGATAACGAGAGCCTCCCTACCGGACCACTGCACCTCAAGCAGGACATGCTCAGCATACGTGCCTATGACACCTCGGACTTGATCGGCTTTGCGTCCAATGACTGGGTGCTGCGTTTCAACGAGTCCGGCCAGGGAGGCCAGTCGTTTTTCGCGGTCCATGACGAAACCGCCGGCCTCACGCCGTTCCGCGTCGATGCCGGTGCGCCCGAGAACGCCCTGCGGGTCGACGCCACGGGCAATATCGGGATCGGCACGGGTCTGCCCCTCGTCAACCTGCATATCTACGACAGCGACGGCGCGGGCATCCTTATGGAGGACAACGCCTGGCAGTGGTTTGTGACAGGGACGCAGGACGCGTTCGTGCTGTTCGAGCCGCAATCGCCCGCGATCCCGTTCCAGATCAGAAGCGGCGCCCCGGATGCCTCGATCCATGTCGCGGCGAACGGCAATGTGGGGCTTGGCACCCACGCGCCCGGCGCGCCGCTCGAAGTCGTCAACAACTCGACCTTCAGCTACTTCCGCCTCACGGCGCGGCAGGCCGCGGTGAACCGCTCGGTCGACGTCACCTTCACCGGCGGCCCGCTCGGCACGGGCGAACTGCGCTACAACATCGTCGACGGTGACGGGCCGGAGATGAAGCTCAACGCCAATGGCGACATGGAGATCGGCGGCACGCTCATCACGGGCGGGCCCACTTGCGCCAGCGGCCGCGACGCGGTGTTCAATGCCGCGTTCGAGCGCCATTCGGTGACGGATCACGCCGCGCTGATGTGGGAGAACGGCCACCTGCCGGCCGTGGGACCCACCCTGCAGGGCCAGCCCATGAACGTCTCCGAGAAGATGGGCGCGATGCTCAACGAGCTGGAGCACGCCCATATCTACATCGAAGAGTTGCATGGCGAAAACGCCGCCCTCTCGGCCGAAGTCGCCGCCGAACGGGCGCTGAACGCCGCGCAGGCCGACCAGATCGCCGCCCTCAGCGCCCGGCTCGACGCGCTGGAGGGCAACTGACTTCCACGCGCTCCCGCCGGCATGGGCCCATTTCAACCAAGGATATTGATTTCATGAAGAGACGACTGACAGCAATCGGCCTTCTTGCTCTGGCCCTGCCGGCCACGGCGCATTCCGACGAGGTCGTACCCACCGACCTGATCGTCACCGGGAATATCTGCACCGGGGGCAGCCTCTGCGTCGATGGCGAGAGTTTCGGCACCACCGACCTCCGGATCAAGGGCACGATCCCCGAGATCCAGTTTTTCGACACGACCACCGGCGACAGCACGTGGACCGTCAGCGTCGACAATCCGATGTCTGGCCTCGCCAACGGCTTCACCATCAAGAACGAGACGAACCTGAGCTATCCTTTCCGGATAGAGGAAAATGCCCCGGACTCTGCCTTCTTCATCGGAGAAACCGGCCGTATCGGGCTCGGCACCGTTATTCCGAGGGCCGACATCCACGTGGCCGGCGGGAACCTCGTCACCCTCAGGCTCGAGGATACCAGCGGCACCACGCGCGCGTGGGACTTCAACGCCTCCAGCACCGCCTTCTGGATCAGGGACCACACCTCCGACACGGTCCCGATGGCGATCGAGGCCGGCGCGCCGAACAATACGCTGTGGCTCGAGGACACCGGCAATGTCGGGATCGGCACCTTCACGCCCGGGGCCCCGCTCGAGGTCAGCAACGACGACACGTTCAGCTATTTCCGCATCTCCGCCACCCAGGCCGCGATCAACCAGTCGGTCGACGTCACCTTTACCGGCGGCCCGCTCGGCACCGGCGAGCTGCGCTACAATATCGTCGACGGCGACGGGCCCGAGATGAAGCTCAACGCCGATGGCGACATCGAGATCGGCGGCACGCTGACAACCGCGGGCTCCTGTTCGGTCGGTTGCGACGCGGTGTTCGAGGACGCTTACGACCTGCCCAGCATCGAGGATCACCACGCCCGGACGCTGGCCTTGGGCCACCTGCCCAACGTGGGCCCGACCCGGGATGGCGAGCCGTGGGACGTGACCGACAAGATGGGGCGGATGCTCAACGAGCTGGAGCACGCGCATCTCTTCATCGCCGGCCAGCAGCAACGGATCACCCGCCAGCAGGAGGAACTTGCCGCCCAGCGCGCCGAGCTTGACGAGACCCGCGCCGCCCTGGCGGCGCTCACCGCCCGGCTCGACCGTATCGACCAGACCGGCCAACCATAAGGAGTCCGCCTCGCGCCCTCCCCGCGGCCGGTTCACAGCCAGAAGGGAGAAGACACATGAAAGCCCACCACGCCGCCGCCCTCATCCTGATGCTGACGGCCCCGGCCCTTCGCGCGCAGACGGTCCTGCCCGGCGACCACAATGTGCAAGGCAATCTCTGTGTCGGAAGCCAATGCGCCGCCGAGACTTTCGGAGACGACACGCTTCGGCTCAAGGCATACAACATCCGCATCCATGTCGATGACCGGACCACCAATGCCGATTATTCGGGCCACGACTGGTCGCTGCTGTTCAACGACACCACCCAGTTCGGCGAGGATTACTTCGCCGTGCAGGATAGGACCCTCATGACCGTCCCCTTCCGGATCGACGGCTTCGCCCCTACCGACTCGTTCCGGATCGCGGGCAGCGGCAAGATCGGCATCGGCACGGGCCTGCCTCAGCAGGACCTGCACATCGTCTCGAACGGCGGTACCGCCGTGATCCGGATGGAGGAAGCGGTGGGCACGGCGTCGCGCTGGGATATCGAGGCCAACAGCGCCGCCTTCGTCATCCAGGACGCGCTGGCCGGAACCATCCCCGTCGCCATCGAAAAGGGGTCGCCCTCCTACGCGTTCCGGGTGCTGAATTCCGGCAACGTCGGGTTTGGCACCAACAGCCCGCAGGCCCCGCTGGAGCTTTTCCGGCGAGAGCCGTTCACCTTCCTCCGGCTCACCGCCGCCGGGGCAACGATCAACGACTCGGTCGATATCGTCTTTACCGAAGGGCCGCTGGGCACCGGTGAGCTGCGTTACAACATCGTCGATGGCGACGGGCCGGAAATGCGTCTGAACGCCGATGGCGATATCCGGATCGACGGCACGCTGACCACCGCGGGCTCCTGTTCGGTCGGGTGCGACGCGGTGTTCGAGGCCGATTACGACCTGCCCTCGATCGAGGAGCACCACGCCCGCACAATGGCCCTCGGCCACCTGCCCAACGTGGGCCCGACCCGCGATGGCGAGCCGTGGGACGTGACCGACAAGATGGGTCGCATGCTCAACGAACTGGAACACGCGCATCTCTATATCGCCCAGCTGGAGGCACGCGACCGGACGCGGGCCGAGGAGACGGCCCGGATGGGCGCGCGCATCGCCCGGCTCGAGGCGATGGTGGCCGAGCTGGCGGCCCATTGAGGGGCCACGACCCTGATTGAAGGAGTTTGATCGATGACCTATTCCCGTATCCCCCTTGCGCTGCTGGCTTTCCTCGCCCTTCCATACGCCGCTGCGGCCGAGGTTCTCAGCACCAGCGACCCGACGATCGAAAACAGTCTCTGCGTCGGTCGGGATTGCGGCGACCCCGCCGACTTCGTGACCACACATGACGAGATCGTACTGTCGGCCAACAACATACGATTGCGGTTCGAGGACACCTCGGACCCCGGCGGAAACAATGCCAGCGACGACTGGGCGCTGGTCCCCAACGACAACCTTCCGGGCGGGCAAAACCGGTTCATTCTGCGCAATCTGACCCATCACACCGACCCTTTCGTCGTCCACGGCGATGCCCCGACCAGCGCCGCCTATATCTCGGCCACCGGCCGCATCGGCATCGGCACCATGCTGCCGCAGGAAAGGATGCACATGGTCAGTGCCATCGGCCCCGGCCTTCGGTTCGAACAGACGGGCAACGGGCTGTTTCAGCCGCAAACCTGGACGATGCGCGGGCAGACCGCCTTCTATGTCAGCGACATCACCGCCGGCACCACGCCCTTCCGGATCAATCGGGCGGCGCCCGACAACACGCTGGTCGTCGATGACACGGGCAATGTCGGCATCGGCACCTTGACCCCCGGAGCACCGCTCGAGGTGCTGGATGACGAAACCTTCAGCTTCTTCCGCATCACCGCCGCGAGTGCCGCGATCAACCAGTCGGTCGACATCACCTTCACCCAAGGCCCGTTGGGCACGGGCGAGCTGCGCTACAACATCGTCGACGGCGACGGGCCCGAGATGCGCCTCAACGCCGATGGCGACATGGTGCTCGACGGTACCCTGACCACCGGCGGGCCTACCTGCTCAGGCGGCTGCGACGCGGTCTTCACCAAAGCTCAGATCATCCCGGAACGCGACTACGCCGCCCGGATGTGGGCCGACGGCCACCTGCCCCATGTCGGCCCGACCCCGCCCGAGGCGCCGATCAACGTCAGCGAAAAACTGGGCGGGATGTTGAACGCGCTGGAACATGCGCATGTGTTCATCGACCGGCAGAACCGGCGCATCGAAACGCTCGAGGCAGAGAGGGCGGCGCAGGATGCGCGGTTCGCCCGGCTCGAGGCGGAGAAATCCGCACAGGCCGCGCGGCTGGCCCGGCTCGAGGCGCGGCTCACCGCCATCGAAACGGGCGCGTGGGCGGACTGAACCGGCACACGGGCGGCGGAGCCGGTCAAAAAGGGGGCCCGGCGCGCCAATTTCGTTTGAGCCGACGCGGTCATACGCGTACCTTCGCCCGGAATTTTTTCAATTATCCAAAGGGAATTGCCAATGCTCCGCCTTCATTCCGCCCTCCGCCTGCTCGCCATCGCCAGCGTCTTTCCCGCCGCCACCCATGCCCAGACCCTCCTGTCCGGCGATCACAGCGTCGATGGCGCTCTCTGCGTTGGCGAAGGTTGTAGCAGCAGCGAGGACTTCGAGGACTTCGCCCTGAAGATCAAGCAGAACAACACATGGCTGAAATTCGAGGATACTTCTTCAACCTCTAGCTTTCCCACCAATGACTGGCAGATCAGGGTGAACGACTCGTTGAACGGTGGCGCCGGCCATTTCTCGATCGTCGATGACGAAACCGGCAACACGATCCTCCGCCTCGACGCGGGCGCATTGAACGCCTCCCTCCATGTCGCCAGCAGCGGCCATGTCGGCCTGGGCACGACGATACCGACTGACGAGCTGCACATCTTCGACAGTCTCGATCCGAGCATCACCTTCGAGGAGTCGTCCTGGAAATGGAAGCTGGCGGGCAATGTCGAAGGCTTCTACCTGTTGGACCCGCAGAACTCTGCCATCCCCTTCGAAATTCGCAGCGGGGCGCCGGCGCGGGCCTTCCACATCAACAGCGAGGGCCAGGTCGGCCTTGGCACCGATACGCCCGATGCGCCGCTCGAAGTCAGCGACGCGGACAGTTTCAGCTTCTTCCGCATCACCGCCCGGGGCGCGCCGGTCAACCAGTCTGTCGATGTCGTCTTCACGCAAGGCCCTCTGAACACGGGCGAGCTGCGCTACAACATCGTCGACGGCGACGGGCCCGAGATGCGGCTCAATGCCGATGGCGACCTGGTGATCCGCGGCACGCTCACCACCGGCGGGCCGACCTGCGCGGGCGGCTGCGACGCGGTCTTCACCGAGCGCCGGATCATCCCCGAAGACGATTACGCCGCCCGGATGTGGGCCGACGGTCACCTGCCTTTCGTCGGCCCGACCGCCCCGGAGGCGCCGATCAACGTCAGCGAGAAGATGGGCGGGATGCTGAACGCGCTGGAGCACGCCCACGTGTTCATCGAGCGCCAGAACGAGCGCATCGCGACGCTCGAGGCGGAAAAGGCGGCACAGGACGACCGGATGGCCCAACTCGAAGCGCGGCTGATGGCGCTGGAAACGGGCCGCGGCGCGGATTGAGGCCGGACAGGCCGGGGGCAAACGGGGCCGCGCCTCGCAGGGCGGCGCCGCTTATTCACTTTGATAAATCGACGCCAGAACGCTAGGCTTGTCGGGATTTTATCCAATCGTCACGACCCAAGGAATTGCCCATGACCCGCCTGTTTCCCGCGCTGACCGCGCCAAGCCGCCTGTCCGCCCTGCCCCTGCTTGCCACGCTGCTGGCCCAGCCGGCCGCGTCGCAGGTGCTCGAGGCATCGAGCGACGCCACCATCCGCAACCGTCTTTGCATCGGCGGAGAATGCACAGACAACCCCACGCCCGATTTCGTCGCCGACGGCTTCACCGCGTCGCTCGAGATCCGCGATTTCCGAACACGGATAGATTTCGTCGACCGTTCGGACGCAAACTTTCCGAATACGAACTGGGCGATCGAGTTGAACGAACCGAATACCTCCATCCCCAGTGGCGGCACCGAGTATTTCGCCATCCAGGACAACTCTGCCTTCACGGTCCCCTTTCTGGTCAGGGGAGGCGCGCCCACCAACGCCTTCTTTCTCGCCGAGTCAGGGGCCATCGGCCTGCAGACATCCCTGCCGCAGATGAACCTGCATATCGTCGACGCGGGCACTTTTGCCGAGGCTGGCATCCGATTGGAGGACACCACGGGAACACCGTACAGCTGGGACCTGCGGGGCAATGACGCCGGGTTCTACCTGTTCGATGTGACGGCCAACAGGCTGCCCTTCCAGGTCCGTCCCGGTGCGCCCAGCTCTTCGCTCGAGATCGCCAGCAGCGGCTTTGTGGGCATCGGCACCGAAAGCCCCGGCGCGCCCCTCGAGGTCAGCAACAACGACACGTTCAGCTACTTCCGCATCACCGCCGCGCAGGCCGCGGTCAACCAGTCGGCCGACATGACCTTCACCGGCGGGCCCCTGGGCACCGGCGAGTTCCGCTACAACATCGTCGATGGCGACGGGCCGGAAATGCGGCTCAATGCCGATGGCGACATGGTGCTCGATGGCACGCTGACCACCGGCGGCCCGACCCCCGCAGGCGGCTGCGACGCCGTCTTCGACGCGGAATTCGAGCGCCTCTCCGTCTCCGATCACGCCACGCTGATGTGGGAGAACGGCCACCTGCCCGCCGTGGGTGCGACGCTGCCGGGCGCGCCGATCAACGTGTCGGAGAAGATGGGCGGGATCCTGAACGAGCTTGAGCACGCGCATATCTACATCGAAGAGCTGCACGCCCGGCTGGCCTTCCAGGAAGAGCAGCGCCAGGCACAGGAGGCGGTCAATATCGCGCTTTCCGAACAGCTCGCGGCCCTCGCGGCCCGGCTCGAAAAGCTGGAGGTCCGTTGACGCAAGGCGGGCCCTGGCTTACAAAAATCCTTTATTAACCAATGACGTTGCCCGCGTGCAGCGCTTGAACAAAGGATTTCAGTATGAAGGTTTTTCCGCTCTGCGCCGCACTTGTCGTCGCGGCCTTTCCTGTCACGGCCGAACAGGTCTTCAACGAGAATGTCATCGTCGGCGGCGGCCTGTGCGCCGGTAATTACTGCCAGGCCGGCACCAGCTTTCCCGAGGGGCTGCTGCGGCTCAGCACCCAGTCGCCGCGCATCCATTTCAACGACGCCTCGGCCGTCAATCAGCACGAATGGCAGATCCGCGCCAACGAGGACAGCAGCAGCTATCTCAGCATGTTCTCGATCCTCGACCTGACCGCGGCCACCACGCCCTTCACCCTGTTCGGCGGTGCGCCGGACAACGCGCTCTGGGTCGACGGCCATGGGCTGGTGGGCCTCGGCACATCGCTGCCCCAGCAGGATCTGCACATCGTGGCGTCGGGCAACTACCCCGGCATAAGGCTGGAGCGTACACAGGCCCCAGCCCATTCATGGGACATCCTGGCCGATCAGACAGGGTTCGGCATCCGGGATGTGACCAGCAACAACAAGCTGCCGTTCTTCATCGCCAGCGATGCGCCCCCCTGGGCGATCTGGCTCGACAGCGCCGGCTATCTCGGGCTCGGAACGGATGACCCCGCCGCGCCGCTGGAACTGCGGCGCGAGGACAGCTTCAACTTCTTCCGCATCACCGCCGCCGGCGCGACGTTCAACGAGTCGGTGGATTTCGTATTCACCGAGGGCCCGCTCGGCACCGGAGAACTGCGCTACAACATCGTCGATACCGACGGACCCGAGATGCGGCTGAACGCCGATGGCGACATGCGGATCGAGGGCGCGCTGACCACCGGCGGCCCCGCCTGCGACAGCGGCTGCGACGCGGTGTTCGACGCCGGGTTCGAGCGCCTCTCGGTCTCCGACCATGCCGCGCTCATGTGGGAGAACGGCCACCTTCCGGCGGTCGGCCCCACCCTGCCGGGGGCACCGATGAACGTGTCGGAGAAGGTGGCCGGCATCCTGAACGAACTCGAGCATGCGCATATCTATATCGAAACCCTCCACCGACGGGCCGCAGCACAGGAAGACCAACTTGCCCGTCAGGCCGAACAGCTGGTCGCGCAGGGTGCGGCCCTTGCCCAGCAGCAGGCGCTTACCGCCCGGCTGATGGCCCGGCTGGACCAGCTTGAACAGGGCAGCTAAGCCCCGTCCGGGCAGGCGGACCTTCCGGTTTTCCTCCATGGACGGAGCATCGCGAGCCACTTAACGTATATCACATAGCCAACGGGCGACCTCGCCCGGCTTCCCCATAGTTAATAAGGTTGCCCCGAATGTCCTTCATTATCCGTACCGCCTTTCCCCTTGCCATCGCCCTCGCCGCCGCCCCCGCCTGGGCACAAGACGTCATCGGAGACGACCTGGTCCTCTCCGGCGACATCACCCAGAACGGGTTCGGACCGAATTTCTTCGATGCCGCGTATTCCTCGTTCAGCGGCAGCATGTGTCTCGGGAACAACTGCACCACCAGCGAAGCCAACGGCCTCGGCAACCCGCCCCTCAAACTCAAATGGTCCGAAGCGGCAATCCTTTTCGAGGATACCAGTAGCAGCAGCTTCGCCGACCGTGACTGGCGCATCGCGGCCACCGGCAGTGCCTCGCAGGAAACCTTCCAGATCCAGGATTGGGGCGCCGACTGGTCAACCGGCACCGCCACAGCGCCCTTCGTCATTGTCGGCGACGCGCCCGCCAACGCCCTCTGGCTCGACCACACGGGCAATATCGGCTTTGGCACCTCCCTGCCACAGGCCGACCTGCACGTTATCGGCGCCAGCTCCGCCGCCCTGCGGATGGAGGCCACCTCCGGCACGTCCCGCACCTGGCAGGCCAACGCGAGCGAGGCCAGTTTCTGGATCGCCGACGTGACCGCCAACACCACGCCCTTCGCCCTTGAGGCCAACACCCCCAACGACACGTTGTGGCTTGCCAGCACCGGCTTTGTGGGCATCGGCACCGCCAGCCCCGACGCCCCGCTCGAGGTCAGCAACGACGACACGTTCAGCTACTTCCGCATCACTGCCGAGCAGGCCGCGATCAACCAGTCGGCCGACATGACCTTCACCGGCGGGCCCTTGGGCACGGGTGAGTTCCGCTACAACATCGTCGATGGCGACGGGCCGGAAATGAAGCTCAACGCCAATGGCGACATGGAGATCGACGGCACGCTCACCACCGGCGGTCCGACCTGCGCGGGCGGCTGCGATGCGGTGTTCGACGCGGAATTCGAGCGTCTCTCGGTCACCGATCACGCGGCGCTGATGTGGGACAAGGGCCACCTTCCGGCGGTCGGCCCTACCCTGCCGGGCGAAGCGTTCAACGTCACCGAGAAGATGGGCGCCATGCTCAACGAGCTGGAGCATGCGCATATCTATATCGAGGAGCTGCACGCCGAGCTTGGCGCGCAGAAGGCCGAAAAGTCGGAAATGCAGGCCCAGATCGCCGCCCTGACCGCCCGTCTCGACGCGCTCGAGGTGGCCGAGTGACGCAAGCCGGTCCTTCCGGGGAGATTTTCCCCGGAAGGTCTGGAAAACCCGACTTTTTTCGTTAGTCTTTCGAGATTAGAAAAACCTTGTTCCGCGCAATTCCGGCGTGGCCTTGACGTTATTGCTTGATTAAAAAAGGGACCCAATCAATGAAACATGCTCTCCTGACAGTTGCGACCGGAACGGCTCTCGCCCTTGGCTCCGCGACGCTGACGACCGCACAAACCGTCCTGTCGGGGGATCACAGCGTCGATGGCAAGCTATGCGTGGGCACCCCCTGCGACGGCGCCGAGACCTTCGACCAGATCGACGCGCAGAAGATCAAAGGCTCGCTGGTGTCGCTCCGCTTCGAAGACACCTCCGGCGCCACACACCCCAACCGCGACTGGCGCCTGCGCGTCAATGATGGCGGCAGCTTCGCCGATGGCGGGCTCGACCGCTTCTCGATCGAGGATGTCGATGCCGGCACCATTCCGTTCACCATCGTCGGCGACGCCCCGACCAACTCGTTTTTCGTCAGCAACTTCGGCAATGTCGGCCTTGGCACGAGCTTGCCCGTCGGGCCCCTTCACATCGTGAACCAGGGCTACAGCCAGGTGAAGCTGGAATCGACGGGGACGCAGTCACGCACGTGGGACCTGTATTCCAACGGGAACACCTTCACTGTCCGCGACAGCACCGACTTCAAGGACATTTTCGTTATCGGCAAGTCAGCGCCCAGCCATTCGCTGACGGTCAGTCAGATCACCGGCAATGTCGGGGTCGGAACACAGTATGCCAGCGCCCCGTTCGAGGTGAGCCGGGACGAAACCTACAACTATTTCCGCATCAC
Organism: Roseovarius indicus; assembly: GCF_008728195.1. Classification (NCBI taxonomy): domain Bacteria; kingdom Pseudomonadati; phylum Pseudomonadota; class Alphaproteobacteria; order Rhodobacterales; family Roseobacteraceae; genus Roseovarius; species Roseovarius indicus. Next base: position 3,289,797 of record NZ_CP031598.1, read on the forward strand.
CGCCGCGCAGGCCCTGATCAACCAGTCCGTCGACATCACCTTCACCGGCGGGCCGCTCGGCACCGGCGAGCTGCGCTACAACATCGTCGATGACGACGGTCCCGAGATGAAGCTCAACGCCGAAGGCGACATGGAGATCGACGGCACGCTGACGACCGGCGGCCCGACCTGCGCCAGCGGCTGCGACGCGGTCTTCGATGCCGAATTCGACCGCCTGTCGGTCACCGAGCATGCCGCGCTGATGTGGGAAAACGGCCACCTTCCCGCCGTGGGCCCCACCCTGCCCGGCCAACCCATGAACGTCTCCGAGAAGATGGGCGCCGTGCTCAACGAGCTCGAGCATGCACATATCTATATCGAGGAGCTGCACGCCGAGCAGGCGGCCGCCAATGCCCGCATCGCACGGCTGGAGGCGGCCTTGCAGGCGCTGACAGAGCACTGATCCGCCAAATCTGACCGGGGAATGCCCTGCGCTGTCAGCTCATGCGGCCCGGGGCGCCCGGGCCGTGCGACCGCGGCGCCAAAGATGGGCGGCCAGGCGAATAAAGTGATCGGAAACCGGAACAGGCCAATGTTTTACTTGTGACAATCCGGGCGGCGGGTAAGCTCCATCAGAGCTTTGATCCTCTATCGCCAAAGGAATTGCCGTGCCCCGTCTTTCTCATGCCCTGACCCTGTCCACATGCCTTGCGGTGCCTCTCCCCGCCCTCGCCCAGACCGTGCTGTCGGGCAATTACAGCATCGACGGCTTTCTCTGCGTCGGCAACGCCTGCACCGGCTCCGAGACGTTTGATGCGTTTGACGACCTCAAGATCAAGGGCTCGGCCATCGGTATCCTGTTCGAGGATACCGAGGGTTCCTCGACCCATGACTGGCGGCTTCAGGCCAACGCCACGAACGAGGATTCCTTCTTCCTCCGCGATGTGACCGACGGCACGACACCGTTCAAGATCCTCGGCTTCGCACCGGACAACAGCCTGTTTGTCGACAGCGACGGTGAGATCGGCCTCGGCACCTCGGTCCCGCAAGCGCGACTGCATGTCGAGACGACCGCGAGCTCCGGCATCCGGATCAACCGGTCCAACACAAGCGCCGGTCAGCAGGCCTGGGAAACGTATATCGACCCAAACGGGAAATTCGCCATCCTGGACGCCACAAACACCACGGCGCCTATCGGGATCTCGCCGGGGACACCGTCGGGGGCGCTGCTCTTCGGGTCCACCCGCACCGTCTTCAACAATGCATCCGAGGACTTCAATTTTGAAGTCCGGGGCCAAGCCTACAGACCGCTGATCTTTGCCAATGCCGGCACCGGCCGCGTGGGCATAGGCACCGACGGCCCCGACGCCCCGCTCGAAGTCAGCAGCAACGAGACGTTCAGTTACTTCCGCATCACCGCCGAGCAGGCCGCGATCAACAAGTCGGTCGACGTCACCTTCACCGGCGGCCCCCTCGGCACCGGCGAGCTGCGCTACAACATCGTCGATGGCGACGGGCCCGAGATGAAGCTGAACGCCAATGGCGACATCGAGATCGGCGGCACGCTCACTACCGGCGGCCCCACCTGCGCCAGCGGCTGCGACGCGGTGTTCGACGCCGAATTCGAGCGCCTCTCCGTCACCGAGCATGCCGCGCTGATGTGGGACAAGGGCTATCTTCCGGCGGTCGGCCCGACCCTGCCGGGCCAGCCCATGAACGTCTCGGAAAAGATGGGCGCCGTTCTGAACGAACTGGAACACGCGCATATCTATATCGAAGAGCTGCACCGCGAGAACGCCGCCCGGGAAGCGCGCTTCGAGGCGCGGATCGCCGCCCTGACCGCCCGTCTCGATGCGCTCGAGACGGGTGACTGACGCAAACCGGCACCTCAGGAAATTTTCTCGCCGCAAAGTCTGGTAAACCCGACTTTTTTCGTTAGCCTTTTGGGCCTAGAAAGGCCCGCATTCCGCGCAATTGTGGCGCGGGGTACAGTTATTGATTGATTAAGAAGGACCCCATCGATGAAACATGCTCTCCTGACAGTTGCGACCGGAACAGTGCTGACCCTGGGTTCCGCCACGCTGACGACCGCACAGACCGTCCTGTCGGGGGATCACAGCGTCGATGGCAAACTTTGCGTCGGCTCGTCCTGCCACGGCGCCGAGACCTTCGACCAGATCGACGCGCAAAAGATCAAAGGCACGCTGGTGTCGCTCCGCTTCGAGGATACCTCGGGCTCCACCCACCCCGGCCGCGACTGGCGTCTGCGCGTCAATGACGGCGGCAGCCTCTCCACCGGCGGGCTCAATCGCTTCTCGGTCGAGGATGTGGACGCCGGCACCATCCCCTTCACCATCGTCGGCGACGCCCCCGACAACGCCCTTTTCATCGACCGCTTCGGCCGGATCGGGCTGGGCACCACGCTGCCCTTCAACGATCTGCACATCGTCAGCAGCTACAGGCCCACCATTCGCCTCGAACAGGACAACACCGCCGGCCCGGTCGCGCAGATCTTCGAACTCGAGGCCGACGATCGCGGCTTTCGGATCAACGACGCGAGCAACTACAATGATGCCATCTTCCAGATCGAGGACGGGGCCCCGGCCTATGCCCTCAGTATCGCCGGAACAGGCAATGTCGGGTTCGGAACGCTGTCCCCCTCCGCCCCGCTCGAGCTGAGCCGCGACGACACCTACAACTATTTCCGCATCACCGCCGCGCAGGCCGCGATCAACGAGTCCGTCGACATCACCTTCACCGGCGGCCCCCTCGGCACCGGCGAGCTGCGCTACAACGTCGTCGATGGCGACGGCCCCGAGATGAAGCTCAACGCCGATGGCGACATGCAGATCGACGGCACGCTGACGACCGCGGGCTCCTGTTCGGTCGGTTGCGACGCGGTGTTCGAGGCCGACTACCCCCTGCCCTCGATCGAGGACCACCTGGCCGAGACCCTCGCGCTCGGCCACCTGCCCAATGTCGGCCCCACCCGCCAAGGCGAGCCCTGGGACATGACCGACAAGATGGGCCGCGTGCTCAACGAGCTCGAGCACGCCCACCTCTATATCGGTCAGTTGCACGCCCAGAACAGCGCCCAGGCCGCCCAGATCGCCGCGCTTTCGGCCCGGCTCGATGCGATAGAGGCGGATGACTGACGCCGACCGGGCATTTTCCTGCAACGGTTGAAAAAGTCTGGCATTCCGGGGTTTCCCCGTTACCGTGACCGGTGTTGAACCCGGTGCCGCGCAATTTACCGCGCGGGCTTATGTCATTTCTTAACGTCAAAGGATAAAATCGATGAAGCGCGCATTCCTTCACGCCCTGGCCGGCGCGGTCGTGGCCGCCTGTCCGGCAACCCTGACCCTCGCACAATCCACCGTTCTGGCGGGCGATCATGCCATAGATGGCCGTGCCTGTATCGGTCCGTTCTGCGATGGGTCGACAAGCTTTCCGCCTGTCGAGGCGCTGAAGCTCAACGGCTATACCGTCGGCATCGGCTTCGAAGACGCCTCCGACGGCACCGGCTTCCCCGACCGCGACTGGCGGCTGCTGGTCAACGACGACATCTCCACGGCGACCGGCGGTATCTCCCGCTTCTCGGTCGAGGATATCGACGCCAGCACGATCCCCTTCACCATCGAGGGCGGCGCCCCCGAGAACGCATTCTACATGGCGGATGACGGGGATATCGGCCTGGGAACCTCCATGCCGCAGGCATCGCTGCACGTGGCCTCCCAGACGTTCCCGACGTTGCGGCTTGAGCGAACGAGCCCGCCCACATCGGAGTGGAACATCGCAGCGTCCCCGGGGACCCTGCGTATCCGCGATGTCGAGACCTGGACCATCCCGTTCAGCATTGTCACCGGCGCCCCGACCAACGCCCTGACCATCGCCGAGAGCGGCAATATCGGCATCGGCACCTCCGAGGCCGCAGCACCGCTGGAGGTCAGTGACGACGCCACCTTCAGCTTCTTCCGCATCACCGCGGCGCAGGCCGCGATCAACCAGTCGGTCGACATCACCTTCACCGGCGGGCCGCTCGGCACGGGCGAGCTGCGCTACAACATCGTCGACGGCGACGGCCCCGAGATGAAGCTGAACGCCGATGGCGACATGCAGATCCTGGGCACGCTGACCACCGGCGGGCCCAGCTGCACGGGCGGCTGCGACGCGGTCTTCACCGAAGAGCGGATCATCCCGGAAGCGGACTATGCCGCGCGGATGTGGGCCGATGGCTACCTGCCCCATGTCGGCCCGACCGCGCCGGAAACGCCGGTCAACGTGAGCGAGAAGCTGGGCGGCATCCTGAACGCGCTGGAACATGCGCATGTGTTCATCGACCGGCAGAACAGCCGCATCGAAACGCTCGAGGCGGAAAAAGCGGCCCAGAACGACCGGATCGCGGCCCAGGACGCCCGGATCGAGGCGCTTCTGGCTCGGATGGAGGCGATCGAAACGGGTCAGCGCGCCGACTGACCGCGCCTGCGCAAGTCACCTGCCGGGGCGCGCCACGCCCCGGTATTGCAGGCGCGCGAAAGGCAGTCAGAAAGGCTTTTGCGGAATCACTCCCCTGACGTAAGCTGCGCCGGATCTTTCAGGCATATTCTTCAAAGGAATTTCCGATGACCCGTTTCCTGCCCGTGCTGGCCGCCGCCAGCCTTCTTCCCGCCATCGCCCATGCCCAGACCGCCCTGTCGGGCGATCACAGCATCGTCGGCCGGCTCTGCACCGGGGCTGCCTGCACCAACAACGAGGCATTTGCCGCCTATGACACGATGAAGCTGAAAGATATAAACGCGCGTCTTGTTTTCCAGGATACTTCGTTGTCCACCAGCTTCCCCACCAATGACTGGCGCCTCCAGGCCAACGACGAATTCAACGGCGGGGCGGAGTATTTCGCCATCGTCGATGTCCAAACCGATAACCAGATCCTGCGCCTCGACGCGGGCGCGCCTGCGAATTCCCTTTACGTGACCGAGGACGGCACGTTGGGTGTGGGCACGATGCTGCCGCAGGCGAACCTGCACATTGTCGACACCTCAATTGGCGAGGCGCGTCTCCGGCTGGAAAATACCCAAGGCACGAATTACGCCTGGGATCTGCGGGGCAACCACGTGGGGTTCTACCTGTATGACGCGACGGCGGGCACGTTGCCCTTCAACGTACGCCCCGGCGCGCCGAACTCATCGCTCGACGTGGCCAGCAACGGCAATGTCGGCATCGGCACACCACTCCCCAATGCGCCGCTCGAAGTCAGCGACGATGCAACCTTCAGCTTCTTCCGCATCACCGCCGAGCAGGCGGCGATCAACCAGTCGGTCGACATCACCTTTACCGGCGGCCCGCTCGGCACGGGCGAGCTACGCTACAACATCGTCGACGGCGACGGCCCCGAGATGAAGCTGAACGCCGATGGCGACATGCAGATCGGCGGCACGCTGACGACCGCGGGCTCCTGTTCGGTCGGTTGCGACGCGGTATTCGACGCGGATTATCCGCTGCCTTCGATCGAGGATCACCTCGCCGAGACCCTCGCGCTCGGCCACCTGCCCAATGTCGGCCCCACCCGCCACGGCGCGCCGTGGGACATGACCGACAAGCTGGGCCGCGTGCTCAACGAGCTCGAGCACGCCCATCTCTATATCGGTCAATTGCACCAGGAACTGGGCGCCCAGAAAGCCGAGAAACAGGCGATGGAGGCGCAGATCGCCGCGCTCGCCGCCCGGCTTGACGCGCTGGAACGCGCCGACTGACGAGCCGACAGCCAACGCGCTTCCCCGAATTGTGGGGTGGCGCTATCCTCCGGCATATTGCCCGCCCGGTTCACCGGGCTTTTCGTCGTTCCGGAGCCCCTCCCATGAGACACGTCCTTTACGCCATCGCCCTAGCCCTCCCGCCCGCCGCCGCATCGGCAGACGACCTGTTCATCGACGACGTCATCGTACGAAGCAACTTGCTTTGCGTCGGGGGCGACTGTGCCGACGGCGAGGCGCATATCGCCGGCACTCACGGGCTGAAGGTCAAGTATATCAACACCGCCATCCAGTTCGACGACACCACCACCAGCACCGTGTTCCCGACCCATGACTGGCAACTGATGGCCAACGAGACCACGCAGAACGGGCGCGATGCCTTCATTCTCAGCGACCTCACCGCCGGAACCCGCCCGTTCTGGGTTCTCGGCGACGCGCCGGACAACTCGCTCTACGTCGACCATCGCGGCTATGTCGGCCTCGGCACCTCCATGCCGCAGGCCGATCTTCACATCACCAACAAGATCCTCGGACAGGCCTTCATCCGGCTGGAAGAAACCTTCGGCACGCCGCACAGCTGGGATGTGATCGGCAGCAGTTCGGGCTTCGTCGTCTCCGATGTCACCGGGGGCACCATGCCCGTCATCGTCCTGTCGGGCGCGCCGGACCAGTCGCTCTACATCGCCGCCGACGGCAACGTGGGGCTGGGCACCTCTGCGCCCAATGCCCCGCTCGAGGTCAGCAACGACGACACGTTCAGCTATTTTCGGATCACCGCCGCGCAGGCCGCCATCAACCAGTCGGCCGACGTCACCTTCACCGGCGGCCCCCTCGGGACGGGCGAGTTCCGCTACAACATCGTCGATGGCGACGGGCCCGAGATGCGGCTGAACGCCAATGGCGACATGGTGCTCGACGGCGCGCTCACCACCGGCGGCCCCACCTGCGACACGGGCTGCGACGCGGTATTCGATGCCGGTTTCTCCCGTCTGTCCGTCACCGACCATGCCGCCCTGATGTGGGAGAACGGCCACCTGCCGGCGGTCGGCCCCACCCTGCCCGGCGCGCCGATGAACGTATCGGAGAAGATGGGCGCCATGCTCAACGAGCTGGAGCATGCGCATATCTACATCGAACAACTGCACGACGAGGCCCGCGTCCGCGACGCCTTGATCGCCGACCTCGCCGCCCGTCTCGAGGCTGTCGAGGCGCGCTGACACGCCCAACAGGCTTGCCGGATCACCGGACCGTTGTAACATCCCGGCAGGCGCGGGCCTCGCCGCGCCCCTTATTTGAGTCATTGGAGATTGACGTGACCCGTTCCCTTTTGCCCGCAGCCCTTCTCGCCCTGCCCCTCGCCACCGCCGCCCCTGCCGACGAGACCGTCTTCGACGACCACATCGTCATCGGCAACCAGTGCGTCGGCCCCGACTGCGCCACCGATGACGAGTTCGGCTTCAGCACCGCGATCTTCAAGGACCCGCTGATCCGGCTCGAGTTCAACGACACGTCGGCACTCGCCCCCGCCAATGACTGGCGGTTCCTGTTCAACGATCCCTCAGGCGTCGGTGCCCAATCCTATTTCAGGCTGGAAGACTCGACCGCCGGCACCACCCCCTTCACCATCATGGCCGGCGCGCCGAGCACCGCCTTCCACATGAACGCGGCTGGCAGGGTCGGGCTTGGCACCACGCTTCCCCAGAACACGCTCCACATCGCCGACGAAGGCTCTGTCACGTTCCGGCTGGAAGAGACCACGGCACCATATTCCTACACATTCAACGCAAACGATTTCGGCTTTTGGATCCGGGATCGCACGGCCGACACCGTGCCCTTCGTCATCCAGGCGACGTCGCCGAACAATTCCCTCTGGGTGGCTGACGACGGCTATATCGGCCTCGGCACCAGCGTTCCGGCCGCACCGCTCGAGCTCTGGAGCGACGAGACCTTCAATTTCTTCCGCCTCTCCGCCTCGGGGGCCGCGATCAACCAGTCGGTCGACATCACCTTCACCGGCGGCCCCCTCGGCACGGGCGAGCTGCGCTACAACATCGTCGACGGCGACGGGCCCGAGATGAAGCTCAACGCCGATGGCGACATCGAGATCGAAGGGACGCTCACGACCGCGGGTTCCTGCTCGGTGGGCTGCGACGCGGTGTTCGAGGCCGACTACCCCCTGCCCTCGATCGAGGATCACCACGCGCAAACGCTCGCCCTCGGCCACCTGCCCAACGTGGGCCCCACTCGGCCCGGCGAGCCGTGGGACGTGACCGACAAGATGGGCCGCATCCTCAACGAGCTCGAGCACGCGCATCTCTTCATCGCCGGCCAGCAGGAAGAGATCACGCGCCAGCAGCAGGAGCTTGCCACGCAACGCGCCGAGCTGGCCGAAACCGGCGCCGCGCTGTCCGAGACCCGGGCCGCGCTGGCCGCGCTGACCGCCCGGCTGGCAGCGCTCGAAACGAGCCGGCGGGCAGACTGACCCCGCCGGCCGGCGCGCCGCCCCGTATCCCGTTTTGAGAAATCGCGGCCATTTGCTAGGCTGGCGGGCAAATTCTTCCGTCATGTTGATGAAAGGAATTGCCCATGCACCGCCTTCTTCCCGCGCTCGCCATCGCCAGCCTCCTGCCCGCCACCGCCCCTGCCCAGACCCTGCTGTCGGGAAATCACAGCATCTCGGGCGGCGTCTGCATCGGCCCCAGCTGTGGCACGGGCGAACTCTTTGCAAGCACCTTGAAACTCAAGGGCAACAGTGTCCGGCTGTTTTTCGAGGATATCTCCACATCCCCCGGCTTTCCCACAAATGACTGGGTGCTCGAAGCGAATGCGTCATCCGGCACCGGAGATTATTTCGCCCTCAGGGACGCCGATACCTTCCAGACGATCATGCGGCTCGACGCGGGCGCTCCTTGGTATTCGCTCTACGTCTCCTCGGACGGCGACGTGGGGATGGGAACCTCCCTGCCGCTGGCCAACCTGCACGTGCTCGATACCGATGGCACCGCGAGCCTTCGGCTGGAGGGGACAACGGGCACGCCCTACAGTTGGGATCTGCGCGGCAACCAGGGCGGCTTCTATGTCTACGATATCGGGGCCGGAACCCTGCCCTTGCGGATAAATGCAGGCGCGCCCAGCTCGTCCTTCGCAATCGGCTCCGACGGGAACGTGGGCATCGGCACCAACAGCCCCGACGCCCCGCTCGAGGTCAGCGACAACGAGACGTTCAGCTACTTCCGCATCACCGCCGAGAATGCTTCGGTGAACCAGTCTGTCGACATCACCTTCACCGAGGGCCCGCTGGGCACTGGTGAGATGCGCTACAACATCGTCGATGGCGACGGGCCCGAGATGCGGCTGAACGCCAACGGCGACATGGTGCTCGATGGCACGCTCACCACCGGCGGGCCTACCTGCGACACGGGCTGCGACGCGGTATTCGATGCCGGTTTCCCCCGTCTGTCCGTCACCGACCATGCCGCCCTGATGTGGGAGAACGGCCACCTGCCGGCGGTCGGCCCCACCCTGCCCGGCGCGCCGATGAACGTATCGGAGAAGATGGGCGCCATGCTCAACGAGCTGGAGCATGCGCATATCTATATCGAACAGCTGCACCAGCGCATCGCGGCGCAAGAGGCCGAGACCGCCGAACTGCGGGCGCTGGTCCGGGATATCGCCGCGCGGCGCTAGGGGGCGGCAGTTCAACCATGGGTAGGTCAACGCCGCTATTTTCTTGACAGGCGCTGCCAGGAGGTAATCTTTCTGCAGAATTCTCATCTCTCATTTCAAGGAAATGCCATGCTCCGCCTTTCGCCCCTTCCGCTCCGGCTGTCCGCCACCGCCCTGCTGGCCCTTACAGCACTTCTGCCCGCCCCGTCCTCCGCCGAGGTGCTGAGCAGCACCAACCCCACCATCATCAACAACCTCTGTGTCGGGTTCGATTGCGCCAACAACGAAAGCTTTGGGAGCAGGCTCGACCTCTCCCGCCTGCGGCTGAAAAACTTCGAAACCTCGATCGAATTCGTCGACACCTCGACCGCTTCGGGGTTTGCCACCACCGACTGGACGCTGCGCGCCAACGAGGGCGGCAACGGCGGCCTCAACGGCTTTTCGATCGTGGATGCCACCAACGGGTCGGCCCCGTTCACAATCGAAGCCAGCGCGCTCAGCAACAGCCTCTATGTGGCCTCGGAAGGCGATATCGGGCTGGGCACCTCCCTGCCGCAGGCGCCGCTGCACCTTGAAACGAGCGCGGATGCGGGGATCCGGATCAATCGCTCGGGGATGTCGCAGGCCTATGAAATGCTGATTGATGCCCTCGCGGATTTTGTCATCCTCGATGTCGACGCCGGGACCGGCCCTTTCGTGATCCGCGATGGCGGTGTTCCGAATTATTCCTTCGATCTCACCCCGACAGGGATGATCTTGAACCGCTTACAAAACTCGACGTTCAACCTGCGCTATTCCTCCGCAGACAACGTCAATGCGTTCTTTGTGGAAGGTGACAACGGCAATGTCGGCCTCGGCACCGACAGCCCCGACGCCCCGCTCGAGATCAGCGACGACAACACCTTCAGCTTCTTCCGCATCACCGCCACCGGCGCGCCCGTCAACCAGTCTGTCGACATCACCTTCACCCAGGGGCCGCTGGGAACGGGCGAGTTCCGCTACAACATCGTCGATGGCGACGGGCCCGAGATGCGGCTGAACGCCAATGGCGACATGGTGCTCGACGGCACGCTGACCACCGCCGGCTCCTGCTCGGCAGGCTGTGACGCGGTGTTCGATGCCGACTACCCCCTGCCCAGCATCGAGGATCACCAGGCCCGCACCCTCGCCCTCGGCCACCTGCCAAATGTCGGCCCCACCCGCGACGGCGAGCCGTGGGACGTGACCGACAAGATGGGCCGCATCCTCAACGAGCTCGAGCATGCGCATCTCTATATCGGCCAGCTGCATCGCGACCTGACGGCGCAACAGGCGGAAAAGACCGAGCTGAAACGCCAGGTCGATATGCAGGCCGCCCAGATCGCGGCCCTCGTCACCCGGCTCGACGTGCTTGAAACCGCCGACTGACGCCGCGTCAATCGCCGGACTATGCCGAGGGTCGGGGCCGCGCTATCCTGCGCCCAATTGCCCGCCCCCGGTCCGCCCGGCCTTTCGCATTTCGGAGCCAGTCACATGCCCAAAGCCCTTTGCACCGCCACCGCCCTTGCCCTTCTTCCCGTCCCCGCCATCGCAGACGACGTCTTCAACGACCATGTCATCGTGCGCAGTACCATGCTTTGCGTCGGCCTCTCCTGCGTCGATGGTGAACCGACCGTTACCGGCTACCAGGCGGCCGTGAAGATCAAGGATTTCACCGCCACGATCCTGTTCGACGATACCTCGACCAATGCCGACCTGCCCTTTCACGACTGGCGGCTCAACGCCAACGAGCGGAACCTGTACGGCCGGAACGCCTTCTACATCACCGACGTGACCTCCGGCACCGATCCGTTCTGGGTCGAGGGCGGCGCCCCGGACGACGCGCTTTTCGTCGCCGATGACGGGTCCGTCGGGCTTGGCACCTCCACGCCCCTGTCGGACCTCCACATCGTCGGCGACGGCGCCTTTCCGCGGATCAGGCTGGAACATGTCGACGGCGTCTCCCACGCTTGGGAGGTCGGCGCCTCCTCGACCTTCTGGTACATCCGCGACGTAACCGGGGACGGCACGCCCGTGGGCGTCGAGGCAGGCACGCCATCCAACACCTTCGTCATCCGCAACACAGGCTGGGTCGGCATCGGCACCTCGCTCCCCGACGCCCCGCTCGAAGTCAGCAGCGACGACACCTACAGCTATTTCCGCATCACTGCCGAGCAGGCCGCGATCAACCGGTCGGCCGATGTCACCTTCACCGGCGGCCCCCTCGGAACCGGCGAGCTGCGCTACAACATCGTCGACGGCGACGGGCCGGAAATGCGGCTCAATGCCGATGGCGACATGGTGCTCGACGGCACGCTGACAACCGGCGGGCCCACCTGCGACGGCGGGTGCGACGCGGTATTCACCAAACGCCGGATCATTCCCGAGGGCGAATATGCCGCCCGCATGTGGGCCGACGGCCACCTGCCCTTCGTTGGCCCGACCCGGCCGGAGGCGCCGATCAATGTCAGCGAGAAGATGGGCGGGATGCTCAACGCGCTCGAACATGCCCATGTGTTCATCGAGCGGCAGAACGGCCGCATCGCGACGCTCGAGGCGGAGATTGCCGCGCTTCGCGACGCGCAGGCGGCACAGATCGCCACCCTGACCCAGCGGCTTGCGGCGCTGGCGGGCACGACGAACGCGGAGTGACGCCGGGCGCGAAAATTTGACAGGGGGTGAATGCCCGCTGTTTACTTGAGCCTACCCGCCGTCCGGGGCGGCGGGATTTGAGACCAGTCATTGCCGCGCCAGCCCCCGCCCCCTTGCCGGCGCCCTTATCGGGAGCCTGCCCCATGCCCTTTCGTCCCCCGGCGCTTTGCGCCATCCTTGCCCTGTCCGGCCTTGCCGCGCCCGCGCTGGCGCAGGATGTGTTCACCGACGGTGTTCGGATCTCGGACGTCAATCCGACAAGCGCTGATCTTTACGTGGAGGACGATAGCGTCGTCAGGGGCCATACCTGCATTGGTGAAGTCTGCAATCTGGCCGAAAGCTTTGACGTTGGGTACATTCTGAAGTTGAACACGAGTTCGCCAAGCATCTTTTTCGACGACGACAGTGGTTTTAGCGGCTCAACACCTTCGAACGACTGGCGGATCAGGGTCAACGATCCCGAGCCGTTTACCGAGGGCGGGCTGAACCGGTTTTCCATTGAGGACATCACCGCCGCAACCATCCCCTTCACCATTGCAGCGGGCGCGCCCGAGAATGCCTTCTGGATGACCAGCGCCGGCAATATCGGTCTCGGCACCCTGCTGCCGCAGGACCGGATTCACGCGGTCGGCACCTTCGGCCCCAGCGTCCGGTTCGAGCAGACCGGCAACGGGCTTGTGCCCGCGCAGACATGGCGCCTGATCGGACAGAGCAGCTTCAACATCGCCGACACCACTGCCGGCACCACGCCGTTCCGTCTGGAACGCGCGGCGCCCACGAACGCGCTCTACATCGCCGATACCGGCAACGTGGGCTTCGGCACCGCCACGCCCGACGCGCCCTTCGAGGTCAGCGACGACGCAACCTTCAGCTACTTCCGCATCACCGCCGAGCAGGCCGCTGTGAACCAGTCGGTCGACATCACCTTCACCGGCGGCCCCCTCGGCACGGGCGAGCTGCGCTACAACGTCGTCGATGGCGACGGGCCGGAAATGAAGCTCAACGCCAATGGCGACATGGAGATCGACGGCACCCTCACCACCGGCGGCCCCACCTGCGCGGGCGGCTGCGACGCCGTGTTCGACAGTAATTTCAAGCGCCTCTCCGTAGCCGAGCATGCCGCGCTGATGTGGAAGAACGGCCACCTTCCCGCCGTCGGCACCACCCGGCCCGGCGCCCCGATGAACGTGGCCGAGAAGATCGGCGGCATTCTCAACGAACTCGAGCACGCGCATATCTACATCGCCGAACTCGAAGCCCGCGATCGGGCACGCGAGGCCGAGAACGCCAGGCTCGGCGACCGGGTCGCGCGGCTTGAGGCGATGCTGGCACAGGTCGACGGGATGCTTGACCATCCCGTGTCCCCTCCCACCGACTGAGGGCGACCCGGCCCCGGCATTTCGGATCACACGATTCAAAAGAAGGACATATCATGAAACCCTATCTTGCCTGCGTCGCCCTCGCGGCCACCGCAATTCCGGCCGCCGCCGAACAGGTCTTCAACGAGAATGTCATCGTCAACGGCAGCCTCTGCGCCGGCGGCGAATGTGCCCCGGGCGAGGTCTTTGCCGATGAATCCCTCAAGGTGAAGAAATTTGCCGCCCGCATACTTCTCGACGATGCCTCGAACACGGGCCAGCATGACTGGCAACTGCGCGCCAACGAGACCGGCAGCAATGGCGACAGCCTGTTCGCCATCGACGACATTACCGCGGGGACGACGCCGTTCACCCTGTTTGGCGGGGCGCCGGACAACTCACTCTACATCGATGAAGATGGGCAGGTCGGGTTAGGCACATCGCTACCCACAGCGAGCTTGCACCTGATCGAAGGGGACGGCGCGCCGGCCCGAATTCGGATGGAGGAAACTCTTGGTAGCCCCACCAGCTGGGACTTGGTTTCATTTAATACTATTTTTTATTTGAGAGACCAGATAGGCAATACGACCCCGGTCATGATCGAGTCGCGCGCGCCCAGTCAATCACTCAGGATAAGGGAAGACGGCAACATCGGCCTCGGCACCGGCAATCCACAGGCCCCGCTGGAGCTTTCCCGCGACGAGACGTTCAACTTCTTCCGGATCACCGCCACTCAGGCGGCGGTCAACGAGTCCGTCGACATCACCTTCACCGGCGGCCCCCTCGGCACGGGCGAGCTGCGCTACAACGTCGTCGATGGCGACGGGCCCGAGATGAAGCTGAATGCCGATGGCGACATGGAGATCGACGGCACCCTCACCACCGGCGGCCCCACCTGCGCGGGCGGCTGCGACGCAGTGTTCGACGCCGGGTTCGCCCGCCTGTCGGTCAAGGAGCATGCTGCGCTGATGTGGGAAAACGGCCACCTTCCGGCGGTCGGCCCCACGCTTCCCGGCGCGCCGATGAACCTGTCGGAGAAGATGGGCGCGATGCTGAACGAACTGGAACACGCGCATATCTACATCGAGCAATTGCACGACGATCGTGACGCCGCCCAGGTGCGGATCGCCGGGCTGGAAGCCCGGCTCGCGCGGGTCGAGGCCCTGTTGGCGGCGGCCGCCGACTGACCCCAGCCGCATCGGAGGTTTGACAACCCGCTGCCGGGCGTCATTACTCGCCCGGCGATGCGGCCGCACGAAGTGCGCCTGTGCGAAAATTATTTTTCAAAACCATGGCATTCAGCCGCAACCCGGCCAGCCATTTCCTAGGGAGACCCCATGCTATTCCGCAACCCCAAGTTTCTAATCAGTTCGGCCCTTTTCCTTCTGGCCGCCCCTGTCGCCGCGCAGGTCACCACTTTTCCCGACGACGTCGTGATCGAGGGCGACCTGACCGTCGACGCGGGCACCACCGGCAGCATGTATGTCGAGGGGGACAGCGTCATCGACGGCTCCCTCTGCCTTGGCAACACCTGCCAGCCGACCACGACCTTCGCGAATGACGAAACGCTTATCCTGAGATATACGCAGCATTCCATCGTCTTCGACGACACGTCCAGCCCGACCGCGCCCAACCGCGACTGGACATTGCGCGTCAACGATCCCAACTCCGTCGCCACGGGCGGGATAGACAAGTTCGCGGTCGAGGACGACACCGCCGGCACGACGCCCTTCACCATCGCCGGCGGCGTGCCGGACAACGCCTTCTGGCTCGACACCAGCGGGTATCTGGGCCTCGGCACCTCGCTGCCGCAGACGAGTGTGCATGTCGTGTCGCCCCTCGCCTCGGCGGTGATGCGGCTCGAGGAGACGAACGGCACGGCGGGCGGGTTCGACATCGCGGCCTCGGATGCGGCCTTCCAAGTCGCCAGCAGCGGCAACAGGACCATCCCGCTCGTGATCGAGGGCACCGCCCCCAGCAATTCTCTCTACGTCGCCGGTACGGGCTACGTAGGCTTCGGGACCGACACCCCCGCCGCACCGTTCGAGGTCAGCGACGACGACAGTTTCAGCTTTTTCCGCATCACCGCGACCGGGGCGCCCGTCAACCAGTCGGCCGACGTGGTGTTCACCCAGGGACCGCTCAATACCGGCGAGTTCCGCTACAATATCGTCGACGGCGACGGGCCCGAGATGCGGCTCAATGCCGATGGCGACGTCACGATCGCCGGCAAGCTCACCACCGCCGGCTCCTGCTCGGTCGGCTGCGACGCGGTCTTCGATGCCGACTACCCCCTGCCTTCGATCGAGGACCACGTGGCCGAAACGCTTGCGCTGGGCCACCTGCCCAATGTCGGCCCGACCCGGAATGGCGAGCCCTGGGACGTGACCGACAAGATGGGCCGCATCCTCAACGAGCTCGAGCACGCCCATCTCTTCATCGGGCAGCTCAACGACCGCAACGCCGCGCAACAGGCCCGGATCGAGGCACAGGACAGCCGGATCGAGGCCCTGACGGCCGAGCTGGCCTCGCTGGCCGCCCGGCTCGACGCGCGACAGAACTGAAGGCACACCCGCCGGGCGGCCCGGCCTTGACACGGGCCGCCCTCGCCCTGCTATCCTCGGTCCACCTGCCGGCCGGGGCGGCAGGATCCCGGCCCGTTCACTTGCGCCCGCCCCCGGCCCCGTCGCAGGCGCCCTTTCCCGGAAAGCCTGCGCCATGTCTCACCGTTTCCCGACGCTCCTCGCCCTGCCGCTGCTCGTCACAGCCCCCGCGCTTCACGCACAGGAGGTGGTCTTCGGCGAAGGCGTGGACATCTCCGACATCGACACCACCCAGGCCGATCTCTTCGTGACCGGCGACACGGTGCTCGACGACAGCGTCTGCATCGGCAACGCCTGCGTCGAGACCGAGATGTTCCCCGAGGACACGCTGCTGCGCCTGACCAACCCCGATATCCGCGTGGAATTCGTCGATACCAGCTCCGCCGCTGGCAGCTTTCCGAGCAATGACTGGGAAATCCAGATCAACGACACTGCGAATTTCGGGCAGGAGCGCTTTTCCATAGCCGATACGACCGCCGGCACCGTGCCCTTCACCGTCGAGGCGGGTGCGCCGAGCAGCGCGCTCTGGATCGCCGCCGGCGGCGAGGTCGGGATGGGCACGTCCCTCCCCCAGTCCGACCTGCATGTCGCCGCCTCGACGCTGCCGACGCTGCGGCTGGAACAGGTCGGGTTCGGGGCCTTTCCGCCCTTTTTCTGGACCCTCGCGGGCAATCACAACGTGTTCTACATTGGCAATGCAAACGGCAACGGCTTTCCGTTCAGCATCAATGACGAAGCCCCGAATGCCAGCCTGGCACTTGCCGCGGACGGCAATGTCGGCCTCGGCACCGACAGCCCCGGCGCCCCGCTCGAGATCAGCGACGACGAGACCTTCAGCTACTTCCGCATCACCGCCACCGGGGCGCCGGTCAACCAGTCGGTCGACATCACCTTCACCCAGGGGCCGCTGGGCACCGGTGAGATGCGCTACAACATCGTCGATGGCGACGGGCCCGAGATGCGCCTCAACGCCGATGGCGACATGGTGCTCGACGGCACGCTCACCACCGGCGGGCCGAGCTGCTCCGTCGGTTGCGACGCGGTGTTCGACGCCGATTTCGAACGGCTTTCCGTTACCGACCACGCCGCGCTGATGTGGGAGAACGGCCACCTGCCGGCGGTCGGCCCCACCCTGCCCAATGCACCGATGAACGTGTCCGAGAAGATGGGCGGCATCCTGAACGAACTGGAGCACGCCCATATCTACATCGAGGATCTCAACGCGCGCCTCGCCGCACAGGAGGCGCTGAACGCCCGGCTCATCGACCGGCTCGACGCGCTGGAAGCGGCCGACTGACGCGACCGGCGGGGCCATCGCGGCCAAACGCGCCGCCCCGCTTCTTCTGGCCGAAAATATCCTGGGCGGGGACGTTGAATTTCCAAAGGAAATTCAACGCTGGGCGCAACGCCCCCTGCCCTGAAGCGCCCTAGTCCTCGCCCTGCGCCTCGGCCCGGCTCTTGCCCGACACGTTCATCGCCAGCGTCGCCGCCATGAACTGGTCAAGATCGCCGTCGAGCACGCCTTTCGTGTCCGACGTCTCGACCCCGGTCCGCAGGTCCTTCACCATCTGGTAGGGCTGCAGCACGTAAGACCGGATCTGGTTGCCCCAGCCCGCGTCGCCCTTGGCCTCGTGCGCCTCGGCAATGGCCTCGTTCCGCTTGTCCAGCTCCATCTGGTACAGCCGCGATTTCAGCGCCTTCATGGCGATATCGCGGTTCTGGTGCTGCGACTTCTCGGAGCTGGTCACCACGATCCCCGTGGGAATGTGCGTCATCCGCACGGCCGAGTCGGTCTTGTTCACGTGCTGCCCGCCCGCACCGGACGAGCGGAACGTATCCACCCGCACATCCGAGGGGTTCACCTCGATCTCGATATTGTCGTCGACCACCGGGTAGACCCAGACCGAGCTGAACGAGGTATGCCGCTTGGCAGCTGAATCGAAGGGCGAAATCCGCACCAGCCGGTGCACGCCCGATTCCGATTTCAGCCAGCCATAGGCGTTATGGCCCGAAATCTTGTAGGCCGCCGACTTGATGCCGGCCTCGTCACCCGGGCTTTCCGATTGCAGTTCGACCGTGTAGCCCCGTTTCTCGGCCCAGCGGACATACATCCGCGCCAGCATGTTCGCCCAGTCGCAGCTTTCCGTGCCGCCCGCGCCCGCGTTGATCTCGAGAAAGGTGTCGTTGCCATCCGCCTCGCCATCGAGCAACGCCTCCAGCTCCTTGGCCGCGGCCTTCTGTTGCAGCGCCTTGATGGCGGACTCGGCGTCGTTCACGACATCCGCGTCCTCCTCCATCTCGCCCAGTTCGATCAGCTCGATATTGTCCGACAGGTCCTGCTTGATGGAGTCATGCGTCTCGATCGCATCGACCAGCGCCTGCCGGTCGCGCATCAGCTTCTGCGCCTTGGCCGGGTCGTCCCACAGGGTCGGGTCCTCGACGCGGGCGTTGAATTCCTCCAGCCGGTGCTGGGCGGTGTCCCAGCCCATCCGCTGGCGCAGAAGCTCCAGCGAATTCTCGATCTCGGAGACGGCGGTTTCGATTTCGGCGCGCATGCGTATGGGTCCTCGGTCTGCTCAGATGCGGGTGATATCAAGGCCCAAGGGGTTGGACAAGACAGGTCGGTGGTCAGGACGCGCACGCGCGGCCCGTCGATGCGCCGCCTGCCTCAGACCGCCAGGTCCGCGTAAGACACCATCACGTGCTCCCGGTAGGCCGGCCGCTCCTGCAACGCCTCGTAATACCGCCGCACGTTCGGAAACGTGCCCCGCTCGATCCCGATCTCGTAATAACGGTACAGCACATGCCCGAACTGCACATCCGCCAGGGTGAAATCATCCCCCGCGAGATGGGCAACCTGCCCCAGCCGGTCCTCGGCAATCGCCAGCTTCCCCTCAAGCGCCGCCACCGCGGCCCTTATCGCCGGCCAATCGCGCTCGGCCTCGGGCGTGCGCACGACCTTCCAGAAGATCGGCACCGTGAAGGCGCTGTTGATATTGACCTTCGCCCATTCCGCCCATTTGTCGACCTGCGCCCGGGCCGGGATATCCTCGGGCCAGAACGGCGCCGTGCCATAACGGGTCGCGAGATACCGCAAGATCGCCGCCGATTCCCACAACGGCTCCTCCTCGCCATCCTGCAGAACCGGCACCGTCCGGTTGGGGTTCATGGCACGGAATTCATCCGTATCCGTCCCGCCGAAGCGATGGCCCACATCGTGGCGCCGATACTCCAGCCCCAGCTCGGCAATGCCCCACATCACCGCCTGCACGTTCGACGAGGTCTTCCTCCCCCAGACCGTCAGCATGTCACGCCCCTTTCCCCCGGCGCGCCGCCCCGGAAAATTCCAAATTTTCCGCCCCCGGAATTTTCACAAAATTCCGGCGCCGTCAGTACAGGCCCCCCGAACTCAGGCTGCCAAAGCTGGCCTTGTCGCTGACCGTGCCGGTATCGCCGTCCGAGGTGGTCACCTCGCGCACGCCCTCGCCCGAGCGGTTCTGCTCGAACATCTCCAGGTCGTTGCCCATGGCGAAGCCGCCATCGTAGACATACCCGAAGAGCGGCTCCTCGCCGTCGCGGAAATACTCGGCCACCACATGCGCGCCGCTGGCGCCCTCGGGCAGCCGCTCGCCGGTGTAACGGTCGATCTTGATGAAATGGCCGCCCTCCGGCACCTTGAACCGGCCGCCGCCGTATTTCTTGATCGCCTGCGACATGAACTCCTGGAAGACCGGCCCGCACATCGACGAGCCATAGGCCCCCCGGCCCAGGCCGCGCGGCTGGTCGAAGCCGATGTAGCAGCCCGCCGCGATGTTCGAGGTGAAGCCCACGAACCACACGTCGCGCGCATCGTTCGTCGTCCCGGTCTTGCCGGCCACGGGCACCGGCAGGTTGATCGCCCCCGAGGCCGTGCCGCGCTGTACCACGCCCTGCATCATCGAGGTCAGCTGGTAGGCCGTGACCGAGTCGATCACCTGGTCGCGGTTCGACACGATACGCGGGCCCCGGTTCTGCGGCACCGAGGGGTCATCGCACTCGATACAGTCGCGCGGGTCATGCTTGTAGACCGTCTCGCCATAGCGGTTCTGCACCCGGTCAACCAGCGTCGGCTCGACCCGCTCGCCGCCATTGGCGAACATCGAATAGGCCGAGACCATGCGGTAGAGAGTCGTCTCTTCCGAGCCCAGCGAGTTGGCCAGGAAGGTGCTCATCCGGTCATAGACGCCGAACCGTTCCGCATAGGAGGCAACGGTATCCATCCCCACCTCCTGCGCCAGGCGGATGGTCATCAGGTTCCGCGACATCTCGATGCCCGTGCGCAGCGGCGTCGGCCCGTAGAACTGGTTCGACGAGTTGCGCGGCCGCCAGATGCCGCCCGCCGTGTCGATCTCGATCGGCGCGTCGATCACGATCGTCGCCGGGGAATACCCGCTGTCGAGCGCGGCGGCATAGACGAAGGGCTTGAAGCTCGAGCCCGGCTGCCGGTCGGCCTGCGTTGCCCGGTTGAACACCGAATCCTGGTAGGAGAACCCGCCCTGCATCGCCAGAACCCGGCCGTTATGCACGTCCATCGCCACGAAGCCGCCCTGCACCTCCGGCACCTGCCGCAGCGTCCAGCGGATGAAGCTGCCATCGTCATCGGCGGTCATCCGGCGCACATGCACCACGTCGCCCCGCTTGAAGGTCTCCTTGAAGTCCCCCGGCAGCCAGCCGATATCCTTGCGCGGCACCGACTGGATCCCCTCGACGCCTTCCACGCCGATCGTCATCTCCTGGTCGCCCCGCTCCAGCACCACGGCGGGGTACCACTGGCCATCCAGCTTGATATCCCGCGCCACGTCGGCCGAAGCCAGCGCCTCGCGCCATTTTGCCTCGTCCTCCAGCACCGCCTCGTCCAGCGTCACGCCCGTGCCGCGCCATGTCTTGCGGTTGCGGTCGTAATTCTCCAGCTGCCGCTGCAGCGCCTGCGCGCCCGCCTCCTGCATCTCTGGGTCGATCGTGGCGCGCACGGTCAGGCCGCCGGTAAAGAACTCGCCCTCGCCGAAATCCTCCGACAGCTGTCGGCGGATCTCGTCGGTGAAATAATCCCGCGGCGGCAAGGTCTCGCGCCATTCCGGGAAATCGCCATTCTGGACCGAGCGCAGATCCTGGGCGATCTCCTCCTCCTTCACGGCCTCGGTGATGTAGCCGTTCTCGTACATCTCCGTCAGCACGTAGTTGCGGCGGTCGCGCAGCCTGTCCTTGTTGTGCACCGGGTGCGTCCGGCCCGGCGCCTGCGGCATCGAGGCCAGGAAGGCGGCCTCGTGCGGGGCCAGCTCGCTCAGCGTCTTGTTGAAATAGGTCTGCGCGGCGGCGGTCACCCCATAGGAGTTCTGCCCGAGGAAGATCTCGTTGAGGTACAGCTCGAGGATATCCTCCTTGCTCAGCGTCTCCTCGATCCGCGTCGCCAGGATGATCTCCTTGATCTTCCGCTCGATCCGGCGGTCGCCCGACAGCAGGAAGTTCTTCATCACCTGCTGGGTGATGGTCGAGGCGCCGCGCACCGTCTCGCCCCGCGTCTTGACCGCCTCGACGATGGCGGCCGCGATCCCGCGCGCGTCGTAACCGGCGTGGTTGTAGAAATTCTTGTCCTCGGCCGAGATGAACGCCTGCTTCACCAGCTCGGGAATTTCCTCGGCGGGCGTGAACAGCCGCCGCTCGCGGGCGAACTCGTCGATGATCTTGCCCTCGCCCGAATAGATCCGGCTGATCGTCGGCGGCGTGTAGGTGGCCAGCGATTCGTGGCTCGGCAGGTCCTTGCCATAGATATGGAACACCGCGCCGATCGACAGCGCGACCATGACGACAATCAGTGTCGCAAGGCTGAAGATCGTTCCGAACAAGGTGAGAATGGGTCTGAGCACGCGGGCCCCCGTTTCAAGTTAGGCATCCATATAAGCGGCGGGCGAAAGCCCGTCAAAACACAATCGGGTCAGGCCCGGCATCCGTCCGCCTACTGGCGAACCAGCTTGGCGGCGGCCGCATCGGCAATCCGCCAGGCCTGCAGCGCATCGCGAATCCCGGCCGCCATGGTCGCGCGCCATTCCGGGTCGCGCAGGTGCTCCAGGTCGCTCTGGCTCGACAGAAACCCCAGCTCGATCAGGATCGACGGGATATCCGGCGATTTCAGCACCGAGAACCCGGCCGAACGCAACGGCCGCGAGTTGAGCGGCAGCCCCTGCTCCTTGATCCCCAGCCGGATCGCCTGGGCCAGCTGGTCGGCGCGCGGCTGCGTCTCCATCCGCGCGAGGTCCATCAGCACGTCGGCCACCACGTCGTCGCTTTCGGTCAGGTCCACCCCGGCCAGGATATTGGCCCGGTTGTGCCGCTCGGCCAGCGCCGCGCTGGCCTCGTCGCTGGCGCTGTCCGACAGCGTATAGACAGTGGCCCCCG
Organism: Roseovarius indicus; assembly: GCF_008728195.1. Taxonomy (NCBI): domain Bacteria; kingdom Pseudomonadati; phylum Pseudomonadota; class Alphaproteobacteria; order Rhodobacterales; family Roseobacteraceae; genus Roseovarius; species Roseovarius indicus. The sequence goes on from NZ_CP031598.1 coordinate 3,312,258, forward strand.
TCGCCCGCCCCTCGCTCAGCGCGTCGGCATGCAGCGACAGGAAAACATCCGCCCCCAGCTCGTGGGCAATCGCCACCCGCCGCTCGAGCGAGACGAACTTGTCTTCCTCCCGCGTCAGCGCCACGTCGAACCCGCCCGCGCGCAGCAGGTGGTCGCGCAATTCCAGCGCAAAGCGCAGCATCAGCGTCTTCTCGTTGTCGCCGTCGGCCTCGGCGCCCGGGTCGATACCGCCATGGCCGGGGTCGAGCACCACCAGCAGCTTCTCCTCGCCGGTCTGCCGCGCCTTCTTCACCGCCGGCAGCCCGGGCTGATCGACCTCCCAGCCGGGCAGCGGCGCGGCGCCCGCGGCGGCGGCGAACGCCTCCTCCGACACCTCGCGCAGGATCACCTCGATCACCACCTTGCCGCTGGCCGTGTCGGTCTTCGCCTCCGTCGTCCTCACGGCAAAGGGCCCGCCCAGGTCGACCACCATCCGCGACCATCCGGGCCGGAACGTGCCCATGCGCACCGCCCGCGCCCCGTCGGCCCAGTCGATCAGCGCCGGGTCGGCCCCGCGCCAGTCCACCTCGCGGAAATCCAGCACCAGCCGCGCCGGCTCGTCCAGCGTGAACACGCGGAACGGCACGCCCTGGCTCAGCCCCAGCCGCACGCGCAGCCCGCCCGAGATATCGTCGATGCGCGTCTGCGCCATCTCGACCCGCGCCAGCGCGCTCAGGTCACGCCCCTGCGCCTGCGCCGAAAGGCCCATCGCGCAGATCGCCAGCGCCAGACAAATCCTGATCATCCTGCTCTTCCGCCGTTACCGGTCTTGCTTGCCCCCAGCATACACGACCGCCCCCCGCTTGCCCACCACCGACGCACCGTCCGGCCGCAGAAAACAGCGCGCCTCCCGCCCTTTCATCTTTCCCGAAATTCTCGAAATCCCCACGCCGCACCAAAACGCGCGGCCAGAGGCTCAGCCACCACCCCAAGCTTCTTCTTGGTACAAATATCCAAAAACCCGACGCCCGCCCCAAACACGGCCGCCGGCGGGCCTCAGCGCCCCTCCATGAACATTTTCAACCGCCGCAACCCCTCGGCGATGTCCTCCGTGCTCCGCGCATAGGAAAACCGCAGCGTCCCGCCCCCGCGGGCCGGGTCGAAATCCAGCCCCGGGGTCACAGCCACGCCCGCCTTTTCGAGAATCTCCTTGGCAAACCCCACGCTGTCATCGGTCAGGTGGCTCACATCCGCATAGACATAGAACGCCCCGTCCGGCGGCGCGATCCGGTCGAACCCGGCCGCCGGCAGCCCGTCGAGCATCAGCTGCCGGTTGACGCGATAGACATCCATGTTCGCCTCCAGCTCCTCGGTGCAGTCCATCGCCGCCAGCGCCGCCACCTGGCTCGCATGGGGCGGGCAGATGAACAGGTTCTGCGCCAGCCGCTCCACCACGCGCACATGATCCTCCGGCACCACCATCCAGCCCACGCGCCAGCCGGTCATCGAGAAATACTTGGAAAACGAGTTGATCACGTAAGCCTCGTCGCTGATCTCCAGCGCGCTCACGGCCTTCGAGTCGTACTCGATCCCGTGATAGATCTCGTCGCTGATGAACGACGCCCCCTGCGCCGCCGCCGCCTCCATCAGCGCGGCCATGTCATCGCGCCCCAGCATCGTGCCCGTGGGGTTCGCCGGGCTCGCCACCATCAGCCCCGACAGGTCCAGCCCCTCCAGGTCCGCCGCCACCGGCTGCAGCCGGTTGGCCTCCGCCGTCTCGATATCCACCGGTACAAGGTCCAGCGCCCGCAAAATCTGCCGGTAGCTCGGGTACCCCGGCGCCCCGATCCCCACCCGCTGCCCGGTATCGAACAGCGCCGTGAACGCCAATATGAACGCCCCCGACGACCCGGAGGTCACGATCACCCGGTTCGGGTCGAGGTCCACCCCGTACCACTCTCCATATAACCGCGCGATCCGCGCCCGCAGCGCCGGCAGGCCCAGGGCCACGGTATAGCCCATCGCATCCTCCCCCATCGCCGCCGCCAGCGCCGCCCGCGCGCCCTCGGGCGCCGGCGTGCCGGGCTGGCCCACCTCCATGTGGATGATGTGGCGCCCGGCATCCTCGGCCTTCCGGGCGGCCTCCATCACGTCCATCACGATAAAGGGATCGACGCCGGATCGGGTTGAGTTCCGCATGGATTTCTTCCTAGACTGCCCAAGGTTCGAACCTTGGGTTGCACTGGAAAGAGACGCCCCGTCAATGCATCTTGTCCGATTTCTGATGGTGGCCGCGATGCTGGTGGCCACGCTGGCGGCCCCCGCCCGCGCCGCCACCCTGCTGCGCGACCCCGATATCGAGCACGCCCTCGAACAGGTCGCGGCGCCCGTACTCAAGGCCGCCGGTCTCGGCTCCACCAGGGTCGAGATCCTCGTCGTCGACGACCGCACCCTCAACGCCTTCGTGGTGGACCAGAGCCATATCTTCATCCATTCCGGCCTGCTGCTGAAGATGCAGAACGCCGCCATGCTGCAGGCCGTGCTGGCCCATGAGGCCGCCCATATCACCAACGGCCACCTCGCCCGCCGCCCCGTCAACCTGCGCAACGCCCGCACCGCCGCCGGCATCGGCGCGGCGCTGGCGGCGGCCGCCGCCGTGGCCTCGGGCCGGGGCGAGATCGCCGGGCTCGGCGCGCTCGGCGCCGCCAACACCGCCCAGCGAATGTTCTTCGTCCACACCCGCGCCGAGGAAAACGCCGCCGACCAGAGCGGCATGCGCTACCTCGCCGCCGCCGGCGCCGACCCGCAGGGCATGGTTGCCGTGATGGATATCTTCCGCGGGCAGGAGGTGCTTTCCGCCTCCCGGCAAGACCCCTATGCCCGCACCCACCCCCTTTCGCGCGACCGCTACCGCGTGGTCCAGCGGCTGGCGCAGGGCTATGCCGGCCAACAGCGCGAGGATGCCACCGCGAACTACTGGTTCCAGCGCGCCAAGGGCAAGCTCTCGGCCTTCCAGCGCGCCCCGAAATGGACCCTGAACCGCGCGGGCGAAAGCGGCTACGCCGATATCAAGGCCATGCGCGAGGCCGCCGCCTATCACCAGCAGGCCGACATGACCCGCGCCGTCGCCGCCATCGACCGCGCCCTCGCCGCCCGCCCCGGCGACCCCTATTACCAGGAGCTGAAAGGCCAGATCCTCATCGAAAGCCGCCAGTTCCAGGCCGCCGCCAACGCCTATGCCGTGGCGGTCAAACAGGCGCCCAAGAACGCGCTCATCCTCGGCGCCTATGGCCGGGCCCTCCTGGCCACCGGCCAGACCCAGGCCGCCATCAAGTACCTCCAGCAATCCTATGACCGCGACGGCCGCGACCCGCGCGTGCTGCGCGACATGGCCCAGGCCTATGCCCAGCTCGGCAATACCGGCATGGCCTCGCTGGTGACCGCCGAGCGCTATGCCATGCAGGGCCGCTTGTCGGATGCCGGGATTCATGCCAAACGCGCCTCGGACCTTCTGCCGCGCGGCTCGACCGGCTGGCGGCGGGCGCAGGATGTTCTGGCCGCCGCCGAGCGCGCCGCCAAGGAAAAATGACACAACCCCCTTTCACGAAATGACGGAGACCCGCTTCATGACACGCCCCCTTCTGCCCGCGCTGGCCGCCGTTGCCGCCTTCGCCCTGCCCGCCAACGCGCTCGACCTCGAAAGCATGACCGACGCCGAGCGTCAGGCCTTCCGCGCCGAGATCCGCGCCTACCTGCTGGAAAACCCCGAGGTCATCATGGAAGCCGTCGCCGTGCTCGAACAGCGCGAGACAGCGGCCCAGGCCGAGTCCGACGGCGAGATGATCCAGGACCACGCCGAGGCGATCTTCAACGACGGCTATTCCTGGGTCGGCGGCAACCCAGAGGGCGATGTCACGCTGGTCGAGTTCATGGATTACCGCTGCGGCTATTGCCGCCGCGCCGCGCCCGACGTCGACGACCTTGTCGAATTCGACGGCAATATCCGCTTCGTCATCAAGGAATTCCCGATCCTGGGCGAGCAATCCATGCTGTCCTCGCGCTTCGCCATCGCCACCCTCCAGCTCGAGGGCGACGAGGCATACAAGGCCGCCCATGACGCGCTGATCACCTTCGCGGGCGATATCGACGAGACCTCCCTCACCCGCATAGGCGAGACGCTCGGCCTCGACACCGACGCCATCCTCGCCCGGATGGACAGCCCCGAGGTGACGGAGGTGATCGCCGAGAACCACCAGCTGGCCAAGTCGCTGGGCATCTCGGGCACGCCGTCCTTCGTGATGGGCGACCAGATGCTGCGCGGCTATGTCCCCCGCGAGGGCATGGAAGAGATCGTCGCCGAGATCCGCTCCGACTCGTGACCCGGCTGGCCTTTGCGGCCTGTGTGACGGCCTGCCTCGGCGGGCCGTCATCGGCCGAGACCGACGTCCTGCACCTGACACCCACCGAACGCGCCATCCTCGGGCAGGAAATCCGCGCGGTCCTGCTGACCGTGCCGGAATTGCTGCCGATGGACCGCCCCGCGCCGGACGCGGCCGATCTCTACGCCGAGGCCATCGAAGACGACCTCGCCCGCCTCAAGACGCACGCGTCGGCGCTGTTCTCACCGAACCTCCCCGGCTTCGGCCCTGCCGGGGCCACCCACACCATCGCGCTCTTCACCCGCGACAACTGCCCAGACTGCACCCGCGCCGAAACCGATCTGCGCGCGCTGGCCAAGCGCCATGACCTCCGCGTGACCCTGCTCGACATGGAGGAAAACAGCGCCCTGGCCGATGCCCTGCAACTCGACATTGCCCCCAGCTACGTCTTCCCGGATCAAATGCTGCGCGGGCATATCCCGGCCATCGTGCTGGAACGCTACCTCGAAGACTGACCCACGCCCGGAATCAAGGCCGAAGGCCGCCGGGCTAACGGCGATTGCAAGCAATCGCCTGCCGCAAGTGAATTGCAGGGCAATTCACGATAGGCGAGCGCCTGCCCGTCCCGGCGGGCTGGCGTTTTTGAGAGGGCCCATTCCGTTCATATGGAAGATGTACTTGGCACCATAAAGCACCTGCCAGAACCGTCAGCAGCGCCACTCCACGGGCAGGCGCCCGCCCGGCTCGGTACATCACTCCGCCGCCTGAGGCTCCGCCTCGCCCGCCTCGATCTCCGAGGCCCGCTTCTCGACCTCTTCGACGATATGCTCGATCATCTGCTCGTTCGACATCTTGTGGCTGGCCTTCCCCGCCAGGTACACCATGCCCGACCCGGCCCCGCCGCCGGTGAACCCCACATCGGTCATCAGCGCCTCGCCCGGCCCGTTCACCACGCAGCCGATGATGGAAAGGCTCATCGGCGTCTTGATATGCTCAAGCCGCTCTTCCAGAACCTCGACCGTCTTGATCACGTCGAACCCCTGCCGCGCGCAGGACGGGCAGGAGATGATGTTCACCCCCCGGTGCCGCAGCCCCAGCGACTTGAGGATCTCGTAGCCGACCTTCACCTCCTGCACCGGATCGGCCGACAGGCTCACCCGGATCGTGTCGCCGATCCCCATCCACAGTAGGTTGCCCAGACCGATCGCCGACTTGATCGTGCCGCTCATCAGCCCCCCGGCCTCGGTAATGCCAAGGTGAATCGGCGCATCCGTCTGATCCGCCAGCATCTGGTAGGCGGTCGCCGCCATGAACACGTCCGACGCCTTGCAGCTGATCTTGAACTCGTGGAAATCGTTGTCCTGCAGCACCTTGATATGGTCGAGACCGCTCTCCACCATCGCGTCCGGCGTCGGCTCCCCGTATTTCTCCAGCAAATGCCGCTCCAGCGACCCGGCATTCACCCCGATCCGCATCGAACAGCCGTGATCGCGCGCCGCCTTGATGACCTCGCGCACCCGCTCCTGGCTGCCGATATTGCCGGGGTTGATCCGCAGACAGGCGGCCCCCGCCTCGGCACTCTCGATCCCGCGCTTGTAGTGGAAATGGATGTCGGCCACGATCGGCACCGGGCTTTCCCGCACGATCTCCTTCAGCGCCTTCGAACTCGCCTCGTCCGGCACGGAAACCCGCACGATATCCGCCCCGGCGTCGGCCGCGGCCTGCACTTGCGCCACCGTCGCCTTCACGTCGGACGTGTCGGTGTTGGTCATGGTCTGCACGCTGATCGGCGCGCCACCCCCGACCGGAACATTGCCCACCATGATCTGGCGGCTCTCCCGGCGGTATATGTTGCGCCACGGGCGGATTTCATTGAGCGACATCGGTCGGCCCCGCTAATTCGGACAATTCATGCTGAATCATAAGTACCATCCGGCCCGGTCGCAATCGGGGGCGCGGGATTATTCCTGCGGCGCGTCGCCCGTCTGCTCGAGCTGGGCCACGTAGCGCGACAGGTCGCGATCCTGGCTCAGGTCGGCCACGTTATACCGCTCGGTCAGCCCGTCTGCCGCCAGCGCCAGGTCCGACGTGACAGAGCCGTTCGGGCCCACCGGCCCGTAATGCTTGCCCGCCACCTCGAAATAGACAGCCCCGGATTCGCCCACCCGCAGGGTCGGCGGCTCTTGCGTCACCGGCACGCTGTAGGTGTCGCCCCCGTTCAGGATGCCCTCGTAGACCACGCTGCCATCGGCGGCGCGCACCCGCACCCATGCCGGCCGCACGGCCACCAGCCGCACACCCGGCGGCGGGTCGGCCACGACCTTGGGCGTGTTGCTCGACGCGGCAGGGCTCTCGCCCTGCTCGTCGCCGCCATTCACCACGCTGGCGATGACGCTGTCGATATCATTCTGCTCCGCCGCGGGCTCCGACCGGCGGTCGGCCTGCGGAAGTTCGGCCACGAAGGTGCCGACCTCGGACGGGTTCAGGGTCGAGATCGGCGCATCCCGCGCCACCATCACCGGCACGTCCAGCGCCTCGGGGCGATAGAGCCGGTCCAGCCCCTCTTCGGCCACCGGCGGCAGCACACCGGCGCTGCGCGTCGGGTCTTCGCTGTCGGCCGGGGTCTTCACCGCGGCGTCGAGCGGGTCGAGATCGGTCAGCACGTCCGGCGTGTTCTCGACCGGCGCGAACTGCACCCGCTGAATTTCATTGAGAACGCTCCACCCGCCATAGCCGATGCCCGCGATCAGTGCGACCAGCACCAAGGCCGAGCCGATGGCGCCCGGTTCGATCTGGCTGAACATGGTTTCGCGCGCCGGCAGGAACGGTGTCGACGGTGCGATCAGCGGGTCTTTCGGCGCGGCCTTGCGGCGCGGCGCCTCGTCGGGCTTGCGGATGCTCGAGGCACCGGCCGACATGCCATGCGCAACGGAAAACCCGCATTCGGCGCAGAAATCGGCAAAGGCGGCATCCGGATCCATGCCCAGATACCGGGCATAGGAGCGCACGTAGCCGGGGATGAAGCCGGGGGTGTCAAAAGCGTCGGGGTCGGCATTCTCGATCGCGGCGATATAGGAGGCCCGGATCCGGATCTCCCGTTCCACGTCCAGCAACGATTTGCCCAGGGTCGCGCGTTCGCCGCGCATCTTGTCGCCAAGACGCACGTCGTAGGCATCGAAACCACGAGGTTTCTCCGCTTTTACAAGAGGATCAGCCGATTTGCTGCGGCGTATGGCCATGCAACCTGCCCCTTAACAACCCATTGCCTGTTACCCGAACCTGACGATTCGGAGCCCGCTCTTTTGTTTACAAGAGGTTACCACACCGCAATATGTATTGCACGTGCCGCATGATTTTTATGGCGCTGACGCGGGTTTATGCCGACATTTCTGCACGGTTCAGGGCACAATGGCTCCACAACTCGTCCATTGCGCGGATAAGCCGGTCCATCTCGTCCGGCCCGTGAACCGGCGACGGGGTGAAGCGCAACCGCTCCGTGCCGCGCGGCACCGTGGGGAAGTTGATCGGCTGCACGTAGATGCCATAGCCTTCCAGAAGCATGTCCGACAGCTTCTTGGTATGCACCGGGTCGCCCACGATCACCGGCACGATATGGCTGCCATGATCGATCAGCGGCAGGCCCATGCCCTTGAGCCGCGTCTTCAGGATCTTCGCCCGCTCCTGGTGCAGATCACGCAGCGCCTGGTCCCGCTTCAGATGCGCCACCGAGGCCGCCGCCCCGGCCGCAACAGCCGGCGGAAGCGAGGTCGTGAAGATGAAGCCCGGCGCATAAGACCTGATGGCGTCACACATTTTCGCGCTGGCCGCGATATAGCCACCCATCACGCCGAACGCCTTGGCCAGCGTGCCGTTGATGATGTCGAGCCGGTGCATCAGCCGGTCCCGCTCGGCCACGCCCGCGCCCCGCGGCCCGTACATGCCGACGGCGTGCACCTCGTCGATATAGGTCAGCGCGCCGAACGCGTCGGCCAGGTCGCAGATCGCCTCGATCGGGCCGAAATCGCCATCCATCGAATAGACGCTCTCGAACGCGATCAGCTTCGGCGCGTCGGGGTCGTCGGCTTCCAGCAACTCGCGCAGATGCTCGACGTCGTTGTGCCGGAAGATCCGCTTCGCCCCGCCATTGCGCCGCACGCCCTCGATCATCGAGGCGTGGTTCAACTCGTCGCTATAGATGATCAGCCCTGGAAACAGCTTCGGCAGCGTCGACAATGTCGCGTCATTGGCAATATAGGCGCTGGTGAACAGAAGCGCGGCTTCCTTGCCATGCAGGTCCGCCAGCTCCGATTCGAGCCGCTTGTGATAGACCGTCGTGCCGGAAATGTTCCGCGTGCCGCCCGACCCTGCGCCGGTGGCCTCGATCGCCTCGTGCATCGCCGCCAGAACGACCGGGTGCTGCCCCATGCCAAGATAGTCGTTGCCGCACCACACGGTGATCGGCGTTTCGGTGCCGTCCGAACGGCGCCAGGTCGCATGCGGGAACTGGCCGTTCTTGCGCTCGATATCGATGAAGGTCCGGTACCGGCCCTCGTCATGCAACCGCGAAATCGCCTCGTCCAGCTTGGCAGAATAATCCACTTGGATCCCCTTCCTTGGCAGTCTCCGCCCCCATCAGATCCGATCCGGGAACAGACGTCGCGACCCGCACGACATATTCAATATTCTATATGCATACCCTAAGATGCATATAAGATGACGCTTTCCACGACAACAGGTAACAAATCGTCACGCCCCCCGGCTTTGACCTGTGTCAACCTGCTGGACAGCGCCAAGCGTCCTGTTACGGTCGCCCCGACCTATCAGACCACCCGGAGATTTCCATGCCGATTGACGCCGTTCTGACGCGCATTGACGACCAGTTGCCCGACGCCCTCGACCGCCTGATGGCGCTTCTGCGCATCCCCTCCATCTCGACCGACCCGGCCTACAAGGCCGATTGCCAAAGCGCCGCCGACTGGCTGGTCGCCGACCTGCAAAGCATTGGAATCGATGCCGAAAAGCGCGAAACCCCCGGTCACCCCATGGTCGTCGGCCATGTCGAGGGCGACGGGCCCCACCTGCTCTTCTACGGCCATTACGACGTGCAGCCCGTCGACCCGCTGGACCTATGGAAAACCGAGCCCTTCGCTCCGGAAATCCAGGACACCGACCAGGGCCGCGTCATCCGCGGCCGCGGCGCCTCCGACGACAAGGGGCAGCTGATGACCTTCGTCGAAGCCTGCCGCGCCTACCGCGACGTCAACGGAAGCCTGCCCTGCCGCATCACCTTCTTCTTCGAAGGCGAAGAGGAATCGGGTTCCCCCTCCCTCGTGCCCTTCCTGAAGGACAACGCCAAGGAGCTCTCCGCCGACATCGCGCTGGTCTGCGACACCTCCATGGTCTCCCCCGGCGTCCCCTCCATCGCCTCGCAGCTGCGCGGCATGCTGAAGGACGAATTCACCCTCCACGGGCCGAAGATCGACCTCCATTCCGGCCATTACGGCGGCCCGGGCCTCAACCCCCTGAAGGAAATCGCCCGCATCATCGCCTCCTTCCACGATGAGAACGGCCGCGTCGCGGTCGAGGGCTTCTACGACGGCGTCGAGGAAGTCCCCGACGAGCTTCTCCGCCAATGGGAAAACTGCGGCTTCGACGAGGAAACCTACCTGAAATCCGTAGGTTACACCCAACCCCATGGCGAGCGCGGCTATTCCACCCTGGTGCAGCAATGGGCCCGCCCGACGCTCGAGATCAACGGCCTCTGGGGCGGCTACCAGGGCGCGGGCTCCAAAACCGTCATCCCGGCCGAGGCGCATTGCAAGCTCACCTGCCGCCTTGTCGGCGACATGGATCCCGACCACGTCCGAAAGGCGCTCCGCCAGCACGTCGAAGACCGCCTGCCCCCCGACGCCTCCGTCACCTGGGACAACAATCTCGACGGCTCCCCCGCCTCGGTCATGAACATCGACCGGCCCGAATTCGAACAGGCCCGCCAGGCGCTGTCGGAGGAATGGAACCGCGAGGCCGTCTTCTCCGGCATGGGCGGCTCGATCCCGGTGACCCGCTTCTTCAAGGACATCCTCGGCCTCGATTCCATGCTCATCGGCTTCGCCCAGGACGACGACGCCATCCACTCGCCCAACGAGAAATACAACGTCGAGAGCTTCCACAAGGGCATCCGCAGCTGGGCGCGGGTGCTGGACAAGCTGGCCAAGGCGTAAGGTCCGGCCAAGGTGGGTTTCACCCACCCTACGCACGCCGTAGGGTGGGTGCCAACCCACCTGCGGACGAAGCTGGCACACGCCCGGAACAAGTCCGCGCCCCGGCGCGGCGCCGGGCGCGTGCCACCGCCCCCCCCCCCGCATGGCCGGGGCACCACGCCTGGTCCATCAGACCGGACAACCAGTCGTTTCCGGGTATAATGAGAGTCGAATCAACTCAGGGCCGCGCCAATGTTTCCGGCGCAACGTGCCCTCAATTACCTGGCTTCATTGAAAGAAATCACATGATCAAGGCCCTTCTGAAAGAGAACCTCGTCTTCCTGATCGTCTCATTTCTCGCCTTTTCCTCGACCCCCGCCCTCGTCCAGGCCCAGGCGTCGGATTACACCCCTGTCCCTTTTACCGAAACCCTGACGCTGTCGCGCGGAAGTGTTTCGCCGCCATCCCCGAATAGCTTCTATCTCGGCCGCGACGACTATTGCGAAATCACCCAGTCCGAATGGGGGTGGCAGAGCTGCGCCAGCATCGACGCCTTCCTGCTGGGCGGCGCGCCCGGGGTCGACACGGCGATCATCGAAAAGCCGGTCTCCGACGGCTATGTCACCTACGACGACTGGAACGACGCCGACCGCGACGAGGAAATCGCCGCCATCGAGACCGAGCTCGCCCTCTCGATGCGCAGCCAGTCCGAGGCCACCGGCCAGGATATCCACTTCCTCGGCTGGCGCGCCTACCCCACCCTCGACCAGCAGAAGAACTACCTCTACTACGCCACCGATATCGAGTGGGACGGCGAAAGGCTCATCAACATCACCGCTACCATCTTCGACCGGCGCGGCTATGTAACCTTTTCCATCGTGCCGCTCTCGAGCGAGCTGAACGAGGCGCAGATCGCGAAGATGGTCGACGACACCCTCGCCCCCTACAGCCCGGCCCCCGACGAATCCTACGCCGCCTTCGAAACAGGCGACAAGATCGCCGCAGCCGGCGCCGTCGGGGTGCTGGCCACGCTGGTCGGCGTGAAATACGGCAAGACGGCCTTTGCCGGCCTCGCGGCCATCGCGCTGCTGGTGCTCAAGAAGGCGTGGTTCCTGCTTCTCTTCCCGCTCATCTGGATCAAGTCGTTCTTTCAGCGTAAGGAGTGAGCCGAGGTTTCACGCCAAAGACGGGAGCGACACATGCCAATCCCCGGCTTCACCGATCACACCGCCACCCTCAACGGCATCGACATCGCCTGGTCCGAAGCCGGCGACGGCCCGCCGCTCCTTCTCCTCCACGGCTTCCCGCAGACCCGCGCGCTCTGGGCCCGTATCGCTCCCGAACTGGCGCAAACCCACCGCGTCATCTGCCCCGACCTGCGCGGCTACGGCGACAGCGGCAAACCCGCCGAAATCGCCGCCTACAGCTTCCGCGAAATGGCCCGCGACCAGATCGCCCTCATGCACCATCTCGGCCACTCCACCTTCGCCCTCGCCGGCCACGATCGCGGCGGCCGCGTGGCCCACCGCCTGACCCTCGACGCCCCCCACGCCGTCACCCGCCTCTGCGTCATGGATATCGTCCCCACCCACACCCTGCTCGAACCGCTCAAGCGCGAGGTCGCGCAGGCCTATTACCACTGGTTCTTCCTCGCCCAACCCGAGCCCTTCCCCGAAACCATGATCGGCCACGACCCCGACGCCTATTACCACTCCTGCCTGCTCGGCTGGGGCGGCGCGCAACTCTCGGATTTCGATGAAGACCAACTGACAGCATACCGCACCGCCTGGCGCGATCCCGACACCATCCGCGGCATGTGCAACGACTACCGCGCCGCGCTCTCGCATGATGTCCACGATGATGCAGAAGACCTCGACGCCCGCGTTACCTGCCCCACCCTCGTGCTCTTCGGCGCGCAAGGCGCGATGGCGAAAGCCTTCGATGTGCCCGCCACGTGGGAAGACAAATGCACCGACATGCAGGCCAGAGGCATCCCCGGCGGCCATTTCTTCCCCGACACCAACCCGGCCGACACCATCGCGGCCCTCAAGGCGTTCTTCGCCTGACACCCGCGCATGGCGAGACAGCCCGAAAGGGCTGGCGAGCACTCGCGAATTTTAAAGGAAGAAAGTGGCGCGGTTGACGGGGCTCGAACCCGCGACCTCCGGCGTGACAGGCCGGCACTCTAACCAACTGAGCTACAACCGCGTGCCGGGCGTCTTACGCCAGCCCGCAGGCGCCGTCAATCGCCAAATAACACCTCGTGTGGCTCTTTCAAGCCCCGGCCAGCGCGCGCCGCGTTAACCCGGCGCCGCGCCGATCCGCGCACCGACGGAATACCGACAAAATACCGACGTGATACCGACATGGCAAAATCCAAGAAAACAAGGCCATTAACCCGCGATTCGCGAGCTTGCCCGAAACACCCTGATTTTCCGGAAATTTACCAAGGCAGCGATGGCGCGGTTGACGGGGCTCGAACCCGCGACCTCCGGCGTGACAGGCCGGCACTCTAACCAACTGAGCTACAACCGCCCGCTGCCCGCCCGGGGCTGACCCCAAGCGTGATGCGCTTCTTAGGGCCGTCGCCGCGCCCCGTCAAGCACTCGAAACACCGAATTTCAGGTTTCTTTTCCACCGCCCCGAACACCGCCTCAGCGGCGGCCCAGAACGGTGATGATCTGCCCCAGCTGCCGCCGCTCCTCGGCGTCCTCGCAACTCGTGTACCAGTCTTTCAGCATGGCCAGCTCTTCCGGACGCAACGGCCCGTCCGGCGTGTCGTCAAGGCTTTGTCGGATGGCCGAGAGGGTCTCCCCCCATCGGCCGCCATCCGGCGTCAGTCTTTTCCTCATCCAGTTCCCTCAATCACTCCGCGATGCCATGCGGGTCACGCCCTTCGCCAAAATACCCGCATGCCGATAATATCATACAGCAATGTCCCGGCGCCCTGCCCCGGCCGGAACCGGAAAAAGGCAAAGTGCCGGAACCATACATCACGGATTCTGCATTTGACTACAACTGCCTTGACCGATCACGTCTTTGCGAGCCCGCGCCCGGCCCGTAAGGGAAATGGCAACCATTCCGCGAGACAACGCCGCTCCCCAATACGGTGAACGCCGAAAGTCGGTGTTTGTTGACGGGCAAGTTTTGGTGCTAACGTCCTCCCATCGGCATGGTGCGCATCCTGGGAGGGAGCTTGACCGGCAACACCGACATATCGACCCCGTCGCTGAGGGAGGCGCTGCGCGCGCATACCGACGCCGAGCACCAGGCGCTGCACCGGCATGCGGCCTTCGACGGGCTGTTCCGCGGCACGCTCGATGTCGTGGGCTACCGCGCGCTCATGATACGTCTTTACGGTTTCCATACCCCGCTCGACCGGGCGATCATGGAAACGCTGGCAGGCCGGCCCGCACCGGACAGCGGCTACCGCTACGCCCCCCGCGCGCCCCTTCTGGCGCAGGACATGCAGGCGCTCGGCGCCCCCGGCGGCACGCCCCCCCTCTGCCCCGGCGCCCGCGCCCTCGTCACGCCCGACACGATCGGCGGCGTGCTCTACGTCCTCGAGGGCGCCACCATGGGCGGCTCACAGATCGACCGCGCCGCCCATCGCCTTCTCGGCCACGACGGCCCCGCCGGCCGCCGCTACTGGGCCTGGTGCCGGGCCGAGGGCAAGCACCGCTGGCCCCTCACCCTGCGCCACCTCGACCACCTGCAATCGACCGGCGCGCCCCTGCCCCCGCTCCTGCACGGCGCCCTCGGCACCTTCCGCCTTCTGGCCGACTGGCTCGCGCCCCTCGACCTCCCCGCCCCGATACCTCAGGCCCGACGCGCATGACCCTCGACGTCGTCAACCTCGACACCTGCGACCGCGAGCAGATCCACCTGATCGGCGCGGTCCAGCCACACGGAGCCCTCATCGCCGTCGATGCCGACAGCCTGGTCATCGACTACGCCAGCAAGAACACCGACCAATTCCTCGGCTACGCCCCCGAGGCCATCCTCGGCCGCCCCCTCGCCCGCGTCATCGGCGACGACAACGTCGCCCAGCTGCGCGGCCTGCCGCTGGAACCCTCCACGCCCGACCTGCTGAAACCGTGGTTCATCGGCTTTCCCGGCCCCGACGGCGCCCGCATCGCCGCCGAATGCCTCGCCCACCGCACCGGCGGGCATATCATCCTCGAATTCCTCCGCCCCGACGAGAACCCCGCCAGCGTCTGGGAAGACGAATACCTCCGCCGCGGCTTCATCTCGGAACTGGTCAAGCCCGGCGCCCTCGTCGAACTGGCCGAGGCCAGCGCCCGCATCATCCGCGAAGTCACCGGCTTCGACCGCGTGATGATCTACCGCTTCGCCGAGGACAAGCACGGCGAGGTCATCGCCGAAAGCACCGTCCGCCCCGACAGCTTCCTCGGCCTGCACTACCCGGCCTCCGACATCCCCGACCCGGCCCGCCGGCATTTCCTGCTGAACGTGATGCGTTCGATCCCCGACATCAACGGCACCCGCGTCCCCATCATCAGCCAGCGCGGCACCGTCGCCGATGCCGACGCGCCCGACGCGCTCGACCTCACCTTCTCCAAGCTGCGGGCGGTGGCGCCGGTGCACGTGGAATACCTCAACAACATGGGCGTCGCGGCCAGCCTGTCGATCTCGCTCATCACCAACAACCAGCTCTGGGGGCTCGTCGCCTGCCACCATTACGAGCCGCGGATGATCTCGTCCTCGCGCCTGCGCTTCGCCGAGCTGGTGGGCGGCACCACCTCGGCCCTCCTGCAAAGCATCGAGAACACCAACCAGCTGCAGAAATCCATCGCCGCCGAGAAAACCGCCTTCCGCATCGAACAACAGGCCCGCACGGGCGCCGCCCTCAGCGACCTGATCGCCGACCGCGCCCAGCACCTGATGGACCTGATCGACGCTCACGGCCTTTTGCTGGTGCAGGGCGACGAGGTGGTGAGCTTCGGCACCGTCCCCGACACACCGCTCGATGTCTCGCCCCTTCTCGGCCACCTCACCGACGGCGTCGCCACCTCCTCGCAGCTCTCGTCGCTGATCCCGATGTCCGACCGCAACATGCAACGCGCCGCCGGCGCGGCGCTTCTCGACCTCTACGACAATGGCCGCGACTACCTCGTCTTCCTGCGCAGCGAGTTCGACCAGACGATCCGCTGGGCCGGCAAGCCCGACAAGATCGAGACCACCACCGAAGACGGCATCACCCGCCTCTCGCCCCGCGGCTCCTTCGCGCTCTGGCGCGAGGAACGGCGCGGCCAAAGCCGCCCCTTCGACCTGCGCGACCAGGACGCGCTGCGCATCCTGCGCCGGGCGCTCTTCGCGCTCAACAGCCTCGAACACGAACGCGCCGCGCTCGAGGCGCAGAAGGCCGCCGAGGCCGAGGAAATCCGCCTCCGCCACGCCCTGCTCGACGCCTCCCGCGCCTCCTCTCTCGGCGAACTGGCCTCGGCCATCGCGCATGAGCTCAACCAGCCCCTCTCGGCCATCTCCAACTTCGTCAGCGCCTGCCGGCAGGAATTCCGCAACGCCGGTGCCGCCATCCCCGAAAAGGCCGCCCACCTGATGGACAGCGCCGTGACCGAAACCACCCGCGCCGGCGACCTCATTCGCCGGGTGCGCGACTTCATCTCGACGGGCGACCTCAACCCCGACGAGATCGACCTCAACGACGCCATCAAGCAGGGCATCGACCTCGCCCTCGTCTCCTCCGACCTGCCACGGCTCGAGGTCAACCTGCTGCTCGACCCGCGCCTGCCCCGCGTGCTGGCCGACCCGGTCCAGATCGGCCAGGTCGTGCTCAACCTCGCCCGCAATTCCATCACCGCCATGGAAGACGCCCCCCGGCAGAAACTCACCGTCGAGGTGATCCGCATGGGCGACACGGTCGACGTGCAGGTGCGCGATACCGGCCATGGCATCCCGGCCGAACAGCAGGCCCACCTCTTCGAGCCGTTCCACGCCTCCACCACCCGCGGCATGGGCATAGGCCTGTCCCTCTGCCGCTCCATCGTCGAGGCGCATGGCGGGCGCATCTGGTCCGAGCCCACGACGGGCGGCGCGGTGTTCGTCTTCCAACTGCCAATCCGCGGGGTGCATGGTGACCAGCTCTGACACGCCATTCGAGGTCTACGTCGTCGAGGATGACGATGCCGTCCTGAAATCCCTCGGCGCCCTGATGGAGGCGCATGGCTACGGCGCCACCCTGTGCCGAACGGCCGAAGACTTCCTGAAAAGCTTCGACCCGGCCCGCCGCGCCTGCCTCGTGCTCGACCTGCGCCTGCCGGGGATGAGCGGCATGCAGCTTCAGGCGCGGCTCGCCGAGATGGGCGTCGACATCCCCATCGTCGTGGTCACCGCCCATGGCGACGTGCCCATCGCGGTGCAGGCCATGCGCGCCGGCGCCATCGACTTCATCGAGAAGCCCACCGAGGCCGAGCGCCTGCTCGAGGCCGTCGCCGCCGCCCGCGCCACGCTCGAAAACCGCGCCCCGCCCGAGGTGCCCCGACAGGTCATCGCCGACCGCCTCGCCCGCCTGACCGAGCGGGAACAGGAAGTGCTCCACCACCTCCTGCATGGCAAGCTCAACAAGGAAATCGCGGCCGAGCTCGGCATCAGCCAGCGCACCATCGAGGTCCACCGCGCCCGCATCCGCGAGAAAATGCAGGCCCGCGGCATCGCCGACCTGATCCGCATGCTGGGCTGATCCCGCCCCGCCCGCGGCATACGTATATATACGTAGTGGATTATCCCAACTAGCCGGTTGTGCCGCCTCGGCCTTACGCTCGGTTAGCCAGAAAGTGATCTCGAAGACTCCTCGATGAATTCGGTTTGAGCAGTCGACCAAGGGAAGGCCGATCCTCGAGGCAGCGAGAATGCCGGGAGGAGGCACTTGTTCAATTCCACACCCATCCTGCTCCGTCGCGGGCCGGGCGATCACCGCCATGTGCTCGCAGCCGGGGCCGCCCAAATGCACCTGCTGGCGGGCCTCGCCCACGAGGTCGTCCGACGCCTGGCCTACCAGGAACGTGACGCGGCGCGCATTCGCCAGGGCCCGCCCACGCATCAGGTCGAACGGCTCTGCGAGGCGCTGATCGCCACCGGCGACACCGCCGACGCCGAAGAGATCCTCGCCGAGATCGCCCGCGGCGAAAGCTTCGAAACCCTCTGCCTGCAATATCTCTCCGCCGCCACGCGCATGCTGGGCGACTGGTGGCTCGAAGACCGCGCCAGCTTCGCGCAGGTCACCACCGCCACCGGCAAGATCTTCGAGATCCTGCGCAAGGCCGACGCCCCCGCCACCGCCGCCGCCCGCCCGACCGACGTGACCGTCGTCTTCGCCTCCGTGCCGGGCGAACAGCACACCCTCGGCGTCCGCATGGCCGCCGATCTCTTCCGCGGCGACGGCTGGGAGATCGCCCTCAAGCTGGGCTACACCCAGGATGAACTGATCGCCGAAATCCGCAAGCTGAAGCGCTGCATCGTCGGCCTCTCCATCGGCGGGCGCCACTCGCTCGACGCGTTGGGCGACGTGGTCACCGCGCTGCACACCCACTGCCCCGAGGCGGTGATCGTGGTCAGCGGCCAGGATATCGAAGAGCTCCGCCCCCACCTTGCCGCCATGGGCCTCGACGGGATCGCCGGCGAATTGCAGGAAGCCAAGACCACCATCTCCGCCCTCTGGGACCGCGAGATGACCCGGCCCAAATAGCCCCGCCTAAAGCACCGCGTGCCAGACCTCCCGCCGCCAGTCCGACCCCGCAAAGGGCCGCCCGGCCTCGGTTCCGGCACACACCACCCCGCCAAAACACAGATCACTATCGGCCCGCATCTCCACCCGGTGCCCCAGCGCCCTCAGATGCTCGGCCTCCGGATGCCCGTCCGCCACCAGCAATGCGCCATCCTCGCTCCGCCACCGCGGCGCATGGATCGCGGCGGCCAGATCCTCGCCCGCCACACCCGTCTTCGCCAATATCTGCAACAGCGTCTGCACCTGCCCGTCCGCCCCCGGCGTCGCCAGCGCAGTCACGCTCTCCCCCGACCGCGAAATCATCGGCGCCAGCGTATGCACCGGCCGCTTCCCCGGCCCCGCCGCATTCGCCCCACCGGTGAACCCTTCGGCCCGGTTGTTCAGCACGAAGCCCCCTTCCGGCACGAAGATGCACGACCCGAAACTGTCGAACACGCTGACCAGCGACGAACAGACCATGCCGTCGGCATCCGCCGTCGCCACACCCGCCGTATGCAGATAGGCCCTCGGCCCGCCCCGCCCAGAGGCCCGCCGCAAGTCGATCTCCAACCGCTCCCGCAACAGCGCATCCCCCTCGGCCACCCGGTCACGAAACTGGAAACTCGCCTCCGTCAGCTCGACACAGAGATGATCGAGCGACGCCGCGTCGCCGATCTTCACCCCCTGCATGCCCTGCAAACTCATCGCCAGCAGCACGCCCTGCGTCATCGGCGGCTGCACCTCCACCGTACCGCCCTGCCAGCCCACGCTCACCGGCGCACCCAGCTCACTGCGATGCGCCGCCAGATCTGCCGCCGCCAACAGCCCGCCCTGCCCCTGCACGGCCCGCGCGATGGCGTCGGCCATATCGCCCGCATAGAACGCCTCCCGCCCCTCGGCCCCGATCCGTTCCAGCAGCGCGGCAATCTCCGCCTGTACCACCGGCCCGCCGCCGGCCCCTTCACGCACGACACCCCAACCCTGCGCGCCGCCCCGCGCCAGCCTCTCCGCTTGCTCGGCAATCGCCCCCCGGTCGCCAGTGCAAATCGGGCAGCCCGCCCGCGCCAGTTCCACCGCCGGCGCCAGGCACGCCGCTAACGGCAACCGCCCGAACCCCGCATTCGCATCGCACCACCCGGCCACAAGCCCCGGCACCGTCACCGACAACGCCGCCGAGGTCACGCTCGCAAACCCCGCATCCATCGGCGCCGCCCCGGTTCCGTTCACCGCCCGCGTGCCCCGGCTCGGATCATGCACCAGCGCCAGCATGTCGCCGCCCAGCCCGCAACTGGCCGGCGCCACCACCGCCAGAACCGCCTGCGCCGCGATCATCGCGTCGCAGGCATTGCCACCCCGGCCCAGCACCGTCAGCCCGGCCTCCACGGCCAGCGGATGCGCCGCCGAAACGCCGCCTGTTTCTCCTGTCGTGATCTGTCGGACGCTCTGCATCGGTCTCTTCCATCAAGCCTCGTGGTCACGAAGGAGATACCCGGCCAGCCAAAGCCCCGCCAGCCTCAACCGGCGCCCATCACCGCCTCGATGAACGCCGCCGCCCGGAACGCCGTGATATCGTCGAAACTCCGCGCCACCACCTGAACGCCCACCGGAATGCCGTTCTCCGCCCGGCCCACCGGCACGGTCAGCACCGGCAGCACGCCCAGCATGTTGAACGCATGGGTCGTGACCCAGTCGTAATCGGTGTTCAGGCTGACCCCGTTCACCTCCATCCGCTCCCACGGCATCTGCTCGGCCCCCACGTCGTTGACCAGCGTCGTCGGACAAAGCAGCGCGTCATGGTCGCGCAACACGGGCTCGAGCTGCGCATAAAGCCGCTGCGCACAGGCGCGCTCCTCGGCCAGCGCCGACACCCGCGCGCCTTCAAGCTGCTCGCGCTGCCAGACAAGATAGGGCGACAGCTCCTCCGCCCGGTCGGGGAAGTAACGGGTGATCGCGTCGCCCAGCATCACCAACGCGTGGTGGCTCGCGGCCTCGGTGATATCCCCGGGCCAGTCGATCGCCGGATGCCCGATCTCGGCCCCCGCCGCCGCCAGCCGCGCCACCGCTTCGTCCAGAACCCGCCGCACCCCGGCTTCGGGCCCGGTCGGCCCGAGATCGAAGCTGACGGCAAGGCGCGGCCTGCTCCCGCTGCCCAACCCCTCCGGCACCGCCACCCGCTCCCGCAGGCTGTGCATATCCGCCGCGTGACAGCCCGAGATGACATTCAGCAACAGCGCGCAATCGCCCACCGTCTGCCCCATCGGCCCGATCACGCTGTAGACATCATGCCCCTCGTCAGGGTCCGGCACCCGCCCATGCGGCGGCTTGTACCCGGCAATCCCGCACATCGACGCCGGCACCCGGACCGACCCGGCACTGTCGCCGCCGATGGCCAGCGTGCTCGTGCCTGCCGCAAGGCTCGCCGCCGACCCGCCCGACGAGCCGCCGGGCGTCACATCCGTATTCCACGGGTTGCGCGTCACGCCCCAGGCCTTGGTCGCCGTGATCCAGCCCATCGCGAATTCCGACGTGGTGCTGCGGGCGTGCAGGATACCCCCCGCCGCCCGGATCCTTGCCACCACCGGATGATCAGCCTCCGCCACCGGGCTCTCGACCACCCGGCTGCCCCGTGTCGTGCGCCCGCCCACCTGGTCGTAGACATCCTTCACCGCCACCGTCAGCCCTTCCAGCGGCCGCACCTCGCCACGCCCGCCATAGCGCGCTTCGGCCTCCCTGGCCTGCGCCAGCGCCGCTTCGAAAAACGTCTCGGTAAACGCATTCACCACCGGCTCCACTCGCTCGGCCTGCGCGATCTGCGCCTCGACCACCTCGACCGGTGACAGGCTCCGCTCGCGGTACCGCTTCCGCAGCTCCAGAGCAGGCATCCGGCACAGTTCGTCACCGGGCAAAAGGCGCGTGAGGGTCTTCATGGTCATCTGGCCGGCCTAGGTCCGTCCGGCCGTCTTGCGCGAAAGCTGGGCGCTTGTCGCCCGGATCAGCCGGTCGATGATGATCGACAGGAAGGAAATCCCCAAGCCCGCCACGATCCCTTCGCCCGGCTGCACCTTGGAAATCGCGATCAACGTGTCATGCTCCAGCCCCCGCGTGCCCACCAGCGCGGTGATCACCAGCATGCCGAAGGCGAACATCACCGTCTGGTTCACCCCCAGCAGGATATCCGGCAGCGCCAGCGGCAGTTGCACATGCCGCAGCTTCTGCCAGCGCGAACAGCCCGACATCTCGGCGGCGTCGATATTCGACTTCGTCACCCCCCGGATCCCCTCTTTCGTATAGCGGATCCCCGGCGGCAGCGCGTAGGCCACAATGGCAATGAGGCCGGAGAACTCCCCCACGCTGAACAGCATCACCACCGGGATCAGGTAGACGAAATTCGGCATGGTCTGCAGCGTGTCGATCACCGGCGTCACCGCCCGGTCGGCCCAGTCCGACAGCCCGGCCAGGATACCCACCGGCAGCGCGATGATCAGCGTCAGGATCGTCGCCAGTACAACCAGGTAAAGCGAGGTCATCGCCGCATCCCAATAGCCCGTCACCACGATGAACCCCAGCAAGCCCGCGCAGACCGCCGCCAGCCGCCAGCCGCTCAGCGCCCAGCCCAGGAAGGCCACCGCCGCGATGGCCACCGCCCACGGCACGCCCAGCAGGAAATCCTTGGTCGGGCGCATGACCGACAGGATGGTGGTATCCCGCACCGCCTTGATCTGGGTGTAGTATGTATCGCTCACCCACAGGATCGCGTCGTTCCAGAAATTCCCGGTCGAAATCGTCCAGGCGTCCGGATACTCCCCCAGCGCCGGCACGAACGGCGCCACCAGGACCAATACCACGGTCGCCCCCAGACAGATCCACCACGCCCTGTGCCGCTCCCAGAGCGAACCCTCCACCTCCGCATGGCTCGGCCGCCGCAGCGCCGCCGCCTTCGACAGCCGGTCCAGCAGCACCGCCATCAGCGTGATCGCGATCCCCGCCTCGACCGCCTCGCCGATGCGCAGCGCCTTCAGCCCTTTATAGACCTCGCCGCCAAGCCCCCCGGCCCCGATCACCGACGCGATGATCACCATGGCAAAGGTCAGCAAAATCACCTGGTTCAGCCCGATCAGCAGATGCTGCCGCGCCGCCGGCAGCAACACCGTCCACATCTTCTGCCGCGGCGTGCAGCCCGCCATCGTGCCGAAATCGGCGATATTCGCCGGCACCCGCTGCAGCGCCGCCGTCGTCACCCGCGCCATGGGCGGCATCGCATAGATCACCGTCGCAATGATCGCCGCCACCGGGTTGAACCCGAACAGCAGCAGCACCGGCACGAGATAGGAAAAGGTCGGGATGGTCTGCATCACGTCATAGACTGGCGTCAGAATGCGGTTCGCGGTCTCGCTGCGATAGCCCAGCACGCCCAGCAGGATGCCCAGCACAAGGCTGATCAGCACGGCAAACACCACCGACGACAGCGTCAGCATGGCCGAGCCCCAAAGCCCGAAGATCAGGAAATAGCCCAGCGTCAGCGCGGTAAAGACCGCCACCCGCACCCCCGCCAGCCGCCACGCGAACAGCGTGAAACCGGCGCAGACCGCAGGCCAGGGCAGCGGCGGCAGGGTCGTCGCCTCGCCATCCGCCCCGTAGAAGGTGAACCCTTCCGACAAAAGCCCCTGCGCGATGTCCACCGGCACTTCCAGCAGCCCCGCGAACATCCGCGACACCTCCGACAGGGTCACCCCGCCAAGCGCCAGGTCATTGACCACATACTTGATCGCATCCGTGCCCCAGGCCGCGATGCCCCAGACCATGCTTTCGGGATAATCCTCCAGCCACGCAGGCAGGCCGATGACGCCCGCGGCCACGATGCCGATCAGCACCAGCACCGGCGCCAGCTCGGCCGCCGTCCTGTGCCACCCGCCACGCATGTCGACACTGGCACTCATGTCACGTCTTCGTTCAGCAACAGCCGGATCACCGTCTTCGCCGCGATCCGCCCGACAAGATTGCCCTCGGCGTCGACCACGTCCGTCGGCCCGTCGGCATTGACGATCTGGCCCGCCACATCGCCCACGATATCGGTCTCCTTCACCGGCTCGCCCCGCACGGCCCCCGCCGCCGGCACCATGACAGAACCCACCTTCACCACCTGCCGGCGCGGGATCTTCCGGGTGAACTTGGCCACGTAATCATCGGCCGGGCTGGTGATCAGCTCTTCCGGCGTGCCAACCTGCACCACCCGGCCCGAATGCATGATGGCGATCCGGTCGGCCAGCCGCACGGCCTCTTCGAAATCATGGGTCACGAAAACGATCGACTTCCGCAGCATCCCCTGGATGCGCAGGAATTCGCTCTGCATCTCCGCCCGGATCAGCGGGTCGAGCGCCGAAAACGGCTCGTCGAGGAACCAGACCTCCGGCTCGGTCATCAGGCTGCGGGCGATACCGACCCGCTGCTGCTGCCCGCCCGACAGCTCGTGCGGCATGTAGGCCTCGCGCCCGGCAAGCCCCACCATCTCGACCAGCTCGCGCGCCTTCTTCTGCCGCTCGGCCTTGCCCACCCCCTGCATCCGCAACGGAAAGGCTACGTTGTCGAGCACGGTCAGATGCGGCAACAGCGCGAAATCCTGAAACACCATGCTGACCGCATGCCGCCGCATCTCGATCAGCTTCTGCGGGCTCGCCCGGCCAAGGTCATAGCCCGCCACCTCAAGCTCGCCCAGCGTCGGCTCGACCAGCCCCGCCATGCAGCGCAGCAGCGTCGACTTGCCGGAACCGGAAAGCCCCATGATCACAAAAATCTCGTCGCGCCGCACCTGAAGGCTCACGTCGCGCACGGCGGCGATCACCTCTCGCTCGGCCAGCACCTCGTCGGTGATCTGCCCGGCGTCGCCCTTGGCCAGGGCGCCGGCGGCCTCGCCGTAAAGCTTCCAGACCGCGTCGCACCGGATCACCACGTCTTGCTTGGTTTCGCTCGTCATCGAACTCTGCAGGTCCTTCATGTGATCGGCTACCCTGTCTTGCACCGTTTGCAGCGAAACCGAAACGGCGCCCTCCCCGGTGATGCCCGCCGGCGCACGACTGACGCCGGCGGGCTCAACTTTCAGGCGCTTACTTCAGCCACGCCTGCCAGACGGCCTCGTTCTCGGCCATCCACTCGTCGGTCACGGTTTCCAGCGGCACACCGTCCACGTCGACCTTGCGGTAGCCATCGGTCAATTGGCTGTCTTCCAGCTCGAACTTCTCGATGATCGCGGCGGCCTCGGGCTCGGCGTCGACGAACTCCTTGTTGGCAAAGAGCCACAGCACGCCGGTCTCGACGTTGCAGTCATGGGTCGCCTCCGGGTTCGAGCCCCAGGACGGGTCGTCGTGACAGCCCTCTTCGTATTCCGGGAACTCGACGAACTCGCCCTCGTCGCTCATGAAATACCAGTGCGGGGTATAGCCCCACGCGATCACCGGCTCCCCCCGGCGCGCGGCGGCCGACACGGTCGCCACCAGCGCCGCGGCACTGCCCGAGGCGATGGGTTCCACGTCGATATCGAAGGCCGTCGCCATCTCCTCGACCGGCATGATCCAGTCGGCGGGCCCTTCCACGAACCGCGCTTTCGGCGCAGTCTCGGCGGTGGCCAGCGCCTCGATGCAGCCCGGCTCCTTCAGCGCCTTCCAGTCGGGCAGGCCCGGGCAGACCTCCTTAAGCGACATCGGATACCACCACCCCTCGGCGGTGCTGATCCCGGTCGAGCCCGCGTTCACGGCCTTGCCGCTCTCGGTCGAGCCCTCGCAAAGCTCCATCGTCGACTGCCAGCACACGGTGTAATGCAAATCGCCCGTCTGGATGCCCGAGAAGCTGGCGGCATAATCGGCATCGACATACTCGATGTTGTACCCGGCCTTCTCCAGCGTCGCGCCAAGGATGGTCGAGATCAGGTCGGTCGAGGTGTCGCTCACGATGGGGATCACCACCGGTTCCGTCCGGTCGGTCGCCAGCGCCGGGGCCGCCGCCGCAAGACAGGCCGCGCCCGCCACTGTCCGGAGTGCATAATTCGTAAAGGTCATTCGTTACTCCCTGCTATGTAGGCTTTGTTTTTCCCGGCGATCGCGCCCCGCACGCCTTGGCGAGGCGGCGGCACGATCCGCACCGGTCTTGATCTTCCAAGCTTACCTAAGCGGCGGAACGCCCGGAAAGAAAGTCTCGCAATGTCGTGCAAAAAGCTACAGGTCGCGACATCCCGTCACGACCGGAACACATCCCACGGCCGCCCGGTAAAGACCTGCTCCTCCGGGTCGGAATCGTTGCGCGTGGCGTCGAGGATATCAGAGGGAATCGTCGGATCGTCGAGGCTGATCAGCCCGCATTCCCGGATCTCGGCGCGCACGTCCACCTTGGGCCCCAGCGCTTCCCACACCACGCGGTAACAGGCGATATCGCGCGACATGGCACTGCTCACCCCAAGGCTCAGGCCGGTCATCAGCGACGCCTGGTCCATCCGCGACGGGTACAAGATCGTCGTCCACATCATCTGCCCCGCGCGCTTCTCGCGCTCGTGCACCATGATCCGCTCGCCATTGTGAAAGGCGATGCCGGTATAGAAGAGCAGGTTCCGCGACCGCCGCTTCGACGCCCCGTAATTCTCGACGTTCCAGATATAGACGAAGCCCTTGTCGGAAAACATCCGCATCAGCGAGCGCTGCATCATCCCCGGAAACTCCACCGGGCGGAAGAAGCACTTGTAATAGCCGATATACTCGGCCATGTCGCGTCGCGCATTGGGGTTCACCCGGTGCAGCTTGGCGATGAAACTGCCGAACGGGTCGATCTCGGGGCCCTGCGGCCGGCGCAGCGAGATCAGCCGGCTGAAATCGCCCGCCTCCATGTAGATCTCGTGCAGCTCGACCCCGAAGAAATCACAGATATTCCGCAGGTTCCGATGCGACGGCCGGCTCTGCCCGTTCAGGTAGCGGTGAAACTGCTGCCGGTTGATCGCCAGCTTCTCGCACACCTCGGTGATCGAGTGGGCGTAACTGCACAGCAGGCGCAGATTTTCCGGAAAACTGTCTTCGGCCAAGTCGGGCGCTCCTGAGTGGGGTGCGGGGCCAATATGATCCGGAGGGGGCAAACTGTCCAATTCCGCGGGCCCGGCATCACGGGCAATCCCCGGCGTTCCGGTGCAATTGCTGACAGGACAGGCAGATAATGGTGGGTCGTGAGAGGCTCGAACTCCCGACATCTTCGGTGTAAACGAAGCGCTCTACCAACTGAGCTAACGACCCGGTGACGCGTCTCATACAAAGACCGGCGCGGGCGCGCAAGGGCCAAGGTGACGATTGACACCACCCTTTGCACGCGCCTTCATGGCAGCCATGAGCTTCGACCCCGAAACCCACTGGACACACCCCGCCCGCCCCTTCGCCGATTTCCGCGTGGGCGAGGTGTTCCGCGCCCCCTCGCGCACCATGACCGAAGGCATCTTCGCCGCCTTCCAGACGGCCAGCGGCGACAATCACCCGATCCACTATGACCGCGCCTACCTGAAACGCCGCGGCCATCCCGAGCTCTACGCCCACGGCTACCAGACGCTCATCCAGGCCGCCATCGGCGCCTCGCCCCTGGCGCACGAGATGGGCGACGCCCTCATCGGCTTTCTCGAACAATCCAGCCGCTTCCTTGCCCCGGTCTATTGCGGCGACACGCTCTACCCGGCCTTCGAGATCACGGCCCTCACCGAAGGCAGCACCACGGGCGTGATGGAACTGAAAGTGACCATCCACAACCAGGACAGCGTGCTGGTGGTCGAGGGCATGCAGAAATACCTGCTCACCCTCTGATCCGGCCCTGGCCGGCGATCACCGTCGCCATCCCGTCCTTCACGTGATGCACCACCCCCTGCCCGCCCGGCACCTCGCCCATCCGCTCCAGCGGCAGGCCAAGCGCAAGGCAGCGCAGCGCGCGCGACGTCACGCCATGGGTCACGATCACCGTCGGCCCCGCGAGCCGCGCCAACAGCCGCGACAGCCGCGCCTCCATCTGCTCCAACCGTTCGCCGCCCGGTGCGGTGAACTTCCACAGATGCGGATCCTCGGTCATGTCCTCCGGCAAGCGCGCGGCAAGGTCTGAAATCAGCTCTCCGTGCCAGTCTCCCATGTCGATCTCGCGCAGGTCCGGCTCCGCAACCACCTCGAGGCCCAGCCCCGCCACGGCAATGCGAGCCGTCTCCCACGCCCGCCCCGACGGGCTCGACAGAACCGAAACCCCCTCCGGCAGACAAGTTTCGAGAATCGCGCCCTGCGCCCGGGCCTGCCGCAGACCGGTCTCGGTCAGCGGGCTGTCGAGATGCCCCTGAAGGCGCCCCTCGACATTCCATTCGGTCTCGCCATGCCGCAAAATCCACATTTCCGGCAGGGACATGGCCATTCGCGCCTCATGCAAGGGGGGAGAATGGTGGGTGATAAGAGATTCGAACTCCTGACATCTTCGATGTGAACGAAGCGCTCTACCACTGAGCTAATCACCCGCCGACGCGTCTATTAGCGTTACTCCGCGGGCTCTGCAACCGTCTCGTTCGATTTATCGTCATCCGCGCGATCCGCCGGGTCCAGCGCCGGGCCCGCCGTCTTGCTCTGGCGGATCTTGGCGACGGTGATCCGCGCGTTCGACGTGTCCTTGGTGCGCTGGTGCTTGATCTTGCCAAAGGGCTGCAGGTTCACCTCGCGCCCCTCGGCGATGGCCTCGGCCAGAACGTCGATCATCGCCTCGATCGCGGGCTTGGCGAATTTCTTGCGCACGCCCGAGCGGGTCACCACCTCGTCGATCAGCTCGCGTTTCTTCAGCTCTGTCGAGGTGACCACGGTCGGCGTCGTATCGGGCACGACATCCGGCGCGGTCTTGGCCGCGGCCGAGCCCGGCGCGGGCTTCGTCGCCGCCCTTGCGGGCTTGGCGGATGTCGCTTTCTTGGGGGTGGAAGACTTGGACTTGCTCGATCCAGTCGTTCTCGCTGCCATGGTGTGCCTCTTTTGTTTCAATTATGTTTCAACCCTACCGCTTTTCTTGTGATTTGGCCACCTGTCAGTTGACTGATGGTAGGTTCATACTTTTAATCCGACTAGATATAGTACCTGGGGAACTAACGTGAAAAAGACACTTGCTGCTGCCGCAATTGCCGCGACCTTGGTTGCCGGAACCGCCTCTGCCGGTTCGCTGTCCGATCCGATCGTCACGCCGGATGTCGTCATGGTCGACGCACAGGAAAACGCGTCGAACGTCGAAGGCCTCATCGCGGCCGTGGCCGTGATCGCCATCATCCTCGGCCCGTCACTCTGACCCGGAAGGCGCGGCCGCATCCTGCCGGCCGCCTCCGCCTCCCACGGCGCGCGCCCCCGGGTCTGCGCGCCCCTCGACTATTTCCCGATACCTAGAAGTCCCCGCTTTCCAGAATCCGCAATCGCGGCTTGTGCCGCGCCCCGTAGAGATACCGCGCCCACAGCGCGAAGGCGCCGGTCAGCAGCCCGGCCTCGATCTCGATCGTATCGGTCAGCCGGCTGCCCCCCGGCGCCGGTGTGACGCTCATGGTGTGCCGCCATTCCTTGACCCCGGCCCCCTTCTCCGACGAGCGCAGCACCATCCGGCTGTCATCGCATTCGACGACCTCCATGTGGTAGGGCTGCTTCGGCAGCTTCCCGAAGAGCGATACCATCACGTCGATCTTCTGTCCTTCCTGCACCCGCCCATCGGGCAGCCCCTCGAAGGCCACGACCCCCTCCATCACCCGCGCCAGCGCGCCGTAATCCGTGGCCAGCGCCCAAAGGCGTTCGGGCGAAACGGGGTAATCGTGGGTCAGGTGAACAGTCTTCATCGCAGGGCTCCGGGCAACGTGGTCCCTGCCCTTAAATCACGCCCCAACCGGCTTGTCCCGCCGTTACGTGGGCTGGGTGCCAACCCACCACACCCCGCAAAAGAAAAAGGGCGCCCCGCAGGACGCCCCTTCTCAACTCTTCGGACCCTCGGGATCAGTGCGCCACGGCGCCCGACCCTTCGCCACCGGCCTTCCGCGCAGCTTCCGCCGCGGCGGCCTCTTCGGCAGCTTCGTCCCATTCGACCGGCTCCGGCTCTTCGGTCAGCGCCAGCTTGAGCACGTCGCGCACGTGGTCGACGGGCACGATCTTCAGCCCCTCCTTCACGTTGTCGGGGATCTCGGTCAGGTCCTTCTCGTTCTCCCGCGGGATCAGCACGGTCTTGATACCGCCCCGAAGCGCGGCCAAAAGCTTCTCCTTCAGACCGCCGATCGGCAGCGCGTTGCCGCGCAGCGTCACCTCGCCGGTCATGGCGATGTCCTTGCGCACCGGAATACCGGTCAGCACCGAGACGATAGAGGTCACCATGGCAAGCCCCGCGCTCGGCCCGTCCTTGGGCGTCGCACCTTCGGGCACGTGCACGTGGATATCCCACTTCTCGAACTGCGGCGGCTTCACCCCGATATCGGGCGCGATCGACCGCACATAGGAACTGGCCGCGTCGATCGATTCCTTCATCACGTCGCCCAGCGTACCGGTCGTCTTCATCCGGCCCTTGCCCGGCAGGCGCAGCGCCTCGATGTTCAGAAGCTCGCCACCGACGCTGGTGTACGCCAGCCCGGTCACGACACCGACCTGGTCCTTCTCCTCGGCCAGGCCGAACTTGAACTTCTTCACGCCCAGGAAATCGCCCAGGTTCTCGCGCGTCACCGTGATCGTCTCGTCCTTCTTCCGGATGATCCGGGTCACGGCCTTCCGCGCCACCTTGGCAATCTCGCGCTCGAGGTTCCGCACACCGGCCTCCCGCGTGTAAAGGCGGATGATGTCGGTCAGCGCCTCGTCGGTCAGCTCGAACTCCTTCTTCTTCAGACCGTGGTTCTTGATCTGCTTCGGAACGAGGTGCTGCTTGGCGATCTCGCGCTTTTCGTCCTCGGTGTAGCCCGCCAGCGGGATGATCTCCATCCGGTCCTTCAGCGGCTCCGGCATGTTGTAGCTGTTGGCCGTGGTCAGGAACATCACGTTCGACAGGTCGTATTCCACTTCAAGATAGTGGTCCACGAAGGTGCCGTTCTGTTCAGGGTCCAGAACCTCGAGCATCGCACTTGCCGGGTCGCCGCGGAAGTCCTGCCCCATCTTGTCGATCTCGTCGAGCAGGATGAGCGGGTTGGTCGACTTGGCCTTCTTCAGCGCCTGGATGATCTTGCCCGGCATCGACCCGATATAGGTCCGGCGGTGCCCGCGGATCTCGCTTTCATCGCGCACGCCGCCAAGGCTGATGCGGATGAACTCGCGGCCCGTGGCCTTGGCCACCGACTGCCCGAGCGAGGTCTTGCCCACGCCCGGAGGGCCGACAAGGCACATGATCGGGCCCTTCAGCTTCTTCGAACGCTGCTGCACCGCCAGGTACTCGACGATCCGCTCCTTCACCTTCTCAAGCCCGTGGTGATCGGCGTCGAGGATCTCCTCGGCGCGGCTCAGGTCCTTCTTGACCCGGCTCTTCTTGTTCCACGGAATGCTCAGCATCCAGTCGAGGTAGTTGCGCACAACCGTGGCCTCGGCGCTCATCGGGCTCATGTTCTTGAGCTTCTTGAGCTCGCCCTCGGCCTTCTCGCGCGCCTCTTTCGACAGCTTGACCTCGGCGATCTTCTCTTCCAGCTCGGCAATCTCGCCTTCGCCGTCCTCGCCGTCGCCAAGCTCCTTCTGAATGGCCTTCATCTGCTCATTCAGATAGTATTCGCGCTGGGTGCGCTCCATCTGGCTCTTGACCCGGGTCTTGATCTTCTTCTCGACCTGCAGAACGCTCATCTCGCCCTGCATCAGGCCATAAACCTTCTCCAGCCGCTCGCTCACGGAAAGCGTTTCCAGAAGCTCCTGCTTCTGGGCGACCTCGATGCCAAGGTGACCGGCCACGAGATCGGCCAGCTTCGCGGGCTCGTCGCTTTCGGCGACGGCGGCCAGCGCCTCTTCGGGGATGTTCTTCTTGACCTTCGCGTAACGCGCGAACTCATCCGTCACCGTGCGCAGAAGCGCGGTGATCGTCGCGGCGTCGCCGGGCATCTCGTTGATATACTCGGCCTTGGCGTCGAAGAACTCTTCGTTCTCCAGGTATTCGGTGATGCGCACGCGCGCCACCCCTTCGACCAGCACCTTCACGGTGCCGTCGGGCAGCTTCAGCAGCTGCAGCACGTTGGCCAGCACGCCGACGCGATAGATCCCGTCCGCCGACGGGTCGTCTTCACCGGGGTCGATCTGGCTCGACAGCAGGATCTGCTTGTCGTCCTGCATGACCTCTTCCAGCGCCCGGACCGATTTCTCGCGGCCCACGAACAGCGGCACGATCATGTGGGGGAACACCAC
The DNA here is from genome assembly GCF_008728195.1 of Roseovarius indicus. Lineage (NCBI taxonomy): Bacteria > Pseudomonadati > Pseudomonadota > Alphaproteobacteria > Rhodobacterales > Roseobacteraceae > Roseovarius > Roseovarius indicus. The sequence goes on from NZ_CP031598.1 coordinate 3,343,918, forward strand.
GATATCGCGCAGCGGAAGCACCGGGTAGGAATTGTTGAGGGGTTCTTGCATGCTCTTGTCCTGTTTTTGGCAAGACGGCTCCGGCCCCGCGTATCGGCAGCCACGTCCGTCTCCGTTTCCAGAAGATTAATCTGGGGCGGTTCCACCCTTCTTTCAACCTTCGTTCGAACAACCATGCCCCGGTGTGTCAGGCGGAGCAAGCGCCAAATCCCTAGGTTTTTCAGGGTCCGCGCCGCGCGCGGGCGCGAAGATCACAGCTCCGTGCATCCCCGGCAGTCGAAATCTTCAAAAGATTTCGACCCGCTTTCTTTTCAAGAAAGCGCCCCCGACCCTCAAACCGGCTCGATATCCCCTTCCGCGCGGCCTGCATGGAACTCGTCCTCCCACGCGGCAAACGTGCCGGCAGCGATCGCCCCCCGCATCCCCTCCATGATCTGCTGGTAGTAATGCAGGTTGTGCCAGGTCAACAGCATCGAGCTGATGATCTCCTGGCTGCGGAACACATGATGCAGATACGCGCGCGAATAATTCCGACACGCCGGACAGGTGCAATCCTCGTCCAGCGGCCGCGGGTCATCCATGTGCCGCGCATTCTTGATGTTGACCTGCCCCCGCCGGGTCCACGCCTGCCCCGTCCTCCCTGACCGCGAGGGCAGCACGCAATCCATCATGTCGATCCCGCGCTTCACGGCGCCCACGATATCGTCGGGCTTGCCCACCCCCATCAGGTAGCGCGGCTTGTCCTCGGGCAGCATCCCCGGCGCATAATCCAGCACGCCGAACATCGCCTCCTGCCCCTCGCCCACGGCCAGCCCGCCGACCGCGTACCCATCAAACCCGATCTCCACCAGCTTCTCGGCACTCTCGGCCCGCAGATCCCGCGTCACGCCGCCCTGCTGGATGCCGAACAGCGCATGGCCCGGCCGGTCGCCGAACGCCTCTTTCGACCTTGCCGCCCACCGCATGGACAGCCGCATGCTCTCGGCCACGGCCTCATCGCTCGCGGGCAGCGCCGGGCACTCGTCGAAACACATCACGATGTCCGAGCCCAGAAGCCGCTGGATCTCCATCGACCGCTCCGGCGTCAGCTCGTGTTTCGAGCCGTCGATATGGCTCTTGAAGGTCACCCCCTCCTCGGTCAGCTTCCGCAGACCGGCCAGGCTCATCACCTGGAACCCGCCGCTATCGGTCAGAATGGGCCTGTCCCAGTTCATGAACCCGTGCAGCCCGCCCAGCCGCGCCACCCTTTCCGCCCCGGGGCGCAGCATCAGGTGATAGGTGTTGCCCAGCAGGATATCCGCCCCGGTCTCGCGCACGCTCTCGGGCATCATCGCCTTGACCGTGCCGGCGGTGCCCACCGGCATGAAGGCCGGCGTGCGGATCTCGCCCCTTGGCGTGGAAATCACGCCCGTCCGGGCCTGCCCGTCCTGCCCCGTCTTTTGATAGCTGACTCGCACCGGCCTGCCCCGCATCTGGTTGTCCGGGCGCCTCCATACTGCGCTTTCGGACGACGTGCAAAACGCAATCTGCACGGGCACCGATCCTGTTCGGGCACGATTGTGCGGCCCCATGATCCGGTGTAGGAGGGATGCGCAACGGCCAGTCGCGCCACGAGGTCACACCGGAACCCGGCCGGCGACCCGGGCCGGTCATAAATCCTCGCAAAGGGTACGCCATGACGCAGGACAAGAGATCGGTCTATTCCCGCACCTGGGATAACTACGTGACCAAGTCTTTCCCCGACATCCAAAACGCCCCGGCCAGGAAGCCCGGCGATCTGCGCGAATGGCAGGTCCTGAACACGACCGACGATCACTACACGTGGCCCGGCGACGAGTGGGGCGACGCCGATGCGGTCGCCCGCATCCTCGACACCTGCGTGGCGCCCTATCTCGTCGCCCCGCCGGCCCACGCCGTGGAAATCGCCTCCGGCAGCGGCCGCATGACCCGCCCCTTCCTCGACCGCTTCCCGAATGCGCAGATCGGCTGTTTCGACATATCGCAGGCCTTCCTCGACCAGATGCACCTCCGGTTCCCCGACGAGATCGCGTCGGGCCAGATGACGACACATCTGCTGAACGACAAGCCCGGCTTCATGTACGAAGTCATCGAAACGGCCGGCCTGCACGGCAGGATCGATTGCCTGTTTTCCTATGACGCGATGGTGCATGTCGAGTTGCACACCGTGCTGATCTACATCGCGACCGCCGCCGCCGTGCTGAAACCGGGCGGCCTCCTGTCGATGAGCGTGGCCGACGGCGCCAACCCCCTGGCCTTCCAGAAAATGCTCTGCAACGCACCCAGCGTGTTCCGCCTCGGCGGAAAGGCCGGGCCGCAATTCCAGTTCATGTCGCACGACATCCTCGAATACATGCTGCCGCGCATGGGCTTCGCCTTCGATCTGCATGACTGCAACGGGCGCGATATCTTCTTTTCCGCCCGGCTCGAAGACCCCGGCGCCGCCCGGCGGGCCTTCCGCGACGCCGGCAGCAACTGGTGGCTGGCGCCCTGACGCCGCCACGTTTCACGGGCCAAAGGTTGCTTCACCACCCTTTCCGTGTTGTCCTTGCAGTGACTGAAATCCGACGGGGCGGAAAAGACCCCGGCACAGAAAGGGAGACCGCCGATGCCCGATGACGCAGCGCCGGAGACACTGCAATTCGGGTGGGAAGAATGGATTTCCCTCCCCGATCTGGGCGTGCCCGCCCTGCGGGCCAAGGTCGACACAGGTGCCCGCACCTCGGCCCTTCATGCCTTCGATATCGAAACCTTCGGCTCCCAGGCCCGGCCCAAGGTGCGCTTCACCGTGCACCCGATCCCCGGGCGCGACGACCTGGTGATTCCCTGCTCCGCCAACATCGTCGACCGGCGCGAGGTCGCCTCCTCGAATGGCGAGAAGGAAATGCGCTACGTCATCGAAAGCGCGCTTCTGGTGAACGGGCAGAAATGGCCGATCGAGATCACGCTGACCAACCGCTCGACCATGACATCGCGGATGCTGCTCGGCCGGCAGGCGATGAAGGATCACATCTCGATCGCCGCCACCGACCGCTTCCTGCAACCGGAACTCAGCTACGACGTCTACCACACCTCCCGCATGCGCGAGGTGGCGCCCCAACGCGCGCTCCGCATCTGCGTGCTAAGCCGCGAAGACAATTACTCCACCCGCCGCCTCGTCGAAGAGGGCGAAAAACGCGGGCACTCGGTTGAAGTCATCAACACAACCCGGTGTTACATGGCGATTAATGCCCTTGCCCCCGAAGTTCACTACGACGGCAAGCGCCTGCCCCGCTTCGACGCCGTGATCCCCCGCATCGGCGCCTCGATCACCCCCTACGGCGCCGCCATCATCCGCCAGTTCGAGACCATCGGCACCTACTGCGTCAACGGCGCCGCCGGGATCACCGCCAGCCGCGACAAGCTCTACGCCCACCAGATCATGGCCCGCGCCCGCATCGGCATGCCCAACACCGCCTTCGCCAGCTCGCCCCGCGACACCGCCAACATCATCAGCCTCGTCGGCACCACGCCGCTGATCGTCAAGCTGCTGGAATCGACCCAAGGCAAGGGCGTCGTCCTGGCGGAAACCAAGAAAGCCGCCGAATCCGTCATCGACGCCTTCCGCGGGCTGAAGGCCAACTTCCTCGTGCAAAGCTTCGTCAAGGAAGCGGCGGGCGAGGATATCCGCTGCCTCGTCATCGGCGGCAAGGTCGTGGCCTCGATGAAACGCACCGGCGCCGAGGGCGATTTCCGCTCCAACCTCCACCGCGGCGGCACCGCCAAATCGGTCCGCATCACCAAGGAAGAGCGTGAAACCGCCGTCCGCGCCGCCCGCGCCTTCGACCTCAACATGGCCGGCGTCGACCTGCTTCGCTCCGAAAGCGGGCCCAAGGTGCTCGAGGTCAACTCCTCCCCCGGCTTCGAAGGCATCGAGACCTCCACCAACAAGAACATCGTCGGCAAGCTCTACGAACAGATCGAGGCCCGCGTCCGCCCCGTGCCCATCCGCCGGCGCAAGACCTCGACCAGCGGCAGCGCGGACAAGCAGACGTGACCCGCACTTCCTCTCGACACCGGTGACGATAAATCCTATATGTTCTGTCGGAATATGAACGACAGGAACCCCCGATGACACAGAGCCCGGAACCGCTTGAGGGCACCCCCCTCATCGCACCGTCCAGCACGGAGCACCCGCTTTACGAGCCGGTGGTCGAAGCGTGTCGTTCCGTCTACGACCCTGAAATCCCGGTGAATATCTACGATCTGGGGCTGGTCTACACGATCGATATCGATGCCGAGAACGCCGTGCGCGTCACCATGACGCTCACCGCCCCGGGCTGCCCCGTCGCGGGCGAGATGCCGGGCTGGGTCGCCGACGCGATCGAACCGCTCGAAGGCGTCAAGCATGTCGATGTCGAACTCACATGGGAACCGCCGTGGGGCATGGACATGATGTCCGACGAGGCGCGCCTCGAACTCGGCTTCATGTAAAAGCAAGCCTTTTGGCTTGCTTTTCCGTAAAGCAAGCGTTTTCACTTGCATATTTCGAAAGCAACCCCTATGACTTGCATCCTCGCAATGCAAAGGGTTTCGCTTTCATGTCTGGCGTACAGGCGGTGTTCACCGGTGACCTGATCGACTCGCGCGATGCCTCCGCCGAGGCGGTCGAACGCGCCATGACGAACCTCAAGACCACCGCGCAAAGCATTGGCAAAAATCATGAATTTCAGCCCCGGTTCACCCGGAACCGGGGCGACGGCTGGCAGATGCTGCTGCCTGATCCGACATTGGTGATGCTGGCCTATCTCGGCCTCGCCGCCGCCCTGCGCGCGGCCGACACCGGCCTTGCCACCCGCATCGCCATCGGGATCGGCCCGGTCGACTTCCCCGGCACGACCGACCTCTCCGACGCCGCAGGGCCCGCCTTCGTCACCTCCGGCGACCTGCTCGAAACCCTCGACACCGAAACCACCGCCATTGGCGGGCACGGCGTCACCGACTGGCAGCGCGGCGTGCTCCAGCTGACCGACTGGGTCGTCACCGGCTGGACCGCCCAACAGGCCGAGGCGGTCGCCCTCATCCTGCTCGACCCCACCCACGAGACCAACGCCCACCGGGCCAAATCCCTCGGCATCAGCCGCCAGGCCTTCGAGGCGCGGCTCAAGGGCTCGGGCCTCGCGGCCTTCTCCCACGCGCGCCGCGCCTTCCAGACCCATGACTTCGGGGCCCAAGCATGATCGAAACCGTCACCGCCCTGCTCTTCGCCCACGCGCTGGCCGACTTCCTCTTCCAGACGAACTGGATCAACGCCAACAAGCGCCACCCCGGCGTCATGCTGCTTCACGCCGCCATCGTGCTGGTCACAGCCCAGGCCGCCATCGGCCGCATCGACGCCCCCGAACTCCTCGCCCTGGCCGCCATCCACCTCGTCATCGACTGCCTCAAGACCTACGGGAACTTCACCTCCCTCACCGCCTTCCTCGCCGATCAGGCCGCGCATCTGGCCACCATCGCCGCCGTCGCCGCCTATGCGCCCGGCCTCTGGGCCTCCGGCGCATGGGCCGCCCACCCTCAGGCCCTGCCCTTCATGGCACTCGCCGCCGGCCTCATCCTGGCCCTTCAGGCCGGCCAATACGCCGTCGGCCTGATGATGAAACCCCACGGCACCCGCGTCAGCAGCAAGGGCCTGCGACGCGGCGGCCAACAGATCGGCCTTCTCGAACGCGGCCTCATCTTCCTCTTCATCCTCACCAATCACCCCATCGGCGTCGGCTTCCTCGTCGCCGCCAAATCGATTCTCCGCTTCGGCACCGCCACCAGGGATCAGCGCACCGCCGAATACGTCATCATCGGCACCCTCGCCTCCTTCGGCTGGGCCATTGCCGTGGCGCTTGCCACCCAGTCTCTGCTTGCCGCACTTCCCGCCCTTGAGATCGGCGCGCCGCGGCCTTAGATTCCCGTCAGGACAAAAGGAAACACGCATGTTCGGAATTCCGGGAAAACAGGCGGTCACCATGACCCCGACAGCCGCATCCCAGATCGCCAAGCTGATGGGCAAGGGCGGCACCAAGGGCCTGCGCATTGGCGTCAAGAAAGGCGGCTGCGCGGGCATGGAATACACCATGGACTATGTCGACGAGGTCGACCCGAACGACGAGGTCGTCGAACAGGACGGCGCGCGCGTCATGATCGCGCCCATGGCCCAGATGTTCCTCTTCGGCACCGAGATCGATTACCAGACCTCGCTGCTCGAATCCGGCTTCGTCTTCAACAACCCCAACGTGACCGAGGCCTGCGGCTGCGGCGAATCGATCAAGTTCGAGGGCATGTGAGGATTGCACCCCAACCCCTCCCGATCTAAGAAAAAAGAAAACGAGAGGGTTCAGGGATGAAACGCAAGCTGGCTGCCGGCAACTGGAAGATGAATGGAACCCGCGCGGCCCTGGCCGAGCTGGAAAAGATCGCCGCCGCCCATCCCGAGGCGGCCGTCGATATCCTCATCTGCCCCCCCTATCAGCTTCTGGCCCAGGCTGCGGATATCGCCGCCGGCAGCCCCGTCGCGATCGGCGGGCAGGATTGCCATAACGAGGCCTCGGGCGCCCATACCGGTGACATCTCCGCCGCCATGCTCGTCGACACCGGCGCGACGGCGGTGATCGTCGGCCATTCCGAGCGCCGCGAAGACCACAACGAGACCAGCGCGCTGGTCCGCGAAAAGGCCCGCTCGGCCATCGAGGCCGGGCTCACCGCCATCATCTGCCTGGGCGAATCCGAGGCACAGCGCGACGCGGCCAACACGCTCGACATCATCGCCGGCCAGCTCGCCACCTCCGTCCCCGACATCACCACCGGCGCCAACACCGTCATTGCCTATGAACCCGTCTGGGCCATCGGCACCGGCAAGACCCCCACCACCGAACAGATCGACGAGGTGCATGATTTCATCCGCGCCCGCCTGGTCCGCCGCTTCGGTGAAACCGAAGGGGCGGCCATCCGTCTCCTCTATGGCGGGTCGGTCAAACCGGGCAACGCGGCCGAGATCTTCGCCACCGACAATGTCGACGGCGCGCTTGTCGGCGGCGCAAGCCTCAAGGCCGAGGATTTCTCGCCCATCATCAAGGCGTTGGAAGCCACGGCTTAAGTGGGGCCGGTGCGCCGCACCGACGTAATACCGACAAAATACCGACGTTATACCGACGTCGTCTGAAGCGGCAGCATCGTGGTCGATTTGATCTCTTCCATCGACAGAAGCGCCGTCACGTTATGCACCTTCACCTCTGAAATCAGCGCCTGGTAGAACGTGTCATAGGCCCGCGCATTGGCCACGACGACCTTTAAAATATAGTCGATATCGCCCGCCAGCCGGTGGGCCTCCTGCACCTCCGGGCGGTCGTTCAACGCTTTGAGAAACCGCGCCTGCCATTCTGCGTCATGTTCCGACGTCCGGATCAGCACGAAGAAACACGCCTCGAACCCCAGCGCTTCAGCATCCAGCAAGAAAGTCTGCTGCCGAATGACCCCACCCTCCCGCATCTTGCGGATCCGGTTCCACACCGGCGTCTTGGAACTGCCCACCGCCTTGGCGATATCGTCCAGCGACTGGCCCCCGTCGCGCTGCAGTTCCACAAGGATTTTCCGGTCGAGCTCGTCGAGGCGAACAGCCATTCGTCTTTTGTCCTTTAGCTGGAACATTCCATCCGGCTCTCCGCCTATCAGGAACGTTTGTCCTTATTTCCATCCGCATATGGCGAATTACCGGGAATATTTTCTATATTGAGGAGGAAGTCAATCGCAACGCGGGGACAGACGAGATGAAACACTTTCCGATCTTCATGGCGCTGGAAGGCCGCCGCGTCGTCCTGTCGGGCGGCGGAGAGGCAGCCTTGGCCAAGCTGCGCCTGCTGCTGAAGACCGAGGCACGCCTGACCGTCTTCGCCACCGCCCCCGCGCCCGAAATCGAGGCCTGGGCCGAAGAGGGCCGCCTGACGCTGGAACGCCGCGCCATGGCGCCCGGCGACACCACCTGCGCTGTCCTCTTCTACGCCGCCGACGAGGATGACGCCGAAGACGCCCGCACCGCCGCCATCGCCCGCGCAGACGGCGCCATCGTGAACATCGTCGACAACCTCGAAGACAGCCAGTTCATCACCCCGGCCATCGTCGACCGCGACCCGGTGACCGTGGCCATCGGCACCGAGGGCGCCGCCCCCGTGCTGGCCCGCGCCATCAAGGCCGACCTCGAGGCACGTCTGCCCGCCACGCTGGGCACGCTCGCCCGCATCGGCAAGGGCTTCCGCAAGGCCGTCGAGGTGCTGCCCTTCGGCCGCCGCCGCCGCGATTTCTGGTCCGACTACTACTTCAACGCCGGCCCCCGCGCCATGGATGACGGTGGCGAAGGCGCTGTGAAGGACACGCTGCAAACCCTTCTTACCAAACATGAAAACGCCGATACGCCCGAGGGCCACGTCGCCTTTGTCGGCGCTGGCCCCGGCGATCCGGAACTGCTGACGCTGAAGGCCCGCAAGGCACTCGACACCGCCGACGTGGTCATCCACGACCGGCTGGTCACCAAGGACATTCTCGAGTTGGCCCGCCGCGAGGCGGTGCTGATCGACGCCGGCAAGGAAGGCTTCGGCCCCTCCATGAGCCAGGAGGAAATCAGCCGCTTGATCGTCGAACATGGCCTTCAGGGCGCCCAGGTCGTCCGCCTCAAGGGCGGCGACCCCACCGTCTTCGGCCGCCTCGACGAGGAAATCGACGCCGTCGACGCAGCCGGTCTCACCTGGCACGTCGTCCCCGGCATCACCGCCGCCTCGGCCTCCGTCGCCGCCATCGGCCAGAGCCTCACCAAGCGCGAGCGCAACTCCTCGGTCCGCTATCTTACGGGGCACGACATGAAGGGCTTCGCCGACCACGACTGGAAGGCCCTGGCCCGCACCGGCGAGGTTGCCGCGATCTACATGGGCAAGAAATCCGCCCGGTTCATCCAGGGTCGCCTCATCATGCACGGCGCCGACCGCGCCACACCCGTCACCGTGGTCGAAAACGCCTCGCGCCCCGATCAGCGGGTGCTCTCCACCACGCTCGAGCGGCTGCCGCAGGACCTGACCGATGCCGGCCTGACCGGCCCGGCCCTCACCTTCTACGGCCTTGCGCCCCGCGCGGCGCAGGCTGAAATTTCCAAATTCGAACAGGAGCTTGCCTGACATGGCTAAACCATTCACCCCCAAGGTTGTCACCGCCAACGCCTTGATCGAGGGCGACGTGGTCTACCTCGCTGCCGATGACAGCTGGACCCGCGAGCTCTCGCAGGCCGAGCTTCTGGAAGACGAGGCCGTCGCCGACGAGCGCCTGCTCTTCGCCTCGGCCCAGACCGAAACCGTGGTGGGCGTCTACCTCGCCGATGCCACGGCGGGCGAAAACGGCCCCGAACCCACCCACTTCCGCGAGGATTTCCGACGCACCGGCCCCTCCAACTACTTCCACGGCAAGCAATCCGAAGGGCTGGCCCCGCAAGCGGCAAGCCCCGAACAGGAGACGCAGACCCATGTATGACTATACAGAATTCGATGCGGCCTTCGTGGCCGAACGCAACCGCCAGTTCCGCGCCCAGGTCGAACGCCGCGTCGCCGGCCACCTGACCGAGGACGAGTTCAAGCCCCTGCGCCTGATGAACGGCCTCTACCTCCAGCTGCACGCCTACATGCTGCGCGTGGCCATCCCCTATGGCACGATCAGCAGCCGCCAGATGGACCAGCTCGCCTACATCGCCGAGAAATGGGACAAGGGCTATGGCCACTTCACCACCCGGCAGAACATCCAGTACAACTGGCCCAAGCTGCCGGACGTGCCCGACATGCTCGATGCGCTGGCCGAAGTGAACATGCACGCCATCCAGACCAGCGGGAACACCATCCGCAACGTCACCGCCGACCATTTCGCCGGCGCCGCGGCCGACGAGGTGGCCGACCCCCGCCCCGTGGCCGAGCTGCTGCGCCAATGGTCCACCGACCACCCGGAATTCCAGTTCCTGCCCCGCAAGTTCAAGATCGCCGTCACCGGCGCCGAGAATGACCGCGCGGTCATCAAGGCGCACGATATCGGCATCCAGATCGTCGAGCGCGATGGCGAAATCGGCTATCGCGTCGTCGTGGGCGGCGGCCTCGGCCGCACGCCGATGATCGGCAAGTTGCTCAACAACTTCGTCTCGCAGGAAGACCTGCTGCCCTATGTCGAGGCCATCGTCAGCGTCTGGAACCTGCTGGGCCGGCGCGACAACAAGTACAAGGCGCGCATCAAGATCACCGTGCATGAGCATGGAATCGATGACATTCGTGCCCGCGTAGACGAGCGCTTCAAGGCGATCCGCCCGGCCTTCACGGGCATCGATGTCGAACTCTTCGAGGACATCAAGGCGGCCTTCGCGGCCCCCGCCTTCCGCGAGGACAGCACCGCCGTCTACGAGACCGCCTACAAGACCGACCCGATCTTCCGCGCCTGGGCCGACACCAACCTCGCCCAGCACCGGGCGCCGGGCTACGCCATCGTGCAGATCAGCCTCAAGGCCCATGGCGAAACCCCCGGCGACGCCAGCGCAGACCAGATGCGCGTGATGGCGGATATCGCCCGGAAATACGGCCATGACGAGCTGCGCATCAGCCACGAGCAGAACGTGATTCTGCCGCATGTCCACAAATCCGACCTGCCGGCCATCCACGCCACGCTCAAGAAGCACGGGCTGGCCACGGCGAATATCGGGCTCATCTCCGACATCATCGCCTGCCCCGGCATGGATTACTGCGCGCTCGCGACCGCCCGCTCGATCCCCATCGCGCAGGAGATCGCCAACCGCTTCGACGAGCTCAAGCTCGAGCACGAGATCGGCGACATGAAGATCAAGATCTCGGGCTGCATCAATGCCTGCGGCCACCACCACGTGGGCCATATCGGCATCCTCGGGCTCGATCGCGCGGGCGTCGAGAATTACCAGGTCACGCTGGGCGGCGACGGCACGCAGGACGCGGCCATCGGCACCCGCACCGGCCCCGGGTTCTCGGCCGACGAGATCATCCCGGCGGTCGAGCGGATCGTCTATGCCTATCTCGAGCTGCGCGAAGGCCCGCAAGAGACCTTCCTGCAAGCTTATCGCCGCGTCGGAATGGAGCCGTTCAAGACGGCCCTTTACGAGAAGGCCGAGGCCTATGCCGCTGAATGATCTGGAAAAAACCGCCGCGAGCCTGAACGAGCGCTATCGCCATCACTCGGCGACCTCGGTCCTGGCCCATGCCCTGCGCGACCCCGACGCCGGAGAGCTGGCCCTGGTTTCGAGCTTCGGCGCCGAATCCGTCGTGCTCTTGCACATGGTTTCGGTCGCCAGGCGCGACACGCCGGTGATCTTCCTCGACACCGAGCTGCTCTTTGCCGAAACGCTGGTCTACCAGCAGGAGGTCAGCGAGCGGCTCGGGCTGACGGATGTGCGCGTGATCCACGCCGACCGGGCCGAGGTTGCCCGCATCGACCCCGACCAGACGCTGAACCAGCGCGATACCGATGCCTGCTGCAACCTGCGCAAGACGGTGCCGCTTCAGCGCGCGCTGAAACCGTTCGACGGCTGGATCACCGGCCGCAAGCGGTTCCACGGCAACGGCCGCGAGGCGCTGGAGTTCTTCGAGGTCGAGCCGGGCACCGGCCGGCTGAAGGTCAACCCGCTGGCCCACTGGCGCCCCGAAGACGTGCAGACCTACATGGAAGAAAACCGCCTTCCGCGCCATCCGCTGGTGGCCAAAGGTTACCCGTCGATCGGCTGCATGCCCTGCACCTCGCCCGTAAAAGAGGGTGAAGACATTCGCGCAGGCCGTTGGCGCGGCGAAGATAAATCCGAGTGCGGCATCCATTTCGTGGATGGCAAACTCGTCCGGACAGGAGTTAACGCATGACCGTAATCGTGACCGACACAGGGTTCGCGCCCGATGGCTTCAACGGCGAATTCGTGGCGCTGGACGAGGCGCAGGACAGCGCCACCGCGCTCGACCTGCCCTCCGACACCGACCCCGCTTCGCTGTCGGGCCGGCTGGAGGGCGTCGAGACCATCCGCGTCGATTTCCCCAGCTTCGCCGATGGGCGCGGCTTCACCATCGCCCGCCAGCTTCGCCTGATGGGCTTTGCCGGGCGCCTGCGTGCCAGGGGGCACGTCATCGCCGACCAATACGCCATGGCCCGCCGCGCCGGGTTCGACGAGGTGGAAATCTCCGACGAGCTCGCGCAACGCCAGCCGGAAGACCAGTGGCAGTTCCGCGCAGACTGGAAGTCGCATGACTACCAGGCCCGCCTGCGCGGATAAGACCCCCTTCACCTGACCTGAATCAAAGATTAGTAGGAGATGTCGGTTTAACCCACCGGCAGGATGCATTCATGAACGAGACAGTGACCGTGACCGAAGCCAAGGCCGTGAAAGTTCCCACCCTGCCCGACGCGCAGACCGTGACCTCAGTAAAGCACTGGACGGACCGGCTGTTTTCCTTCCGTGTGAGCCGCCCCGCCAGCCTGCGATTCCGCTCGGGCGAATTCGTGATGATCGGCCTGATGCAGAAAGACGAGAAGACCGGCAAGGAAAAGCCCCTGCTGCGCGCCTATTCCATCGCCTCGCCGTCCTGGGATGACGAGCTGGAATTCTACTCGATCAAGGTGCAGGACGGCCCGCTCACCTCTCGCCTGCAGCATATCGAGCCGGGCGACCAGATCATCCTGCGGCCCAAGCCCGTCGGCACGCTGGTGCATGACGCGCTGCTGCCCGGCAAGCGGATCTGGTTCTTCGCCACCGGCACCGGCTTTGCCCCCTTCGCCTCGCTCCTGCGCGACCCGCAGACCTACGAGGACTACGACGAGGTCATCGTCACCCACACCTGCCGCGAGGTGGGCGAGCTGCAATACGGCCATGACCTGATCGAGTCGATCCGCTCCGACGAGATGCTGGCCGAACTGATCGGCGAAGGCTTCCACGAGAAGCTGCGCTATTACCCCACCACCACCCGCGAGGAGAGCGCCAAGATGGGCCGCATCACCGACCTGATGCGCAAGGGCGAGGTGTTCGAGGATCTGGGCGTCGAGCCGCTCAGCCCCGAAACCGACCGCGCGATGGTCTGCGGAAACCTCGCCTTCAACCTCGAATTGAAGGAAATGCTCGAGGAATACGGCCTGCGCGAAGGCGCCAATTCCGACCCGAAGGAATACGTGGTCGAGAAAGCCTTTCTGGATTAAGATCCAGACGCAACCATATTGATTTAAAAATGAAAAACCCGCGCCGGACTTTCCGGCGCGGGTTTCGTTTCTGTCGATCTGTCCCGGGTTCAGAGACCCAGCGCCTCGCGGGCCGCGGTCAGCGCGGTTTCAAGCTGCTCGGGGTTGCCCGCAGCCTCGCGCAGGGTCTCGATCAGCACCGTGCGCCGGATCGCGTCGAGATCCGACGCCTCGATCATCTCGACCGCCCGGTCGAGATTGAAGCCATCGACCGTGAACAGCTCCTCGGCGTCGGCACCCTCGACGCCGACCTCTGCGGCCGCATCCGCCGATGCACCGGTGTCGGCACCCTCGGTGGTGTCCATCGACTCTTCCATCGCCTCTTCCGTGGCCTCGGCGGTGTCGGCCGCTTCGTCCTCTGTGGCTTCCATGGCTTCCTCGGCTGCCTGCTCTGCTTCCTCGGCCGTGTCGTTGGTGATCTCGATGATCTCGTCCTCGGTGGCCTGCGCCGCATCATCCGCCGTCTCGGCCGCGCTCTCTGCGGCCTCTTCGGTGGCCTCAGCCGCGTCGCTGGCGGTTTCTTCCGTGGCCTCCGCCGCGTCGTCTGCCGCCTCTTCGGTTGCCTCGGCGGCATCACCGGCAGTGTCTTCGGCAGCTTCCATCGCGTCGCCCGCCTCTTCAGCCGCCGCGTCGGCCGTGCCTTCCGCGGCCTCCATGGCGTTGTTCGCGGCGTCCTCGGTCGCCTCGACCGCGTCACCGGCGGCCTCTTCCGTGGCCTCCATCGCGTCGCCCGCGGCATCCTCTGCGGCCTCGGCAGCCTCAGACGCGTCATCCACGGCATTGTCCGCCGCGTCATCGACGGCCGCGGCGGCGTCTTCCACGGCTTCTTCCGCAGTATCGACCGCATCCTCGGCCGCCTCGGTCGCGTCTGCCGCAGCGTCTTCTGCCGCTTCAGTGGCCTCGTCCAGCGCCTCGGCGGCCTCCTCGGCCATGCCTTCGGTGGTGTCCGTCGCCTCTTCCGATGCGGCTTCGGCCGCTTCGGCGGCTTCCTCGGCGCTCTCGCCCGCGGCGTCAGCAGCCTCGCTTGCCTCTTCGGCAGCCTCGGTCGCCGCTTCGTCGGCCGTGCCCAGCACCTCCTGCACCGATTTCCCGGTGAAAAGCAGGTACCCGCCGCCGATAACCAGAACCGCAATGATGATCCAAAGCAGGTTTCGCATGATCGTTCCCCTCAACAGTGGCAGCCCCCGCGAGCGGCGGCTTTCTATTTCCAAGTATCTACATGACAATTCTATCAGAAAAGGCACAAGGGGAAAGCGACCCGCTTTCGGCCCCGACCCGCTGATTTTGCAGCTTGAAACGCCCCTTACGGGACGCTACCTTGCGCACTCAAACAATCACGACACGAAGGAACAAAGCCATAGCCCGCAGACCCCATAACGCGCCCCCGACGCGCGACACCGGCCCCCGCGTCAACGAAAAGATCCGAGCACCCGAAATCCGGCTTATCGGCCCGGAGGGTGAAAATATTGGCGTGGTGACCCCAGAAAAGGCTATGGACCTGGCCTACGAGGCCGAACTCGATCTCGTGGAAATCTCTCCGAACGCAACGCCGCCGGTCTGCAAGATCATGGACTACGGCAAGTACAAGTACGAGCAACAGAAACGCGAATCCGAAGCGCGGAAGAAACAGAAGGTCATCGAGGTGAAGGAGGTGAAATTCCGCCCCAACACCGATACGCATGACTATGACGTCAAGATGCGCAACGTGATGCGGTTTCTCGAGAGCGGCGACAAGGTGAAGGTCACCCTGCGCTTCCGCGGCCGCGAGATGGCCCACCAGGACCTCGGCCGCGAGCTGCTCCACCGCGTCGCCGGCGATGTCGAAGGCGTCGGCAAGGTCGAGAACATGCCCAAGATGGAAGGGCGGCAGATGATCATGATCATCGCCCCGGCCGGCAAGTAGGCAGCCCCGCCCCGACAATCTGACACGATCACGACCTCCCGCCCCGCGCGGGAGGTTCTGTTTTGCGCCCCGTCGCCTTGCACGGAATCGCTGACGTAGGGGGCGGTCGCGCGGAATTTCTTGATATTCGCGTTGTCTGCGTCACTATCAGGGCGCGAACCAAGAAGAACGGGACGCGCCCTGGTAGTGGGTCGAGTTCCGCAGAAGAGACGATACATCGTCCATCATGGGAGAATCGAAATGAAATACAGAAACTTTCTCTACGGGGGCATTGCCGCCGCCGCCCTGGCGCCCATGGCGCAGGCCGAGCGCGGCTCCGACGGCCAGGTCGGCATCATCTACTGGCAGGCCCCTTCGATCATGAACCCGTACCTGTCGGGCGGCACAAAGGATCTCGAGGCCGCAAGCCTCGTGCTCGAGCCGCTGGCGCGTTACGACGAAACCGGCGCGATGGTGCCGTGGCTTGTCGACGAGGTGCCCACCGTCGAGAACGGCGGCGTGTCCGAAGACCTGACCTCGATCACCTGGACGCTGAGCGAGGGGTTGGTGTGGTCCGACGGCTCGCCCGTCACCTCGGAAGACGTCAAGTTCAGCTGGGAATACTGCACCGCCGAGGGCGGCGGCTGTGCCCAGATCGAGAAATACGGCGGCATCGAAAGCATCGAGACGCCGGACGAGCTGACGGCGGTGGTCAAGTTCAAAAACCCCAAGCCCTTCCCCTACACCGCCTTCGTGGGCGCTCAGTCGCCCATCCTGCAAAAGGCGCAATTCGCCGATTGCCTTGGCCCCAAGGCGCCCGAATGCACCGAGCAGAACTTCAACCCGATCGGCACCGGCCCCTTCGTCGTCACCGATTTCCGGCCCAATGACGTCATCACGCTCGAGGCCAACGACAACTACCGCGACCCTGAAAAGCCGGCCTTCGCGTCGGTCGTCCTGAAGGGCGGCGGCGATGCCACGGCGGCGGGCCGCGCGGTGCTGGAAACGGGCGAGTTCGACTACGCCTGGAACCTGCAACTGGCACCCGACGTGCTGGCCAACATGCAATCGGCCGGCAAGGGCCAGATCGTGTCGGGCTTCGGCACGCTGGTCGAACGGATCATGGTCAACCAGACCGACCCCTCGCCCGATCTCGGCGATCGCCGCGCGACGCTCGACCATCCCCACCCCTTCCTGACCGAAAAGGCCGTTCGACAGGCACTGTCGATGGCCATCGACCGCGAATTGCTGGTCGAGATCGGCTATGGCGACGCGGGCCGGGTGACCTGCAACGTGCTGCCGGCGCCCGAGGTCTATGCCTCGACCGCCAATGACGCGTGCAAGACGCAGGATATCGAAGGCGCCAAGGCCCTTCTGGAAGAGGCTGGCTGGACCGACACCAACGGCAACGGCATCCGCGACAAGGACGGGGTGGAGCTATCCATGCTGTTCCAGACCTCGACCAACGCCGTGCGGCAGGATTTCCAGGCCTTGATCAAGCAGTGGTGGTCGGAACTCGGCGTCGAAACCGAGCTGCGCAACGTCGATTCCAGCGTCTTCTTCGGCGGCGACCCGGGCAGCCCGGACACGTTCCAGAAGTTCTTCGCGGATGTCGAGATGTACGCCAACAACTTCGACGGCACCGACCCCGAGGCGTATATGTCCAACTGGCATTGCGACCAGATCCCGGCGCCCGAGAACCAGTGGCAGGGCAACAACATGCCGCGCTTCTGCAACGAGGAATACAACGCCCTCGTCGACGAGATGCAGCAGACCGGCGAGCTCGAGAAGCGCGCCGAGCTTGCCAAGGCGATGAACGACATGCTGATGCAGGAATACGTGATCATCCCGCTTGTCGACCGCGGCCGGGTCTCGGCCCATTCCAACAGCCTGGGTGGCGTGGTGCTCAACACCTGGGACAGCGAGCTGTGGAACGCGGCCGACTGGTACCGCAAGGAAACCAACTGATCGCTTGCCATGTCCGGGCGCGGAGGATACCTGCGCGCCCGGTGAACGGCGACTATCAGGGGGTGCCGGGCTGAATGCTGACCTATACGATCCGCCGGCTGATCCTGTCGGTTCCGACGCTGCTGTTCATCGCGCTCGTCATCTTCCTTCTGCTCGAGCTGGCGCCGGGCGACCCGATGGCGCAGGTGCCCTTGACGGTGCCGCCGGAGGTGAAGGCCCAGATGCGCAAGGCGCTGGGGCTGGGCGAGCCCACGCATATCCGCTTCGGCAAGTGGCTCTGGCAGTTCTTCGTCGTCGAACCCATGGTGCTGACCGACCACCTCTTCGGCACCGAGTTCGCCGCCGAGAAACAGCGCGTCATAAGCTGGCAGACCCGCTCGCCGGTGATGGATATCGTCGTACAACGGATGCCCCAGACGATCTGGGTCGTGGCGATGGCCTATGTGGTGGGCGTGCTGATCGCCCTGCCCATCGGCATCTACTCGGCCTACCGCCAGTACTCCATGTTCGACCAGGTCGGCACCTTCGTCACCATGGTCGGCTACTCCGTCCCGCCCTTCTTCTCCGGCGTGCTGGTCATCGTGATCTTCTCGGTCCAGCTGGGCTGGCTGCCCTCGATCTATGACACCACCCACCGCGTCGTCGACTGGGAGACCTTCGTGGTCCAGCTCAAGCAGATGGTCATGCCCGTGATGGTGCTGGCGTTACAGACCACCGCCCAGATCTCCCGCTTCATGCGCGCTTCGATGCTCGACAACCTCAACCAGGATTACGTGCGTACGGCCCGCGCCAAGGGCCTGTCCGAGCGGATCGTGGTGATGGTTCACGTCCTGCGCAACTCGATGATCCCGGTGATTACCGTCATCGCCCTCGGCGTGCCTCAGATCTTCGGCGGCGCGATCATCACCGAGCAGATCTTCAAGGTGAACGGGCTGGGCCAGCTTCTCATCACGGCCATCCAGGCCAACGACCTGCCGATGGTGCAGACCGTCACCTTCATGCTGGCGGTGCTGATCGTCCTTTTCAACATCGTGGCCGACCTACTCTACGGCCTGCTCGACCCGAGGATCCGCTATGACTGATCCGAAACCCGACACACCCCAGCCCAAAACCCCGGCCCCCACCCCGCTGGGCGCGCTCTCCGATCCGCAGCCCACCGCTCCGCCGCATAGCCAATGGCGCGATGTCTGGGATCAGTTCAAGCGCCACCGCGGCGCGTTGGCGGGCGGTATCATATTCCTGCTGATCATCGTGGTGGTCTATCTCGGCCCGCTCGTCTGGACGATCGACCCCACCTATATCGACATCCGTGCCCGCAACGAGGGGCCGTCGCTGGCACATCCCTTCGGCACCGATCAGCTGGGCCGCGATACCTTCGCCCGGATGATGGCCGGCGGTCAGACCTCGATCGCCGTCGGGCTGACGGCCATGCTGCTGGCCCTTGGCCTTGGCAGCCTGATCGGCGTGCTGGCCGGCTTCTTCCGCCGTCTCGACGGCCCGCTCATGCGGCTCACCGACCTCTTCCTCTCGCTGCCCCTTCTGCCGCTGCTGCTGGTGATGGTGATGCTCTTCCGGCAGGCGCTCAGCACCACCTTCGGGCCCGAGACCGGCATATTCATCCTGATCGTCTTCGCCATCGGCGTGACCAGCTGGATGCCCACGGCCCGTGTGGTGCGGGGCGACGTGCTGGCCCTGAAGGAGCGGGAGTTCGTCCTTGCCGCCCGTTCGATCGGCACGACCAACTTCCACCTCATCACCCGCCACGTTCTGCCCAACGTGCTTTCGCCGATCATGGTTTCGGCCACGCTGGGCATCGCCAACGCGATCATCACCGAGTCGGCGCTCAGCTTCCTCGGCCTCGGCTTCCCGCCGGATTTCCCCACCTGGGGCCGGCTGCTGAACGACGCCACCGTCTACCTGCAGGATTACCCCGAGCGGGTCTTCTGGCCGGGGCTGGCGATCTCCCTCACGGTGCTGTCGGTCAACTATCTCGGCGACGGGCTGCGCGATGCGCTCGACCCGCGCATTCGAGGCCGTTAAATCGCCAGACCCGCAAATAAGAACTCCGTCGCGCCACGCGAGGCGCAGGGAAAACGTTCAGCCCAGCATGCGTCTGCATCTGGAAAAGTGTTCCTTTGCCACCCGACCAACAGAACGATTTCCCGAAACATCCGAGATATTCACAGGTCAGAATACTTGATCGACACCGGAATCCGCGACACATGGGAAAAAATTCCTCCTATCCACCGAGGCTGCCATGTTTGAAGAATTCGGTTTCGAAACCCTCACCGCCCCGCAGGCGGTTGTCTGGTTCGCGCTCGCCCTGGGCCTTGCCTTCGGGGCGCTGGCACAGATCACCCGCTTCTGCCTGCGCCGCGCGCTGGTCGGCGAAGACCGCAAACAGGCCGCCGGTGTCTGGCTGACGGCGCTGGCCGTGGCCGTTCTGGGCACGCAGGCGGCCGTCGCACAGGGCTGGATCGACTTCGGCGACCACCGCTTCATGGCAGCCGACATGCCGGCGCTCGCAATCGTGGTGGGCGGGCTGATGTTCGGTGTCGGCATGGTGCTGACGCGCGGCTGCATTTCGCGCCTCACGGTGCTGACCGCCTCGGGCAACCTCCGCGCCCTCACGGTCGTGGTCATCTTCGCCATCACCGCCCACGCCGCCCTCAAGGGCGTGCTGTCGCCGCTGCGCACGACACTCGGCTCGGTGACGCTTCCGGTCGACAGCGCGGCCCTTCCCGGCAATCCGCTGATCTGGACCGTGGTCATAGCGGCGGCGGCGCTGCTTTTCGCCCTGCGCTCCGGCAATCGTCCCGTCATGCTGGCGCTCGCCGCCCTGATCGGCCTGCTGGTGCCGCTAGGATGGGTCGGCACGGGCTTCCTGCTCTACGATGATTTCGACCCGATCGCGATGGAATCGCTGGCCTTCACCTCGACCATGACCGAGTCGCTGTTCTTCACCGTGGCCTCCACCGCCATTCCGGCAGGGTTCGGCGTCGGGCTTGTCGGCGGGGTTCTGCTCGGCGGGCTGGCTGCGGCGCTGCTCTCGGGCGGGTTCCGCTGGCAAAGCTTCAGCACCCCGGCAGAGACCGGCCGCTACCTTGCCGGCGGTGCGCTGATGGGCTTCGGCGGCGTCATCGCCGGCGGCTGCACCGTCGGTGCGGGCCTCTCGGGCATTCCCACGCTGTCGATGGCTGCCATCCTCGCGGTGGCCGCGATGGCCGTGGGCGCGCTTGCCACGAACCGCGCGCTGAACGCCGTTCCCGCCGCACGGCCGCATCCCGCCGAGTAAGCCTTGCACTGAGCGCCTTTACCGCTAGGATGCACGCCGCATTTCAGCAAAGGCAGGCGGCATG
Source organism: Roseovarius indicus (assembly GCF_008728195.1). Classification (NCBI taxonomy): domain Bacteria; kingdom Pseudomonadati; phylum Pseudomonadota; class Alphaproteobacteria; order Rhodobacterales; family Roseobacteraceae; genus Roseovarius; species Roseovarius indicus. The sequence goes on from NZ_CP031598.1 coordinate 3,364,423, forward strand.
ACGCGCTATACATACAAGGTAATCCCGGCCCCCGCGAAAGGTCGCAAGGCCCCGGGTGTCAAAGGCGCCGAAGCGCGCTTCGCCTACGGGCTCGAAGAAGCGATCAACGAAATGGCGGCGCAGGGTTGGGAATATCTGCGCGCCGATATCCTGCCCAGCGAGGAACGCCAGGGGCTGACCTCGACCGCCACGATCTACCGCAGCGTGCTTGTCTTCCGGCGCGAGGCCAGGGGCACAGGGTCCGAGGAACGCCCCGTGCCGTCGCTCACCGCGCGCCGCGGCCCGCCGACCGAGGAAGAACTGGCATTCACGCGCAGGGCCCCTGTCGTCGATGCGGTGGCGCATGATGTCGTCGAAGAGGACGTGGAAACACCCGCCGAAGACCCTGCCGTTCTGGAAGCAGAAGACCGCGCCGCCAATGACGACACCCCCGTCCGTGGCGATGACACGCCAGACGAGCCCGGGGATGACGCACCGGCCGAAACCGATGATCCGGACACCGACGAGGACCAGGACGAGACCACCGAGGCGCCCGCGGACGATGAAGAAGACAGCCCTCGCCGCTAACCCGGCGCAGGGTGCATCGTCACCCGCGAATTATCGCCTCTCGACGGTATTTTTACCAACTGCCCTCTTCAATTTGCCGATCAATAATCTAAACTCTCCGATCTGACTCGCAGAGGGAAGCCCATGTCCAAGAGTGACCCATTCGGATTCGATATTTCAGTCGGTGCCTCGAAGAAGAAAAACCCCCGCGGCCGGCGGGGCATGTCGGGTGCGTCCGAGACCTCAACCCGCGTCTGCGAGAAAGAGGGATGCAACGAGCCCGGCAAGTATCGTGCGCCCAAGGCGCCCGACGTGCTGGATGACTTCTACTGGTTCTGCAAGGACCACGTCCGCGAATACAACAACACGTGGAACTTCTTCGACGGCACGACCGAGGCCGAGATGAACGCCCAGATGTCGAAGGACAAGGTCTGGGAACGTCAGACCAAGGCGTTCAACGACCCCGAGGCGCGCGCCTGGGCCCGGCTGGGCATCGAGGATCCGCACCAGGTCCTGGGCGGCAACGCCACGCAGAACCCCGGCAAGACCCGCACGAACCAGCGCAAACTGCCCCCGACCGAGCGCCGAGCCCTCGAGATTCTCGAGGCCGAGGATCATTGGTCGAAGGCGGATATTCGCAAGGCTTACAAGGCGTTGATCAAGGTTCTTCACCCTGACATCAACGGCGGCGACCGCAGCCAGGAAGAACAGTTGCAACAGGTCGTCTGGGCCTGGGACCAGATCAAGCCGAGCCGGAACTTCAAATAGGCCCGCAAAAGGGCCCTAGGGGGTAACCGGCTCCGGCTCCTGCCCCACCCGGCGCGCGCCAAGACGCGGGTGCAGCGTGGCCGCCAGCCCCCAGCACCCGCCAAGCGCCAGCCCGGCCAGCGCGAACACGCCCGACACCGGCGCCACCAGCAGAACCAGCCAGGCCGCGCCCGGCGTCAGGATCCCCGACACGTCGCGGAAGCTGGAATAGACCGCCGACATTTCCGTGCGCTCCGACGGCTTCACCGACATCAGGAACGGCAGCCCGCCGCAGATATCGAGCAACACCAGGAAAGCCGACGCGCAGAACAGCGCCGCCAGCGCGAAGGGCGGCGTCGGCGCCAGCACCCAGCCCGCGAAGAACAGCAGCCCGGCACAGGCGAAGCCCGTGCGCACCGCGATACGCACCGTGCGCCGCTGCATCCATCGCAGCATCACCGGGGTCAGAAACAGCGTGGCATTCGTGGCCGACATCATGAAACCGCCGGTCTGGGGGTCGAGCCCGCTCTCGACCGCATAGATCGGCAGGTAGACCACGTAGGCCCACCACCCGCACGACCGGATGACGGCAAAACTCCACCCCACCACCAGCCGTGGCTGGGCAAAGAACCGGCCGAGATAGCGCAGCGGGTTCGCCGCAGGCCGTCGCGCCCGGGTGATCAGTTTGCCATTGCCGAGCCGCATGATGAAAAACAGCGTCAGCAACCCGCAGATCGCCGCCGCCGAAACCAGAAACGGCGCCGGCGCCCACCACTGCATCAGCGTCACGCCCGCAACCGGGCCGATGGTCCAGCCAAGCGCGCCGTAGAACATCCGCAGCGTTTCGCTCCGGCCCAGCTCCGCGCGTTCGACATAGTCGAGCACGTAGGCGTTGAAGCAGACGAAAAGCGACACCGTGGCCACCGTGACCATCACCAGCCCCCCGACGACGCCCGTGCCCCCCGTGGCCGCCAGAAGCGCGCCGGACAGGAAAAGCGTACCGGCCCCGGCATACAGCCACCGGCGCGGAATGAACCGGTTGAGCCACGGCACGAGCAGCCCCGCGATCAGCGACAGGACCCCGGTCAGGAAATAGATTTCCGAGACGACCTGTGCATCGCCCATCGCCTGGTACATCGCCACCGGGAAAACCGAGACCAGCATGCCACGTGCCACCGCCTCGGCCCCCGCCAGCATGGCAAAGCCGCGCATCGACGGCGCTGGGGCATGGCGAAGCCATTCGGGTATGCGGCGCTCGAACATCTGCGGCCTGTCTTATTGCTGCTTTTCTGTTCGGATGCGCCCGGAAACGGGGCTTGTCGCCTCCGTTCGCGACCCGCAGGTCGGAAACGGGCCGCCGCCGCAGGCCCGAAACGAAAAACGGCCGCCCGAACCGGCGACCGTTGTCATGCTGTTGCGAAGGATGCGCCGTCAGGCCGGCTTGAACACCAGGCTCACGCCGTTCAGGCAGTGCCGCTTGCCGGTCGGCTGCGGGCCGTCGTTGAAGATATGGCCCAGGTGGCTGCCACAGCGGCGGCAATGCACCTCGGTACGCGGATAGATCAGCTTGAAGTCGCGCTTGGTTTCCACCGCGTTGTCCAGTGGCCGATAGAAGCTGGGCCAGCCCGTGCCGCTGTCGAATTTCGTGTCCGACGGGTAAAGCGCCAGGTCGCAGCCCCGGCAGTGATACGTGCCCTCGGAATACTGCTTGTCGAGCGGCGAGCTGCCGGCCGGCTCGGTCCCCTCCTGCCGCATGACCTTGTATTGCAGGTCGGTCAGCATCGACCGCCATTCTGCCTCGGTCCGGGTGACTTCGAAATTCCCCGAGGCCGAGCTCGCTTCGCCCATCGACGTCACCGCAACAGCCGTGCCGCCCATCAGGATCATGGTGATAAAGCCTCGGCGGTTCATGGGGTATCCTCCCTTTGGTCGTTGCCTGTCCAAAGATGCGGGTTGCAGGGCGGCACAGCAAGAGCGCCGCCCTGCACAATTCGGTGATCGGGCTCAGCCTTCGCCGGGCAGGATCACGGTGTCGACGACGTGAATCACGCCATTCGACTGATCGACATCGGCGATCGTCACGTTGATCGTCTGGCCGCGCTGGTCGGTCAGCATGATGTTGTCACCCTGGTACCGCGCTTCCAGCTCGCAGCCGCCGACGGTGGGCACGATGTGCATGCCGCCATCGTCGTCGACCATACCCTTGATGGCCGTCGACATCGCGTCAGCCGACACCACGTGGCAGGTCAGGATCTCGGTCAGCTTGTCCTTGTAGGCCGGCTGCATCAGCGCCTCGAGCGTCTCGGCCGGCAGCTTGTCAAAAGCCGCGTCGGTCGGCGCGAACACGGTGAACGGGCCTTCGCTGGACAGGGTGTCGACAAGACCGGCAGCCTTGACGGCCGCGACAAGGGTCTCGTGGTCGGCCGAGTTGACGGCGTTTTCCACGATGTTCTTGTCAGCATACATCGGCGCGCCCCCGACCATCGGGTTTTCGGCGAATGCTGCGGCGGCGCTCATGGTGGCAACGGCGGTAGCTGCGACAAGTGTCTTGTTGAACATTGTGTATCTCCTCTCTGTTGTAGCGGGCGTCATTGCCCGAAACATGCGACTACCCACGGCAGGCTCGCGGCAGGAGTTTCAGAGAGAAGGTTGAAAACGTACGATCTCACGCATCCGTGATCGCGCCGGTGGCCAGAACCTCGCCTGTTGGCGCCCCGGTCGGCGAGCCGCCTTCTGGTTCGTCGGAAATCGCCAACACCCCGCCGGACAAGGCGTTTTGCAGCTCCTGCGTCACGGTGAAGACGGCCCGGTCATCCTCCGGCAGCACGCCGAGAGAGACCGGCGCGTTGTCCCCGGCAATCAGCCAGAGCTCCAGCGATCGGCCGGGCGCAGCCGCGCCGGAAAGCCGTTCGAGATACAGTTCGGCGGCGTCGGCATCATAGGCTGCCTCGATCACGAGGCTCCGGTCTTCGGCGGCAATCTCGGCCGTATAGGCCGGCGCCTCCGGCGGTACCGGGCCCTGGTCGAGAAAATCGGAGGACACGAACAGCAGCACGGCCAGAACGGCCGCAGCCAGGCCGGTCAGGCCGAAACGCTGCCAAAGTCCCGGGCGGCCCTCGCGCTCGCTCGATCCGAAGAGGCGCATCTCGACCCGCTCCAGCACGTCGTCCGGCGGAGAAACCGGGTCGACCTCGTCCGCGAACCCCGAGAATTCCTCGGCCCAGATGGCGCAAAGCCGCCGCAGGCCGGGCTCGGTTGCAAGGCGCGCCTCGAACGCCGCCGCCTCATCCGGAGACAGCAGATCGAGGATGTACTCCCCTGCAAGAACGACGTCGTCGTTCGGGTCTGACGCTGTGCCGCTCATCGAGACAGGCACTCCCTCAGTTTCAACAGGCTGCGTCGCAGCCAGGTTCGCATCGTGTTGAGCGGCACGTTGTACCGCTCTGCCAGTTCGGCGTATGTGTCGCCGTCCAGGTAGGCACGCCGGACAGCGTCGGCATGACGCTGGTCCAGCTCGCCGAAACAGCCATCCAGCCGGTCCCTTTCGGACGACTGAATCGCCATTGTCTCCGGCCCCGGCGCAGGATCGGCCAGAGTGGCGGTCAGAAGATCACCGCTGGTCGAGTGTCGGGCCCGCCGTTTCCGGTCGATGGCCGCGTTGCGGGCGATGGAAATGAGCCATGTCATCGGGCTCAGGCCATTGGCGCGGTATCGGTCGGCGTTGTTCCAGACCTTCACGTAAACGTCCTGTAGAACGTCTTCCGCCTCGGCCCGGTCATCCAAGACACGCAGAACCACACCGAAGAGTTTCGCCGATGTTCGGGAGTAGACATTGCGGAACGCCGCCCGGTCTTTCAGGGCCATTCGCGCAATCAGATCCTCGATTTCCTGAAGCTCAGACGACATCACTCACCAACTCGTTTCGACCTACGGTAAGGCAGATCACTGACACGTCCAGCAAAACTTCCCCTACCCCTTGCCCTTTCCGGCTTTATGTTGCACCACGTTGCGAAATGCACGACCCGAACCCAGAGGACCCGAACCATGGCGGATGGAACCATTGACACGAATGCCAAGCCGACCGAGGAGATCTCGGTTCGTGACGTGTTCGGCATCGACACGGATATGGTCGTACGGGGCTTTTCCGAGCGCACCGACCGCGTACCCGAGCTTGACACCACCTACAAGTTCGACCCCGACACGACCCTGGCGATCCTCGCCGGCTTCTCCCATAACCGCCGGGTGATGATCCAAGGCTACCACGGCACCGGCAAATCGACCCATATCGAACAGGTCGCGGCCCGCCTCAACTGGCCCGCCGTGCGCGTCAACCTCGACAGCCACATCAGCCGGATCGACCTGATCGGCAAGGACGCCATCAAGCTGCGCGACGGCAAGCAGGTGACCGAATTCCACGAGGGCATCCTGCCCTGGGCGCTGCGCAACCCCGTCGCCATCGTCTTCGACGAGTACGACGCCGGCCGCGCCGACGTGATGTTCGTCATCCAGCGCGTGCTGGAACATGACGGCAAGCTGACACTCCTCGACCAGAACGAGATCATCACGCCCCATCCCTGCTTCCGCCTCTTCGCGACGTCGAACACGGTGGGCCTGGGCGACACCACGGGCCTCTACCACGGGGTCCAGCAGATCAACCAGGCACAGATGGACCGCTGGTCGATGGTCGCGACGCTGAACTATCTCAGCCACGACGCCGAGACCAACATCGTTCTCGCCAAGAACCCGCTCTTCAACACCAAGGATGGCCGCCAGCAGGTCAGCCAGATGGTGACAGTGGCCGACCTGACCCGCACCGCCTTCATGAACGGCGACCTCTCGACGGTCATGAGCCCGCGGACGGTGATCAACTGGGCACAGAACACCCACATCTTCCGCGACGTGGGCTATGCCTTCCGCCTGACCTTCCTCAACAAGTGCGACGAGCTCGAACGCCAGACCGTGGCCGAGTTCTACCAGCGCTGCTTCGACGAGGAACTGCCGGAAAGCGCGGCCAGCGTCAGCCTGGGGTGATCGCCGGGCGGCTTATCGTTGCAGGCTTGGCTGGAGCGATCTGGCCATTCCCGACCTTGGGGGAAGAGCCCTCCAAGGTCGAAATACGCGAAGCCCTGGCATTTTGCGGCGACATATATCGGCGCGCTGCGGAAGCGATCGATGACGGCCCTCGCAAAGACGCGTTTCGCGCAAATGCGGCACTGCTTGAGAAAGCTGTGGAGGGGTGGGCAGGCCTACCCTCGCGCGGCGTTTCCGAAGCCGATATGAACACCGCGCTTGATGGCGGGTCCGCGTCGCTTCCCCGTCCCGAAACGACGGGGGACTGCGACACGCTTTTCACTCCAGAAAACTGATCATATCGGGTCTCGACCCGACCGGCGACCGAACGTCATCCTTTGCCCGGCCCGACGGTTGTTTCGAGCGCTTCTATCCGCGCATCCAGATCATGAGAGTGGCCAGCCATCAGGGTCAAAATATGCGTCACCCCGTCGATGCGCGTATCGACGTCATCGAACCGGTCCGAAATCTCGCGTCGCATTTCCTGCAAAAGCTTGATCGTGTGATTATCCGCGTCGTCTGCCATTCTGGCTGCTCCTGAATTGCTTCAAATTGTAGTCCGCCTCCATCAGCATTGCAATCTCAGGGCTAAGAATGCGTAAACGTCCAATCGCTTCATTGACCCGGTGTATCTGCTTCTCACCCGCCAAACGCATCCGCAACAGTCGCTCATCTTGTATATCCACCGTATTGACAGGGTATATACATATTCATAATCTTGTCACATGAGGCAAAAAACGATCACCCCGGCGGTGGTGGCGTTTCTGACAATGACAGGCATCTCCTCCGCCACTGCGGGCACGCTTTCCCCGATGGAACAGGCTCAGGCCTTCGCCACATGCGCCGGCCGGCTTCAGGCCCTCGCCACGCGGCAGGGCGCCGTCCACGACCCCCAATCCTTGGAAACCCGCCAGAAACAATACGGCTTCGAGGATCTGCTCGACGCGCTTCTGCCCCATGTCTCGGAGACGGGAATTGATGCCAGCGCCACCAAGCGCTGGCGCGCCTATGGCTGGACGGAAATCGCAGGCCTCCTCAGCCGGGCCCAGTACCACCAGGATGACCACCGCGCCCGAAGCGCCCGCGCCGACATGGCCCGCCGGATCGACACCTGCACCCGCATGATCCTCTAAACCCCGCCTGCCCCGGAATCGCATCGCCCCCACTGGTCAATCCGGTGCAATCCCACTAGGTTGCTCCTGACCACGAACACGATGCGTAAGGCGCGCTTAATGGCACAGTCCGACAACCCTGCCGATCCCTTCAAGAAGGCGCTGGCCGAGGCGACCAAGGTGCTCGCCGACAACCCCGAGCTTTCGGTGACCTATTCCGTCGATCCGGCCGGCCTGACGGGCGAGGCGATGCGCCTGCCCCAGATCAGCCGCCGCATGACCAAGGACGAGGTCCTTCAGGCCCGCGGCACTGCCGACGCGCTGGCATTGCGGCACAAGTTCCACGATTCCAGCGTCTCGGCGCGCTACACCCCCGCGGGCGAGATGGCGCGCGAGCTCTATGACGCGATGGAATCGGCCCGGTGCGAGGCGATGGGCGCGCGTGAGATGCCCGGCACGGCCGGCAACATCGACGCCAAGATCGGCGCCGAGGCCCTGCGCCGCGGCTATGACCAGATCAAGGACCCGTCCGAGGCTCCCCTGCCCGTCGCGGCGGGCTACCTCATCCGCCACCTCGCCACCGGCCGCACCCTGCCGCGCGCCGCCGACAACGTCATGCAGCTCTGGCAGGGCTTCATCGAGGATCACGCCGGCGGCACGCTCGACGACCTGCAGGCCAAGCTGGCCGACCAGACCGAGTTCGCCCGCTTCTCCCGCCAGATCATCAAGGATCTGGGATATGGCGACCAACTGGGCGACGACCCCGACGCGCCCGATGACGAGGATCAGGACGAGGCCGATCAGGAAGCGCAGGAAGAGGAACAGCCCGACAGCACCGGCCAGGACGAGAGCGACGAGGATCAGGCCGACGCCGACCCCGAGCAAAGCCAGGAAGAACAGCAGGACGATGCCCAGGCCCAGGTCAGCATGGACGACATGGCCGACGAGGAGATGGGCGACGAAACCGAGATGCCCGAGGGCGAGGCCCCGCTCGAGCCCCCGGCACCGCAACCCTATTCCGAGGCCGATCCGGCATATGCCGTCTACTCCACCAATTTCGACGAGGAGATCGCGGCCGAAGACCTTGCCGAGCCGGTCGAGCTCGAGCGCCTGCGCGCCTATCTCGACCAGCAGCTCGAACCGCTCAAGGGCGCCGTCTCGCGGCTCGCCAACAAGCTGCAGCGCCGGCTTCAGGCGCAACAGAACCGCTCGTGGGAGTTCGACCGCGAGGAAGGCATCCTCGACGCCGGCCGGCTGGCCCGCGTGGTCGCCAACCCGACGACACCGCTCTCGTTCAAGATCGAAAAGGACATGGAGTTCCGCGACACCGTCGTGACACTCCTGCTCGACAATTCCGGCTCCATGCGTGGCCGCCCGATCTCGATCGCCGCGATCTGCGCCGACGTGCTGTCGAAAACGCTGGAACGCTGCCAGGTGAAGGTCGAGATCCTCGGCTTCACCACCCGCGCGTGGAAAGGCGGGCAATCGCGCGAGACGTGGCTGAACGAAGGCCGCCCGCAACTGCCCGGCCGCCTCAACGACCTGCGCCACATCATCTACAAGTCCGCCGACGCCCCCATGCGCCGGACCCGCAACAATCTCGGGCTGATGATGAAGGAAGGGCTGCTGAAAGAGAATATCGACGGCGAGGCGCTCGAATGGGCCCACCGCCGCATCGTCAACCGCCGCGAACAGCGCAAGATCCTGATGGTGATCTCGGATGGCGCGCCGGTCGATGACAGCACCCTGTCTGTGAACCCGGCAAACTATCTCGAAAAGCACCTGCGCGACGTGATCGCCATGGTCGAGAAGCGCAAGCAGGTCGAACTGCTCGCCATCGGCATCGGCCACGACGTGACGCGCTACTACGACCGCGCGGTCACCATCACCGATGCCGACCAGTTGGCCGGCGCCATGACGGAACAGCTTGCCGCGCTCTTCGACAGCGACCCGCGCGCCCGAGCCCGCGTCATGGGGATCAAGAAGGCCAGCTGACGGCGCCCGGCCTCACGGTCGGATGCCTCCGGCGGGAATATTTAGGGCAAGATGAAGCCTGGCGCGGTGCCCGCCTTCATCTTGCCTGAAATACTCATATCCCGCACCTTTCCTTCCATGCGCCGTGGCGGCAGGGGATTACCGCATTGATCTTGCCCTGCCCCTCCCTTAGCAATGTCAAGCTGACGCAATCGCCCGGGGGCCGATCATGTTCCAGAGCTTTCAAGACACCGCCAGCCCTGAACAGGGGCCGCCGCGCCTCGCCGCCCTGCGCGAGGCGATGGCCGCCGATGGGCTGGCCGGGTTCCTCGTGCCCCGCGCCGACGCGCATCAGGGCGAATACGTGGCCCCCTGCGACGATCGGCTGGCGTGGCTGACGGGCTTCACCGGTTCGGCGGGCTTCTGCGTCGCGCTGCAGGACGTCGCGGGCGTGTTCGTCGACGGGCGCTACCGCGCGCAAGTCAAGACCCAGGTCGATACCAGCCATTTCACCCCGGTCGACTGGCCCGAGGTCAAACCCGCTCAATGGCTCAAGGACAACCTGGACGGCGGCGAAATAGGCTTCGACGCCTGGCTCTATACCCCCGAACAGATCGAGACGCTCGAAAAGGGCCTGGCCGGCAGCAACATCACCCTGCGCCCCTGCGCCAACCTCATCGACAGCATCTGGCCCGACCGGCCCGCCCCGCCGCAGGGCGCCATCCGCATCTATCCAGAAGAACTGGCAGGCGAGAGCCATGGCGAGAAGCGCGCCCGCCTCGCCGCCGATCTGAAGGCGGCCGGACAGGAAGCCGCCATGCTCACCCTGCCCGATTCGATCGCCTGGCTGCTCAACATCCGCGGCAGTGACATCCCCCGCAACCCGGTGCCGCATGCCTTCGCCGTGCTGCACGACACCGGCCAACTGACACTCTATGTCGACGCCGCGAAACTCGATGACGAGCTGCGTGCGCATCTGGGCGATGACGTCCTGATCCGCCCCGCCAATGCCTTCGGCCCGGGCCTCAATAGCCTTACCGGCCCGGTACGGCTCGACAAGTCGAGCGTGCCGCTCTGGGTCGCCAGGCAGTTGGAAGAGGCCGCCGTGCCGCTCGTCTGGGGCGACGACCCGTGCATCCTGCCCAAGGCCCGCAAGACCGAAGCCGAGATCGCCGCCACCCGCACCGCCCATATCCGCGACGGCGCCGCGCTCTGCCAGTTCCTCGCGTGGTACGACGACCAGCCCGCCGGCACGATCACCGAGATCGACGTGGTCACCAGGCTCGAGGGCGAACGCCGCGCCACCAACGAATTGCTCGATATCAGCTTCGACACCATCGCGGGCTCCGGCCCCCACGGGGCGTTGGCCCATTACCGGGTGACCGAGAAAACCAACCGCACGCTTCAAGACGGCGATCTGCTGGTGCTCGACGGTGGCGGGCAGTATCTCGACGGAACCACCGACATCACCCGTACCCTGCCCGTGGGCAAGCCCGGTGCCGACGAGCGCGCGGCGTTCACCCGCGTCTTGCAGGGCATGATCGCGATGAGCCGCGTACGCTGGCCCAAGGGGCTCGCGGGCCGCGACCTCGACGTGCTGGCGCGCTACCCGCTTTGGCTCGCCGATCAGGATTACGCCCATGGCACCGGCCACGGCGTTGGCGTGCACCTTTGCGTGCATGAAGGGCCACAGCGCCTGTCACGCGCCGGCGAAGTGCCGCTGGAGCCCGGCATGATCGTCTCGAACGAACCGGGCTACTACCGCGAGGGCGCCTTCGGCATCCGCATCGAGAATCTCGTTGTCGTGACCGAGGCCGAGAGGCTCCCGGGCGGTGACCAGTCCGGCAAACTGTGTTTCGAGACGATCAGTTTCGTGCCCATCGACCGGCGCCTGATCGAGACCGCGATGCTGACCGAGGCCGAGCGCGCATGGCTCGACACCTACCATGCCGAGTGCCGCGAAAAGATCGGACCACGGCTGACCGGCGCCGCGCGCGCGTGGCTCGAAGCCGCAACCGCACCCCTGTGACACATTGGTGTCACACGGGCCGGGCAAATCGGTATAAGAGACCGGAAGACAAAGGGAACATCGGGGAGGGAGTAACGACATGACCACAATCAAGATCCGCAAGGCCGAAGGCACCTGGACCGTTCGCGCAGGCGGCGCCATCCTCGTGGAAAGCCGCAACGCGCTGGTGCTCAGCGAAGACGGCCATACCGACGTGATCTATTTCCCCCGTGGCGATATCGCGATGGCCTTCCTCGACGAGACCGACCACACCACCCATTGCCCGCACAAGGGGGATGCCAGCTATTATTCCATCGTCACCAAAAGCCAGACCCTGAAGAACGCGGCCTGGAGCTATGACGACCCGAAACCGGACGTCGATCGCATCAGGGATCATATCGCCTTCTATTCCAGCGCCGACGTGACGGTCGAGCGTATCTGATACGTCCAGCGCGGCGCCGGGATAGGCGCCGCGTCCTAGCTGTGCTCTTCCTTCGATACCGCCGCCAGCGCGCGGTTGTAGGTCTTGAGCGCATCGACATGAAAGAGCGCGCCCAGAAGATCGGGCGGCTCGCCCTCCCCCTTCAGCGTCACCACCGGCACGAACGGCACCGCGGCACGCTCGAACACCGCCATCGCCGCCTCGAGCGTGGCCGACCCGTCGACATAGATGCCATCGCCGATCAGCTCCCAGCAACGGTCCTCCGGCGCGGCCTTCTCCGCCCCTTTCGGCCGCATCACATTTGACACCAGGTACATCGACAGCAGGTAGGCCTGCGGCCCCGCCGCCACCTGAACGCCGCGCCGTTCCAGCTGGGTCAGGAAGAACGAGCGCCGCACCAGGTTCGAGCCAAGCGCCGTCGACATCGACACCGCCACCATCACCGCCAGCCCTGTCTGCCAGTCGCCCGTCAGCTCGAACACGATCAGCGTCGTCGAAATCGGCGCCCCCAGCACCGCCGCGGCCACCGCCCCCATGCCCGCCAGGGCATAGAGCGTCGATGACCCCGACACTTCCGGGAAAAGGCCCGTGGCGATCAGCCCGAAGCTCAGCCCGGTCAGCGCGCCCACCATCAGCGAGGGCGAGAACACGCCGCCGCCCATCCGCCCGCCAAGCGTGATCGACACCGCCACCACCTTAAGCACCGCAAAAATCATGGCCTCGTGCAGCACCAACTGCCCGGTCAGCGCCAGCGACGTCGTCTCGTATCCGACCCCGATGATATGCGGGAACCAGATCGCCAGCAGCCCCAGCAGAGCCCCCGACACGGCCGGTCGAAGCCATCGCGGCATCCTCGTGCGCAACTGGACATAGCTCGCCATGTCCTCGGCAAAGAGGATCGCATGCATCAGCGCCGTCGCCACCAGCCCGCAGACCAGCCCGAGGATCAGGAAGGCGGGCAATTCGACATAGAATTCCAGCACACTGGCCATCGGCAGGGAAAACTCGGTCACGTCGCCGAATTCCAGCCGATTGATCACCGTTCCCGCCACCGAGGCAATGACGATCGGGGCAAAGGCATGCAGCGCGAAATGCCGAAGTACCACCTCCAGCGCGAACAGGGCCCCGGCGATGGGCGCGTTGAACGACGCCGACACCGCCGCCGCCACCGCGCATCCCAGCAGGTCGCGCCCGGTGATCCCGTCGGCATTGATCCTATTACTGACCCAGGACGAGATCACGCCGGCCAGGTGCACCACCGGCCCTTCCCGCCCGCTCGACCCGCCGGTGCCCAGCGTGATGATCGACGCCGCCGCCGAGGCCAGCCCCTCGCGCCCCTCGACCCGGCCCTCCTGCAAGGCCGCGCCCTCGATCACGTCCGAGACCGAACGCACGCGCCCGTCCGGCGTGAACCGGTGCAGGATGAACCCCACGACCAGACCGCCAAGGATCGGCACGATCATGACCCAGTACCACGGCAAGACCTGCGCCGCGCTGTGCACATGCGCCATATCCCGCGCGCTGTAGACCAACGTCTGCAGCGCATCGATTCCCCGCCGGAACAGCAGGGCGGCAAACCCCGCGGCGATTCCGATCGCCAGCGCGATCAGCCAGAACTGAAACTGGCTCGGGCCCCGGTCGAGCAGCACCCGCCAGCCGTTCTTCATGGCCATCGTCGCTGCGTTCAGTTTGACACTCAGGAAATGCCGGGATGATTGTGTCATGCCGGACGACAATCCCGCATCGCCCGCGCTTTCCCCCACGTGCCGCTTCGACTAGTCTTGGCACTTGAACGTGGGAAAGGGCTTTGCATGACTATCCAGGCTGCGATCGGCGACTTGTCCACCTTATTAGGACAACGTCTGACGTGCTCCAAGGGTGAACTCGCCCAGCATGGCCAATCGGAAACCCACTTCCCCATCTCGCCCCCCGATGCTGTCGCCTATCCCGAGACCACCGAAGAGGTCGCGAGCGTCCTGAAAATCTGCGCCGAGCACCATTGCCCGGTTGTCGGCTGGGGCACAGGCACCTCGCTCGAGGGGCAGGCCCAGGCGTTCCAGGGCGGCGTCTGCGTCGACTTCGCGCGCATGAACAAGGTACTCGAGATTTCGCAGGAAGACATGCATGTCCGCGTTCAGCCCGGCGTCACCCGCCAGGCCCTGAACGAGGAGTTGCGCGCCACCGGTCTCTTCTTCCCCGTCGATCCCGGCGCCAACGCCTCGATCGGCGGCATGGCCTCGACCCGCGCCAGCGGCACGACGGCCGTGCGCTACGGCACGATGCGCGACAACGTCATGGCGCTCGAGGTGGTCACCGCAAAGGGAGAGGTCATCCGCACCGGCAGCGCCGCCCGCAAAAGCTCGGCCGGCTACGACCTGACCGGGCTCTTCGTGGGCTCCGAGGGCACCTTGGGCCTCATCACCGAACTGACCCTGCGCCTTCAGGGCATCCCCGAGGCCATTTCCTCGGCCGTCTGCGCCTTTCCCGAGGTCGATCAGGCGGTGAACTGCGTGATCGACACCATCCAGATGGGTATCCCCGTCGCCCGAATCGAACTGGTCGACATCGACAGCGTCCGGGCGGTGAACGTCTATTCCGGCATGACCCTGCCCCCGAAACCCCACCTCCTGCTCGAATTCCACGGCTCCGACACCGGCGTCGCCGAACAGGCCGAAACCTTCGGCGCCATCGCAGAGGAACATGGCGGATCCGGCTTCGACTGGGCCACCAAGCCCGAAGACCGCAACGCACTCTGGACGATGCGGCACAATGCCTATCACGCCATCATCGCTTCCCGGCCCGGCTGCCGCGCGGTGGTCACCGATGTCTGCGTGCCCATATCGCGGCTGGCCGAGGCGGTCGAAACCTGCCGTGCCGACCTCAAGGCGCATGACGTCAACGGGCCGATTCTCGGCCATGTGGGCGACGGCAACTTCCACGCCATCCTGATGTTCGACCCCGACGATGCCGACGAGAAACAGCGCGTGCTCGACGCCTCCAGGCGGCTGGTCGACCTCGCGCTGTCGCTGGGCGGCACCTCGACCGGCGAACATGGCATCGGCATCGGCAAGCTGGGCTACATGTCGCGCGAGCACGGCCCCGCATGGTCGGTCATGGGCGCGATCAAGACCGCGCTCGACCCTGACAACATCATGAACCCCGGCAAGCTCGTGCCGCCGCGCAACTGATCGCCGAAGGCCTCGCCATGCTCCTCCGCCTCGCCGCCCTGCTCGCCTGCCTTGCTGGCCCCGCGCTTGCCGAAAGCGTCAGCTTCCCCGCCGACAGCCAGTACGAGGGCGCACCGGTCACGCTCGACGCCACCCTGCAAGGGCCCTCCGGGCCCGGCCCCCACCCTGCCGTCATCCTGATGCATGGCTGCGGCGGGCTTCAGCCGGCGGTGGCCGAGGCGCTCGACATCCATGCCAAGGCGCTCAATGACGCGGGTTTCGTCACCCTCGTTCTCGACAGCTTCGGCCCCCGCGGTATCGGCGGCGGCCATGTCTGCGAAACCTACGAACGCCTTCGCAGGGCCCGCAGCTATCGCATGCAGGACGCGCATGACGCCAAGGCCTTCCTCTTGAGCCAACCCCAAGTCGACGGCGCCAACATCTTCGTCATGGGACAGTCGAATGGCGGCAGCGTCACCATCCGCCTGTCACAGCGCGACACGCGCGAATTCCGCGCGCTCGCCGCCTATTACCCGTGGTGCGGCGCCTTCAACCGGCTGGGGGCGAAGGCCGAACTGACCACGCCCCTCATCGTCTTCGGCGGCGCCGCCGATGACTGGGTGCCGCCCGACGACTGCACCACGATTACCGCCGAGGGCGCCGATTATGCCGTGCATGTCTACCCCGGCGCCGCCCACAGCTTCGACCTGCAGATCCCCGAGCAGACCTTTCAGGGCCACCTCGTCGGCAACAACCCCGAGGCCGAAACCGACAGCCGCGCGAAGATGATCGCCTTCTTCAAAAGCCACCTTGTCGGGCCCTAGGCCATTCGCCGCAAGAGCGGCATCAGCCCGAACCCGACCTGCCCCGCCAATCCGACCGCGCCCGGCAATGTCGCGTAATGCGCCAGGTGGGCTGCCACCGGCTGGCCGAATACCGTGACTGCCAGCAGCATCTCGGCCGCCAACAACAGCGCAAAGCCAACACCCCCCATGACGGCGCGTGCCAGACCAGTCGCAGGCACCGCTAACCGCGCCACCAGCCCCCCGGCCAACACCCAGGAAAGCCCCAGCATTACCGGCAATTCCAGCAGCACCGCCGCCAGCTCCCCGATCCGCGGGAGCACCACAAGCACGCGAAACGTCCCAAGCACAAAGCCAGCCACAAACACCAGAAAGAAGTAAACCGCTCCGGCAGGAACAGCCCGGCGCATCGCCCTAGCCCGCCATCAGGGCCTCGGCCGCCGCGCGCGCCTCGGCGGTGACCGTGTCGCCCGACAGCATCCGCGCGATCTCGTCGACCCGTTCCGACCCGGCCAGCGGCGCCACCGTCGACAGCGTCTGCTCACCCTCCACGCGCTTGGCCACCTGCCAGTGATGCGCGGCACGGGCCGCCACCTGGGGCGAGTGCGTCACCACCAGCACCTGCCCCTGATCGGCCAGCCGCGCCAGCCGCCGACCCACGGCATCCGCCGTGGCCCCGCCGACACCCCGGTCGATCTCGTCGAAAATCATCGTGACCGAGCTGTCATCGCCCGTCAGGCAGACCTTCAGCGCCAGAAGAAACCGGCTCAGCTCCCCGCCCGAGGCGATCTTGTTCAGCGGCCCGGCCGGCGCCCCGGGGTTGGTGGCGACCGTGAAGGTCACCCCGTCCTGCCCGTCGGGGCCCGCCTCGACCGTGTCGATCTTGGTCTCGAACGCCGCCCGCTCCATCTTCAGCGGCGCCAGCTCGTTGCTCATCGCCTTGTCGAGCCGCGCCGCCGCCTCCTTGCGCGAGGCGCTCAGCTTGTCCGCCGCGGCGCCATACGCCTCTTCCGCCTTCGTCACCGCGCTCCGCAGCGCCGCGATATCCGCATCGCCCTGCTCCACGGCATTCAACCTAGTCCGCAGGTCATCCGTGAAGCCCGCAAGCTCATCCGCCATCACGCCATGTTTCCGCGCCAGCGCCCGGATCGCGAACAGCCGCTCCTCGGCCTCTTCCAGCTCGGTCGGGTTGAAACTCAGCGCATCCAGGAACCGCCCCACGCCAGAGGCCGCCTCGTCCAGTTCCACCATCGCCCGGCCAATCGCGGCCATCGGCTCGTCAAGTTCCCCCTCGGCACTGTCCGACACACCTTCGAGCCAGCGCAGCGCATCACCCGCAGCCCCCTCGGCGCCCTCGTGCCCCAAGGCCGCCTGCGCCTTCGCCACGTCCTCGCGAATCCGTTCAGCCGCTTGCATCATCCGGCGGCGGCGGTCCAGTTCCTCTTCCTCGCCAGGCTCCGGCGACAGCTTGTCCAGCTCGCCCACCGCATGCCGCAGAAAATCCTCGTCGGCCCGCGCCTTCTCCAGCGCCGCCTCGGCCTCGTCCAAGGCCACCCGCGCCTCGCGCATCTCGCGCCACGCCTGCCGCACCGCACCGCGCCCGGCCTCGAGCCCACCATATTCGTCCAGCAAAGCCCGATGCCCGCGTGGGTTCAGCAACCCCCGGTCATCCTGCTGCCCGTGCAACTCCACCAGCGTATCCGACAGCTGCCGCAGCACCTCCCCCGAACAGCGCCGGTCATTCACATAGGCCGTCTTGCGCCCATCGCGCGAATTCACCCGCCGCAACAGAAGCGTATCGTCCTCGGGCAACCCGGCTTCGGCCAGAACCGCCCGCGCCGGATGCCCCGGCGCAAGGTCGAACTCCGCCATCACCTCGCCCTGGTCGGCCCCCTGCCGCACCAGCTCGGCCCGCCCGCGCCAGCCCAGCACGAAGCCGAGCGAATCCAGTAGGATGGATTTACCCGCGCCGGTTTCCCCGGTCAGCACGTTCAACCCCGGCTGAAACTCCAGCTCGAGGTGATCGATGATAAGGATGTCGCGAATATCAAGTGCGCGCAGCATCTGGCCAACCCGTCAGACGGGTGGGTCTCCCCACCCCGTTTTACAGCCAACGCCCCTGGATCATCTGGCGATACACCTTCCGCAGCCAGTTGTCGCCCACCGCTTCCAGCGTCAGGCCCCGACCGGTCAACAGCTTGTAGCTGTCCTCGTACCATTCGGTGCCACGGAAGTTGTAGCCAAGGATCGCCCCCGCGGTCCGCGCCTCGTCGGTCAGACCAAGCGACAAGTACGCCTCGACCAGCCGGTGCAACGCCTCGGCGGTGTGAGTCGTCGTCTGGAAATCCTCGACCACCACGCGGAACCGGTTGATCGCCGCGGTGAAGTGGCTGCGTCTCAGATAGTAGCGGCCCACCTCCATTTCCTTCGATGCAAGGTGATCGAAGGCGAGGTCGAACTTCAGAACCGCCGACTTGGCATATTCGCTGTCAGGATAGCGCTCGATGACCGTCCGCAGCGATTGCAGCGCCTGGAAGGTCAGGCCCTGGTCGCGGCCGACTTCGTCGATCTGGTCGTAGTAGCTCAGCGCCAACAGGTACTGGGCATAGGCCGCATCCTCGTCCGTCGGGTAGAAATCGACGTAACGCTGCGCCGCCGAGCGGCTGTTCTCGTAATCCTTGGCTTCGTGATAGGCATAGGCCTGCATGATCACGGCCCGCTTGGCCCATTCCGAATACGGGTACAGCCGTTCGACCTCGGCAAAGACACTTGCGGCAAGGTCCGGGTTGTTCCGCGCGAGGTCGTATTCGCCCCGCTCGAAGATCTGCTCGGCCGTGTAGTTTTCGTAATTCGCGTCCCCACGCTCAACGCTGTCAGCGCCGGAGCAGCCCGACAATGCCATACCTGCCACCAGAATGCCTGCCAGACCGGTACGAAATTTGGCCGATGTCATGATGCTAGAACTCACCCAGTTGCAAAAAATTGGCCGGACCAAATCCGGCGGTCGGCCTTGGTCCTAGCACATAAATCCGTGATGCAAAATCACTTTGGCGCCTTTCGGCACCGCCTTCTCAGGCGACTTCGGGAATTTCCCGAAGATGCACGCCGGCGCCCGGCAGACGGGCGCCCATTTCCGCGTCGCATTCCACCACTTCAAAGGCCTCCGGGTCGGCGAAAAGCGCCCTGAGAAGGTCATTCGTCAGGGCATGGCCCGCACGGGCGCCCTGGTAGTGGCCAAGGATCGGAAGGCCGGCAAGGCCAAGGTCGCCAAGCGCATCGAGCATCTTGTGGCGCACCGGTTCGTCGGCATGGCGCAGGCCGCCCGGGCAAATCACCCGGTCACCGTCGAACACCACGGCGTTGACGCCGGGGGTCCCCCCCTGCGCCAGCCCGTTCGCCAGCATTGCATCCACATCCGCCTGACGGCAGAAGGTGCGGCTGTTCGACAACTCGCGCACGAAGCTGCCATTCGACATGTTCAGCGTCTTCTTCTGGCTGCCGATGGCGGTGTCCTCGAAATCGATGCTGAATTCGATCAGCAGCGTCTCGTGCGGCACCAGCCGCGCGGTCGCGTCACCGCGACGCACCTCGACCGGCTTCACGATACGGATCGCCTTCACCGGCGCGTCCGAGCTCCGGATGCCTTTCGACAGGATACCCCGCACGAAAACCGAGGCGCTGCCATCCATGATCGGCACTTCCGGGCCGCTCACCTCGACGAGGGCATTGTGGATGCCACAGCCCACCAGGGCGGCCATGATGTGTTCGACCGTCGAAAGCTCGACACCGTGCCGGTTGACGATGCGCGTGCAAAGCGGCGACTGCAGCACCTGGTCCCACAGGGCGGGAATGTCGTTCTGCCCGAGCGCACAGTCCGTGCGGCGGAAAACGATGCCGCATTCCGGGCCGGCCGGCTTGATCGTCACCCGCGCCGGCAGGCCGGAATGCAGGCCGACGCCGGAGAAGGAAACAGCGGTTTTGATCGTATTCTGCAAGGTTGACCTCGATGATCAGGTTCGGGCAGTTCGTGTTACAATTTTGTCTAATTATGGGGCCGGCGATTAACAACTCAATCTTTGCAACGTCCTGAAACATCCCGGAAAGGGCTTTGGCAAGATTCCGCTCACCCGACTCGGCAAACCGGTCAAACCGCTGAAAACAAAGAAAAAGGGCCGTTAAAAACGGCCCTTTTCCTGCGTGATTTTTCGCTTGTTCAGTTGGCCTGGCGGCGCAGAAAAGCGGGAATTTCGATCTGGTCATCTTCGTCTTCATAGGCGTCTTCCTGGGGCGCCTGACGGGATTGAACCGGCGGTTGCTGGCGGGCGGGCCGTGCACCGCCCTGCGCACCTTCGCTGCCGCTGCCGGTCATCCGGTTGATCAGGGAGTTGATGCCGAAGCGCGATTTCTCGCCGCTGGCGGCAGCTTCCCGCGGAGCGGCCGGCTCTGCAGCGCGCGGTTGCGGCTGCTGGCCCGGGCTGCGGCCGACGGCGGCCTGCAGGCGGGCCATCGCGTCGGGCGACGGCTCACCCAGCGACGGGCCGCGCGGCGCGACGAACGTCTCGCGCATGTCGTCTTCCTCGGCAGCGACCGGCGCTTCCGGCTCGGGCGCAGGCTGATAGGCCGGCGCGGGCAGACCGTCGTCATCCGTCGCCACGTCCTCGTCGGATCCGAAGACATTGTCGTACTGGTCGTCAGCCGCGGCGCTCTGCGCATCGAAGCTGTTGAACAGCGTCGGTTCCGGCTCGGCCTGTGCGGCAGGCGCCGGCTGTTCCGACATGGCGGCCACTTGCGGCATGTCCTCGGCGGCGGGCGCCTCGGGCTCGACCATCTGCTCACGTGCCGGTTTCAGCGGCTCCGCCAGCGAGCGGCGCGGCACCGGGATATCGGTATGCACGTTGCTGGCGTCGATACCGGTGGCAACCACGCTCACGCGCATCATGCCTTCCATCGACGGATCCAGCGTCGAGCCGACGATGATGTTGGCGTCGGCGTCCACTTCCTCGCGGATGCGGTTCGCGGCCTCGTCCAGTTCGAACAGGGTCAGGTCGTGCCCGCCGGTGATGTTGATCAGAACGCCCTTCGCACCCTGCAGGCTGATTTCGTCCAGCAGCGGGTTGGCGATGGCCTTCTCGGCGGCCTGGATAGCGCGATCTTCGCCATCGTCCTCGCCCGTTCCCATCATCGCCTTGCCCATCTCGTCCATCACGGCGCGGACGTCGGCAAAGTCGAGGTTGATCAGGCCGGGGCGCACCATCAGGTCGGTTACGCCCTTTACGCCTTGGTAAAGAACGTCGTCGGCCATCGAGAACGCCTCGGTGAACGTGGTCTTCTCGTTGGCCAGCCGGAACAGGTTCTGGTTCGGAATGATGATCAGCGTGTCGACGACCTTCTGCAGCGCGTCCACGCCGTCCTCGGCCTGCTTCATCCGCTTGCCGCCCTCGAACTGGAACGGCTTGGTCACGACGCCCACGGTCAGCACGCCCAGTTCTCGGGCGGCCTGCGCGATGATCGGCGCGGCGCCGGTGCCGGTGCCCCCGCCCATGCCGGCGGTGATGAAGCACATATGCGCGCCGGCCAGGTGGTCGACGATCTGTTCGATATTCTCCTCGGCGGCAGCGGCCCCGATCGCGGCCTTGGCACCCGCGCCCAGACCCTCGGTCACCTTCACGCCCAGCTGGATGCGGTTTTCGGCGTTCGACTGGCTCAGCGCCTGCGCATCCGTGTTGGCGACGACGAAATCAACCCCTTCGAGTTGCTTCTCGATCATGTTGTTGACCGCATTGCCGCCGGCCCCGCCGACCCCGAAAACGGTGATCCGGGGTTTCAATTCTTCCTGACCTGGCATCGTGAGGTTCAATGTCATTAGCTCTGTCCGCCTGCTGTTTTGCCCGTATGCCGGGCTTTTTCCGCCTATATTTCACCGATCTTAACGATGCTTGGGCTTTTCGTCACCCAAAAAACACCGGAAAAACACAAAATATGGCTGATTTATTTGGCCGAAACGCGGGATTTCGCCGATTCAGCCACATCTTGCGGTTACCAGTTGTCCTTGAACCATTTTACGGCTCGTTTCAACGACCGGGCCGGGTAGCGATCGACCGGAATCTCGAAATCCCACCACTCGTCCTGCGGGTTGGCCGCGAAAAGGCACATGCCCACGGCGCTGGCAAAGCCCGGCCCCGTCGCCGCCTGCGGCAGACCGTGCACCCGCAGCGGCCGGCCAAGCCGCACCTGCTGTCCGAGAATGCGGCTCGCCAGACCATCGAGACCCGGAATCTGGCTCCCCCCGCCGGTCAGCACGATCTGCTGGCTCGGCAGGTAGCTGAATCCGGCCGCATCCAGCCTGGCCCGCACCTCTTCGAGGATCTCCTCGATCCGCGGTCGCATGATGCCGATCAGCTCGGCCCGTGAAATCTTGCGGCGGTCGTGTTCCCAATCGCCCGTCTCGCCGCCGATCTCGATCACCTCGCGGTCATCCATGCCGGTGGCCACGGCCCCGCCGTAGAAGGTCTTGATCCGCTCGGCGACCGTCTTGGGCACCTGAAGCCCCATCGAGATGTCGCCGGTGACGTGTTCGCCGCCGATCCGCACGCTGTCGGCATAGATCATGTGCTTCTTGATGAAGATCGAGATACCGGCACTGCCGCCGCCCAGATCGATACAGGCCGCGCCCAGCTCCTGCTCGTCCTCGACCAGCGCCGAGATCCCCGACACATAGGATGACGAGGCCAGCCCCGCCAGTTCCAGGTCGCACCGCTTCACGCAATGCGCAAGGTTCTGGATCGCCGCCGCATCGACGGTCAGCATGTGCATGTCGGTCGACAGCGCCTGCCCCATCTGGCCACGTGGGTCCGACAGGCCCGAGCGATGGTCGAGCGCGAAATTCACCGGCTGGGCGTGCAGCACCTCGCGCCCCTCGCCGTAATCCGGCACCTCGCAGGCCGACAGCACCCGGCTGATATCCTGCTCGCTCACCGTGTTGGTCTCGAGCTCCACCTGCCCCGCCAGCCCGTAAGACCGCGGGCTGGCCCCCGAGAAACAGGCGATCACGTGATCCACCCGGATATTCGCCATCTTCTGCGCCGCCTGAAGCGCGGTGCGGATGGCGCGCTCCGTCTCCTGCATCGCGGCGATCTCGCCGAAGCGCACTCCGCGCGACCGTGTCGTCGCGGCGCCGATCACCCGGAACCCCGCCTGCCCGGCCAAGGCGCCGATGCCGTCCTGATCCTGCAACCGTTCGGTGCCGTCGAAACGCAGCACGAGGCAGGCGATCTTCGAGGTGCCCACGTCCAGCACGGCGACAACGCCCCGCTGAATGGCCGCCTTGCGCATGTTCCGCATTGCCCGTTGGGAATCGTAAAGCTCGATCATTGGTTATCTGTCCCTGCCATCATCTCGGTTACGCGCCACCATTCTTCGAGGGCGTGCTCGTTCATTCTTACGGTCGGCCGTTCCGCCAGGCGCATGTCGACAACGACCACGTCGCGCTCGAGCATGTCCTGCACCTCGTCCAGCACGATCACCCGCTCCAGCGCCCGCACCGGGTTTTCATCTGGCAACAGGATCCGTTGCCCGCGGTCGAGAACCACGTCCCACCGCCGCTCGCCCATCCGCACCAGGCCCTTGACCCGGTCGCCCAGCGGCGCCGCCGCCTGCAGGATCGAAAGCGCGCCCGGCACATCCTTGTCGCCACCCTTGCCTGCGATCACCGGCAGGTCCGAGCGGTCGAGGCGCGAGGAGATCTCGGCCACCACGTAGCCCTGCTTGTCGACAAGCCCCAGCCCGTCCCAGGTGCGCCAAACGGCCACCGGCTCGCGCTCGGTCACCTTCGCCACCAGAACCCCGCCCTGCCGCACACGCACGCTGGCCTCGGCCACGGCGGGCAGACCCACGATCATGTTGCGCACATGCTCAAGGTCGATATCGAAGGAACTCGCCGGAAAATCGAAGGGAAAGATCTCGCGGATATCCTCTTCCACGTTGGCGCTTGCGCCCTCGATCGACAGTTCCGTGACCATGAATTCCGGCCGCGTCTCGATCTGCTTGCGCAGGTCGGCAAAGGTGGCCTGGATCGCGGCCTGCCTGTCGTCGTCCGACAGGTAGATGGTCGCCACGGAAAAGGTCAGGCAGAACGGCACGCCCACCCGCAGCAGAATGCGGAATAGCGGCGTCAGCATCAGCCGCTGCATCCGGTAGGTCAGCCGCGACGGTGCGGGGTCATTTCGGGTCGTCACCTGTTGCACGACGCATCCTCCACCAGCCAGCGGCACAGCTCCGGGAACGAAATCCCCACCTTCTGCGCCTGCTCGGGCGACAGCGAGGTGGGCGTCATGCCCGGCTGCGTATTGGTTTCCAGAAGCACGAGACCGTCGAGCCCCCTGCTTTCGTCCCAGCGAAAATCGGTCCGGCTGAGCCCGCGACAGCCCAGAATGTTATGCGCCCGCATCGCATAGTCCATGCAGGCATCGAAGATCTCCTGCGGCACCTGCGCCGGCACCTCGTGACGCGACCCGCCCTCGGCATATTTCGCGTGATAGTCGTACCAGCCCTCGGTGATGATATCCGTCACCGTCAGCGCCCGGTCGCCCATCACCGACGTCGTCAGCTCCCGGCCCGCCACGTATTGCTCGACCATCACCTGCTCGGGCATGTCGTCCGACAATTGCGGCGGCGTGTTCGCGGCCTCGCGCACGAGATACACCCCGACGGAAGACCCCTCGTTGTTCGGCTTGACCACGTAGGGCGGCTCCATCACGTGCCGCCGCTTCACTTCCTTGGCCGGCGCGATGATGCTGTCGACCACCGGCAACCCGGCGGCGACATAAGCCGCCTTGGTCTTCTGCTTGTCCATCGCCAGCGCCGAGGCCAGCACGCCCGAATGGGTATAGGGGATCTGCAGCCATTCCAGCATCCCCTGCACACAGCCGTCCTCGCCCCACCGGCCATGCAGCGCGTTGAAGACGACATCGGGGGAAATCTCGGCCAAACGCTCGGAAAGATCGCGGCCGGCATCGACCTCGATCACGTTACATTCCGCTTCCCGCAACGCGGCGGCGCATTCCCGCCCTGTCGACAGCGAGACCTCTCGCTCGGCCGACGGGCCGCCCATGATTACCGCCACTTTCGGGGGTGTCCTGCTCGACATACCCACCTTGGTGCCTCAATGTCCCGAACCGTTCTTCGGCTCTCTTATTTCTAACCGCCTTATTGGCTATCCGGGGCCGGTTCGCCGACCCTCATGATTTCCCAATGTAACTCTATTCCGCTGGATTGAAAAACCTTTTTTCGCACGTCCTCGCCCAAACCTTCCAGATCGGCGGCCGTGGCCTCCCCGGTGTTGATCAGGAAGTTCGAATGTTTCTCGCTCATCTGCGCCCCACCGCGCCGCGCCCCGCGCATCCCGGCGTCGTCGATCACTTTCCACGCCTTGAGGTCGTGCACGTCATCCGCGCGGCCCGTGCTGGAAAACCCGGCGGGGTTGCGAAAGGTCGAGCCGGCGGTCCTGTCCTTTGTGGGCTGGGTTTCGTCGCGCTTCTTCAACTGGGCGGCCATCCGCGCATGCAACTCTTCGGGGTCCCCCGTCGGCCCTTCGAACACCGCCTCGGTGATCACCCAGCCCTCGGGAAGATCGGTCTGCCGGTAGCGGAAATTCAGGTCCTCGGCGGTCAGCGTCACCACCTCGCCCGCCCGCGTCACCGCCTGTGCCTTTACGAACACATCCGCGGTATAGGTGCCGTAACAGCCGGCATTCATCCGCACGGCCCCGCCGACGGCGCCCGGAATGGTCCGCAAAAACGTCAGGTCGACGCCACCGTCCGCCGCCTTCCGCGCCACATGCGCATCGAGCGCGGCGGCCCCCGCCGTCACCCGGTTGCCCTCGACCTCGATCCCGTTGAACCCCCGGCCCATCCGGACAACCACGGCCCGCAAGCCCCCGTCGCGCACGATCAGGTTGCTGCCCACCCCCATCGGGAACACCGCCACCTCCGGGTCGAGCGCCGCAAGGAACGCCGCCAGATCCTCGGTATCCGCAGGCTGGAACAGGAAATCCGCCGGGCCGCCCACGCGCAGCCAGGTCAGGTCGGAGAGCGGGCGATCGGGGGTCAGTTTCCCGCGGGGTGTCGGCATATCTGTCATGGAAATCCTGCTACTGGCCCGCGCGCATCGCCGCAAGCCCCTAGCTGCCGCCCGGCCGCGCCACAGGCTTTCACAGGATCAGCCCCGCCGAGCCGGCCTCACTCCTGCACGGCCGTCCGCCGCGTCTGCCACCAGCCGATGCCACTGCCCACCAGCAGCCCGAGGATACCCGGCGCGCACATCAGCATGGCAACGATCGCGTACCCGAGCCCGTCCCAGCCCGAAAGCTGCCGGCCCTTCCAGATGGCCCATGCCATCACCACCGCCAGCACAAAAACCAGAACAGCCACCACCAAACCGCGCCCGCCACGCAGCAGCAGCACGGCGGCAATCAGCGGAAGAACGAAGCACAGCAGCGGTATGAGGTAGACCATGCAGCACCATACGCGCCCGCCCGTCCACGTGGCAAGCGCCGGGTCACCGCACCAGCCCCCGCAGCCAGCGGCCCAGGTAGATCACCGGCCAGCGCAAGATGCTCATCCCCGCCACCAGCACCGCAAGCCCCCACCATGGCCCGTTCTGATAGGTCACGTAGCCCAGGATCGGGATGCCCGCCGCGATCAGCAGGTAGGCCCGCCGCCAGTGGTTGTCGTCGCTCGGCATCATCGCAAGCACGTTGGCCACGATAGCCCAGCAACAGGCCAGGATGATCGAGAGGTTCATTCCGGCGTCTCCCTGCCCCGGCTCGTCGCCCGCTTCAGGTAATACTGCAACGGCCGCCGGAACATCGACAGAACCGCCAGCAACGCCACCGCCGCGGCCAGCCAGCCATATTCGACCCCCAGCCGCCAGATCAGCACCGGCGCCCCCAGCAACAGAACGAGGCCCGGCGCGAACTGCCAGCGCATCGGCAGCATCGCCACCAGCGCGGCCGCGATCACCCATAGACAGGCCAGTACGAATGTCAGTGTCGTCATGTTCCCACTCCGAAGGTTACGGCCAGCGCGGCCAGCGACGCCACCAGCCCGAAGGCCGGCACCACCACCGGCACCCGGAACGGCGCCTCGGGGCTGCGCCGCTTCATGGCAATCAGCGCCGCGTTGACCAATACGAACACCCCCAGCAGAATGGCCGACGTGACCTCGGCCAGGTCGGACACCGGCAGCAGCAATGCACCGGGAATGACCAGCGCCCCCACCAGCAACGTCGCCAGAACCGGCGTGCCGAAGCGCGGATGCGCATGGTGAAAGACCGACAGAACCGCCGTCCGCTTGCCGAGACCGAACAAGACCCGGCTCGCCATCACGATCTGCGCCAGCACCCCGTTCAGCGCCGCCACCACCGCGATCAGCGAAAGGAAGGCCGCATCGCCTCCGCGCGCCGCCTGCCAGACCAGTGCCAGCGGCTGTTCGCTCTCGCCCAGCCGTTCCAGCGGCACCGATCGCACGGCGGCGAACGACACCAGTGCATAAAGCAGGCTGGTGATGAGCAAGGACAGCAGGATCGCCCGTGGCAGCACTTGCTCGGGCCGGGCGACCTCCTCGGCCATGTTGACGATATCCTCGAAGCCGATGAAGGCAAAGAAGGCCAGCACCGCGCCCGCCGTGACGCCCGACCAGACGATCTCGGGCGGCATGCTGAAATCGGCAACCGGCGCCGCCGTCGCCCCGGCAAAGATCACCAACCCCAGCCCCGCAACCTCGACCACCGTGAAGAGCGCGGCCAGCGCCAGGCTTTCCAGCACCCCCACGATCGCCACCGCCACAAGGAACAGGCCGAGGCCAGCGACGGTCCAGTCGAACGGCAGGTCGGTCACGGCCGTCAGGTACCCGGCCCCGCCCCGCAAGACAGCGGCCGCCGACACCGCGCCAGCCGCCACGATCCCGAGGCCCACGACAGCGCCCAACCAACGCACGCCCAGCCCCTTGGCGACGTAGATCGCCTCGCCCGCCGCTTCCGGCAGACGGGTCGAGAACTCGGCATAAGACAACGCCGTCGGCGCCGCGATCAAGCCGGCGATGACAAAGGATAGCGGCGCCCAAAGCCCGGCCTCGGCCGCAACGGCACCCACCAGAACGTAGATCCCCGCGCCCACCATGACGCCCACGCCATAGGCAGTGAGAAGGCCAAGCCCGATCCGCCGTTTCAGCTCATCGACCATCCGCGCCCCTGCGTCGGTCTCGTTTTCTTCGAAGAAAACGATCCGGAAGTTTCCAAAATTCCGTCTCTCGCCGCCGGTGCGGGGCGCACCGGAAAACCCCCGTTTTCCGGATCGGAATTTTCCAAAATTCCGATGCCGCCCCGTCCATCAGCCCGCTTTCCGCTGCAGCCGCCCCGGCAGGTTGTTGGCCCAGCCGCTGATCGTCCCGGCGCCCAGGCAGACCACCATGTCTCCCGGCCCCGCCTGCTCGCGCACCAGACGTTCCAGGTCGTCCTCGTCGCGGATCGCCCGCGCATGCCGGTGGCCGTGCCGGATCAGCCCGGCCACCAGATCGTCTCGGCTCGCCCCCGGGATCGGGTCTTCGCCCGCGGCATAGACATCGGCAATCGCCACCACGTCGGCATCGTTGAAACAGGCGCAGAAATCATCGAACAGGCTCGACAGCCGCGAGTACCTGTGCGGCTGGTGCACCGCGATCACGCGGCCCGAACAGGCCTGCCGCGCGGCCTTCAGCACGGCGGCAATCTCGACCGGGTGATGGCCGTAATCATCGATGATGGCCACGCCGTCCACCTCACCCACCCGCGTGAACCGCCGGTTCACCCCGCCGAAATTCGCCAACGCCTCGCGGATCTCGCTCCGCTTCATGCCCAGGTGCCGCGCCACGGCCACCGCCGACAGCGCGTTCGACACGTTGTGATCGCCCGGCATCGGCAGGGTGCAGCCCTCGATCATCTCGCCCTCGGCCTGCAACGCGATATCAAAATGCGCCACGCCCGCCTCGTAGGACAGGTTCACCGCCCGCACATCGGCCTGCGCATTGAACCCGAAGGTCAGAACCCGGCGGTCGGTGATCCGGCCCACCAGCGCCTGCACCTCCGGATGATCGGTGCAGCACACCGCCAGCCCGTAGAAGGGAATATTGCTGACGAAATCGTAGAAGCCCTGACGCAGCGTGTCGAAATCGCCCCAGTGATCCATGTGCTCGGGGTCGATATTGGTGACGATGGCAATCGTCGCGGGCAGCCGGTTGAAGGTGCCGTCGCTCTCGTCAGCCTCGACCACCATCCACTCGCCCTCGCCCACCCGGGCGTTGCTGCCATAGGCATGGATGATCCCGCCATTGATCACCGTCGGGTCGAAATTCCCGTGATCCAGCAGCGCGGCGACCATCGTCGTGGTCGTCGTCTTGCCATGGGTGCCCCCCACCGCCACGTTCGACTTCAGCCGCATCAGCTCGGCCAGCATCTCGGCCCGGCGCACCACCGGCAATCCGCGCAGCCGCGCTTCCATCAGTTCCGGGTTATCCGGCTTGATCGCCGAGGAAATCACAACCACCTCGGCATCCTCGAGGTTCTCGGCCCTCTGCCCCTCGAACACCATCGCGCCCAGCTCCACCAGCCGCTCGGTGATCTTCGAGCTCTTCAGGTCCGACCCCTGCACCACGTAACCGTGGTTCAGAAGCACCTCGGCGATGCCCGACATCCCGATGCCGCCGATACCCACGAAATGGATGGGCCCGACATCTCCGGGAAGCTTGGTGGCTGCATTCATGTCTTTTGTCCTTTCTCGGCCAGCGCCACGACCATGTCGGCCAGCTCTTCCGGCGCGTCCGGCTTGCCCACGCTCAGCGCGGCGTTTGCCATGAGCAGGGCGCCCTGCGGGTTCGTGAGGATGCTCTCTACCTGCTCGGCCAGCACCTCGACACCCAGTTTCGATTCCGGGATCACCACCGCCGCCCCGGCCTCCGACAGCCCCTTGGCATTGGCGCTCTGGTGATCTCCGGCGGCATAGGGATACGGGATCAGGATCGACGGCCGCCCGACGATGCTGATATCGGCCACCGAAGAGGCCCCGGCGCGGCTGATCACCAGCTGCGCCTCGCTCATCCGGCGCGGCACGTCGCGGAAGAACGGCTCGACATCCGCATCGATGCCGTTCTCGGCATAGAAGGCCGCCACCCGCTCGCCATCCTCCTCGCGCGCCTGGTGGCTTACGCGGATATTGCGCAAAAGCTCCATCGGCAGGCTGGCAATCGCCGGCGGCACCACGTCCGACAGCGCCCTTGCGCCCTGGCTGCCGCCGATGACCAGCACCGACATCGGGTAATCCCCCGGCGGAATATACCCCGCCCCTTCCCGCTCAAGCACGGCCGCGCGCACCGGGTTGCCCACATGCACGCCCTCGACCCCCTCGGGAAGCTCGGTCGGCCACGTGCCACAGGCCACCGCATCGACCTTCTTCGAAAAGATCCGGTTCACCCGGCCCAGCACGCCGTTCTGCTCATGGATCATCCGCGGCAGCCGCAGCACCCAGGCCGCCGACAGGGCGGGAATGGTCGGATAGCCGCCGAACCCCACCACAATATCAGGCTTGTCGCGCATCATCCGCAGGCTCGCGCCGATGACGCCACCCAGCACGTGGAACGGCACCAGCAGCTTGTTGAGGATACCACCCCGCGCAAAGGTCGAACTGGCGACCTGCTCGATCTCGGTCGAATGCGGAAATCCGCCGACGTAACGCGCGCCGCGCGCATCGGTCGACAGCTTCACCCGCCAGCCCCGCCGCAGCATCACCTCTGCCAGGGCCTGGGCGGGGAACATGTGGCCGCCAGTGCCGCCTGCCGCGATAACCAGTAAAGGCTTGCGTTCACTCACTGCCAGATACCTTTCTTCGTTGGGGCACCTGCTTGTCGCACGTTTCCGCCCGGCTTTCTACCGTCCGCGGCCCCGCAGGATATCGCGGATCTCGCCCTGCGGCCGGCTCCGGGTGAAGGCAAACAGCATCCCCACCGCGATCCCGCCGGCAATCAGCGACGACCCGCCGTAGCTGACGAAGGGCAGCGTCATGCCCTTCGCCGGCAGAAGCCGCACCGCCACGCCGATATTGATCATCGCCTGCACGCCGAAGATCGCCACCAGCCCGGTGCCCGCCAGCCGGATGAACGGGTCGCGTTCCCGCATCAGCCGCGACAGCGACCGCAAGACGATGAGCGTGTAAAGCGCGATGATGCAGAGAACAAGGATCAGCCCGTATTCCTCCGCGGCAACCGCGATGATGAAGTCGGTATGCGCGTCCGGCAGGCTCCATTTCACCTCGCCCTCGCCCACGCCCACGCCAAAGAACCCGCCCTCGCGGATGGCGTTGGTGGCAAAACCAAGCTGGGTGTTGGGGTCCACGTCAGGGCTCAGGAACCCGTCGATCCGCCGGGCGAAGTGCTCGGAATTGGAATAGGCAAAGCTGCCCACCGCCACGACACAGACCGCCATGCCGACAAGCAGCACGATCGGCGCACCGGCCACGAAATACATCACGCCCCAGCCGAACAGCACCAGGCAGGCCTGCCCGAAATCGGGCTGCATGGCCAGGAACGCCACGATCACCAGCGCCAGCAGGAAAGACCAGCTCTTACCCGGCGGTCCGTTGATCTCCTGGCTCGCCGCCATCAGCCACGCGGCCACGACCACGAAACCGGGCTTGAGGAATTCCGAGGGCTGAAGGCTGCCGAAGCCAAGGCTGTACCAGCGCACGGCGCCCTTGCCGAAATCGGTCCCGAACACCGGCAGCATCACCAGCGCCGCAAAAGCCCCGAGAAAGCCGATCACCGCCAGCCGCCTGACAAGCTGAGGGCTCATCATCGACGTCAGGAACATCGCCATGAGCGCGAGGAATCCGTAGACCGCCTGGCGCTCGACATAATGAAAGGGTTGAAAACCGTTCTTCTCGGCCAGCGGCGGCGACGCCGCAAGCCCAAGAAGGATACCGATGCCAAACAGGATAAGGATGCACGACATCGACCATTTGTCGATCGTCCGCCACCACCTGGGGAGAACCGGGTCACCATCCCGCGCCGGGACGGCCCCATAGACCATTTCCGTCATGACACTGCCGCTCTGCCTTTAACCGGCCCCTCTTTCGACGGGGGCTCTCGGGGCAGTCTAGCAGCAGATCGCCCCGGTGGGAAGCTTTCTGAACCCCACCGGGTCGTGCTTTACGCGGTCAGCCGGCCCTTGACCGGTGCAATCGCCTCCGGCACCTCGCGATTGGCAAGGAAATCCGGCCGCGACGACGGCGCCGCAAAGGGCTCGGTCAGCGCGTTCGACATGGCGTTGTAGACAAAGAACGCGTTGGCGCGCGGATCGGGCGAGATGTTCCCGTTCGAGCCATGCAACGTGTTGCACTCGAAAAAGATCACCGTACCGGTCGCACCCTGCGCACAGTCGATGCCGCCGGCCTGACGGGCCAGCCGTTCGATCGTGGTCGGCTGCGGCACACCCACCTTCTGCTCCTTGAGCGAGGTTTCGTGGTTGTCCTCCGGCGTCTCTCCGGCACAGCTGATGAACACGCCTTGCGAGCCCGGCACCAGCAGAAGCGGCCCGTTATGCGGCCCGTTCGGCGTCAGCAGAACCGAGGCCGACACCGCCCGCATCCGGGGCATCCCGTCTTCGGCGTGCCAGGTCTCGAAATCCGAGTGCCAGTAGAACTCCTTGCCGGCAAAGCCCGGCTTGTAGTTCAGGCGCGACTGGTGAAGGTAGACCTGATCGTTCAGAAGGAACTCGGCCACTCCAGCCATGCGCGTGTCACAGGCCAGTCGGCGGAATACCTTGGAATGACGATCGAGACGGAAGACCGTGCGTACCGCGTCGCTGTCGGGCTCGCGGATCAGGTCGGCATCGGGGATCCCCGCACCACCGTCACGCAGCTCGTCCGCCACTTCGGTCAGCATCTTCAGCTCGTCCTCGTCAAACATGTCGCGGCGCACGAGATAACCCTTCTCGTCATAGTGCTCCGCCTCCGCCTTGCTGATCGGCGCGCCCTCGGACCATTCCGACCACAGAACCGGGTCCTTGCGCGGCATCAGCCGCTCCTGGCCGGCAACTCGTGTCGGATACTCGTCCTGAGCAGTCATCGCGTCGGGTCGTGTCTGGATATTCATCTGACTCCTCCAGTTAATTCGCAGTTGTCTTGAGTTTGCCAGAGAGGAACGGAACGCGGCGCTCAGAGTTCCAACCGATTCACGCATGACGCGACGGAAGTCAGTGTACGATATCAGACACTTATCAAGGACTTGACGGGAACGCACCGCTCGGGCACGTCACGGAAATGGATGTCAACACCTTGATCCTCGGCGCCGGCGCAGCCGGCATGATGTGCGCGGCCCATGCGGGCCCCGGCACCCTGCTGATCGACCACGCCAAGGCCCCCGGCGAGAAGATCCGCATCTCCGGCGGCGGTCGCTGCAATTTCACCAACCTCCACGCCGGCCCCGATAATTTCCTGTCCGGCAACCCGCATTTCTGCAAATCCGCCCTCAAGCGCTACACCCAGTGGGACTTCATCGATCTCGTCGCCCGCCACGGCATAACCTGGCATGAAAAGACCCTGGGCCAGCTCTTCTGCGACGGCAAATCCCCCCAGATCATCGCCATGCTCCGCGACGAGCTGGCGGCGGCCGGCGCCGATCTCTGGCTTCAGACCTCCGTCGCCGGCGTCTCCCATGACGGCGACCGCTTTCGCATCGCCCTCGACCGCGAGGGCCAGCGCATCTCCGTGCGTGCCCGCAACCTCGTGCTCGCCACCGGCGGCAAGTCCATCCCGGCCATGGGCGCCACCGGTCTCGCCTACGACATCGCCCGCCAGTTCGGCCACGCCATCACCGACACCCGCCCGGCCCTCGTCCCCCTCACCTTCTCCGACCAGCGCTTCGCGCCGCTCTCCGGCACGTCGGCGCCCGGCCGCGCCACCTGCAACGGCACTGCCTTCGACGAGGCCATCCTCTTCACCCATCGCGGCCTCTCCGGCCCGGCCATCCTGCAAATCTCCTCCTACTGGCACGAAGGGGACGAGATCATCCTCGACCTCGACCCCGCCGGCACCCTCTTCGACACCCTCCGCGATCAGCGCCAGCGCGAGGGCCGCCGCAACCTCACCACCGAGTTGGCCCGCCACCTCCCCGCCCGGCTGGTCGACCACCTCGCCCCCGAGCTTGGCCTGACCGGCAACCTCGCCGACCAGTCCGACGCCCGCCTCTCCGAAATCACCGACACCCTGCGCAACTGGCACCTCAAGCCCACCGGCTCCGAAGGCTACCGCACCGCCGAAGTCACCCTCGGCGGCGTCGACACCGCGGGCCTCTCCTCCAAGACCATGATGTCGGCCCACACCCCCGGCCTCTACATCATCGGCGAGGCGGTCGACGTCACCGGCTGGCTCGGCGGCTACAACTTCCAATGGGCCTGGTCGTCCGGCTGGGCAGCGGGCCAGGCCATCCGCGCCCGCACCTGACCGGAAAAAAATTTCCCTGACCGGAAAGGAACACACATTCCTGCACTTCGTTGAATCTCCAGCAGAAAGCAAAGAAGGAGACTCATCATGAACCGCCTGACGACATCCACGCTCGCGCTGATCGTTGCCGCGTCGACCGCCGTTGCCGACAACCACGGCGACGAGGAAATGACCCAAT
The DNA here is from genome assembly GCF_008728195.1 of Roseovarius indicus. Taxonomy (NCBI): domain Bacteria; kingdom Pseudomonadati; phylum Pseudomonadota; class Alphaproteobacteria; order Rhodobacterales; family Roseobacteraceae; genus Roseovarius; species Roseovarius indicus. Next base: position 3,398,993 of record NZ_CP031598.1, read on the forward strand.
CCGGCGCAAGCGATAGCGGCCAGACGGAACAGGACGCCGGGATGAGCGGCGACACCGATATGTCCGAGGACATGTCGAACGCAGAAGACGACGGCGAGATGCAAACCGAAGCCAGCATGACCGAGGGCACCAAGAGCGCCGACATGAACGGCATGCAGGGCAAACTGATCCGCACGCGCGACATCACCGGCGGCAACATCTACACCGTCAACGAAGCCAATGACGAAGGCTGGAACCCGACCACCGTGCATAACGAAGTCGGCTCCGAGTGGAACACCATCGGCGAAATCGAAGACGTCGTGCTGTCGCAAGACGGCCAGGTCACCGGCATCGTGGCCGAGGTCGGCGGCTTCCTCGACATCGCCGACAAGCACGTGCTGATCTCGATCGACGACCTGAACCTCGTCGCGGTCGACGACGCCACCTACGGCTACGTCACGCGCCAGAACGAGGAAGACCTCGAAGAGCTGGAAAGCGTCGACGAAGGCTTCTGGAATTGATTCAGCGCGCATAGCGCCTGATCAGGCCGCCGCCCCCCGGGGCGGCGGTTTTTCTTTGCCCGCCCCCACCAAGGCGCAACACGCCCCTCGAAGACTGGCCCCCTCCCGTTTCTTATTGGCCCAAATATCCCCGCCGGAGGCATCCGACAGTGCCGCCAGGCCCCACGTCGGGAAAGCACGCGGGCCAACCGGGCATCCGACCTAAAGGCCCGCCTGAAGCCGCGCCTGCACCTCGGCGATGAAGTCCTCGCCGCGTTTCTCGAAATTGTCGTACTGGTCGAAACTCGCCGCCGCCGGCGCGAGCAGCACCGTATCGCCCGGCTGCGCCTCGTCCATCGCCTGCGCCACCGCCGCCGCCATCGTGGTGCAGACCTCGGCGCCCACACCCTCGAGCTGCATGGCGAATTCCGCCGCCTCCCGCCCGATGACATAGGCCTTCACCACGTTCGCAAGCCCCGGCTTCAGCCCGCCAACGCCGCCTTCCTTCTCCAGCCCCCCACAGATCCAGCGGATGCTCGAAAACGCCTCCAGCGCCTTCAGCGCCGAGTCGACATTCGTCGCCTTGCTGTCATTGACGAAGGTCACGCCATTCTTCTCGGCAATCACCTGGCTGCGATGCGGCAGGCCCTCGAAACTGTGGAACCCCTGCTCGATGACCCTGGGCGACAGCCCCAGCGCCCGGCACGCCGCATAGGCCGCACAGGCGTTCTGGTGATTGTGCCGCCCCGGCAGGCCCTTCACGGGGCGCAGATCGATCGACCCGGTCTGCTTCCCCTTCCGGTACTCGCTCAGATAGCCTTTCTTGGCAAACACCGACCATCCCGGCCCCGAAAGCTTGCCCTCCACCGACACCCGGATCACCCGCGCATCGTCCGGCCCTTCCGAGAGTTGCCCGGCCAGGAATAGCCCCTCCGGCTCATCCACGCCGATCACCGCCCGATCCGGCCCACCCTCGGCAAACAGCCGGCGCTTGGCCGCGAAATACCCGCCCAGCCCCCCGTGCCGGTCAAGGTGATCCGGCGACAGGTTGGAAAACACCGCCACATCCGGCGTCAGCGCGCGCGCCAGCTCCGTCTGGTAGGAACTCAGCTCCAGCACCACGACCCCGCCATCATCCGGCGGGTCGATATCCAGCACCCCGCGCCCGATATTCCCGGCCAGTTGCGACGTCTTGCCCGCATGCTCCAGCACATGATGGATAAGGGCCGACGTGGTTGACTTACCGTTGCTCCCCGTCACCGCGATCACCTTGGGCGGGTCGTCGAACTCGGCCCACTTCTCGGTGCCGAGCGACAGGAAAAAAAGCCCGATATCGTTGTCCACCGGCACCCCGGCCCTGAGCGCGTTGGCCACGACCTTGTTCGGGGCGGGGTAGAGATGCGGAATCCCTGGCGACACGATCAGCCGCGCAATCGCATCGAACGCCCCCTCCCGCAACAGGTCGCCCACGTCGAACCCTTCGGTCTCGGCCATCTCCCTTGCAGCCGGGTTGTCGTCCCAGCAGACCGGATGCGCCCCGCCTGCCCGCAGCGCCCTTGCCGCCGACAGTCCCGAGCGCCCCAACCCGAGGATCCCGACACGCGCATTCTCGAAACCGGTCACAGGAATCATATCGCCTCACCTGCCACGCGGGCCCGAACCCGCCGGCCATCCGTAGGGTGGGTACAAACCCACCTCTCACCCATCGGGCCATTCCACGCCCGCTCGTTTCCCGTAGGGTGGGTGCCAACCCACCATGCCGCATGGCCTGCCGCCATGCCTCACCGCACCTTCAGCGTCGCCAGCCCGATCATCGCCAGGATAAGCGCGATGATCCAGAACCGGATCACGATGGTCGGCTCGGCCCAGCCCTTCTTCTCGTAATGGTGGTGGATCGGCGCCATCAGGAACACCCGCTTGCCGGTGCGCTTGAAATAGATCACCTGGATGATCACAGACAGCGCCTCGACCACGAAAAGCCCCCCGACGATGCCCAGCACGATCTCGTGCTTGGTCACCACCGCGATGGCCCCCAGCGCGCCGCCCAAAGCCAGCGACCCGGTATCGCCCATGAACACCGCCGCCGGCGGCGCATTGTACCACAGGAACCCCAGCCCCCCGCCGACAAGCCCTGCCACGAAAACGAGGATCTCGCCCGACCCGGGCACGTAGTGCACCTCGAGATATTCCGTGAAATCGACCCGGCCCACGGCATAGGCGATAATCCCCAGCGCGCCCGCCGCAATCATCACCGGCATGATCGCAAGGCCATCCAGCCCGTCCGTCAGGTTCACGGCATTGGCCGCGCCCACCACCACGAACATCGCGAAGGGAATGAAGAACACGCCCATATTCACCAGCAGGTCCTTGAAAAACGGCAGGGCCAGTTGATACTGCAACTCCGCCGGATGGTTCAGCGTGGCCCAGTAGGCCGCGATCCCGGCGATGGCAAAACCCAGCAAAAGCCGAACCTTGCCGGGCACGCCCTTGGTGTTCTGCTTCGACACTTTCGAATAATCGTCCCAGAACCCGATCAGCCCGAAGGCCAGCGTCACGAACAGCACCATCCACACATAGGCATTGTCGAGCCTTGCCCACAGAAGCGAGGACGTCATCAACGCCCCCACGATCAGCAGGCCGCCCATCGTCGGCGTGCCCGATTTCGTGATATGCCCCTCCGGCCCGTCCGTCCGGATCGGCTGGCCCTTGCCCTGCCGCTTGCGCAGCACCAGGATCAGCGGCCGCCCGAACAGGAACCCGAAGACAAGCGCGGTCATGAACGCCCCGCCTGCCCGGAAGGTGATATAGCGGAACAGGTTGAAGAAATCGCCGCCATCCGAAAACAGGGTCAACCAGTAGAGCATTCAGTCGTCCTCTTCTTCGCGCCGAAGCGCCCGGCCCGCCTTGCGCAGCGCGTCGACCACAAGGCTCACGCGGCTGCCCTTCGAGCCCTTGACCAGCACCACGTCACCCGCATCGACCAGCCGGTGCGCCCGCTCGGCCAGTTTCTCGGCACTCTTCACGTGATGGCCGCGCTGGTCTTCGGGCAGAGCCTCCCAAAGCGCCTTCATACGCGGGCCCACGCAATGCACCTCGTCTATATCGCGCATCTGCGGCAACTCCGCCAGCGCGGCGTGCAGCGCGATCTCACCCTCGCCCAGCTCCAGCATGTCGCCCAGGATGGCGATCCGCCGGCCCTTGGCGATGCGGCCGATATCATCCCGCGGCTGTGCGGCGACCAGCATGTCGAGCGAGGCCGCCATCGACGCGGGGTTGGCGTTGAAGGCATCGTCGATCAGGTCGATCGTCCACGTCTCGTCGCCACTGTCGAGCTGCAGCACGTCCCGCGTGCCGCGCCCCGACGGCGGATGCCAGCGTGCCAGATCGGTGATCGCCACGCCGCGGTCGGCGCCCACCTGCCAGACAGCGGCCAGCACGGCAAGGGCGTTCTCGGCAAAATGCCGCCCCGCCACGCCCACCTTGAAAACGACCGGCGTCCGCCAGATCCGTGCATGGCCCACGGTCACCCGCTCATGCACTTCGGTCTTCAGCAGGCGGTGATGGTTCCCCGGCGCCGTGCCGAACGTCACGATCTTCGCCGCATGACGCTCCGCCGCCTCGATCAGGATCGGCGTCGTCGCCAGGTCGCCCTTCAGCACGGCCACCCCGCCCGGCTCCAGCCCCTCGAAGATCGTGGCCTTTTCCCGTGCGATCCCCTCGATCGACTCGAACGCCTCCAGGTGCGCCGGCGCCACCGTGGTGATCACCGCCACATGCGGCCGCGCCATCTTCGTCAGCGGCGCGATCTCGCCGGGGTGGTTCATGCCGATCTCGATCACGGCGTATTTCGCATCCACCGGCAGCCGCGCCAGCGTCAGCGGCACGCCCCAGTGGTTGTTATAGCTCGCCTCGGCCGCATGGGTCTTGCCCTGCGACCCCAGCACATGCCGCAGCATCTCCTTGGTCGAGGTCTTGCCGACCGACCCGGTCACCGCCACGACCCGTGCCTTGGCCCTTTCCCGGCCCGCGCGCCCCAACGCCTCGAGCCCGGCCTGCACATCCTCCACGATCAGAAGCGGCGCATCCTCGGCCACGCCGTCCGGCACATGGGTGACCATCGCCGCCCCGGCACCGCCTTCCAGCGCCGCCTGCACGAAATCATGCCCGTCCCGCGCCGCCTTCAGCGCCACAAACATGTCCCCCGGCATCAACGTCCGCGTATCGATCGAAACGCCCGTCGCCCGCCAGTCCCCGATCGCCTGCCCGCCAGTGGCCTCGGCTGCCTCTGCCGCCGTCCACAGCGTCATGCCAGCCCGCCGTCAAGCGCCGCCACGGCAACGCTGGCCTGCTCGCTGTCATCGAAGGGAAAGATGTTGTCGCCCACGATCTGGCCCGTCTCATGCCCCTTGCCGGTGATCAAGAGCGCATCCCCCGGCCCCAGCGCATCGACCCCGCGCAAAATCGCCTCGGCCCGGTCGCCCACTTCCAGCGCCTCGGGGCAGCCCAGCATCACCGCCGAGCGGATCGACGCCGGGTCCTCGCTGCGCGGGTTGTCGTCGGTCACGATCACCAGGTCGGCATGTTCCGCCGCCGCCTGCCCCATCAGCGGGCGCTTGGTGCGATCCCGGTCGCCCCCCGCGCCCACGATCACCAAAAGCCGGCCCATCACATGCGGCCTGAGCGCCTTGATCGCCGTCTCCACGGCGCCCGGCGTATGGGCATAGTCCACGAAAACCGACGCGCCGTTCACCCGCCGCGCGGCCAGCTGCATCCGCCCCCGCACGGTCTGCATCCGCGGCAACGTGTCGAACACCTGGTCCGGGTCGGCCCCCGCGCCAATCGCCAGTCCCGCGGCCAGAAGCACGTTCTCCGACTGGAACCCGCCGATCAGGCCCAGCTCCGCCTGCCCCACGCGGCCATGCCACTGGAACCGCAGCACCTGCCCCGTCGGCGCGAAACTCCGCGCGATGATATGCAGATCGGCCCCGTCGCGTCGCCCGACGCTCAGCACTTCCTGCCCGCGCGAGCGCGCGATCGCCGCCATGTCCCGGCCCCGCTCGTCATCGACATTGATGACAGCCACGCCATCCTCAGACAAAACCCGCGTGAACAGCCCCGCCTTGGCCGAGAAATATTCGTCAAGATCAGCGTGATAGTCGAGGTGATCCTGCGTCAGGTTGGTAAACCCCGCCGCCGCGATCCTGACCCCGTCCAGCCGCCTCTGCGCCAGCCCGTGGCTCGACGCCTCCATCGCCGCATGGGTCACCCCCGCAGCCTCGCTCTCGGCCAGAACCCGGTGCAGGGTAATGGGCTCGGGCGTCGTATGCTTCAGCGGCACCTCATAGGCGCCCTCGACCCCGGTGGTACCGATGCTCACCGCCTCGAACCCCAGCGCCGTCCAGATCTGCCGCGTAAAGCTCGCCACGGAGGTCTTGCCGTTCGTTCCCGTGACGGCCACCACCGTCTCCGGCTGCGCCCCGAACCACAGCGCCGCGCAATAGGACAGCGCCTGCCGCGGGTCTTCCGTCACGATCAGCGCGGCCTCGCTCTCGGCCAGTTCGGCCTCGGCGATCCGCGCGCCGTCGGCATCCGTCAGGATCGCCCCGGCGCCCATCCGCAGCGCGTACTGGATGAACTCGCCCCCATGCACCCGCGTGCCCGGCAGCGCGGCGAAGAGGAACCCCTCCCTCACCTCGCGACTGTCCACCGCAAGCCCGGTGATCTCGGCTTTCCTGCCGCCTTGCGCGGTCAGGCCAAGCTCTGCCAATGATTTCCGTCGACCCACCGCATTCGCCTCGTGATATCGCCCGTTCGGACTAGTTCGATGTCAGCGTTATACCAGCCAACTGTCCGGGTTCAATCTCGGGTCTCAGACCCAGCAAAGGCGCGACGCGACGTATGATCTCGGCGGCCACCGGCACGGCGGTCCAGCCGGCGGTGCGGCGCGGAATGTCGCCCGAGGTTTCCACCGGCTCGTCCAGCGACACGACCAGCACGTATTTCGGATCATGCGCGGGAAACGCGCTGGCGAACGTGGCGATCACCTTGTCCTCGTAATAGCCCCGGCCGTTCTCCTTCGGCTTGTCGGCCGTCCCGGTCTTGCCGGCCACCGCATAGCCCGGCACCTCGCCCAGCGACGCGGTGCCCTCGCTCACCACCTTCCGCAGCATCGCCATCGACTTGGCGGCGGTCTGCTCCGACATCACCTCGGCCCCCAGCTGCCCCTTCGGCTGGCGCAACAGCGTCGGCGTCACCTTGTGCCCGCCATTGGCGATCGTCGCATAGGCCGAGGCCAGGTGCAGCGGGCTTGCCGAAAGCCCGTGCCCATAGGAAATCGTCATCGTTGAAAGCTCCGACCATTTCGGCGGCAACAGCGGCTTCGCGCCCGCCGCCTCGACCAGCTCGACCCCGGTCGGCTCGAAGAAACCCAGCGATTTCAGGAACTCCTGCTGCCGCTCCGCCCCGATCATCTGCGCCACCCGTGCGGTGCCGATATTCGACGACTTCACGATCACCTTGGTCGCCGACAACTGCGAGCCGTAGTCGTGGAAATCCCGGATCCGGAACTTGCCCCATGTCAGCGGGCCGCGCGTGTCGACCATGGTCTCCGGGGTCACCAGCCGCAGCTCCAGCGCCTGTGCCATCGCGAAGATCTTGAAGGTCGAGCCCAGCTCGTAGAGCCCCTGCACCGCCCGGTTGAACAGCGGGCTGTCCGACGCGTTGCCCTTGGTCGGCGGGCGCGGCCGGTCATTTGGGTCGAAATCCGGCAGCGACGCCAGCGAGATCAGCTCGCCCGTCTGCACATCCATCAGCACCGCGGCGGCACCCTTGGCATTCATCAGGCTCATGCCGCCATACAGAACCCGCTCGATCGCCGCCTGCACCGACAGGTCCAGCGACAGCGTCAGCGGCTCATGCCCCTTTGCCGGATCCCGCAGGCGTTCATCGTAGAACTTCTCGATCCCGGCCACGCCAATCACCTCGGCCGCATAGACCCCCTCACGCCCGAAACTCGCCCCGCCCAGCACATGCGCGGCCAGCTTGCCATTGGGATAAAGCCGCATCTCGCGCGGACCGAACAACAGGCCCGGCTCGCCGATATCATGCACCGCCTGTTTCTGCTCGGGGCTCAGTTTCTTCTTGATCCACAGGAACTTGCGCTTACCACTGAAATCCTTCACCAGCCGCGCATGATCGAGATCGGGGAAAATCTTCACCAGCTCGTCGGCGGCGCGCACCGGCTCGATCATCTGCTGCGGCTGGGCATAAAGGCTGTGCGTCTCGAAATTGGTGGCGAGGATCCGGCCCTTCCGGTCGACGATATCCGCCCGCTGCGCCAGGATATCGGCGCCCGCCACGCTGGTGCGCGGCTCGCTCGGCTCGGTATTGGCCAGAACCCCCATCCGCCCGCCGATCACGGTGAAGGCACACAGGAAGAACAGCCCCAGCACCAGAAGCCGCCCCTCGGCCCGGGTCCGCGCCTTGTCGCGCATCTCCTCGTGCCGGGCACGGATGTTCTCGCGTTCGATCGCGTCGGGGTTCTCGCCCCGGGCGCGGGCCGGAAGGATACGCGCCAGCGGGCGCAGCGGCGTGCGGATCATTGCCCCACCTCCATGTTCATCACGTCCACCGGGTTGGTGATCGGCAGCGGATCACGCTTGGGAAACGACACCTGGTCGATCTTGCCGAACTGGTACGGCTGCAGCGGCAAAAGCCCCAGCCGGTCGAAATTGATATCCGCCAGGTCGCGCAGCCGCTGCGGCCGGTTGAGATAGGCCCACTCGGCCCGCAGCATCCGAAGCCGCTGCCGCTCCTCGCCGATCCGAAGCTGCAGGCGCTCGGCCCGCGCCTGCGCCTCCTGCGTGGTGTAATTCTCGTGATAGGCCCAGAAGGCCAGACCGATGACCGACAATGCGGTGAGCACGTAGAACAGACTGCGCATCAGAATCCCCTCTTGAGTTGCGGCATGCCAAGCGCGGCACGGTCGGCCGGCACAGGCCTTGCCCCGGTCCGCACCGCCACCCGCAGCTTGGCGCTGCGGGCACGCGGGTTGCGGGCCAGCTCGTCCTTGTCCGGACCGATCGCCTTGCGATGCCCGATGGTGAATTGCGGTTCGCGTTCGGCCTCGGCCGGCGCGTGGCGGCTGCCCCCGCCCCCGGTATCCGACTTGATCTGCAAAAACCGTTTCACGATCCGGTCCTCGATCGAATGAAAACTCACGACGGCCAACTGCCCACCGGGGCGCAGCACGCGCTCGGCGGCCTCCAGCCCCTCGACCAACTCGGCATACTCGTCGTTCACGGCAATCCTCAGTGCCTGGAAGCTCCGCGTCGCCGGATGCGCCTGCCCCGGCTTGGGCCGCGGCAGGCTCCGCTCGCAGATCTCGGCCAGCGCGGCCGTGGTCGTGATCGGCTCCACCTCGCGTGCCTTGACGATCGCCCTGGCAATCCTTCGGCTGGCCCGCTCCTCGCCGTAAAGAAACAGGATATCGGCCAGCGCCGCTTCTTCGGAATTGTTCACCAGGTCGGCCGCGCTCGGCCCCTCCTGGCTCATCCGCATGTCGAGCGGGCCGTCCTTCATGAAGGAAAACCCCCGCTCGGCCCGGTCAAGCTGCATCGAGGACACGCCCAGATCCAGCACAACGCCATCCACGGCCTCCGCGGCCTCGTCCATATGCGAAAACGTGCTCTGCACCAGCTTCACCCGCTCGCCATACGCCCCGGCCCATTCCTGCGCGATCTCCAGCGCCAGCGGATCCCGGTCGATGCCGATCACCGTCTCCGCCCCGGCCTCCAGCAACCGCCGCGTATACCCGCCCGCGCCCAGCGTGCCGTCGATCCACACGCCCTCGACCGGGGCAACCGCCCGCAGCAAAGGCTCGATAAGAACAGGAACATGGGGACCTTCGGTGGCAGCCTGTCCCATCGCTCAACCCTCGCCTGGCGGGTTGATCATCGACAGCGGGTCGAAATCGTCCGGCAGCTCTTCCAGCCACGCCTCGGTCTCGGCCGATTCCATCTCTTCGTAGGTGTCGGCATTCCAGATCTCGAAATAGTCGCCCATCGCGACCATCGTGGCCTCACTCTCCAGCCCGATCTGCTGACGCAGCCGTTGGGGAAGAACGATACGCCCATCCTTGTCGATCTCGGTTTTCCACGCCTTGGCGAGAATGAGCCGCGAGGCACGCTTCCGCTCGACCGAGCCGCGCGGCAAGCGGTTGATCCCGGCCTCGATCTCGGCCATCGCCTCGACCGTATACGCGTGCAGGCAATGCTTGAGATGCGGCCCGTGCAACACGACCAGCCGGATCAGCGGATTTTCGGGATATCGGGCATCACCCTCGGCGAGCACAGAGCGAAAATCAGCAGGGATCGACATCCGACCCTTGCTGTCAACCTTCTGGTTGAACTCGCCCAGGAAACTCGAAACCACGGGCCTGCCTCTCCTTCACCCCCTGCGTCGCCATAACCCCAAAAACGAAACGGCGGATTGAGCTGCTGCCAGTGCCCAATCCGCCGCCCTCGTCCCGCTGAGCGGGTGTCCGACTGCGCGCGCCACCTGGGGGGATGTCTGCTCGCCCGCGCGCCGGATCTCTTGGTTCGATGAAAGCGGGTGCCTGTATGAAACCTGACTTGGGAGTTTTGTTTCGGGGTCTTTGTTGCGCCCCTTGATCCCGTCCTCATCGTGATTAAAGGGATGCCATGGGAATTCATGGAAAGCAATAACTTTTTCCGGGAACTGACTACATTATATTGATTTCGACCCCCTGTGAAAACAAGATAATGTGCCAATTTCGGGCCACTTCACCCCTTCCCTAGATATCTCACCTCAAATCAACACAATATCTTGTGATCTTGAAGCCTGGGCCAGAATTCCCGTGATTTCCCAAAATTTTTTGCAGATCCCTGCCGATCCCACCTGAATCCTGCCAGAATCCCAAAGAATCGGCCAGGAATCGCTTCAGTCCCATATGTGATTCGGCAGAAAGATGCGCAATGTCCCGTGTTTTCCCACGGATGGCCTCGGGCACCCCGCGGGTGCCACCGGGCCGGGAAAAAGACCGCAAGGCAAAGCGCCTCACCGCGGTCGAGCCGGGCAACTCCTCAAACCATAGCGTGAACGCCGCGCCGCGTCAGCCCCGTTCGTAGGTCTCGCGCACGTAATCGTAGACTTCGTATTCCAGCGCGTGAATGCCCCGGAACCTGTCCTTCAGCCAGGTCGGAATCTCCTCCTCCCGCGGCTCGGCGTTGACATGGGGCACCTGCCCCGGGTCGAACGGCACCCCGAGCCGGTCGCTGATCCGTGCCAGAGATGCCTGAAGCTGCTCGACGATACCGATCTCGACGAACCGGCTCTCGATGACATCCCTGAAATTCTCCCGGGTCAGCGGCTCGGGAAAGAAGTTGTGAAAATTCGTTTCCTCGCCCTGCAGGAATTCCTCGAGCGTCCCGATCGACTTGAAGTGGCTGTAGTTCTTCCAGCTCTGCCGCCGCTTCGCGAAGAAATACAGCGACAGGTGCCGCTCCCACGGGTCTCTCAGAATGGTGACGAACTGGTCGATCTGCGGGTAATGCTCCCACGCCGCCAGGTTCCGCCCACCGTTGAAATGCCCGTAAAGCACCAGCGGATGCTCGGGCGAATGCAACGCCTCAACATCGTGCCGCTCGGGCGGCTGGCCGTAATGGTGGCGCAGGTTGTCGCCGAACCACCCCTCGAACACGGCCCGCACCGAGGTACCCGCCGTCTTGGGGATATGCGTGAAGATCAGCGGTTTCCCGCGGTCGTACTCGATCAAGCCCCTGCCCTCTGCCAAAACATCGCCCGGGCCCCATCCCCTACGTCACCGGCCCTGAAATGGAAAGCGGGCCGCGCATGCCACGCGGCCCGCCATCCGATCCCGGTGTAAATCGCCGGCTCAGGCGTTCACGTCCACCACGACGCGCCCCTTTACCTGCCCTTTCAGGATATCCTTGCCCAGACCCGGCAGATCCGACAGGGTCGCCGGCTGCACCATCGCCTCCAGCTTGTCCATCGGCAGGTCCTTGGCGATCCGCTCCCACGCGCGCACGCGGTTCTCATAGGGCTGCATCACGCTGTCGATCCCCAGCAGGTTCACACCCCGCAGGATGAACGGCGTGATCAGCGCGCCTTCGATCGCCGCGCCCCCGGCCAGGCCAATCGCCGCGACCGAGCTGCCATATTCCATCTGCTTCAGAACCCGGCCCAGCATCGCACCCGCCACGGCATCGATACAGCCGCCCCAGGTCTCCTGCTCCAGCGGCTTCTTGGTGACCTCCGTCAGTTCCTCGCGCGGCACGATCCGGCTGGCGCCCAGCGCCTTCAAGTACTCTTCCTGCTCCGGCCGCCCGGTGACGGCCGCCACCTCGTGCCCGAGATTGGCCAGGATCGCCGTCGCCACGCTACCAACGCCACCCGCGGCCCCGGTCACCAGCACCGGTCCGGTCTTCAGCCCCTGGTCCTCCAGCGCCATCACCGCCAGCATCGCGGTAAAGCCGGCGGTGCCCACCGCCATCGCCTGCCGCGTATCGAGGCCCTCGGGCAGCGGCACCAGCCAATCGGCCTTCACCCGCGCCTTCTGCGAATAACCGCCCCAATGCGCCTCGCCCACGCGCCAGCCGGTCAGCACCACCTTGTCACCGGGCTTGTAGCGGTCATCGTCACTCGACTCGACGGTCCCGGCAAAGTCGATCCCCGGCACGTGCGGATATTTCCGCACCAACCCGCCGCCCGGCCCGATGCACAGCCCGTCCTTGTAGTTCACCGTGGAATATTCCACCGCCACCGTCACGTCGGCATGGGGCAGATCCTCTTCGCCGATCTGCTTGACCTCGGCGGAAGTCTTGCCGCTCTCTTCGTCCTTCTCGACGACCAGTGCGTTGAACATGTCTCGCTCCTTTCCGTGACAGGGCCGGCGGCCCCGTTTCATCTGTCTCAAAATACTCCGGGAAAAACGCCGGAAACCCTTGCGGGTTTCACCGCGCCCGCCCGGCTCTCAGTTCCAGAACGCGGCCTGCACCTCGGCCGGCCGCACCCCGTCGGGCGTATGCACCTCGACGATATCGCCCGGATCCCAATGGGTCAGGCGCACCATGCCGATGGCGACATTCGTATCGAAATCCGGGCTCCACACGGCCGAGCTCACCCGCCCCACCGTCTTGCCCCGCGCCGTCACCGGCCACCACTTGTCACAGACGGGCACCCGCGGCCCCTCGATCGCCAGCGCCCGGATCTGCTGCACCGGCCCTTCCTTGGCCACGCGCAGCAACGCATCGCGTCCGATGCACCCCACCGCCGATTGCGTGTTGCAGAACCGGCCCAGCCCGCATTCATGCGGCGTGTTGTCGTCGGTCATGTCATTGCCGTAACTCAGCAAGCCGCTCTCCACCCGCTCGATCAGGTTGGGGCACCCGGCATGCACGTCCAGATCCTTCCCCGCCTCCATCAACGCATTCCACAAGGGCATCCCGGCATCCGTGCCATCCACGTAAATCTCGTAGCCGCCCTGTTTCGAATAGCCCGAGCGCGCCACGACATGCATCCGCCCCTGGAACTCCAGCGGCGCAAACCGGAAAAACCGGATATCCCGCGCTGCATCGCCAAAGACCCGCGCCATCAGCTCCTCGGCCTTGGGCCCCTGCACCGCCAGTGGCGAGATATCGGGCTCGTCGATCAGCACATCCAGACGCCAGCCCTGCGCCACGCCGTTCACCCAGAACAGCAGGTCGCTGTCGGCAATCGAGATCCAGAACCGGTCCTCCGCCAGCTTCACCGCCACCGGATCGTTCAGCATGCCCCCGGTCTCGTCGACGATCGGCATGTAATAGCACTGCCCCGGCAGCATCCCCCGCAGATCCCGCGGCGTCAGCATCTGCATCAGCCGCCCGGCATCGGGCCCACGCAGTTCCACCTGCCGCTCACAGGCGACATCCCAGACCTGCACCGCCTCCTTGAGGTGATGGTAATCCTCCTCCACCGACCGGAACACCGTCGGCAGAAGCATGTGATTGTAAACCGTGTAGGCCTTCACCCCGGCCGCCTCGACACCTTCCGAGAACGGCGTCCGGCGCAACCGGCGCGACGGCGACAAAAGCGGCGCACCCATCGGGCTCACTCCTCGTCCGGCATGAGAAACAGGTCGGTCACCGGCGCCTCCAGCCCGGTCTTCGTCATCATCGCATGCAACTGCCCGCGGTGATGGGTCTGGTGGTTGAACATGTGGATCACGCAAGGCGCGATCGGCCGGCTCACCTCGCAGCCCACCGACCCCGAGTAGAACGAAAAGCTCCCGGTCAGGTCGATCGCATGCAACTCCGCCGCCCAGCGCGACAGCACCCCGTCCATCCGGAACCGCTCGGCGCTCCACGCCCCCAGCGTCGGAAACAGCTCGGTGCTCCCCTTGACCCCGACCTCCGGTTTCTCGAACTTCCTGTCGAACCGGCTCATCCACATCTGGTCGGCCCAGACAAGGTGGTTCAGCGTGCCGAGGATCGAGCCGAAGAACGCCCCGTGATCGGCCTTGAGGTCTTCAAGCGACACCGCCTGCAACGCCTTCTCGATCTGGCGGTTCTGCCAGGCATTGTAACGCGCCATCAGGCGGCAATAGTCAGGCGTGATCATCTCCGCCGCTCCCTACTTGGGTCCGCCCCAGTCGATCGGGCAGATTTCGGCCGACTTGCCGCCGAAATCCCAGATCCGTCCGTAATCCCGCACCCGCGACTTCGTCCCGCGCGCGGCGATGATGTCCGGACCCATCCAGTATTTCGAATTCGAGATCATCACCGGATGATCCGGGCTCGCCCCGTCGATCATCTCGATCTCGCCCTGTATCTTGCGCCCGATGTAAAGGCCCCGCCGCTTGCCTTCGCGGACAATCTCGACCTTCTCGCGCTCGGCGCCCACGATGTCGCTGACCAGCATCGTAAACAGCCCCGTCGTGCCCCCGGCGGCGCCGGAAAAGATCTGCAGGATGCCATTATACGCCTTCCCGCTCGCCCGCTCGTCGACGTAAGCCGCCACCTTCCAGCCGCCCTCGGCCATCCGGCCGGGAATCTCGACCATTAGCCCGACGTTCAAGCCCGACAGGTCTTCCCCCTCGTAATGCCCCTCGTCTATGGCAATCGCCATCCACGCCTTGCAGTCGCCCTCCGTCGGCGGGTGCTTGCCAAGGCTGACCACGCAGGGGCAGAAAACCTCGCACGAGCAGTTGAGGAACAGCTCGCCCTTTATCTTCCACTCCGTCGGCGTCATCTTCCGCCGCTTGGGGTTCGCCATCCGGTTGTCGATCCGCTGCGAAATCGGCAGCTTGTCGGCATCCTGCCTGCGTTTCAGGGCCATCTCTTTATCCTCCCGTCACAAACGGCCAGGCCAGAACCACCAGCCCGCCCGCAATAAGCACCACGCCCATCGGCTTCACCACACGGTGGCCGATCTCGGGCAGTTTTTCCAGAACCATGAACAGCGTCGCCAGGCCCATCCACAGAAGGCTCATCATCCCCCCGACAAAGCCCAGCGCCATGAACCCCCAGCAACAGCCGGCGCAATAGGCCCCCAGCCCCAGCCCCATCCTAAGGCCGCCCAGCGCGCCGGGGCGCCAGTGGCCAAGGTAATAGCTCATCGGGCTGTGACACACGCCGTGGCAGACTTCCTTCGTGCGGCTGAACTGGAACGCCCCCACGGCGATCAGCAACCCGCCCGAAAAAAGCATCGACTTCGGTATCCCCAGCATGTCGATCACCCCGCCGAACAGCAGCGCCAGCTGCACGGCCGTGATCGCGGCGGCAAAGCCGATCCATACGATGGCGTATCCTCCCAGAACGCCAACCCAGCCGCCCCAGCTTCCGTTGGCAGCCGTGATCAGATCCTCATAGGCCCGCAATGTCGGCACCAGCGTCGGCAGCATCATCGCCGCCATCATCACCGCCCACATGGCAAAGAGCGGCCAGAACTCGGCCATGGGCATGTACATGTCCATGCGCGGGTCCATCGCGGCCATCCGCTTTGCCATCTCGCCCGGCCGCCCGATCAGGTCGAGATCCATGCCGATCGCCATCTGGTAGAGCCACGCCCACGACACGAGAATCCCGGCAAAGAAAGCCAGCCACAAAAGGCTGCGAAGCGGCATGGCAAAAGTGTCGCGCATGGGCCTCCCTTCCCGACTCGTCCCTTGCGGGGAAAATGTCAGACATTTAAATGTATGACAAATGGAAACTGCAAAACCCCAGAAGGCCGACCTCTCGGCCCAGATCGCCACCGCGATCCGCGACGCCATCGTAGAGGGGCGGATGATCACCGGCGAACGCCTGCCCTCCGAGGCGGAACTGGCCGAGCAATTCAACGTCTCCCGCCCCACCGTGCGCGAGGCCCTCAAGCGCCTCGCCGCCCAATCCCTCATCCGCACCCAGCGCGGCGCCTTCGGCGGCGCCTTCGTCAACCGGCTCTCCTACGAAGAGGCCTATGGCCAGCAGATCACCACCTCCACCCTGCTCCTGTCGATGAACGGCGTCAGCTTCGAGACCGCCTGCGAGGCCCGCTACGCCCTCGAACGCGCCTGCACCCCGCTCGCCGCCACCCGCCGCACGCCCGACCACCTCGCCACCATGCGCGCCGAGATCCACCGCCAGGGCCAGCCCGGCCTGTCGGATGAAAGCTTCTGCGCCTCCGACGTCACCTTCCACCGCGCACTGGTCGATGCCGCCGGCAACCCGGTGCTCAGCTACCAACTCGCCGGCGCGGTCGAGGCGATGCAGCCCCTGATGAACATGATCACCTTCACGGCCCGCTCGCGTGAGGCGATCGTGGCCTTCCACACCCGCATCGCCGACGCCATCGAAGCCGGCGACAGCACCACCGCCGAAACCGCCCTGGAAGAACTCTCTGCCTACACGCTGAACCTCGGCCGCGACGTCATGAAAGCCCGCGCCGCCAGATGATTGAGGGGCCAGCCCCTCAAGCTCCCCGGGATATTTCCACCAAGAAGAAGCAGAGGCGCACACCCCAGGCTTCTTCTGGCCCAAAATATCCCCGCCGGAGGCTCCCCACCTCTCAGCCTATAACAGGTGCCCGGATTTCTTCGCCTTGGTCGCCAGGTAGGCCCGGTTATGCGCCGTCTCGCCCACTTTCAGCGGCACCCGCTCGGCCACCTCGATGCCGTTCTGTTGCATCATCGCGATCTTCGCCGGGTTGTTGGTCAGAAGCCGCACCGCCGAAAACCCCATCCGCTTGAGAATATCCGCCCCGATCCGGAAATCGCGCTCGTCATCCTCGAAGCCCAGCCGGTGATTTGCCTCGACCGTGTCGAACCCCTGGTCCTGCAAGCTGTAGGCGCGCATCTTGTTGGCAAGGCCGATCCCCCGCCCCTCCTGGTTGAGGTAGAGCAGCACGCCCGCCCCCTCCTCGCCCATCTGCGCCAGCGCCCCGCGCAGCTGCGGGCCGCAATCGCATTTCAGCGATCCCATCAGGTCACCGGTGAAACAGGCCGAATGCAGCCGCGCCAGCACCGGCGCATCCCGCGGCGGCTGGCCGATCTCGATGGCGTAATGCTCCTCGCCGCCATCCTCGGGCCGGAAGATGTGCAGCTTGCCCGCCTCCGACACCTCCAGCGGCAGCCGCGCGCTCACCACGGGGTTGAGGGGGCTGGCCAGCTCCAGCAGCGGTGCCGCCGCGACGCCATCCACCACCGTCAGCCGCCGCTCCTGCGAGAACGCCGGCGCATTCTTCAACGGCAGCACCAGCACCGCCGGCAACAGCCGCGCCGATTTCGCAAGCTTCAGCGCCAGCCGGTGCAGATCGGCACTCCCGCCCCGCTCAGACACCAGCGGCCCCTTCATCGGCGTGCGCAGGTCGTCGGCCGGGTCGGCCACGCCCAGCACCCATTGCAAATCCGCATCCGTCGGCAGGATGATCCGCGCCAGGTCCCCGTCATAGGGCCGCGCCTTCAACGTCTCCGCCCGCCGCGCGCTGATCACCACCACCGGCGGCCCGCCCAGCGCCTTGATATCCGCCAGCCGCCGCGCCTCCAGCGTTTCCGCCGCCAGCACCAGCAGCGCCCCCTCGGGCCCCGTCAGCACCACGGGCACGCCCATGCGCAGATCGCTGCGCGCCCGCGCAAGGATTTCGGTCAGGTCAGGGGCAAGGCTCATGCGGTCACATCCCGGCGCGCAACGGTTGAAGTCTGGATGTAGCGTCTTTTGCAACGAATTGAAACAATTGGCCACCCCGCAACACTTGGCCGTGAACGCAATGTCATATTCCTTGCCCCGGGCGACGCTACGGCACACATCTGCCGAAACGAGACGAGGACACCCGAACATGGCACAGCTCAAGAAAATCCTTCTGGTCGACGATGACGAAGACCTGCGCGAGGCGCTCGGCGAACAACTGGTGATGACCGAGGATTTCGACGTCTTCGAAGCCGGTACCGGCGCCGAAGCGATGCAGCGCGCCAAGGACATGATCCACGACCTCGTGATCCTCGACGTGGGCCTGCCTGACACCGACGGGCGCGAGCTCTGCCGCCTGATGCGCAAGCAGGGCGTCAAGGCGCCGATCCTGATGCTGACGGGCCATGACGGCGACGCCGACACCATCCTCGGCCTCGACGCGGGCGCCAACGACTACATCACCAAGCCCTTCAAGTTCCCCGTCCTGCTCGCCCGCATCCGCGCCCAGCTCCGCCAACACGAGCAATCCGAGGACGCCGTTTTCCAACTGGGCCCGTATACCTTCAAGCCCGCCATGAAGGTCCTGCTCACCGAGGACGACAAGAAGATCCGCCTCACCGAGAAAGAGACGAACATCCTCAAGTTCCTCTACCGCTCGACCGAAGGCGTGGTGCCGCGCGACGTGCTCCTGCACGAGGTCTGGGGCTACAACGCCGGCGTCACCACCCACACGCTGGAGACCCACATCTACCGCCTGCGCCAGAAAATCGAGCCCGATCCGTCGAATGCCAAGCTTCTCGTGACGGAATCCGGCGGTTACCGGCTGATGGCATAAGAGAATTTGACCGAGATCATTGCACAGACCGATTTCGGCGCCTAGCTATCCCTGACACCCGTTGCATGTGCGGGTCATCACATGCACCTCCCTGTTGGACTGCCCCGGCCATTGCGCCGGGGCTTTTTTTGCGCCCCCCCCTCTGGCGACGCATACATCAGGCCCATCCAGGCCGGTCCAACCCCGGCCCGCGGCACTTCCCTCCCCCCTCCCGCCGCGTCACCGTTTGGCATATCCGCCCCAAGCCCCAATATCGGGATCAGCAACCAAAGGAGCCTCCCGATGAAATCCGTGATCCACGAAGAGTTCGGCGACCCGGCCACGGTGCTGAAATGCGTCGAAACCGAAGACCCCGCCCTCGGCGCCTCCGAAGCCCGCGTCGAGGTGCTGCGCACCCCCATCAACCCCTCCGACCTGCTGCAGATCGCCGGGCAGTACGGCGTCCGCCCCGATCTTCCCACCATCCCGGGCAACGAAGGCGTGGGCCGCGTGACCGATGCCAACGGCACCGGCCTCGAAGACGGTCAGCTCGTCCTCCTGCCCGCAGGCAGCGGCACATGGGTCACCGAGATGGTCGGCGACGCCGGCATCTTCACGCCCCTGCCCGAGGCCGATCTCGACCAGCTGGCCATGCTCGCCATCAACCCGGCCACCGCCTACCTGCTCATCGACGATTTCGTCGAGCTCGCGAAAGGCGACTGGATCATCCAGTCCGCCGCCAATTCCGCCGTGGGCGCCTATGTCATCCAGCTTGCCCATGCGCGTGGGCTGAAAGTCGCCTGCGTGGTGCGCCGTGAAAGCGCCGTTGCCGGGCTCAGGGAGATGGGCGCCGACGCCGTCCTCGTCGACAGCGACACCCTCCCCCGCGACGTGGCCCAAGCCACCGACACCGCGCCCATCCGCCTCGCCCTCGACGCGGTGGCGGGCGACACGATGGCGCGGCTCGCCGACACGCTTGCCCCGGGCGGCACGCTGGTCAGCTATGGCGCCATGAGCATGGCCCCGGCCCCCCTCGACGCCAAGACGCTGATCTTCTCGGGCATCACCCTCAAGGGCTTCTGGCTGGCGCAATGGTTTCAGCAGGCCACGGCCGACCGCCGCAACCAGGTCTACGGCGAGCTGACCGCCCTCGTCGCCAGCGGCAAGCTCAACGCCCCGGTCGACCGCCACTTCGCCCTCGACGACATCGCCGAGGCCGCCGCCTACACCGCCGCGGGCGAACGCAACGGCAAGGTGCTGCTGGCCCCCAACGGCGTCTGACCCGCGTCAGCCGTCGGTACAGGCAAAGTTGAACCGATGCGCCCCGGTGTCGCCCTGCGGCCCGAGATAGCTGACGGTCAGGCTCTCGCTCGGCCCGT
This sequence comes from Roseovarius indicus, assembly GCF_008728195.1. Taxonomy (NCBI): domain Bacteria; kingdom Pseudomonadati; phylum Pseudomonadota; class Alphaproteobacteria; order Rhodobacterales; family Roseobacteraceae; genus Roseovarius; species Roseovarius indicus. Next base: position 3,418,845 of record NZ_CP031598.1, read on the forward strand.
CAAGCCGCAGGTTCTGCCCCGGAATAAGCGATCCGGCTTGCGACTGCCCCTCCTGCGACAGGGTCATGTAGACATGCCCCGGCGTGGGCGACCGCGTCACCGCAAAGGTGAACCGTGACGGGCACAAGGTCATGCCGCCGTTGAGCGGCAGGATAAAATCCGCCTGTGCGCTCTGCCCCGTGCTGGCCAGCTCGCTCGCCTTGGCGCTGGCCAGCCGCGCGGTATAGCGGTCCGCCTCGCTGGCCAGTTGAGAAATCTCCGGCTGCAGCCCCTCCAGCTCCCGCATCACCGTCTCGGCGGCGGCGAGGAAGGCCTTCGCCTCCTCCCCGTCGTCTCCCACCTTCGACAGGTTTGCCTCCATCACCGCCAGTTTCGCGCCGATCGTATCGGTCTTCGCGTTGATCTGCTCCCGCAGCACCTGCGCGCGGATCATCTCCTGATCCGGAAAGACGGTGCGATAGACGGTATCCAGCCCGAGATTGCCGAACCACCCCACGAGAAACAGCACGATACCGCTCAGGACCGACAGCAGCGGGTTCGCCTCGACCAGCGCCTTCACGCCCCCCAGGAACGCGTTGATGCCCCGCTGGGGCGGAACGGTCTGTTGCCGGTCCGGTGCTGCGGGGGAGGACATGTCTGCCATGCGCGGGTCTCCAAATGGATTACGTCAAATACGAGAGAAATTTTATGGCGCCCCCGACGCACCGGTCAATTCCAAAATGCGGCGCCGCGGCACGTTGCGCACGCCCTCTGCGCCCCATCCATGACCCCGTCCCTGAAAAATCGCCCGCGGCGCGGGCTGGACGTTTCCCGGCCCGCCCGTTACCTGTCGCGCGAACGACAGCGGAGACCGCACATGCCTTTCACCCTCGCCACCTGGAACATCAACTCGGTCCGCCTGCGCGCGCCCATCGTCGCCAAGCTGATGAAGGAAGAGGCCCCCGACATCCTCTGCCTGCAGGAATGCAAGAGCCCGGTGGAGAAGATCCCCACCGAGATGTTCGCCAACCTCGGCTACACCCACATGATCGCCCGCGGCCAGAAGGGCTATAACGGCGTCGCCATCTTCTCCAAGCAGCCCATCGAGGAGGTGGGCGTGCACGACTTCGCCAAGCTCGGCCACGCCCGCCACATCGCCGGGCGGCTGGAAAACGGCGTGACGATCCACAATTTCTACGTCCCCGCCGGCGGCGACGTGCCCGACCGCGAGGTGAACGAGAAATTCGGCCAGAAGCTCGACTACCTCACCGAGATGCGCGACTGGTGCCGCGACGAGGCGCCCTCGAAATCCATCCTCGTCGGCGATCTCAACATCGCCCCGCGGGAAGATGACGTCTGGTCGCACAAGCAGCTCCTCAAGGTGGTCAGCCACACCCCCATCGAGGTCGAGCACCTCAACGACGTGATGGAAGCCGGCGGCTGGGCCGACGTCACCCGCGCCGACATCCCCGAAGGGCAGCTCTACAGCTGGTGGTCCTACCGCGCCCGCGACTGGGACGCCGCCGACAAGGGCCGCCGGCTCGATCATATCTGGGCCAGCCCCGACATCGCGAACGCCGCCCATTCCAGCCGCATCCTCCGCCCCGCCCGCGGCTGGGAAAAACCAAGCGACCACGCCCCGGTTTTCGCGAGCTTTGACCTTTGACTTCACGGCCCCCGTCCACATATTGGGGGCAACATTAATCCGAAGGAGACGACAATGCTGGAACTGGGCCAAAACCAGACCTCCCCCGCCGCCGGCGACCTGATCAAGGATGTCTCCGAGGCCGACTTCATGGCCGAGGTGATCGAAGCCAGCCAGACCGTACCCGTCATCGTCGATTTCTGGGCGCCGTGGTGCGGCCCCTGCAAGACGCTCGGGCCCGCGCTCGAGGCCGCCGTGACCAAGGCCAAGGGCGCCGTGAAGATGGCCAAGGTCAACGTCGACGAGAACCAGATGATCGCCGGCCAGCTGCGCGTGCAGTCGATCCCGACGGTCTACGCATTCTGGCAAGGCCAGCCGATCGACGGCTTCCAGGGCGCAGTGGCCCCCTCCGAGATCGAGGCCTTCGTCGACCGTGTCGTGGGCCAGTCCGGCGGTGACGCCAGCGGCGGCCTCGACGACGCGCTGACGGCAGCCGAGGAAATGCTCGACCAGGGCGCCGCCACCGACGCGGCCCAGACCTTCGCCGCCATCCTGCAGGAAGACGACAAGAGCGCCCGCGCCTATGCCGGCCTCGTCCGCGCCCATATCGCGCTGGACGATCTCGAACAGGCCGAGGCCATCCTCAACGGTGCGCCTGCCGAGATTTCCAAGGCGCCTGAGCTGGAAGCCGCGCACGCCGCGCTCGACCTCGCCAAGCAGGCGGCGGGCGCCGGCCCCGTGGGCGAACTCACGGCGGCGGTCGAGGCCAACCCCGACGACCACCAGGCCCGCTTCGACCTCGCCCAGGCCCTGCATGCCAACGGCCGCACGCAGGAAGCGGTCGACCAGCTGCTCGAGCTCTTCCAGCGCGACCGCGAATGGAACGATGAGGCCGCCAAGCACCAGCTCTTCACCATTTTCGAGGCGCTCAAGCCGAACGACCCCATCGTCCTGAACGGCCGCAGAAAATTAAGCTCGATGATATTTGCCTGAGCGGGGGAACAGCCTAGGTTGAGTCACATGTTCAACCAGGCCGATCTCCCCGACGTGATCCCGGTCTTTCCACTGACCGGGGCACTCCTTCTCCCGCGCTCGAGGCTGCCGTTGCATCTTTTCGAGCCGCGCTATCTGGCCATGCTGGATGACGCCCTGAAAACCCCCGGCCGGCTGATCGGCATGGTCCAGCCCAGCATGGCGCCGGGCCGGAAGGATCCCGACGGGCTGCAGACCATCGGCTGCGTCGGCCGGGTGACCCAGATGTCGGAAACCGAAGACGGGCGCTACATGATCACGCTCACCGGCATTTCCCGCTTCCGCGTCCTCGAAGAGGTCGAGGGCTTCACCCCCTACCGCCGCGCCCGCATCTCGTGGGACGGGTTCGACCGCGACCTCGGCCCCGCCGACAGCGACGCGGGCTTCGACCGCGCCTCCTTCATGAGCCTGCTGGGCCGCTATTTCGAATCGCGCGAGCTGCAGACCGACTGGGACACCCTGAAAGAGGCCGATGACGAGCTGCTCATCAACTCGCTCTCGATGCTCCTGGGGTTCGAGCCGGAAGACAAGCAGGCCCTGCTCGAAGCGCCCTCGCTGACCACCCGCCGCGAGACGCTGGTCACACTCCTCGAATACGCCCTGCGCGGCGGCGACGACAAGGAAATCCTGCAATGACCGAAACGCCCGAAATCCCGGCCACCGACCGCCGCATGCTCGAGGCCCTGATCTGCCCGCAGACCCACACCACCCTCAAGTACGACGCCCAGGCACAAGAGCTCGTCAGCAAGGCCGCGGGCCTCGCCTTCCCCATCCGCGGCGGCATTCCGGTGATGCTCATCGACGAGGCGCGCAAGCTCGACTGACGGCACCCGGCCGCGATTTCGGAAGCCTCCGGCGGGGATATTTGGACCAAGAAGAAGCCCGGAACTCGCCCCTGCTTCTTCTTGGGGCAAGTATCCCGGGGGTGAGGCCGCAGGCCGAGGGGGCAGCGCCCCCTTCCAACGCCTTCGGGCTCACGGCTCCTTGTCGGGGTCTTCCTTGCCCACGCCGATGAAGACCGATTTCATCGGCAGCATCCACAGGAACCCCAGCCCCACGAAGACCAGAAGCTCCACCAGCACCGGCAACCCGTCATACCGCGCACGCAGCCAGTCGGTGAAATTCACCGCCACCACGATGTACAGCGGCAGCCCCACGAGCAGGACGATCAATGACCAGCGGCGGCGCGCCTTGTAGCTCAGCTTGGGCATGTCACCTCGTTCCGTCGGCTTGGCGTTCAGTCGGCGAAGGGGTCGGTCACGAGGATCGTGTCCTCCCGCTCCGGCGAGGTGGAGAGTAGCGCGACCGGACAGTCGATCAACTCCTCCACCCGGCGGACATACTTGATCGCGTTGGCCGGCAGGTCGGCCCAGCTGCGCGCGCCCTCGGTCGACTCGCTCCAGCCCGGCATCTCCTCGTAGACCGGCGTGCAGCGCGCCTGCGCATCCGCCGCGGTCGGCAGGTAATCCATCCGCGCACCGTCCAGCTCGTAGCCCACGCAGATCTTCAGCGTCTCGAACCCGTCCAGCACGTCGAGCTTCGTGAGCGCGATGCCCTTCACCCCGCTCGTCGCACAGGTCTGCCGCACGAGACAGGCGTCAAACCACCCGCAGCGCCGCTTGCGGCCCGTCACGGTGCCGAACTCCCGGCCCCGCTCGCCCAGCCGCTGGCCGTCCTCGTCATCGAGCTCGGTCGGAAACGGCCCCTCGCCCACGCGGGTCGTATAGGCTTTCACGATCCCCAGCACGTAGTCGATCGAGCCCGGCCCGATCCCGGTGCCGGTGGCCGCCTGCCCCGCGATCACGTTCGACGAGGTCACGAACGGGTAGGTGCCGAAATCGATGTCCAGAAGCGCGCCCTGCGCCCCCTCGAACAGAATCCGCCGGCCCGCCTTGCGCTTGTCGTTCATCACCTTCCACACCGGGCCCGCATATTGCAGGATCTCCGGCGCGATCTCCTTCAGCTGCGCGATCAGCGCATCCCGATCGATCTCGCCCAGGCCAAGCCCCCGGCGCAGCGCGTTGTGGTGCACCAGCGCCCGATCGACCCGCAACTCCAGCGTCGCGTCGTCGCCAAGGTCGGCCACCCGGATCACCCGGCGCCCCACCTTGTCCTCGTAGGCCGGCCCGATGCCGCGGCCCGTGGTGCCGATCTTCGCCACCGAGTTCTGCGACTCGCGCGCCCGGTCCAGCTCGCCATGGAACGGCAGGATCAGCGGCGTGTTCTCGGCGATCATCAGCGTCTCGGGCGTGATCTCCACCCCCTGCCCGCGGATCGTCTCGATCTCCTGCACCAGGTGCCAGGGGTCGAGCACGACCCCGTTGCCGATCACCGACAGCTTGCCGCCCCGCACAACGCCCGAGGGCAGCGCGTTCAGCTTGTAGACCTTGCCCTCGATCACCAGCGTGTGGCCGGCATTGTGCCCGCCCTGGAACCGCGCGATCACGTCGGCCCGCTCGCTCAGCCAGTCGACGATCTTGCCCTTGCCTTCGTCGCCCCACTGGGCGCCCACGACAACCACGTTGGCCATGTCAGTCCTTTCGGCGTTTGCAAATCCCGCGCCCGTATAGCCCCGCCCGCGCGCCGTTGAAACCGCAAATTCGCCGCATCCCTCCCGAGCGACAGGCGGCTGGACAGCCGCCCCGCACGTCTGGGGGCTGGACAGCCGCGCGCGGTTGCGCGATGGAAGGGAAACACCGGTTGGTACGAGGGGGCAGACATGACAGGGTTTATTTGGCGTCTCGTTGCGGCGTTCGTCCTGCTGGTCGCCACGTTCAACCCGACCGACTGGAACTATGTCACCTGGGTCCGGGGCAATTTCTACGACCAGATGCCGCTGGCGGTGCTGCTGGGCCTGCTGCTATTCGTGGGCTACATCATCTACCTGCGCGCCACCCTGCGCTCCATCGGGGCCTTCGGCATGTTCATGGTCATCGCCGTCGTCGCGGCGGTGGTCTGGGTCCTCTACGATTACGGCCTGCTGACGCTCCGCGACACCTCGCAAATCGTCTGGCTGGCGCTCATCGCGCTCGCCTTCGTCCTCGGCATCGGCCTCAGCTGGAGCCACGTCCGCCGCAGGCTCAGCGGCCAGGCGGATATGGACGACGTGGACGAATGACCCGCCGCATTCGAAAGCACCACCTCCCCCCGTTCACGATGAAATCCTTCGACGCGTTCTGTTGCCAATTCAGCCCGGATGCCGAGGCCTACTTCCACGACGGCGATGACAGCTTCTTTCACCTCGACAGGCCATCCCAGGTCAGGGATGTCGCTGAAAGGTCATTCGCGAATTCTCACCTTCTTCACCCCAAGCAAACCGTCATGGACGCCCTGCGCGATCTGAAAACCTACGCCGCCAATGGCGACTTCGTGACACCCCGCATCGTGGCCGAAGGCCATGACTTGATCCGTGAAGGGCACGAGGAAGAAGACGTGCGCATGATCATCCGCGTGCTGGAAGACTATCTTGCAGAATACGAAGCCGAGCGGCAGAACCGCTGAGGAGGTCAGCCTATGCCGAACCCCGACCACGACTTCCAGAAATTCTACTACACCAAGGTCGGCCTCGGCGAAGGCTGCGGCTGTGCCGAGCGGGTGATCGACCTGCACGAGGCCGACCGCAAATCCGCCACGCCCCACACCCGCGCCCTCCGACACCGCCTGCCGCTCTCCACCCGCCTGCACCACGCGCTCGCCGCCCTCGGCCTCACCCGCCGGCGCTGAAACCCGCGAGACAGCCCGCAAGGGCTGGCGAGCCGCGCCGCCCGCACGACACATCGGACCCACAGCACCTGAAAACCCGGGTTGCAGCCCCGTCCCGAAACGCATAGATAGCGCCTGTTCCGAACCGCAAGGCAGTCCGCATGGAAAACGTCATCCTCCTCATCCATTTGCTTCTGACGCTCACGCTGATCGTCGTGGTGCTTCTGCAGCGCTCCGAAGGGGGGGGCCTCGGCATGGGTGGCGGCGGCGGCAACGCCACGGCGGGTCGGTCGGCGGCCACCGCGCTCGGCAAACTGACATGGATTCTCGGCATCGGCCTTTTCGCCACCTCGATCGCCCTCACGATCATCGCGGCACAGACCTCCTCGGGCTCCTCGGTCCTCGACCGGATCACCGACCGTCCGGCCGCGCAGGAAGAAAGCGCGCCCGACATGCCGGCCACCAGCGACGACCTCCTGCCGCCGTCGCAGGGCGACGACGCCCCGCTCACACCGACCGCAGACTGACCACAACCGATTGAGACAGGTCTGAACACCGCAACAGCATCTTGCGGTCAGCTTGCGCCTTTGGCGTGAATGCTTTATTACTTGAGTCCCGTGGTGCTGCGGCCGAATCGGCCGTGCGGGCCCGTTTGAACACGAGCAGAATCACGGGGGTTTCGGCGCATGGCGCGGTATGTCTTCATCACAGGCGGCGTTGTTTCTTCACTGGGCAAGGGGCTGGCCTCGGCCGCCCTCGGCGCGCTCCTGCAGGCCCGCGGCTTTTCCGTCCGCCTGCGCAAGCTCGACCCCTACCTGAACGTCGATCCCGGCACCATGTCGCCCTTCGAACACGGCGAGGTGTTCGTCACCGATGACGGCGCCGAAACCGATCTCGACCTGGGCCATTACGAACGCTTCACCGGCGTCCCCGCCCGGATGACCGATTCCGTCTCTTCCGGCCGCATCTATTCCGACGTGCTCGAAAAGGAACGCCGCGGCGACTATCTCGGCAAGACCATCCAGGTCGTCCCCCACGTCACCAACCAGATCAAGGAGTTCATCCAGATCGGCGATGACGAGGTCGATTTCATGCTCTGCGAGATCGGCGGCACCGTGGGCGACATCGAGGGCCTCCCCTTCTTCGAGGCCATCCGCCAGTTCAGCCACGACCGGCCCCGCGGCCAGTGCATCTTCATGCACCTCACCCTCCTGCCCTACCTCGCCGCCTCCGGCGAGCTGAAGACCAAGCCGACCCAGCACTCCGTCAAGGAGCTGCAATCCATCGGCATCGCCCCCGACATCCTCGTCTGCCGCTCCGAACAGCCGATCCCGGAAAAGGAACGCGAGAAGATCGCCCTTTTCTGCAACGTCCGCACCGAGGCGGTGATCGCGGCCTACGACCTCAACTCCATCTACGAGGCGCCGCTCGCCTATCACCGCGAAGGGCTCGACCAGGCGGTGCTCGACGCCTTCGCCATCTCCCCCGCGCCGAAACCGGAAATGGCCAAGTGGCAGGATGTCGAAGACCGCATCCACCACACCGACGGCGAGGTGAAAGTCGCCATCGTCGGCAAGTACACCCAGCTCGAAGACGCCTACAAGTCGATCAAGGAGGCGCTCACCCATGGCGGCATGGCCAACCGGGTGAAGGTCAACGTCGAATGGGTCGACGCCGAGATCTTCGACACCGAAGACCCGGCCGTCTATCTCGAGGGCTTCCATGCCATCCTCGTCCCCGGCGGCTTCGGCGAACGCGGCACCGAGGGCAAGATCAAGGCGGCCCAGTTCGCCCGCGAACGCAAGATCCCCTATCTCGGCATCTGCCTCGGCATGCAGATGGCGGTGATCGAGGCGGCCCGCAACCTCGCCGGTCTCACCGATGCCGGCTCCGAGGAATTCGACCACGAGGCCGGCAAGAAACGCTTCACCCCGGTCGTCTACCACCTCAAGGAATGGGTGCAGGGCAACGAGAAGGTCAAGCGCAAGGTCTCCGACGACAAGGGCGGCACCATGCGCCTCGGCGCCTATGACGCGGTCCTCAAGGAAGGCTCGCGCGTGGCCAAGGTCTACGGCACCACCACCATCGACGAACGCCACCGCCACCGCTACGAGGTCGACATCAAGTACCGCGAGCAACTGGAAGCCTGCGGCCTCCGGTTCTCGGGCATGTCCCCCGACGGGCGCCTGCCAGAAATCGTCGAATGGTCCGACCACCCGTGGTTCATCGGCGTGCAGTTCCACCCCGAGCTCAAGTCGAAACCCTTCGCCCCCCACCCGCTCTTCGCCGATTTCGTGAAAGCCGCGGTGGAGACGTCGCGGCTGGTCTGACGTCTACCCCCGCCGCGGCAGCATCCGCTGCAGCCGCGCCCCAAGGCCCGGCCCGATCAGCTCCGCGATGAACCCCTGCACCGCGCCCGGCCCCTGCAACGGCCGGATCGCGTCGATATCGGCCGGCTCCTCGGCCAGCGGCGGCTGCCGCTTGCCGATCAGCGCCGCCTCGATGATCCCCTCGTCCAGGATCCACCGCCCCCGGCGCCCCTCGGCCCGGTCGGCCCGCTGGTAATCCAGCCATGCATCCAGCTTTGCCCGCGCCGGCAGCTTCTGCCCCGCCCGCACCCGGTAGAAGCCGCTGTTCATCCGCAAGCAGATATTGTCCAGCACCCTTGCCGCGCCGCGAAACTCCTGCGGGACATCCTTTTTCGACAGGTAGTTGAATCGCCCCGGATCGCCGTTAAAGAACACCACCAGCGCGCTCGACAGGTCCATCCCCTTCTGCGCCATCATCCAGCCCAGCACCGCCTCGGGGTTCTTCGACCAGTCATAGGTCCGCGCCATGCGCCGCAATTCCTCGGCGGTGGCGGCGCGGACCCGTTTCAGCTGTTCATCCTTGTTACTCATTGACCACGAACACTTGTCAAAAGGCGGCATCGGCAGCTCCGTCTTCGCGCGTTGCACCGCGCATCTTCATTTGCCCACCTCTCTGGCCCGACAAAGCGCAAATAGTTGGGAGCAATTGTGGCCCTCCTGCGACCTTTGAACCACGCCCGCGCCCCGACCGTCATTCGCCCGATTGTCATTCCGCCCCGGCACGATAAGAGTGCGGCAAAACACCCCGGTCACCGCGGGAGGGACAAGGCCACCACGCCGACGCGACGACGCGCCCCCAACGGGCGCCCAGCGCCGGCCCGCGCCCCCCCGCCGCGCCCCGGCACGGATGGAGCCCGTCATGGAAGCCAAAGCCCTGCTAAGTCGTTTGATTCACGCGTTTTCCGCGCCCAAACCCGACCCCCTCCCCGAGCCCGACGAGAAGCTCGCGCTGGGGGCCCTCATGGTGCGCGTGGCCATGTCCGACCACGATTACCGGGTCGATGAAATCAGCCGCATCGACCGCCTTCTCTCCCGCCTCTACGGCCTCAACCCGGTCGAGGCCGCCAAGATGCGCGCCACCTCCGAGAAGCTCGAGAAGCAGGCCCCGGAAACGGACCGTTTCGCACACATCATCCGGGAAACAGTCAGTTTCGAAGCCCGCGTCGACGCGCTCGAGGTGCTGTGGGAAATCGTGCTCGCCGACGGCGACATCGACGAGGCCGAACTCGAGGTCATCGAGGGCGCCCGCGAGGCGCTCGGCCTCTCCGAATCCGACAGCGCCCGCGCCCGCGAAACCGCCTTCCTCAGTTAGTGATTGGCGCCGGCCCCGCCCGCGCCTATATCTCCCCCATGTTTGCAGATTTCCTATCCAAGCTCATCCAGCCCGAGCCCGAGCAGCTCGACGATGCCGACGCCCGGCTGGCCCTCACCGCCCTCCTCGTCCGCATCGCCCGCTCCGACGGGTTCTACGACGCCAAGGAGGTCGACCACATCGAGCGAATCGCCGCCCGGCGCTACCAGCTCGACACCGCCGGCGCGAAAGACCTTCGCGCCGACGCCGAACAGCTCGAATCCGAAGCCCCCGACACCGTCCGCTTCACCCGCGCCATCAAGGACGCCGTGCCCTACGAACAGCGCACCGGCGTGATCGAGGCGCTGTGGGAAGTGGCGCTCGCCGACGGCGAACGCGACGCCGACGAGGATGCGCTCATCCGCATGGCCTCCAACTTCCTCGGCATCAGCGACCGCGACAGCGCCCTCGCCCGCCAGAAAGTCGAAAAGGGGTGAGCCTCGCCAGCCTGCCGATGTACGACCGGCCGGAAACCGCGGCCGCGAACGATCGGTACTGGCAGGCGATCCGCACCCGCCTCGGCCACGGCCCCGACACCCTCACCCGCACCGGCGAGTTGTGGGAGCACTGGCTCGCCCCCGACCTCGTGCTCTCGCAAACCTGCGGCTACCCCTACCGCGCCCGCCTGCACGGGCAGGTCACCCTCGTCGGCACACCCGATTACGGCCTCGACGGGTGCCCGCCCGGCCATTACCGCTCGGTTTTCGTGGCCCGCGCCGACGACCCGCGCACCGACCTGCGCGCCTTCGCCGACGCCCCCTTCGCCTATAACGAACCCCTCTCCCAAAGCGGCTGGGCCGCCCCCCAGAACCACGCCCTCGCGCAAGGCTTCTCCTTCACCAATCCGCATCAAACCGGCGGCCACCGCCTCTCCGCCCGCGCCGTCGCCGAAGGCCAGGCCGACCTCGCCGCCCTCGACGCCCTCACCTGGTCTCTCATCCAGCGCCACGACCCCTTCGCCGCCGACCTCCGCGAAATCGACCGTACCATCCCCACCCCCGTCCTGCCCTACATCACCGCCGCCACACGCGACCCGGCCCCCCTCTTCGACGCCATCGCCGCCGCCATCGCCGACCTCTCCCCCGAAGACCGCACCACCCTCTCCCTCAAGGGCCTCGTCCGCCTCCCGCCCGAGGCCTACCTCGCCATCCCCAACCCACCGCCGCCCGCGTAACGGAACCGCCCAAGCAACCGCCATATCGGCGTGACGAGGCGTCAATTCGCCCGTCCCGGCGGATAATGTTCCGTTTTGGACGTTGCATTGGCCCGGATTTTCCGCCCTACTGCACCGCAGCCAGACCGTTGAAACCTTGAGGGATGCTGCCCTTGGCCGACGCCACGCCCGTTATCGAGATACGCAACCTGCACAAGGCCTATGGCGCGCTTGAAGTCATCAAGGGCGTCGACATCACCGCCCACAAGGGTGACGTCGTCTCGCTGATCGGCTCCTCCGGCTCCGGCAAGTCCACCATCCTGCGCTGCGCCAACCTTCTCGAAGACAGCCAGCAGGGCGACATCATCTTCAAGGGCGAGCCCGTCACCTGGCGCGGCAGCGGCCTCGGCCGCCACCCCGCCGATGCCAAGCAGGTGCTGCGCATCCGCACCAACCTTTCCATGGTCTTCCAGCAGTTCAACCTCTGGGCCCACCTGACCATCCTGCAAAACGTGATGGAGGCGCCGGTCACCGTCCTTGGCCGCGACCGCGCCGAGGCCGAGAAATCCGCCCGCGGCTATCTCGACAAAGTCGGCATCGGCGACAAGTGCGATGTCTACCCCGCCCAGCTTTCCGGCGGCCAGCAACAACGCGCCGCCATCGCCCGCGCCTTGTGCATGGAGCCCGAGGCGCTTCTCTTCGACGAACCCACCTCCGCCCTCGACCCCGAGCTCGAACAGGAGGTCGTCCGCGTCATCAAGGACCTCGCCGGCGAAGGCCGCACCATGATGATCGTCACCCACGACATGAAAATGGCCCGCGACGTGTCCGATCACGTCATCTTCCTCCATCAGGGCCTGATCGAGGAAGAAGGCGCGCCCGACACCCTCTTCGGACAACCGAAATCAGAGCGGCTGAGGCAGTTTCTCAGCTCGACCATGGCCGACTGACCAACCACCAAGCAAGGGAGAAACCAATGAAAACATTCATCCTATCCGTCGCCGCGCTGGCCACCTCGGCCAGCCTGGCCATGGCCCAGGACGTGGTGCGCCTCGGCACCGAGGGCGCCTACCCTCCGTGGAACTTCATCAATGACAGCGGCGAAGTCGACGGCTTCGAGCGCGAGCTCGGCGACGAGCTCTGCACCCGCGCCGAGCTGACCTGCGAATGGGTCACCAACGATTGGGATTCGATCATCCCCAACCTCGTCTCGGGCAACTACGATGTCATCATCGCCGGCATGTCCATCACCGACGAGCGTGACGAGGTGATCGACTTCACCCAGAACTACACCCCGCCGGACCCTTCCGCCTATCTCGCGATGGATGAAGGCCTCGACCTCGAAGGCGCCGTGATCGCCGCCCAGACCGGCACGATCCAGGCCGCCTTCATCGCCGACAAGGGCTGGACGCTCGTCGAATTCGCCACGCCCGAGGAAACCATCGCCGCCGTCCGCAACGGCGAGGCCGACGCGGTGCTGGCCGACAAATCCTACCTCGCGCCCATCGCGGCCGAGGAAGACGCCCTGATGCTCCTCTCGCAGGAAGAGGAAATCGGCGGCGGCGTCGGCCTCGGCGTCCGCGAAAGCGACACCGAGCTGAAAGAGACGCTCGACGCGGCCATCCAGTCGATGAAGGACGACGGCTCGCTCAACGAGATGATCACCAAATGGGAGGTCGCCACGACCTTCTGATCGATCGCGGGGGCGGGCCTGACCGGGCCCGCCCCTTCTGCCAACGGGCGCCAAGACCCGTGGATGGGGGACACCGGCCATTTTCGCCTTCTGCACAGATCCCGAGACGCTCGGCAATTTCCAGTGGCTTGCCTGCTACATGACCACCGGCAAGCACATGTCGCTCTACGTCTCCGTCTTCGTGGTGCTGGCCCTGCTGGGCATCACCGCCCCGGTCGCGCTGGCCTTCGGCTTTGGCGGCGCCGTCGCCGCCCGCTCGCGCATCGCGCCCCTAAGCTGGTTCGGCAAGGCCTATATCGCCATCGTGCGCGGCGTGCCGGATATCGCCTTCTTCCTCTTCTTCGTCATCGCCCTCGACCAGTTCTTCGAATGGATCCGCCACGAGGTGAAATGCCCCGGCTGGGATCAGCCCATTCGGCAAGGCAACGATTTCATCGTCTGCGCGCAGGCCAAGCTGCCGCTCTCGACCTCCCCGCAATGGGTGCATGAAACCTACGGCTTCTTCCTCGCCGTGCTGACCTTCGCCATCGTCTTCGGCGCCTTCTCGGCCAACGTTCTCTTCGGCGCCATGCGCGCCGTGCCACGGGCGCAACTGGAAACGGCCGAGGCCTACGGCATGTCCCGCCGCCAGACCTTCTGGCGCATCCTCGTGCCGCAAATGTGGGTCTACGCCCTGCCGGGGCTCTCGAACCTCTGGATGGTGCTCATCAAGGCCACCCCGCTCCTCTTCCTCCTCGGCGTCGAGGATATCGTCTACTGGGCCCGCGAACTCGGCGGCACGGCCAACCCCCGCTTTACCGACTACCCGCATGGCGACTGGCGGATGTGGTACTTCCTTGCGCTGCTGGTCTTCTACCTCGGCTTCACCCGCGTCTCGGAAATCTTCCTCGAGAAGCTGATGGTCAAACTCTCCCACGGCCAGGCCACCACCGCCGGCGAAGCCCAGCGGAAGGCGGGCGCATGAGCTGCTGGCAAACCATCCAGGACTACGCCCTCCGCTCCGTCGGCATCGGCGAACGCCTCCTCCCGCGCGAGGGCTACACGCTCTGCGAACATTTCACCCTGATCGGCTCGGGCCTGATCTGGAACGTCTATTTCGGCACCCTGGCGCTGCTGGCGGGCTTCTTCCTCGCCACCGCCGTGGCGGTCGGCAAATCCTCCCGAAATCGGCTGATCCGCAAATCCTCGGAATGGTTCATCTTCGTCTTCCGCGGCTCGCCCCTCTTCATCCAGTTCTTCTTCGCCTATTTCCTCTTCCTGTCGCTGAAGGGGGTCCACCCGTGGTTCGACCCCTTCACCTCGGCCTGGCTCGGCGCGCTGATCGTGCTCTTCCTCAACACCGCCGCCTACTCGGGGGAAATCTTCTACGGCGCGCTGCGCGCCATCCCCAAGGGCGACATCGAGGCCGCCGACGCCTACGGCTTCACCGGCCTCGCCCGCTTCCGGCGCATCGTCTGGCCCACCATGCTGCGCCTCGCCTGGCCCGCCTACACGAACGAGGCCATCTTCCTCTTCCACGCCACCACGCTGGTGTTCTTCTCGGCCTTCCCGGCCTGGGGCCAGCGCGGCGACGCACTCTACTACGCCAAGTTCTTCGCCGACAAGACCTTCAACCCCTTCGTGCCCTACCCGATCCTCGCGGGCTACTTCATCCTGCTGACCCTGGTGATCATCGGGCTCTTCGGCCTCATCAACCGCCGCCTCAACCGCCACCTGCCGCAAGAGGCGCGCCGCGGCCTGAAACTGCGGGTGAACCTGATCCGGTAGATTGGGGGCCAGCCCCCAAACCCCCGGGATATTTCCAGCCAGAAGAAACCCAGAACACCCAAGCTTCTTCTGGCGAAAAATATCCCCGCCGGAGGCATGAAATCTCTTAAACGCCCCGGCCCTTCTCGAACTCTTCGTAGGCCACTTCCCACCGCCGCGCCCGCAGCACCTTGCGGAAGGCATACTCCAGTGCCGCCACCCCGTCATGCGGCACCCAGCGCCCATGCGCCAGGATCACCCGCCGCGGCCGCCACCTGATCATCACCTCGACATCGTCGGCCAGCGCCGCCTTGTCCTCGCGCTTCAGCGCCCACCGATAGCTGGGGCGCATATGCGCAGCCGTATGGTCGGTGCCCGACAACCAGAAAACCGGCCGCAGATGCACCGGCATATGCTGCGTCTCGATCGCCTCGATAAGGTCGGTCAGGATCAGGCTGCGCGACGCGCGGTGAAAGAAACAGGCCTCCGTCAGCTTTGGCCCCGCCCGCACGGAAATCTGGTCGATCTGCCCTTCCCAGTCGGGTTCCGCACCACTGGCCTGCAGCGAGCGCGCGCGGCCCACCCCGGCCTCGGGCGGCGCCCAGCACGCCGCCTCCGGATAGGCCTCCGCCCAGTCCCCCAGATGCGCCACATGCGCATGGTTCGGCGCCACCAGGTGCTTGACCGGCCCCAGCGCATCCACCTCGGCCCGCAGCCGCCTGGTCAACGGCGTCGGCGAATGCACCCAAAGCCCGCCCCCCTCCAGCCGCACCACCGTGGCCCTTGTCGGATACGGAATGCGCCCATGCGCATGCGCCGGCCCGTCGATCAGCCACAGCCCCTCGGCCACGGGTTTCAGCGTATCGAGCGGCTCGTATCCGGTCGGGCGGTATGGGTCCATGTCTCAGGCGTCCGGGAATGACACGCGCGGGCACCGCCGGCGCGGGGAATGGGCCTTCAGGGCGCATCCGGGATGGGTTTTGACGGGGAAGAAACCCTGCCTCCGGCCAGTCTCGGCCAGGGCGGCAAAAGCGCAAAGCGGGCGGGCGATCATCGTCGCGAACGGGGCGCGCATCGGGTCTTTCAGGTCTCCTCGCGGGCGACCCTATGGCGAAGCCGGGCCGCCCGCAAGGGCAGTTCTTCAGGGGCGCGAAACGCCTAGTCGGTGACCGTGACGCTGGTCATCACGTCCGGCTCGCCGATCACGGCACCGTTCCGGCCCTTGCCGCGCTTGATGGCGTCGACCACCTCCATGCCGTCGGTCACCCGGCCCACCACGGTATATTGCCCGTTCAGATGGGTCGCCGGGGCGAACATGATGAAGAACTGGCTGTTGCCGCTGTCGGGGTCCTGGCTGCGGGCCATGCCGACCACGCCACGCTCGAAGGGCTCGTCGCTGAACTCGGCCTCGAGATCGGGCAGCTCGCTGCCGCCCATCCCGGCCCGGCTCATGTCGCCGCCTTCGAGCTTGCCGAACTCCACGTCGCCGGTCTGCGCCATGAAGCCCTCGATCACCCGGTGAAAGACGACGCCGTCATAGGCGCCCTCTTCGGCCAGCGTGGTGATCCGCTCCACATGCCCCGGCGCCACGTCTTCCAGCAGGTCGATCGTGATCGTGCCGTTGGCCTCCCCGGCCACCTCGATCTCAAGCCCCGTCGCCAGCGCGGGCGAGGCCAGCAGGCTGAACGCAATCGCAAGCTTATGCATCGGCGGCCACCTTCATGCTGATCATCCGGTCGGGGTTCTGGGGCGGCTCGCCCCGGGTGATGGCGTCCACATGCTCCATGCCCGAAATCACCCGGCCATAGACCGTGTATTGACCGTTCAGGAAATGGTTGTCCTTGAAGTTGATGAAGAACTGGCTGTTGGCGCTGTCCGGGTTCTGGCTCCGCGCCGCGCCGATCGTGCCGCGGTCATGCGGGATGCGGCTGAACTCGGCCTTCAGGTTGGGCTTGTCGCTGCCGCCGGTCCCGGCCAGGCGCAGGTTGAAATCCTGCTCCATGTTGCCGTTCTTCACGTCGCCCGTCTGGGCCATGAAGCCGTCGATCACCCGGTGAAAGGCCACGTTGTCATAGGCGCCGGCGCGGGCCAGCTCCTTCATCCGCTCGCAATGGCCGGGGGCGATGTCGGGCAGAAGCTCGATCGTCACCGTGCCGTCCTTCAGCTCGATCAGAATGGTGTTTTCCGGGTCGTTGATTTCGGCCATCGGGCCCTCCTGTCAATCTACGTCCGCAGAGTCCTAAGACCTATCCCCGCGATGGACAAGACGCGACACTCCCCGCCCTGCGCGGCCTCCCGCCCGACCGCCTGCAAATGTTGGCGCTACCGACCCTCGGCGGAGGTTGACGCCCCTGCCCCGAGCCGCCAATAGGGGCCACGGAATTACCCCAAGCGAAAGAGATGCGGGCCATGAGATGGAAATCCCTCGACGATCTGGACCTCGACGGCAAGACGGTGCTGACCCGGGTCGATATCAACGTCCCCGTCGAGAACGGCCGCGTCACCGACGCCACCCGCATCGAGCGCATCGTCCCCACCGTGCAGGCCATCCTCGACAAGGGCGGCAAGCCGATGCTGATCGCCCATTTCGGCCGGCCCAAGGGCAAGGTGGTCGAAGAGATGTCCCTCCGCCAGCTCGTCCCCGCGCTGGAAGAGGCGCTCGGCCATTCCGTCCAGTTCATCGAAACCCTCGACGGCGCCGAGAACCTCACCCAGGAAGCCCGCGAGGCCGAGGTGCTTCTGCTGGAAAACATCCGCTTCCACCCGGGCGAGGAAGCCAATGACGAAGACTTCGCCAAGCGCATCGCCGCGCTCGGCGACGTCTACTGCAACGATGCCTTCTCCGCCGCCCACCGCGCCCATGCCTCGACCGAGGCTTTGGCCCGTCTCCTGCCCTCCTGCGCCGGCCGGCTGATGCAGTCGGAACTCGAGGCGCTGGAAACCGCCCTCGGCAACCCCTACCGGCCTTTGATGGCCGTCGTCGGCGGCGCCAAGGTCTCGACCAAGATCGACCTGCTCTCGAACCTGATCGAGAAGGTCGACATCCTCGTCATCGGCGGCGCCATGGCCAACACCTTCCTCGCGGCGGAAGGCCTCGACGTGGGCCGCTCGCTCTGCGAGCACGACATGGCCGACACCGCCCGCGCCATCGCCGAAAAGGCCGCCAAGACCGGCTGCGAGGTGATCCTGCCCCGCGACGTGGTCGTCGCCAAGGAACTGCGCGAAGGCGCCGAATTCGAGATCGTCCGCACCGAGGACTGCCCCGAAGACGCCATGATGCTCGACGCCGGCCCCGACAGCGTCTTCCACATCACGCAAGCGATGGACCGCGCCGCCACCCTGATCTGGAACGGCCCCCTCGGGGCCTTCGAGACCCCGCCCTTCGACGGCGCCACCAACGCGGCCGCCGCCCACGCGGCCGGTCTCTGCCATGCCGGCAAGCTCATCGCCGTCGCGGGCGGCGGCGACACTGTCGCGGCCCTCAACCAGGCCAACGCGGCGGATTACTTCAGCTACATCTCCACCGCCGGCGGCGCCTTCCTCGAATGGATGGAAGGCAAGACCCTGCCCGGCGTCGCGGCGCTGGGGGGCTGACCTCCCGCGCCCCGGACCTGATCCGGGGCTGCTCCCGCCACCGGGCCTTCACCCCTCCGGAATACCAGTCCGCTTCAGCGCATCCGAGATCGACCGCCGGAGCGCCGGGTCCGAGAACGGAAAGGCCTTGAAGAACCGGTCGACCGACGCCCCGGGCCGGCGCGAACTGGCGTGTCGGGCCCAGTAGGCGGCGCTCTTGTGATCGCCGTGTATCTCGTGCGCGACCGCCGCGATCAGGCCGATCAGGTAATGCGCCCCCGGCGTCCGCGCCGCATGCTCCCCCCATCTGGCGGCCTTCTCCGTGTCGCCGTCGATCAGGTGGGCAAAGGCGCGCGTCGCCTGCATGGCGTAAAGGAACGGATCGAGCGGGCTCAGCTCGATCGCCGTACCCACATGCCTCAGCGCATCGCCGCTGCGCCCGGCCATCACGTCGGTCCAGCCGCGGGCGTAATGCCCGTGCGAGAAGTTCGGGCTGATCTCGACCGCCCGGTCGAGCCAGCCCAGCCCCGCCTGCGGCTCCCCTTCCAGCCAGTGCGCCCGCGCCAGCGTGAAATTCCCCAGCGGATCATACGGGTCCAGCTCCACGCTACGCTCTGCAAACCGCCGCGCATCCCGGATATCCGCCTCCGGGTCGGGCGTGTAATTGAGAAACGCGTTCTGAAAGCTGGTGAACGACCGCGCCGCATGCGCCCGCGCGAAGCCGGGCTCCAGCTTGACGGCCCGGTCGAAGAGCCCCACCGCCGCCGCATTGTCCGCCTTGTTGAACCGGTACATGTGCTGCAAGCCGAGGTGATACAGCGCCCAGCAATCCAGGCTCTGCGGCGCCCGCAGCCGCGCGGCCTCGGCCTCGTGATGCGGGATATGGATTTCCAGCGCCGTCACCACGTGGGCCACAATCGTGCCGCGCATCTCGTGGACGTCGTCCATCGTCCCGCTGAACCGGTCACTCCAGACAATCGCCTGGCTCCGCGTGTCGTTCAGCTCCACCGTGATCGCCAGTTGCCGGTCGAAAACCTCGACCGCCCCTGACAAACAGTAATGCGCCCCCAGCTTCCCGCGGATCGACGCCAGATCGGCCGCATCCTCCCGGAACCGGAAGCACGAGCCGCGCGCAAAGATCTTCAGCCAGCGCAGCCGCGACAGCGACGCGATCAGCTCGGCCGGAATGGCATCGGCGATGGCGGCATAATCCTCCGACCCGCCGAACAGCCGGAACGGCAGCACCGCGATCGACGGCCGGCCATCCTCGGCCGGAACCGTCACCGGCGCGGGCTCCACCGCAACCTCCGCCGCCACGACCACTTCGACCGGCGCCACGAAGCGGAACCCCCGCCCCCGCAGCGTCCGCACCGAATTCTGCTCGGCGCCGGTGTCATTCACCGCCCGCCGCACCGCCTTCACCGCCGTCGAAATGGCAGCGTCCGAAATGAACCGCCCGTCCCACACGGCCTCCACCAGCTCATCCTTCGACACCACCCGGTCGCGATGCGCCACGAGGAAACTCAGCACGGCAAAGGCCCTCGGCTCGAGGTCAACCTCTTCGCCGTCCCGGCGCAAAAGGCTGCGCCCGGTGTCGAGTTCAAGATCGTGGAACCGGTATTTCATGCACCCAGCGTACCAAACCCCCATGAAATCACCAAGATATCCTCAGCCTGCCGACAAGCTTGTCCGGTGTTTTAGGGCCAGTCTCCTCCTTGCGTGCCGAATGGTTCGGCGCCCTCTGCAATCAAAAGGAGAAAGACCATGCCGCTCGTCGATATTCACGTCATCGAAGGCGTTTTCACGCCGCAACAGAAACAGGACATGATCGAGAAGGTCACCGACACGATGGTCTCCATCGAAGGCGAGGCCATGCGCCAGGTCACCTGGGTCCGCATCCATGACGTGGCCTCGGGCCAGTGGGCCATCGGAGGCAAAGCCCTGACCACCGCCGATGTCCACGCGCTGGCAGCCGAATAGCGGCTCCGCACGTCCCGCCAGACACACCAATATGGGAGAGATGATATGCACCCGATTACCACAGCCACCGCCGCCGCCCTCGTCGCAGGCCTCGCCGGCGCGGCCTTCGCAGCCGATACCGACGCGCTGCTCGCCGATGCCAAAAGCGCGGCCCCGGACGAGATTGCCAATAACGCCACCGTGATGGACTGGGACGGCAACACCCTGCAACAGGGCTCGAACGGCTTCACCTGCTTCCCAACCCCGCCCACGTTGAACGGCACGGCACCGATGTGCCTCGACGCGGAATGGGCCTCCTGGGCCGATGCCTGGATGAACAAGAAGCCCTTCACCGCATCGACCATCGGCATTTCCTACATGCTCGCCGGCGATGGCGGCGCCAGCAACATCGATCCCTATGCCGAGGAAGAGACCCCCGGCAATGACTGGATCGTCGAAGGCCCGCACCTGATGATCATCGTGCCCGACGCGGCTTCGCTCGAAGGCATGTCGACCGATCCCCACAATGGCGGACCTTACGTGATGTGGAAGGGCACCGACTACGCGCACATCATGGTGCCGACCACCGGCAAGTAACCATACCACCACCAAGCCGGTTCGGCATCAGGGTCGGGGCCCCTCTCCACAAGAGGCCCCGGCTCACCCGGGGCGGGGCACTCCCGATCACCCGTCCCGGGAACTCTGCCCCCCCCCACAATTCCGGATGCATCCCCCGTCGCGCCGCCCTACACTCCCGCCATGTTCGACGAACTCGCCTCCTTCCTGATCGCCGCCTTCGCCCTCACCGGCAGCCCCGGCCCCAACACGCTCAGCGTCGCCGCCGTCGGCGCCTCCTTCGGGCGGCTCAAGGGCCTCAACTACATGCTCGGCCTCTCCGCCGGCGTCGGCCTCGTCATCGTCATCGTCGGCACCGGCATCTCCGGCGCGATCCTCGCCATCCCCGGCCTTGCCCCCCTCATCACCGCCGCCGCCGTCCTCTACTTCCTCTACCTCGCCTGGCGCATCGCCACCGCCCCGCCGCTCTCGGGCCTGCCCGACGAAACCCGCGCCCGCGCGCCCCGCTGGTACGCGGGCGTCCTGCTCTCGCTGTCGAACCCCAAGGCCTATGCCGCGATGGGCGCGCTCTTTTCCGGCTACACGCTCCTCCCCGGCGCCCCGGTGCAGGACGGGCTCACCAAGGCCGCGATCGTCATGGTCGTGATCCTCATCGTCAACACCCTGTGGCTCTCGGTCGGCGCCGGCCTCGCCCAGACGCTCCGGAACCCCAAAGCCTCCCGCATGGTGAACATCGCCTTCGCGGTGCTGCTGCTGGCCTCGGTGGCGCTCGTGGCGTTCGGATAACCGCCCTCCGCCCGTCTCCACGCCAATTCTTGCCGCTCTGCAGCATCGCCCACTCCTGTTAGCGCCACCATAATTGCAACGCTTCAAACCCTCGCCTAAGAGGGGCAAGCGCGGCGAAACCGCCGCAAATCACCAATTTCAAGGGCGGAGCATTTCCATGTCGAAAGAAGATCAAGCAGCCAGAATGCGCACGGGCGACGGGTTCGTCGCGGCCCTCGACCAGTCGGGCGGCTCCACCCCCAAGGCCCTGCGCCTCTACGGGATCGAGGAAGACCGCTATTCCGGCGAAGAGCAGATGTTCGACCTCATCCACCAGATGCGCACCCGCATCATCAAGTCGCCCGCCTTCACCGGCGACCGCGTGCTCGCCGCGATCCTCTTCGAACAGACGATGGACCGCGACATCGACGGCAAGCCCACCTCCGCCTACCTCTGGGAAGAGCGCGGCGTCGTCCCCTTCCTCAAGGTCGACAAGGGCCTCGATGACGAAACCGACGGCGTGCGCCTGATGAAACCGATGCCGGGCCTCAAGGACCTGCTCGTGCGCGCCAACGCCGCCGGTATCTTCGGCACCAAGATGCGCTCGGTCATCGACGCGGCCTCGCCCTCGGGCATCGCCTCCGTCGTCGACCAGCAATTCGCCATCGCCTCCGAGATCCTCGATGCGGGCCTCGTCCCGATCATCGAGCCCGAGGTCACCATCTCGATCTCCGACAAGGCCGAGGCCGAGTCGATTCTGCGCGACGAGATTGCCAAGCATCTCGACACCCTTCCCGCCGACCGTGACGTGATGCTCAAGCTCACCCTCCCCGAGACCGCGAACCACTACAAACCGCTCATCGACCATGACCGCGTGATGCGCGTCGTGGCCCTCTCGGGCGGCTATTCGCGGGACGAGGCCAACGACCGCCTCTCGCAGAACACCGGCATGATCGCCAGCTTCTCCCGCGCGCTGACCGAAGGCCTCTCCGACCAGCAGTCGGACGAAGACTTCGACGCGCAGCTCAAGAAGTCGATCGACAGCATCTACAAGGCCTCCGTCGCGGGCTGATGCTTGCCTGGCCCGGTCTCCTGACCCTCCACAGGAAACCGGGCCACCGCTCCCGCACCGACGCGATACCGACAGAATACCGACGTGATACCGACGTGGCGAAACGCCGGTTTCGCGACCCGGAATTTTTTGATCAAATTACCTTGGCAGCGCCCCGCCCTTGCGCTTAGATTGGCCCGACACCACGAACGGAGCCGGCCAATGGAGCTAGCAGAGTATCAGACGATTCGCGTCGCCGCCTGCGACCTCAACGGTCAGATGCGCGGCAAACGTGTGCCCGGCGGCTATGCGCGAAAGCTGGATGACGGCGCGGTGCGGATGCCCCTCTCGGCCCTGAACCTCGATATCTTCGGCGCCGATATCGACGACTCACCGCTGGTTTTCGAGACCGGCGACGCCGACGGCATGCTCCGCCCCACCGGCCGCGGGCCCGTGCCCCTGCCCTGGCTCGACACGCCCCAGCCGCTGGTTCCGATGTCCATGTACCACGACGACGGCCGCCCCTTCGACGGCGACCCGCGACATGCGCTCACCGACGTCCTCGACCGCTTCGCCCAACGCGGCTGGCAGGTCATGGCCGCCACCGAGCTTGAATTCACCCTGGTCGACGACAGCGGCAAATCGCTGCGCCCGGTCCGCAACCCCCAGACCGGCCGCCGTACCGGCGCCCCCGGCATCCTGTCGCTCACCCACATGGACGCGTTCGACGCCTTCCTCTCCGCCCTCTACGACGGATGCGCCGCCATGGGCATCCCGGCCCAGACCACCACCAGCGAAAGCGGGCTGGGCCAGTTCGAGGTCACCCTCAACCACCAAGACGCGCTCCGCGCCGCCGACGACACCTGGCTCTTCAAGGCCCTGATCCGCGGCCTCGCCCGCCGCCACGGCATGGCCGCCACCTTCATGGCCAAACCCTTCGATGACGACGCCGGCAACGGCATGCACATGCACTTCTCGGTGCTCGATGCCGAGGGCAAGAACGTCTTCGACAATGGCGGCCCCGAGGGCTCCGCCACCCTGCTCTCGGCCGTCGCGGGCTGCCTTCAGGCCATGCCCGCCAGCACGCTCATCTTCGCGCCCCACGCCAACAGCTACACCCGCCTCGTGCCCGGCGCCCATGCCCCCACCTCCGTCTGCTGGGCCTATGAAAATCGCACGGCGGCCCTGCGCATCCCCGGCGGCGCACCCGCGGCCCGCCGCATCGAACACCGCGTCGCGGGCGGCGACATCAACCCCTACCTCATGTTCGCCGCCGTCCTCGGCGCCGCCATCACCGGCATCGACGACGGCCTCACGCCCCCGGCCCCCATCAAGGGCAACGCCTACGACCAGGACCTCCCCCAGCTCGCCCCCGACTGGGAGGCCGCCATCGACCTTTTCGAGACCGACCCCTTCATCGCCCGCGCCTTCCCCAAGGGCCTTATCCGCAACCTCTGCATGACCAAGCGACAGGAGGTGCGGCTGATGGCGGATATCCCGGAATCGCAACACTGGAAAACCTATCTCGGAACGGTGTAGTCGGGGCTTGCCCAAGGGTGGCGAGCTGCGCTATCCTTAATTTGATCAAATTACAGGTGAGAGATGAAAATCGGCATCTTGATGACCGGCCACGCCGTTCCCGAACTCCAGGAACGGGCCGGCGACTATGATGCAATGTTCGCGCGACTGCTGGCGGGGCGCGGCTTCGAGTTCGAAACCTACAACGTCGTCGATGAACAATATCCTTCCGCACCGGACGCCTGCGACGGGTGGCTGATCACCGGCTCCAAGCACGGCGCCTACGAAGATCACCCCTGGATCCCCCCGCTGGAGGAGTTCATCCGCGCCGTCTATGCCTCCGGCCGCCCCATGATCGGCGTCTGCTTCGGCCACCAGATCATCGCCCAGGCGCTCGGCGGCAAGGTCATCAAGTACCCCGGCGGCTGGTCCGTCGGCCGCACCGAATACGACCTCGACGGCGAGACCTTCGCGCTCAACGCCTGGCACCAGGACCAGGTCACCGAAGTCCCGCAAGGCGCCGAAGTCATCGGCAAATCCGACTTCTGCGCCCACGCCGCCCTGGTCTATGATGACCGCATCCTGACGATTCAGCCGCACCCCGAATTCGGCCCCGACATCGTTGAGGACCTCATCCGCCTGCGCGGCAAGGGCGTCGTTCCCGACGAGCTGCTCGAGGGGGCCACCGCCCGCCTCGATGCGCCCACCGATGCCGCCCGCTTCGCCGACCGCATGGCGGCGTTCTTCAAGAAGGGAGCCTGAGAATGGCCGACTGGAAAGACAAACTACCCGAGGCGGCCCAGGAGTATCTCGAAGGGCGCCGCCTCGACGAGGTGGAATGCATCATCTCCGACCTGCCCGGCATCGCCCGCGGCAAGGCCGTGCCGGCCTCGAAATTCGCCCGGCAGAAGCACTTCCACCTGCCCGACTCGATCTTCTTCCAGACCATCACCGGCGACTGGGGCGAAGCGGCGGGCGAGGAAGGGTTCATCGAACGCGACATGATCCTCAAACCGGACATGACCACCGCCACCGCCGCCCCCTGGACAGGCGACTGGACCCTTCAGGTCATCCACGACGCCTACGACCGCGAGGACGAGCCGATCCCCTTTTCGCCGCGCAACGTGCTCAAACGCGTGGTCGAACTCTACCGCGCGAAAGGCCTCGAACCGGTCGTGGCCCCCGAGATGGAATTCTTCCTCGTCGCCCGCAACCTCGACCCGGCCAAGGCGATCGAGCCGATGATGGGCCGCTCGGGCCGCCCCGCCGCGGCCCGCCAGGCCTATTCCATGACCGCCGTCGACGAATTTGGCCCCGTCATCGACGACATCTACGACTTCGCCGAGGCACAGGGCTTCGAGATCGACGGCATCACCCAGGAAGGCGGCGCCGGCCAGCTGGAAATCAACCTCCGCCACGGCGACCCGGTCAAGCTCGCCGACGAGGTGTTCTACTTCAAGCGCCTGATCCGCGAGGCCGCCATCCGCCACGACTGCTTCGCCACTTTCATGGCCAAGCCGATCGAGGACGAACCCGGCAGCGCCATGCATATCCACCACTCGATCATGGACACCGAGACCGGCAAGAACGTCTTCGTGGGCCCCCAGGGCGGCGAAACCGACGCCTTCTACCACTTCATCGGGGGCCTGCAGAAACACCTGCCCTCGGCCATCGCGGTGCTGGCGCCTTACGTCAATTCCTACCGCCGCTACGTCAAGGATCACGCCGCCCCCATCAACCTCGCCTGGGCCCGCGACAACCGCACCACCGGCATCCGCGTGCCCCTCTCCCCGCCCGAAGCGCGGCGCATCGAGAACCGCCTCGCCGGGATGGATTGCAACCCCTATCTCGGCATCGCGGCCTCCCTCGCCTGCGGCCTGCTGGGCCTCAACGAGGAACTCCGCCCCGACCCGCAATTCCGCGGCGACGCCTATGCGGGCGAGTCCGACATCCCCGACGTGCTCGGCAACGCGCTCGACGTCTTCGAAGAGGCCGAGGCCCTGCACGGCATCCTCGGGCCTGAATTCGCCCGGGTCTTCTCGATCGTCAAACGCGCCGAATACGAGGAATTCCTGCAAGTCATCAGCCCGTGGGAGCGCGAGCACCTTCTCCTCAACGTCTGATCGCGTGGCAGGCGGCGCGCAGTGAGTATTTTTGGAACAATGAAAGCATGAACCTGCTCTATTCCAACGACCGTCCGGGGGAATACCCGCCAAGCTGGTACGCAGCGACGGTAGGCCCGCTGGAACCCTTCGCGCCGCTCCGGGGCGAGACGCGGGCCGATGTCTGCGTCGTGGGCGCCGGCTTCACCGGGCTGTCGGCGGCGCTGCACCTGGCCGAACAGGGGCTCGACGTGGTCCTGCTCGAGGCGCACCGCGTGGGCTTCGGCGCCTCGGGCCGCAATGGCGGACAGCTCGGCAGCGGCCAGCGGATGGATCAGCATTTCGTCGAGAAACAGGTCGGCCGCGACGATGCGGCGAAACTCTGGGAGCTGGCGGAAGAGGCCAAGGACCTGGTCAAGTCGCTGATTTCCAGGCACAAGATCGACTGCCACCTGAAACCCGGCATCGCCCACATGGCCTTCTCCAACCGCGAGGTCGAGGAAGAGCACGCCTATGCCGACATGCTGGCCGAGCATTACAACTACCCCCATCTCGAAAAGCTCGACCGCGCCGCGGCCCAGGCCCTCTGCCCCTCGCCGAAATACGTGGGCGGCACGCTCGACATGACCGCCGCGCATCTGCACCCGCTGGCCTATGCCCTCGGCCTCGCCAGCGCTGCCCGCGAAGCCGGCGTCCGCATCTTTGAGCGCACCGAGGTGCAGAGCATCACCGAGGGCACGCCCGCCAAGATCGCCACCGACAAGGGCACCGTTACCGCCGATCACGTGGTCCTCGCCTGCAACGGCTACCTCGGCGGCCTCAACGGCAAGGTCGCGGCCCGTGTCATGCCGATCAACAACTTCATCGCCGCCACCGAACCCCTCGGTGACGACGCCGCCCGCGTCCTCACCCGCGACGTGGCCGTGGCCGACACCAAGTTCGTCGTCAACTACTTCCGCCTCAGCCACGACAACCGCCTGCTCTTCGGCGGCGGCGAAAGCTATGGCTACCGCTTCCCCTCCGATATCGCGGCCCTGGTGCGCAAGCCGATGACCGAGATCTTCCCGCATCTCAAGGATATCCGCGTCGACTACGCCTGGGGCGGCACGCTCGCGATCACCATGAAGCGCCTGCCCTACCTCGCCCGCCTCGGCCCCAACATCCTGTCGGCCTCGGGCTATTCCGGCCACGGCGTCGGCACCGCCACCCATGCGGGCAAGCTCATGGCCGACGCCATCGGCGGCGATGCCACGGGCTTCGACACCATGTCGCGCATCCCCACCACGCCCTTCCCCGGCGGCACGGCCTTCCGCTCGCCCCTGCTGGTGCTGGCGATGACGTGGTTTTCCCTCCGCGACCGCCTCGGCGTCTGACGCCATCCCCCTGACAGATCGGCATTTCCGGCACAGCCCCGCCCGCGGCGGGCTGTCGCAAAAAATTTGCTTTGGCGCGGGCCGCGAATGATGTAGTAGTTTCGGAAAATCCGAAGGCCACTTTCAGGAAACCCGAAAACATGACCTTGCCGCCCAACGTCTACGACGCCGAGCCCATCCCCGAAGCCGCCCGCGCCGAGATCGAGCAGATGCTCCAGTCGGGCGACCTCTTCCGCTACACCGCCCCGGAAAACGCCCCCGTCACCCTGCTGGAACGCGACTTCGCCGCGCATATGGGCACCAAATACGCCCTCGCCGTCAGCAGCTGTTCCGCCGCGCTCTTCCTGTCGCTCAAGGCGCTCGGCCTGCCCCGCGACGCCCGCGTGCTGATCCCCGCCTTCACCTTCGCCGCCGTGCCCTCCTCGGTCATCCATGCCGACTGCGTGCCCGTCCTCTGCGAAGTGGCCGACAATTACCGCATCGACCTCGCCGATTTCGAAGCCCGCCTCGACGACGACATCCAAGCCGTCATCATCAGCCACATGCGCGGCCACACCTCCGACATGGACGCGATCATGCGGCTCTGCGACGCCCGCAACATCCCCGTGGTCGAGGATGCCGCCCATTCCCTCGGCACCACCTGGCACGGCCGCAATATCGGCACCATCGGCCGGGTCGGCTGTTTCAGCTTCCAGTCCTACAAGCTGGTGAATGCCGGCGAAGGCGGGATCCTCATCACCGACGATGCCGACCTCGTGGCGCGCGCCGTCATCATGTCGGGCGCCTACGAGCATAACTGGGCCAAGCACATGACCGGCGCCGATGCCGATCTCGACGCCGCCTTCGCCCGCTGGCAGAACAAGCTGCCCCTCTATAACCTGCGCATGAACAACCTCTCCGCCGCCATCATCCGCCCGCAACTGGGCGAAATCGCCCGCCGGGTCACCGATGGCCGCAGCAACCACGACTACGTCGCCGCCCGCCTCAACACCTCGCCCTGGCTGCACGTGCCCGAAAAGCTCGCCCCCGAAAACCGCGCGCCCGACTCGATCCAGTTCAACACCGTGAACCTCACCGAGGACGAAACCCGCGCCTTCGCCGCCGCCGCCGCCGACCGGGGCGTCAAGGTACAGGTCTTCGGCCTCTCCACCGACAACGCCCGCGCCTTCTGGAACTGGCAATTCCTGCCGGGCGAGCGCCCCGACCTGCCGCAAACCCGCGCCATGCTGATGAAAGCCTGCGACGCGCGCCTGCCCGCCCGCCTGAAGAAACCCGAGCTCGACATGATCGCCGATGCCCTCATTCTGGCCGCACAGGACGTGATGGGCGAGGATCGCGCCTACGGGACTTGACCGCCGGCGCGACTGCCCCTCAGATGGCGGCATGAGCAAGGATTTCTCCGACGGCGCGGCCTGGATCCGCGGCAGCATCGTCCCCATCGCCGAGGCCACGATCGGCGTCACCGACTGGGCCCTCACCCATTCCGACGTCACCTATGACGTGGTCCCGGTGTGGGAAGGCGCGTTCTTCCGCCTCCCCGACTATCTCGACCGGTTCGAACACTCGATGCAGGCCTGCCGGATGGACGTGGGCCTCTCCCGCGCCGAGATCGAAGCGGCCCTGCACGACATGGTCGCCCGCTCCGGCCTGCGCGCCTCCTATTGCGCCCTCGTCGCCGCCCGCGGCGCCCCCATCATCCCCGGCAGCCGCGACCCCCGCGAATGCGCCAACCACTTCTACGCCTGGTGCGTGCCTTACGTCCATGTCCTGAAACCCGAGGTCGCCGAGGCCGGCGCCAGGCTCCTCCTGCCCGACGACATCCACCGCATCCCCGACGACAGCGTCAACCCGCGCGCCAAGAACTACCACTGGGGCGACTTCACCCAAGGCCTCTTCGCCGCCAAGGATCAGGGGCTCGACAACGTCGTCCTCTCCGACCATGCGGGCAACGTCACCGAAGGGCCGGGCTTCAACATCTTCGCCCTGAAAGGCGATACCGTCGTCACCCCCGACCGGGGCGTGCTCGAGGGCATCACCCGCCGCACCGTTCTGGAACTCGCCCGCGAAGCCGGGCTCAAGACCGAAATCCGCGCCCTGCCCATCGCCGAACTCCTGCAGGCCGACGAGGTGTTCCTGTCGACCTCCGGCGGCGGCGTCATCCCGGTGTCGCAAATAAATGAACGCACGTTCAGCAATGGCCGCCCCGGCCCCACGGCCACCCGCCTGCGCGCCAGCTACTTCGACCGCCTCACCGACCCGACCTACCGGACCGAGATCGCCTACGAGCCGGCCCCCGCCTAGATCACCGTCAACGCATCCTTCAGGAACGGGTACCGCGCCAGCGCCGGCTCCACCACGCTCTTGCGCAGAATGGGCCGCAACGTCCCCGCCACACGCCCCGGCATGTCCTGCAAGATCCCCTTGCGCGCCGTCAGGCTGATCGTCCGCGACAGCGGCTCCATCGGCAGTTCCATCACGTCCAACTGATCCGCAAACCGCTGCGCCCGCATCAAGGCCAGCGGCGTCAGGATCGTCCACCCCGCCCCCTGCCCGACAAGCGCCAGGATGGCGTGGTAACTATCCAGCTCGAACCGGTGCGGCAGGCTGATATTCTGCCGCGCCAGATGCGCCGTCAGCAGCCGCCCCATGTAATGCCGCTGCGTGTACTGCACCAAGGGCAGCCGCTTCAGCTGCCGCAGCACATCCTTCGACGGGTCCACCACCCCCTTGGGCGCGGCCACGATGAACCCCTCGCGCAACAGCGGATGCACCTCGACCCAGTCATCCTCGGCCCCCAGCTCCGCCGCCACGATCACGTCGAGCGCGCGGGAATCCAGTAGCTCGTACAGGTAATGGCTCGCCCCGGTCTCCAGCAAAAACTGGCACCCCTTCAGCTCCGACGCCATATGCGTCAGCAACTGCGGCGTCACGTCCACCTCGAAATCCTCGATCATCCCCAGCCGGAACCGCGTCAACAACGACAGGTCCGACATCGCCAGCTCCGCCCGCGCCTGCGCCGCCTCGTTCAGAATGACCTGCGCCCGCCGCTTCAGGATCTCCCCGGCGGGCGTCAGCCTTACCGGCCGCGCGTTGCGCTGCAACAGCGTCGCCCCCACCGCGCTTTCGAGGTTGGTCAATTGCTGGCTCACCGCCGAAGGGCTGGCCCCCAGCCGCTTGGCGGCGGCAGAGATCGAGCGTTCGTCGGCCGTGGCCATGAACACCTCGATGCCCCACAGGGTGATCCGTCCGGGGCTTTCGACCATGATACGGGGCCTCGCCCTACTTGCTCATCTTCGACAGCTTGTTCTGCAGGTCGGCGAGCTGCTTCTTGATCTCGTCGAGGTCTTCCGACGTCTCTTCCTCTTCGCCCCCGGCCATCGGCGCAGACGGCATGCCCGGCATCTTCATCTGCCCGGTCATCGCCTTGAGAAACGCCTCCTGCTGCGCCCGCATCGCCTCCATCCCCGGCATACCCGCCAGCGGGTTGGCCTTGGTCATGTTCTCCATCATCTGCGACTGCCCCTCGCGCAGCATGTCGAAACTGGCGGCCAGGAACTCCGGCACCATCGAGGTCGCCTGCGTGGTATAGCTGCGGACAAGGTCGTTCAGCACGTTGATCGGCAGCACGTTCTCGCCCCGGCTTTCATGCTCGGCGATGATCTGCAGCAGGTATTGCCGGGTCAGGTCGTCGCCCGACTTCAGGTCGATGATCTGCACGTCTCGCCCATCGCGGATGAACTCGGCGATATCTTCGAGCGTCACATAGTCCGACGTCTCGGTATTGTACAGCCGACGGCTGGCGTACCGTTTGATCAGCAATGGTTTTTCGGATTCGGCCACGGCGAGTACTCCCATCATGCAGCGCTGCAGCAAAGCTTAAACAGGTGAAATCCAAAATGAAAGGGCGAGCCTTTCGGCCCACCCCTTTTCACGCCGTGGCGCAAGGCGGCGTATCGAAGGTACGCCCCCCAATGCCCGGCCCAAACCCAAGACGGCCCCTCGAACCACGCAGCCACCGGTCAGATCTAATCCAGGGTGAAAAGCTCCTGCCGTTCGCGCACACCCCGAAGGCGATACTGTCCGAGCGAAACCAGCTGTGGCACATCCGCAAGTACGGGGGCGGCAACCCTGGCCGAAATGACGATGGCCTGATCGACCGCGCTGCACATGCCCTGCATGCGCGACGTCGTGTTGACCGCCGGGCCGATCACCGTGAAATCAAGCCGGTTCTTGCCCCCTATATTGCCGTAAAGAACGTCGCCTGCGTGCAGCCCCAGGGTAAAATCGGTGGTGACCAGGCCACTGGCTGTCCGTCGCTCGTTCAGCGGCACGAAGGCATCGCGCAATTCAAGTACCGCCCTGAGGGCCACGCGCCGCGTATCGGGGATCTGTTCCATGTCGAAAATGGCCAGCATCCCATCCCCCATGAATTTCAGCACATTGCCGCCATGGCGTTCGACCACGTCCACGACCACGCCGAAATAATCGTTCAGCATCTCGATGATCGCGGTGCCGGGCAAGGTTTCCGACATCTTGGTAAACCCCCGCAGGTCGAAATACAGAATGACCGCCGAAATCGTTTGAGAGGACCCCCGCGTGATATCCCCCGACAAGACCCTCTTGCTGGCATCGCGCCCCATATAGGCCGCCGTGATATCCTCGGCCATCAGCCGGTTGGCCGCGCATTTCAGCGTCAGGCAGAGAGGCGGCAACAGTTGGCGGATGCTGTCGAGATGGATGTCGCTGAACCCCTCCGGCGCATCTGACGTCAACGACACGACCACGCCTTCTTCGGTCCGCATCGGGTCTATGGGGGCCGCGTGGTCTTCGCGAAGGAACATTCGCTTCGCGGCAAAGTAATCGGTGGCGCCGCGCTCGCGAAACACGTCGAAAATCGGGAAATCCAAATCAGGGTCCGGCACGTTCAGCCTCTGCCTGATCTCTTCTATGTTGTTGCTCAGCAGATGGTAAATCGGACTCGACAGGTATTCCTCCGGCGCGTCTCGTGTCCGCTGAAAATTCTCACGCTCGTTTCCACCATGCCGGCTCCAGCGAAATGCCACCGTGCCGATCTCGGGATGATGCGCCCGCATTGACAGGCTCACGCGATGCAACGGGATGCCGATCTCGACAAGCCTGACGCAGAATGTCTCGAGCCAGGTCTCGACGGGCGTGTTTCCAAGCCCCTGCTGGATCAGCCAACCCGTCAGGTCCGTCAGCGCGGCCGTCATGTCCCAGTTGTTCGATGGTGGGGCTGCCATAATGTCCTCTTGCCATTGTCCGGTCGACCAACCTGGCCCCGAATGCACTCATGACGCTGATCATTCAGGTCATGATATCACGGACCATCCTGACTTTTTGCACTCAATGGCCAGCCTTGTACCACCACTTGCACAAAGGTGCCGGAAGATGGCGCCATGGCCATATCACAAAATGAAAGGGCGAGCGTTTGGGCGTGGCGGTTTGCCGGGCCCAGAGCGGGGGCCGTTCAGGAGGGGCGAAGGAATATGTCGGCTTCGAGGACTTGGTAAACACCGACAAAAGCGCCTGCGCGGAATCCAGGGCTTTAGCCCGCCGCGCATCGCCGGGCCGTCCCCACGGCGCGGCGATTTGGCTGACGGAGCGCTATGCTTTGATGACGGAAGTACTTGGCAGACATAAACTGCCCATCACCACCGTCGGCTCGCCGCACCACGGCCCGCCGATGCGCGGCTCCTTACTGTCGGAGCCGAATGACTGAGCCATCCCGCGATGCCTTGCATTCAATTGCGCTGCAGCGAAGGTCCGGCACGAGTTGAGTTGACACCCGACTGTGACACTGTGTGTGTTGAACTTGATCAAAGCCGAAAAAAGACGGAGGTAACGCCCGTGAGATTTCTTGGGTGGATATTCCCGGCCACCGTTCTCCTTCTAACCGGGTGCCAGAAAGCGCCCGAAAACGTCGACGATCTCTATTTCCCTGTCGGGACTTTCCACCGCCCCGATGACGGAGGCAAAGGCGAAGACTCCAGCAACAAAAAGTTTTCGGAAGACCTGAGAGGCATGAAAGAAGGGAGACTGACCGATTATCCGGATCGCACTCCCGTCTTCCGCCTTTTCGTCAGCCCCAGTGGCGAAGCCATCGCATCGAGTTATTTGTTCCGACTGGACAAGCGAAAAAGCGGACACGTCCTAATCTTCAAAGCGTCGAATGCCCCTGTCCTGGTGCAGGGTATGACTGGGCCGGGTGATGGCAGAACAGGCGTGGCCGACGAGATCGAGCAGTCCCTTTCGGATGCGGAGGTACAGACGCTACTCGACCGGTACGAAGACTTGGATCTCTGCAACCAGCCCGTTGACAGACGCATCGTCCAAGACGGGACTAATTGGGTGATAGAAGGTTTCAACGGAACCAATGAGTACTGCGTTCGTCATTACACAGATGATCCGGCCGGCAAGCGTTTCAGGGCTTTCCATGACACGTTGTTCAGCATGATCCCCCATAAATTTCGAAAATACCGTTGGTGTTGTGAATTTTGAACGAAGGCTTCATTCCCCTCGCCCACCCCACAAAATGAAAGGGCGAGCCTTGCGGCTCGCCCTTCCTGATCATGCCCAGCAGGGAGGGGTGTGGGCATGAAATCCTGTCTGTTGGCCTTACTTGGCCGCGGTGGCTTTCTTGGTCGCCGCGGTCATGTCGTCGGTGGCTTTCTTGACGACTTTCGTGGCGTCTTCCTGCATGTCCTTGCCGGCAGCCATCAGAAGCTCGACGGTGTCCATCTGAACTTTCTTGGCGATCTCGGCGAAGGCAGCCATGTTCTCGGCGGCGACTTCGGCATTGGCCGATGCGAAATCGGTCATCGCCTTGGCATAGTCAGCCGGCTCGGTCTTGGCTTTGGAAACTTCTGCCAGTTTCGACAGGGTTTCCTTGGTCCACTTGCTGGAAATCTCGGCCGATTTCTCGGCGGCGTCCAGGGCCACGCCCGACAGTTTCTCGTTCAGGGCGGCTTGGTTCTTGAATGCGTCTTCCATCGCCTTGGTGTCGACGGGGAACGAACCCATGATGTCTTTCATCATGGTGTTGAGGTCTTGTGCTTTTGCCATCGTTTTGGTCCTTGGTTTGCTGTGGTCCCGGAACCGTCCCGGGCTTGCTGCGTCTGCAACCTATATACGTGCTGCACTGCAGCATTTCAAGGATTTTTTCTGCACTGCAGCAAAGCCACCGCCAACCGCGAAAAGGCAAATTCCGTCAGAGACTTGCCTTCTTGCGCACGTAGGTCCCGGGCGCGGGCGCCAGCGGGGGATGCTCCGAATCGCCCGGTGCCCTAGCGTCAACTTTCTTGCCCGACCGCTTGCGCAGCCACTTCTCCCACAGGGGCCACCACGACCCTTCGTGGTAGACGGCACTCTCCAGCCACTCGTCCGCAGACCCGCTCAGATCGCCGTTTGTATAATGGCCGTACTTCTTCTTCGACGGCGGGTTCACGATCCCTGCGATGTGGCCCGACTCCGACAATATGAACGTCCGGTCCTTCGACCCGGTCTGCCGGAACCCGCGATAGCAATCCTTCCACGCCGCGATGTGATCGCTCTGACAGGTCACCGCCGTGATCGGCACGTCGACATCGCTGATATGCACGGTCTCGCCCAGAAGCGGGAAACCGGTCGTCACGAACTCGTTCCGCTGACACAACCCACGGAGGTATTGCATCGCCATCTTGCCGGGCAGGTTCGACCCGTCCCCATTCCAGTAGAGCAGGTCGAAGGCGGGCGGCGTCTCGCCCATCATGTAGCTCTTGACCGCGGGCGTATAGACTAGGTCGTTCGACCGCAGGAACGACATCGTCCGCGACATGATGAACGACCGCATCAGCCCCTTCTCGGCCACTTCCTGCTCGATCCCGTCGATGAAGTCATCCTGCAGGAAGGGCGTGAACTCCCCCTGCTCTCCGAAATCCGTGAGCGCGGTGAAGAACGTCGCCGACTTGATCGAGGTGTCCCCCCGCTTCTTCAACAGCGACAGCACCATGTGCAGCGTCGTCCCCGCGATGCAGTAGCCCACCGTGTTGACCTGCTTCTGCTTGGTGATCGCCTTCACCTCGCGGATCGCGGTCAGGAAGCCCTCCTCGACATAATCCTCCATCCCCGTATCCGCGAAACTCGCATCCGGGTTGACCCAGGACACCACGAACAGCGTATAGCCCTGCTCGGTGATCCACTTGATCAGGCTGTTCTGGGTCTTCAGGTCGAGAATGTAGAACTTGTTGATCCACGGCGGGAAGATGATGAGCGGCGTCGTATAGACCTCCTCGGTCGCCGGCGCATACTGGATCAGCTCCATCATCCGGTTGCGATAGACCACCTCGCCCGGCGATGTCGCGATATTCTCGCCCAGCTCGAACGCGCTCTCATCGGCCAGCCGCACGACCATCTCGCCATGGTTCGCCTCGATATCGGCCACCAGGTTCTCGAGCCCCCGCACCAGGCTCTCCCCTTCCGTCGCCACCGCCTTCTCCAGCGCGTCCGGGTTGGTGCCCAGGAAATTCGTCGGGCTCATCATGTCGATGATCTGCCGCGAGAAATACTCCAGCCGCTGCTTTTCCTTCGGCTCCAGGTCGTCGATATTCGACACCGCCTGTTCGACCGCCTGCTTGTTCAGCGCGTATTGGTGCTTGATGTAGTGGAAATAGGGGTGCGTATCCCAGAGCGGGTTCGAAAACCGCTTGTCGCCCTTCAGGGTATCGTCGGCCTCGTCCTCTTCGTCATGGCTCACCTTTCCCTGCGCCAGCGCCTGCTGCGCCTCGAGGAAATGACGCACCGACTTGCCCCAGTATTCCAGCTGCTGTTCGTAGATCTTGCCGGGGTTCTCGAACATCTCCTGCCAATAGGAGGTGGCGGCCTTGGTAAACAGCTCCTGCGACGGCGCGTTCAGCGTCGGGTTGGGCGGACGCCGCGACGCCAGCGCCTGCACCAGCCGCTGAGAGAGCTCCTCCACCCGCTCGAGGTTCTGGTTAAGCTTTTCGAGATTTTGTCCTGTGACATTCTCTTGCGTTGCCATCTAGGCGAATCCCCCCTAGGTTTCTGCTATGCAGCATATCGTCGGCTGATCGGAGGGGCAGTGCGACGAAAGGAACCGGCACGCCCGGGTTAGGAGACGACGATGCGTCAAATGATGACTTATGATCTGATGGAAGCCCTCCGCAACACCAATCAGTGGCTGGGCGCCACTGCCCTCTCGATGTCATCCTATCCAATTTTCAGCATGGTGCCAAACCCTGCGTTTCAATGGATGGCAGCCTGGGGAGAAGTGACCGAGCGGACCTTCCAGCGGATGGTCGCCAAGCCCGACTGGGGGATCGACTCGATCACCGGCGAGGATGGCCGCGACCACCTGATCAGTATCGAGACCGTGGTCGAACGGCCCTTCGGCGACCTGATCCACTTCAACGTCCAGGGCCGCGACGAGATGGACCGCCGCGTTCTGCTGGTCGCGCCCATGTCGGGCCACTACGCCACGCTCCTGCGCTCGACCGTGCGCTCGCTTCTGCCCGATTGCGAAGTCTACATCACCGACTGGCACAACGCCCGCGACATCCCGGTCTCCGAAGGCAAGTTCGACGTCGAGGATTACACCCTCTACCTCGTCGACTTCATGCGCCAGCTCGGCTCCGACCTGCATGTCATCGCGGTCTGCCAGCCCGCGCCGCTGACGCTCGCGGCCACCGCCTATCTCGCCGAACAGGACCCCGAGGCGCAACCGCGTTCGCTCACCCTGATCGGCGGCCCGATCGACCCCGACGCCGCCCCGACCGACGTCACCGACTTCGGCGACCGCGTGACCATGGGCCAGCTCGAGGACACCATGATCCAGCGGGTCGGCTTCAAGTACAAGGGCGTCGGCCGGCAGGTCTATCCGGGCCTGCTGCAGCTGGCCTCCTTCATGTCGATGAACGCCGACCGCCACAGCACGGCGTTCACCAACCAGATCACCCGCGTGGCCCAGGGCGAGGCCAGCGACCGCGACCCGCACAACAAGTTCTACGACGAATACCTCGCCGTGATGGACATGACGGCGGAATTCTACCTCTCCACCGTCGAGCGCATCTTCAAGGAGTGCGAGATCGCCAAGAACGAGTTCGTGGTCGACGGCCACAAGGTGGATATCGGCGCCATCACCCGCGTCGCGGTCAAGACCGTCGAAGGCGGCAAGGATGACATCTCGGCCCCCGGCCAGTGTGTCGCCGCGCTCGACCTGCTGACCGGCCTGCCCGACAGCAAGAAGGCCAGCCATCTCGAACCCGACGCCGGCCATTACGGCATCTTCGCCGGGCGCTCCTGGCGCAACAACATCCGCCCGCTGGTGCTCGACTTCATCGACGCCAACTCCGAAGACCCCGCGGCGCGGAGCCGGACCAAGTCGAAGAAGCGCAAGAAGCCCGCCACCAAGCTGGCGGCGGTCTGAGACCGCCGCGGCCGGCCCCCGGGCTCAGCCGCGTATCACCGATAAGGAAGTCGCAGGCGCACGCAGGTGCCCTGCGCCACCTCCGGATATTCAAGCTCGCCTTCCGCGCTTTCCGCAAAGCTCTGCAACAGGCCCTGCCCAAGGCTTCCCTTGCGGGTATCGCCCTTGGGCATGCCGACACCGTCATCGGCAACCGTCACTACCAGCCCGGCAGGCTCCGTCTCCAGCAAGACGCGGATCTCGCCTTTCTCGCGCCCCTCGAAGGCGTGCTTGACGGCATTGGTGAACAGCTCGTTCACGACAAGCCCCACGGCAATCGCCTTGTCCCGTGACAGGTTGACCGGACGCAGGTCGGTGACGACCTGCACGCCGTCCTGCGTCACCACACCGTCCCGCAACGAGTTGCACAGCGACGACAGGTAGACCTGCATGTCGACCCGGCTGTCGCCATCCTCGTCGCGGAAAAGCGCCTCGTGCACTTTCGAGATGCTCTCCACCCGCCCCTGCAACCGCTCGAGCGCCTGGCGCGCATCGTGCGATTTCGCGCCCCGCGCCTCGATCCGCACAAGGCCCGAAACCATGGCGAACTTGTTCTTCACCCGGTGATCGATCTCCTGCAACAGCAGCTTGCGTTCCTCCGCCAGCGCATCGCGCGTCGATATGGCCTGCCGCACGACCCGGCGGTAGTATTCCGCAAGCGCCACGATCAGGAACCCCGACAGCACGTTGACCAGAACGCGCGGCGCGTCCGACGCGATCTCGAAGGTGAACGAGTTGTTGACCGGCAGCACGAAATACCACGCGAACAGCGCGCTCAGCAGCATCGTGATCACCCCGGCCGTCCAGCGGGCAAACAGCGTCGCGAACAGCACGAACGGGAAGGTCAGCGCAAACGGCCCCGCCCCCGCCGGCAGGATCAGGTCGGTCAGCTCGCGCAGGACGACCGCACCCACCGCGCACAGGCATGCCACGACCAACTGTCCGAAAAAGGCGGACAGTTTAGAAGACATCCGTGACGAAATCTGATCCGATAGATCGAATTCGACCGGAACTTCCTGAACCAGCGTTTTGGCCGGTGGAGGATCGTCGGACACGGGCTAGCTCCAAGCTCAAGGCGCAACGCATTTTGCGCTGGTTTGCACGGGAATGGCAAAAGAATTTTACACCGCGTGCAGCGCAACCCGTCATGCCGTTGGGTAAGCTACCGCCGCGACCGGCCTTTCAGTTGACGCCACACCGGCACCACGTCAAGCGCCGCCACCGCCACGCCCAGCGGAAACATCCAGAACCCCAGAACCGGCAGGAATCCCAGCACCCCGCCCACCATCAGCGCCAGGCCGGCCAGCAGCCGCACGCCGGGCGGAAGGCGCCGCTTGGCCCACACCTGCACCTGCCGCCGCACGCGCCGCGCGCGGCCCGGCATCGATTTTCCCGGCTCAGACATCCGCGCGGCTTTGGGCCCCGGCCGGTTGCTGCATCCAGTGGTACAGCGCGTGGTTGACGGCGTCGGGCTGCTCCAGCATCGGCAAGTGCCCCGCCCCGCCAATGACCTCCAGCCGCGCCCCTTCCATCAGCCCCGCCATCAGCTCGTGCCGCTTGGCCGGCGTCAGCCGGTCATGCTCGCCGCACAGCACCAGCGCC
Organism: Roseovarius indicus; assembly: GCF_008728195.1. Lineage (NCBI taxonomy): Bacteria > Pseudomonadati > Pseudomonadota > Alphaproteobacteria > Rhodobacterales > Roseobacteraceae > Roseovarius > Roseovarius indicus. Next base: position 3,458,514 of record NZ_CP031598.1, read on the forward strand.
GGCTGCTTGGCCTTGCGCAGCACCGCCTGGTAATCCCGCCGCCGCTGCATCGCCCGGACCTGGCGGACGATCACCTCCGGCCCCACCGCGCGCGCCATCTCCTGAACCTGGGCCATCACCGCGGCCCGCGTCGCCCCCGGCGCAAGCGCGTCGGGCGGGATCAGCGCCTTGACCGCATCCTCCAGCCGGCCCGATTTCAACTTGATCACGATCGGCTCCATATCGGCCGCCGCCTGCGGCGTCTCGGCCAGCGAATTCGTGTTCATCAACGCGATCCGGCTCACCCTGTCCGGCGCCCGGCGCAAAAGCTCCATCGCCACGATCCCGCCCATCGAATGCCCCACCAGCGCAAACCGGCGCGGCAACCCGTCCAGCAGGCGCGAGGCGATCTCCTCGATCCGGTCGCCGCCGGTCACGGGTGCGGCGATGATGGTCAATGCGGTACTGAAGGCGGCAACCTGCGACGCGTAGACCCGCGCATCGCACATCATGCCCGGCAACAATACCAAGGGGTCCCGCATCTGCATCGTCCTTTTGCGCCTGTGTGCCTCGCCATCAGATTTGCCCGCTGCACGGGGCGAAATCAAGGACCGGCGGGATAGGCGATGCCCCGGTAGGCGGGAAAATCCCCATAGCGCGCCTGCCGTTCGGGCAAACCCTCCCCCGGCTCGGCCCCCGCCGCCAGCAATTGCCCCTTCGGCGCGATATAGCTCGAGATCGTCCGCCGCGGTGCCTCGCTCCAGCTCAGGTTCATGGCGCAGAGCTTGGGAAAGAACCACAGGTCCGAATAGGGCAGATGATCATGGATCCACCACGCCAGGTCGCGCCAGTCGCGCCCCCCGTCGTACCGGTCCGCAAACCACGGGATCACCAGCGACGTGCCCGCCCCCGGCCCGCGCGGGCCCACCCTGTCCCAGATATGATGCCCGTAATTGGCATCGTTGCTGGCACAGTTCAGCTTCCGCGCGTTGCCATACGCGTTCAGCTCCGGGCTGCGATAACCCGACCGGATGGCAATCCGCCCGAACGTCTCCTGCAGCGGGTCCGGCAGCTCTTCGCACAGCCGCCGGCCATGGGCGATGGCAAGGTCCGGATCCTCGGGGATATTCGGAATCCGGTGAAAGCTCCCGATCTCCGAATACAGGAAATCCCGCATGTAGAAATGCCGGCTCAGCCTGACCCGCCCGAGCGTCTCCAGGCTCCACATGCTGCCCGGCCGCCGCATCAGGGCAGCGCCCTGATCCAGTCGAGGATGGTTTCCGTCACGGCCTCCGTATTGCCCGGCGACAGGGTATCGCCCGCAATCACATGCGCCATGCCATCCACGCCCTCCCCAAGCTCCGGCGCGGCCCGCGTCACCGGCCCGCCCCACCGGGCCTGCACCTCCGCCGTCACGCTCGCATCCACGATCTGGTCCTCGTCCGAGTAATAGAACAGCGCCGGCGTGCTCACCCCGCCATAATCCAGCCCCGCCGCGTATTTCACCATCGCCGCCATCGGCAGCACCGACACCATCGGATAGCGCGTCGTCCAGTTCAGCGCCTGCATCTCGTTGCGCGGCGAGAACGAGCGGGTCTCCCCCGCCACCACCGGCAGCCAGTAGCGCGCCGCCGGCAGCGTCAGAAGCGGCGCGTTGGGGTTGTTGATGCCGAAATTCGGCGACACGAACGCAATCCCCTTCACATCGCGCATCAGCCCGGCCTCCTGCGCCGCAATGGCCATGGCCGTGCCGCCCGTCGAGGTCGCGATCACCACCACCTCGCGACCCACCTTCCGGCCAATCGCCAGCGCCTCGGCCACGTCGTTGATCCAGTCGCCCGCCGTGGCCTCCGCCATGGCCTCGCCATCGCGCCCATGCCCCGTAAGCCGGGTGAACACCAGGTTCGCCCCCAGCGCCTCGGCCACGCCATCGGGCACCGGTCGGATCTCCTCGGAACTGGCGGAAAACCCGTGCAGGTAAACGATGGCCAACTCGGTCGGCACCTCCTCCAGCCCGTACCAGATGACCCGCTTCTCGTTGCCGGGGCGGATATCGTCGAACCGCGCCTCCTGCTCCCGCAGATACGGGTCGACCCCGTCGGCCAGCACGCGCCGGTCAAAACGGATCTCGGTGTCCACCGGCTCATATGGCCCGAACACCCACAGGCCCAGGGCGACCACCGCCAGACCGGCCAGCACCCGCCCCAGCCAGCGCACCACCACCCGCATCATCCCCGGGCAGCCCGCGAAATCACCTCTTCGACCGACGCCTCGATCAGCGCCAGGCAATCGGGCTCCGAAAACCGGTGATCCGCCCCGTCGACCAGCGTCAGCCGCATATCCGGCCCCTCCGCATGTTCCAGCAGGCGCAGCGCAACGGACATCTCCACATCCTCATCCGCCGTCCCCTGCAGGAACCGCACGGGGAACGGCAGGCTCAGCGGACTGCGCAGAACCAGATTATCGCGCCCCTCCTCGATCAGCCGCCGGGTGATCACGTAAGGCTCGCCATACTCGCTCGGCAACGCCACCTCGCCCTTTTCGAAAAGCGCATCACGCTGGCTGTCGTCGAACCCGGCCCACATCGAATCCTCGGTGAAATCCGGCGCCGCGGCGACCGTCACCAGCCCCGCCACCTTCTCCGGCATCGCCCGTGCACAGAGCAGCGAAATCCACCCGCCCATGCTCGAGCCCACCAGAACCTGCGGCCCCTCGGTCAACTCGCCGATCGCCGCCATCGCATCCGCCGCCCAGTCGCCGATGGCCCCGTCGGTAAACGCCTCCGACGATTGCCCGTGCCCCGAGTAATCGAACCGAAGGAACGCCCGGCCCGTCCGCCGCGCCCACGCCTCCAGGTGCACCGCCTTGGTGCCCTCCATGTCCGATTTGAACCCGCCAAGGAACACCACGCCGGGGCCCGTGCCCTCCGTGCGGTGATAGGCGATCTTGCGGCCCTGGGCCGTGGTCAGAAAATCTGGTGCAGTCATGTCTCGTCCTTTTCGGCGCGCATCCTGCACCGGACGGCACCAGCCTTCAAACCGTTTCCCGCCCGATCCGCCGCCGGATCCACGAAAAAAGCCGCGCCCAATCGGACGCGGCCTGAAGGAACAACCCTGAAATTCGCGGTTCAGCCGCTGATATATGTCGTATTGCTGGGGCGGTAGAAGATCTTCTGGTTGTGGATACGTCCCAGAAGGTCGTGAATCTCGCGCACCGCGTCCTCGTTCTCAGACGGAATCTCGTCGTGGTTCGGCGCCGAAAGCTCCCGCTTCGAGCGGCGCAGCGCGTCCTCGATCAGTTCGAGGTCGTCCACCGACAGTTCGAATTGCTTGTTGTAACCCGGCATTCGCAACTCCTGTTGATTCATGGCGTGGATTAGCGAGTAAGATAGGAAACACGGCGCCCACGTAAAGAGAAATTTCTCAAATCCACCAACAAGTTACCCATGTTTCCTGCATGCGTTGGAATACCGTGCCCCGCATGCGTTGGCACACTTGCAGGCAGATCAATGACTTAGCTGGCCATTTCGGCCCGTTCGCTTTTGATATCCCATGCGTCGCTTTTGTGCATAAATTTTCGGCACCCCCGCTCCGTACCGCCGGCTCTTGACTTGGGCCCCGCCCCGCGCCAAAAACCCGGCACACATATATACCCGCAACCGGGCGTTCCGTGGGCGCCAAACCGACGAGGAGTTCAGGCTGATGGCCCAGATTTCCCTTACCTTTCCCGATGGCAATTCGCGTTCCTACGATCAGGGCGTGACCCCGGCCGACGTGGCCGCATCGATCTCCAATTCGCTGGCGAAAAAGGCCATCTCGGCCCATGTCGACGGCAAGCACTGGGATCTTCAGTGGCCGATCGAGGCCGACGCCGCCATCTCCATCAACACCATGAAGGACGAGGCCCCCGCCAACGAGCTGGTACGCCACGACCTCGCCCACGTCATGGCCCGCGCCGTGCAGGAGATCTGGCCCGAGACCAAGGTCACCATCGGCCCGGTCATCGAGAACGGCTGGTACTACGATTTCGACCGCGCCGAGCCCTTCACGCCGGAAGACCTCTCGCAGATCGAGAAGCGGATGAAAGAGATCATCAATCTCCGCGACCCCGTGAAAACCGAGGTCTGGGAGCGTGACCGCGCCATCGCGCATTACGAACAGACCGGCGAGCCCTACAAGATCGAGCTGATCGAGGCGATCCCCGGCGACGAGCCCCTGCGCATGTACTGGCACGGCGACTGGCAGGATCTCTGCCGCGGCCCCCACCTCCAGCACACCGGCCAGCTTCCCGCCGACGCCTTCCGGCTGATGTCCATCGCCGGCGCCTACTGGCGCGGCGACTCCAGCCGCCAGATGCTGCAACGCATCTACGGCGTGGCCTTCACCAGCAAGGAAAAGCTGAAAGCCTATCTCAACTTCCTCGAAGAGGCCGAGAAGCGCGACCACCGCCGCCTGGGCCGCGAGATGGACCTCTTCCACATGCAGGAAGAGGCCCCCGGCCAGGTCTTCTGGCACCCCAACGGCTGGACGATCTACACCGCCCTGCAGGACTACATGCGCCGCAAACAGCGCGCCGGCGGCTATAACGAGATCAACACGCCGCAGGTCGTCGACCGCAAACTGTGGGAGGCCTCGGGCCACTGGGACAAGTACCAGCACCACATGTTCATCGTCGAGGTCGACGAAAGCCGCGACGGCGAGAACGATGACGCGTCCGCAACCAACAAGGAACAGACCCGCATCAACGCGCTGAAGCCCATGAACTGCCCCTGCCACGTGCAGGTGTTCAACCAGGGCCTCAAATCCTACCGCGACCTGCCCCTCCGGCTGGCCGAGTTCGGCTCCTGCGCGCGCTTCGAACCCTCGGGCGCGCTCCACGGCATCATGCGCGTCCGCGGCTTCACCCAGGACGACGCCCACATCTTCTGCACCGAGGACCAGATCCAGCAGGAATGCGCCCGCTTCATCGACTTCCTCGCCGACATCTACCGCGAACTCGGCTTCCCCGATTTCGAGATCCGCTTCGCCACGCGCCCCGAAAAGCGCGTCGGCACGGATGAAAGCTGGGATTACGTCGAAGGGGCGCTGGAAAACGCCATCAAGGCCGTCGGCCGCGATTACGTGCTCGAACCGGGCGACGGCGCCTTCTACGGCCCCAAGCTCGACTTCTACCTGACCGACGCGATCGGCCGGGTCTGGCAATGCGGCACCTTCCAGGTCGACCCCAACCTGCCCGAACGGCTCGGCGCCACCTACATCGCCCCCAACGGCGAAAAGACCCGGCCCTTCATGCTCCACCGCGCCACGCTCGGCAGCTTCGAGCGCTTCATCGGCATCCTGATCGAGGAACACGCCGGCAAGCTGCCCTTCTGGCTGGCCCCCCGCCAGGTCGTCGTCGCCTCCATCGTCTCCGAGGCCGATGACTACGTGAACGAGGTCGTCGCCAAGCTCCGCGCTGCCGGCGTGCGGGCCGAGGCCGACATCCGCAACGAGAAGATCAACTACAAGGTCCGCGAACATTCCGTGGGCAAGGTTCCGGTCATCCTCGCCTGCGGCATGAAGGAGGTGGACGAGCGCACCGTCTCCCTCCGCCGCCTCGGCGAGAAATCGACCTCCGTCGAACCTCTCGACGATGTAACAAAGGCGCTGGCGAAAGAGGCGACCCCGCCCGACCTTCTGTAACATCTGCCAATTCGCGCGGCCGGATATTGAAACATTCCGAAACAATCCGGCCGCGCTGAAACAACTTCCCCTTATATTTCAGCCCCTTGCGAAAAGCGCCCACCTGACGGGCGCTGACACGCCCGTGTCTGACGCGTTCGTGAGTCGTCGTTTCGGCGATGCTCCCTCTATCTTTCTCTCATCGCCCGACCGGCGCGCCACGGCCACCACGCCCCACGAACGGGAGCAGAGGCCGCAACGCACTGAAACGGCGATAGAAAGTTCAATCTCTCAAGGGAGCTACCCCATGTCCAACACCACCAAAACCCTCGCCATCGCCGGCGCCGTCACCGCAGCACTGGCCTCCTACACCACCACCGCCACCGCCGCCGAGCAGGAAAAATGCTACGGCGTGTCGCTCGCCGGTGAAAACGACTGCGCCGCCGGCGCCGGCACCACCTGCGCCGGCACCTCCACCGTCGACTACCAGGGCAACGCCTGGACCCTCGTCGATGCCGGCACCTGCGAAACCATGGACCTGCCGGATGACCGCATGGGCAGCCTCGAGCCGCTCGACCGCGACCTGCCGGAATCCTGACGCCAACCGGTCTGTGCGGGATCACCCCGCACAGGCCACCCCCACCCCAACCAACAGGTGCCCCCATGCTGGATACCACCCGCTTTCCCACCCTGCCCGCCGGCCCCGGCGTCGGCTACAAGCCCCAGCATTTCCGCGACATCACCACCGATGCCGCGCCCGTCACCTGGCTGGAAATCCACGCCGAGAACTACATGGGCGACGGCGGCCGCCCCCTCGCGCAACTCCGCCACCTGGCCGAACGCTTCCCCATCTCCGTCCACGGCGTCGGCCTCTCCATCGGCGGCGAGGGCCGGCTCGACCCCGACCACCTCGCCCGCCTGCGCAAACTCTGCGACTGGCTGCAACCGGCCAGCTTCTCCGAACACCTCGCCTGGTCGACCCATGACAGCCACTTCCTGAACGACCTGCTGCCCCTGCCCTACACCGCCGCCACCCTCACCCGCGTCGCCCGCCACATCGACGAGGTGCAGGAGGCATTGGGCCGCCCCATGCTGCTCGAAAACCCCTCCAGCTACCTCGCCTTCGACGAGAGCACCTATGCCGAGCCCGATTTCCTGAACGAACTCGCCCGCCGCACCGGCTGCGGCCTGCTGCTCGACGTGAACAACGTTTTCGTCTCCGCCACCAACCTGAACATGGACCCCCGCGCCTATATCGACGCCTTCCCGCTCGACCGCGTCGGCGAAATCCACCTCGGTGGCCATGACGAGGACGAAGACGACCACGGCGCGCCGCTCCTCATCGACAGCCACGGCCGCGAAGTCGCCGACCCGGTCTGGGCCCTCCTCGACCACACGCTCGACCGCTCCGGCCCCCGCCCCCTCCTCATCGAATGGGACACCGACGTACCCGACTGGCCCACGCTGGCCGCCGAGGCCCGCCGCGCCGAGGCCGCCCTCGCCAAGGTGCCCGCATGACCCTTTCGCAAACCACCTTCCACGACGCCCTGCTCGACAGCACCCAGCCCGTTCCTGACGGCCTTTCCGACGGCCAGGGCCGCCCCGCCGGCCGCCGCTTCTCGGTCTACCGCAACAACGTCGCCGCGGGCCTCACCGACGCGCTGGAAACCAGCTTCCCCGCCATCGCCAAGCTGATCGGTCAGGAGAACTTCCGAAAGGTGGCCGGCACCTTCCTCCGCCAACACCCGCCGCAGAACCCGATGATGATGACCTACGGCGCCGACTTTCCTGCCTTCCTCGAAACTTTCCAGCCGCTCCAGCCCCTCGGCTACCTCCCCGACGTCGCCCGCCTCGAACAGGCCCTCCGCATCGCCTACCACGCCGCCGACGCGCGCCCCATCGACCCCGCCATCCTGCAAACCCTGCCGCCCGACGCGCTGGCCGGGGCCCGCTTCACCCTCGCCCCCGCCACGCAGATCATCCCCTCCCGCTGGCCCATCCACGCCATCTGGGCCTTCAACATGGAAGACGGCCCCAAGCCGCAACCCGGCCCCCAGACCGTGCTCATCACCCGCCCCGACTACGACCCGCAGATGACCCCCGTCACCCCCGGCACCGCCGCCTTCATCACCGCCCTGCAATCCGGCGAAACCCTCTCCGACGCCACCGACACAGCCACCACGACCGACCCCGGTTTCGCCCTCACCCCTGCGCTCTCGCTCCTCCTCGAAACGCAGGCGATCACCGACATCAGGAGGGGAGACACCTAGATGACCGCCCTCGTTTCCATCCACACCGCGCTGTTCACCCGGATCGAGCGCGCCGACTGGCTCTTGCCAACCCTCGCCCGCTTCCTCTTCGCCGCGATCCTGCTGGTCTATTACTGGAAGTCCGGGCTCACCAAGCTGGGCGACGGCCTCCTCGGCCCCTTCAGCCCCGCCGTCGGCGCCTATGCCCAGATCTTCCCAAAGGCGACCGAGGCCGTCACCTACGACGTGACCAAGCTCTCGCTCTTCCACCACCTCACCGTGCTGGCCGGCACATGGGCCGAATTCATCCTGCCCATCCTCATCATCGCGGGCCTTCTGTCGCGCCTGGCCTCCCTCGGCATGATCGGCTTCATCGCCGTCCAATCCCTCACCGACCTCTACGGCCACGGCGGCATCGAGCACGAGGGCACCCTCGGCGCATGGTTCGACAAGGCGCCCGACGCCATTATCCTCGATCAGCGCGCGCTCTGGGTCTTCCTGCTCCTGGTGATCGTCGTGAAGGGCGCAGGGCCCCTGTCGCTCGACCGGGCGCTGTCGCGCGCCGTTGCGCCCGAACCAACATCTCGTGGCTGAACCCACCGAACGCCACTTTAACCAACCGCCCTGCCGACACCCGCACCGACGCAATACCGACAAAATACCGACGTTATACCGACGTGGCAAACCCAGTAAAAACAGGGCCGTTAACCTGATTCGCCCAAAACCCGCTCTGCCGCTTCAGAAATGCGACTTCGGTTCGTCCGGTTTCCCCGCCGCGATGGCAAAGATACCCCCCAGCGCGGTCATCCCGATCGGGAACATGGTGAACACCCCGAAATCGAACGCGTAAAGCATCAGCCCGGCCGAAACGAGCAGCAGCGCCCCGCCCCACAAGGCCCGGATGCGCGCCATCCCCCCGCCCGCAATCGCCAGGAGCGGCGCCACGAAGGCCACGGTCCGGCTCAGCCCGACCCGGTCGACCTGGTAGGCCAGCCCGTCAATCTCGCCATACTCGTCGATGAAGACGGTATAGCCATAGATGAAAAACCCCACGATCAGGGCCAGAACCCCGCCGATCACGCCAAGAAGCAGCGCCGCATTTCGCATGTATGTCCTCCGGTTGCTTCACAGCCAGATAGGCATTCCCGCCGGTTATCCAAGAAGCGCCGCCTGCACGTCACGCCCCCAGCCCAGGTGCATCTCGCCGCCGTCCACGATCAGCGGCCGCTTCATCAGCGTCGGATGCGCGGCCAGCAGGCTCAGCGGGTCGCCGGCGCGCTCGGCCTCGCTCAAACCCCGCCACGTGGTCGAGCGCGTGTTGAGCAAAGACGCGCCGAACCGCGCATGCGCCGATTCCAGCACCTCCCCGGGCACGCCATCCGCCCGAACGTCGCGAAACTCGGCATCCGGCAGGGATTTCAACGCCTTGCGGCAGGTATCGCAGGTCTTCAAGCCATATAGTATCATGTCGCCTCGCCCAATTTTTCACCTGATAGCGTGACCCGGCCCAAAGATCACGTGGGTTTTGCTTGCTTTTTACATTGCCGGTGCAATCATCAAAGCAGTGACGCTGACCTATCAGCCGCCGACTTCGAATTTCCGTGGCCGGACCTGCTAAGTCTGCTCATGCCAAGGCCCGGCGCATACCGGGAAAGTGAAGACACGGAAGGAGATACGGCATGCCGACCGGCACCGTAAAATGGTTCAACACCACCAAGGGCTACGGGTTCATTGCACCCGACGAAGGCGGAAAGGATGTATTTGTGCACATCTCGGCCGTCGAACGCTCGGGCCTGACCGGCCTCGCCGACAACCAGAAGGTTGGCTACGAGTTGCAGGACGGGCGCGACGGGCGCCAGATGGCGGGCGAGCTCAAGCTGCTCTGACACAGCCAGGCCAGTCTATTTCAGTCTAAATCAGGCCGGGTCCTCGGCCTGGTTCCCCTCCCAGTTTTCCCCCATCGCGACGATACAGGATGTCCCCGTCGCGTAGGCAACCACCATTGTCCAGTCGCCGCGCTTGTCGGTCCAGACCTGCATCACCTGTTCCGGGCCGCGGGTGCCCCAGCTGTGCAGCTGCTCGCCGAACTGGCGCGACAGCTTCTTCGTCATCATGTGCGTGGGCTCGCAGATCACGTCGGCAATCGGCGTGCTGGCCGGCGCGGCCCCGGCGCTGCACACCAGGGCAAAAGCCATGAAAACTCGCATTGGTCCTGCGTCCTTTCGTTCACTGCTCTTTCGGGCAATGTAACAGAATCATGACGCACCTGTATATACCTTGAATATACAAAAGGCGCGAAGCCCACCGCTCCGCGCCTTTCGCCCACCCTGTTCGAAGGGGAAGTCGTGCTTACTGGCAGCCCTTGGTGCCCTCGGGGCAATTGTACGAGCGCGTATAGGTCGCCGCCCGGTAAACCGGGTGCCGCTTCATCTCGTACCAGGTCACGTGGGTATTCGGACGCCCGCAGCAGATCGCGCCGTTGATGGTGATCGGCTGAAGCCCGGCCGGGCAGTAGTTCGCGTTGGTCGGCACCGGGTACAGCCGGGCCTCCTGGGCGACGGCCGGCAAGGCGGTCAGCGCGGCCAGCGCGGCGGCTGAGAGAGAGAGGGAAATGCGCATATGGACCTCGTTTACGGTTACTGAAAAGGCTTTGGAGGAACCTCTGCGTGGAATGGTACCGCTTCGGCGGGGGCTGTCAAAGTTTTTTGAGGGGAAACAGTGCGTTTCAGGGTGGTGGCGGGGCGATTATCGAGACAACTGCCATGTCCAACCGGCACCGACCCGCTTGAGAACGAGCACCGCCGGGCGAGCGCCGGCCCGTGGGGAGGCGCTGCAACGATCCTGGCTGCCGCTTTATGGTACCGAATACATCCTCGACCGAAGCGTCGCGCTACACCTCAAAAGCGCCTGCCCGCCGGGACGGGCCGGCGCTCGCCCGGCGCCGCGCCAAGGCGCGGCTCTGTTCCGGGCGTGTGCTCCCGTAGCAACTGTCTTTCTTATCCTGCCGCTGGCCGGTGCTCTCTTTGATCCCGCAGCATTGCGTTGAGGACGGTGAGCAGCTTGCGGGCGCAGGCGACGATGGCGAGTTTGACCGGTTTTCCCGCCTCCTGCAGCTTGCGCCGGAAGGCCCTTAGCGCCGGGTCATACCGGCTGGCGATGAACCCCGCGAGGTAGAGCGTGCGCCGCACCTCCGCGCGGCCGCCCCAGATCCGCCGCTTCCCCCGGAACCGGCCGCTGTCGCAGGCATGCGGCGCCAGACCGGCGAGGCTGGCGATCGCCCGGCGGTCGAGACGGCCCAGCTCGGGCAGCCGGGCCAGCAGGCTTGCCGCCAGCAGCGGCCCCACCCCCGGCATCGTCCGCAAGAGGCGCGACCGGTCCGACAGCGCCTCATCCGCCCCGATCACCGCGGCGATCTCGGCCTCGAGCTTGCCGATCCGGCGGCGCAGCAGCGCGATCATGCTGCCGATATCGCGGCGGACAGAGGCATCGCGGGCCTGACGCAGGCGCGCCATCTCGGCCCGCAGCATCGCGCCGAGATCGTCCCGGCGGCCCATCAGGCCGGCCAGCCGCGCCCGCCCGGGATCGGCCGGCGGCGTCGGGCGCAAAGCCAGCGCCCGACCCATCTCCGCCAGCACCCGGGCATCGACCCGGTCGGTCTTGGCCAGCCGGCCCGTGGCGCGGGCGAACTCCCGCGCCTGCCGCGGGTTGACCCGGGCGTAGGTGACATCCGCCGCGCCGAGCGCCTCGGCCAGCGGGTGCTCGTACCCGCCCGAGGCCTCGAACACCACCAGCGCCCCCCGGGCCCGGGCGGCGAAAGCCCGAAGCTCGGCGGTCGCCATCGGCACCCGCTCCGCCCGACCGGTGGAAAGAAAGAAGACGTCGATCCAGTCCTTGGCGATATCGACGCCGATGACATCTTGTGGCAAAGTCATGGGGCCTGTCCTTGATCTGCGGGATCGGCTGGTTGCACAGCCCTCCCTGGCAACTGTTCAGGTTTGACAACGGTCGGCAGACGAGCCCCGGGCTACGCGACGGTCTCAAGGACCAAGGGTGGGACGGGGTCTCGCCTGCCGATACACAATATCGCACAGATCAAAGAGACAAGGGTGGGTAAAACCCACCTCTCCCTCATCCCAATCAACGTCACCGTCGGTGGGTTCGCACCCACCCTACCCCTGCCATCGCAACGCCCTGCAACCTTAACGGATCGTTCAAAGATTTATTCTACTCCTAAACCAACACCGCCCATCAACGAGCCCGGCCATTCCACCCCATCCGTTAACGTTTCATTAACCTTCCAGAACCCCCTGGAACTCCCGCCATTCCCCCTTGGACATGCCGGAGTTTTCCTGCGTCACCTCTTCCCCCTTCAGCATCCGCCGCACGCAATCCAGCGCCGTGGACGACAACGTGGCGCCCCCCATGCGGTAATCCTCGAAGGCGCGGAAGGCGAAGGGCACCCAGTCGGCCACCACCTTGCACATCTCCTCGGCATAGACCCGGATCTCGTACTGCGCATGCGCGTCCGCCCGCAGGCGCAGGAAATGCAGCAGGTTGTGCAGGTCGACCTTCCAGTACCACTGGGTGTAGATGTTCGCCGGCAGGTTCATCCGCGCCAGCTCGCGCGCCAGCCCCTGCTGCCCCTCCTGCCCGATCATCTCCTCGTAGTGATCATAGGCGCGGGCCGAGTCCGCCTTGAGATATTCCAGCACACGCTGCGCCTCGTCGCCGGTCAGCGCCTCGCCCCGGCCCTGGTTGTTCACCACCGACTGAGCGGCCAGGTGTTCGGGCGCGGGAATATAGAACTCCCGGTCGAGGATCGAATAGCGGGCCGAGTATTCGTTGACGTTGGCCGTCCGGTGCCGGATCCACTGGCGGGCCACGAAGACCGGCAGCTTCACGTGCAGCTTGATCTCGCACATCTCGAAGGGCGTCGAATGCCAGTGCCGCATCAGGTAGCGGATCAGCCCCTCGTCATTCGTCACCGACTTGGTGCCGCGGCCATAGCTCACCCTTGCGGCCTGGCAGATGGCGGCATCGTCGCCCATGTAGTCGATCACCCGGATGAACCCGTGATCGAGCACCGGGTAGGCCGTGTAGAGATGCGCCTCCATCCCCTCCGACACCACGCGGCGGGTTTCCTGGCGGGTGCTGCGCTGTGCGTCGATTTCGGCCTGCTGCTCGGGGCTGAGGGGCATCGCCTGGTCCTTTCCACAAGAGTGAGTCGGGCCGACTATATCTTGCGGAGCCGGGCTGAGAAACTTCAATATCGGGTATCGGCTGACCTGCAACACCGCCTATTTTCCCGGAATCCGGGAAAAGGAAAACATTGACTTCGCCATGTAATGCCCTGATTTTCATTCAAAAGACAAAAAATACACTGATTGAGGCAGTGAGCAGTATGAAACAAACAGTGGCAAGCCTGCTGGTTTGCGCCCTCCTTGCGGGCTGCGCATCCGGCAGTAATCCTTTCGCCCCAGAGACCACCGCCGACGACAACGGAACGGGCACCGGCACCGATGACGGAACCGGCACGGATACCGGCAACGGCACGACGGGCGGCGGCACGACGACGGTCGACAGCTCGGTCAGCGTTCCCTCGGAGATCGCGGGCAACGTCAGCAACGTCACCTACGACGCCGCCAACGGCACGCTTGTGGTCGAGGGGGTCAGCCTCGACGATGTGCCCTACAGCGCGACCTACCGGCGCGCGCCCTCGCTCGACCAGGACGGCTATGTCGCCTTCACCATCCAGGAAGACCCGCTCGACCGGCACTACACGGCCTATGCCCGTGAAAGCACCGACGGCAGCGTTCGCGCCACGACGGTCGGCAGCCCGGGCCCCCGGAACCGCTCGTTCATGGGCGCGCATTTCGAACGCGACGGCAGCTACGACCCGCCGGAAGTGACCGAGGACAGCGGCATCGTGACCTATGCCGGCCGGTACGTCGCCGTCACCAATGTCGGTGACCTCAACGGCTCCGACCTGCTGCCTGCGGGCGTGACCGACCCCGAGCTGCTGGTGCCGCAGGCACTGGTCGTCCACGGCGACGCCTTCATCAATGCCGACTTTGCCGACAACACGGTCGAGGGCAACATCTACAACCGCGAACTGCTCGACACCAACCTCAACGTGATTTCCGAACTGCCCTCGGTGGTTCTGGTCGTCACCGATATCGAGGCCAACGGCACCTTCTCGGGCACCGTCGAATACGACATCAGCGACCCGCTCTCGGGCACCACGACCAACACCGAGATCGGCTCCTATTCCGGCGTCTTCGGCGGCACCGATGCCAGCAGCGTGGCGGGCGCGGTCGAGCTCGACGAATTCGACGGCACCGACAACAACCTCGACTTCGAGACGGAACTGGAAAGCGGCGTCTTCGTGCTGGATCAATGTGGCACGGGTGCCTCGCCTGCAGTCTGCAACAGCGTCAACCCCAATGTCGGAACGCCGTAAGGCTACCCCCATACTGGCGGCCTGTCTCGCCGGCCTCGTCCTTGCGGGCGCGGCCGGCGGGCCCCGTGCCAACGAGGCCACGGCCGAAAGCGACGCCACGACCGACATGGTCCGGCTCTCCCTCCCCCAGGCCCAGGCGCTGGCGCAACAGGCGCTTCGCACGGGGCAACCCAGAACCGCCTACGAACTGACCGAAGGGCTGATTACGGCCAACCCGGAAAACGGGCACGCGCATTTCCTGCGGGCCCACGCGCTCGGGCAGATGAAGGACTACAAGACCGGGCGCCAATCGGCCGCCCGGGCCTATCGCGTCGCCAACACCGACGTGCAGCGGTTCGAGGCGGCCAAGCTCGCGGCCGAGCTCTCGTTTGCCGATGACAGCTATTCCGTGTCGCAGCTCTGGCTGCGGCGGGCCGTGCATTACGCCCCGAACGAAGAGCTTCGCAGCCAGTACGTCAAGGCGTTCCGAAACGTCCGCCGAACCAACCCGCTTCGGTTCGAGCTGCAATTCTCGATCAACCCGTCGGACAACGTGAACAACGGCTCGAACAGCCCCTACAACCTGATCGAGGGCTCGCCCCTGGTCGGAACGCTCAGCCCCAGCGCGCAGGCCATCAGCGGCGTCGTCGCCAGGACCGACATGCGCGGCTCCTACCGTGTGCAGCAAAGCAAGCGGCACGAAACGCACATCACCGGGCGGCTTCACTCGCGCGAGGTGCGCTTCAACGACCCGGTGCCGGGGATCAGCGGCAGCGACATCTCCTCGCTGCGCCTGCAACTGGGCGTCAGCCATCTCTGGGCGCCAAGCAAGTCGGGCTATTGGAGCTTCGACATCAACGGCGGCCGCACGTGGTACGGCCGCTCGCCCTATTACGATTTTGCCGGTGTTGGCGTGCGCCGGATGCAGAAGCTGAGCGACACTCTCAACCTCAGCCTCGGTGTCCATGTCGAGGAACAGTTCGACAAGGTCGCCCCGATCACCGACGCGACGGTCTATTCGGCCTTTGCCGGGCTGAGCTATGCGCTGAGCACCGGCGGCGAGCTGGGCGCGCAACTGCAATTCCGCGATGTCGACAGCGATGGCCGCAACCGCGCGTCGCAGCAATGGTCGGTGGTCGCCACCTACACGCTGGGGCGCGAGATCGGACCGGCGCAGGTCAGCGTCTCGGTCGGCCACAGCACGCTCGATTACGAACAATACTGGGTGCTTCTGCCGGTGGCCGGCGGGCGCACCGACGAATCGTGGTTCGGGGGCGTGACGGCGGCCTTCAACGATTACAGCTACATGGGCTTCGTGCCGGTCGTCTCGGTCAACGCCGAGAAAAGCCGCTCGAACATCAGCCGCTTCGATGTCGACCAGACCGCCGTCTCGTTCGGCATTCGCTCGGAATTCTGACCACCGGGCCCGTCCTTCGCCCTCGACAGCAGGCGTCAGCCGTCTATCCTTCTGGTAATTGCCAAATCAAGGAGGCGCTGCATGCGGGTACGGTATCTGCACACGATGGTCCGGGTGAAGGACCTCGAGAAATCGATGAAGTTCTACGAGCTGCTGGGCCTGAAAGAGACCCGGCGCTACGACAATGACGGCGGCCGCTTCACGCTGGTCTTCATGGCGCCCGAGGGGCACGAGGACTGCCCGGTCGAGCTGACCTACAACTGGGACGGCGACGACGGGCTGCCCAGCGACAGCCGCCATTTCGGCCACCTCGCCTATTCGGTCGGCAATATCTACGAGATGTGCCAGCACCTGCAGGACAACGGCGTTACCATCAACCGCCCCCCGCGCGACGGCCGCATGGCCTTCGTGCGAAGCCCCGACAACGTGTCGGTCGAGCTTCTTCAGGAAGGTGACGCGCTGGAACCGGCCGAGCCGTGGGCCAGCATGGAAAACACGGGGCATTGGTAAGGTCCGTCGCCCTCCTGGCCGCCTGCCTTCTGTGGGCGGCCACGGCGCAGGCGCAATCCGCCTGCCGGCTGGCCCTTGTTCTCGCCCTCGACGTGTCCTCCTCGGTCGATGCCGAAGAATACGCGCTGCAACGCACCGGGCTCGCCGCGGCGCTCGATGCCGACGAGGTGCGCCACGCCATCCTCACCGGCGCCGGCGGCTACGTGACCCTCGCCGTCTACGAATGGAGCGGCTTCCACCAGCACAAGCTGCAACTTGACTGGATCGCGCTGACCTCTCACGCCGAGATCGACCGCGCCGTCGCGGCGCTGGCCGGCATGGAACGCAGCCACGACGACTTTCCAACCTCGATCGGGCCCGCCATCGGCTATGGCGCGACCTTGCTCAAACGCGGCCCGGCCTGCGAGCGCCGGGTGATCGACGTCTCGGGCGACGGGGTGAACAACTACCGCTACGGCCCGCGCGAGGCCTACCGGCATTTTCCGCTGAACGACGTGACCGTGAACGGTCTGGTGATCCTCGGCGACGATCCGGGCGTGCTGTCCTATTACGGCGCCGAGGTGCTGCACGGGACCGGCGCCTTCATGGTGGTGGCCAACGGCTTCGACGAGTTCAGGGAAGCCATGACCAAGAAACTCTACCGCGAGATCAACGACATCATCCTTGGTCGCGTGCCGCCCGCCCTGCACCGCCGGGCGCCGGGATGACAGGGGCGCGGGCGCTTCTGGCGGCGGTTTGCCTGCTGGTTGCGGCCCCCGCCGCGGCGTCCTGCCGGCTGGCGCTGATCCTCGCGCTCGACGTATCCTCTTCGGTCGATGCCGATGAATACGACCTTCAGCGGCTCGGACTGGCCGCCGCGCTTGACAGCGACGACGTGCGGCAGGCGGTGCTTTACGGTGGGCATGGGCACGTGGCGCTCTCGGTGTTCGAGTGGAGCGGCTTTCACCAGCAGAAGCTGCATCTCGACTGGACGCTGCTGCGCAGCGACCGCGATATTGACCACGCGGTCCTGGCCGTCGGCACCATGTCGCGCAGTCACGAAGGCTATCCCACCGCCATCGGGCAGGCGCTCGGCTTTGCCGCGGAGCTGATGCGCCGCGCCCCCGATTGCGCGCGCCGGGTGGTCGACGTGTCGGGCGACGGGATCAACAATTACGGGTACGGGCCGGCGGCCGCCTACCGCAACTTCCCCTTCGACGGTGTCACGGTGAACGGGCTGGTGATCCTCGAGAACTATGACGGGGTGGCGGATTACTACCGCAAGGAGGTGCTTCGCGGGGCGCAGTCCTTTCTTGTCGTCGCCAACGGGTTCGAGGATTTCCGGAACGCGATGACGCGGAAGCTTTATCGCGAAATCAATGACATCATGCTTGGGGATGCAGGCGCGCGCCGTCTGCGGTGGCCGCGCGGATGAGGGCGCTGGCGCGTGTCGTCGCGCTGGCCGCGCTTGTGCTGGCGGCCCCAGCCCACGCCGCATGCCGGCAGGCGCTGGCGCTGGGGCTCGACGTGTCGGGATCGGTCGACATGTGGGAATACCGCCTCCAGCTTGACGGTCTGGCTGGCGCCTTGCTCGACCCGGAGGTACAGGCGGCCTTCCTGCTCTACCCGGAAACCCCGGTGCGCCTGATGGTGTACGAATGGAGCGCCCAGACGCATCAGCGGGTGGTGATCGGCTGGCGCGACATCGCCGGGCCCGCCGACCTTCTGGCGGTGGCGCAGGTGTTGCAGGGCACCAGGTCGGTACCGGTCAACAACCCCTCGACAGCCATCGGCGCGGCGATGGCCTATGGCGCGGCGGAATTGCAGACCCAGGCCGATTGCTGGCGCATGACGCTCGACATTTCGGGCGATGGGCCCTCGAATGTCGGCCGCCATCCCCGGCTCGTCGAGCCGCGCGAGACCGGCCGGGTCGTCATCAACGGGCTGGTGATCGGGCCGGACGGGCCGTCGAACACGACGAAGAACCGCCACAACGTCAAATCGTTGATGGGGTATTACCAGTCCTATGTCATTCGCGGCCCGGGCGCCTTCGTGGTGGCGGCACTGGATTACGAGGATTTCGCCGAGGCGATGCGGCGCAAGCTGATCCGGGAATTGCAGCCCGCCGCCGTGTCACGCAACCCGGCCGGCGCCGGAAGGTCAGTAGATATAGCGGATCTGGTCGGCCCAGTACCTTTCGACCCGGCGCAGTGAGCAGTTGATCTGATCGATCCCGTCATTGCCCAGCACGCCCTTGGCCTGCAGCCCCTCGGCATGGCCGGCGAAGAGCTTGGAAATGATGGCGCGGATGCTCCGCCCCTTCTCGGTCAGCCGCACGCGCACGGAACGGCGGTCGATCTCGCATCGCTGGTGGTGCATGTAGCCCATCTCGACCAGCTTCTTGAGATTGTAGCTGACATTGCTCCCCTGGTAGTAGCCGCGCGTCTTCAGCTCGCCGGCCGTGACCTCGTTGTCACCGATGTTGAACAACAACAGCGCCTGCACCGCGTTGATTTCCAGCACGCCCAAGCGCTCGAACTCGTCCTTGATGACATCGAGAAGCAGGCGATGAAGGCGTTCCACAAGAGCCAGCGAATCCAGGTAGCCCGACATGAAGCTCTGCTGTTCCGGCGACAGGAGAGAGGGGTTGTGCAAACTCATGATAAACTCCGTGCATGACTGCTCGAAGCCGATCTTGGCCTAAAATGCCCAATAAGTCGTAAATGCGGCAGAGGGGCCGGCGCCCGCCTTAGCCCGCCGGCGTGCTGACCCGTGCGATCCGGTCGATCAGGTCGGAAAACCGGGGCGGCGGAGCCGTATGCCCCGTCACCCACTGGTAGAGATCATGGTCGTTCTCGGACAGCAGCGCGTCGTAGAGGCCAAGCCCGGCCTCGTCGAGGTCGTGCAGCCCCGTGTCGGCGAAGCGGCCAAGGATGATGTCCATCTCCTTGATGCCGCGCCGCATGGACCGCATACGCAACCGCTTCAGCCGATGTTCGGCCGTTTCGTCAGGCGGAGCTGCCTCAGGCAATGGCTTCCTCTTTCAGCTTGGCGCGAAGCGCCTTCTCGAGCCGGCCAAGCCGGTCGGCCGACAGCGCCAGCTGCGAGCGGATATCGCGGATCTCCATCAAGAGCTCGGTGACGTCCTGCGACAGTTCGTTGGCATCCTCCGGGCCGTCCGGGCCCGGGCCCTCGCCGCTGAGCAGCCACAGCAGCGACACGTTCAGCATGCCCGCCATCATCGACAGCTTGTTGGCGCGCGGCTCGCTCAGGTCGTCTTCCCAAGCCTTCATGGTCTTCAGCTTGACGCCCAGACGCTTTGCCAGGTCTGCCTGGCTCATGCCGGCCTGCTCACGCGCCCCGGCAACGCGGTCGCCAAAGGTTGTTGCGTTCGGGTCGTACCAGCCGTCCTTGGTCTGGGCGTTCATGGGAAGTCCTTTCTTTGGTCTACCTGGAGAGGGGCCTTTACAACCGGTGAATGCTCCGGTTTGTCACTTATGAACTCGAACCACGACTATAGAGCGTTCAGACGCTTATTCCAACCGGAGTACGACATGATTTCCCTTTCCGCGACATTGACCCGTGTCAAACCATCGCCCACTATGGCGATTTCCGCGCTCGCGCAGGAGATGAAGGCGGCCGGGAAGGACGTCATCGGCCTCAGCGCGGGCGAGCCGGACTTCCCGACTCCCGAAAACATCCGCGCCGCGGGGATTCGCGCCATCGAAGAGGGCAAGACCCGCTACACCGCGCCGGATGGCATCATCGAGCTGAAGGAAGCCGTCTGCGCCAAGTTCAAGCGCGACAACGGGCTCGACTATACGCCGAAGCAGATCAGCATCGGCACCGGCGGCAAGCAGATCCTCTACAACGCGCTGATGGCCACTCTGAACCCCGGCGAGGAGGTGGTCATCCCCGCGCCCTACTGGGTGAGCTACCCCGACATGGTCAAGCTGGCGGGCGGCGAGCCGGTGATCGTGCCGGCCGGGATCGAAACCAGTTTCAAGCTGACACCCGAGGCACTGGAGGCCGCGATCACGCCCAAGACCCGCTGGTTCATCTTCAACTCGCCCTCGAACCCCACCGGGGCGGGCTATGCGTGGGACGAGCTGAAAGCGCTGACCGACGTGCTGATGCGGCATCCGCATGTCTGGGTGCTGACCGACGACATGTACGAACACCTCGCCTATGACGGGTTCGAATTCTGCACGCCTGCACAGGTGGAACCCGCGCTTTACGACCGCACGCTGACCTGCAACGGCGTGTCGAAAGCCTATGCCATGACCGGCTGGCGGATCGGCTATGCCGGCGGGCCCGAAGAGCTGATCGCCGCGATGCGCAAGATCCAGTCGCAATCGACCTCGAACCCCTGCACGATCAGCCAGTGGGCCGCGCTCGAGGCGCTGACCGGCACGCAGGACTTCATCCCCACCAACAACGAGATCTTCCGCCGCCGCCGCGACCTCGTGCTCGAAGGCCTGCGCGCCATCGACGGAATCGAGTGCCCGACGCCCGAAGGCGCCTTCTACGTCTACCCCTCGATCGAGGGGCTGATCGGCAAGACAACCGCCGCCGGAACGACGCTCGACAACGACGAAGCCTTCGCCACGGCCCTGCTGGAAGAGGCCGGCGTGGCCGTTGTCTTCGGCGCGGCATTTGGGCTTTCCCCGGCCTTCCGCGTCAGCTACGCTACCTCGGACGAGGCCCTGCAAGAGGCCTGCAAGCGCATCGCGACTTTCTGCGCCGCGCTGACCTGAGAACCGAGGGGCGATGTCGGACGATCTTCCGGAATACTATTTTCGCGTGCGCGACAACGGCGCCTTCGTGTTCCGTGTCGATACCGAGAACCGCCAGCGGCGGATCGAGATGGACCAGATCGCCGTGGTCAACATCCGCAATGGCCAGATCAAGCCGCATGGCGAGCGCGACCTGACCGAGCGTGACCTGAGCGTGATCGAGGAATGGATGGCCGAGCGGCTGGAAATCCTCGCGCACCGGGATATCGACGACATCCACCGGGCGGTGGATTACCTCAACACCACGACCCACTGGGCGCAGTCGAAGGCGACCGACGATCAGCTCGAGCTGGTGAGCGACGCGCTCTTGCTGGCCATGCACGACCTGCGCTCGGTTCTGGTGCGCAAGAAGGCCGAGCGGCTGATGAAGGAAAAGGGCGGCTGACCGGCCTGTCCGGCGGCCGACTGCATTTTTCCGTGACCCGTGATACCTTGACCCTGCACGACATGGCAGGAGGTGGCCGGATGGTCGAACTCGTTCAGGCAGAGGAAGAGGCCCAACTGGAGGCCGTGCGCACCCTGATGCGCGGTTTCGTCGAGTGGCACCTCGAACGCCACAACGAGTATGTGTCGCTGATCCGGAAATATTTCGACCCGGTGAAATTCGAGGCGGAGCTGGCGGACCTGCCAGGCGCGTTCCGGCCGCCCGGCGGCAGGCTTTACCTGGCGGTGGAGGACGGCGAGGCGCTTGGCTGCATCGCGCTGCAGGATCTGGGCGATGGTGTCTGCGAGATGAAGCGGCTGTTCGTGGCGCCCGGCCATCACGGGCGCGGACTGGGTCGGTTGCTGGCGCTGAGGGTGATCGAAGAGGCCGTGGCCATCGGCTATCACACCATGCGTCTGGATACCGGCCCGAAGCAGGCCGAGGCGCAGGGCCTCTACACACGGCTCGGTTTCCGCCGGATCGACCCGTATTACGAACTTGACCCCGAGATGCGCGACTGGCTGATCTTCATGGAACGCGACCTGACGGCGCCGGTCGTCGACAGGGCATAGGGGCTTTCATGCCCCGGCCTACCGCTTCGTCGCCACCGCCAGGGCGGCCGGCATCGGCACCTGCCATGTATCGCCGTGGGCGAATGCCTCGCGGGCGCCGTCGGTGATGGCCTTCCGGATGGCCTGCAGGTTCTTCCTGGGCTGGTTCGTCAGCAGGTAGCTCGCGCGGGGCGCGCCGTTCTGGAAGATCTCGATCACGCCCGCCGGGTCGTCCAGATCCCAGTGACAGTCGATGGTTTCGAACCGGTCCAGCGTCAGCCCGGCCGCGTCGAACAGGTCGCGCGCCGTCTCTTCCCGGGCAAACTGGTGAAAATCGGGGCTTTCCGGCATCTTGACGCTCTCGGCCCCGTGGGCCCGGACATTGCCATAGAGCAGCGCGAAGGTCTTCGAGACGTCCGGACCATGCCAGCTGGTCATCACGAAACGCCCGCCGGGGCGCAGCACGCGGGCCACCTCGCTCAGGGCTTTCGGCTGGTCGGGCACATGCATCAGGCCAAAGCCGCAGGTCACAGCGTCGAACACATCCTCGTCGAACGGCATCTCCTGCGCATCGCCCACGAGGAAGACCACGTCGGGCGCCCTGTCATGCGCATGGGCCAGCATTTCGCGCGAGAAGTCGAGGCCGGTCACCCGGAAACCCCTGGCATGGGCCGCGGCGCTCAGGTTGCCCTGCCCGCAGCAGAGGTCGAGTATGTCAGACCCCGGTTCGAGGCAGGCGAGCATCGGCTCGACCGCCATGTCGGTCGCCTTGGAGAAGCGGGAGACATAGGTATCGGCGAGATTGGCGTCTGACCAGCCGTCCACTTCCAGCTCGGCGAAGTCCTTGAAGTCCATGATGTCACGCCCCTCTTGCGAACCCGGCTACGCGATCATAGCACGGTTTCGGCGTCCGCAAGGCCTCTCAGCCCATCCGGGCGGCGACATTCCGAGCAGACCAGCCCCAGAACCGCGCCAGCATGAAGACGGCCGCAAAGGCCAGCCCGACCGCCAGCCCCAGCCAGATACCCACGCCGCCCCAGCCCAGCGTGAATCCCATCAGGTAGCTGACCGGCACGCCGATGCCCCAATAGCTGATGGCGGCGATGATCATCGGCACGCGGGTGTCATGCACGCCGCGCAGAAGTCCAAGCGCCATCACCTGCCCAGCGTCCACCAGCTGGAACAGCGCCGCCGCCGCCAGCAGTCCGGTGCCCACGGCAATAACCCCCGCGCGGTTGGGTTCCGACGGGCTCATGAACAGGCCGATCAGGGGCTCGGGAAAAATGAGGAAGATCGCCACCGTCACCAGCGCAACGACGCCCGACATCACCAGCACCACCAGCGCACCCGCCCGCAAGCCCGGCCCGTCGCCCCGGCCAAAGGCCTGCCCTGCCCGCACCGTGGCGGCATTCGACAGGCCCAGGTGCACCATGAACATGACCGACGCCACCTGCATCGCGATCCCGTGCGCCGCCAGAGGCAGCTTGCCCAGCCAGCCCATCATCGCCGTCGAGGCGGCGAACAGCCCGACCTCGGCGAGGTTGGTGATCCCGATCGGCCAGCCAAGGCGGAAGACCCGGCCGAACGCCTCCCAATCGGGGCGCCAGACGTTTTGAAACAGCGTATGCTCGGGCGTGGCGAAGGCCACGTAGACGGCCAGCACCACGAAGGAGGCGATATTGACCGAGAGCGATGCGATCGCGGCGCCCTGAACGCCCATCTCGGGGAAGCCCCAGTGACCGAAGATCAGAGCGTAGTTCACCACGATGTTGAGCCCCACCGCCGCCACCGTGACCCACAGCACGACCTGTGTCCGCTCGAGCGCCGCGAGGTAGGATTTCAGCACCATCACCAGCAGCGCCGGCAGCGTGGCGAAACCGGCGATACGCAGGTAATCTTCGGCCAGGGCCGAAATCTCCGGATCCTGCCCCAGCGCGCGGAAGACCGGCCCCGACCAGAACAGCACCGGCAGCACCGCGAGCGCATAAAGCACCGAGGCCCAGGCCCCCATCCGGGTGACGCGGCGCACCTGTGCCTCCTGCCCCGCGGCCTGCGCCGAGGCCACCATCGGCATCACCGCCCAGGCAAAGCCCGAGCCCATGATGAAAAAGACGAAGAAGGTCGTGCCGCCCAGAACCTCGGCCGCCAGCGCATCGACCGAATACCAGCCAAGCATCGCCGCATCGGTCAGCGTGATGGCGAACTGCGCCACGTGGCTGCCGATCAACGGCAGGCCAAGCCAGAGGGTCGCCCTTGCATGCTGGCGGTATGTCAGCGCGTGTTGCATCCGGCTCGCCTACTCCCGCCGCAACCGCCGGGCAAGATGTCACAGCGCGGCGAGCAGAAGCTGGCCGGCGATGGCGGCAATTAGGCAACCAGCGGCCAGCTCGATCAGCGGCAGCGCCCGCGCGGCGCCCTGCCCCGTGGCCAGCCGGCTGAGCGCGCCTTCGCGCAGCGTGACCGCGGCAATGGCGACGGCGATGGTGACACAGGCCGTGCCGAGCCCCATGACGAACGCCCCGGCAATGCCCGCCGCATCGAGGCCGAAGCGCCATGTCAGGATCAGCAGGAAGAGCGCGCCCGTACAGGGCCGGATCGCGACGGCGCCAATCAGCATGAGGGCATCGCGCCATGACGTCACCTGCGCGGCCTCTTCCATCGTCGGCCCGTGGCGATGGCCGCAGGTCTCGCAGATGCCGTCAGCACCGTGATCGTGGTGGTGGTGATCGTGGCCATGGTGGTGGTGCCGGTCTGCACGGTTGGACCGCCACACCCGCCGGGCGCCCCGCACCGCCAGCCACAGGCCGACCAGCGCGATGGCGCCATAGCTGACGGGCGCCATCACCTGGTCGGCAAACCCGGTCATCGCAGGGCGCGACAGGTTCAGCACCAGCACGCCGGCATAGACCAGGGCAACCGCCGTGGCCGCCTGGGCCAGGCTCGACACCAGCGCCAGCAGCGACAGGCGCAACGCCGGCACCCGCGCGCCCACGCCATAGCCGCCGATCAGCACCTTGCCGTGGCCCGGGCCGGCGGCGTGAAAGAAGCCATAGGCGAAACAGGTGCCCAGAAGCGCCGCCAGCGCGCCGGGCTCGCCTGCCCGCAGCGCCCGCAGCCCGGTCGCCATCGCCTCCTGCGCCGCTCTCTGGCCCTCTCCGGCCCAGCGGGTCACGTCAGCCGCCCCGCCAAGGCCCCAGAGCCACAGCGCCGCCCCCGCAATGAGAACGGCCGCGATCAGGAGAGCGGTTCGCATGTCACGATCAGCGTGTCGGCGTAATAACGGCCCACCTCGACCGCGTCGAAGAAGCCTTCGTCGGCCGTGTTGCCAAGGCCTTCGACCTTTTCGTCCGCCGCGGCATCGTCGGCCTCGGAGAGCTTGCCCGTGCAGCCCTCCGGCAGGGTCATCGCGCCGGTCATCGACAAGGCGGCATAGTAGGACGGATCGAAGGCCCGAACCGTCATGTCCCCCGATCCGGCCGCCGTCACCGGGCGGCGGTGGCGGGTGACGATATGGCCGTCTTCCATCCGGATCGACAGCGCCTCGGGCGGCCCGAGCGACAGCTTGCCCCCCTCCGTCTCGACGAACAGCGCGCCCTCGAACCCCTCGGGCCAGTCGGTCAGGTCGAACCCGATCAACTCGGCCCGCTCGGCCTCGGTCAGAACCATGTCGCCATCGGCATCGAGCCCGCGATCCGACAGGATCAGCATCGAGAAGAGGTCGTCATAAGACCATGTCACCTCGATACCGGTGAGGGCCCCCTGCCCGTCCGTCTCGAAGGTCAGCCCGACATCGACGAAAACATGCGGATGCGCCGCAACCGGAGTGGCGGCGAGGCTGGCCAGCAGGGCGGGTATGATCAAGACGCGGCGCACGACCTGTTCTTACGCCGCCCGCCGCGCCCCTGCAATCCGGCACGCCCGCCTTCGGCAGACCGCCGCGCTAGCGCGGGACGCGGGTATCGGGGTGCAGCGACTTGCCGAGGATGTGGTCGGTCTGGTGCAGCACATGCTGAGCCGTCGCCACGAGCAGCGGGTCGGGCCCCTTCACAACCTTCCGGTCCTTGCCCGGATAGTCGATGGAGGCGAGGAAATGCTGCATGCAGGCCAGGCGCGCCCGTTTCTTGTCATTCGACTTGACCACCGTCCAGGGCGCATCGGCGGTGTCGGTGTAGAAGAACATCGCTTCCTTTGCCTCGGTATAGTCGTCCCACTTGTCGAGGCTCTGCTTGTCGATCGGGCTGAGCTTCCACTGTTTCAGCGGATCGGTGGCGCGGGCTTCGAACCGGCTGCGCTGTTCGTCCTGCGAGACCGAGAACCAGTACTTGAAGAGCCGGATGCCCGAGCGCACCAGCATCCGTTCCAGATCGGGCGTCTGGCGCATGAATTCGAGGTATTCCCACGGCTCGCAGAAGCCCATCACCCGCTCGACCCCGGCCCGGTTGTACCAGGAGCGGTCGTAGAACACCATTTCGCCCACGGTCGGCAGGTGCTCGATATAGCGCTGGAAGAACCACTGGCCCTTCTCTTCCCAGGTGGGCTTGTTGAGGGCGACCACGCGAGCGCTGCGGGGGTTGAGATGCTCGGTAAAGCGCTTGATCGTGCCGCCCTTGCCGGCGGCGTCGCGGCCCTCGAAGATCAGCACGAATTTCTCGCCGCTCTCCTGTGCCCAGAGCTGAACCTTCAGAAGCTCGGCCTGAAGCCGCGCCTTCTGGCGTTCATAGGTCGACCGGCTCAGCTTGTCCTTGTAGGGGTATTCGCCGGATTCGAAGGCCTTTCGCACATCGGTCAGGCGGTCGCGCTCGGCCCCGGCGAGCATGGCGGCCTGGGCGGGGTCGGCCCCGTTCGCTTTTTCGGTGGCAGGTGTCGGCATCGTCTGTCCCTTCGCGTTGTTTTGCCCAGACCCTAGGCCGTGCCTTTCGGCGACAGCCTTGATCGGGGTCAAAAACGCGAAAGAAACGCGACGTGGCGTTAGAGCGCCACGCTGTCAGACGGTATCAGTGGGTCCAGGCGCCGCGGCGGTTGGTGGCGAAGTTCTCGCCATAGCCGCCCGGGCGGACATTCGCCTTGCGCTTGTGCGGCTCGGTCACGACGGCGTCGATACCGTGCTCGCGGGCATAGTCCAGCGCCGCTTCCTTGGTGGAAAACCGCAGCTTCACCTGCGCCTGCGTGTCCTTGGACGAGGTCCAGCCCATCAGCGGATCGACATCGCGGCCCGTCTCGTTGACGAATTCCAGCACCCAATGCTTGGTCTTGGCGGTGCCGGACTGCATGGTGTTGCGCGCAGGCTGATAGATACGGGCGGACATGGGCGAACTCCTTCGGGTCGTTGCGGTTATTCCAAAATCCGGGCGACTGGGCAAGAGGGTGATTGCGCGCAGGTTGCGCCGAATTGAGCGGAGGCGTGCGGGGAAGCGTCGGACGCCTCCGGCGGGAGTATTTTGGGCAAGATGAAGGGCGTCCGGCTGACCGAACCTGTCAGGAGTGTCGCAGGCCGGGCGTTGGCGGGTTGAACTGGCGGGGAAAGAGGCCAAGTCTAACCCAAGCCCGAAGGAATCGCCCATGCCCTATGCCCACTCAGACAAGTCGGAGCCGCTCATGCACGCGCCGGCGCCGGACGTGAAACACCGCGACAAGCTGGAAGGCGGCAAGCGGTTCGTGATGGCGACCGAGTTCCAGCCGGCGGGCGACCAGCCCACGGCCATTGCCGAGCTGTCGCAGGGCGTCGACAGCGGCGAGCGCGACCAGGTGCTGCTGGGCGCCACGGGGACCGGCAAGACCTTCACCATGGCCAAGGTCATCGCGGAAACCCAGAGGCCGGCGATCATTCTCGCCCCGAACAAGACGCTGGCGGCCCAGCTCTACGGTGAGTTCAAGGGCTTCTTCCCCGACAACGCCGTGGAGTATTTTGTCAGCTATTACGACTACTACCAGCCCGAAGCTTATGTGCCGCGCTCGGATACCTATATCGAGAAAGAAAGCCAGATCAACGAACAGATCGACCGCATGCGCCACTCGGCCACGCGGGCGCTGCTGGAGCGCGACGACGTGATCATCGTCGCCTCGGTCTCGTGTATCTACGGCATCGGCTCGGTCGAGACCTACGGGGCGATGACCCAGGATCTAAAGGTGGGCGGCGAGTATGACCAGCGGCAGGTGATGGCCGACCTCGTGGCGCAGCAGTACCGCCGCAACGACCAGGCCTTCCAGCGGGGCAGCTTCCGGGTGCGCGGCGACAGCCTCGAGATCTGGCCCGCCCACCTCGAAGACCGGGCGTGGAAGTTGAGCTTCTTCGGCGAGGAGCTTGAATCGATTACCGAATTCGATCCGCTCACCGGCGCCAAGACCGGCACGTTCGAGCATATCCGGGTCTATGCGAATTCCCACTACGTGACGCCCAAGCCGACGATGCAGCAGGCGATCATCGGCATCAAGAAGGAGCTGCGCACGCGGCTCGACCAGCTGGTGGGCGAAGGCAAGCTGCTGGAGGCGCAGCGGCTGGAGCAGCGCACGAATTTCGACCTCGAGATGCTGGAGGCGACGGGCGTCTGCAACGGCATCGAGAACTACTCACGCTACCTGACGGGCCGCGCCCCGGGCGAGCCGCCGCCGACGCTGTTCGAGTTCATCCCCGACAACGCCATTGTCTTCGCCGACGAATCCCACGTCTCTGTGCCGCAGATCGGCGGCATGTACAGGGGCGACTACCGGCGCAAGTTCACGCTGGCCGAACATGGCTTCCGCCTGCCGTCGTGCATGGACAACCGTCCCCTCAAGTTCGAGGAATGGGACGCGATGCGCCCGCAATCGGTGTTCGTGTCGGCCACCCCCGCCGCCTGGGAGCTGGAGCAGACCGGCGGCGTCTTTACCGAACAGGTGATCCGGCCCACCGGTCTGCTTGATCCGCAGGTGGAAATCCGGCCCGTCGACATGCAGGTCGACGACCTGCTCGACGAGGTGCGGCGGGTGACGGAGGCGGGCTATCGCACGCTGGTGACGACGCTCACAAAGCGGATGGCGGAGGACCTGACCGAGTACCTGCATGAACAGGGCATCAAGGTGCGCTACATGCACTCCGACATCGATACGCTTGAAAGAATTGAGATTCTTCGCGATCTGAGGCTGGGTGCCTTCGACGTGCTGGTGGGGATCAACCTGCTGCGCGAGGGGCTCGACATTCCGGAATGCGGGCTGGTGGCGATCCTCGATGCGGACAAGGAAGGGTTTCTTCGCTCCGAGACCTCGCTGATCCAGACCATCGGGCGTGCCGCGCGGAACGCCGACGGGCGGGTCATCATGTATGCCGACCGGATCACCGGCTCGATGGAACGGGCGATGGGTGAGACCGAGCGGCGTCGGGCCAAGCAGATCGCCTATAACGAAGAGCACGGGATCACCCCCGCCACGATCCGCAAGAATGTCGACGATATCCTGTCGGGCCTCTACCAGGGCGATGTGGACATGAACCGCGTGACCGCGAAGATCGAGAAGCCGATGGCCGGTGCCAACCTGCAGGCGCATCTCGACGGGCTGCGCACCGATATGCGCAAGGCGGCCGAGAACCTCGAATTCGAGGAAGCGGCGCGCCTGCGCGACGAGATCAAGCGGCTTGAAGCCGTCGACCTTGCGGTGCACGACGACCCCCTGGCCCGGCAGCAGGCGGTCGAGAAAGCCTCGGACGCCGCCGTGGGCGCGAGGGGCCGATCGACCGCCGGACGGCCCGGCCAGCGCGGCGGCAACGTACAGCGGCGCAAGAAGCACTGAACCACGCCGGGGTTAAGCGGGAGTTAAGCGAACGTTTCGAAGCCTGCCCCCGCAGGTTGCGCCACAAACCGGCTCGGTGCAGGCGTGCCTTCCGGACATGGGCGGCGGGCCGGGCCAACCACCCCGGGCCCGCCGCCTTGCCCTGGAAAGCACAGGCCGGGGAGAACGGCCCGCGCACGGTCAGGGCAACCCGTTCCGGAGCCCTTGTTCACCTTCTATCGCCATTGCCACCCGCGACCGCCGCAGTCACCCTGTGACGCGCGGTCGGTCCGATCGACGGCACCATGTGCAGGGCCAAACCTTGCGCTCGGCCCTGTGGCGTATCACCCGGAGGCAATTGGCATGTTCAGGAAACATGCATTGCACCGGTTTCGCCCCCGTCAACAATTTTGCACGCATAACGGGTATTATCAATACCATTTCTCTCATTTCGGGCGCAGCGTGCGGTCTGCGCCTTGCCCGACAGGGAAGGCCCGAGCCGTCGGGCCACCTCGATCAAAGAGAGGGCGATTGAAGAATTTCCAGTTATACCCACGGGTTGCGCATCACATCTAACCCGCCGCCGGGCGACGCCGATTACACTCACCCTGTAAATCGCCTAAAAAACCGCCTATCTCCCGAGCCATGGTCCTGCAATTGACCCGCCACAGTCACGTCACGCACCCATTCTGAAGGCGATAGAGGCACATGCTTGAGCTCGACGCCACCAACACGCATCTCTACCCCGGCGCCAGGGGCACCGTGCTGAGCGGAGCACCCGGAGACGGCCCTGTCACGCTGCGATTTGCCGATGGCGCGGCGGCGCCCGGCATGCTGCAGGCCGAGACGCTGAAGGTCGAGCCCTACACCACCGCTGCCGGCACGCGCATCGCCGCCAAGGCGTGGCGCATCGCCTTCGACGGGGCACAGTTCCGGATCACCGCCAGGGACAACGCCTGATCCCACTGGACATCGGGGCCCAGGCCGCTAGCTCTGGCGTCATGCGTATCCTGCTTATCTTCCTGCTCCTTCTGCCCGGCCTCGCCCACGCCAATGACTGGCAGGCGCTCGAGGAACCCGGCGCGATTGCCATCATGCGGCACGCGCTGGCGCCCGGCGCCTCAGACCCCGATGATTTCGTGCTCGGAGATTGTTCGACCCAGCGCAATCTCGACGACCGGGGCCGTGCACAGGCACGGGCCATCGGCGCGGCCTTCCGCGAGCGGGGGATCACGTTCGACAAGGTCTTCACCAGCCAGTGGTGCCGCTGCCGGGAGACGGCCGACCTGCTCGACCTCGGGCCGGTCGAGGCAGCGCCGGCGATCAACTCGTTCTTCCAGGATTTCTCGCAGGACGCCCAAAGCACCGAAGCCGCGCGGAGGCTGATCGCCGAGACCTCGGGCCGCCGGATGCTGGTGACCCACCAGGTCAACATTTCCTCGCTCACCGGCCGCAGCACGCGCTCGGGCGAGGTGCTGATCATCCGGATGGAGGACGGCGCGGCTGAAATATTGGGCTCCATCATGATCGCGCCGTGAACCGGCTTGGCGGTCGCCGGCGCCCGTGCTACGCGATGGCCATGGAAAAGCCCGATCCGATCCGCCCCACCGATGACGAAGCCCGCACGCTGGCCCGTCAATTGATCGACGATGCCCGGTTCGGCGCGCTGGCCGTGACCGACGTGGAAAGCGGCGGGCCGTCGGTTACGCGCGTGGCGATCGGCACCGATCAGGGCGGCACGCCGGTGACGCTGATCTCGAGCCTTTCGGCCCATTGGCAGGCGCTGGCGGCGTCGCCGCGCTGTGCGCTTCTGCTGGGGGAGCCCGGGCCCAAGGGCGACCCGCTGGTGCATCCGCGGCTGACGGTGCACTGCACCGCCGCCTTCGTCGACCGGGACAGCGCGGAGCATGCGGAGCTGCGGGCGCGCTACCTCGAAAGCCACCCGAAATCGAAGCTCTACATCGATTTCGGGGATTTCGCCTTCGTGCGGTTCACCGCGGTCGACGCCCGGCTCAATGGCGGGTTCGGCAAGGCGTTCCGGCTGACGGCGGACGACCTTTCCGGGGTACCGACCAGCGTTTGACCGCCCTGCCGGCGCGCCTGAAGGTCGCGCTGCAAGCCGTTGTTCAAATGCGCCTTTATCGGATCACTAGACCAGCGCCACCTGCGAGAGGCGTTCGTAGAACGGCAGGTGATGGCGGAGATATTCCCGGAGGTGCGGCGCCTCTTCGGCGAGCGCCTCGAACTCGGCCTCCTTGCGGAGCATTTCCTCGGCATCTGCGGCGCGAATGCCGGAGGATGTCGAGGCCTGCTCGTGCCAGGAGCTGACCTGTTCCCAGTCCTGCGGGGCGTCCTTGTTCCAGTCGAAGGCCTCTTCGCGGAATTCCAGCCCGATCCGCTCCCACAGCTTGGACATGGTGCCGCGGGTGTCGGCGCGGACGGTTTCGGCCTCGATCACCACGGCGTCATGGCCCGCCTGGGTGACGGCCTGGTAGAGCTTCCACTCGTCTTCCAGCCCGATCTCGCGGCAGGACATGTCGGGGTCGAGCTTGTGATAGCTCAGGATCGAGGCCAGCGGATGGCGGATCAGGAAGCAATGCGTGACCCGCGCCATGAACTCGGGATCCTCGGTGATTTCCGGTATAAGATAGTACGCCATGTCCTTGAAAAAGACAGGGTTTTCCTCGGCCATGTCCACCAGCATGTCACGGATGCCGGCATAGGAGGTGGGATGGCCCTGCTGCGCGTCGAACCCGGGGAACGGCTTTTTCAGAACGCTGAGGTAATAGTAGTACATGAACGGTTCATGGGCGCAGGTCAGGTCGCCCCGCTCGCGCATCACTCGTTCCATCGCGGTGGACATCGAGCGCGGGTGCGACCAGAGCGCGATGATCTTGTTCATGGCATTGGGCCTCCTGTTGATCCGGGGGCCAGAGTAGCCGCAGCGGACGGGGCCCACAATGCGCAAAACCGGCAGGCACGCACCCGGTTTCGCCCGGATACGACAGGCCCGGCCGGGCCTGTCGCGGCAGGATTGAAAAGCTTCAACTTCTAGGTGCAATCCTCAGAAATCAAAGATTTCTTCGAGAAAGCCACCGCGCTTTTTCTTCTTGCGCCCGCCGCGGTCATCGTCGGCATTCCAGACTTGGGCGCGGGGCGGTTCGCTGGCGGAGCGGTCGATGATCTTGTCAAGCTCGCCCCGGTCGAGCCACACGCCGCGGCATTGCGGGCAATAGTCGATCTCGACGCCGGCGCGTTCGGCCAGTTGCAGGGTTTCTCCGTCCACGGGGCATTTCATCGGGCAGTCTCCTCAATCCATGTCTTTTTCGGAGGTGGGCAGCGTGGCGCGGAAGCGCAAGGGGCTGCGGCGGCATGTCCATGATGGGCGGACGTTTGCGAATCGGGGTTAACGGTCGGAAATGGCGCGATTTTTCGATGTCGGTATCGCGTCGGTATAACGTCGGTATTTTGTCGGTGTTTTCAGCGGTGCCCTGCCCGGGTTAACGCGGCGTGCGCAGGCGGCCGCGCGGACGCAACGGAGGGCTTGGAGACCCGGCCCCGATGCCGCATGGTGAGCCGATGGAGACCGACGACGACGCCCCCCGCCCCGCGGCCGCCCTCGTGCTGGGGGCGAAGGTGCTGCGCGGCGGCCAGCCCTCGGCGGCGCTCAAGCGCCGGGCGCTGCACGCGGCGCGGCTTTATCGCGAGGCGGTGGTGGAGCGGATCATCGCCAGCGGCGGCCCGCCCGGCGGCCGGCCGACCGAGGCCGAGGTGATCCGCAGCCTGTGCCTGACCGCGGGCGTGCCCGACGAGGCGATCCTGCTGGAGAACAAGGCGGCGAGCACGGAGGAGAACATCCGCTTCGCCCGCCCCATCCTGGAGGCCGAACGCATCGGGGCGGTCTGGCTGGTGACGGACGGGTTTCACGCCCGCCGGGCGAGCTTTACGGCACGGATGCAGGGGATGGAGGCGGAGATGTCCTGCCCCGCGCTGACCGGCGTGCCGCTGGGACGACGGGTGAAGACCTATCTGCGGGAGACGGGCGCGCTGGCGGTCTACGCGGTGCGGCTGTGGCGGGGGTAGGCCGGCAGAGGCGGAGCGTCGCGTTTTCTTCGAAGAAAACGCGACGGAAAATTGGAATTTTCCGGCACGGAATTTTGGAAAATTCCGATTTGGGATCAGGGCCGGCGCGCTGTCGACAGGCGCCCTGCCCTCCTACCGCGCCACCGTCACATCGACGTAGCGCCCGACGCCACCCGCCCCGTAGATGCGCACGAAAACGGTCGCCCCGCCCTGCAGCAGGTTCTGGCGGGCGATCGGATCCATCGAGCCGTTCATGATCATCCGCTCCATCGCGGCGCGGTTTTCGATGCTGCCGAAGAACGGGTCCCATTCATCGCCCGCGTGGCGGATGCCGAAGCGGTGGTAGTTGGCCCGGTCCTGCCGGAGCACCTGCCACGGCTGGGTCAGGCGCGCGCCGCTGGAATTGTAGAGGTCGTCGGTGCCGATGAAGGCGGTGTAGGCGCCGATCAGCTGTTGTGCCGCGGCGGGCATGGCCGCCGGTATGGCGAGGGCCAGGGCGGCCGCCGCGATAAGGTTGGTCATCCGTCGCATCATCACTCCCTTCGAAAATCACCGTCAGTCGCCGGTCACGGTCAGGCCCAGCATACGCCAGCTTTGCATGCCGCCGCGATAATAGTGAATCTTTTCGGCCGGGTAGCCCGCCGCGATCATCCTGCGGATGGCCGACGGGGATTGGCCGCACCAGAGCCCGTTGCAGAAGAGCGCGACCGGGCGGGCCTCGGCGCAGTCGAACCCGTCGAAGTCGATCTCGCAGCCCAGCTCATCCAGCCTGTCGGGCGCTTCGAGATAGGGGATGTTGATCGCCCCCGGGATCGAACCGCCCGCGAACCACTCGCGGGTGCGGCTGTCGATGACCAGGGCGTCGGGGTCGGCCAGCATGTCGAGCAGTTCCAGCTCTCCGATGGTGGTGACGCCCGGGGCCGCTATAATGGGCTGGATGCAGAAGGGCGGACAGGGGCGCGACGTGCGCGCCCATTCGCCCGAAAGCTCGTGGGCGTTGTCCTGGA
The DNA here is from genome assembly GCF_008728195.1 of Roseovarius indicus. Classification (NCBI taxonomy): domain Bacteria; kingdom Pseudomonadati; phylum Pseudomonadota; class Alphaproteobacteria; order Rhodobacterales; family Roseobacteraceae; genus Roseovarius; species Roseovarius indicus. The sequence goes on from NZ_CP031598.1 coordinate 3,493,348, forward strand.
TGCGGGCGATCTCGGCCGGGCCGGCCTCGGTCTCGACGGTGACGGAGGGCATGTCGGGCCGGAGGTTCACCGGCTCCTGTGCCAGGGCCGGGGCGGCCGTGGCGAGCGCGGCCAGCAGGGCGATGATCCGGGTCATCTGCGCTGTCCGCTCACCGCACCACGTGGACGGCGCAGGTGGCGTGGCGCACCACCTGGTGCGCGGTGCTGCCCAGCAGCAGGTCCGACATGCCGGGCCTGTGGCTGGCGATGACGATGCAATCGACCGAGTTGCCCGCCGCCCAGTCGGTGATGGTGCGCCCGGCATGGCCGTCGATGACCACCCCCTGTGCGTGCGGGATCTTAGAGGCCATGTCGGCCAGCTCCGCCTCGATCGCCGAGCGGCTTTCGACAAGGTATTCCTGCGGCATGTAGGAGATCGCGTAGGTCGGGATCTGTTCCATCACGTGAAGAAGGGTGATGCGGCCGTCGGATCCGGCCAGAAGCTGCGCCGCTTTCATGGCGCCGGCGGCGTCGCGGTCTTCCTCGAAGGAAATCGGAACGAGGACGTGTTTGTACATTTTCGGGGTCTCCCATGCGCGTTTCGTCGGGGTGAGTCTGTCACGCCCGAGCCTACACCGCTTTGACCCGGATCAACCTGTCCAATGCACGCGACGCCGGCGCAGAAGGCGGCCATCGGTGACGATCAGCCCAAGCGCGATGAGGCCGAACCCCGCGAAGGCGCCCGGCGAGAGCCGTTCGCCGAGCCCGGCCGCACCAAGCGTGACGGCCACCGGCGGGATCATCAGCGTGACGAGCATCAGGTTCGCGGCCCCTGCCCGCTTGAGGATGCCGAAATAGAGCAGGTAGGCCAGAGCCGTGGACAGCGTGGAGAGGCCGAGCAGCGCGGCCCAGACATGGGCCGGCAGGGCCAGCTGCGGCGGCCCGTCGGCGAGCAGGACGACCGGGATCATCAGCACCGTGCTGCCCGTCAGCATGCCGAGCGCGTTCATCTCGGGCGGCGGGCCAGAGAGCATGGCGCGACCCCAGACGCTGGCGAGGGCATAGCTGAGAGCGGCGCCGAGGACGGCAAGCTGCGCAAGGTTGGTGGGGTCGAGCCCGGTCAGAAGCCCCGGCCCCATGATCGCCGCCACCCCCGCCAGCCCGAAAAGCGCGCCGGTGATCTTGCGCGGCGTCAGCGGCTCGTCGGCCAGCAGCAGCCCCGCCACCACCGCGCCGAACACCGCCGTGGTGCCGTTGAGGATCGAGGCAAGGCCGCTGTCGATGCGGGTCTGGCCCCAGAAGATCAGCGAGAAGGGAATGGCGTTGTTGAGCGCGCCCATGACGAGATAGGCGGCCCAGATACGCGGGCTGCGCGGCAGGGCGATGCCCCGGAGGCGGATGACGAGGAATAGCACCGGCAGCGCCCAGACCACGCGGTGCAGCGTGACGGTGAGCGGCGGCACGGCCTGGAGAGCGATCTCGGCGAAGAAGAACGAGCCGCCCCAGACGGTGGCGAGCCCGGCCATCATCAGGCCGGCGGCGGGGGGTATGCTGGGTGCGGGTGCCATGCGTCGGGCATGGCACGGACGGGCCGGTCAGGCGACCCGGATCCTGCGCTAATTGGCCTCCATCGCCGCTTCGATCTGCTGGGCGATCTGGGTCGCCCATTCGCCGATGATCGGCAGGAACTCGACCTGGCTCAGGAACCAGGCGAGGATCGACAAGAGCAGCGAGGCGCCCAGCACCGAGCCCAGGCCGAAGACCAGCCCGCGGGCAAAGTTGAAGGCCAGCACCTTGGGCAGCGAATTGTGCATGCGGATGAAGTTGTGGGAATTCAGCCGCGCAACCTCCTTGGTGAGCGAGCGCAGCTCTGCGCGCACATCCTCGGGGGCCGCTTCCGGTTCGGGCTGGCGTCTGCGGCGGAAACGGGTCAATCGAAGGTCGCTGTCACGTCGTACATCACCGGCTCGAAGCTCTTGCAGAGCTCGTTGATCTTGCGGTTGCGCTTGCGCATCTCGTCGCTGCGCAGCATGGCCTGGAAATCCTCCCGCGAGCGCCATTGCGAGTAATTGGCGATCCGGGTCTGGGCGTCGTTGACATGCAGGCCGGCGGCGATGAAGCCGGGCTGTTTCGAGATGAACTCCTCGTAGGCGGCGGTCAGTTCATCCATGAGGTCCTGACAGGTGCCGGGGGTCATCTCGAAGGTGGTGATGACGGTCTGGACATCCTGAGACGTGGCGATCTTGGGCATCGACTCTCCCCTCTCATTGCGTCTCCAGCCTATCAGCTAGAACGCAGCGGGCAACGCGCAAGGCCGCCTCCCGGGTGGATTAACCACTCATTTACCAGTTTGGGCGAGGCTGGGGCCAAGGGAGGCTGATCGGAATGTTGCGGATCTTGGTTCTGCTGCTGGCATCAGCGGCCGGAACTCTGGCCGCCGCAAGCCCCTGGCCGATGGAGAAGGGCGAGGGACAACTCTGCTTTTCCATCGAGGGCAAGACGGGCGACGGCTCGGGGGCCTATGCCACGCTCTACACCGAGGTGGGCGTGGGCAGGGGCCGGGTCGTGGGGCTCGATTTCGGGCAGGCCGAGGATGATCTCGACAAGGCGGTTCTGTTCGCGCGTGTCCCGTTCGGAGCGCGCGGCGGCAACATCGTGCAGGCCTGGGAGATGGGCGTGGGCATGGTGGGTGGCGAGCTGGCGCTCAGGCCGGGGATCTCGCTGGGGCAAGGCTTTCAGATCGGGGACAGCCCGGGCTGGGTGGCGCTGGAAAGCCGGGCGGTGATTTTCGAGAAAGGCGCGGGCATCTTCCAGACCGACCTGACGGTGGGCGCGGAAACGGCGCGCGGCAACAAGTGGATGGTGCAGCTTCAGATGGGCGCGCCGAGCGATCACGACCCTTACGTGAAACTGGCGCCCAGCTTTGCCTTCAGGCAGGGAAAGGGCCGCCACCTCCTTTTGGGGGCGACGGCCGGATTGGTGAACATCGATACGGTGAAGATCACCTTCGGGTTATGGCAGGAATTCTGACCGCCCGTCAGGTCGGCGTGTCGATCCGCACGCGGAGGGTGACGCTGCCCTCGACCGGCACTTCCCAGCGCAGGTTGACGCGGTCCTTGTTGGGGCCCTGCTGGACCTGGTGATAGGGCATGCCCCAGTAGATGCCCCCGCCCTGTTCACGGATGGCCCCCTTGGCGGTGACCGATTCCACCGTGCGCGCCCAGGCCTGGAAAGGCAGTTTCGGGAAAGGCTGGATCACCCAGGTCGAGCTGTGGCTGGCCTCGGCATGCTCCATCACCAGCGGGTTTTCGACCACGGTGTTGACGTTGTTGAAGGAATTGCCGGTGAAGGTGATGTTCCTGAACCGGCTGAAATCCATCGGTGCAAAGCTGGTGTCGATCCCCTCGACCCGGTCGATATTGCCGTCGAAGAGGCGGAACGTGTTGCCCGTGACGTTGAGGCCATTGATGAAATGCCCGCTGCCATAGGGCTTCACCCGGATGAAGTTGAACGACGGTGCCGTGCTTTGCGACAGGAAGTTGTTGTTGGTGATGCTCATCGCCGAGAAGGAGAACTCGCTCGAGAAGCCCGGGTTCTTGTCATGCTCGTTTGTCCATTCGATCGAGCAGTCGCAGATGTAGTTGCCGCTGATTGTCGCCCGCGAGTTGGAATGCGCCATGACGATGCCGGCGCTGCGCGGCCCCACATCGGCGGCGTCGCCCTGGAAGATGTGGTTGCCGAGGATCACCGAGCTGGTGCCGCCCACCACCGCGAAATGCTTGAAATAGGTACAGCGGTTATGCCGGATCTTCACGTCGTTGGCGTTGATGTTGACCCCGATCGAGGTGCGGTTCGGGACCAGGAGCTGGGTCTCGTCCGACAGGAACTGGCAGCGGTCGATCATCATGCCCTGGCAGCCGTCGCCGTGGCTCGACACGCCCCGCTCGCGCGGCGAGGTGAACCAGCAGTCGCGCAGGTGAAAGCCGATGCCCTTGGTGGGCAGCAAAAGCCCGTTGCAATCGCCCCGGCAGAGGAAATCGACATTCGAGATCGCGAATTTCGAGATCTTCGAGAAACCGGAGAAATCGAGCATGTACTTGAAGCGGCGGAAGGTGAAATTCTGCGTGCCGACCGCATCGTAAAGCTCGCGGCTCAGCTCGATCGTGCCGGCGCCCACGTTCTTCGACTTCACGTAGACCTCGCGGCCCACCCCGTTGCCCTCGACCAGCGAGCCCACGGGGATGTTGGCGACATTGGCCACGTTGTTGAGCTCGTAGCCCTTGCTGGTGGTATAACTGGCCTGCGAGGTGAATGTCTCGGTGTCCCAGTTGGGCCCGGCCACGACCGAGAACTGGCCGTTGCTGATCACCCGACGCTGGGCGAAGTTGCTGACATCGGGAACGGCGGCCTTGAGGTCGACGGGCTCGCGCAGGTCGATCTTGAGGCCCGCGAGGTCAAGCTCGACATGATGCGGCGTGCTGATCAGCGACTGGAACGCCTTGCGAAAGGCCACCTCCTCGTCGCCGAAGGCGTCGATATAGCCCGGCATGTCGAAATTCTGCATCAGGGTCAGCACCTTGTCGGTGGGCATGGTGACCGTGCCGTCGAACCGCGCACGCGCCTGAAGGGTCACGCTGTCGCCGAGGAAATAGGTGCCCTCGGGGATCAGCACGTCGCGCCCGTCGGCGGCGGCATCGGCGGCCTCGAAAGCCGCGTGATCGTCGGTGGTGCCATCGCCCACGGCGCCATAGTCGCGCACGTCGACCACGCCGATCATGTCGCGCAGGAAGAAGCGGGTGACATCCTCGATCTCGATATCGTCGATGCGCACGACACCGCCATTGGGCCCGGTCAGGTCGAGGCCGAAATGGCCATATTCGGCCTGCGTGCCCCACGGCATGTCGACCCCGCCGCGCCGGCCGGTGCCGACGATGGCACTGACCTCGACCACGTCGCCATAGGCGGTCAGCGTGGTCGCCGGGCCGGTCTCGTCCACCCCCGAGACATGCGCGCCGCCCGCGGCCCCCGCCCAGCCGGCAATGCGCACGTTGGGCAGCGCGCCGCTCACGGCCTTCACCCGCGCGCGGATGCGCAGGTAGCAGCCGGGCAGGATCGGCGTCTGGCCGGTATAGCGCAGCTTCATGGTGGCTTGCGTCTTCAGAAGCTCCAGCGCCCCGCCGAAATCGGCGTCAGAGGGCACGAAGGCCGCATCGGGGGAGTTGTCGTAGGTGTCCGAGCCCGGTGTGCCATTGCCGCTCGACCAGACGTCGAGCCCGTTTGCAAAGGCCGGCGGCATGAAGGTGATGCCATCGGTAACTGCCTTGTTCATCGCTTTCCCTTTCCGCATCCGCCGCGCGGGCGTCCCGGGCCCGGATGTCAATTGGATTACCTCACCGAGCGGTCGCACCGCCGGTGAAATCGGGGGGTATGCGCAAGGGGTTAGCGAGGTGTCTTCGCACCGTTCGGTACGTGTTGCGCGACCTGTGCTAGGATGGCGCACCGGGCATCAAAGGGGGAGGACGTTCCCTATGCTGGAATTCGACGCGGCCACGCGCCGCATTCTCGACCGGTCCTATGCCGGGTCGGACGTGGTGCGCCGGCGGCTGGAGAACTTCCGCGCCCTCGACCCGAAGCCGGGGGAGCGGGTGCTCGACCTCGGCTGCGGGTCGGGTTTCCTGACGGCCGAGATCGCGCGGGCGGTGGGCGATGCGGGCCACGTGCTGGGCGTCGACCCGAGCCCCGACATGCGCGCCGGGGCCGAGGAGAATTGCGCCGGATTCGGGAAAGTGCAGATCGCGGCGGGCGATGCGGGCGCCATCCCGGCCGAGGACGGGGCCTTCGACAAGATCGTGTCGCTCCAGGTCTTCGAATATCTCGACGACGTCCCTACCGCGCTGGCCGAGGTGTCGCGGGTGCTGAGGCCCGGCGGGCGGCTGGTGGTCGGCGACTGGCACTGGGATTGCTTCGCCTGGCACAGCGCCGACCCAAGCCGGATGGCGCGGATGATGGCCTCGTGGGACGAGCACTTGGCCGAACGCTGCGTCCCTGCCCTGTTGCCGGCGCTCATGTCCCACGCCGGCTTCGCCTTCGGCGAAAGCCGGGCGGTGCCCTTTACCGACACCTGCCTGCGCGCCGACGGGATGGCCAACATGATGCTGCACCTGATGGCCGGCTATGCCCGCCAGAACGGCCACCTGCCCGAAACCGAAATCGCCGCATGGAAGGCCGAGCAGGAAGAGCTGGCCCGCGCGGGCCGCTTCTTCTTCTCGCTCACCCATTTCGTCACCGTGGCCCACAAGGCGTGAGCCCCGGCGGCGTCAGGCCGTGCCTTCCGTCGCCTTGCGCACCCGCACCGCGTTGATCAGCCAGCCCATCTCGCCCGGGATCATCTGGTATTCGAGGATATAGAGCGCCCCCTCGGCATCCCGCACCATCACGTTCTGCCACAGCTCCTTGCCGCGGCGGTCGATGGAGAGGAAATTCACCTCGGACGGGCGCCAGACCATCGGATAACCCTGCCGGACCATCTGGCCGAACTTCTCGGGCGTGCCGAAGATATCCTTGATCATCGGGCTGGCATAGGTGAAGGCGGTTTCGAAATCATCGGCGAGGAACGCGTCGATCTGGCTCGTGATGACCTTTTCGATATCCTCGTTCGCCTTGGCCGGCAGGGCCAGCGCGAGGGTCATCAGAACCGCAGCTATCATGTGTCGCATATAATACCTCCATGACGGTGATACGGACGTGACGTAAGGGTCGGATCACTCTTGCCGCGCCCGCCCTTCGAGGATTGACGCCGATCAATGCGCCCTGCCCCCGTCTGCGGCAGGCTGGGCGCATCCTGTCACAGCCCCCGGAGGCCCCCATGAAAGTGCTCGTCGCCTATGCCAGCAGCGAAGGCCAGACCCGCAGGATCGCCCGCCACGTGGCCGACCGGCTGGCCGATCAGGGCCACGCGGTCGAGCTTCTTCAGGCCGAGGACGGCACCGAAACCGACCTTGCCCGCTTCGACCGGGTGATCGTGGCCGCGTCGATCCATATCGGCCATTACCAGAAGTCCCTTGGCCGTTTCATCGCCGAACAGGCCGGGGCGCTGGCGGGCAAACCCTCGCTGTTCCTGTCGGTCTCGCTGGCCGCGGCCGGGCACGAGGCGGAAGACTGGCGGTCGCTGGCGCAGATTCTCGCCGATTTCGAAAAGGCCACGGGCTGGACGCCGGGCCACGCCGAACAGATCGCCGGCGCCTACCGGCCGTCGCAATACGATGTCGTCACCCGCTTCGTCATGCGTCGCATCCTCGCCAGGAAAGACCCCGAGGCCGATCTCGAGGCCGACAAGGACTACACCGACTGGCCCGCGCTCGACACGCTGGTCGACAGCTGGCTGACAGGCCCCGCCTGAGGCCCGCCTCAGCCGTCCTGCAACACCTTCAGGTAGGCAATCAGATCGGCCACCGCGCCGCTGGTTTCGATCTCGGTGCCGTCCTCGGCGGTCAGGGTCGCCTCCCCGCCCTCGTCGAAGAAATTGCCATAGACCGGCATCTGGCTGCCATGCGAGACCAGCGGGTCGCGCCCGTCGATGCGCTGAATGACCCGGTCGAGCGGGAACACCCCGTCATTCTCGTCGGCAAGCTGCGTCAGGTCCTTCGGCTGCACGGTCAGCACCGCGCGCATCGGCCCTGTCCCGTCGCCGTTTTCGCCATGACAGCTCGCGCAATAGCGCCAGTAGGTCTCGCGCCCCTTGCCGGCATCCTCGGCCAGCGCCGGCGCGGCCAGAAGGGCCATTGCCAGTAATCCAAATGCAGTCTTGCGCATCTCCAGTCTCCCTAAGCCTGAATCGTTTCCAAGTACCGGGCGATCGCCAGAAGCCCGGCGGGCGTTTCCACCCGCGTGCCGGTTTCATCCGCCCATGATACCATCGGGCCGGTCAGGATGGTGCCGAATTCCGGCATCTCGCCCGCGCGCCCCGCATAGCCGTGCACCCTGGCCATGACCATGCTCCAGGGAAACACCCCGCCGTTGCGGGCCGACAGCGCCGTCAGATCCGCAGGCGATACCGGCAGGCCGGCGGCCAGCACCCCGTCGCCCCGGCCGCCCGGACCGTGGCAGGCGGCGCAATGGTCGGCATAACGAGCCGCACCGGTCATCGCATCGGTCTGGCGGGGGGTCACGCAGGCCCCCAGCGCCAGTACCGCCGCCAGCCCCGGCCCGATGATCCGCATGAAGCGCGTGATGCGCATGTCCTGCCCTGCCTTGCTCTCGTTGTCCCCACAGAACCATGTTGTACGCCAAGGCACATTGATCTGGATCAGCGGCCGCCCCCGTGCCATTGTCCGCGCGGACAGCACCAAGCCCAAGGAAACCACCCAATGCCCGTCACCACAACCTATGCCATCGTGATGCTGGCCGCCGGCTTCGGCATCCCGATCCTCGCAGCGCTCAACGCGGCCCTCGGGGTACGGCTCGGCTCACCTGTGGCGGCGGCGACGATCCTCTTCGTGGTGGCGCTCGGCTCCACGCTGATCGTGCTGGCGATCAGCCGGCCCTCGGGGCTGCTGACGACGGGCCCGGCGCCGAAGCATCTCTATCTGGGCGGGCTGCTGGTCGCGTTCTACGTGCTCTCGGTCACCATCGTCGCGCCCAAGTTCGGGGTCGGCAACGCGATCTTCTTCGTTCTGCTCGGCCAGCTCGTCAGCGCCGCCGCCATCGACCATTTCGGCCTGTTCGGCGCCAGGGTCTCGCCCCTGTCGCTGACCCGCGGGCTCGGCATCGGGTTGATGGTGGCCGGGGTCTTCATGACCCAGCGGGTCTGAGCCCGCTGACCGAACGGAACCGTTGGCAGAGACCGGCCAAGCCGTGATAGGCTTGCGCCCAAAGGAGACATCACATGGCCCAGCACACACACCGCCGCGCCATCCTCGGCTGGATCGGCCTTTTCGGCCTGACGGGCACCGCCGCCCTCGCCCAGCCCGCCGAGGAGTTTGACCCCGCCGAACTGGTCCCGCGCCGGTTCTCGCCCGAGGAATTCGCCTCGCTCGACGCCAACGAGATCTACATGGCCAGCCTTGCCCTGCGCCGGGGCCGGCGGATCACGATCGACGGCTGCTCGGCCTCGGACAGCGCCGAGGTGATCCGGCTGGCCGCCTCCGACCGCAGCGCCGGGTTGCAGAAGATGCGCAGCCTCTGCGGCGGCTGATCGCTCAGCCCGCCGCCAGCGCCTGCGCCTGTTTCCAGGCCGCGTCATCCACCTCGACCGGGTCGGCCGCCTGCCGCCCGGCACCGGGGATCCGCGCGCCCTCGTCCTGCGCGACCATCTCGGCGATCCGCGCGAAGCGGTCCTGGAAGGCGCCCGAGAGCCCCGGATCGATCAGCAGGTAGTAATCGCCGATATCATGCGGCGCGCCGTCCGGCGCCTTGAGCGGGCCAATGTCCGGTGCCGCCCGACTGCCGGTCATGCCCGCCGCCAGCAACTCGGCCATCAGGCCGAAGCCCCAGCCCTTGTAGCCGCCCATGCTGACCAGCGAGCCGCCCAGCGCCGCCTCGGGGTCTGTCGTGGGATGGCCATCGGCATCCACCGCCCAGCCTTCGGGGATCTTTTCACCGGCCGCCTTGGCCATGGTGATCTTGCCCAGCGCCACCGTGGTGGTCGACTGGTCGAACAGCATGGCGATACCGCCCTCCCCGTCCGGCACCGCGAAGGAGATCGGGTTGGTGCCGATCACCCGCGTCTTGCCGCCCGGCGGCGCCACGATGGGCGAGGCGTTGGTCATGCCCAGCGCGATCAGCCCCTCGCGGGCGATCTGTTCGGTGAAGAACCCAAGCGAGGTACAGGTATGGGCGTGGCAGATGGCGAGGCTCGCGACCCCGCACTCCCGCGCCGCCGCCACCGCCTCGGGCAGCCCCCGCGAAAACGCCGGCTGCGCAAAGCCCAGCCGCGCATCGACCACAACCGCACCGGGGCGCGGGCGGCTGACCTCCGGCTCGACATCGCCCTTCACCCGGCCCGACTTGAGCTGCTGGCAATAGCTTTCGAGGTAGTAGAGCCCGCAGATCCGGTTGCCATAGCCTTCCGCCACCCGTACCGCCCGGGCCACCTCACCCGCGATCCAGGCCTCGGCGCCATGCGCCACCAGCGCGGCGCGCGTGACCTCTTCGATCTCGGCCAGCGATACCTTCACCATTCCCGCATCTCCCTCTCCATCTGGTCCGGGGCCGAAAACCTGGTGCACCCCCGGGCTTCATCTTGCCCAAAATACTCCCGCCGGAGGCTCCCGCACGCGCGGCAGGCGCCGCCGCCAGAGGCCCTATCCCGCGACAACCCTGCCCTGCTCGAGCTTCACGATCCGGTCCATACGCGCGGCCAGCTCGAGGTTATGCGTGGCGATCAGCGCCGCCAGCCCGGTGCCGCGCACGAGGTCCATCAAGGTCTCGAACACCGTGTCCGACGTGACGGGGTCGAGGTTGCCCGTGGGCTCGTCGGCCAGCAGCAGGCGGGGCGAATTCGCCAGCGCCCGGCAGAAGGCCACGCGCTGCTGCTCGCCGCCCGACATGGCCGAAGGGCGGTGTCCGGCCCGCCCGGCGATGCCGACGCGGTCGAGAAGCTCGTCGGCCCGCGCAATGGCCTCGGCCCGTGGCACCCCGTCGGCCAGCTGCGGCAGCACGATGTTCTCGCGCGCCGTGAATTCCGGCAGCAGGTGATGAAACTGGTAGACGAAGCCTACCTCGCGCCGCCGCGCGACGGTGCGGCGGCGGTCCGAGAGGCCCGTCATCGCCTCGCCGCCGATCTCGACGATCCCGCTGTCGGGCGTGTCCAGCAGCCCCGCAATGTGCAGAAGCGTCGACTTGCCCGCGCCCGATGGCGCCACCAGCGCCACCATCTCGCCTGCGCCGATCTCCAGCCCGGCCTCGCGCAGCACGCGCACCTCGCCCTTCTGGCCGGCGTTGTAGACCTTCTCGATCCCTTTCAGGCGCAGCATCGGGTCACTCATAGCGCAGCGCCTCCACCGGGTTGAGCCGCGCCGCACGGCGAGCGGGGAAAATGGTGACGATGAAGCTGAGCCCCAGCGACAGGCCCACCGCCGACATCACGTCCCAGAATTGCAGCTTGGCGGGCAGGAAATAGATGCCGCGGCTGTCGGGCGTCCAGATCGGCTGATCCGAGAAGGAATCGAGCAGCGCGAAGATCGGGTCGATATAGATCGCGAAGAGGCACCCGAAGAGCACGCCGAAGGCCGTGCCGATCACCCCGGTGAACGCCCCGCAGATGAAGAAGACCCGCAGCACCGAGCCTTCCGTCAGCCCCATCGTCCGCAGGATGCCGATATCGCGCCCCTTGTTCTTGACCAGCATGATCAGGCCGCTGGTAATGTTCATCGCCGCGATCAGCACCAGCACCGACAGGATCACGAACATCACGTTATCCTCGACATCGAGCGCGCGCAGGAAGCTGCCCGAGGAATCCTTCCACGTCCACAGGTAGCTGCGCTCGCCCGCCGCCTGTCGCAGCGGGCCCGCCATCGCCTCCAGCGCCTCGGGCTCTTCCAGCATGACCTCCAGCTCGTCCGCCCGCCCCTCGCGGTTGAAGAAGCTCTGCGCCTCCTCGAAGGGCAGGTAGGCGCGGGTCTTGTCGATGTCGTAGCGCCCGGCCTCGAAGATATAGACCACCTCGTAGGCGTTGATCCGGGGCGAGGAACCAAAGGCCGTCTTGACCCCGTTGGGCGAGATCAGCTTGATCCGGTCGCCGATCGAAACACCAAGGTCGCGGGCAAGGATGCCGCCCAGCGCGATACCGTTCGGAAAGGCTTCGACATCGCCATTGGAGGTTTCCTCGTTGACGATGCGGGGAATGGTCTTGAGGTCGTCGAGCGCGATGCCGAACACCTCGACCCCGGCGGAGCGGTCGCGGGCATTGGCCATCACCTGCCCCTTGATCAGCGGCGCGACGCGGGTCACGCCGGGAACCTGGCGCACGCGCTCGGCCATCGCCTCGTAATCCTCGATGGTGCGGTCGATGCGGCCGGTCTGCTGGTCGACATTGCCGCCATTGTAGATCGTCACATGGGCGTTGGCGCCGAGAATGGTATCGACGAACTCCGCCCGGAAGCCCGAGCGCACCGCCAGCGTCGCGATCAGGGCGAAAACCGCCAGCGTGATGCCGATCAGGCTGATCCACGTCATGGTCGAGACGCCGCCCTCGGCCCGTCGGGCGCGCAGGTAGCGCCAGGCGATCATCCATTCAAAGCGGGAAAACGGGGCTGGATTGGCTGCCACGGGGACCTCTGATGCCTTTTTGCCGCGGAGACTGCGTTTTATCCCCGGCAGGGTCAAGGTCAAGCAGGCCAGTTCACGGATTTGATAAACTGACGCTATAGGGGCTTTCGAACCGGGTGAAAACAGGGGGTGGATCGTGCCGGCGGGCATACTCATTCTGGGCTATCTGGCGCTGGTGCTGGCGCCGCTGGGCTTGGCCTGGGCGCAGGGTCTGGCGCCGCGCGGCGTGTGGGATGAACTGGCCAGCGGGTTGGGCCTTCTGGCCACGGCAATGATTCTGGTGGAATTCCTGCTGCTTGGTCGATTCCGCGCCGTCACGGGCCGCGTGGGCAGCGACGTGGTGATGCGCAGCCACCAGCTTCTGGCGCGGGTCGCGGCGGTCTTCGCTCTGCTGCATCCGATCCTCTACGCCTCGCCCCGGGCCCCGGCCCCCGTGTGGGACGTGACGCACCGGACGACGGTCGAGACCAGCTGGCCCGCCCTCTGGCCCGGGATCGTGGCGCTGCTGCTTCTGGCAGGCCTCGTGGGCATGGCCATCGGGCGGGATGCCACGGGCATCCGGTACCAGCATTGGCGGCTGATGCACGGTCTGATGGCCGCGATGGTGGCGGGCTTCGGCGTCTGGCATGCCCTGCGCGCGGGGCGCTACAGCCAGGATCCGGGCCTTGCCGCGCTGTGGCTGGGGCTGCTGGCGGTGGCGGGCATGGCGCTTCTCTGGGTCTACATCGTCGCGCCCCTGTTGAGACTGCGCCGCCCGTGGCGGGTGACGGAGGTGCGCAACGAGGGCGACCGGACATGGGTCGTGACGCTTACACCGGACTTCGACGGTACGATGCCCTACCGCGCCGGGCAGTTCGCGTGGCTCAACGTCGGCCACCCGGTCTTTTCGCTGGACGAAAACCCGTTCTCCATCGCCTCCGCCCCCTCGGCGGGGCGCGAGGTGCAGTTCCTCATCAAGGAACATGGCGACGGCACGCGCCTCACGGGCCAGATCGCCCCCGGCACGCGGGCGTGGCTCGAGGCGCCGCACGGCCACCTGACGCTCGCCGCCCATGACGACGCGACCGGCGTGGCGCTGATCGCGGGCGGCGTGGGGCTCGCGCCCCTGATTGGTATCCTGCGGGAGCTCAACGCGACAGGAGACACCCGCCCCACCGTGCTGATCTATGGCAACCGTCATGCCGGACAGATCGCCTTTCGCGAGGAGCTGGACGAGCTGTCACGCACCCACGGCACCGAGCTGGTGCATGTGCTGTCCGAGCCGCCCGACGGCTGGACGGGCGAGACCGGCATGGTCAGCCCTTCCCTGCTGAAGCAGCATTTCGACCGCGACGACCGGCGCGACTGGCTCTACGTGCTCTGCGGCCCGCCGCCGATGCTGCGCGCGGTGGAAGCCACGCTTCTGAACCTCGGCATCCCCTCCTCGCGCATCCTGTCGGAGCAGTTCGTCTATGATTGACCCGTTTCGCAAACTGCCCGCCCAGCGCCGGATCACGGCCACCGTAGCACTTATCCTGATCGTGCTGCTGCTGGCGCTGGCGGCCTTTGCCCTGCGCGGCCCCTTGGGCCTCTGACGCCCGCCTCAGCAGGAACCGACGCGCAAGCCCTCGGCCATGCCGCCGACCCGCGGGTCATAGACCACGCGGTCGGCCTCGGAATACTCGATCAGCCAGTGCCCCAGCACCACGTCGCCGTCACAGGATTTCCCCTGCTCGACCCGAAGATAAAACACCGTCTCGCCATCGCTGCCCGACAGCACGAACCAGTCCTGCTGCCCGTCTTCATAGGCGATCTCGGCTCCGTCGTTCTCGTGGAAGGCGCGGGTCTGTTCCCGGTAGGCGGCGATGCTGTCGGTGGTGTTGTAGCTGCCGTAGATGCTGATCGTGCCGCTGTCATCGGGGCTCGAGAATTCCCGCCCGTCGCCATTCTGCGGCGCGGGGCCGGCGACGAAATTCACCGGCAACCTGCCCTGCACGTCGAACCGGTCATTGTGGTAGGTCAGGCTGTCGGCGCTGGCCGCCGCGCCCCAGAGAAGGGCGCCGCATGCCAGTGACAGTGCCGCGGCGCATCGGGTCATCGCGGGCCTCACATCCACGTGTGGAACGACCGCTTCGCCATCGGCTCGGGCCGGTCCAGGTGGGGGTGATGGGGGCCGTAGATCGCCGCCAGCTTCGCGATCGCCTGCTCGGGGGGCAATTCCTCGCTTTCCCCGGTACGGCGGGAGGTCAGCTCGACCACGCCATTCTTGAGGCCCCGCGGCCCCACGGTGATACGCCACGGCAGGCCGATCAGGTCCATCGTCGCGAACTTGCCGCCGGCGCGTTCGTCACGGTCGTCGTAAAGCGGCTCGAGCCCAAGCGCCTCGACCGACTTGTAAAGCGCCTCGCAAGCCTCGTCGGCCTTTTCGTCGCCCTGCTTGAGGTTGACGATGCCCACGTGGAACGGCGTCACACCCTCGGGCCAGATGATGCCCTTGTCGTCATGACTGGCCTCAATGATGGCGCCCACCAGCCGGCTGACGCCGATGCCGTGGCTGCCCATGTGGACGGGTACGGGTTTGCCGTCGGGGCCCTGCACCGTGGCACCCATCGGCTCGGAATACTTGGTGCCGAAATAGAAGATCTGGCCAACCTCGATGCCCCGCCCCTCGCGGCGGCGTTCTTCGGGCACGCGCTCGTGGAAGACGGATTCCTCATGCGTGTCGTCAGTGCGGGCATAGCGGCTGGTGAACTCTTCCAGCACCGACTGGCACTGGTCGACACTGTCGTAATCGATTTCACGGTCGCCGAACTTCAGGTCGGTGATCTCGCTGTCGTAGAACACGCCCGACTCGCCCGTTTCTGCCAGCACGAGGAACTCGTGCGTGTCGTCGCCCCCGATCGGGCCGCTGTCGGCCCGCATCGGGATGGCCTGAAGGCCCATCCGCTCGTAGGTGCGCAGGTAGCTCACCAGGTGGCGGTTATAGGCGTGCAGCGCGTCCTCTTTCGTGAGGTCGAAATTATAGCCGTCCTTCATCAGGAACTCGCGGCCCCGCATGACGCCGAAACGCGGGCGCACCTCGTCGCGGAATTTCCACTGGATCTGGTAGAGCGTCATCGGCAGGTCCTTGTAACTGCCGACATGGGCGCGGAAGATATCCGTCACCAGCTCTTCCGCCGTCGGGGTATAGAGCATGTCGCGGCCGTGCCGGTCCTGCATCCGCAGCATTTCCTTGCCGTAATCGTCGTACCGCCCGCTTTCGCGCCACAGGTCGGCCGATTGCAGCACCGGCATCAGGATCGGGTTGTGCCCGGCGCGGATTTGCTCCTCGTGCACGATGTTCTCGATCTTGCGCAGAACCTTGAAGCCCAGCGGCAGCCACGAATAGATGCCGGCGGTCGCCTGCTTGATCATCCCCGCCCGCAGCATCAGCCGGTGGCTGACGATCTGTGCCTCGGCGGGGTTCTCCTTGAGAACGGGCAGGAAGTAGCGGGACAGGCGCATGGGGCGAACCTCGTGGTGATGACGTTTGGCCCCCGTTTATGGCTTTGCCGGGGGTGAGACAAGCCATGCAGGCCATCGGAGCCGCGATTTCGCGAGGCTTTGCGGGCCCGGGCCGGTTTCGGCGGGCGGGCGCGGGGTTTTGCGCAACCCGGCCCTTGAAAGCGCGGGCCGCATCGGCAATGTGTAGTCGGACGCTTCGCAGGGACATCCATGGCACTTCCGGTCGGAACACAGGCAAAGTACTGGGGCATCGCCACGGCGGTGTTCCTCGTGCTGATGTGGCTCCTGGGCGACCAGATCCTGCCCTTCGTGCTGGGCGGTGCCATCGCCTATTTCCTCGACCCCGTGGCCGACCGGCTGGAACGGATGGGGGCCAGCCGCGCGGTGGCGGTGGCGATCATCACGCTGGTCGCGCTGATGATTTTCGCGATCATGGCGCTGCTGGTCATCCCGACGCTTGTCCAGCAGGCGGTGAACCTCTTCAACGTGGCGCCGCAGGTCTTCAAGAACCTGCAAGGCTTCCTGACAGATCGCTTCCCCGAGATCGTCGACAACGAATCCGTGCTGCGCCAGTCGCTGCAATCGGTGGGCGAGACGATCCAGTCGAAGGGCGGGCAGCTGCTGGAATCGGTGCTGACCTCGGCCGCGTCGGTGATCAACGTGGTCGTGCTGCTGGTGATCGTGCCGGTGGTGGCCTTCTACCTGCTTTACGACTGGGACAGGATGGTCGCTGAGGTCGACACGCTTCTGCCGCGCGATCATGCGCCCGTCATCCGCCGCCTGGCCCGGGAAATCGACGCGACGCTGGCCAGTTTCATCCGCGGGATGGGCACGGTCTGCGTGATCCTGGGCACCTATTACGCGGTTGCGCTGATGGCGGTGGGGCTGCAATTCGGCCTTGTCGTGGGGGCGATTGCGGGGCTCATCACCTTCATTCCCTATGTCGG
Source organism: Roseovarius indicus (assembly GCF_008728195.1). Taxonomy (NCBI): domain Bacteria; kingdom Pseudomonadati; phylum Pseudomonadota; class Alphaproteobacteria; order Rhodobacterales; family Roseobacteraceae; genus Roseovarius; species Roseovarius indicus. The sequence goes on from NZ_CP031598.1 coordinate 3,510,024, forward strand.
CGCCCTGGTGGGCGGCGCGCTGGCCATCGGCCTCGCGCTCTTCCAGTTCTGGGGCGACTGGATATCCATCGGCCTTGTCGCCGGCATCTTCATGCTGGGACAGGTTATCGAGGGCAATATCCTGACGCCCAAGCTGGTGGGCGATTCCGTGGGCCTCCACCCGGTCTGGCTGATCTTCGCGCTGTCGGTCTTCGGCGCGCTTTTCGGCTTCGTCGGCATGCTGGTCGCGGTGCCCGTGGCCGCGGCGATCGGCGTCCTCGCCCGCTTCGCCATCTCGCAATACAAGGACAGCCGCCTCTACCGGGGGCTGGCCGAGGAAGACACCGAATAATGGCCCGTCAGCTCAGCTTCGACCTGCCCGTGCGCACCGCGCTCGGGCGTGCCGACTTCTTCGTATCGTCGGCCAACGCCACCGCCGTGGCGATGATCGAGGGCTGGCGCACATGGCCTGCCCGCAAACTGGTGCTCGTGGGGCCGCGCGGGGCGGGCAAGACCCACCTCGCCCATGTCTGGGCGGCGCAAAGCGGCGCCCGGATCATCCCGGCGCGCGACGTGGCGGCGGCCGACATCCCGGCGCTGGCCGAGGGGCCCGTAGCGGTCGAGGATTGCGACACCATCGCCGGCGACCGCGCCGCCGAGGATGCGCTGTTCCACCTCCACAACCTTGCGCTGGCCGAGGGGCAATCGCTGCTTTTTACCGCCACCGCCGCGCCGAACCACTGGCCCCTCGCCCTGCCCGACCTCGCCAGCCGGATGCAGGGCACGCCCACGGTCCAGATCGCCCCGCCCGACGACGAACTGCTGATGGCGGTGATGATGAAGCTCTTTTCCGACCGCCAGCTCTCGCCCGCGCCGCAGGTTCTGCCCTACCTCACCCGGCGCATTGACCGTTCCTTCGATGCCGCAAGAGACATCGTCGAGCGACTTGATGCGGCAGCGCTCGAGCATCGCCGGCCGATCAACACCACGCTCGCCCGCGACCTGCTGGACAATGACGACACGTAAAGGCAGACTCCGTCACCTTCCCGTTACGAAGCCACGCTACGCAAATCGCGCAAGACACAGAGCAGAATGAACAAAGCCGATTTCCTCAAATCCCCCATGCCCGACCCCGTCGATCTGCCCGATCTCGACCTTTCGGGTCCGGGCCGGTTCTTCAACCGCGAGCTCAGCTGGCTGGGCTTCAACTGGCGGGTGCTGGAAGAGGCGCAGAACCCGCGCGTGCCGCTGCTCGAACGGCTGCGCTTCCTGTCGATCTCGGCCACCAATCTTGACGAGTTCTACAACGTCCGCGTGGCCGGCCTGCGCGAGCTGGCCCGCGAAGGCCGCTCCACCCCCGGCGCCGATGGCCTGACGCCCGCCGAACAGCTGGTGATGATCGACGAGAACGCCCGCCGCCTGCTGCACAGCCAGCAGGTCACGCTGGGCGGCTTGCGCGAAGAGATGGACGGCGAGAAGATCCACATCCTGACGCGCGAGGGCCTGTCGGACAGCGACCGCGACTTCCTGGCCGATGCCTTCATGAACAAGGTCTTCCCGGTCCTGTCGCCCCTCGCCATCGACCCGGCGCACCCTTTCCCGTTCATCCCCAACCTGGGCTTCTGCCTGGCATTGCAGCTCGAGCGGAAATCCGACCGCCGCGCGCTTCAGGCGCTCTTGCCCATCCCCCAGCAGATCGACCGCTTCACCTTCCTGCCCGCCCCCGAGGGCACCTATCGCGCCCTGCCGCTGGAAGAGCTGCTGCTCCTGCATCTCGACAGCCTGTTCCCCGGCTACCGCTGCAAGGATCACTGCGCCTTCCGCGTGCTCCGCGACAGCGACCTCGAGGTCGAGGAAGAAGCCGAAGACCTCGTGCGCGAGTTCGAGGTGGCCCTCAAGCGCCGCCGCCGGGGCGAGGTGGTGCGCATGAAGATCTCCGAGGGCGCGCCGGAAAGCCTGCGCGCCACCATCATGCGCGAGCTGCATGTCGGCCCCGACGAGGTGGTCGAGGTCGACGGCATGATCGGGCTGGCCGACCTCAAGGAGCTGGTGCTCGACAGCCGGCGCGACCTGCTCTGGCCCGCCTTCACCCCCCGCGTGCCCGAGCGCGTGCAGGACCATGACGGCGACATGTTCGCCGCCATCCGCCAGAAGGACATGCTGCTGCACCACCCCTACGAGACCTTCGACATGGTGGTGCGTTTCCTGGCCCAGGCGGCGCGCGACCCTGACGTGGTGGCGATCAAGCAGACGCTCTACCGCACGTCCAAGAACTCTCCCATCGTCGAGGCGCTGTGCGAGGCGGCGGAAGACGGCAAGTCGGTCACCGCGCTGGTGGAACTCAAGGCGCGCTTCGACGAGGCCGCCAATATCCGCCAGTCCCGCAGGCTGGAGCGGGCGGGCGCCCACGTGGTCTATGGCTTCATCGACTGGAAGACCCACGCCAAGATTTCCACCGTGGTCCGGCGCGAAGGCGACAACCTTGTCACCTACACCCATTACGGCACCGGCAACTATCACCCGATTACCGCCAAGATCTACACCGACCTCAGCTTCTTCACCTGCGATGCCAAGCTGGGGCGCGACGCCACCAAGGTCTTCAACTACCTCTCGGGATATGCCCTGCCCGAAACGCTCGAAAACCTCTCGATCTCGCCCCACGAGATGAAGAACGACCTGATCCGGATGATCGAGGACGAGATCGCCCACGCCAAGGCCGGCCGCCCGGCGGAAATCTGGGCCAAGATGAACTCGCTCATCGAACCCGACGTGATCGACGCGCTCTACCGCGCCAGCCAGGCGGGCGTGCAGATCAGCCTCGTGGTGCGCGGCATCTGCGGCATCCGGCCCGGCGTGAAGGGCCTCTCGGACAACATCCGCGTGAAATCCATCGTCGGGCGATTCCTCGAACATTCCCGCATCGTCTGCTACGGCAACGGCGCGGGGCTGCCCTCGAAAAAGGCCCGCGTCTTCATCAGCTCGGCCGACTGGATGGGCCGCAACCTCAACCGCCGGGTCGAAACCCTGGTCGAGATCGAGAACGCCACCGTGAAGGCCCAGATCGTCAGCCAGATCATGGCCGCCAACATGGCCGACATCGCCCAGAGCTGGACAATGGCGCCCGACGGCGCCTTCACCCGCGCCGAATGGCCCGAGGGCGAGTTTGCCTTCAACTGTCACCGGTTCTTCATGGAAAACCCGTCATTGTCGGGCCGCGGCTCGGCAGGCGCGGCGGATGTGCCGAAACTGACGCATACGGGCGATTGACCGCCCCCGCCCCATATCGCATACCATGACCAAGACCAACCGAGGGCCAGATGGACGGCACCAACGATCCCGCTGAAACCGATTGGGGCCCATTCGGGCGGCCGCTTTTCGATGAAGCTTCGGCCCAGGGCCTGAGCCGTGTCGGCGTGGTCGACATAGGCTCGAACTCGGTCCGGCTTGTCATCTTCGACGGCGCGGCCCGCAGCCCGGCCTATTTCTTCAACGAGAAGATCATGTGCGCCCTTGGCGCCGGCATGTCCGAAACCGGGCGCCTAAACCCCGAAGGGCGCGCCCGCGCGCTGGCGGCCATGCGCCGGTTCAAGCACCTCGGCGACGGGATCGGCACCGAGGGGCTGACCGCCGTGGCCACCGCCGCCGTACGCGAGGCGGAAGATGGCGCCGAGTTCTGCGAGGAGGTCGAGCGCGAGACCGGCATCCGCATCCACGTCATCGACGGCAAGGAAGAGGCCCGCCTCTCGGCCCAGGGCGTGCTTCTGGGCTGGCCCGGCTCCTATGGCCTCGTCTGCGATATCGGCGGCTCGTCGATGGAGCTGGCCGAGATCAACGGCGGCCGCGTCGGCCGGCGGCTCAGCTCGTCGCTGGGCCCGCTCAAGCTGCGCGACATGAAGGGCGGCAAGAAGGCCCGCAAGGCGCTGATCCGCGACCGGATCAAGTCGATGCAGGACGACCTCGGCGAGCAGAAGAACCGCCTCTTCCTCGTCGGCGGCTCGTGGCGGGCCATCGCCAAGATCGACATGGAGCGCCGCGGCTACCCGCTGCACGTGCTGCACGAATACCGGATGACGGCCAAGGCGGTGCGCGAGACGGCCAAGTATATCGAGAAATGCGACCCCGAAGACCTGCGCAACCGCGCCGGTGTCTCGTCAAGCCGGATGGCGCTGGTGCCGATCGCGACGGAGGTGCTGCGCGAGGTGGTGAAGGCCTTCAAGCCCCGCGACATCGCCATTTCCAGCTACGGCATCCGCGAGGGGCTGCTCTACGAACAGATGCCCACGCGCCTGCGCGACCGCGACCCGCTGATCGAGGCCTGCGCCTTTGCCGAAAGCCGCGATGCCCGCGTGCCGGGCTATGGCACGGTGGTCTACAAGTTCATCGAGCCGCTCTTCCGCTCGGCCCGGCCAGAAAAGCGGCGGATCATCAAGGCGGCCTGCCTGCTGCACGACGTCAGCTGGCGCGCCCACCCCGACTACCGCGCCGAGGATTGCTTCGACAACGCCACCCGCGCCAACCTTGGCGGGCTCAAGCATTCCGAGCGGGTGTTTCTCGGGCTGGCGCTGCTGCACCGCTATTCGAACAAGCGCGAGGGGACGCGGTTCCAGGATCTGAACTCGCTCGTCACCGATGACGACCAGCTTCAGGCCGAGGTGCTGGGCAAGGCGATGCGCTTTGCCGCGATGCTCTGGCTCAAACGTGACGCCAAGCTGGGCGAACTGCGCTGGTATCCGAAGAAGAAGCGCCTCGATCTGCGCCTCTCGCCCGAGGCCGCGCCCCTTTTCGGCGAGGTGGCCGAGGCGCGCTTCCGCTCGCTGGCGGATACGTTGCAGGCCGAGGCGACGATCAAGATGGGGCAGTAGGCGCCGGGGCCGGCGCCTTGGGCCGACCGGTCCTCAAATCTCGATCTCTTCCCCCGGTTCGATATCCAGCTCCGGATCAAGCGGCGTCTCCGGGTCGAGCGGCTCTTTCCGGCGAATGATAATATCGCCGTTGGGCAGCATCTCGGGCATCTCGTAATTGCTGAGATCGTCGACCTTGCCCAGCAGCTCCGCAAAGGCCGGCCCCATCTCCTGCGCGAAATCGCGCAGCGCGGGCTCGATCTCGCCCGCCATCCCCTCGAGGTCGCGCAGCGCCGGCTCCATCTCGCGCAGGATGCCTTCAAGGAACATCCGCGCCCCCTCTTCCATCAGCGAGCGTTCGTTTTCGGGGGCGTCGGGCTCTGCCTCGGTATCCTGCGCCAGCGCGGGCGCGGTCAGGCAGAGGGCGGCGGCGGTGATCAGGGCAAGACGTCTCATGCCCTGAATATAGGCGTTGGCGGTGACGGTTTTAAGACTTTGCTCAATCCAGCCCCTCGGTCTCGATCTTCATCTCCGCCCCGCAATGCTTGCAGTGAATGGCGTCGCGGTCATGCCGCATCAGCCCGCATTCCGAGCATTTCTGCCGCACCTTCGCCGGCGAGAAGATGGCCTGCGCCAACCGCAGAAAGAGCCCCACCCCCACCGCCATGATCACCACCGTCAAAAGCCGCCCCTGCGGCGTGGTCATGGCGATATCGCCAAAGCCCGTCGTGGTCAGCGTGGCGACGGTGAAGTAAAGCGCGTCGACATAGGTCTCGAGCCCCGGCTCCTGCGCACGCAGCACGAAGACCAGCGCCGTCATCGCGAAGATGAAGACCAGCAGGTTCACCGCCGAGATCACCGTATCCTCGTGCCGCCGGAACACCCGCGAATCGCGCCGCAGGTCGTGCATCAGGTGATAGGAATGCACCAGCCTGAGCGCCCGCAGAAGCCGCAGCATCATCAGCCCCTGCCCCAGGAACGGTGCCGCCGCCAGCGACGCCAGCACCACGATATCGACCAGCACGTAGAACCGCCGCAGATGCCGCCACCGGTCCGGCGCGATCCAGAACCGGGCCAGCATGTCGAGCAGGATGAACAACCCGATCAGCCCGTCGGCGATCAGCAGCCACGGCGCCAGCGTCAGCGTCGCGGTGCCGAGAAAGAAGATGATCGACACCGCATCGAAACCCAGCATCGCATAGCGGAACCGCGTCGCCCGCTTGTTGCGGCCGTGATAGAGATCGTGAAGACGGTCCTTCAGGGTCATCCGCGCCCCCTCACAGCTCGATATCCATGGTCACCGGAAAATGATCCGACGCGGTGATCAGCGCATCGCGCAGATCCGGCACGCGCCAGCAACCCGGGTCGTCGAACGGGTGCCAGATGCGCCAGCGCGGCCCCTTCTTCCGCAAGCCCGGCGAGACCATGATGTAATCGAGCAGCGCCTGCAGATAGCGCTGCTCCGACTGGATGTAGAACCGCGCCGTGGTGTTCATCGCCCCGATCCGCCGGGTCAGCGCCCGGCGCGCGTGCGGATCGTAAAGCACATGCGCGGTCTCGGCCCCCTCGCCCATGATGATCTCGACCGACGAGCGTCCGAAGAGGTGCTCGTATTCATCGAGGCCGGGGCCGTCGTTCAGATCGCCCATCAGGATCAGCTCGTCCCCGGCCTCCAGATGCTGCACGATCCGCTGGCGCAGCCACACCGCCTGGGCCTGCTGCTTGCGCCGGTTGGAGATCGCCATCCGCATCACCTCGTCGCGATTGGTCGCCCCGTGCGGCGCCTTCGACTTCAGATGCGCCCCGATCATGCGGAATGTCGCGCCGGACGGCGTCTCGGCGGCAATCTCGAAGGGCGGCTTGGAAAACACCACGAGGTCTTCGGTCGCGTCGATATCGAGGTCGATCCGGAACACCCCGTCAAAGCGCGGCGCCTCCCGCGCGCCCTTCTGGCCGGTTGGCTCGCCCTTTGGGTCATGCCGGCACGACAGCTTGTCGGGGTCGAACAGCAGCGCGATCTCCTGCTGTGTGTCGTTGTAAAACCCGATGATCGCCTTGCGCGCCCGCAACTCCATCGCCGCCGCGAAATTCTCCAGCGCCCGCACCGTGGCCCGCTTGCCGTTATGATCCGGCGCCTCGATCACCATCACCGCATCCGCATCGAGCGCGGTGAAGACGATGCCCAGCGCCGCCAGCTGATCGCCCCGCGTCACGTTGTGACGCCCCGACCATTCGCCATCGTCATAGGGGGTGCCGGCATCGTCGAAAAGCGCGTTGAACCATTCCACGTTGTAGGTCGCGAAACGCATCTCACGCGGCCCTTTCGGAGATCTCTTCCCAGGCGCGGTTGATGTCGATGATCCGTTTCTCGGCCAGCTTCACGGCCTCTTCCGGCACGCCGCGGGCCAGCATCCGGTCAGGGTGGCTCTCGCGCACCTGTTTGCGCCAGACCTTGCGGATCTCGTCCATCGGCATGTCCGGCGTCACCCCCAGCACCGAATAGGGGTCGGGCTTGGCATCCGGCACGAACCGGCTTTTCAACGCGTTGAATTCATAGGGTTTCAGCCCGAAGATCCCGGCCACCCGTTCCAGGAACTGGTCCTCGTTCGGATGATAGATGCCATCGGCCACCGCGATGTGGAACAAGCCCTCCATCAGGTCGCTCAGCGTCTCGGTATCGTCGCCGAACATCCGCTGGATGCGCTCGGCATATTCCTCGAACCCCGCCACGTCCTGCCGGGCGAGGTTGAAGACCCGCGCCGCGCCCGCCTCGTCGGCCTGGGCAATCTGGAAGACATCGCGAAACGCCGTCACCTCGTCGCGCGTCACCAGCCCGTCGGCCTTGGCCATCTTGGCCCCCAGCGCGATAACGGCGATGGCGAAGGCCACGCTGCGCTCGGGCGGCGTGCGCAGGCGGTCGAACACCTCGCTCAGCGGCTCGCCCTTGGTCAGCGCCGACAGCGCCTCGGATATGCGGTTCCAGATCGACATGAGCGCGACCCTATCGGCTTCCGCAGGCGATGTCAGCGTCAACCGCCCTCGCGTCAGAGGATTTTCTGCATCAGCACAAGATCCATCCAGCGGCCGAACTTGCGGCCCACCTCCGGCATGCGCCCGACCGTCTCGAAACCGATGGCGTGGTGAAAGGCTATCCCGACCGTGTTCTCGCCGCTGACGCCCGCCACCAGCACATGCGCCCCGCCCTCGCGCAGCGCCGCCTCCAGCCGGGTCATCAGGGCCCGCCCGAGCCCCCGCCCGGCCGCATCCGGCGCAAGCTGCACCGTATGCTCCATCGTGTGCCGGTATCCCGGCCCGCCCCGGAACGGAAAGGCGGTGGCAAAGCCCAGCACCGCGCCGTCGTCCTCGGCCACGAAGAACGCCCCCGGCCGCGCGGCGATATCGACGGTCAGCCCGGCCACCGTTTTCTCGTCGGTGGTGAAGGTCACAGACGTTTCGCGAATGTAGGGGTTCCAGATCTCCGCGATGGCGCCCGCATCCTCGGGCCCCGCGGCGCGCACGCTCACTCGATCACCCTCAGCCCGTGCGGCGTGTCGATCTCGTAGCGCATCGCCGCATCGCCCGCCTCGAACACCACCCGCTCGTCCTCCAGCCGGTCGGCCAGCGCCGCCTGCAACGCCGCCGCCTCCGGATGCGTGATCACTAGCCGCCGCAGCGCACAGCCCGAGGGCGCCAGCCGCGCCGCCGGGTGGGCCGAGCCCTCCCACTGGATGACCGCCGGGAAACTGTTGTCATAGGGCAGCACGCCGCTTTCCGGCACCGCCATGCGCCAGCGCAGGTCGCCCCGCTCCAGCGCCACCGGGCTGCCCGCCTCGGGGTGGTCGGCCACCACGCCGTCAAGGTCATCGGTCCGGCAGATCCAGATCCGCGGCCGCGGGCGCCCCTCGAACCGGTCGAGGTCGAACCAGCGCGGATAGGGCAGCGCCTCCGCCCCCGGGTCCACCGCGATCACCTCGAGATAGAGCCCCTCCTCCATCCCCAACAGCAGGTTATGGGTGCCGAATTTCACATGCTGCCCCCCCGGTTGCAGCGCCACGCCCAGCGCGTGCTCCACCGACTCGCGGCCCTCGTCCAGCGTCTCGGCCGCCACGGCCAGGTGATCCAGTTCCAGCATGTCGCCCCCGTCCTGTTGCTCGCAGCGCCACCATAGGCATCGCGCGGGGCGGATGGCAAACGCTCAGATCACGACGCGCCACAGCGCCCACAGCGCCACCAGGACCGTCGGGTAGAACGTCGCCGCGAACCCGAAGGCGCGCAGCGGCGGGGCCCGGTGATACCCGAACCAGAAGGCCAGCCGTGCCACGGCAAAGGCCACCCCCAGCACCAGGATCACACCGGGGCCCTCGGCCCCCAGCAGCACCGCCGCCGCAGGCCAGACGGCCATCGCCAGCACAAGCTGCTCGACCGTGTTGGACAGCACCCGCTGATCGATCGCCGCCGCGCCGCTGAACGCCTCGCCATCGATGATCGCGTCATCGAAGAACCGCCGCTGCGCCAGCCGCCCGACCATGGCGATCATCACCAGCCCGGGCGCAAGGAACGCGGTCATGATTGTCGGCATCAGCGCGAAGACCGGCAGTTGCACGAACATCGCCGCCCCGATAAGCACGGCAAAAGACCAGGCCACCCCGGCCGCCATGCCAACCGCAATCTTCCGCCGCGTCTCCATCTCCCCACCCTTCTTCTTGGTCCAAATATCCCGGGGGAGACGTTGAATTTCCTAAAGAAATTCAACGTCGGGGGCAGCGCCCCAAGCCTACCCCCGCGCCTCGCGGATCAGCTTGAGGATATCCTGCGCCGCCTCCGGAATATTCGTGCCCGGTCCGAAGATCGCCTTAACCCCGGCCTCCTTCAGGAAGTCGTAATCCTGCTGCGGAATGACCCCGCCGCAGATCACGATGATATCCCCGGCATCCTTTTCCTTCAGCGCGTCAATGAGCTGCGGCGCCAGCGTCTTGTGCCCGGCCGCCTGCGAGGAAATCCCCACCACATGCACGTCGTTGTCGATGGCGTCCTGCGCCGCCTCGTCCGGCGTCTGGAAGAGAGGGCCCACATCGACGTCGAAGCCGATATCGGCAAAGGCCGTGGCGATCACCTTGGCGCCGCGGTCATGCCCGTCCTGCCCCATCTTCACCACCAGCATCCGCGGCCGGCGGCCCTCCTCCTCGGCGAATTCCTCCACCGATTTCTGGATCGCGGCAAAGCCGTCATCGCCCTCGTAGGCCGCGCCATAGACGCCGGCCAGCGTCTTCACCTCGGCCCTGTGCCGGCCGAATACCTTTTCCATGCTCATGCTGATCTCTCCGACAGTGGCGCGGGCCCGGGCGGCCTCGACCGCCCCTTCCAGCAGGTTGCCGCCCTCTTTCGCGCGGCGTTCCAGTTCTTCCAGCGCCTTGGTACAGGCCGCCTCGTCGCGGTTGGCGCGGATGCGTTCAAGCGCGGCGATCTGCGAGCGGCGCACCTCGTTGTTGTCGATCGACAGGATATCGATCGGGTCTTCCTTGTCCTTGCGGTACTTGTTGACGCCCACGATCACCTCGTCGCCCCGGTCGATCATCGCCTGCCGGGTGGCGGCGGTCTCCTCGATGCGCAGTTTGGGCATGCCGCTGGCCACCGCCTTGGTCATGCCGCCCATCTCCTCGACCTCTTCCATCAGCGCCCAGGCCTTCTCGGCCAGGTCATGGGTCAGCTTCTCGACGTAATACGAGCCCGCCAGCGGGTCGACCACGTTGGTGACGCCCGTCTCTTCCTGCAGGATCAGCTGGGTGTTCCGCGCGATCCGCGCGCTGAAATCCGTCGGCAGCGCAATCGCCTCGTCGAGCGCGTTGGTGTGCAGCGACTGCGTGCCGCCCAGCACCGCGCTCATCGCCTCGTAGGCGGTGCGCACGACGTTGTTGTAAGGGTCCTGCTCCTGCAAAGACACACCGGAGGTCTGGCAGTGTGTCCGCAGCATCGACGAGCGCGGGTTCTTCGGTTCGAACTCGCTCATCACCCGGTGCCACAACAGCCTCGCGGCCCGCAGCTTGGCGGCCTCCATGAAGAAATTCATGCCGATGGCGAAGAAGAAGCTCAGCCGGCCCGCGAACTTGTCCACGTCCATCCCCCGATGGATCGCCGCGCGCACATACTCCCGCCCGTCGGCCAGGGTAAAGGCCAGCTCCTGCACCAGGTTCGCGCCCGCCTCCTGCATGTGGTAGCCCGAGATCGAGATCGAGTTGAAGCGCGGCATTTCCCACGCGGTGAACTCGATGATGTCGGCCACGATCCGCATCGACGGCTCCGGCGGATAGACATAGGTGTTGCGCACCATGAATTCCTTGAGGATGTCGTTCTGGATCGTCCCCGACAGGACCGACTTGTCGTGCCCCTGCTCCTCGCCCGCGACGATGAAACTGGCCAGGATCGGGATCACGGCGCCGTTCATCGTCATGCTGACGGAAACCTGGTCGAGCGGGATACCGTCGAACAGGATCTTCATGTCCTCGACCGAATCGATGGCCACACCCGCCTTGCCGACATCGCCCGTCACCCGCGGGTGATCGCTGTCATAGCCGCGGTGCGTGGCCAGGTCGAAGGCCACCGAAACCCCCTGCTGCCCGGCAGCCAGGTTGCGGCGGTAGAAGGCATTCGATTCCTCCGCCGTCGAGAAGCCGGCATATTGCCGGATGGTCCACGGCCGGCCCGCATACATCGTGGCCTTCACCCCGCGGGTAAACGGCGCCTCGCCGGGGATCGAGCCCAGGTGATCCAGCCCCTCGACATCCTCCGCCGTGTAGACCGGGCTGACGTCGATGCCTTCCAGCGTCTTCCACGTCAGGTCGTCCAGCGTGCGGTTCTTCAGTTCCTTCTCGGCGATCTCGCGCCAGTCATCTTTCTTCGATGCCATTGCCTTGTCCTCTTCTCGTCCGGCCCGCGGCGGGGGTTGCCCCCACCGTCCGTGGCCCGTGATTTCCAATCCCTGTCACAGCCGCGCGGCGGCCCTCTGCCGCGCCGCGCCTGCGACTTTTTCCGCCCTCGCGGAATTCTGACTTCGCATCCCGTCCCCGAAGTCCTATATCTGGGGCAACGGGAGACCCCATGCCTAAGACGTTAACCCTTGTTTTCCTGAGTTTTTTGGCCGCGCTCGGCGTGGCCGGTCCGGCCATGTCGCAAGATGACCTGTCCCGGGACGAGCTGATCCTGCCCGGAAGCAGCGTGAAACTCGAAGATTTCATGTGGATCAAGCGCCCGCTTGTCGTCTTCGCCGACAGCCCGGCCGACCCGCGATATGTCCAGCAGATGGAATACATCACCGAACGGCTCGACGATCTCGACCGGCGCGACGTCGTGGTCCTGACCGACACCGACAAGGGCGCCGATACCGCCCTGCGCAAGGAGTTGCGCCCGCGCGGCTTCATGCTGGTGCTCATCGGCAAGGACGGCACCATATATCTGCGCAAACCCCTGCCGTGGTCGGTGCGCGAAATCTCCCGCGTGATCGACAAGCTGCCCATGCGGCAGCAGGAAGTGCGCGACCGGCGCGGCGAAAGCTGAGCAGGCACCATCACCCCTCCCCCATCGCGGCGAACAACAGGTTGCGGCCCGGGTCCATCACCATGACCGTACCACTCTCGCTATCGTAAGCCAAAAGCGCCTCGGGGCTCAGCAGCGCCCGGCGAAACGCCCCCTCGGCCCCGTCATCCATGCAACTCCGCGCCTCGAGCCCGGCCCGGCGCATCGCCATGCCGGTCGCGCGCTCCTCGTTCGCAAGCTGCACCAACGCCGCATCGGGGGCCGTGCCGGCATCGTCCAGCGCCGCGCGACCCGCGCGCAGCGCCCACAGCATCTCGGGCACCGATCCCGCCACCGGCATCCCCGCGCCCACATCCGCCGCCTTCAGCCGGAAGACGCCCGCCACGCAATCGCCACGGGCCTGGAAATACGCGGTCTCGCCCAGCCGGAACCACTGCTCCAGCCGTGCCCGCATGGCCGCCTCATCCTCCCGCGCGCAGGCGCCAAGGGTGGCCAGCGCCACCCCGGCAAGCATCGCGTTCGGAACCACGGCCATGCGCATGGCGCTTACTCGAACTCCATGATCACGTCATCCACCGCCAGGCTGTCGCCCGGCCCGGCGTTGATCTTGGTGACAACGGCCTTTCTCTCGGCCCGCAGGATATTCTCCATCTTCATCGCCTCGATGGTGCAAAGCGCCTGCCCCTCCTGAACTTCCTGGCCTTCCTCGACCGCCACGCTGACGACAAGGCCCGGCATCGGGCAAAGCAGCATCTTCGACGTATCAGGCGGCAGTTTCTCGGGCATTAACGCCGCCAGCTCGGCCTGCCGGGGCGTGCGCACATGCACCTTCAGGTCGGCGCCCCGGGTGCGGATACGGAACCCGCCCGAGATCTTGCCCACCTTCAGCACCAGCAATTCGCCATCCACGTCCAGCTCGGCCAGCTGATCGCCCGGCGTCCAGCCGCTCGTCAGCCGGTGGCTGGTGCCGTCCTCGAAGGTCACCGTGGCGCCCTCGCGGTCGGCGTCGATGGTGACGGGGAAGCTCTGCCCCTGCAGGGTCACGACCCAGTCGCTGCCCACATGCCGCTCGTGATTGTCCATCCGGCCCGACACGCGGGTCCGGCGGATCTCGGCGATCCGGTGCATCGCGGCACAGCCCGCCGCCACCCGGCGCAGCGACGGCTCGCCCAGCTCCACGCCCTCGAACCCCTCGGGGTATTCCTCGGCGATGAACGCCGTCGTCATGTCGCCCGAAACGAATTTCGGGTGATCCATCACCGCGCTCAGGAACGGCAGGTTATGCCCGATCCCCTCGATCTCGAAACTGTCGAGCGCCACGCGCATCGCCTCGATCGCGGTCGCCCGGTCCTTGCCCCAGGTACACAGCTTGGCGATCATCGGGTCGTAATACATGGAAATCTCGCCGCCCTCATAGACGCCGGTATCGTTGCGCACGGCGGTCTCGCCGGCGCCCGCCTCATCCTGCCACTTGCCGCTTTCCAGAAGCGGGCCCGCCGACACCTCGACCGGCGGGCGATAGCGCGTCAGCCGCCCGATCGAGGGCAGGAAGTTGCGATACGGGTCCTCGGCATAAAGCCGGCTTTCCATCGCCCAGCCGGTCAGCGTCACGTCATCCTGGCTGATCGACAGCTTTTCGCCGGCGGCCACCTTGATCATCTGCTCCACCAGGTCGACGCCGGTGATGAGTTCCGTCACCGGGTGCTCCACCTGAAGCCTTGTGTTCATCTCGAGGAAATAGAAATTCTTCTCGCCATCGACGATGAATTCCACCGTGCCGGCACTGGCATAGCCCACCGCATGGGCCAGCGCGACGGCCTGCTCGCCCATCGCCTTGCGGGTTTCCTCGTCGAGGAACGGGCTCGGCGCCTCCTCGATCACCTTCTGGTTCCGCCGCTGGATCGAGCATTCCCGCTCGCCCAGGTAGACCCCGTTGCCATGGCTGTCGCACAGCACCTGGATCTCGATATGCCGCGGTTGCGTCACGAATTTCTCGATGAACATCCGGTCGTCGCCAAAGCTGCTGGCGGCCTCGTTCTTCGACGCCTGGAAGCCCTCGCGCACCTCCTCGGCATTCCATGCGATCCGCATCCCCTTGCCGCCGCCGCCGGCGCTGGCTTTCAGCATCACCGGAAAACCGATCTCCTCCGAGATCTTCAGCGCCTCCTCGGCATCCTCGATCAGCCCCATATGCCCCGGCACGGTGTTCACTTCCGCGTCCTGGGCGATCTTCTTCGAGGTGATCTTGTCGCCCATCGCCTCGATCGCGCCCTTGGGCGGCCCGATGAAGGCCACGCCTTCCTTCTCCAGCGCATCGGCGAACTTGGGGTTCTCCGACAGGAAGCCATAGCCCGGATGCACCGCCTCGGCGCCGGTCTGGCGGATGGCCTCCATCACCTTGTCGATGACGATGTAGCTTTCAGAGGCCGGCGGCGGGCCGATATGCACCGCCTCGTCGGCCATCTGCACATGCAGCGCGTTGCGGTCGGCATCCGAATAGATGGCCACCGTCGAAATGCCCATCTTGCGCGCGGTCTTGATGACGCGGCAGGCAATCTCGCCCCGGTTGGCAATCAGGATTTTCTTGAACATGTCTCAGGTCCTCTTCTCGGGTCTTGGCCACGCGGCGCTGCGCCGCGACGGTGTCGCGAATACGGGCACGGGGGTCAGGCCACCGCGCACGCAAAGCTCTGGAATGAAACGAAAAAGGGGCGGCCTGCACGATGTGCAAGGCCGCCCGTCAGGGGAAGGGTAACGGATAAGACGAAACGTCCTGGCCCCTTGGGGAAGGGCCACCACTACAAGGCCCACGCTGCACGCGCGCGCGGCCCGCGCCAAGCGGCGCGTTACACGGATAGGGAGATCGGCTGCAATCCGCACAAATCCGGCGGTCGTGGGCGATTTCACGCCCAAAAGCCCTGCCATGATGCTCCGACCGGCCATCATCCCCCCTCGTCCTCGAACGCCTCGGGGAAGGCCGCCCGCGCCGCACTCACGTCGAGCACGAGCAGCGCCTCGTAATCCTCCGGATCGAACGGGTCCTCCGCGGGCTTCACCTCGCGCCCGAACAGCCAGCTCAGCCGCCCGGCATCGAGATTGCCCCGCTCGAACGGGACCTCGCCGAACTGCTCCCACAACGCGCGCACGAAGGCGGTGTCGGCCATCCGGTCGGCGGGCCGGCGGTCGCGATAGCGCTCGCGGCGCACGATCGGCGTCGCCCCCTTGGGGTTGGCCCGTCTGATGGTGAACTGGAAATCCGATCCGGGCAGGCGCCCGGGAAAGCCGCGATGCTTCAGCATGGGGCGCCCTCCTGCGTTGCGGGGCGCCGTGCGGCGGTCAGGACGGGCCCGAAGGCCCGCCCCGTGTACTCCCTCGCGGGATTACTTGTACTTGCCGGTGTAGACGGGCTCGACCGAAATCGGCGCCGGATCGACCACGACGAATTCTTCTTCCTGCTGTTGTTGCTGGGCACAGGCGGCGAAACTCGCCATGATGCCGAGCGCAAGAATGCTCTTGATAGTCTTAGACATAAATGTCTCCTGTATGTGTACACATTTGGACGCCACGTAAAACGCCCCACCTGCCTCACGTGGGTCATTGCGGTCACTCGAGTGCAACCGGAGTCCAGAATACTGGAATCCCCGCAGATTTGATACTTATCCACACCGAAGCCGGCGGCGTGTGACTCCAAAGCCTCAAACCGCGCCTCACTTGAGATTCGAGCCGCAAGATATTGTGCACGCATCAGAAAACCTCCCAGATACAGGTGCCGTTTTCGACGCGGTACGCCTCGAACACCTGCACCACGTCAGGATCGGGTACGCCGAATTCCGACGGCTTGTTCCCGACCGAGATGATGATTGTCGCCCCGTCGTCGCCGGCCTCGGGCACCGCCTGCAGCGCCACGCTGGTGCAAAGGTACTCCAGGTCGGCCGACACCGCGTCAAAGTCCGCCCCCTTGTCGAGCCCCGGCGCCACGAAGCGGAACCGCAGCACCGGCCCGGTGCCGCCCTCCTGCCGCAGCACCTCCTGCAAGCCGGCCTCCAGCCCCGAAGGCAGGACGAAGCGCTCCTCCAACGCCTCGCCCTGCTGGGCAGCAGCCGCGGTCAAGACCGCGGCCGCACATACCAGCGCCGATACTCTCACGACGCCCACCTGATCCACCGCTGCCGGTTGCCGGCATCCGCCAGCACCCGCGCGATCTTCGCCTCGGCCTGCGCCCGGGCCACCGGCCCGTCGACCTGACCGCCCGCGGTCACCGCCAGCATGCCGCCCTCGGGCGCCACGCGCACCACCGGCGCAAACCCCTTCAGCCGCCGCAGCGCGCGCCACACATCCTGCCGCACCTGCCTTGCCAGCCGCATCTTGTTCACCACCGGCAACACCGTGCGCGCCGCCACGTCGAACCGCGCCGGCCACCGCCGCGCCACGGTCAGCACGCCCGCCTCCTCCACGATATGCCACCTGTCACGCGCCATCGGCCCTTGACGATCCCCTAGCTTCTTCTGGCTGAAAATATCCCGGGGGCGTGGGGGCTGGCCCCCACTCCTCCCGTCCCCGGGCTCACTTACAGCGGAATATTGTCGTGCTTCTTCCAAGGCAGGCTGCGCTTCTTCTTCCGAAGGCTGGCAAACGCCCGGCTCACCCGCATCCGGGTGTTGTTGGGCTGGATCACCTCGTCGATGAAGCCACGCTCGGCCGCCACGAAGGGGTTGGCGAACCGGTCCTCGTAGTTCTTGGTATGCGCCGCGATCTTCTCGGCATCGCCAAGGTCGGCGCGGTGGATGATCTCCGTCGCCCCCTTGGCGCCCATCACCGCGATCTCGGCGGTGGGCCAGGCATAGTTGAAATCGCCCCGCAGGTGCTTCGACGACATCACGTCATAGGCCCCGCCATAGGCCTTCCGGGTGATCACCGTCACCTTGGGCACCGTCGCCTCGCCGAACGCGTAAAGCAGCTTCGCGCCATGCTTGATCACCCCGCCATATTCCTGGCTCGTCCCGGGCAGGAAGCCGGGCACGTCGACCAGCGTCAGGATCGGGATCTCGAAACAGTCGCAGAACCGCACGAACCGCGCGGCCTTGCGGCTCGAGTCGATATCCAGGCACCCGGCCAGCACCATCGGCTGGTTCGCCACCACGCCCACGGTCCGGCCTTCCAGCCGCACGAAGCCGGTGATGATGTTCTTCGCGAAATCCTCCTGGATTTCATAGAAATCGCCCTCGTCCGCGAGCTTGGTGATCAGCTCCTTCATGTCGTAGGGCGTGTTCGGGTTGTCGGGGATCAGCGTGTCGAGGCTGGGCTCCTTGCGGCCCGGCTCGTCGAAGAACGGGCGCACCGGCGATTTCTCGGTGTTGTTGAGCGGCAGGAAATCCACCAGCCGCCGCACCTCGGCCAGCGCCTCGACATCGTTCTCGAAAGCCGCGTCCGCGACCGAGCTCTTCTTCGTATGCGTGCTCGCCCCGCCCAGCTCTTCCGCCGTCACCTGCTCGTTGGTCACGGTCTTCACCACGTCCGGCCCCGTGACGAACATGTAGGAGCTGTCCTTCACCATGAAGATGAAGTCGGTCATCGCCGGCGAATAGACCGCGCCACCGGCACAGGGCCCCATGATCACGCTGATCTGCGGAATGACGCCCGAGGCCTCGATATTGCGCTGGAAGACCTCGGCATAGCCCGCAAGGCTGGCCACGCCCTCCTGGATCCGGGCGCCGCCCGAGTCGTTCAGGCCGATGATCGGTGCGCCGTTCTGAAGCGCCATGTCCATCACCTTGCAGATCTTCTCGGCATGGGTTTCCGACAGCGAGCCGCCGAAGACGGTGAAATCCTGGCTGAACACATAGACCTGCCGACCGTTGATCGTGCCCCAGCCGGTGATCACCCCGTCGCCGTAAAGCTTGCTCTCCTCCATCCCGAAGTCGATGCAACGGTGGGTCTTGAACATGTCGAACTCTTCGAAGCTGCCCTCGTCGAGCAGAATTTCGATCCGTTCGCGGGCGGTCAGCTTGCCCTTGGCGTGCTGGGCGTCGATGCGTTTCTGGCCACCGCCAAGGCGCGCCTCGGCGCGGCGGTCCTCGAGTTCCTGCAGGATATCCTTCATGAGAGTCCTCTTCCCGGTTTTCGGCGGAAAATAGAGAAGACGGCGCATAACACAAAGCACAATTCGGCAAATTTGCAAATCTTTAGCAGAGGTGCCGCAGCTAACTGCAAATCAGGCAAACTCACTGGCCGCCAGACCGGCACCCGGCCCCGCCCCCGCCGAAGCCCGGGCAGTTCCGCACCGAATGGTGCGCCGCTGCACAGCCCAGTGGCAGACAGCTATGCATTTAGCGATATGGACACCGCCATGCGACACGCTAGATTGCGCGCATGACCGAACTTCCCTCCGGGACGCAGGCCGCGCAGACGGCGGAGTACCCCACCCACCCGCCAGAGCGCCGGTTTCTCGACCGCAGCACGCCCCCGCATATCCTGACGCTGATCGCCCTGTCGGCCTCGGCGGCCTTGGCGATGAACATCTTCCTGCCCTCGCTGCCGGCGATGGCCGAGCATTTCGACACCGAATACCGCGTCATGCAGCTTTCGGTGGCGCTCTATCTCGGCGTCAACGCGGTGCTGCAGCTGTTCGTCGGCGCCATCTCCGACCGGATCGGGCGGCGGCCGGTGCTGCTGGCGGGCATCGCGATCTTCTGCCTCGCCACGATCGGCTGCATCTTCGCGACCAACATCGTCATGTTCCTCGTCTTCCGCATGTGCCAGGCGGCGATCGTCACCGCGCTGGTCCTGTCGCGGGCGGTGGTGCGCGACATGGTCCCCGAGGCCCAGGCCGCCTCGATGATCGGATACGTGACAATGGGCATGGCCGTGGCGCCGATGGTGGGCCCCGCGATCGGCGGCGCGCTGGCCTCGGTCTTCGGCTGGCAGGCGGGCTTCTGGGCGCTTTTCCTGATCGGCGGGCTGACGCTCTGGCTGACATGGACGGACCTTGGCGAAACCGCCCCCTCCCGCGCCGGCACCACGCTGCGCGACGAGCTGCGCGACTATCCCGAACTGCTGAAATCGCCCCGCTTCTGGGGCTACACGCTGACGCTCGGCCTGATCTCGGGGTCGTTCTTCGCCTATCTTGGCGGCGCGCCCTTCGTCGGCGACCAGGTCTTCGGCCTCGACCAGGCGGTCTTCGGCCTGTTCTTCGGGGCACCCGCCATCGGCTATTTCTGCGGCAATGGCATCGCCGGGCGGTTCTCCGTCCAGGTGGGGATCAACCGCATGGTCCTGTGGGGCACGCTGATCAACGCCGGCGGCGTGGCGCTCAACCTGCTGGTCACCTCGATAGGCTACGGCACGCCCTACACCTTCTTCGGCCTGATGACCTGCATCGGGCTCGGCAACGGCATGGCCATCCCCAACGCCACCTCCGGCGCCCTGTCGGTGCGCCCGCATCTTGCCGGCACGGCCAGCGGGTTGTCGGGCGCCATGATGATCGGGCTGGGCGCGGGGCTCTCGGCACTGGCAGGCGCCCTGCTGACGCCCGGCTCGGGCGCAACGCCGCTCCTGTGGCTCATGGTCGTCACCGGGGTCGGCGCGATCGTGACGATCCTGATGGTGATCCGGCGCGAGAAACGGCTGGCCGGGGCACTTTGAGGCTGGCGTCGCGGTGGGGGGCTCTGCCCCCGACGCTGAAACCCGGTCGGGTTTCAACGTCTCCCCCGGGATATTTTCGGCCAGAAGAAACACGGGCTATGCTTGCGCGGCGCGGTTTGCAAACCTACCCTGAGCGAATCGCGAAATTGCAAAGGCCGCGCCCATGTCCGCCCGAAAACTCTATGCCGGCGCCAAGCTGCGCGAAACCCGCCAGAAACTGGCCCTGACGCAGAAGGATTTCGCCGCCAAGCTGGGCGTCTCCCTGCCCTACCTGAACCAGATGGAGAACAACAACCGGCCCGTCTCGACCACGGTCGTGCTGGCGCTGGCGCAGGAATTCGGCTTCGACGTGACCGAGCTTTCGACCGGCGATGCCGAGCGGATGGTCTCGGATATGCGCGAGGCGCTGGCCGACCCGGTCTTCACCGACCCGCCCCCGCTGACCGACCTGCGGCTCACCGCCTCGAACGCACCGGCCCTGGCCAAGGCCTTTCTCGACCTGCACCGCGCCTATCGCCAGACGCACGAGCGGCTGGCCTCGCTCGACGAGGCGCTGGGGCGCGAAGACAGCCGGATGCAACCCTCGCCCTGGGACGAGGTGCGCGACTTCTTCCACTATTGCGACAACTACATCGACGCCGTCGACCGCGCCGCCGAGCATTTCGCCGGCGCCGACCGGTCGCGCCCCGTGCGCGAAATCGCCGAGGCCAAGCTGGCCTCACTCGGCATCACCATCACCCATACCGACGCCGGCAAGCTGCGCCATTACGACCGCGACAGTCGCACGCTCTCCCTCTCCTCCCGCGCCGAACCGGAAACGCGCACCTTCCAGATGCTGCTGCAGATCGCCTTGCTCACGCAGGACAAGCTCTTGGAGGCCACGCTCGACCTCGCCCGTTTCCAGTCCGACGCGGCCCGCGCCATCGCCAAGATCGGCCTCGCCAACTACTTCGCCGGCGCAGCACTCATGCCCTACACCGCCATCCTGCAGGCCGCACAGCAGCACCGCCACGACCTCGAGATCCTCGCCAACAGCTTCGGCGCCTCGATCGAGCAGGTCTGCCACCGCCTCTCGACGCTCCAACGCCCCGGCGCCAAGGGCGTGCCCTTCTTCTTCGTCCGCGTCGACCAGGCCGGCACCATCACCAAGCGCCACTCCGCCACCCGCCTGCAATTCGCCCGCTTCGGCGGCGCCTGCCCGCTCTGGAACGTCCACCGCGCGTTCGAGACGCCGGGCCGCTTCCTGCGCCAGCTCGCCGAAACCCCCGACGGCGTGCGCTACATTTCGCTCGCCCGCGACGTCTCGAAACCCGGCGGCAGCTTCGGCGCCCCGGTCCGCCGCTTCGCCATCGCGCTCGGCTGCGAGATCAAGCATGCCGACGCGCTGGTCTATGCCGACGATCTCGACCTCACCAACGCCAAGGCGTTCGAGCCCATCGGCATCTCCTGCCGCATCTGCGAACGCACCCAGTGCCACCAGCGCTCGGTGCCACCCCTGGAACGCCGCCTCCAGGTGGAACCCGACGAGCGCGGCGTTCTGCCCTACACGGTGGATTGAGGGGGCGACTTATCGGGCGACGGAGCGGGCGCGACGAACCGGTCAAAGATCATCTGCGCCACCTCCTCCGCCGACAGGTCGGTATTGTCGATCCGCAGGTAATTCTCCTCGGGCATCTCGCCGGGCAGGGAATTCAGCCGGTATTTCTCATGGCTCGCCGCCACGTTCCGCTCGGAAAACGCCAGGTCCCGCTTCGACGGCTTGTGCAGCAGCCGGTTCTCCGTCCGGTTCCGCTCCAGCCGCGTCTCGATCCCCGCCTCCAGCTCGACCCAGCAAAGCTCGGCGCCTGCCTCCTCGAACAGCCGCGTAACGCTCTCGATATACTCCCGCTCCCCCGGTTCGCTGAAGGCCCAGACGAAGGTCAGGATATACCC
This sequence comes from Roseovarius indicus, assembly GCF_008728195.1. Lineage (NCBI taxonomy): Bacteria > Pseudomonadati > Pseudomonadota > Alphaproteobacteria > Rhodobacterales > Roseobacteraceae > Roseovarius > Roseovarius indicus. The sequence goes on from NZ_CP031598.1 coordinate 3,531,947, forward strand.
CGCGCCGTCACTCTCGGCGAAGGCCTTGAAAAACAGCTCGCGCACCTGGTTCACCAGCTTGCGCCCGGCGGGCGTGCCATAGCTCACGAACGGATGCACCAGCTCGATCGTCGTGTGGTTGTGGAACAGCGGAAAGCCGGTCAGCTTCTCCAGCGCCTGGCCGACGGTCATCTTGCCCACCGCATGGGGCCCTATGAGGAAGATGATCTTCATGCCCAACGGTTAAGCACGACCCGCCCCGACCGGCAACCGCCCCGGCCCGCAAAAAAACGCGCCGCCCGTGGGGCGACGCGTCCCTCTGCACCTGCGCGGCCCGTGAACCTCAGGCCGACAGGATCCGGTAGATCTCGTCCTTCAGATGCGCCCGTTTCTTGCGCAGCTCCACCTCGGCCAGCTCCTCGACCGGGGCGACATTGGTCTCGGCCCGGTGCACCGCGCGATTGACCTCGTGATATTCGTCCGCCAGCCGGGCGAAATGGGTATCTTCCGATTTCAGGCTGGTGATCTTCGCCGCGTGCTCGGGGAATTCCTCGTGCAGCTCGTGGGGTGTGTGGGACATGTGCGCGCTCCTTGCTGTTCAAATCCAGCAAACCCTAGGCACGCCGCACGGCCCCCACCTTGACACCGATCAAGTCTGTCCGGAAATCACAGCATGATATGGCGCCAAAGCTCGTCCCGCGCCGTGTCGCGTTCCTTCATCAGCTCCACATCCGCCTCCTGCGTCTGCGGCTCCTCGTGCATCCCGGCCCGGTGGGCGGCGCGCTGCAATTCATGATAGCGCAGCGCCTTCTCGCGGAACTCGGGGTTTTCCTCTTCGAGCTGCTTGATCCGGTCGGCATGGTCCGGAAACTCGTCGTAGAATTCCTTGGGCAATTGAGACATGGGGCGCGATCCTCCTTCGTAGGAAAACGCCCCATGCCCTGCGCGGGTTCCGGCCTCAGCGCTGCGCGGTCTCCCACTCGGGGTGCATCCACGGCTCGGCATTCTCCGGCGGCAGGGGCGATTTGCCGAGGATATGGTCGGCCATCTTCTCGCCCAGCATGATCGACGGAGCGTTGAGATTGCCGTTGGTGATCCGCGGGAACAGGCTCGAGTCGGCCACCCGCAGGCGCTCCACCCCGATCACCTTGCCTTCGGGGTCGACCACCGCGCCGGGGTCATCCGCCCGCCCCATCCGGCAGGTGCCGCAGGGGTGATAGGCGCTCTCGGCATGCTCGCGGATGAACCCGTCCAGCTCGTCATCGCTCTGCACGTCCCGACCCGGCTGGATCTCGTGCTTGCGGTAGGGCGCAAAGGCCTCCTGCTCGAACAGCTCCCGCGTCAGGCGGATGCATTTGCGGAAATCGACCCAGTCGCTCTCCTCGCTCATGTAGTTGAACCGGATCACCGGGTCGTCAGCCGGGTCGGCACTGCGCAGCGTCACACTTCCGCGCGACTCGCTCCGCATCGGGCCGACATGGGCCTGAAACCCATGCCCCTCAGCCGCCGCCTGCCCGTCATAGCGCACGGCGATGGGCAGGAAGTGGAACTGGATATCGGGGTACTCCACCCCGGCATCCGAGCGGATGAACCCGCAGCTTTCGAACTGGTTCGAGGCCCCCGGCCCCGCCTTGCCCAGCAGCCATTGCAGGCCGACCCAGGCCTTGCCGTAAAGGTTCCAGTACTTGTAAAGGCTCACCGGCTGGCTCGCGGCCATCTGGATATACAGCTCGAGGTGATCCTGCAGGTTCGCCCCCACGCCGGGGCGGTCGGCCACCACGTCGATACCATGCTCGGCAAGATGCGCCCCCGGCCCAACCCCCGACAGCATCAGCAGCTTGGGCGAGTTGATCGACGAGGCCGCAAGGATCACCTCCTCCCGCGCCCGTATCACCTGTGTCTGCCCGCCGACGATGGCCTCGACCCCCACCGCGCGGCCCTCCTCGATCACCGCCCGCTGCACGAGGCCGCGGACGATATCGCAATTCTCCCGCTTCAGCGCGGTCTTCAGATAGGCATTCGCCGCCGACCACCGCCGCCCCTGCCAGACGGTCATGTCGAAGGGGCCGAAGCCTTCCTGCTTCTCGCCGTTGTAATCGGGCGTCAGCTCGTACCCGGCCTGCCCGCCCGCCTCGATGAAGGCGCGGGTCAGCGGGTTGGCCATCTGCCCCCGGCTCACATGCAGCGGGCCATCCTTTCCGCGCCAGCCCGGGTCGCCGCCATGGCCGCCATCGTGCCAGTTCTCCAGCCGCTTGAAATAGGGCAGCACGTCGGCATAGCCCCAGCCATCGGCCCCCTGGTCGCGCCAATGGTCGAAATCGCAGGCATGCCCGCGCACGTAACACATCCCGTTGATCGACGACGACCCGCCGATCACCTTGCCCCGCGGACAGGCCAGCCGCCGGTTGTTCAGATGCGGCTCGGGCTCCGACTGGTAGCCCCAGTCATAGCGCTTCATGTTCATCGGATAGCTCAGCGCGCCCGGCATCTGGATGAACGGCCCCACATCGCTGCCGCCATGCTCGACCACCAGCACCGACTTCCCGGCCTCGCTCAGCCGGTACGCCATGGCACAGCCCGCGCTGCCCGCGCCCACGATCACATAATCCGCTTCCATCTCACCTCGCTTCCCCGGCGACAATCCCCGTGCCGCCCCGGTGATTCCGCGAAGGGTCAAGGATCGTCCCGGGCACCGCCCGGGGCGACCGGCCAAAGGCCGGCTTGTCCTTGAGGCTTCGGGGAATCGCCCCACACACTCGATCAGGCGCGTTCAGGGCAGACCTGCCCCTGAACCGCCTCTCAGCAAAATCCCAAACCCCGCCGCGCACACCACGCCGCAACTCGCACGCCTCCGCCCCGGCAGGACGGGGTGGGCGGGCGGGCGGCCTGCCGGGGCGGAGGCGCTCACCCCGCATCAAAACGGCGCCTCCGTCGCGCCCATCCGCACGTAGACCGACTTCACCTGGCTGTAATGCCCGATCGCCTCCTTCGAATTCTCCCGCCCGACACCGGAGGCCTTCACACCCCCGAACGGCACCTCCACAGGCGCGTCGTTGTAGGAGTTGATGAAACAGCTCCCCGCCTCCAGCCGCCCGATCACCCGGTGCGCGCGGGTCAGGTCAGACGTGTAAACCCCCGCCGACAGCCCGAACTCCGTGGCATTGGCACGGGCCACCACCTCGTCCTCACCGTCGAAATCCAGAACGCTCATCACCGGCCCGAAAATCTCTTCCCGCGCGATGGTCATCTCGTCCGTCACATCGGCAAACACCGTCGGCTCGAGGAAACACCCCGGCCCCTCGGCCCTCGCCCCACCACACACCAGCCGCGCGCCTTCCTCGACACCCTTGGCGACATAGCTCAGCGCAATCTGCAACTGCGCCTCGCTCACCATCGGCCCGTAATTCGTGGCCTCGTCCATCGGGTCGCCCATCACGACGCCCTGCAACCGCTCTTCCAGCCGCTCCAGAAACGCCTCTTTCAAACCCCTTTGAACAAACACCCGCGTCCCGTTCGAACAGATCTGCCCGCTGGAATAGAAATTCCCCAGGATCGCGCCGGAAACCGCATCCTCGACACTGGCATCGTCAAACACCAGCATCGGGCTCTTGCCCCCAAGCTCCATCGTCACATGCTTCATGCCCTCGGCCGCGGCGGCATACACCTTCTTCCCCGTCGACACCGACCCGGTCAGCGACACCTTGTCGACGCGCGGATCGCTCACCAGCGAACCGCCCACGCCCCCACGCCCCTGGATCACGTTATACAAGCCCGCCGGCGCCCCCGCCTCGACCAATATCTCCGCCACCTTCAGCGCACAAAGCGGCGTCACCTCGGACGGCTTGAAGATCATCGCGTTCCCGCAGGCCAGCGCCGGCGCACCCTTCCAGCAGGCAATCTGCGTCGGGTAATTCCACGCCCCGATCCCCACGCACAAACCCAGAGGCTCGCGCACCGTATAGACCCAGTCACCCCCCGGAAGCGGAATATGCTCCCCTGTCAGTGACCCCGCCAGCCCGCCGAAATACTCCAGCGCATCGGCCCCGCTGGTGGCATCCGCCACCAGCGTCTCCTGCAACGGTTTGCCGGTATCCCACGTCTCCAGCACCGAAAGCGCCCGGTTCCGTTCCCGCATGATATCCGCCGCCCGGCGCAGCACCCGGCCCCGCTCGGTGCCCGACAGCCTGGCCCATTCCGCCTGCGCCGCCCGGCCCGACACGATCGCCTCCTCGATCACCGCCGCCGTCGCCTCGTGCACCCGCGCGATCACCTCGCCCGTCGCCGGGTAGACCACGTCGATCACAGCCCCGCCCGTGTCCTCGACATAGCGGCCATTCACGAAATGGCTGGCCTCGGGCTGCACGGCATAGGCCGCCGTCCCGGCCCCTATCGCCCCGGCAAGTGTCATTCGCCCCTCGGGAAGCGCTGGTTCTCTTCCACCACGTTCAGGTCCATGTGGTTGCGCATGTAGCGCTCGCTGGCCTTCATCAGTGGCTGGTAATCCCAGGGGTAATACCCGCCCTGCCTGAGCGCCTCGTAGACCACCCAGCGCCGCGCCTGGCTCTGCCGGATCTGTGCGTCGAACAGCTCCAGGTCCCACCGCGCCTCGGCCTTGTCCGAGAAGTATTTCACCGTCTCCGCATGGGCCGGATCGTCCGCAAGGTTGGTCAGCTCATGCGGATCGGCCTCCAGATCGAACAGCTGATCGGGATCGAGCGTGCAGCGGTTGAACTTCCACTTCCCCTCGCGCAAGCTGACCAGCGGCGCATAGGACGCCTCGGCGGCATATTCCATCGCCACCGGGTTCTCCCGCGTCACCCCCTGCCCCTGCGGCACCAGGCTCTGCCCCTCTGTCCAGGGCGCCACCTCGTCCATCGACACCCCGGCCAGGTCGCACAGCGTCGGGCAGACATCGATATTGCTCACCGGCTCGGTCACCAGCCCCGGCTCCATCGACGGCGCCGACACCATCAGCGGCACCCGGCTCGACCCCTCGAAGAAGGACATCTTGAACCACAGGCCCCGCTCGCCCAGCATGTCGCCGTGGTCGCTGACGAACAGGATGATCGTATCCTCGACCTGCCTTGTCCCCTCCAGCGCCTCCATCACCTCGCCGATCTTGTCATCGAGATAGGAGATGTTGGCGAAATACGCCCGGCGCGAGCGCTTGATGTCTTCCTCGGTGATGTTGAAGCTCCGCCAGTCATTGGCGTCGAAGATCCGCTTCGAGTGGTTGTCATGCTCCTCGTAGGCGAAAGACGGCACCTCCGGCAGCAGATGCTCGCAATCCTCGTAGAGATCCCAGTATTTCTTGCGCGCCACATACGGGTCATGCGGATGCGTGAAGCTGACGGTCAGGCACCACGGCCGCTCGTCATGCCCCCGCCCCAGGTCGTAAACCTTCCGCGTGGCGTTATAGGCGACCTCGTCGTCATACTCCATCTGGTTGGAAATCTCGGCCACGCCCGACCCGGTGACCGACCCGAGGTTGTGATACCACCAGTCGATCCGCTCGCCCGGCTTGCGGTAATCCGGCGTCCAGCCGAAATCGGCGGGGTAGATGTCCGTCGTCAGCCGCTCCTCGAACCCGTGAAGCTGATCGGGCCCCACGAAATGCATCTTGCCGGACAGACAGGTCTGGTACCCCGCCCGGCGCAGGTGGTGGGCATAGGTCGGAATATCGGCCGAGAACTCGGCGGCGTTGTCATAGACCCGGCTGTGAAACGGCAGCAGCCCGGACATGAAGCTCGCCCGCCCCGGCGCGCAGAGCGGGCTCGCCGTATAGGCATTGCGGAACCGCGTCGACCGCGCCGCCAGCTTCTTGAGGTTCGGGGCGTGCAGCCACTCCGCCGGGCCGTCGGGAAAGAGCGTGCCGTTGAGCTGGTCGACCATGAAGATCAGGATGTTTGGCTTGCTCATTTGGTAGGGGGTTCCTCTTCCAGAAAGGTGTCAAGATAGTGCATCATCACGTCGATCGCGGCCTCGGCCGACAGCGGATCGGCCCGCAGCGCCTGGCGGATGTAAAGCCCGTCGATCATCGCCGCGAGGCCCCGCGTCAGCACCCGGGCATCCCGGCCCACGGCCTGCCGCACGGCGTAATGCAGGTTCGACCGCAGCCGCCGCTGGTAGATGTTCAGCAGCCGGTTCGCCTCTTCCGATTTCTGCGCCTGAACGTAGAAATTCAGCCAGGCCGACACCGTGTCCTGCCGGAACTGCCGGGGCGCGAAACTGGCCCGCACGATCGCCTCGATCCGCTGCCGCGGGGTCTTCGCCATCACCAGCGCGCCGCGCACCTCGGCGCCGTAAAGCGACAGGATATGGCGCATCGCGGCGGTGAAGATCTGCTCCTTCGAGCCGAAGTAATGATGCGCCAGCGCGCTCGACATCCCTGCCCGTTTCGCGATCTGGCTGACGGTCACGTCCAACGTGCCGCGCTCGCCGATCTCGTGGATCGTCGCCTCGACCAGGGCCGAGCGCCGTATGGGTTCCATTCCGACCTTGGGCATGGGCTGGATGCCTCGCAATTACCTGTTGCGTCACCCGGCGTAACCGTGTTTAATTGACTCGTCAATCAATAAAAAACAGGGGAAAAAACGGCTCTTGAACGAATCCGAAAATCCGCGATTTTTGATTGAGACCCGGAAGGCCGTCACACTAACGTCACGGCTTGAAGCGAAAAAATGGTCGTAACCCACTGCCAGACGTGGCAGTAATCGCACCGTCAGTCCGGGATTAGGGACAGTACTGGCCGCAGCCCGATCGGGGCGCGGCCGACTTATAACAAGTGACCAAGAAATAGGGAGATACCGACATGGCACTTATCAAGGGCGGCCTTCTCGACCGCCGAGGATTCCTGAAGACAACCGTCGCCGCGGCGGCCGCATCCACCCTTCCGTTGGGCGGCGCGATGGCCCAGGCGAAGCGCGGCGGACACCTGCGCGTGGCCAAGGGCCACGGCAACACCACCGACACGCTGAACCCCGGCCAGTGGGACAACGGCTACATGCTGGCCCTCGGCTTCGCCATCCACGGCCGCCTCACCGAAGTGGCCCCCGACGGCTCGCTCATCCCGGAACTCGCCGAAAGCTGGGAAGCCTCGGATGACGCCTCCGAATGGCGCTTCAAGATCCGCCAGGGCGTGACCTTCCACGATGGCAAGTCGCTGACGGTCGAAGACGTGGTGAACTCGATCAACTTCCACCGCGGCGAGAACTCCACCTCCGCGGCCGGCCCGATCGTCGAGCCGATCCAGGACATCACCACCGAGGGGGACGACACGGTCGTCTTCAAGCTGGGCGGCGGCAACGCCGACTTCCCCTTCATCCTCAGCGACTATCACCTCGTGATCGCGCCCGCCGACGGCGACAGCATCGACTGGCAGTCGGGCAATGGCTGCGGCAGCTACAAGCTGACCTCGTTCAATGCCGGCGTCTCCTCCTCCTTCGAGCGCAACGAGAACCACTGGCGCGATGACGTGGCCTTCGTCGATACCTGCGAAATGCTGGCCGTCGTCGACCCCAACGCGCGCACCACAGCGCTCGTCTCGGGCGACGTGCACGCCATCGACAAGGTCGACCTCAAGGCCGCCGGCCTCCTGGGCCGCAAGGCAGGCGTCAACATCCAGTCGATCGCCGGCACCCAGCACTACACCTTCGCCATGGACACCCGCGCCGATCCGTTCACCGACAACAATGTCCGCCAGGCCCTGAAATACGGCATCAACCGCCAGGAACTGGTCGACAAGATCCTGTTCGGCTACGGCTCGGTCGGCAACGACCACCCGATCGGCCAGGGCCAGCGCTTCTTCAACTCCGAGATGGAGCAGAAGGCCTACGACCCCGACAAGGCCAAGTGGCACCTCAAGGAAGCCGGGATGGAAAACGTCTCGATCAGCCTGTCGGCCTCCGACGCCGCCTTCCCGGGCGCGGTCGATGCCGCCACCCTGTTCCAGAGCTCGGCCGGCGCCGCGGGCATCGACCTCAAGGTCGTGCGCGAGCCGAAAGACGGCTACTGGTCCGACGTCTGGATGAAGAAACCCTTCTCCGCCGTCTACTGGGGCGGCCGCCCGGTCGAAGACCAGATGTTCGCCACCGCCTACAAGTGCGGCGCGGCCTGGAACGACACCTTCTGGTGCAACGACCGCTTCGAGGAACTGATGCTCTCGGCCCGCGCCGAGCTCGACGAGGCCAAGCGCCGCGAGATGTATTTCGAGATGCAGGACATCGTCGCCAACCAGGGCGGCGTCATCATCCCGATGTTCGCCAACTACGTCTTCGCCACCGGCGACGCGGTGGGCCACTCGGAAGAGATGGCCTCCAACTGGGACATGGACGGCGAGCGCTGGATGGAGCGCTGGTGGCTCACCTCGTAAGCCCCCGCGCGGCCATCGCCGCATGACGATCGAAGCCCCGGCGGAGCGATCCGCCGGGGTTTTTCATGTCCCCGGACCAGCTGCCGCGCCACGCTCGAATCCCCCCGCCGCGCCCCGCCCGACGCCCCCGCCGCGACCCGAGCCCCCGCCCCGCTTCTTCTGGCCTCAAATATCCCCGCCGGAGGCATGAAATCTCTTCTCGCAGCCCCCGCCGCGCAAAACCACGTCCGCAGCCCTTCACCCAAGCCATCCAGCCCCGCTTTTCCCACCAGCGGCATCAACACTCTTGCCCAGCCGGCAGCGTCCGTTTTCTTCGAAGAAAACGGCCCGGAAAATTCCAATTTTCCGTCACCGCAAAACCGCCCCCCCCAACGCCAGCCCCCGTTTTCTTCAAAAGAAAACGGTCCGAAGTCTTTTCAAGACTTCGTCACCCCCTCACTCCACCTTCCGGTAGCTGATCATCGCCTCGTGCCCCATCAGGATCAGGTCCATCCACCCGCCCGCCAGATTGTCGATCAGGTAGCAATAGGTGTCCCGATACTGCGCGCTGGTCTGGATCAGCACGGGCCCCGCCCCGGCGCTGTCCGGGCAGTCGGGCTTCACGTCCAGGTACATGGTGTCGACATATCCCTGCCGGTGATAGCTGTGCATCTCGGCCCCCTGGATATAAAGCGTCTCGTTGGCGTCATCCGCCGACACCCAGTTGCCCTGCATGGCCTGCCGCAGCCCGGCATAGGGGTCCTGGCCCGCCAGGATCTCTATCTCGCTCACCGCCAGCTGCGCGCTGCTGTCGCCATAGCCGGTCAGATCCCCCGTCACCTGCATCAGCGTGTTGTTCGGCAGCGCCTCCAGCTTTGCGAGGAACGCCCGCGGCGTCGGGTCGTCATAGCCCGCGAAATACTTCCAGCCATTGGCAATGAAGCTGCAGGCCTCGAACCCGTCATAGAAATCGCAGCCCTGGAAGAGCAGCCGGTCGGTGAAGGGCTCGCCATGCACCCCGCGGCCGAGCCCGCTGCGCAGCACGCTGTCCGCGGCCGGCTGCACCGCCGCCTGTGCCGATTTTCCCTTCGCAACGCTCTCCTTGGCGGCCATTCGCGGCTCCAGCGTGAAGGAAAAACTCTTCGCCGTCTCGCCGGTGTCGATCACCGCGAAATCCGCGGTCTCGTAGCCCCGCGCCTCGCAATCGCTGTCACCCACGATCGTATAGGCCTCGCCTTGCGTGCAGAAGGCATACCCCTCGCCCGCGAACTCCTGCCCCGCCGCCGTCGCCCGGTAATAGTAATACCGGTTGGTCAGCGCCCCGCCCACCGGCTCCGAGCAGGCCCCGGGCGCGATGGTCCACCACCCTTCCGACACCCAGTCGGCGCCTTTCTTGTAGCCGATCGACACCGATTGCCGCACGCCCGTCCCGTTGCAGATCTCGAGCCCCGCCATCGCCGCCACCGGGCACAGCGCCAGCGCCACCGCGCCGGCCATCACCGCTTTCATGACATTTCCCCCCGAACTGTCCCCTCGCACTCCCTTGAAGGGGCGCGTAACAGGCTTACAGTTTCGTCGCGGCACTCGCCGGCGTCAATGCCCGGCGCTTCAGCACCGCCTCGCGCCAGCTGATGAAGCTGACGGCCGCCACGATCACCAGCCCGCCCACCACGACCCAGGGGTCGAACGGCTCGCCGAAGACGAAGACGCCCAGGCTCACCGCCCAGACCAGCTGCAGAAACGTCACCGGCTGGGTCACCGCCAGCGGCGCGGCCTGGAAGGCCCGCGTCATCGCGTAATGCCCCGCCGTGGCCAGCCCCGCCACCACCAGCAGGATGCCCAGCTCGCCCCATGTCGGCGTCACCCAGTTCATCAGCGCCAGCGGCGCCAGGAAGATCGTCACCGAGATCGACAGCATCGCCACCACCACCGCCGGGCTGCACCGGTCCGACAGCAGCTTCACGATGATATAGGACGCCCCGAAGATGATCGCCGCAAAGACCATCGCCAGGTGTCCCGGCCCGACCTCGCGAAACCCCGGGCGCAGGATGATCAGAGCCCCGATCAGCCCCGCCGCCACCGCCAGGATCCGCCGAAGCGCCAACCGCTCGCCCAGGAACAGCGCCGCGCCGATGGTGACATAGATGGGTGACATGTAATTCATCGCCGTCACGTCGGCGAGCGGGATCCGCGCCATCGCGTAGAACCACAGCACCACCGCCGACATATGCGCCAGCCCCCGCAGGCCGAACAGGCCCCAGGTGCCCCGGCTGAACCGGAACTCGCCGGCCTTCAGCAGCATCGGCACGGCAAAGACGAGCCCCAGCAGGAACCGCAGGAACGCCGCCTCGACCGAGGGGATGCGCGTGCCCAGAACCTTGACCATGGCGGTCACGCTCACCAGCATCAGCCCGGTCAGGATCATCCAGAGCACGCCGGCAACCGGGTTGTTTGGGCTTTGAGGGGGTACGGGGGACGACTCGTCGCTCATGGGCCGCATTAACCGTACCCGGCAGGGGAATGTCGAGCGGGTTTTCCCGCCCGTCCTCCTCCGGCGGGCGCCGGAAAATTCCAATTTTCCGGTCCGGAATTTCCCAAATTCCGGGCCACCCGCGCCGCCCGCGCGGCCCCGTCATTTTCTGCGCAGAAAATGACCCGGAAAATACGTATTTTCCGGGCGAAAATTCCGCGCGGAATTTTCCGCCAGCCCCCGACCCTCCCCCTGCACGGGAAATCAAGGCAAACCGCGCGCACCGTGCCAGGCTGCCACACCACCAAACGCGGACACGCCATGACGGACATCACCACCGGCCTCTACGGAAACGACGCGCAACGCAGGCTTCAGGCGGTCTCCCTGGCCTCCCTCGATGCGGCCCGCGCCACGCCCGGCGCCGTCTTCGCCGCCCGCATGCCCGGCACCGACGATCCCGACCGGCTCGGCTGGGACCGGATCGCCGCCACCCTGCGCGACCAGGGCGCCATCACCTTCCGCATGATCCCCGCAGACGCCTGCCCCGAAATCGAGCGCCGCCTCGCCGACATCGGCTGCGAGATCACCTGGTGGGACGTGTTCGACGGCCCCCGCGACGCCATCCTGGCCGCCTGCGACGGCCATCTCGCCAACCCCCGCGACGACCTCGTCCCGGTTGGGCCACAGGCCGTCGCCGATCCCGGTTTTCTCGAAGAGGTGCAGGCCTTCATGGCCGCCTGCGGCGTCGCCCCCTACCCCGCACAGGTGCTCTCGGGCCAGACCGGCCCGGCCACCCTCGCGGTCCTGGCCGATCCCGCCGACGGCTCGATCGCCGCCACCGCCTTCAGTTACTTTCCCTACAACCGCCACAGCCCGCACCACGCCACGGCCTGGGCCGGCCTCGTCACCGTCCGCGAGGATATGCGCAAACGCGGCGTCGGCCTCCGCGTCAACGCTCTCGCCCTCAAGGCGGCGGTCACGCAGCTCGGCGCCGGCCGGGTGCAGCAATACGCCCGCACGCGCAACATCGCCTCCTGCCGGATGATCGAACGCTGCGGCCTGCGCCTGCGGCCCGGCGCCAGATCAGGCATCGCCCAGCCCGCCGGCGCCCAAAGCTTCACGCGCTGACCGGCGTCACGCCCGGCGGCCGGCACGCCCTAGCCGGGCAGCGGAATGAACTCCGCGTCATCCCCGGGCGGCAGCGTGAACCGCCCATGGGCCCAGTCGCCCTCGGCCCAGGCCGCCTTCGCCGCCGTGATCTTCTCCTCGCTCGAGGCCACGAAATTCCACCAGATATAGCGCGGCCCGTTCAGAGTCTCGCCGCCCAGCGCCATCAGCCGCGCGCCCTGCGAACCGGCCTTCAGCGTGATCGCGTCGCCGGGGCGGAACACCATCATCCGGCCCGCCTCGAAACTCTCGCCCGCCACCTCGACGGCGCCTTGCGTGACATAGACGCCCCGATCCTCGTGATCCTCCGGCAGCGGCAGCATCGCGCCCGGCTCCATCACCACGTCGGCATAGAACATGTCCGAAAACGTCCCCACCGGCGCCCGCTCGCCCCAACCGCGCCCCATGATCAGCCGCAGCCGCTTGCCCTCGCCCTCGAGCTCCGGCAGCGCCTCCGCCCCGTGATGCTCGAAACTGGCGGCACGCTCCTCTTCGGTCTCGGGCAGGGCCACCCAGGTCTGGATGCCGAAAAGCCGGCTTTCGCCTCGCCTCGTCGCCGCACTCGTCCGCTCCGAATGGGTCACGCCCTCGCCCGCCACCATCCAGTTCACCTCGCCCGGATAGATCATCTGATGCGTGCCCAGGCTGTCGCGGTGCTCGAACTCGCCGTCGTAAAGATAGGTCACCGTCCCCAGCCCGATATGCGGGTGCGGGCGCACGTCGATACCCTCGCCGGTCAGGAACTCGGCCGGGCCCATCTGGTCGAAGAAGATGAACGGGCCCACCATCTGCCGCTTGGGCGCGGGCAACGCCCGGCGCACCTCGAACCCGCCGATATCCCGGGCGCGCGGCACGATCAGCGTCTCGATATCGTCCAGCTTGCCGGCCTCGGGGCAGCCCGGCTCCAGGCCGGGATTCCAGCTCATCCCGCCTCTCCCTTCGAGGCCGAGCGGTTCAGCACGTCGCTCCATTCCGGATGACGCCGGAACTGCGCCGCGGCGAACGGGCAGAGCGGCAGGATCGACCTGTCGCTCTCCCGCGCCATCTCGACGGCGTATTCCACCATCGCCAGCCCGACCCCCTGCCCGCGATAGACATCCGGCACCTCGGTGTGGTCGATGATGATCAGCCGCTCGCCGGCTGCCGAATAGGTCATCTCGGCCAAAGGCCCGATCCCGATCTTCGCGGTGACCTTGCCCTTGCTGCCGTCGATGTGATGTTCAATGTCCATGTCTGCTGCGCCCTTTTCGCCAACATGCTCCCCCCATACACATGAGGTAACACAGGAACGGCAAAGCTCAATCACACATGCCGCGCATTGGCTGTGCATTGCCGATGGATTACCGGACCGGCGGCCGGTTTGCCGATTGGCAGGCGCCCCGGCCCCGCCTAACCTGCCCCGGCACCACCCAGGCACCAGCAAGAGACAGCCCGCATGACCGGCCTCCTCCCCCGCGACGACACCCTCTACGACCCGGCCTTCGTCGCGGGCCTCTTCGACCGCTGCGCCTCCAACTATCGCTGGTGGAGTGCAATCAGCTCCTTCGGCTTCACCTATATCTGGCGCCGGCAATGCGTGCGGCTCCTGCCCCGACCCGGCCCGGGCGCGGTCATCGTCGACCTGATGGCCGGCACGGGCGAGCTCTGGCCGCACCTCCTGCGCCATGCCCCCGACCTCGCCACCATCACCGCGCTCGACATCTCGCACGGCATGCACCTGCACGCGGTCGACCGCCTGCACAGCGCCCGTGCCACCCGCATCACCCATATCGAGGCCGACGCGCTCACCACCGACCTCCCCGAACACCACGCCGACCTGCTCACCGCCTCCTTCGGCCTGAAAACCTTCTCCCCCGAGCAACAGGCCATCCTCGCCCGCCAGATCGCCCGCCTCCTCAAACCCGGCGGCCATTTCGCCCTGATCGAGGCCTCCGACCCCCACGGCTGGGCCCTGCGCCCGCTCTACCGCGCCTATATCGACCGCGTCCTGCCGCTGATCGAACGCCTCTTCCTGCGCGGCGCGCAGGATTTCACCATGCTCGGCCCCTACACCCGCAATTTCCGCGACTGCACGCACATGGCCGCGGCGCTGCGTGCCGAAGGCCTCACCGTCACGTTCCACCGCCATTTCTTCGGCTGCGCCACCAGCGTCTCGGGCCACAAACCCGCCTGACGCCCTCACATCCAGATCAGCTTGCCGGCAATCGCCCACATGGTCAGCCCGACGATCAGGTCCAGCACCCGCCAGCTTCCCGGCCGCCGGAACACCGGCGCAAGCACCCGCGCGCCATAGCCCAGCCCGAAGAAGAAGACGAAACTGGCACTCACCGCCCCCGCGCCGAACCCCAGCTTGTCCGCGTATTGCGCACTCACGGACCCCAACAGCACCACCGTATCCAAATACACATGCGGGTTGAGCCAGGTCAGCGCCAGGCAGGTCAACAGCGCCGCCCGCAACCCGGCCTTGCCCTCGCCCGCCTCCAGCACCTCGCCACCCTTCCACGCGGCCCATAACGTCCTCGCCCCGTACCACAGCAGGAACGCCGCGCCCCCGAACCGCATCACGCCCTCCAGCCCCGGCACCGCCTTGGCCAGCGCCCCGAACCCGGCCACGCCCGCCGCGATCAGCACCGCATCCGACAGCGCACAGGTCAGGCAAACCGCGAAGACATGCGCGTTCCTGAGTCCCTGCCGCAGGACAAACGCATTCTGCGCCCCGATCGCCAGGATCAGCGAAAACCCCAGCGCGAACCCCGCGATATATGCCTGCATGCCTGTCCCCTGCTCCAAATGCTTGACCGGCCTAGCCGCGCGGACAACATTACGCAAACGAATGATTCTACTCCTGCATCAGGACAGCTAATGCAATTCGACCCCGCCCAGCTCGCCGCCCTCTCCGCCGTCCTGCGCCACGGCGGCTTCGAAGCGGCGGCCGTCGACCTCGGCCTCACCCAGTCCGCCGTCTCGCAACGCATCAAGGCGCTCGAAACCCGCGCCGGGGCCCAGCTCGTGACGCGGGCCAAACCCTGCACCGGCACCGAACTCGGCCGCCGCCTCGCCGCCCATGCCGACCAGATCGCCCTGCTCGAATCGCAGCTCGCGGGCGACCTCTCAGCCCGCGCGCCCGCGCCCCAAACCCGCATCCGCCTGGCGCTGCCCGCCGACAGCCTCGCCACCTGGTTCCTCGACGCGCTGAGCGACCTGCCCGACCACCTCTTCGAGCTCTCCATCGACGACCAGGACCATTCCGCCGACTGGCTCCGCCGCGGCGAAGTTCTGGGCGCCGTCACCGCCCAGCCCGACCCGGCGCCGGGCTGCGACGCCATCCCCTTGGGCGCGCTGCCTTACGTCGCCACCGCCAGCCCCGCCTTCCTCGCCCGCCACTTCCCCTCGGGCGTCACGGCCGAGGCGCTGGCCCACGCCCCCATGCTCCGCTTCAACCCCAAGGACCGCCTGCAACATCTCTGGATCGAAAAGGTGACCGGCACCCGCCTCTCCCCGCCAACCCACGGCCTGCCCTCGTCGGAAGGCTTCGTGCAGGCCTGCCGCCTCGGCATCGGCTGGGGCGTGAACCCGCTGGCTCTCGTCGCGGACGACCTCGCCACGGGCCGCCTCGCGGCGCTGGTCGACGCCACCCGCATCGAAACGCCCCTCTACTGGCAGACCCCGCGCCTGATGGCCCCCGCGCTGGCCGCCCTGACGAGGGCGGTCAGGCGCGCGGCCCGGACCCATCTGGCAACTCTGGACTAACCCGCCCCGGCCCCCGAGCCGGGGCCTCACCCCCCTCTCAGCCCATCCCGCCGGGCGAGCGCCGGCCCGTGGGTAGGCGCTGCAACGCTGGTGACTGGCAATTTATGGCGCCAGGTACATGCTGACTAAGAAAACTCACACTACACCCGCAAAAGCGCCTCCCCGCCGGGACGGCGTCGTCCATTGGGCTTGAACCAATGGCGCCTCAATGAACGACCGCTCGCCCGGCGCCGCGCCAAGGCGCGGCTCTGTTCCGGGCGTGTGCCATACCCCAACCCGCGTCCCAACCCGTAGGGTGGGTGAAACCCACCTCCCGACCTCCCGACTTCCCCCGGTTGACACCCAACCCCGAACCCACCACACTCCCCCTCACGACCATTTCAAACCCACCATTTTCAAAGCAACACATTTCAACTCGCGCCCCTCCGGGCTCACCCCGACCGGCGCACCCCCATTCAAACAAGGAGATTCCCCATGTCCCTCGTATCCAGAACCGTCTCCACCGGCTTCGATATCGCCAAATCCATCGCCCTCCTCGCCTTCCTCTCGATCCCGACCGAAAGCCGTGCCGACGACATGAGCCTCTGCATCTCGCTCGACCGGGTATGGGGCGACAAGTGCAACCGGAACGACTCGCTGCACATCATCGTCACCAACAACTGCCCCTCCGCGACCTTCATCAAGATGTGCATCGAAGAGAAGGATGGCGGCTGGTCCTGCGGCACCGACAACAACCTGAGACGCGGCGACACCAACCGCGGCTTCTGGGCCTGCAGCGCCACCGGCGACTACACCTACGCCGCCTGCACCGGCGGCTATGGCGAATGCGGGTTCAAACGGTAACGGGGTTCGGGTGGGGGCCACCCCGCCCGGTCACCGGCCCTTGCGGAAACACCCCTGGGCGGGTGCCGCCGACGAACTTCCCACCTGTCGCCATAAGGGGGGGGTGCCAGCCCACCGCCAACCACCTCGAATTCTTGAAAAGAATTCGATCCGATATCTTTTCAAGATATCGCCCCACCACGACGCCCCGGCGCATTACCACTCGGACGAAAACCTCCGGCGTCCATTCGCACCGACGCAATACCGACAAAATACCGACGTTATACCGACGTTGAAAATCGGCCCATAGCCAACAAAAACGGCGCCCCGCGGGGCGCCGTCCAGAACCACGTCGATTGCCCGGAATTTACTCCGCCGCAAGCTGCGCCATCACCTCGTCGGACGCCTCGAAATTCGTGGTCACGCGCTGCACGTCGTCATCGTCCTCCAGCGCGTCGATCAGCTTCATCAGCTTCTCCATCCCCTCGAAATCCATCTCGGTCGTGGTGGTCGGCTTCCAGACCAGCTTGGTCGATTCACTCTCGCCCAGCTCGGCCTCCAGCGCGTTGGACACGTCGTTCAGATCGGTGTCGGCACACCAGATCGTGTGGCCATCCTCACTACTCTCCACATCCTCTGCCCCGGCCTCGATCGCGGCCATCATCACCGTATCGGCATCGCCCACATCCGCCGGATAGACCACCTCGCCCTTGCGCTCGAACATGAACCCGACCGACCCGGTCTCCCCAAGGTTGCCGCCATTCTTGGTGAAGGTCGAGCGCACGTTGCTGGCAGTCCGGTTCCGGTTGTCCGTCATCGCCTCGACGATCACCGCCACGCCGTTGGGGCCATAGCCCTCATAGCGCACTTCCTCGTAATCCTCGCCCTCACCGCCGATCGCCTTCTTGATCGCCCGGTCGATATTGTCATTCGGCATCGACTGCGATTTCGCCTGCTTCACCACCAGCCTCAGCCGCGGGTTCTTCTCGGGATCCGGGTCGCCCATCTTGGCGGCCACGGTGATCTCCTTGGAAAGCTTCGAGAAAAGCTTGGCCCGCACGGCGTCCTGCCGCCCCTTGCGATGCTGGATGTTTGCCCATTTGGAATGGCCGGCCATTTATGCTCTCCGTCAGATGTCAGTTGCTCGGCACGTCTATAAATCACCCCCCGCCTGCCCCGCAAGCCGGTTGCGTTCATGCCATGAATACGATTGGCTGCATCTATTCTTGGAGGCGCCCCGTGACAACCGACCAGATCATCCTTTTCTCGCTCTTCGGCGGGGTCTTCGCCCTGCTGCTCTGGGGGCGCTACCGTTATGATATCGTGGCGTTTTCGGCCCTGCTGATCGGCGTGGTCCTGGGCGTCGTCCCCACCGAAGAGGCCTTCTCGGGCTTCGGCCACCCCGCCACGATCATCGTGGCGCTGGTGCTGGTGGTCTCGGCCGGGCTCGTCCGCTCGGGCGCGGTGCACCTCATCACCCGCACCATGGTCGACAGCTCCCGCAACCTCGGCTCCCACATCGCGCTCATGGGCGGCATCGGCGGCGTGCTCTCGGCCTTCATGAACAACGTCGCAGCCCTGGCCCTCCTGATGCCCGTCGACATCCAGACCGCCCGCAAGGCCAAGCGCGCGGCGGGGCTCAGCCTGATGCCGCTCTCCTTCGCCACCATCCTGGGCGGCATGGCCACGCTGATCGGCACGCCCCCCAACATCATCATCGCCTCGATCCGCGAAGAATCCCTCGGCGAACCCTTCGCCATGTTCGACTTCGCCCCCGTGGGCGCGGTCACGGCCGCTGCGGGCCTCCTGTTCGTCGCGCTCGTCGGCTGGCGGCTCATCCCGCAGCGCGAGGATACCGTGCTCGAAGCCTCCGAGATCGCCGATTACATCGCCGAGCTCACCATCCCCGAAGGCTCGGACCTGATCGGAAAGCGCCTGATCGAACTGGAAGAAACCGCCAACAAGACGGACGTCGCCCTGCTCGGCGTGATCCGCGACGGCAAGCGCCGCTACGGCACGGCCATCAACACCCTGCTCAAGGAAGGCGACGCGCTGGTGCTCGAGGCCAAGCCGGACGCGCTTGACGAATTCCGCTCCTCCCTCTCGCTCGCCTTCTCCGACAAGCAGCGCGAAGACCGACTCCGGGCCGAGGGCGACGGGCTCGACATCGTCGAGGTCGTGGTGCCCCAATCCTCCCGCCTCGTCGGCCGAACCGCCCAGAACGTGGGGCTCCACTGGCGCCAACACTCGGTGCTGATGGGCATCTCGCGACAGGGCCGCAAGATCACCAGCCAGGTCCGCAACACCACCATCCAGGCGGGCGACATCCTGCTGCTGCTGGTGCCCAAGGCCACCGGTAACGACGTGACCGAATGGCTGGGCGCCCTGCCGCTGGCCGATCGCGGGCTTTCGGTGACACAGGACAACAAGACTTGGCTCGCCATCGGCCTTTTCGGCGCGGCGGTCGGGGCGGCCTCGGTGGGGCTGCTCTACCTGCCCATCGCGCTGGGGCTGGTGGTGATGGCCTACGTGCTCACCCGCATCGTGCCTTTGAACGAGCTCTACACCCATATTGAATGGCCTGTCGTGGTGCTGCTGGGCTCGATGATCCCCCTCGGCGCGGCGCTGGAAGACGTGGGCGGCCCCGAGCTGATCGCCGGCGGCCTCGTGGCGCTGACCGAAGGCATGCCCGCCTGGGTCATCCTCACCGTGCTGATGATCGTCACGATGAGCCTGTCCGACGTGCTCAACAACACCGCCACCACCATCGTGGCCGCGCCGGTGGGCATCCAGATGGCCGAGGGGCTTGGCGTCTCGCCCGACCCGTTCCTGATGGCCGTGGCGGTCGCCGCCTCCTCGGCCTTCCTCACGCCCATCGGGCACAAGAACAATACGCTCATCCTCGGGCCTGGCGGCTACAAGTTCTCCGACTATTGGCGCATGGGGCTGCCCCTCGAGGTGCTGGTCGTTGCCGTCTCGATCCCGGCGATCCTGCTCTTCTGGCCGCTCTGATCCGCACCGTCAGGAGTGGGGGCCAGCCCCGCCGCCATTGGGCTTGAACCAATGGCGCACGATGGCGGCCCCCGGGATATTTCCGGCCAGAAGAAGCACAGGAGGCCCGACATCTTCCCGGCGCCGATCCCTTCGTCGGAGGCACCCGAGACGCGCCACGCGGGCAGGCTGCGCAGGGGCGCACATCATCGCCTCTTGCCCTCGCCCTTCCGCCGCCCTAACACCGAATAATGAGACTCCTGTATCTGGGCGATGTAATGGGCCGCGCCGGGCGGCGGGCCGTGACCGAGAACCTGCCGCGCCTCAAGGCCGACTGGCGGGTCGATTTCACCGTAGTGAATGGCGAGAACGCCACCGGCGGCATGGGCCTGTCGGGCGAGCACGCCAAGCTGCTGCTCGAGGCGGGCGCCGATTGCCTGACGCTGGGCGACCATGCCTTCGACCAGAAGGACATGCTGCAATTCATCGAGAAAGAGCCGCGCATCGTGCGCCCGATCAACTTCGCCAAGGAGGCCCCGGGCCGCGGTCACCGCGTCTTTACCGACGGGCGCGGGCGCAAGGTTCTCGTGGCCCAGGTGCTGGGGCAGGTCTTCATGAAACGCGCCTTCGACGACCCGTTCAGCGCCATCGAGCCGGCGCTCAAGGCGCATGTCCTCGGCGGCGGCGTGCAGGCCGCGCTCGTCGACATGCATTGCGAGGCCACCTCCGAGAAGATGGCCATGGGCCATTTCTGCGACGGCCGCGCCAGCGTGGTCGTGGGCAGCCACACCCACATTCCCACGGCCGACGCCCAGATCCTGCCCGGCGGCACCGCCTTCCAGGCCGATGCCGGCATGTGCGGCGACTATCTCAGCATCATCGGCATGGACAAGACCGAGCCGATGCGCCGCTTCATCACCGGCATGGGCAAGACCCGCTTCACCCCCGCCATGGGCGAGGCCACGCTCTGCGGGCTCTTCATCGAAACCGACGACCGGACCGGCAAAGCGCAATCGGTGACCATGATCCGCGAAGGCGGGCGGCTGCAGCAGGCCGCCCCGTGACAGGAAACCCGATCTACATCCTGGTGCTGTTCTTCATGGGGGCGGGCTGGGGCCTGACCATGCCGCTGGCCAAGGTCGCCACCAGCTCGGGCCACCAGCCCTATGGGCTGATCTTCTGGCAGCTGGTGATCGTCGTGGTGATCCTCGCCCCGGTCGCGCGGGTGTCGGGCAAGCCCGTGCCACTTCGGCGCGAACACTATCGACTGTTCCTGATAGTGGCGCTGACCGGCGCGGTGCTGCCGGATGTGTTCTTCTACCTCTGCGCCTCGAAACTGCCGGCGGGGATCCTGTCGATCCTGATGTCGACGGCGCCGCTCTTTTCCCTGCCGATCGCGCTGGCGCTTGGCAATGACCGGTTTTCGTGGGTGCGCCTGACGGGCCTGCTGTTCGGCATGATCGGCGTGATCCTGATGATCGGGCCGAAGACGAGCCTGCCCGATCCCGCGATGACGATCTACGTCTTCATCATGCTGCTGGCGCCCCTGCTCTATGCCATGGAAGGCAACATCGTGGCGCGCTGGGGCACCTTCGGGCTCGACCCGTTCCGCACCATCGTCGGCGCCTCGGCCGCGGGGGCGATCATCACCCTGCCCATCGCCATCCTGTCTGGGCAATGGATCAACCCGCTTCAGGGCTTCGGCATCCCCGAGGGTGCCCTGGCGCTGGCCGCGGTCATCCACGGGCTGGTCTACGCCTCCTATGTCTGGCTGGTCGGCCGGGCGGGCTCGGTCTTCACCTCGCAGGCGGCCTATATCGTCACCGCCTTCGGCGTGGTCTGGTCGATGCTGCTGCTGGGCGAGCGTTACTCGGTGTTCATCTGGGTGGCCCTGGCGCTGATGCTGGGCGGCATCTTCCTCGTGCGGCCCCGGCCCTCGTTCCGGCTGGGCATCCCCAAGGAACCGCCCCGCCTGCACGCCTGCGACGAGACCGGCTCGTGATGACGTCAGACGCCCTTTCGCGACGGCTGTCGCTCATCGGGGCGCTCGTCGTCATCGGCGCGGGCTGGGGGCTGACCACGCCCCTGTCGAAAATCGCGGTCAGCGAGGGGTATCGCCATTTCGGCCTGATCT
This sequence comes from Roseovarius indicus, assembly GCF_008728195.1. NCBI lineage: Bacteria > Pseudomonadati > Pseudomonadota > Alphaproteobacteria > Rhodobacterales > Roseobacteraceae > Roseovarius > Roseovarius indicus. The sequence goes on from NZ_CP031598.1 coordinate 3,553,610, forward strand.
TCTGGCAGCTGGTCATCACCGGCACCATGCTGACCGTCGTCACCCGCCTGCGGGGGCGGCGCGTGCCGGTGACATGGGCCGATTTCCGGGTCTACCTGCTGATCGCGGTGATCGGGACCATCTTGCCGAACTCCGCCTCCTACGCGGCGGCCGTCGAACTGCCCGGCGGCGTGCTGGCCATCCTGCTCTCGACCGTGCCGCTCTTCGCCTTCCCGGTGGCCATCGCGCTCGGCAATGACAGCTTCGGCTGGACCCGGGCGCTCGGGCTGCTCTTCGGGCTGGGCTGCGTGCTGCTGATCGTCGGCCCCGACGCCAGCCTGCCGGACCCGGCGATGGCCGCCTTCATCCCCCTCGCCCTCGTCGCGCCCTTCTTCTACGGGCTCGAAGGCAACGTGGTGGCCCGTTTCGGCGCCAACGGGCTCGACCCGGTGCAGATGCTGGCCGGCGCCTCGATCACCGGCATCCCCATCGCCCTGATGCTCGCGCTGGCCACCGGCCAGTGGATCGACCCGCGCGGGCCGTGGGGCGCACCCGACGCGGCGGTGATGGCCAGCGCCATCGTGCACGGCATCGTCTACACCAGCTACTTCTGGCTGGTGGCGCAGGCCGGCCCGGTCTTTGCAGCCCAGGTCTCCTACCTCGTCACCGGCTTCGGCGTGGCCTGGTCGATGGCCCTGCTCGGAGAGAGCTATTCGCCTTATATCTGGACGGCACTGGCGCTGATGCTGGTCGGCGTCTTCCTCGTACAGCCGCGACCCCGGATCGCACTTGCCCCGATTGCCCCCATCGGGAAAAATGGTCCCCAACAGGAACGGGACAGTCAGACCTGATGGAACTTGTTGAATTTACGCAGACCGGGCAGGCCCTGGTCACCCTTGGCGTGGTCGCCGTCATGTTTGCGCTGTTCATCCGCGAGGTTTATCCGACCGAGGTCGTCGCCATTTCCGGCGCGGCGGTGCTGCTGGCGCTGGGGCTGCTGCCTTACGAAGAGGCGCTGCACGTGCTGTCGAACCCCGCGCCCTGGACGATCGTCGCGATGTTCATCGTCATGGGGGCGCTGGTGCGCACCGGGGCGCTGGAATGGTTCACCCAGCTGGCCGAGGCCCAGGCCGACTCGCGCCCGGCGCTCGCCATCGGCGCACTGATGGCCTTCGTCATGGCCGCCTCGGCCTTCGTCAACAACACGCCCGTGGTGGTGGTGATGATCCCCGTCTTCGTCCAGCTCGCGCGCAAGCTCGACGTCTCGGCCAGCAAGTTCCTCATCCCGCTCAGCTATGCCGCCATCCTCGGCGGGTGTCTGACGCTGATCGGCACCTCGACCAACCTGCTGGTCGACGGCGTGGCCCGCGCCCGCGGGCTCGAGGCCTTCACCATCTTCGAGGTCACGCCGCTGGCGGCCATCCTCGCCGTGTGGGGCGCGCTCTACCTGCGCTTCGTGGCGCCACGCCTGCTGCCCGACCGGGCCAGCATGTCGACCATGCTGACCGAGCGGAAGGCCCGCAAGTTCTTCACCGAGGCGATCATCCCGCCGGAATCGAACCTCATCGGGCGCGAAGTGAACGGCGTGCAGCTCTTCAAGCGCGAGGGCGTACGCCTCGTCGACGTGATCCGCGGCGACCAGTCGCTGCGCCGCAACCTCGACGGGGTCGCGCTGGAAGTGGGCGATCGCGTCGTCCTGCGCACCCAGGTGACCGAGCTTCTCAGCCTCCAGCGCAACAAGAGCCTCAAGCGCGTCGACCAGGTCTCGGCGGTGGAAACCGCGACCGTCGAGGCCCTCATCACCCCCGACTGCAAGATGGTCGGCCGGCGCCTCGGCGCGCTGCGCCTGCGCCGCCGCTTCGGGGTCTACCCGCTGGCGGTGCACCGCAAGGACAAGAATATCGGCCGCCAGCTTGACGATATAGTCGTTCAGGTGGGCGATACCCTGCTTCTGGAAGGCGCCCCCGAAGACATTCAGCGCCTCTCGACCGAGATGAACCTCGTCGACGTCTCGAAACCCACCGAACGCGCCTACCGCCGCAGCCATGCCCCCATCGCCATCGGCGCGCTGGCGGGCATCGTGGCGCTCGCGGCCTTCGGCGTGGCGCCGATCCTGCTGCTGGCGGTGCTGGCGATGGCGGTGGTGTTCCTGACCCGCTGCATCGACGCGGACGAGGCGTTTTCCTTCGTCGATGGCCGGCTTCTGGCGCTGATCTTCGCCATGCTCGCAGTGGCCACGGCGCTGGAAACCTCCGGCGCCATCGACCTCATCGTCGAGAATTTCGCCCCCTACATCGCGGGGCTGCCCCCCTTCTTCATCGTCTGGGCAGTCTACCTGCTGACTTCGTTCCTGGCGGAACTGATCAACCACGCGGTCGCGGTGGTGCTGACGCCGGTGGCGATCGGGCTGGCCCTGTCGCTGGGTGTCGATCCGCGGCCTCTGGTGGTGGCGGTGATGATCGCGGCCTCGGCCACCTTCGCGACGCCGATCAGCTACCAGACGCACATGATGGTCTACGGGCCGGGCGGCTACAAGTTCACCGATTTCATCAAGGTGGGCATCCCGCTCAACCTGTCGATCGGGCTTCTGGCCTCGGCGCTCATCCCGTTTTTCTGGCCGCTCTGACCCGCCCGCTCCCCGCGCCCTGGCAGGCGCGTGTCGCGAACGAGCCCGCAAGGGCTGGTGAGCGGCGTGTCAGCCCGTGACGTAGCGCGCCTCGTAGCTCACCGGGAAATTCACCGACCGGGCGATGAAGCACACCTTGCCGATCTCGTGGTGAAGCGCATCCGCCCTGTCCAGATCCGTGCCCGCCGGCACCACGATCTCGGGCCGCAGCGTCGCCCGCAGAAACCGGCTCGCCCCGGTTTTCTCGGTCTCGCCCACGGCCAGCGGATCGTCGGAATACCCCTCAACGACGATCCCCGCATCCGAGGCGAAATGCAGGTACCACAACATGTGACAAGCCGAGAGCGCCGCGATCAGCATGTCCTCGGGATTATGCAGCGTCGGATCGCCCCCCAGCATCGGATCGTTCGAGCACCGGATCACCGGCTTGCCCGGCGTCTCGACATTCCATGTCCGGTCATAGGCGCGATAGCCTGCCGTGCCCTGCCCCCGGTTGCCCGTCCAGACCACCCGGGCGGTGTAATCGTGTTCGCTCATCCTCGACGTCTCCACCTGCTGAAGCGATTTCGGGGGCTCTGCCCCCAACGTTGAAATCCTTCGGGATTTCAACGTCTCCCCCGGGATATTTCCGGCCAGAAGAAGCCCGGGGGCGTCCTGTCAGAGGCTGATCACCTCGCGTTCCGTCACCACCATGTCGAGCGGCTGATCGGTGGGCTCGAGCGGCAGCTCCTCGACTTCCTGCGCGGCGTAGGCGAAGCCGATGGCCAGCGTCGCGCGCTTGCTGCGCAAGAGCTCCAGCGTGCGGTCGTAGAACCCGCCACCATAGCCCAGCCGCCCGCCCTGACGGTCGAAGGCCACCAGCGGCACGATCAGGATCTCCGGCTCGAAGAAATCATCCGTCTCGGGAATCATCGCCCCGAACGGCCCTTCCCTGAGCGCGCAGCCCGGCTCCCACCGGGAGAACTTCAGCGGCAGGCCTTTTCGTTGGATGACCGGAACGCCCACCGGCCCGTGGGCCGCGGCCTCCGCCATCACCGGCAGCGGGTCGATCTCGGTGCGGATGGCCATGTAGGCCGAGAGCGGCACGCCGCGATAACCCGCCAGCACTTCCGCCAGATGCCCCGCCTCGCCCGGCGGCGCCGCCTCATGCGCCGCCTTGCGCCGGGCGAAGGCCGCCTTTCGCGCCTCCGCCTTCACCGCTGTCAGATCGTTCATAGAAGCACCACCACCGCCAGTCCGAGGAAGGCGAAGAACCCGACAACGTCCGTCACCGTCGTCACGAAGGCACCGGAGGCGAGCGCCGGGTCGACGCCGATACGCTCAAGGATCACGGGGATGACCGTGCCGGCAAGCCCGGCCACGACAAGATTGATCACCATTGCGGCAGCAATCACGTAACCCAGCTCGGGCCCGCCGAACCACAGCACGCCGATCACGCCCATCACCACCGCGAAAATCAGCCCGTTGATGAGCCCCACCAGCACCTCGCGCCGGATCACCCGCCAGACGTTGCGGCCGGTCAGGTCCTTCGTGGCAATCGCCCGCACCGCGACGGTAAGCGACTGCGTGCCCGCATTGCCCCCCATCGACGCCACGATCGGCATCAGCACCGCCAGCGCCACCACCGTGGCGATGGCCTCCTCGAACTGGGCGATGACCAGCGAGGCGAGGATCGCGGTGACAAGGTTCACCGCCAGCCACGGAAAGCGCTGCTTGGTGGTGTCGATCACCCGGTCGGCGATACTGCCCTCGCCCACACCCGCAAGGCGCATGATGTCCTCCTCGTGCTCTTCATCGAGCACGATCATCGCGTCGTCGATGGTGATCACGCCCACCAGCCGCTCGTTCTCGTCCACCACGGGGGCGGAAATCAGGTGATACTGGTTGAACGCATAGGCCACGTCCTCCTCGTCCTGGGTGACGGGGATGACATGGAACGTCTCCTCCACCAGCGAGGTCAGCAGCACCTCGCGCCGCGACGCCATCAGCTTGCCCAGCGTGACGTTCCCCACCGGCTTCAGCCGCGGATCGACAAGGATGATGTGGTAGAACTGGTCCGGCAGGTCGTCCTGGTTGCGCAGGTAGTCGATCGCCTCGCCCACGTTCCAGTGCTCGGGCGCCATCACCACTTCGCGCTGCATCAGGCGGCCGGCGGAATACTCCGGATAGGTAAGCGAATGCTGCACCGCCACCCGGTCGCTGTCTTCCAGCACGTCGAGAATGGCGGTCTGTTGATCTTCCTCCAGATCCTCGACAAGGTCGACCACGTCATCCGACTCGAGGTCGCGCACCGCCTCGGCCAGTACCTCGGGGTGCAGCGTGTAAAGCACCTCCTCCCGGATCGACTCGTCCAGCTCCGACAGGATATCGCCGTCGAAATCCCGCCCGTACAGCTCGATCAGCCGGCGCCGGTCGAAGGCGTTGATCTGTTCCAGAAGGTCGGCGATGTCGGCCGCGTGCAGCGGCTCCAGCTCCGCCAGAAGACGCTCGCGGTCCTCGGTATCGACCGCGTACATGATCCGCGCCACCGCCCGGTCATTGAGCAGGTAGGCGTCGTCCTCCTGCTCGGGCTCGGCTTCCATCACAGCGTCGTCTTCTGCCATGTGCCACCCCTTTTCCGCGCTCGATGTGAAATCCTACCGTAACGTGAAACGCGCGCCCCGTCTGCCGGTTGCACCGCAGATCGCGGAAATCCGCGCCACCCGTTATTTTCTTACGCTTTAAAGAAGCAGCTTCGGGAAAACAATGACAATAGGTGCATTTACCCATCCCGGCCCCGCCCCTATGGTGCCGCCGATACGCGAACAGGCACATGTAGGCAAATGAGCAGCGAAACCATTCTGAAAGGGCGGGTGCTGGGCTTCACCCGCTGCCCGTTCGAGGGCGACCCGGCCGATACCGCGCGTCTCGACGAGGCGGTGCTGATCCGCGACGGGCATGTTGTCCGCACCGGCGCCGCCGCCGAGCTGCGCAGCGCCTCCCCCGAGGCGCAGGTCGAGGATATGGGCGAAGCCGTCATCACCGCCGGTTTCGTCGACGCCCACGCCCACTATCCCCAGACCGCGATGATCGCCAGCTGGGGCAAGCGGCTCATCGACTGGCTCAATGCCTATACCTTCCCCGAGGAGATGCGCTTTGCCGATCCCGCCTATGCGTCCGAGATCGCCGGCCGTTACCTCGACCTGACCCTCTCGAACGGCACCACCACGGTGGCCAGCTACTGCACCATCCACCCCGAAAGCGTCGAGGCCTTCTTCACGGCGGCGCAATCCCGGGGCCTGCGTGCGGCCGCCGGCAAGACCTGCATGAACCGCAACGCCCCCGACGCGCTCTGCGACACCACGCAATCCGCCTATGACGACAGCCAGGCGCTGCTGGAGACATGGCACGGCGTCGACCGCCTCTCCTACATCGTCACGCCCCGCTTTTCGCCCACCTCGACCCCCGATCAGCTCTCCGCCATGGGGGCGCTCTGGGCCGAGCATCCCGATTGCCTGATGCAGACCCATCTCAGCGAACAGCCCGACGAGGTCGACTGGGTCAAATCCCTCTTCCCCGAGGCCCGCGACTACCTCGACACCTACGAGGCGCACGGCCTTCTGGGCGCCCGCGGCCTCTACGGCCACGCCATCTACCTCGAACCCCGAGAGCGCGACCGGCTGCGAGAGGTCGGCGCCGCGCTCGTCCACTGCCCCACCTCCAACACCTTCATCGGCTCGGGGCTCTTCAACATGGCGCTCGCCAAGGCGGAAGGCCAGCGCGTAGGGCTCGCCACCGACACCGGCGGCGGCTCCTCCTTCTCGATGCTGCGCACCATGGCGGCCGCTTACGAGATCGGCCAGCTTACCGGCACCGCCCTGCACCCCGCCCAGCTCTACTGGCTGGCCACCGCGGGCTCTGCGGGCGCGATGCACATGGACGACAAGATCGGCAACATCGCCCCGGGGATGGAGGCCGACCTCATCGCCCTCGACCTCGCCTCGACCCCCGCCATCGCCCAACGCGCCGCCTCGGCCGAGGACATATGGGAAGCGATCTTTCCCACCATCATGATGGGCGACGACCGGGCGATCAAAGCCGTCTGGACAGGCGGCCGCCGCGCCCTCGGCTGACCGGCCCCGCCTTTCCCCGGCCTCGCCCCGCGCTATCTCCCTGCCAAGCAGCAGGGAGAGCGCCATGAAAGACACCGAAGAGCCCGAAAGCCGCGCCGCCGCCTACCTCTCGGAGGCCGTCGCCGCCATCGACGCCCAGTTCGGCGAGGGTTTCGCCCGCGAACATCCCGACCTCGTGGCGAGCCTCGTCCAGACCCAGGCCATCGACGCCGCCGTCGCGACGGGCCGCGGCGCCCATGAGGAGGCCCTGACGCTGGCGGAAAAGATCAGCCGCGAGACCTGCGAGACCATCCTGAAGCTGAAGCCGAGGCTCTTCGGGTAGCGCCGTCGGGCGGGTGAAACCCACCGCGCGCCGCAATGTCTCAAAGGTGGGTTCGCACCCACCCTACGGCATACCCTACCCCATCAACCTTTGCGCCAGCGCGTTCTGCCGCTCCACCACCATCGGCAGATCCACCGTCACTATCCGGCCCTCCCGCACCACCGAGCGCCCCTCCACGAACAAATCCCGCACCTTCACCGGCCCCGCCAGCAACAACGCCGCCGGGTCCCAACTCCCCGCGCTCTCGACGCCCGAGATATCCCACACGGCTATATCCGCCCGCTTGCCCACGGCGATCCGCCCGCAATCCGGCCGCCCCAGCACATCCGCCCCGCCCCGCGTGGCAATCTCCAGGGCCTCCCGCGCACTCATCGCATCCGCGCCCCGTGCCACCCGCTGCAAAAGCATGGCCTGCCGGGCCTCCAGCGCAATATTCCCGGCGTCGTTACTGGCCGACCCGTCCACGCCCAGCCCCACGGGCACGCCCGCGTCCCGCATCGCCCTGACCGGCGCGATCCCCGAGCCCAGCCGGCAATTCGAACAAGGGCAATGCGCCACCCCTGTCCTCGACCGCGCGAACAGGTCGATCTCCGCGCCGTCCAGCTTCACGCAATGCGCGTGCCACACGTCCGCGCCGATCCAGCCCAGATCCTCCGCATATTGCCCCGGCCGGCACCCGAACTGCGCCTCGGAATAAGCGATATCCTCGTCATTCTCCGCCAAGTGGGTGTGCAGCATCACTCCCTTGTCCCGCGCCAGCAGCGCGGCATCCCGCATCAACTCCCGGCTCACCGAAAACGGTGAACAGGGCGCCACCCCGACCCGGCACATCGCCCCCTCCGAAGCATCGTGAAACCCGTCGATCACCCGGATGCAATCCTCCAGGATCGCGCCCTCCTCCTCCACCAACGAGTCCGGCGGCAGCCCCCCATCGCTCTCGCCGATGCTCATCGCCCCGCGCGTCGGGTGAAACCGCAAACCCACCTCGGCCGCCGCATGGATGGTATCCTCCAGCCTTGCCCCGTTCGGGAACAGGTACAAGTGATCCGAGCTCAGTGAACACCCCGACAGCGCCAGCTCCGCCAAACCCACCTGTGCCGAGACGAACATCTCCTCCGGGCCAAATTTGGCCCAGATCGGGTAAAGCGTCTTCAGCCACCCGAACAACAGCGCATCCTGACCGCCGGGCACCGCCCGCGTGAGGGTCTGGTACAAATGATGATGCGTGTTCACCAGCCCGGGCGTCACCACGCAGCCCCCGGCCTCGACCACCTCGCCGCTTGTCTCAAGCCCAGCACCGATCGCGGCAATCACCCCGTCCCGCAAAAGGATATCGGCGCCGCGCAGTTCGTCCCGCGCGTCGTTCATGGTCATCACGTGGCCCGCGCCACGGATCAGGATTTCGCTCATGGAAACACCCCTTCCTCTCATCCGACCCCCTCAGATCGCATGGAAAAGGGTCACGGGGGAAAGGGGCAAAGACCCGCGACCGCGCCTGTCTTACCGCGAACGTCCCTCGAAAAGAACCGAAATCACGGCAGGCACCCGGAATTTGCACAAATTCCGGGATAGAAAATACGCATTTTCTATCCCGTTTTCCGCGCGGAAAACGCCCTTACCCCTCGACCTTCGACAAGATCTCCAGCGCCGCCGCGTGCTGCTCCGGTGCCGCCGCCGCCAGCACCCGCCCGCCGCCATGCGCCGGCTGGCCCTGCCAGTCGGTCACGATCCCGCCCGCGGCCTCGATCACCGCGATCGGGGCCTGCACGTCATAGGGCTGCAACCCGGCCTCGATCACCATGTCGATCTGCCCCGCCGCCAACAGCGCATAGGCATAGCAATCCATCCCGAAGCGCGTCAGCTTCACCTCTCGCGCCACCGCCTCGAACCCGGCCCGCTCGGCCGCGCTGCCGACTTCCGGAAATGTCGTGAACAAAATGGCCTCCGACAGCGCTCGCCCTGGCAACGTCCCCAAGGCACGCGCGCCGTGCGGCCCCTGCATCCCGGCCCGGCCGAAGCCGCCCTCGAACCGCTCGCCCGTATAGGGCTGGTCGATCAGGCCATAGACCGGCCCGGTCTGATCCGACACGGCAATCAGCACACCCCATGTGGGCGTGCCCGACAAAAAGGCCCGCGTCCCGTCGATCGGGTCGAGCACCCATGTCAGGCCGCTCGTCCCCCGGCTCTCGCCATATTCCTCGCCAAGAACGGAATCCTCCGGCCGCCGCTCGGCCAGGATATCGCGCATCGCCCGTTCGGCGGCGCGGTCGGCCTCGGTCACGGGGTCGAACCCTGTCCCGGCCTTGTTGTCGCTCAGCAGGCCCTCGGCCCGGAAAAACGGCAAAATGGCCTCACGCGCGGCGTCTGCCAGCGCGTGTGCCGTTTGCACTATGTCGTCTGAGTTCATCTGCCCGCCGGTCCCGTTGCCGCATCCGCGGCCTGCTTAGCCCGGCCGGGCAGCCACGTTCAAGCGACGTCGCTCAGAACCCGGGCCAGGTCGAAGAGACGACGGCGCTGGTTCTCGGGGATCGCGTAATACGACCGTACCAGTTCCAGCGCTTCCTTGTCGCCAAGGATATCGGCCGGAACCGACCCGGTGTGCTCCTGCTGGGCTTCCTCTTCCGAGGCCAGGCCTTCGAAGAAGAAACTGACGTCCACGTCCAGCGACTCGGCGATGTCCCACAACCGCGAGGCGCTGACGCGGTTCGCGCCGGTTTCGTACTTCTGAATCTGTTGGAACTTGATTCCCACGCTCTGCGCGAGTTGCTGCTGGGTCATCCCCACAAGCCAGCGGCGGTGCCGGATACGCTTTCCGACATGTACATCTACGGGGTGCGGCATATCTTATCCTCTCCTGACAATGCTCACAAAACCTCTCGGCCCGCCCCAAAACACGAGCCTCGAAGGAAATTGGTACAATCTTCAGCCGCTGCGCATCCCTGCAGGGCCAATATATGGTACCGCGTGCATCAGAATTTACAAGCACAACCGCTACCTAAATACGTGACTAGTTGGATTCAAACACAATCTTTGCGCGTCCCGAGCGCCGGCCGGTCCGCCGCTCCGCCCCGTCACGATTGACTCGCGGCAGGGGATTCGCCAAGTCACGTCAAGAGCTTGCCCCAACACCCAAAGAACGGAGAGAGCCCTTGCGCGCCTTCCAGGTCCTGCCCGACGCCCAGCCCGCCGCCATCCGCACGGTCGACACACCCGAACCGAAAGAGGGCGAAGTCCGCCTCGAAATCGGCGCCTGCGGTCTCAATTTCGCCGACCTGCTGATGATCAAGGGCGAATACCAGGACACGCCCGAACCGCCCTTCACCCTCGGCATGGAAGTGGCCGGCACCATCGAGGCCTGCGGGCCGGGCGTCGACAAGGCCCTTCTCGGCCGCCGCGTCGCCGTTTTCGGCGGTCAGGGCGGGCTGGCAGACTACGGCTGCTTCCCGGCCGACCGCTGCGTCACCCTGCCCGACGCCATGCCCTTCACCGACGCCGCCGCCTTTCAGGTCGCCTATGGCACCAGCCACGTGGCGCTCGACCACAAGGCGCGGCTGCAGCCGGGCGAAACCCTTCTGGTGCTGGGCGCCGCGGGCGGCGTCGGCCTCACCGCGGTCGAGATCGGCAAGCAGATGGGCGCCACCGTCATCGCCTGCGCCCGGGGCGCCGACAAGCTGGCGGTCGCCGAAAAGGCCGGCGCCGACCACCTGATCGACGCGAAAACCGAGGATATCCGCGAACGCTGCAAGGCGCTCGGCGGGCTCGACGTGGTCTATGACCCCGTCGGCGGCGATCAGTTCAAATCCGCCTTCCGCGCCTGCAACCCCGAGGCGCGCATCCTCGCCATCGGCTTTGCCAGCGGCGAGGTGCCCCAGATCCCGGCCAATCACCTTCTGGTCAAGAACATCTCGGTGCTCGGCCTCTACTGGGGCGGCTACCTCAAGTTCCGCCCGCAGGTCATCAGCGACAGCCTCGCCACCCTCTTCGGCTGGTATGCCGACGGCAAGCTCAAACCCCATGTCAGCCACACGCTGCCGCTCGAGCAGACCCTCGACGGGCTCGAGCTTCTGCGCACCCGCAAATCCACCGGCAAGGTGGTGATCACGCCGTAACGGCCACCGGTCCCCGCGTCGCGGCAAACCCCTGCCGCAGCATGTCGGCCAGCTCGCCCAGCACGTCCTTGCGGCTGTCGGCGCCGTACATGTTGATCCGCTGAACGCCCAGGTCCGGCAGTGCCCCGCCCGTCTGGATCGCCTCCAGATGCGGCGGGATACTGTCCTCCAACAGCGCCCCCACCGCCAGGTCGGCACTGATCAGCGCCTCGACCGAGCGGTCATCGTCGGAATCGATCACCATTTCCCACTCGATCCCCTGGGCATCCACCCGGCGCAGCACGCCCGCCCGGAAAATGCAGACATTGCAGAAGGCCAGCTTCAGCGGCTTGCGCTTCCACGACAGGCCCCCCGGCGCACCGACCCAGCGCAGCGGCATCTCGGTCAGCGTCTCGCCCCCCGGGCCCGGCTCTTCCTCCGTGGTCAGGATCAGGTCGGCCTCGCCCCGTCTCTTGGCATCCAGAAGCTTGAGCGTGCTCGACGATTTCAGATGCACCTTTACCCGCGGGTAGATGGAATTGAACCGCTTCAGCACCTGCGGCACCACCGGGTAGACGATGTCATAGGGCGCCCCCAGAACGATCTCGCCCTCGTAGACCTCGTCGGTCAGCCGCCCGACGGCCTCGTCATTGAGGTCCACCAGCCGCCGCGCATAGGTCAGCAACAGCTCGCCCGAGCCGGTCAGCGCGATCCGCCGGTTGCTCCGGTCGAGCAATTCCTGCCCCAGCAATTCTTCCAGCCGCTTCAACTGCATCGACACCGCCGACTGCGTCAGGTTCAGCGCCGAGGCCGCCCGCGTCACGCCGCCCTGCTCGGCCACGGCCACGAAAGATCGCAGCGTCGTCATGTCCAGATTCCGCATCCATCACGCTCCTTGATGCTGAAGGTCACAAACATTCGTTTCACAAATACTACCCCATTCTCCACATTCATCAACATCGAATATGGAAACACCGGATAGCATCACGAACCGAAAAGGATTACACCATGGCCTTCCTCTCCGTCACCCGCTCCCGCGCCTGCCCGCATACCCGCCGCCGGGCCTCGCTCCTCGACCTTCTGGCGCTCGGTCGCCAGCGGCGCAAGCTCGCCCGCCTCGACGACGCCGCGCTGCGCGACATGGGACTCACCCGGAAAGAGGCCCGCGACGAGGCGAAACGGCCGGTCTGGGACGTCCCCCATCACTGGATTCGATAAGCTGCGTTTTCCGGGTCTTTCGGGCCCGGAAAAACTTGAAATGATGGCTCACCTTACCGATATTAGGTCAAAGTCCGTGGACGGGACTGGTCTTGACACTTATCGGAGGCTTGAATGGCTGAGTTTGATACGATCCGGACGGCAAGCGGCACACGCACCGCCGGCAAGGTTGACGAGGGCCTGCGCGCCCATATGAACAAGGTCTACGGCACGATGTCCGTGGGCATGCTCATCACCTTCCTCGCGGCATGGGCCGTCGGCACCAACGCCGCGATGATGGAGACGCTGTTTACCGGGTTCACCCGCTACATCGTCATGTTCGCGCCGCTGATCATGGTTTTCGCCTTCGGCGCCGTGATCAACCGCCTCTCGGCCGCCGCCGCGCAGCTGTTCTTCTACGCCTTCTCGGCGGTGATGGGCGTGTCGATCGCCTATATCTTCGTGGTCTTCACGGCCTACTCGATCGCACAGGTCTTCCTGATCACCTCGATCGCCTTCGCCGGTCTGTCGCTCTGGGGCTACACCACCAAGAAAGACATCTCCGGCTGGGGCAGCTTCCTGATCATGGGCCTGATCGGCCTGATCGTGGCCTCGATCGTGAACATCTTCCTTGGCTCGCCGGCCATCATGTTCGCCATCTCGATCATCGGCGTGCTGATCTTCGCCGGCCTGACCGCCTATGACACGCAGGACATCAAGAACGAGTATCTCGCCCACGCCCACCACGGCGACAGCGAGTGGCTCGGCAAGTCGGCCATCATGGGCGCGCTGCGGCTGTACCTGGACTTCATCAACATGTTCATGATGCTGCTCAGCCTCTTCGGCAGCCGCGAATAACCCGATCCCTCCAAGATCGCATCAAGCGGGGCCGGTCCTTGGACCGGCCCTTTTCTTTTGCCCGTAGGGTGGGTGAAACCCACCACTCCCCGGAAACCATCCCCGCCCCTCCGCAGCGGCAGCGGCCCCGGGTCAGGCCCGGAGCGGGAAACGAGAAAAAACGCCCCGCATGGTGAGCACCGCCTCCCCCGCCCCCGAACCTGATCCGGGTCCTCCCCCCACTCTCCACCTCCCCGGCACAGCAGCCCCCAGCGCACGCCCCGTAGGCCGGGCTTCAGCCCGGCACCGCCCCCAAACGCAAAAACCGCGCCCAAGGGCGCGGCTTTCGTCATACCGTCAAAGGGCAAGACCTTACTTGATCTTGCCTTCCTTGTACTCGACGTGCTTCCGTGCGACCGGGTCGTACTTCCGGATCGACATCTTCTCGGTCATCGTCCGTGCGTTCTTCTTGGTCACATAGAAATGGCCGGTGCCCGCGGTCGAGTTCAGGCGGATCTTGATAGTGGTCGGCTTTGCCATTTGTCTCGCTCCTGCACAGGACGGGCAGCCCGTCCGTGAAAATCCCGTGAAGCCCGCCTTTTATAGCCCCGCGCGCCCGAGTCAACCGGTTTTTGGCGCAGGGCCGGCGCGGCGGCGCTCAGTTCGATGTCAGGCGCGTGGGCATCCGGTAGAAATGGTGCACCCCGATCGTGGCGGTGCGCGGAAACCGGTGCGCCCAGCGCGGGTTGACGGCGCGCGTGTGGTAATGCGTCGCCCCTTGCGTCAGCGCCCGCGGCGCGCCCTTGACCATCACGTAGGCCACCTTGCCGACGTTTTCAAAGGCCCGCTTCTCGTTGATCACTTCCTTGTACCCGTCACAGGTATAGGTGAACTGGCACTGGTACTTGCGCCCGGTCCCCTGGTGCACGACGGCACAGATCTCATCGGGGAAATCGACGCTGTCGACCCGGTTCAGGATCACCTCGGCCACGGCGAACTGCCCCTTAACGCTTTCGCCGCGCGCCTCGAAATACAGCGCCTCGGCCAGGCAGCGCCACTCGGCATCGCCCTTGCGCGGCGCCTGCCCCGCCAGCCACTTGGCGGAATATTCCACCTTCAGCTCCGGCCGTGTCAGGAAACTGGCCAGGCGCGCATCCGGCATCGTGCCGATCGCGCGGCGTTCGGTTTCAAGCAGTTTCGTCAACGGCGTGTCAGCAGAGGCGGCACCCGCCACCATCAGCAGCAGAACGACAGCAATTCTGAACATAAGCTATTATCCTTCCCCCAAAATGGGTTCCAAAAACCCGGGCATCCGGGCCCGATATGCGAGATGGAACCGTGCGTCTACCCCCCGGAACGCCGGAAGAGTCTAACATACAACTATTGAAAAAAAGTAGCCCCGATATCTTGCCAAAAATTACCGAATGTGGACCGCCACTTAACTGATTCTATCCCTGACCGCCAACTGTGCGGCGGCAAGTCGCGCAACCGGCACCCGGAAGGGCGAGCACGAGACATAATCGAATCCCGCCGCGCGGCAAAAGGCGATTGATTCGGGGTTGCCCCCGTGTTCCCCACAAATCGACAGAACGAGGTTCGGTTTCGCCTTTCTGCCTCTTTCCGCGCCGATTTCCAGCAACTCGCCCACCCCGTCGGCATCCAGCGTATGAAACGGGTCCTCGGCATAGACCCCCTGCTGCACGTATTTCGACATGAACCGCCCCGCATCGTCGCGGCTGAGCCCGTATGTCATCTGCGTCAGGTCGTTCGTCCCGAAGCTCAGGAACGATACCAGCGGCGCGATCTCTCCGGCGCGCAGCGCGGCGCGCGGCGTCTCCACCATCACGCCAAGCCGATAGGTGAACTCCTTGCCGGTCTCGTTGCGCACGGCCGTCGCCACCGCGTCGACCCGCGCCTTCACCAGCTCCACCTCGCGCCGGGCACTCACCAGCGGGATCATGATTTCCGGCACCACCGGCTCGCCCTCGTGGCTGGCGGCCACCGTCGCCTCGAAGATCGCCCGCGCCTGCATCTCGTAGATCTCCGGCACCGTGATCCCCAGCCGCACGCCCCGCATGCCCAGCATAGGGTTGTACTCGCCCAACGCCTCCACCCGCCGTGTCACGTCCGACAGCGGCAGGTCCAGCGCCTCGGCCAGCTCCAGCATGCCCGAGCGGTCGGTCGGCAGGAACTCGTGCAGCGGCGGGTCGAACAGCCGGATGCACACCGGCTGCCCCTGCATGATCCGGAAAAGATCGATGAAATCGGCCCGCTGCATCGGCAACAACAGCTCCAGCGCCGCGGCCCGATCCTCGCCGGAATCGGCAAAGATCATCTCGCGCATCACCGTCAGCCGGTCCGCCTCGAAGAACATGTGCTCCGTCCGGCACAACCCGATCCCCTGCGCCTTGAAGGTGCGCGCCACCTCGGCATCGGCCGGCGTGTCGGCATTGGCGCGCACGGCGATATCCCGCGCCGCATCGGCCCATTCCATCAGCGTCGCCAGCGACTCGTCCCTTGCCGGCTCCAGCAGCGGCGTGTCGCCCGCCAGGATTTCTCCACTGGTCCCGTCCAGCGTCATCATGTCCCCGGCCTTCAGCCGCCGCCCGTCGGGGAACACCAGGAACTTCCGCCGCATGTGGAACTCGATCGCCGAGGCCCCCACGACGCAAGGTTTCCCCATCCCCCGCCCGATCACGGCGGCGTGGCTGGTCATCCCGCCCCGCTCGGTCAGCACACCAACAGAGGCATGCATGCCCCGGATATCTTCCGAACTCGTCTCCCGCCGCACCAGGATGCACGGCTCCCCGCGCGACTCGCTGGCCTGGGCCTCGGTGGCGCTGAACACGATCCGCCCGCTGGCCGCGCCGGGGCTCGCGGCGATCCCCCGCGCCAGCACGTCGCGCGGCGCCTCGGGGTCGACCTGCCGGTGCAGCAACTCGTTCAGCGCCCGCGGCTCGACCCGCATCAGGGCCTCCTCGCGCGGGATGATCTTGTCCTCGGCCAGCGACACGGCAATCGCCACGGCGGCCCGCGCATTGCGCGCCACGCGCACTCCGTCCAGCAGGAACAGCTTGCCATTCTCGATGGTGAACTCGGCCTGCATCTCCTCGCGCAGCTTCACCCGCATCAGCGCGGTATGCGCCTTCAGCTCGGCAAAGGCCTCCGGCGCCAGCTCCTCCAGCGACGGCCCGCGCGGGTCGCGTTCGAGAAACAGCGCATCCGCCCCGCCCGACAGCGCCTCGCGCCCCTGGCTCTGGCTCAGGTAGCGGCCGGTGATCTGCCGCGCGCCCGTCTGGCTGTTCACCAGCTGCATCACGCCCGAGCCGCACTCGCCTTCGCCCAGCCCCAGCGCCATTTCCTGCACCACGAGGCCCAGCCCCGCATCCGCCGGCGCACCCTTGGCCTGCCGCAAAAGCCGGGCACTCGTGCCCTCCCAGGCCCGCGCCATCGAGCGAAGCACCTCGCCCAGCTGCACGCCGGGGTCCTGCGGGAACTCCTCTTCGGTCTCGTCCTCGTAGGCCGCCAGCGCCTGTTTCAGCCCGATCACCGGGTCATCCGACACGTCCTCGAAGGCCTCCGGATCAAGCCGCGCCACGTGGATCGCGAAACTCTGCACGAAACGCAGGTAAAGCCCCGCCGCCGCCTGCTGTCCGATCGTCTCGGACATCTCGACATAGCGGGCATCGTTCATCCCGATATTTAGCACCGCCCCCGGCCCGCCCCAGTCGGGGTCTTCCGACGACGGGCGCACACACAGGATCGCATAAGGGTCGAACGGGGCCAGCAATTGTTCGGCCGCCGGCATCTCCCCCTGCGCGATCCGCCGCACGGTCTGGAACGACAGCGCCAGCGTGCAGGGCACCGGAAGCGCCAGCCTGACAAGCCGCTGCAAGCACTTGGCCCTGCCCCCGTGGGTGCTGGTGGCCACCGGCGCGTCCGGTGTGATCAGGGTGATATGCTGGTCATATTGCTGCACTGCGGCACCATTGCGCTTCACGCGCTCAAAAGCAAGAGCCGTGTAACATTTGGGCGACAGGCCGGAATAACAGGCAGATGCACAAGCTCCATAGCCTGAAGGGGTAAAGCCGCGCTTAAGCGCCGCACCCGCCCGCCGGCGGGCGCCGCCCGGCGCCCTACCCCTCGATCCGCGTCAGGTCCGCCGCCTGCAGGCAGATCACCCGGATCCGGTTCAACAGGTTCAGCCGGTTCCGCCGCACGATCTCCTTGTCGGTGTTAATCTGCACCGCCTCGAAGAACGCGTCGATCGGCGCCCGCAGGCCGGCCATCGCCGCCATCGCCGCGCCGAAATCCTCGTCCGCCGTGGCCTTGGCAATCGCCCGCTCCGCCCGGTCCAGCGCCGCGAACAAGGCCTTCTCCTCCGGCGCCTCGGCAAATTTCACATCCGCTCCAAAGGAATACTCGACCCCGTCCTTCTCCTCGGCCTGGCGCAGGATGTTGTTGGCCCGCTTGAACCCCTGCACGAGGTTCTCGCCCTCTTCCGTCGCCAGAACCTCCTGCAACGCCCGTGCCCGCGCCACGATCAGCGCCAGGTCATCGCCGCCATCCAGTTCCAGGCACGCATCGATCACGTCATGCCGGATCCCCTGATCGCGCAGGTACACTTTCAGCCGGTCATGGAAGAACGCCAAAAGATCGGTGCTCAGGTCCGGCACCGCATCTCCCACCGTGCGCAGCAGGCTCCCGTCGCCCGTCTCCGGCGCGCCGTCGCGATCCTTCAGCCGGTCCAGCACCGCCTGGAACGCCGCGCCGAACACCCCGTGATCGGCCACTTCCTCCAGAACCTCTTCCAGCGTGTCGATCTCGCCCTCACTGGCCTTCGTCGTATTCAGCCCGATCTTGTGGCGCAAGAGCTGCCCATCGATGAACCGGTCCAGCTTGATCCGATACCCGTTGTCCAACACGATCCGGATCACCCCCAACGCCGCCCGGCGCAGGGCAAACGGGTCTTTCGACCCGGTAGGCTTCTGGTCGATCGCCCAGAACCCGGTCAGCGTATCCAGCTTGTCCGCCAGCGCCACGCTCACCGAAACGAGACGCGTCGGCACCTCGTCAGAGGGGCCGAGCGGCGAGTAATGCGCCTCGCACGCCGCCGCCACATCCTCCGGCAGCCCGGCGGCCTCGGCGTAATACCGCCCCATCAGCCCCTGCAATTCCGGGAATTCGTACACCATCTCCGACGACAGATCCGCCTTCGCGACCCGTGCCGCCTCGTCCGCCAGCGCCACATCGGCGCCCACCACCGGCGCAATCTCCTTCGCCAGCGCCCGGATCCGCGCGATCCTTGCCGCCTGCGTCCCAAGCTGCCGCTCGAAGGTCACATGCTCCAGCTGCTCGATCCACGCGCCCATGCCGTCCTTGGCCACGCGCAGATCGTTCTCCCAGAAGAACTTCGCATCCGACAACCTTGCCGCCAGAACCTTCTGGTTCCCGGCCAGGATCGTCGCCCCATGATCTTCCGTCTCGACATTCGCCACGGTGATGAACCGCTCGATCCGGCCCGACTTGGGGTTCTTCACCGAAAAGAACTTCTGATGCTCCTTCATCGAGGTCTGCAGCACCTCCGGCGGCAGCCCGAGGAACTCCTCCCCGATCTCCCCCATCAGCGCGACCGGCCATTCCACCAGCCCGGCCACCTCGGCCAGCAACCCCTTGTCCTCGACCACCTCGAAGCCCCCGGCAAAGGCCAGGTTCGTCGCCTCCTGCCAGATATGATTGGCCCGCTCCTCGGGGTCCAGCAGCACCTTGTCCCGCTTGAGCTTCGCGGCGTAATCCTCGAACCCCGTCACGGCAAACCGCCCCTGCCCCATGAAACGGTGGCCCTGCGTGGTGTTCCCGGCCCTGATCCCGTCGATCTCCAGATCAACGACGCTCGCCTCGCCAGCCTCATCCGTCATCACGCACAGGATCGAATGCAGCGGCCTGACCCAGCGCAGCGTTCCCGCGCCCCAGCGCATCGCCTTGGGCCAGGGGAAATTCCGGATCACGCCTTCCAGAACCTCCGCCACGATCGCCTCGGCCGGGCGCCCCGGCTTGGTGATCTTGGCAAAGTAAACCTGCCCCTTCTTCTCGTCGCGGATCTCGAGCTCGTCCTTCGACACGCCCGCCCCGCGCAAAAACCCCTCCAGCGCCTTCTCCGGCGCGTCCACGCGCGGCCCTTTCCGCTCTTCCACCACGGTCGGGCTCTCCGCCGGCAGGCCCTCGAGCGCCAGCGCCAGCCGCCGCGGCGTCGAGAACGCCGCCGCGCCCGCATAGGTCAGCCCCGCCTCGACCAGGCCGTCGGTCATCTTCGCCTTCAGGTCGTCGGCGGCCCGGCGCTGCATCCGCGCCGGGATTTCCTCGGAAAAAAGTTCGATCAGAAGATCAGGCATACGGCTCAACCCGGGGCATTGTGGAAAGTCCCGGGTTGGATAACGGCGCCTCGCGGTGACGTCCAGCCGGATTTCGGCCGAAGCCCCCGATCAGGTCCGCGGATCGGCCCGCTTTGCCAGCGTCTTCACATCCGGACCGGCCCGTGCCGGCACGATGCGATAGACCGCCTCGATGAAACAGAAGAGCGCGAAGGCGATCAGCCCCCCCGTCAGCAGGATCAGCAGGATCCGCCCGAACGCCATCCCCCGGATCGTGTCGAACGCCTTGCCCAGACCCCCGGCCTGCTCGGGCGAGGCCGTCACGGCGGCAAAGATCAGGAACCCCCCGATCAGCGCCACGCCGACGCCATGCGCCACCAGCCCCACCTTCGCCGCCGGGTCGAGCCGCTCCATCAACGCGGTCCGGCGCAGGTGCGCCTTGTACTTCTCGGAATACGCCTTGTAGAAATAATAGATCCCGGCGCCCACCACGGCCGCGCCCGCCAGCCCCATGATCCACGGGCCGTATTCCATCGCCAGAAGCTTCGCGGTCCAGCTTTTCGAACCGCCGCTTCCCGTGCCGATGCCAAGGGCCATGGCAAAGACCCACAGGCCGAGCCCCCCATGGATCACCCCGGTCACCACCTGACCGGTCCTCGCCACCACGCCTTTCAGCCCGGTGCCATAGGTCTCGAGATCCATGAACGCATCGATCACCCGCCACACCATGAAACACAGCAGGCCCGCGCCGATCCCCCACAGGGCGATCACCCCCCAGGTCTGCGATTTCAGCTGTTCCAGCGCGCCCGTGGTGCCCTCGGCTTCGCCGCCGAATACGGCCGCCATCAGGGCAAGGCCGCCCACCACGAGATAAACCGCGCCACGCGCCCCGTACCCGGTCCGCATGACGGGTACGACCCAATAAGGCGCCCTCTCGGCCATGGTGATGTTCTCCCGTTATACAGGGAGACAAGCACCGGGAGGCCCGTAAGGTTCCGTTCAGTACCGATCCGGCGGTGTCGGGCAATCCTCGGGCGCGGGCTGGCCGTCGAAAACCTTCTCGCCGCAATGGTTGATCTGGTGCCAGACCCAGCCGCGCCCGTCCTCGGCCACCGCCACGATCCGGTCGATCCCGTATTCGAGGTTTTCCTCGCCCATGAAGGCCAGCGCCGTGCCCTCTTCCAGCGCGGCGCCCACCTCGCCCGCGTCGAAACACTCGAACCACCCCGGCGCCTCCAGCGGCACGGCACCGTCGTAAGGCGCGTAGGTCTCGGTCAGCGTCGCAAGGCTGGTGGGCGTGGTGAAACAGGCCCGGTACCGGATCGGAGAGCTGTCCGCATCGATCCCCTCGAACCCGTCATAGACAATCGCCTCCGGCTCGCCCGAGGTGATCGACGTCATCCGCACGTCCCCCTCGCCGGTCGGCACGACCTCCTCGTAATAGGCATAGACCTGCAGGTAATAAAGCGCCACGCCCGCCACGACCGCACAGACCACGATCATCAGGCTCAGGATTTTTCCGGTCACGTCATGCGTCTTTCTCTGTTGTGCTCTCGCGAAGCTGTGCCCCGTCACTCCGCCCAGGCGAGCGGCTCGATTTCCGCTTCCCCACGAAATAGCGAAACGGAGTTGAAGCTCCGGTCCGACAACCGTCCCAAGGCATCGGTACCAACCTTCAGGCTGCCCGCGTCACGGGTTTTCGGCCCATTCAACCAACCGAAAAACCGCAACACGCCACCATGCGTGCGGACGTCGCCTATGATCCCCTCGAACCACTGCAGGAACGTGACGGGATAGGTCACCGTCAACTCCAGGCTTTTCCCGTCGCCGGCAAGGTCGGTCATCGTCGGGCCGAACGCTTCCGCGTCCCGCGTGAAGTCCTGCCTGAAGCAGACATCCAGAAACGCCGTTCCGGTTGCGAGCTGCGGACACGAAGGGTGCTCACCGGCCTCCTCGCGATCATGGCCTGAGGTGTCGAGGATGAATGGCCCAACGCATTTTAATTGGCATACCGCCATCAGACCGCGCACCTTCAACCGTTCCGATACCCCCATACTCCGAACGAACCTCTCCGGTTCGAACTCCGCCCGGATCAGGCGCTGCATTCCACGCCTCCGGCCTCGGTCTGCACGAAGGCATCCGCGCATTGCTTGGCCAGCGCCCGGACCCGGCCGATATAGGCCTGCCGCTCGGTCACGGAAATCACGCCCCGCGCATCCAGCAGGTTGAAAATATGGCTCGCCTTGATGCACTGGTCATAGGCGGGGTGCGCCATGATGATCCGCTTGCCGGTCTTGGGGTCCTCCACCGGATGCGTCAGGATCGCCTCGCATTCCGCCTCGGCCTCCTCGAACTGCTTCAGCAGAACCTCGGTGTTGGCCACGTCGAAATTCCAGCGACTGTATTCCTCTTCCGTCTGCCGGAACACGTCGCCGTACTTCAGCGGAATCGGCGCGTCGGGGTCGTTGAACGGCATCTCCATCACGTGGTCGATCCCCAGCACGTACATCGCCAGCCGCTCCAGCCCATAGGTCAGCTCGCCCGACACCGGCGTGCAGTCATGCCCGCCCACCTGCTGAAAGTAGGTGAACTGGCTCACCTCCATCCCGTCGCACCAGACCTCCCAGCCAAGGCCCCAGGCGCCCAGCGTCGGGCTCTCCCAGTCATCCTCGACGAAACGGATATCGTGCAGGTCCATGTCGATCCCGATCGCCTCCAGCGAGCCGAGATACAGCTCCTGAAGGTCCGGCGGGCTGGGTTTGATCAG
Source organism: Roseovarius indicus (assembly GCF_008728195.1). NCBI lineage: Bacteria > Pseudomonadati > Pseudomonadota > Alphaproteobacteria > Rhodobacterales > Roseobacteraceae > Roseovarius > Roseovarius indicus. Next base: position 3,575,909 of record NZ_CP031598.1, read on the forward strand.
CACCTGGTACTGGTAATAATGCTGCAGCCGGTTCGGGTTCTCGCCATAGCGCCCGTCGGTCGGCCGCCGCGAGGGTTGGACATAGGCCGCGGCCCACGGCTTCGAGCCCAGCGAGCGCAGCGTCGTCGCCGGGTGGAACGTCCCCGCGCCCACCTCCATGTCATAGGGCTGCATGATCGCACAGCCCTTGCCGCTCCAGTAGGCCTGAAGCCGCAGGATGATCTCCTGGAAACTGCGGGGTTTTGCTGGTTTGTCCGCCATTCTCGCCTCTTGCCCGGGCCACCTGATGCTGCCGCCCTACCTACGGCCACGCCCACGCAGGGTCAATTGCACCGCTACGCATATTTTGGATGCACGCCCGGCTCAGTTTGCTAAAAAGGCTCATACGACAATCTTCAGGGTTCAATGGCCAGGGTAACTCAATGACGCGCACCGTACTTTCGTTTCTTCTAGTCCTTTTTTTCTCGGCATTTACCGCATCCGCCCAACAGCAAAGTTCCTGGATCCAGCTTGAATCCCACCCCAACCTCGCGGTGACCCAGCAGGCCATCCGTGCCTACGGCGCCCAGATCGAAGACGTGAACGGCTTTGCCCTCGGCGCCGGCTGGTACGCCGTGGCCCTCGGGCCCTATTCCGCGGAGGAGGCCGAAAGCGTCATGATCTCCCTGCGCGAAAACGGGCTCATCCCCCGCGACAGCTATGTCGCCGAAAGCGCCAATTACCAACAGCAGTTCTGGCCCGTCGGCGCCAACTTCCTCGACCAGCCGGCCACCGAAACGGCGCAGGACAGCACCGATGACAGCATCGAGGTGACCGAGCTCGCCCAGGCATTGGCCGACACTGCCGCCGCGGCCGGCGACGACACGGCAACCGGCACAGGCGCCGACACGGGCGCCGACACCGAAACCCAGATGGCCCAGGCAGATACCGGAACCCAGGCCGACACCAGCCAGCCCCAGGTCGTCGCCGAACCCGAAATCCCCGAGGAAACCCAGTACGAGGCCCGCCAGAGCGAGGCCCGTCTCACCGCCGAGGAACGCCGCCAGCTCCAGGTCGCCCTGCAATGGTCCGGCCATTACGAGGGCGCCATCGACGCCGCCATCGGCCCGGGTACCCGCGGCGCCATGGCCGACTGGCAGCGCTCCAACGGGCACGAGCCCACCGGCGTCATGACCACCCGCCAGCGCGCCGAACTGCTGGGCCAGTACAATTCCGTTCTCGACGGGCTCGACATCCGCACCGTCCGCGACACCGAGGCCGGCGTCCAGATGCGCATGCCCCTCGGCGTCGTCGGCTTCGACCGCTACGAGCCGCCCTTCGCCCATTACGAGGCCACCGGCGACATCTCCGAGGCCCGTGTCCTGCTGATCAGCCAGCCGGGCGACCGCAACACCCTGCTCGGCCTCTACGATATCATGCAGACCCTGCGCATCGTCCCCGAGAACGGCCCGCGCGAGATCAGCGGCAACAGCTTCTCGCTCACCGGCCGCAACGCCTCGATCGTCTCGCAAACCCAGGCCTCGCTCGAAAACGGCCAGGTCAAGGGCTTCACCCTGATCTGGCCCGCCGGCGACGAAGACCGCCGCACGCGCCTCTTCGAGGAAATGCAGGCCAGCTTCCAGCGCCTGGGCGGCGTGCTCGACCCGGGCGCCGGCGCCGACGAGGTGCAGAATGTCGACCTCGTCTCGGGCCTCGAAATCCGCCGGCCCAAGCTGTCGCGCTCGGGCTTCTACGTCGACCAGTCGGGCACCGTCGTCACCACGCTCGAAGCGGTGCAGGGCTGCGAGCGCGTGACGCTCGACGAGGATTACAACGCCCGCGTCATCGGCATCGACGAGGGGCTCGGCATCGCCGTGCTGAAACCCGTCGACGCCCTGGCGCCCATCGCCGTCGCCGCCTTCCAGGACGTCCCCCCGCGCCTGCAATCCGACATCGCGGTCGCGGGCTATTCCTACGGCGGCGTGCTCGGCTCGCCCACCCTCACCTTCGGCCAGCTCGAAGACGCGCAGGGCCTCAACGGGGAACAGCACCTCAAGCGCCTCGCCCTCGCCTCGCTCGAAGGCGACGCCGGCGGGCCGGTGGTCGACAGCTACGGCGCGGTCGTGGGCATGCTCCTCCCGGCCAGCCAGTCGGGCCGCCAGCTGCCCGACGGCGTCAGCTTCGCCGCCGACGCGGCCTCCGTCCGGCAGGTTCTGGCCGATCTCGGCATCTCCGCCTCCTCCACCAGCGGCGGCACCACCATCCCGCCCGAGACCCTGTCGAAACAGGCCTCCGGCATGACCGTCCTGGTCAGCTGCTGGGACTGAGGCACACCCCCTGAAACGCGAAAGGCCCGGGCACCACCGCCCGGGCCTTTTTCATTTTGAGCTGTCCTCATTTCCGACGGCGGCGACGCCTTCCTCCGCTATCCGAAATCCTTCGAGTAATCGAAACTGAGATACTTACCGACAGCATCCAGATCGACCTCCGCCCCCAGTCCCGGTGCCTCGGGCACGTCCAGCATACCGTTTTTGACTGTTTTCTCGGGTGGGTTGTGAAGGACCTGAACGTAGCTGTTGTTGTCCGGGAAATATGGATACGTCTCCAAGGGCATCGACATTGCGGAAGCCGTCGCCACCTGAATGGAGGCGGCACTCAGCAGCGAGCTGGCGCAATTATGCGCCGAGACCCGTGCATTGTAGGCTTCTGCCATTGCCGCAATCTGCACGAACTCGAAAACGCCGCCGCAGTTTCCGACATCCGGCATCACGATATCGACCCCGCCGGTATCCAGGAGGTTGCGAAACCCGTGACGCGTGTAGACGCGTTCGCCCGCGGCAACAGGTATTGGCCACCTGCCGGCCTGAACCTGCATGTTCTTCAGATCGAAGGGGTCGAAAGGCTCTTCCACCCAGATAAGATCGAGCTCTGCGCAGACGTCCATGAAACGAATGAGCTGATCGTTGTTGAGACCGCCAGACAGATCCAGCATGAGCCCGATGTCCGGTCCGACGACCTTGCGCAACGTCCTGACCCGGTCGACGGCACGTTGAAAGGCCTCGTCGCTGAGGTGCCGCCGCTGCACATGGCGTAGACTGACACCGTTGACTTCATGTGCAAGAGGGTAACACTTCAGAAGCCGGTAGCCGTCCTTGAGCGGGCGCTCCGCCGATTTCGCCCACTCGGTCACGTCATTGTGGGCGGCGCTCCAGCCGTTTGCATAGACCTCGATCGCACCGCTGAACTTCGCCCCGAAAAGCTCGTAGACGGGAACACCCAACGCCTTGGCCTTGATGTCCCAAAGCGCCTGGTCGATGGCGGATAGGGCGGCAAACACGACGGCGCCGCCGCCCTTGGTCCAGAAGGAGTTGTCGTAGATCTCATGCCAGACAAGCCTCGGGTAGGCGGCATCGGCCCCGATCACGCTTGGCGAAAGATCGGCCAGCATGCCGGCAGCCGCCTTTGCGCCAAGCCCATAGGCAACGGCCGCTTCGCCATACCCGACGATACCGTCCTTGGTGGTCAGTTCGACGATGACAGGGTGCATCCCTCCACCACGGATGTCGAACACCCGCATGTTTTCGATGATATGCATGTTAAGGTTTCCTTCTCAGGTTCACGAAGTCGCGGGGGTCCCGCCCACCAACGCGATGGGCCCGGGTTTTCAGGCTGAACGGGGTGGACAGACTCAGACGGCGTCAGGATCGCTCTGGAAGGCCATCGAGGAACGCTTGCTCCGTCCGAGGATGACCAGGATCCCGACCAGGATCACCAAGCATGTCGCGGTCAATAGCATGGCCGAGACAGCCGCCGATTCCGGGCTGGTATTGAAACGAATGCCTTCCCACAGCATCCGCGGCAGTGTCTTGACCGACAGGTTGCTCAGGAAGATCGAGGCGATGGACTCGTCGAAGGAATGCAGCATCGCCAGCAGCGCGCCCACCGACAGCCCGGGCAGCAGCAGGGGAAAGATGACCGTCCGGAACACCCGGAACGGATTTGCGCCCAGGCTGGCAGCGGCGCGGGCCAGCCCCGGGTCGATGGAACTGAAGGTTGCGGATGCCACAAGGTAAACCAGGGGAAAGCCCAGTACCGTGTGTGCCAGGATGATGCCAAGCTCGGTATCGATGAGGCCAACCCGGGAAAAGCTGAGATAGGCCCCAAGTGCAAACACGACCGCCGGCACCGTCATCGGGGACAGCATCAACGCTTCTGCCGTATTCCGGTAGCGGAAGTCGCGCCCGAGCCCGAGCACCGTCAAGGTGGCCAGGATCAGGGTAACAACACAGGTGGCGACCCCGATCCGCAGACTTGTCAGGGCTGCATCGACCCATTGGGGGCTGCTCAGGATTTCCTCGAACCAGCGCAGGGAATATCCCGGAGGCGGAAAGATCAGCACCTCGGCCGAGCTGAACGCGACCGGAAACAGCACGAGGAGCGGCAGCAACAGAAAGGCGGAAACAAGCGTGATGTATACCGGCCCCACATATCCCATGACCACGCGCCAGGGTGCGGCCAGGTTGAAACGGGGCGCCGCACGTTTCACCGGATCACGCAGCAGCGACCGGTCGACTGTCCCGGTGGCCAGGTCGGTCCTGGCGGGCTTTGGCTCGCCCGGATTCTGCCAGCGGGAAAATACTCCAAGGACCATCGACAGGCCGATGACGACCAGGGTGGCGATCGCCGCCAGGGTTATGCCCAGAGCCGCGGCAAGCGCCCAGTTGGCACCGGTTTCGATTTCCGACTGAATGACCTGCGCCAGCATCTGCTGACGTTGATTGCCCAGGAACGCCGGCGCGATGAAGCTGGCCATCGTGAAGAGAAATACGATGATCACGCCGGATTGTATGCCCCGAATGGCCAGCGGCACCACCATCCCGAACCAGGCACGTGCGGGGTTTGCGCCCAGCGTGTGAGCGGCCAGCAGAACACGCCCGTCAATGCGCCGCAACACGCTGAACAGCGCGAAAACCATCATCGGGATCGCGGAATGAACAAGCGCCAGTACCACCGCCAGTTCGCTGAAAAGAAGGGGCAGCGGCTCCGAGATCAAACCGAGGCTGAGAAGCGTCGCGTTCACAAGGCCGCGCTGCCCCAGGATGGCAAGCCAGGCAAAGGTCCGGACAAGAACGCTGGTCAGGAACGGCACCAGCACGACAAGCCCGAGAAGAAGGGCCCTCACCCCCTTCGCACGGCTCAGCACCCAGGCGAGCGGGAAGGACACGATCAGCGTAATGACGGTAGCCTCGACGCTGATCCTCACGGTGGTCCGGATGATCTTGGTATACACCGGGCTCGTGAAGATGCGGAGAAACCGCTTGGTGGCCTCTCCGGAAAAAGCCTCGGGAACGATGTAGAGCAGGGGAAGGGCGAAGGCGACCAGCAGCAAGACCGTCACCGGGGCGAGCAGGAAGATCCTGCGCCAATCAAACATTTCTCGCATACGTGTCACCTTCGTCTTCTCCCGTTGCCTGCTCTCACTCGGTGTTACTGAAGGACGTATTCGTCCCAGCGTTCCTTCACCGTCTCGAGATTCGCGTTCCACCACTTGGAATCGAGAACCACGCCAAGCTCGGCATTGTCCGGATAGCTCGGCAGCGTTTCCGCCAGCGCGGGATCAAGCAGGTCGAGCGCGTCGATGTTGGTCGGCCCATAAGGGATCTGACGTGTCAGTTCCGCCTGCTGTTCCGGCTGCACGGCGAAGTTGATGAACTTCATTGCCTCCTCGGCGTGCGGCGCCCCCTTCACGACCGACCAGTACTCGACCGCCACGACCGATCCGTTCCAGCCATATGCCCAGTTGGCACCGGCCTCGATCGCGTTGTTGAGGCGGCCGTTCGGGCCAAGCGCGGCATCGACCTCGCCCTGCTGAACGAACGCCTGGATGTCGGAGGAGGATTTGAACCCGACCAATTGATCCTTGATGCGGTCGATGACGGCAAGTCCGCGCTCGACATCGAGCGGATACAGATCCTCCGCCGCGACACCGTCAGCCATCAGTGCGAATTCGAGGTTGTAATACGGCAGCCCCAACATGACGCGACGCGCCTTGACCTCGGGGTCGAAGAACTGCTCCGGCGTCAGCCCGTCGGGGAACGCGTCCTTGTCCCAGGCAAGGTTCTGGGAGAACTTGATGTAGCCGACACCATACTCCTTTCGCAGATCCTCGGGGATGCCCTCGGCCTCCACGACGGAATAGTCGATCGGCTCGAGCAGGCCTTCCTTGACTTCGCTTTCATAGGCCGCGCCATCGGCCGAGATGACATCCCAGATAACGTTGCCGCTTTCGACCATGGCTTTCACCTTGGCGTATCCCGTTCCGGTGGTACCGGTCACTGTGACACCTGATGCTTCCGCATAGGGCTCGAAGAACGCGGCACTCTGGGCGTCCTGGAACGAGCCGCCGTAAGAGGCGATGACAACCTCTGCCGCGTTGACGGCCGTTGCAGACCCGGCGATCAGCGCCGAGGAGGCCAGCATCGCGGCGGCCAGGTGATTTCCGAACTTTATTGCCTTCATTGTTTATCTCCTTGTTGGTTGGTTTCAGTTTCAGGATTCCGTCGGCAGAACGGCGACGGAGTCGGGGCTCCATGTCGCGAGGACATTCGTGTCGGGCGTCAGGCTGCCGGCCAACTGGTGACCGCGTGGAATGCCGGCCATGAGCGTCTGGCCGTCCGAAAGCTCGAGCATCACGCGCCAACCGGCCCCCAAATAGGTGACCTCGCGGATCTTGGCGGGAATGCCGAACTCCCCCTCCTGCACGGGCTTGGAAGCCGGGCTGACGACGACATTTTCCGGCCTTACGACAATATCGAAGGGCTGCGACGAAGGCGCCGGCAGCTCTTGGCAGGCACCGGCGATCTCATAGCCCTTGCCGCCTTCAGTGGTTGACACGCGCAGGATGGAACACTCGCCGATGAACCGTGCGACAAAGTGATTGGACGGCTCCGCGTAAATCGTTTCGGGGTCGGCGACCTGCAGCAGTTCGCCCCCCGACATGATTCCGATCCGGTCCGCCATTGCCATGGCTTCGGACTGGTCGTGAGTGACATAGATGACCGTGACGCCCAGTTCATGCTGGATACGCTTGAGCTCAACCTGCATCTGGTCACGAAGCCGACGATCCAGGGCGCCAAGCGGTTCGTCCATCAACAGCACATCAGGCCCGAACACCAGCGCCCGTGCCAGCGCAACGCGCTGCTGCTGGCCGCCCGAAAGCTGCGAGGGATAAGACGCACCACGGTCGGCAAGCGTCACGATCCCAAGGGCGGCATTGACGCGCTTCTCCCGCTCGGCACGTGGCACGCCGCGCATCTTCAAAGGGTAGGCCACGTTTTCCGCCGCCGTCATGTGCGGGAACAACGCATAGTTCTGGAAAACGACTCCGATCCGGCGCCGATGCGGCGGCACATCCGAAATCGGCGTACCCGACATCAGGACTTGCCCCTCACTGGCCTGATCGAACCCTGCAAGCAGCATCAGAAGCGTCGTCTTTCCCGAACCGCTGGGGCCGAGGAGTGCAAAGAACTCGCCGGGGGCGATATCAAGATTTGCATCCCGGACGGCCGTGACGCTCCCATAGCGCCGGGTGACGCCCTGGAACGAAACGGCAGGCGTTACTCGATCACTCATCAAGCGCTCCTTCCGAGCTGTCGGATCTGCAACTCGCGCGGTGTGCTCGTCAGGATGTCCACGCCGTCCTCGGTCACGCAGACCGTTTCGCTGATCTGAATCCCTGCGGCCGAAAGATACATGTGGAACACCATGCCCTGTTCCAGCTCCCATTCTGATCCGGGCGTGAACAAATGCGCGAAGTCCGCCAGTTTCGGCCCCGTGATGATCCCGATCCCGTAACCGGTGTTATGCGGGAACGCCTCGCGAAGCCCGGCGGCGGCAAGCCCCTCTCGCCCGATCCGGTCGATCTCCTTCGCCGGAACGCCGGGTCGCATCGCAGCGAACTGGCGATCCTGGATCTCGACCAGCTGGCCGACGCTCGACTGCAGGTACTCGGGCGCGGCTCCCAGCACGGCGGGCCGCATCAGACGTGAGGAATAGCCGTTCGATTGCGGCAGCAGCTCGATATGCACCGGCTGCCCCGCCTCGAGGCGCCCGTCGCCGACACTAGAATGATAGTGCTGCGTCGACGCCCCCATGCCCAGCAGCACGATGCGAGGCGCGTTGTTGTCAGCCCCGGCGGCCAGCGACGCCGCATAGCCCGCGGCGACAAGCTCCCCCTCGCTGACACCCTCCCTCATGGCGTCCAGTATCGCTCCAACCCCCACGTCCGCGATCGCGGCGGCGCGGCGATGCTCCTCGATCTCGGCGGGAGACTTGCGAACGCGCATCTCGACAATGATGCCTGAAATATCGACGAACCGCACCTCCGGAAGCGCGGCAGCCAGGCGACGCTGATCCCGGACGGTGAGGTAATTCGAGTCGAACTCTTGCGCGATGGCGGCGCCCGCAAGCCCCAGCCTGCGAATCTCCGAGACGACCAGATCCAGCGGATCCTCCCAGTCGACATAGCTGACGTGATCCGTCACCCAGGACGCAGACTCGAAGACCGCCTCATCCAGCTTGCGCACGACACCGTGCACACCGCCGTCAGCCGTGACGATGCAGCACTGATACATGACGGCACTGGCCGAGTAGCCGAACAGATAGCGCATATGTTCGGCGGCATCGATAATCGCGGCGTCAAGCTGGCGGGCCCGAAGAACTTCGGCAAGCGCAGCAACCCTTTGCATCTGGTCGGCTCGATGCCCTGCCGCCCGACGAACTCCACTGTCGGACCGCGAGTTACTCTGACTTGAAGACTGAGGGCCGCCTGCCCCGGGCTGGCAATCATCACCGGATCGGATGCGGGCTTTCGGGCCGGAAGATTTATCGAGCAAGTCTTCACCTCACAAGTTGTGCAATCGTTTGTATCATGTGTGCAATCGTTTGGATTGTCAATTGTGAATCTTTGGCGAAAGCCTCCCGAAATTCACGATTGGCGCAGGAATGACGGGCGCAATCTCTTGCGCTTCAGTTGGGTAGCGGCCTCAGACGCCACGCAAACACCAGCCGGGCGGTTGGAACGGATTAAGCCTCATGGGCCGAAAAAACGGTCAGGCTCGCGCGTTCCGGAGCATCAAATGTGCGAAACGCTCTCTCTCAGGACAAGGTGATGCCCGAGCACGATCTTGTTCGAGGCATCCGACCCTTCATAGATCTGGTGGAAGAGCGCCTCGGCACCACGGCGCCCCATTTCAAAACGCGGCACCGACACCGTGGAAAGAGGCGGAGACATCAGCCCCGTCAATTTCAGGTCGTCAAACCCAAAGAACGACATGTCATCGGGAATCGTCCGCCCTGCCCGGCGAGCAGCAGCCATCGCCCCTATTGCCAGTTCGTCGGTTGCACAGAACACGGCCGTGGGGCTCGACCCGCCTTCCAGAACCGACGCCATGATTTCAAAGCCGGTCTCGGCATCCTCGCGGAATGACTCCGTCGAACGCGTGTTCGTGAACTCGCTAAGGTTCTTGTCGCGCATGAAATCGACATATGCCGAATTTCGATCCTGATAGGTTTGCGAAAATTTCGGCCCGCCGATGTAAAGGATGCGCCGATGACCCATCGCATACAGGTACTCCATCACTTCCCTGGTCGCCGCGTAATTGTCGATCGTGACGCTCGTCACCTCGTCTCGGGCGATCGGTCGCGATACCGCGACGATTCTGCGGTTCAGGTCAGGGATATCGAGAAGCGGCTTGGGGATATTCCCGGTCAGGGTAATGACCCCGTCGACGACCCCGGTCAGAAGTTGCTTCCCCAACTGCTCCTCACGCTTTTCCTGGTTCAGCGTAATGCCCAGAAGGACATTGATCCCATGTTCCGCCAATGTCCCGACGATGCCCTGCACGACATCCGAATAAAACGGGGCGGCAATATCCGAGCTTATGACAAGCACCTGGTTTGCCTTTCCGTCCCGCAACGCACGGGCCCTTTGGTTCACCACATAGCCGGTCTCCCTGACAATGGTATCGATCAGGTCGCGGGTTTCCTTGGCGACGCGCGGGCTCCCCGACAGGGCGCGACTGACAGTCGAGATATCGACGCCCGCGAGCCGCGCGATCTCGGCCATTGTCGGCCGCCGTTTACGGCTCGGTCCTTCTTTTGACGGGTCGGTCGGCAGTTCAGACATGGTGTGTTCGTTCCATATTTCCGGCAACAGGCGGTCTCCGCCCTCACCGTTCGACTAAGCTTTCATTCGCGCGAGACGACCGGTGGGTCTTGCGCTCTCTCCCTGCAGCGATCTGAAGGCGTTCCGATCGTATCGATGACACGTGTCCTTCAGCTCTTGATCCTCTTCCAAATCGACGATACAATCGTTTGCATATACTGAGCAACCGATTGTAATGGCACCCCGTTAGCACGAAAATCGTGCGCCACGCCATCGCTTTGTGCTCTGCAATCGTACGGGGCCCACCCCTGGTTTTCGCCAGCTTGGGCCGCTATTGAGACTTGGTTGTCACATGGGGAACCAGAGAAACTTCGTGCATACGACTTCAAACAACTGGTTTATCGAACCGCGGATCCATGTCGAAAACATTCGCGGCGGAGACCCCACACACAAGGCCACCCCCGAGGCTATCCAGAGCCTTTCGCGACATCTTCGAAGAAGAGCCACGTCCGCCCGGCTCAAAGGTGTGGGACGTGCCAAATCTCATGATCTTCCCTCACGTCTCGGCCGATTCGCCCGAAGGTCACGTCGATCATTGTCTCACGATCCTCACCGAGACCCTGAAACGTAAAAGGTCTGGCCTCCCTCTGAGAAACGCGGTGAGCCGGGACCTTGGTCATTGAACGACGTTGGTGAAAGACGTGAAAGCAAAACACCTCGATCAAGCGAACTTCCCCGAAAGCCCTTTCAAACCCGGGGAAACCGACACCCACGGCTCGGGGCGGCCGCCTGCCCATTCGCCCGACCTGCCGTCTCTTCAAGTGGTGCTTGACGAAATCACATCCAACATGGCCAGCGAAGTGGATCGTGGCCAACCAGCGGACTTCATTCCCGAGCTGTCGCAAATAGACCCGGGACAGTTTGGAATCGCCGTTGCTTTGCCATCCGGCGAAGTGGTGGAAAGTGGCGACGCTCGCATCCCCTTTTCCATTCAAAGCATCTCCAAGGTAATCACCCTCGCCATTGGCTTGGGGCGCCTCGGCGACGGCTTATGGGCCCGGGTGGGTCGAGAGCCGTCGGGCCTGGCGTTCAACTCCATCCTCCAACTCGAACAGGAAGGCGCGTGCCCTCGCAATCCATTCGTCAATGCCGGCGCAATCGTGGTGACCGACGCCGTATTGGCCAGGAACGAACCTCGGGAATTTCTGGCCGAAATACTGCAATTCCTTCGGACAACCTCCGGTCACAACGACATTTTCATCAACGAGGATGTGGCCAAATCCGAAGCCAATAACGCACATCGAAATTGGGCCTTGGCGCATATGCTCAAGTCGCGAAGCAACCTTTTCAACGAACCCGCTCGCGTACTCGGTGCGTATTTTCACCAATGCGCGATCGAAATGACTTGCGCCCAGTTGGCGAGTGCCGGTCGCTTTCTGATTAACGCCAACGGGACAGGACTTATTTCTCAAGACAATGTCCGCCATATCAATGCCCTGATGATGACGTGCGGGCATTACGACGGATCCGGTGAATTCGCCTACCGGGTCGGGTTGCCGGGCAAGAGCGGGGTGGGCGGAGGAATACTGGCACTCGCTCCAGGACGCGCCGCAATCGCGATCTGGTCACCCGGACTGAACAAGCAAGGCAATTCCGCTCTCGGGACGATGGCGGCCGAGCAACTGGCGCGACGAATGGGCTGGTCGGTTTTCCTGTAGCTGCCGCCCATGCAGCCAGGGGCATAAAATGCGATCGCAACCCCATGTCAGAAGACCTTCCTGTCGGTCTCCTCGCCTCGAAGCCAGGGGGCGACGCGTCCTGGCCGACGCCGACGGCGACGAGCTTTCTTTAGGACGTCTTCAAGGTGTTGCTCGACAATGCCACGTCTGCAAATGCGAGAAAGGTCGCACCGCCTCCATACTGCCCGCCGGGTATCGCCGAACCCTACCGGCACCGCGACGCCATGGCCCAGAATTGAGGTGGGGCGCTGCAATCAACAGCCGGGCAGCGCCCCCTAACCCGGTCAGGCAGAAACAGCCGGCGTCACATAGACAAGCGTCGGCCCGTCCGCCTCGAACGCCTTCGCCACCGCCTGCGCCACGCCTTCGATGCTGTCCGGCGCCTCGGCATGCATCCCGTAGGCCTTCGCCAAAGCCACGAAATCGGGGTTCTGCTGATCCACCGCGTTCGGCGCGATCTGCGCGCGGATCATGCTGTCCTCGATCTCCTTCAGCTTGCCGTTGTCCCACAGCAGGATCGGCAGCGGCAGCTTCAGTTCCACGGCCGTCGCCAGTTCCTGGATCGTGTACTGGAACCCGTAATCCCCGGCGATGCACAGCGTCGGCTTGCCCGGCCGTGCCACCGCCCCGCCAATGGCGGCGGGCAGCGCATAGCCCAGCGTGCCGAAGCCGAACGGGTGGTGCCAGTGCCCGGCCCGCTCCATCGGCCAGACCTCCTTGGCGGTATAGGCGAACTGGGTCATGTCCGAATAGATCATCGTGTCCGCCGGCACGACCTCGCGCAGCGCGTCGCAGATCGGCACGATGCCGGGGCGTTCGGCATCCGTCTCCGCCCGCCAGCGCGCCTTGGCGGCGGCCACGTCCGCCTCGCGCCATTTCCCCTTGGGCTCGAGCCCGCCGATCGACAGGATCGCCCGCGCCAGCGACGCCGCATCCGCCTGGAAGGCCAGCTCGGTTCCCGGCGCGTTGCGCAGCTCCTTGGGGTCGATATCCACCCGGATCATCTGGCTGGAATGGCCCAGCTCGTCGCGCCACAGGTCAATCTCCGAAAGCTCGGTGCCCACGGCGATCACCAGGTCGGCCTTGGCGAACTCCTTCACGCTGTCCGGCCGCGCCAGGTAGGCGCCGTAATCCAGCGCATGGCCCGACGCGATCCCGCGCCCGGCATAGGTGGTGAAGCTCGCGGCACCGGCCTGCTCGACCACGGCCTTCCAGTCCTGCGCACCGGGCACCGCGCCCCCGCCAAAGACGAAGATCGGCTGCTCCGACGCCTTCAGCGCCGCCACGATCCGCTCGGCGGCGTCGATCGGCTGGGTCTCGGTCTGCACGCAGGGCGCCTTGGCGGGCGGCGCGTCGGCCGTGCCCTGCAGCGCCCGGATCGGCACCTGGATATGCCGGGGCCGCTTGCGCCCGGTGCCGAACTCGGTCAGCGCCCGGTCGATCAGCACATAGGCGCTCTCCGCGTCCCGCGCCTCGAGGCTCCACTCGCACACACAGGCGCCCGCGGCCTCCTGGTCAAGCATCTGGTGCAGCTGGCCCCGCCGCCGCGCCGTCTCGTCCAGGCAGGACGAAATCGCCAGCACCGGCACGCTGTCGGAATAGGCCTGCCCCAGCGGCGTCATGATGTTGCACAGCCCCGGCCCGGTGATGATATAGGCCACCCCCGGCTTGCCGCTGGCGCGCGCATAGCCGTCGGCCATGAACCCCGCGCCCTGCTCGTGACGGGCCAGCACATGGGTGATCCCGGCCTCCTCGATCCCGCGGTACATCTCCTGGTTATGCACGCCGGGGATTCCGAAAATCGTATCCACGCCACGCGATTTCAACATGTGGCTTATCTGCGCACCAAGGGGTCTTTTGCTCATCAGGCTCTCCAGAAACTTATGGTAAACAAGACATAGACGGCGAAGAGTTCCAGCCGTCCGATCAACATGCCAACGGTCAGTATCCACTTGGCAAGGTCGTTGAGGGTCGAGAAGTTGCCCGAGGGGCCGATCGTGTCGCCCAGCCCGGGCCCGATATTGGCCACCGCCGTCGCGGCACCGGATACCGAGGTGGTGAAATCCAGCCCCGTCAGCCCCAGCGCCACGGCCAGCAGGCCCAGCGTGACGATGAAGAAGACGAAGAACGCCATCACCGAGTTCAGCACGTCGTCATCCACCGGCCGCCCCTGGAACCGCGGCGTGAACACCCCGTGCGGCGCATAGATCCGCCGCATCTGCGTGGCGATCGAGGCAAACAGAAGCTGGTACCGGAAGATCTTGATCGAACACGAGGTCGACCCGGCACAGCCCCCGATCAGCCCGATGAAGAAGAAGATCGAGATCAGGAACGCGCCCCATTCCATGTAATCGACACTGGCATAGCCCGTGCCGGTGATGATCGAGACGATGTTGAACGTGGCCTCGCGAAACGCCTGCTCGGGGTGATGCGGAAAGATGGAAATCAGCACCACGGCCGTAACCGCCACCAGCACCGCGATGATCGACAGGAAGACATGCACCTGGCTGTCGCGAAAAATGGTGAACCCGCCATTCAGCATCTGCACGTAGCGCACGAAGGGCAGCGCCGCGAGGATCATGAACACCGACGCCACCCATTCGGCCGGGCCCTGGAAGGTGCCGAAGGACGCGTCGTAATTCGAAAAGCCCCCCGTCGACACCGTGGTCAGCGCATGCACCGTCGCATCGAACGTGTTCATGCCCGTGAACTTGTAGCACAGCGCGCAGGCCAGCGTGATGCTCACGTAGATCGTTGAAATACTGGAAGAAATCTCCGTCGCCCGGGGCAGGATCTTGCCCATCGTCTCGAACGCCTCCGAGCGGAAGATCTGCATGCCGCCCACCCGAAGCTCGGGCAGGAACACCATGGCGACAACGATGATCCCGATGCCCCCCAGCCATTGCAGCAGCGCCCGCCACAGCAAGATGCCCTTGGGCAATTCATCGAGCCCGGTAAACACCGTCGATCCGGTCGTCGTCAGCCCCGACATCGCCTCGAAGATCGCGTCGACCACCCGCGCCTCGGTCTCGCCCAGCAGGAACGGAATCGCCCCGAAAATCGGCAGCGCCACCCAGACACCGGTTGTCAGAAGGAAGGTCTGCTGAAGCGTCAGCCCCTCGCGAACGCCGTTGCGGCACGCCAGCGAGACAAGCCCCCCCGACAGCACGGTCAGGATCGCGCTTTCCGCAAACACGGGCCAGTGGCCCCGCCCCTCGGCGATGTCCACCAGCATCGGCGCAA
The DNA here is from genome assembly GCF_008728195.1 of Roseovarius indicus. Taxonomy (NCBI): domain Bacteria; kingdom Pseudomonadati; phylum Pseudomonadota; class Alphaproteobacteria; order Rhodobacterales; family Roseobacteraceae; genus Roseovarius; species Roseovarius indicus. Next base: position 3,591,035 of record NZ_CP031598.1, read on the forward strand.
TCATGGTCAGGCCAAGGGCCATGACCAGAAGGCCGAGCACATATGCGACGGGACGCAGATCCATGATGGGGCGAAGCCTTGGCCGGGCCGCCTGAGAGTGTCAAGCGCGTCCCGACGGCGCCGCATCCGCGCCGCGGTATTTTCAGCGAACGCGCGGGCGGGCCGGCATGCGGCCCGCCCGGTCGCGATCAGATGTAGAACAGGTCGCGGAAGACGTAATACGGAATGTCGTCGCGCTTCAGACCCATCTTGGCAAGTTCAGCGTCCGATTTCGCTTCGAGCTTCTCGATCGTGGCGCGGCGCGAGGCCACGCGATGATGCGATTCCAGCCCGCGCATGAAGGCGGCGAAAAAGCGGCTCAGGAAGCCTTGCTTGGCTTCGGTTACATGGATGTTTGTCGTAGCAGTTGCCATTTGGAAACCTCGTCTGTTTCAGGTTCGGTTCCCTCCCTGGCTCCAAAGCTAGGTCAGCATTGCTGACATGAGAAGACTCATTTCGGTATGGCCGGTTTGCATCTGGTGCATCCCGGCCAGACCGTGGGTCACGCGTCGGTCTTGCCTTTCGCGCCTTGCGGCATCGCCGGCGGGGCCGAGGGCTGGCGGGTGCGCTTGGCGCCGCTGTTGGCGGCTTCCGCCTTGGGTTCGGGCTTCGCGGCCGGTTTCGCCTCGGTCTTCGTCTCCGGCTTCACCTCTGCCTTGGCCTCAGCCTTCGGCGCCGGTTTCGACTCGGTCTCGGCGGCGGGCGTCGCCGCCGCTTTCGGGGCTGCCGGCTTGGCGGCCTCGGCCTTGGCCGCAGGTTTCGGCGCCCCGGCTTTCGGCGCCGCCTTCGCCGCCGGTTTGGCGGCTTCAGCCTTGGCGGCCGGTTTCACCGCCGGCTTGGCCTCGGCGGCCTTCGCCGCCGGTTTCGCCGGCGCCTTCGGCGTTGAGCCAGACGCTCTCCGGGCAGCCCCGGTCAGCACCTTGCCGAAAAACGGATTCGTCTCGAGCGCCGCGCGATGAAACACCTGCGCCACGCGCAGGTTGCTCTCGATCATGTATCCCGCCATGCGCATGCTGGCGGCCGACAATTTCAGGGGGGCGGAGACAGGCATCATGTCGTGTATCCTTTGCTAGAGTGTCCCACGCGGGATAGCGCGAGAACGTGACACAAGGATAAAGCCTCGCCCCGCCTGTCAGAACACCCCACCCCCGCGACATGGGCGCCCGCTTCCGCAATCGCGCAAAAATCAGCCGACAGCCGCCAGAAGCGCCCAACAACCATGCATCCGTGAAATATGCCGGAAACCGGCCTCAGCCGACGTGGAACAGCGTCTTGAAGATCTTCGGATCGATGCTCTGGGCGGCAAAGGTGTCGCCCTCGGTCAGGATGCTCACCGCGTCATGGCTGTGCAGGCTTTCCTGGTGGCTCGCCATGATCCGGAAATCGCCGATCCGCTCATCCTGCTGCAATTGCTCGCAAAACAGCCGTGCCGCATCCTCCACGAAGATCGGGTTCGCCGCGTTCAGCTCGGCAAAGGCCTGCTCGTCCTCGCGCTTCACCATCACCTGCGTCTCGGTCGGCACCCCCGCGCGGGCCATCTCGATCAGGTCCTCGAACCACAGGCACCCGCCGGTATCGCAGTTGATCTCGACCGAGATCCGCGCCACCGACCGCTGCGAATGCGGCGTCGCCAGCTGCCCCCGCGCCTGCCGCGCATGCTCGCTCAGCTCCAGCGAACAGGGGCAGGTCGACGAATAGACATAGTCGAGATGCATGAACTTGCGCCGCACGCCCGCGGTTTCCACCAGCTCGAGCGCGATGTCGTAATACTGGAACCCCTCCAGCCCCGACCGCAGCGACTTGATCTTCATCGGGTAGGAAAACCGCATCTGGATCCGCGCATCGAGGCTGTCGAGATCCGACATGTAGTCGTCCAGCGCCGCCTCGATCACCTCGAAGCTGAAGGTCTTCTCGGCGTGCTTGTAAAAGCTCCGCATGATCCGGGACATGTTGATGCCCTTCTTGCCGGGCTCGAGGCTGACCGTCCCGGTCACCGAGGTCTCCAGCGTCAGGTCGCCGTTATCCCGCGTATGAAAGCTGATCGGCAGGCGGAAATTCGAAATCCCCACATGCTCCAGGTGCTGCTTCGCCCCCCGGATGAGCGAGGCCGGCCCGTTCTGCAAATCGGGCATCGACTTGCGATAGGCCGCGTCCGGCTCGAAATCCTCGTCGTAGGTCCGGCTCAGCGCCGGATAGTTCGACACCTCGCCCTGCGGCAACAGCCGCGCGATCGCGGGGTCGAGGTCGGCAACCTCTTCGGGGCTCGCACTCGCCGCCCATGCCCGCAGCACCGACAGCGCCTGCTCGGCGTCGTCCCGGTCCAGCGCCTGTGCCAGCTTGGTCTGGATATTCATCAGCGGCTATCCCCTTTGTCCTGCCGTCTATCACATAGTGCGTTGCGGCGGAAAATCCCAATCTCGCATATTTTTACGCCGAATGCGACAGAGCGGATCATTTTGGAAAACCCATCGCCACGCGCCCGCCCATCGCGAGACCGGCGGCAAGGCCGGGCGAGCAAAGCCCGCCCGCCCGCCGACACGCGCCCTGACAGGCGCACCGACGCAATACCGACAAAATACCGACGTTATACCGACGTTGGCTTTCGGCCCCTCAGACCGCCTCCAGCGCCTGCATCACATCCGCGATCAGGTCGCCCGTATCCTCGATCCCCACCGACAGCCTCACCAGCCCCGGCGTGATCCCCAGCAGGTCCTTCTGCTCGTCCGAAAGCCGCTGATGCGTGGTCGTCGCCGGGTGCGTCGCGATCGACTTGGCATCGCCCAGATTGTTGGAAATCAGCACGATATCCAGCGCGTTCAGGAACCGGAACGCCGCCGCCTGCCCGCCCTTGATATCCAGCGAGATCACCGTGCCCCCGGCGCCCATGTCCCGCTTCACCAGCGCGTGCTGCGGGTGCGAGGCGTGCCCCGGATAGATCACCCGGTCAAGCTTGCCATGCCCCTGCAATTCCTCGGCCAGCGCCAGCGCGGTTCCCGCCTGCGCCCTGACCCGCAAATCCATCGTCTCCATCCCCTTCAGCATCACCCAGGCCGTGAAGGGCGACATCGACCCGCCGGTATGCTTCATGTAGGGCTCGACCGTCTTGCGGATATACTCCGTCGTCCCGAGGATCACGCCGCCCAGCGTGCGCCCCTGCCCGTCGATATGCTTGGTCGCCGAATAGACGACCACGTCAGCGCCCAATTCCAGCGCCTTCGAAAAGACCGGCGTCGCGAACACGTTATCCGCCACCACCTTGGCGCCCTTGGCATGGGCGATCTCGGCCACCGCGGCCACGTCCACCACCTCGAGCGTCGGGTTCGCCATCGTCTCGAAGAACACCAGCTTGGTGTTGTCCCGCACGGCCGCCCGCCACGCCTCGACATCGGTGCCATCGACGAATGTCACCTCGACCCCGAACCGCGTAAGCACTTCTTCCAGAACGTAAAGACACGACCCGAACAGCGCCTGCGCCGACACCACGTGATCGCCCGCGCGCAGCATCGACATCAGCGCGCCCGACACCGCGGCCATGCCGCTCGCCGTCGCGAAGGCATCCTCCGCGCCTTCCAGCGCGGCGATGCGATCCTCGAACATCTTGATCGTCGGGTTGCCGTAGCGGGCATAGATGAACTCGTCCGGCCCGGCCTCCAGGAACCGGGCCTCGGCGGCCTCGGCACTGTCATAGACGAACCCTTGCGTCAGGAAGATCGCTTCGCTGACCTCGTTATACTGGCTCCGGCGGCTGCCCGCGTGCACCAGCTTCGTGCGTGTGTTCCAATTGTCTTTCATTTCCGTCCCTCCGGGGTGGCCTCACCCCATGAAAAAACCCCCGACGCGGCCAAGCGAAAGGGGGTTCCTTCATCCTGACCTCTTTAGCGGTATTCTTTTAAGTGGCCCGCAATCCGGTAACAAATCGCCACGGGTCATGGTGTAGCCGCCCCGGTCCGGGGCGTCAATCCCACCCCCCATTGTCACGGTGGTTTAACCGAAGGTTCAAATTACTTTCGTATGGTCTGCGTAACCCCTGCCCACAAGATGTAGTGGGATGACGAGCAGTATGCCGCTTCTGCAAATCAACGCAGGCCCCCAGGGCCCCGAGCTTCACGGCGCCTCGCGCCCCCTCGGCCACGCCCTGGCCGACGGGCTCGAAACCCCCGGCCCCATCATCATCATGGTCCACGGCTTCAAGTTCGCCCCGGGCGATGCCTTCGACTGCCCCCACCGCCACATCCTCGCCCTCGAACCGGCCCGCGACTGCTGGAAGGCGATGAGCTGGCCGCGCGCCCTGGGCTTCGGCTCGGGATTCGAGGACGAGGGCCTGGCGCTGGCCTTCGGCTGGTCCGCCCGCGGCACCATCTGGCAGGCCTACAACCGGGCCGAAGGCGCCGGCCACGCGCTGGCCGCCCTCATCCGCCAGCTCCGCCAAGCCGCGCCCGACCGCCCCGTTCACCTGCTGACCCACTCGCTGGGCGCCCGCGTGGCGCTCTCCGCCCTGCCCCACCTGGACGAGGGCGATGTCGGCCGCGCCATCCTGCTGAACCCGGCCGAATTCGGCGGCCGCGCGCGCGCCGCACTGGCCACCCCTGCCGGCTGCGGGGCCGAAATCTACAACGTCACCAGCCGCGAGAACGATGTCTTCGATTTCCTGCTCGAACGCCTGATCGCCCCGCCCCATCGCGGCGACGGCACGCTCGCCCAGACCATGCCGCGCCAGCCCAATACGCTAACCCTGCAACTCGACCACCCGGGCACATTGAAGGCGCTCAACGCCCACGGCTTCCCTGTCGCCCCGCCCCGGGGTCGCATCTGTCACTGGTCGTCCTACCTGCGCCCCGGCGTCTTCAGCCTCTACCGCACGCTCCTGCGCCGGCCCGAAACGCTCTCCCAGGCGCGGCTCCGGTCGATCCTGCCCGACCGGCCCGACCCGCGCTGGTCGCGGGTGCTGCAACTGCCCGAATTCCGGGTGCCCCTGCCGGTCCGCCGCAACGCCTCGCCCTGAGCTGAGAATCACACCCGCATTAACGATTTGTTAACCGCGCGCCCCTCACGCCTTGTCGTCGCTCTCGCCTTGCGTGCCATGTTCCTTGAACAGCCCGCCCTGGAGAATGAAGAACACGAAAATCGCCGCCGTCAGCCCGAAGGTCTTGAAGTAAACCCACGTCTCCTCGGACATCGTCCGCCAGATGATCTCGTTCAGAATGGCCAGCCCGAAGAAGAACAGCATCAGCCGCTTGGTCAGCAGCATCCAGCCACGATGCGTCAGCGGCATCACCCCTTCCATCACGTATTCCAGCCACGACTGGCCCCGCAGCAAGCCGATCCCCAGCAACCCGCCGAACAGCAGGTAGATGATCGTGGGCTTCATCTTGAAGAAGCTCGGGTCGTTGAACCACACGCTCATGCCCCCGAAGACGATGATCAGCACCGCCGTCACGATCTGCATCTTCGACAGATGCCCGGTCAGCCACCACAGAACCGCCATCGACAACAGGAACACCGGGATGAACCCGGCGGTGACCACGATGAACCCCTCGTACTCGGTCCCGCCGAAAGTGAACGTCCGGTCCTTGAGCCAGAGATAGGCCACGAAAAACCCCACGACCGGGCCCAGTTCCAACGCGGTCTTGAGCCCCTGGTTGATCTGTCGTCCTGCCATGTCCTGCCTTTCAGCCTCCGAATTCCACAATCACCGCGCCCGCCGCAATCAGCGTCATCAGCGCAATCCGCCGCGGGCCGACCGTCTCGCGCAGCACCAGCCAGCCGATGAGCGCGGCAAACACCGTCGAGGTCTCGCGCAGCACCGCCGCCTCGCCCACCTTGTCCAGCCGCGTGGCCAGCATGATCGACCCGAACGACATATAAGCCACCACGGCCCCGAGCACACCCCTCGCCATCAGCCCGGCCGGGTCGGGCCGCACCTCCATCCGCCGCCAGCGGTAGAGCGCATAGATCGGAATGCACACGCCGTCGACCAGGAACAGCCAGACGATAAAGGTGAACGGGTTCGCCGTGGCCCGGATGCCATAGGCGTCGATCGTGGTGTAAAGCGCCACGAAAAGGCCTGTCATCACCGCCAGCCCCATCGCCGCCGGCAAGGTCGCCCGCGCCACCCGGATCGTCCGCAGGTTATAGACCGCCAGCCCGTAGATCCCGGCCAGAAGCACGCCGACCCCCAGCCACTGCACCACCGTGAACCGCTCGGAAAACAGCAGCCACGCCCCGATCACGGTGAACAGCGGCCCCGTCCCCCGCACCACCGGGTAGACCACCGTGTAGGCGCCCCGCGTATAGGCCATCCCCTGGAAGATCTTGTAGACCAGGTGCACCACGGCACAGAGCGCGAAAAGCGGCCACATATGCGGCTCGGGCCACGGCACCACGAACAGCGCCAACGGCACCGAGATCACGAAATAGCTCGCATCGATCGCCCCCCGGCTGGTCCACGGGTCGAACCGCCCCTTCTGCAGCGCCCCCATCACGGCATGCAGAAAGGCCGCGAACACCGCCAGGCACATGGCCAGCGTATGCCCCGTCTCGGTGCCTTCCAGCGAGATCAGCCAGTCACTCACACCCACAAACTCGCAAAATCACTCAAGGAAACAGCCCGCGCTCGACCAGCAAAACCCGCGCATCCGCGGCCGGGATATGCATCGTCCGATACCCCTCGGGCGACGGCTCCCGGATCGGGTCGTCCTCCGGGATCAGCCGGAACACCCACGCATAGCCGTTCCCCTCGCCATCCTCGAACGTCGCGGGACAGTCGAACATCACCTCCCGCGCCCCGCGCCAGCCATATTCCCGCTGCGCCGCCGCCGAGCCCTCGCAGGAAAACGACGTCACCCGCCCGAATGTCACATCCGAGGGCATCCGCCCGAAACTGCCATCGTCATGGAACACCCGCGCCTTTCGGTCGACCGCCCCGCGAACGTAATACTCCGCATCCTCCGGCGGCTCGGCCGACCACCGCTCGATATACCCCGGCAGCAGCATCACCGCCGTCACGATCACGAACGCCACCACCGCCACGCGGGCCAGCCCGCCCATCGCATTCGGCTTATCCGCCATGCCGCCCTCTCGTCCCTCCGCTGGAACAACAGCGACGCGCAAGCGTTTTTCCCCTACTCGAAAGACAGGAACCCCGATGCTCGAGCAACTCACTAGTGCCGTCACAGGCACGTTTTCCGTCGTCCCCGCCCCCGTGGCCTTCGCCCGCCTGACCGCGGCGGTGCTTCTCGGGGCCCTGATCGGCCTCGAACGGGAATGGCGCGAAAAACCGGCCGGCTTGCGCACCCATATCCTCGTCTCGGTCGCGGCCTGCCTCTTCGTCATCATCGGCCGCGAACTGGCGGCGATGGATTTCGGCGACAGCGCTCAGCGCAACGACCCCATCCGCATGATCGAGGCGGTCACCGCCGGCGTCGCCTTCCTTGCCGCGGGCCTGATCTTCACCTCCGGCGGCAAGGTCCAGAACGTCACCACCGGCGCCTCGCTCTGGCTGGCGGGCGCCGTCGGCCTCGGCTGCGGTGCAGGCCAGATGCCGCTCGCGGCCATGGCCAGCGTGATCGTGCTCGTCGTCCTCTTCGCCCTGCGGCAAATCGAAAAGTGGATGGGCACCCACTGACGGGCTCACCGCGCGTCGAGCCCGGTCAGCGCGGCGGCAAATTCCTCCGGATCGAACGGCGCCAGGTCGTCGATCTGCTCACCCACGCCAATCGCGTGAATGGGCAGCCCGAACTTGTCGGCCAGCGCCACCAGCACGCCCCCCTTGGCGGTGCCGTCCAGCTTGGTCATCACCAGCCCGCTCACATCCGCCAGCTTCTGGAAGGTCTGCACCTGTGACAGCGCGTTCTGCCCCGTCGTCGCATCCAGCACCAGAAGCGTGTTATGCGGCGCGCTTTCGTCCTTCTTGCGGATCACCCGCACGATCTTGGCCAGCTCCTCCATCAGGTCGGCCCGGTTCTGCAACCGCCCCGCCGTGTCGATCATCAGAAGGTCGGCGCCATCCTTCTGGGCCTTGTCCATCGCGTCCCACGCCAGGCTCGCCGGATCAGACCCCTCGGGCGCCGTCAGCACCGGCACCCCGGCCCGATCGCCCCAGATCTGCAACTGCTCCACCGCCGCGGCCCGGAACGTGTCGCCCGCGGCAATCACCACCGACTTGCCCGCCGCCTTGAACTGGCTCGCCAGCTTGCCGATCGTGGTGGTCTTGCCCGACCCGTTCACGCCCACCACCAGCACCACCTGCGGGCGGTTGGGGTAAAGCGGCATGGGCTTGGCCACCGGCTCCATGATCCGGGCAATCTCGGTCGCCAGCAATTCCTTGATTTCCTGGCTCGACAGGCGCTTGCCCATCCGGCCCTCGGCCATGTTCGCGGTGACGCGCAGCGCGGTATCGACGCCCATATCGGCGGTAATCAGCAACTCCTCGAGCTGCTCCAGCATGTCGTCATCCAGCGCCCGGCGCACCACCGTCTTGGCCTCGCCCCGCCCGAACAGCCGCCCCAGGATCCCGGCCCGCGGCGCCGCTTCCGGCGCCAGCTCACCCTGCGGCTCAAGCACGGGCTCGGGAATCGGCGCGGGCATCGCCTCGGGCGCAAGGTCCCGCTCCGGCGCCAGCGGGATTTCAGGCTCCGGCTCGGGCGCCTCCGGCAAATCCGGCTCCGGCGTCTCGGGCGGAGTAACAGGCTCCGACGGCAGGTCAGGCTGCGGGTCTTCCTGCGGCGTATCCGGTATCGGCGGCTGATCCGGCTGCGGCGCTTCCGGCAAAGTCGGATCAGGTGACGGCAGGTCAGGCTCCGGCGCCTCTTCCGGCGTCTCCGGCTCCGACGGAAGATCCGGGTCCGGCACCTCGGGCGGCGCGTCCGGCCGCTCCCGCGGCTCGGGCGCCGCGGCCTCTTCCTCGCCCCCGTCCTCGACGATCGCGTCGAGCCCTTCCTCCAGCTTCGAGGAAGATTTGAACAAGCGTTCCTTTAGCTTTGAGAAAAACGCCATGCGCCCTCCGGAAATGCCTCCCTGTCACCTAATCTCATTGGCCGGAAGATGGAAGCCTTAGCCCGCCAGCGCCAGCGCCATCGCCATTTGCGCGCCATAGTACAAGGCCCACAGCACCGCCGACAGCGCCCTGTCGAACCGCGCCGCCACGTCGCGCCGGAACAGCTGCACCGCCAGCACCGTATCCGACAGCACGAACGCCCCTGCGCCCAAGGCCGCCAGCCACATCGCCCCCGGCAGCGCCAGCGCACAGCCCGCCATCACCGTGATCAGCCCCACGTAAACCCGCACCGGCCAGCGCATCTCGCCCGTATGCGGCGCCAGCCAAAGCTCGGTCGACACCGCCAACGCCAGCAACGCCACAAGCGGCACCACCGGCGGCGCCCCCTCGACCAGCCCGGCAAGCAACGCGATATAGGCCACATGCGCCAGCGCGAACCCGCACAGCCCTGCCAGGAACGCCCGCTCCCCCTCCCGCGACAGCGCGAAATCCCCGAAGGCCGACAAGGCCAGCGCCGCGACCAGCCACACCGGCCCGCCCGCCAGCGCCGCCCAGAGGGCCAGCAAGGCCACCGGCACCGTCTTCACCACGCTCCGCCACGCCGTTACTGGCCGGTGGCAGAACCACAGCCCATAGGCCACCGACACGACGCAACTGATGGCAAGGAACGCACCCATTACCGGTTATTTACCATTCGCCCGCTATTCATTGGCTTCTTCTGCCGTGAAACTCGCGCTAAAGTCCCGACATTCCAAGGCTTGCGGAGGGACAAAATGTCGGAAGCCACAACCAGACCAGCAACATGGCGCGTGGTCATCGCCTTCATTCTCGACCTGTTTATCAGTTTCTTCATTTTCGGCTTCATCATCGCCAGCATCACCGGCGACACCACCGAAGGCGGGTTCGAACTGAACGGCCTGCCCGCGATCATCCTGTTCGCGCTCGTCATCGCCTACATGGTCGGCATGCCGCGCATCGGCGGCCGCCTCTTCCAGCGGCTTTTCAAAGCAATCTGAGGGGCTTACCCCTCAGACCTCATCCGGGAAATGCTTCATCGTCAGGCGAATGGGGTTCGGCGCCGCCTGCCCCAGGCCACAGATCGACGCATCGCCCATCGCCTGGCACAGCTTTTCCAGAAGCGGCTGATCCCAGTGATCCGCCTCCATCAGCTTGACCGCCTTCTCACAGCCCACCCGGCACGGCGTGCACTGGCCACAGCTTTCATCCTCGAAGAACCGCAGCATGTTCAGCGCGGCCTCCCGGGCACTGTCCTTGTCCGACAGAACCACCACGGCGGCCGAGCCGATGAACGTCCCGTGCTCCTGCAACATGTCGAAATCGAGCGGCACATGGCTCATCGACGCCGGCAACAGGCCGGACGACGGCCCGCCCGGCTGGTAGGCCTTCAGCTCATGCCCGTCGAGCATCCCGCCCGCGGCCTCGATCACGTCGGCAATGGTCGAGCCCGCCGGCAGCAGGTGCACGCCGGGCTTCTTCACCCGCCCCGACACCGAGAACGACCGCAGGCCCTTGCGCCCGTTCTTCTCGGTCGCGGCCAGCACATCCTTGCCCTCGCGCAGCACCCGCGTGACCCAGTAAAGCGTCTCCACGTTGTTCACGAGCGTCGGCTTGTTGAAGATCCCCACCTGCGCCACGAAGGGCGGCCGGTGCCGCGGCAGGCCCCGCTTGCCCTCGATCGATTCGATCATCGCGCTCTCTTCGCCGCAGATATACGCCCCCGCGCCCCGGCGCAGGTCGATAAAGCCCGGCTTCACGATCCCGGCCTCCTCCAGCGCCGCGATCTCGCGCCGCAGGATCTCCAGCACGGCGGGGTATTCGTCGCGCATGTAGATGAAGCAGGTATCGGCCTCCACGGCCCAGGCCGCAATCAGCATTCCTTCAAGGAAAACATGGGGATGCCGCTCGAGGTAAAAGCGGTCCTTGAACGTCCCCGGCTCGCCCTCGTCGCCATTTACGGCCAGGTAGCGCGGCCCTTTCTCGGCCCGCACAAACCCCCATTTCCGCCCCGACGGGAACCCGGCGCCGCCAAGGCCCCGAACACCCGCATCCAGCAGCGTCTGCTGCACATCCTCGAAGACGCCGCTCTTGCGCAGCTCCTCCAGCTTGGCATAGCCGCCACTTTCACGATAGGCCGCAAGCCCTTGATAATCCGGCAAATGCGCGTGCGTGTCATCCGCCTCGATCGCAGCCTTCACCTTCTCGGGCGTCGCATGGTCGATATGGTTGTGCCCCAGCTCCAGCACCGGCGCGGTATCGCACCGCCCCATGCACGGCGCCCGCAGAACCCGCACCTCCGACGGGTCGAGCCCATCCTCAAGTGCCTTCTTCAGCTCCTGCGCCCCGGCCAGCTCGCAACTCAGCGAATCGCACACCCGGATGGTCAGCGCCGGCGGCGGCGTCTCGCCTTCCTTCACCACGTCGAAATGCGCATAGAAGGTCGCCACCTCGTACACTTCGGCCTGCGCGATCCGCAGCTCCTCGGCCAGCGCCCGCAGGTGCCCCGCCGACAGGTGGCCGAACTCGTCCTGGATCAGGTGCAGGTATTCGATCAGCAAATCGGACCGCCGCGGCCCGTCGCCCAGCAGCCGGCGAACGTCGTCCCAGGGCTGATCCTCAAGCTGACGCCCCTTCGGCGTGCGGCGACCCTTGCCGCGCCCCGATTTCCAGACACCCTTGCGCTCATCCAGTGCCATCCGACACCTCCTCTGACGTAGTTGCCCGGGTTCTACCGGTGGCACGGCTACAACGCGATGCCAAAAACGACAAACAAGCGCCCGGAAGCGTTGCGGTTTCCCTTAGCGCAGGTGTAAAAAACGTTCCGAGTAATGGGTATTGGTCCGCCGGGTCACCGGCGCGTGGGGGCGAGAGGACGGCAAAGCGTGCTTCTGTTCGCCATCGTCACGGTGCTTCCGTGCATCCTCGTCGGTCTCGCCGGCCTTAACGGCGGCGTCTGGCCCTGGCTTGCGGCGTTTTACCTGACCGGTCTCGTCTTCCTCATGGACAGGCTCATCGCCCGCGAGACGCGCAATTCCGACCCCGACGCCGAATTCCCCGCCGCCAGCACCCTTCTCGTCGCCTTGGGCCTCGCCCATTTCACCCTTCTCGGCCTCGGCACATGGGCCGTCGGCGGCCCCAGCGGCCTCTCAGCCATCGAACGCGTGCTGGTCGCCATGTCCTCCGGCCTGATCTTCGGCCAGATCTCGCACCCCGTTGCCCATGAACTGATCCACAAGCCTTCCCGCATGCTCCGCCTCATGGGCCGCTGGATGTACACCACCCTCCTCGTCGGCCACCACGCCAGCGCGCATCTTCTCGTCCACCACGTCCATGTCGGCAGCTCCGGCGACCCCAACAGCGCGCCCCGCGGCGAAAGCTTCTACCGCTTCGCCGCCCGCGTCGGCCGCCAATCCTTCCTCGCCGGCCTGCGCGCCGAAACCCGCCGCCGCCAGCGCGCCTCCAACCCCGGCCTGCACCCCTATGTCACCTATGTGGGCGGCGCCCTCGCCACCCTTGTGGCGGCCTTCCTCATCGCCGGCCCGACAGGCCTCGCAGCCCTTCTCGCCATGGCGATCTACGCGCAATTACAAATCCTTATGGCCGATTACGTGCAGCATTACGGCCTCCGCCGCCGCGAATTGCCCAACGGCAAGCTCGAACCCGTCGGCCCCCAGCACTCGTGGAACGCGCCGCAAATCTTCTCCTCCGCGCTTACCGTGAACGCCCCCCGCCATTCCGACCATCACGTCACCCCGTCGCGCCCCTACCCGGCGCTGCAACTCGACCCCCAGGTGATGCCCTACCTGCCCCGTTCGCTGCCTGTCATGGCAGCACTCGCCATGGTCCCGCCGGTCTGGTTCCGCATGATGAACCCGCGCTGTGACAAGTGGCGGGCAGTTGACGTAACGTCGCCCGACAATCCTGTCAAACCAGACCAGCACAGTACGATATCGGCTAGCGCAGGGGCGGAGCTTCTGCCAAAGTCAACCCATGCGCAAAACCCTACTGACCCTGTGCCTGCTGACCACGCCGCTGCCGACCATGGCAGCCGACGTGATGGACGCCGGGGAATTTGACGCCTACACCAAGGGCAAGACCTTCTATTACGGCTCCCGGGGCGAACCTTACGGGGCCGAGGAATACCTCGCCAACCGCCGTGTCCGCTGGACCTTTCTCGACGGCAAATGCCAGGAAGGCGTCTGGTACGAGGAAGAAGGCCTGATCTGCTTCGTCTACGAAAACCAGCCCGACCCGCAATGCTGGAGCTTCGAGCGCAGCGCCGGCGGCCTGATCGCCCAGTTCGAGAACGACCCGGCCCAGACCGAGCTCTACGAAGTGCGCCAGACTGACGAACCTTTGATGTGCATGGGTCCGGATGTGGGCGTTTAGACTTGTCGTTTTACAACATGACGTGACAGTCTGAGCACCGGAAGCCGCGGAATACTTGTCAATTTCTGACAAATCCCCGACTTGCCCGCAGCTTCAGAACAACGACCCCTGGTCCGGCGCATCCGGCTTGGGCTTGGCCCTCTTCGGCGCCGAACCACCGCCCGAAACAACCGGCAGCCTGCCATCCGCAAACTCGATCTCCAGCCCCGACGCTGTCTCGGCCGCGGCCTTCGTCGTCACCACGTCGCCATCGCCCCGCACCACCGCATAGCCGCGCCTGAGCGTCGCCTCGTAGCCAACCGTCTCGCGCAGCCGCTCCAGCCCGTCGACCCGCTCGCGCCACCGCTGCACCTGCCGCGTCCCGGCATCCGACAACCGCCGCGACAGCGCCGTCAGGTCCCGCGACTTCCTCTCGATATCCCGCTCGATCGCCCCGGTGCTCAACCGCGCAATCGCCGTATCCAGCCGCCGCCGGTCGCTCTCCCACGCCCGGCGCAGCAGCCCCGGCCGCAACGCCCCCGTGCTTTCGTACAACCTCACCCGCCGCAACTGCACCGACCGCGTCAGCGCATTCGGCAGCCGCTCGGCCCAGCCATCCAGCCTCTGCCGCGGCCCATCCAGCAACGTCTCGACCCGCGGCAACGCCCTTGCCAGGTCGCGCAGCCTCTGCCCCCGGTCGCTGATCCCCTTGGTCAGCGCATGGGTCAGCCGCGCCTCCTGGTTGTCGAACCACGCCAGCAGATCCAGCCGCACGGGCACCGCCAGCTCCGCCGCCGCCGACGGCGTCGGAGCCCGCACGTCCGACGCGAAATCAATGAGCGTCGTATCCGTCTCGTGCCCCACGGCGGAAATCAGCGGTATCTGCGATGCCGCCGCCGCGCGCACCACGATTTCCTCGTTGAAGCCCCACAGGTCCTCGACCGAGCCACCGCCCCTGGCCACGATCAACAAATCCGGCCGCGGCAACGCGCCCCCGGGCGTCAGCCGGTTGAACCCCTCGATGGCCCTTGCCACCTCCGGCGCACAGCGCTCCCCCTGAACGGCCACCGGCCAGATCAGCACCTTGCGCGGAAACCGGTCGCGCAAACGATGCAGGATATCCCGGATCACCGCCCCCGAGGGAGAGGTCACAACTCCAATGATTTCAGGAAGATACGGCCGCCTCTTCTTGCGGCTTTCATCGAACAGCCCCTCCGCCGCGAGCGCCTTCTTGCGCTTCTCCAGAAGCGCCATCAGCGCGCCCATGCCCGCGGGCTTCACATCGTCGATGACGATCTGGTACCGCGATTGGCCGGGGAACGTGGTCAGCCGCCCGGTGGCGACAACCTCCATCCCCTCCTCCGGCTGCACCGCCAGGCGAGAGGAGACACCCTTCCAGATCACCCCGGCCAGAACGGCCCGGTCATCCTTCAGGTCAAGATAGACATGCCCCGAGCGCGGCCGCGACACGCGGCCCACCTCGCCCCTGACACGGACAAACCCGAACTCTCCCTCCACCACACGCTTGACCGCGCCGGATAGCTCCGAGACGGAAAATTCAGGGGCATTCTCACCCGGTGACGGGTCATCGATCAGATCGGACATGAGCCATTCATGCCCGATCTGATCCGCGATGGAAAGCGCCCGGTTTACGCGGCGCTGAGGTCGTGGCGGCCTTCCGCGATCTCTTCGATCATCTTGGCGCTGAAGGCCGGCAGGTCATCGGGGTTGCGGCTGGTCACAAGGCCGTTGTCGCAGACGCATTCGCTGTCTTCCCACTCGCCGCCGGCATTGACGACGTCGGTCTTGATCGAATGGTACGAGGTGATCTTGCGGCCTTTCACGACATCCGCTTCCACAAGCAGCCAGGGCCCGTGACAGATGGCGCCGATCGGCTTGCCGGCCGCCCAGAACGCCTTGACGAATTCCACAGCTGTCGGGTTCGCGCGCAGCAGGTCGGGGTTGATCTGCCCGCCCGGCAGCACCAGCGCGTCGAAGTGATCGGCCTGCGCGTCGTCGAGGGTCTCGTCGACGGCAACGGGCGTGCCCCAGTCGCTGCCTTTCCAGCCCTTGATCTCACCGCTCTCCGGCGAGATGACATGCACCGTGGCACCGGCTTCGCGCAGGGCGTTCAGCGGGTGCTCCAGTTCGGATTGTTCAAAGCCATGCGTGGCCAGGATTGCGACTTTCTTGTCATTGAGACGTGCCATGTTGCGTGTCCTTTGGTTGAAGTGGATGTCTTGGGGGCCCAACGCCCTGCGGGGCCTCCCTGTTCCTGCACCCTTCCGCCGCTTGCCACCTTCCGTCACTGCCCCTATGGAGAGGCCGGTATTCGGCAAGGAGGCGCACGCCATGAACATTCTCATTCTCGGCGGTGGCGGGCGCGAACACGCGCTGGCCTGGGCGGTGATGCAGAACCCCAAATGCGACAAGCTGATCGTAGCGCCCGGCAATGCCGGCATCGCCGAAATCGCCGAATGCGCCACGCTCGACATCGAAGACGGCGCAGCGGTGGTGAATTTCTGCGACGCCAACGCCATCGAGTTCGTCATCATCGGCCCCGAGGCGCCGCTGGCCGCGGGCGTCGGCGACCGCTTGCGCGACGCCGGTCTGCTGGTCTTCGGCCCCTCCGAGGCCGCCGCCCGGTTGGAAGCCTCGAAAAGCTTCACCAAGGAAATCTGCGACGCGGCCAACGCCCCCACCGCCGCCTACGGCCATTTCACCGACGCCGGCGCCGCCAAGGATTACGTGACAGCCCAGGGCGCCCCCATCGTGGTCAAGGCCGACGGCCTCGCCGCCGGCAAGGGCGTGATCGTGGCCGAAACGGTGGAAGACGCCCACGCCGCCATCGACGACATGTTCGGCGGCGCCTTTGGCGGCGCGGGGGCCGAGGTGGTGATCGAGGAATTCATGGAAGGCGAGGAAGCCTCCTTCTTCATCCTCTGCGACGGGGAAGAGGCCCTTCCCATCGGCACAGCGCAGGATCACAAGCGCATCGGTGAAGGCGACACCGGCCCCAACACCGGCGGCATGGGCGCCTACTCCCCGGCGCCTGTCCTCACCTCAGCTATTGCCGACAAGGCCTTGGAAGATATCGTAAAACCCACCCTGCGCGAGATGGTCAAACGCGGCACACCCTACCAGGGCGTCCTCTATGCAGGCCTCATGATCAAGGACGGCAATCCGCGCCTCGTCGAATACAATGTCCGCTTCGGCGACCCCGAATGCCAGGTGCTGATGATGCGCCTCGGCGCGCAAGTGCTCGACCTTCTCCACGCCGCCGCCGAAAACCGCTTGGCCGAGGCCCGCGTCAACTGGGCCGACGATCACGCCATGACCGTGGTCATGGCCGCCGACGGCTACCCCGGCGGGTATGAAAAAGGCAGTGTCATCAAGGGGCTGGAGAACGTTCCTGAAGACAGCTTCCACATGGTCTTCCACGCCGGCACGGGCCGGAAAGACGGCCAGTTTATCGCCACCGGTGGCCGCGTGCTGAACGTCACGGCGCGGGGGGCGAGCCTGCGCGAGGCGGCCGACCGGGCCTACGGGATGATCGACAAGATCGACTGGCCCGACGGCGTGTATCGGCGCGATATCGGGTGGCGGGCGCTCTGATCCGATGGGCTCGGATGGCTTGCGCCATCCGACCGGAGCGAGGGGCCAGCCCCTCGCGCTCCCCGGGATATTTTTGTCCAGAAGAAGCCTCAGGGGCAGTTTGTTGCGGCGTTGAGGCTGTCAGGGCCCGTGTAGGGGCCAAGGTCACGGCGAGCGATCCGGCCTGATGCGAGCCGCGCCGCCACAATGCGGGTCCAGTCGGAGTTGGCGGTGATGATCTCCGTGGTGCCCCCACACCGTCGCTGCCCACCGGGGATGAAATCCCAGCCGATCCGGTGATTGGTAAATCCCTCGGCATCCGCCACGTGTTCCAGCTTGCCACCGCGAAACCGCCACACGCGCAACCGCTTGGCCAGGTGCGGCCGGTCCACATAGGCCAGCTCCATATGCCCATCCCCGTCAAGATCCGCCACCGCCGCCGGGGCCAGCCACCTGTGGCGCTGGCCGATATGGGGCGTCGCCGCCACCAGCCGCGCGCGCCGGTCGTAAACCGCCAGCCGGGCCCCCTTTCGGCCGTTCGACTGCACCACCACGATCTCGGGCAATCCGTCGCCGTCGAGATCCGCCAGCCGCGGCGCGATATCCTCGAAAACCTCACCCTCCGGCAGGATCACCTCCGCCGGGCAGGTGATCCGCTCATCCCCCGGCAGCCGCAGATGGATCGTCAGCGCCTTGGCATCGCGCAGATCACCCAATACGCCATGCCCGTACTCATCGGTCTCCCGCAGGAACCCCGCATGCATCACCAGCCGGGCGCCACGGGCCACCCAGCCCTCATGCACCCCGCCGCCAGGCTTCGTATTGTTAACATCCGCCTCGGCAAACCGCCCCGGCAGCCCATGGCCCCCGGTCCGCGCCTCGCAGCCCCAGCCAACCACCGGCAGCAGCAGCCCGAAGGCAACGGCCGCCGCCAGCCGCATCAGATCTGCTTTTCGGGCATCTGCACGATCAGCCCGTCCAGCGCGTCGCTCACCTTCAACTGACAGGTCAGGCGCGAACGCTCGGGGTCGGGCTCGAAGGCGAAATCGAGCATGTCCTCTTCCATGTCGTCCTTCGCGGGCAGCTTCTCCACCCAGGACGGGTCGACATAGACATGGCAGGTCGAACAGGCGCAGGCCCCGCCGCAATCCGCCTCGATCCCGGGGATGTTGTTGTCGCGCGCGCCTTCCATCACGGTCAGCCCGTTGGCCACCTCGACCACATGTTCCGTGCCGTTGTGCTCGATATAGGTGATTTTCGCCATGACTGCGGTCTCCCTCGCCTCGGATTTCCAATGGTTCCTAGCCAAGCCATGTAAGAGAGGCCAGCCCCATTTGCGACATGGCACGGGAGGAGTTGCGACAATTCTCAAATGTTCTATCTTCGTTCTCATGAAAGTCATGTCCCCCCTGCCCGCCTTTTACGCAGACTGGCCGCGCCCGCCCGCGGCCCTCGTCGCCGCCCGCCTGGATGAGCCGCCGGGCGGCGCGCGCGTCACCGTGGCCGGGCTCGTCATCCTGCGCCAGCGTCCCGGCACCGCCAAGGGCGTGATCTTCCTCACGCTCGAGGACGAGACGGGCGTCGTGAACATCGTCGTCTGGCGCAACATGTACGAACGCTTCCGCCGGGCGGTGATCTCGGGGCGGCTGCTGCGGGTCACCGGCCGGGTTCAGCGCGAGGCGGGCGTCGTTCATGTCGTGGCCGAAGAGATCGAGGATGTGTCCCCGTTGCTAGACCGGCTGCTCGATCCCGATTGCCCGCTTCCCCGCGAGGGCGAAACCGGCTAGACTGCGGCACAACAAAAGCCCGCAGAGGCATCGAGCATGAAAATCAGATCGTTACCGGCCGTTCTTGCGGCAACATCCCTGCTTGGCGCATGCCAGACCGGCCTGCCCCAAATGGCCGAGCCGGCCGAGGTCGTGGCGCGCCACGCGCCCCCCGGCGCCCAGCCCGGCACCTGCTGGGGCCAGGATGAAACCCCCGCCGTGATCGAAACGGTGACCGAGCAGGTCGTCGTCCAGCCCGCGGGCGTTGCGGCCGACGGTTCCTCCGGCACGCCCGCCGTCTACAAGACGGAAACACAGCAGAAAATCGTCAAGCCGCGCAAGGCCACGTGGTTCGAAACCCCCTGCGACTACCAGCTCACGCCGGAATTCAACACCTCGCTGCAACGGGCGCTCAAGGCGCGCGGCCATTACCGCGGCCCCATCAACGGCGAGATGGACGGCCGCACCCAGGCCGCCATCCGCGCCTATCAAAAGCCGCAGGGGCTCGATTCGGCCAAGATCTCGCTCGCGGCCGCCCGCCAGATGGGGCTCTCCCCCGTCGAACTTCCGGGCGAAAAGGAAAAGCGGCTCGCCGCTGCCGAGAAGGCCGAAAAGGTTCTCAAGGCCGAAAAGGCGCGGCTCGCCGCCGAAGAGGCGAAAAACCGGAAAGAGGCCGCGGAACTCGCCAAGCTGGAAGCCGAGGCCGAGGAAAAAGCCAGGCGCGAGGCCGAAGCGAAAGCCAAGGCCGTAGCCAAGGCGGAAGCCGACGCCAAGGCCGAAGCCGACCGTCTTGCCGCCGTCGAGGCCGAGAAAGCCGCCCAGGCCAGGCGCGAGGCCGAAGCCAAGGCAAAGGCCGAGGCCGAACGCGCCGAGAAGGCCAAGCGTGCGGCGGAACTCAAAGCCGCCCTCGAAGACGAGAAGAAGCGCAACAACGGCAACCTCACGCCGCTGCCGATCTCGACGGAAAGCAACTAAAGCGTTTCGCCTCTCGATCAGGTCTCAGGTTGAAGGCGAAACGCTATAAGGGCGCGGCCTATGCGCCCCGCCGCGTCCGGAGATAGATCACCGGGTAGAAGACAAGCGCCAGCCCCGCGCCGACCAGGATGACCATCCGCGTCAGATCGGCCGCGCCGTCGCCATCAACCCGTTGGTAAATCAGCCAGAACGCCAGCCCGAACAGATTCGGCAATGCCAGCACCGCCACCGCGTAAAACCCGGCGAACCGAACGCCGCCTTCCGACTGGCCCGCGTAATACGCACAGGCCCAAACGCCCATGTAGATACAGATAACCGCGATCAGCATGGGCCAGACCTAGCGCAATCCCGCCCGCCGCAAAGACCGTTAGGCCATCCCGCCCTGCACCAGCCGGTCGGCCAACTGCGCATAGGCCTGCGCCATCGGCCCGTCGCCAAGCGCGATGGGTTTGCCCTCATCCCCCGCCAGCCGCGTCTCGAGGTCGATCGGCAAGGCGCCCAGGAACGGTATCCCCAGCTTCTCCGCCTCCTTCGACACGCCGCCATGACCAAAGATATGCGCCTCGTAGCCGCATTCAGGGCAGTGAAACACCGACATGTTCTCGATCAGGCCCAGGATCGGCGTCTTCAGCGTGTTGAACATGTCCATCGCCTTGCGCGCATCCAGCAGCGCCACGTCCTGCGGCGTCGACACGATCAGCGCGCCTGTGGGCTGCGCCCGCTGGCTCAGCGTCAGCTGCACATCGCCCGTCCCCGGCGGCAGATCGACGATCAGCACATCGAGCTCGCCCCAGTTCACCTGGCTCAGCATCTGCTGCAACGCCCCCATCAGCATCGGCCCCCGCCACACGACCGCCTTGTCGGGGTCGAGCATCAGGCCGATCGACATGAACGTCACGCCATGCGCCTTCAGCGGTTCGATGATCTTTCCATCGGGGCTGGCCGGGCGTTTGGTCTCGCCCATCATCCTTGGCTGGCTGGGGCCGTAAATGTCGGCATCCAGCAGGCCCACCTTGCGGCCCTGCTTGGCCAGCGCCACGGCAAGGTTCGACGACACGGTCGACTTGCCCACGCCGCCCTTGCCCGAGCCCACGGCGATCAGCGATTTCACCGAAGCCGGCCGGATCGAGCTTTGCCCGCCCTTGGGATGCCCGCCCAGCTTCAGCGAGGGCGCGTCCTCATCCGAACCGCCGGCCGGTTTCGGCGGCGCCTTGGCGCTCTGCTCATGCGCGGTCAGCGCGACCGAGGCGCTCTCGACCCCCTCCACCGACAGCGCCGCCCGCTCGGCGGCGGCGCGCAGCGGCTCCATCTTCTTGGCCATCTCGGTGGTGGGCGCCTCGATGACGAATCGCGCCACGCCCCCCTCGACGGACAGCGCCCGCACCATGTCGCGCGACACCAGGTTGCCCCCGTCGGGCAGCTCGAGCCGCTTGAGTTCCGTCTCGATCGCAGTGCGAATATCGGTCATGCCCATTCTCCCGTCAGTCTTGCTGCAATACGTGGCAGATTTTTCTGCACCTGCAAGGGGGAGATATTTTTCGCTTAAAAAACAGTCCAACTGCCTGAATATTAGGTCAGCTTTGCTTATGCATTTTCTGCATAGCAGCAATGCTTATCTAGGCATTGTGCAACTGCAGCATTTAGCTATCTTCAATATCAACGAACAACAAAACACAGCCTCTCGCAGAAGAGGCGCTCAGGAAAGAAGACGGAGCCGAAAATGGCAACTTACAGCGAGAAGCGCGCCGTAGAAACGGGCCTCGCAATCGAAATAAGCGCCGCAGCGCATCACGTGATGCAAGCGGTTTACGACTACCTCGCCTATCGCGCAACCGTGCGCGAATTGTCAGAGCTGGACAGGGCCGCACTGGCCGACCTCGGTATCCACCGGTCCGGCATTCGCGCTGCGGCACGAAAGGCAGTCTACGGCGAGTAAAAAGTTTCGGGTGTCCCTCTCCTCCTCCCTGGGACATTCGGAAATGGCGGCGGCATCTCTCCTCCTCCCTGATGCCGTCGCCCAAAACTTCGGACCTTTAGGTCCAAACAGCTGCGTAAGGCCCTACTCCTCCTCCCAGGGCCGAACGTAATGGAACGGCGGCGCCACTCCTCCTCCCAGGCGCCGCCGTTTTCTTTTTTGGCGCCCCCTTTACATACATCCACCTTGACGGGCCGACCTGCCGCTGCTCCCCTCTGCCAAACCGCAGCAGGAGCCGTCATGACCGCCATCCCCGAAAAAACCACCCAAGCGATTCTCGACGCCGTCGAGGCGGGCTTCGACGATCAGGTCTCGTTCCTGGCCGACCTCACCCGCATTCCCAGCCGCCGGGGCGAGGAAGCGAAGGCGCTCGACTTCATGGCCAACGCCCTCTCCACCCGCGGATGGGAGGTCGACGACTGGACCGTGCCGATGTCCGAGCTGGCCGATCAGCCGGGCTTCTGCGATGCCGCCGGCGACATCACCGAGATCCGCGCCGTCAACGGCACGCTCGAAGGCAAAGGGTCTGGCGGCAAATCCCTGATTCTACAGGGCCATCTCGACGTGGTCCCCGAAGGCCCCGAAGAGATGTGGGCCACCCCGCCCTACGACCCGGTCATAAAAGACGGCTGGATGCACGGCCGCGGCGCCGGCGACATGAAAGCCGGCGACACCGCCGCCCTCTTCGCCGTCGACGCCATCCGCCGCGCGGGCTTCGCCTCCGAGGGCCGCATCCACTACCAATCCGTCATCGAGGAAGAAAGCAGCGGCATGGGGGCGCTGGCCACCCTCGCCCGCGGCTACCGCGCCGATTGCGTCTTCATCCCCGAACCCACCGGCCACAGCCTCGTGCGCGCCCAGGTCGGCGTCGTCTGGTTCAAGCTGCAGGTGCAGGGCAAACCCGCCCACGTGGCCTATGCCGGCACCGGCGCCAACGCCATCATGGGCACGTTCGAACTGCTCACCGCGCTGGAAGCCCTCTGCGAAGAGTTCAACACCCGCGTCCCCGACAACCCCGCCTTCAAGGGCGCCGAACACCCGATCAACTTCAACGCGGGCATCATCAAGGGCGGCGACTGGGCCTCCTCCGTGCCCTCATGGTGCGAGGTCGACTGCCGCATGGGCCTCCTGCCCGGCTGGTCGGTCGAAGAGGTGAAGGCCGAGATCGCCGAAACCGTTGCGAAAGCGGCCAAGGCCCACCCCTTCCTCCGCTCGAACCCGCCCGAGATCGTCTGGAACGGCTTCCAGGCCGACGGCTTCGTCCTCGAAAACGCCGATGCCCCCGAAACCGCCCTCTCGGCGGCCCACAAATCCGTCTTCAACCAGGACGGGCCCGAAGACCGCCAGTTCACGGCGCTCACCGACACCCGGTTCTACGGCCTCTACCACGGCATCCCCAGCCTCTGTTACGGGCCCGTCGCCGAAAGCATCCACGGCTTCGACGAACGGGTCGATCTCGCCTCGGTCAAACAGGTCACCGGGGTCATCGCCCTCTTCATCGCCGAATGGTGCGGCCTGACAGAGACCTGACCCAAACTCACCCGGCGCGCACCCGCGCCGGGTTCCCCAGCACCATCGTGTCCGGCGCCACGTCCCGCGTCACCACGCTGCCGGCGCCCACAATCGCCCCGTCGCCCACCGTCACCCCGGGCAACAGAATCGCTCCGCCGGCGATCCACACCTCGCGCCCGATCGTCACCGGCCGCGCCCGTTCCAGCCCGGCCACCCGCTTGGCCCGGTCCTTGTGATGCGTCGGGCAATAAATCTGCACCCCCGGCCCCAGCATCGTATCGTCTCCGATCCGCACCTCGGCCGTGTCGAGAATCGTACAGCCGGCATTCATGTAAACCCGTGCGCCCAGGTGAATGTGCACCCCGTAGGCGCAATGAAACGGCGCCTCGATCATGCAGCCCTCGCCCATTTCGGCGAACAACCCAGCCAGCGCCGCGCCAATCGGCCCCCGCTCCACCGGCACACCGGTGTTATGCGCATGACAGGCCGCCCGCGCCGCATCCTGCAGCGCGAAAAGCTCCGGGTCATGGCACGTGTACCACTCCCCCGCCTGCATCTTCTCTTTCTCACTCGCCATGGCCCGACCCTAGCGGGCCGCTAGCCTTCAGTGAAGCGCCCGCCGACGCCCCCGGCGCAGCCCTCCGCTGACAGGCCGCGTCGCCTGCCGCAGGAACACCACGAACGCACAGGCCGCATCGCTCTCCGGCCCCTGCGCCTCGGCACTGTCCAGCGCCGCCTTCGCCTTGGCGGGCGTCACCTCGCCCTCAAGGCCAAAGGCCCATTCCAGGAACCCCATCCGCGCCACGCTGTCAGCCTCCTTGCCGGTGGCCTCGCTGCGTTCCAATCCATCCAGTATCCGCGCTGCGGTCATCTCATCTTCCTCCACCGGCCACACCCCGGGCCGAACTGGGGCGAAGGAAAGTGGAGCGATGGACGAAACCCATCCGCCCGCACCGCCCCCCGCGGCTTGACGTTGGTCCAAGGCTGGTTTCCGGGCTTGCGGGTCAGGATACGGGCACCTTCCCGGGCTTTGCGCCCAGTGGTATTTCGCCCATACCCCCCATGCTTACCGTTGCGGGGGCAGCGCCGGCCTTTCACCGGCTTCCCAATTCTCCGTTGCCCTCTGACAAGAGCACCGGCACCTCGGACGATCACTTTCGCACCTCCCGGTGACTCGCACAAGCAAAGATCACTGGCACGATCCCGCGACTGGACATTCAAGAAAACCTGACCCTTTATACCTGAAACTTCAGGGTTTCTTGAATATGGCCATCAAGATCGAAATGCTCCGCTGCTTTCAAGCCGTTGCCGACAAGGGTTCGCTCGCCGATGCCGCCGAAATCCTGAACCGCACACCCTCCGCCGTGTCCATGATGCTCCGACAGTTCGAGGATCACGTCGGCGCGCCCCTCTTCGAGACCGGCCGCAAATCCCGCCTCACCCCGCTGGGCGAGCTCATCCGCCAGGAAGCCACCCGCGAGATCACCCATTTCGAGCGCACCGTCACCGCCATCGAGGGGCTCGCCCGCGCCGAACGCGGCTTCGTCCGCATCATCGCCACGCCGTCCATCGCCCAGGTGGTCATGCCCCAGGTCCTGCGCCGTTACATCGCCGAGCACCCCGCGGTCCGCATCGACATGCGCGACGCCGATTCGTCCGCCATCGAACAGGAGATGAGCGCCGAAGGCGCCGATATCGGGCTGGCCAGCCTCGGCCCCATTCCCGGCTTCGACCGCCGGCGCATCCTCACCGACCGCTTCGGCGTGGTCTGCCGCGCCGATCATCCGCTGACATGGGGCTGGCAGACCCTCACCTGGTCAGATCTCCACGGCACCAGCTTCATCGCCAACGGCCTCTGCCGCCAGATCGACGACGACGCCTTCACCCCCCTTCTCGAATCCGCCCGCCTCAGCGTGCGCAACACCGCCTCCATCCTCAGCCTCGTGCGCGCCGGCGTCGGCATCACCGTCCTGCCGGAACTCGCTGTTCTGCCAGAGTTTTCCGACCTCACCTTTCTGCCCCTCCAAGACGTCTCCGCCCGGCGCGAGGTCTACATGTTCACCCCCGACGCGGCGCATATGCCCCCAGCCGCCCGAGACATGGCCGCCGCCATCCTCGCCACAGAATTTCAAACAAACTGAAATTACTTCAACTTTTTTGCGTTTGATCTGAAGTCGGCCCCATGCCCCAATGCCGCCGCTGACCCAGCCACACCGCCACACGCCGGAGGCCCCAATGACCCACCGCATCGATTGCCTGCAATACGCCAACTGGTCCGAGAAGATCTTCCGCCAGATGCGCGAAGGGGGCGTCGACGCCGTTCATGTCACCATCGCCTATCACGAGAATTTCCGTGAAACCGTGCTCAACATCGAACGATGGAACCGCTGGTTCGAGCAATTCCCCGAGCTCATCTTCCACGGCCGCACCGGCGATGACGTCCGCCTTGCCCGCGAAACGGATCGCACCGCCATCTTCTTCGGCTTCCAGAACCCCTCGCCCATCGAAGACGATATCGGCCTCGTCGAGATCGTCCACACCCTCGGCGCCCGGTTCATGCAGCTCACCTACAACAACCAGTCCCTCCTCGCGACAGGCTGCTACGAAGCCGAAGACACCGGCATCACCCGCATGGGCAAGCAGGTCATCAAGGAAATGAACCGCGTCGGCCTCGTCATCGACATGAGCCATTCCGCCGACCGCTCCACCATCGAGGCCGCCGAGCTCTCCGAACGCCCGATCGCCATAACCCACGCCAACCCGCACCGCTGGCAGCCGGCGCTTCGCAACAAGCGCGACGACGTGATCCGCGCCGTCACCGCGAACGGCGGCATGATGGGCTTCTCGCTCTACCCCCATCACCTGAAAGACAAGTCCGACTGCACCCTCGACAGCTTCTGCGCCATGGTCGCCGACGCCGCCGACAGCTTCGGTGTCGCCCATTTCGGCATCGGCTCCGACCTCTGCCAGGACCAGCCCGACAGCGTCGTCGAGTGGATGCGCGTGGGCCGCTGGTCGAAGGAAATCGACTATGGCGAGGGCTCGTCCGCCGCCCCCGGCTTCCCCCCGCAACCGCAATGGTTCCGCGACAACCGCGATTTCGCTACTATCGAATCAGGACTACGCAAAAAGGGCTTTGACGACAGCGAAGTGGCGGCGCTCCTCGGGGAGAACTGGCTGCGTTTCTTCGACCTCAATTTCGGGGCCAAAGCCGAATGAAAGACGTGCTGATGGCCGAGGTCGACGCATCCGACATCACATGCCGCCCGCCCGAAAGGGTGATGAGGCTGGCCCGCCTCGGCGCGTTCCACCAGACGCGCCTGTCTTTCATGCGCCAGCTTCTCCGCCGCCTGAAGGCCGAGAAATGGCGCTTCGAAGAACGGGTTTTCAACATAGATGCCAACGGCGTAGGCCACGCCGTTTACGTGGCCCACGGCCCCGAACGCAGCTATTCCCTCGTCGCCTTCGCCCATGATCTGCCGGCCGCCCGGCGCTCCGACCGGGTGATCGCCACCGAATGGGACGCCACCTTCACCCTTTTCGACGGCATCCCCACCGAAGACGATATCGCAAGGCTTGCCGAAAACGTCCCCAAGCAGGAAGCCGGCCGCGTCTCCGACCGCGAGCTGTCGCTCTCCCGCGCCAACCGCTCGGTGCGCCTGTGGGATTACGTGGTCGACCGCCTCGCCGCCGGAAAACAGCCCGATGCGCAAAAAGTCGCCGAGATCGGCTACCTCATGCGCACCACCGCCGTCTACGGCTCGGGCAAGTTCGGCGCCGCCGACCGCGAATACATCGCCGACCGCCCCGAATGCCACGTGCCCTTCCAGGTCGAGATGCTCTCGGTCTACCTCACCCGCGCCTTCGTCATGGACCTTGTCGAGCACATGGCCCGGATGCGCGCCCCCGACACCGCCCTCGCGCTCGACCCGGCCCTGCGCCGCCGCTTCGGCATCGGCAATTCCACCGGCCTTGGAATGGCGCCCTTCCTCATCACCCACCCGGCGCTCCTCAACAACTGGATCGCGGCCCGCGAAGAGGCGCTCCGCCGCGTCCGCGCCCTGCCCACCGCCACCCCCGACAAGATCGCCGCCATCCGCACCACCGCGGCCCGCGCCCGGCTCCACGCCCATGGCTGGCGGTCCCAGCACCCGGCCCAGCTCGAAAAGCTGCAGGACCTGCGCGATGACATGAACACGCTGATGGCCCATCTCGAAACCGCCGACCTGGCCGGGCCTTCCCCGTGGAACCGCCTCTGGCTCTGGGCCGAGGACACGCTCTCGCTCGAAGGGCAGGAACAGCTCGTGTCGGTGCTGCTCGAACCCTATGGCGACCTGGTCGACGATCTCGGCCCGACCATGAGCGCCGACGAACAGGACAGCTGGCGCATCGACGGCGCCATGCCCCTCGCCGAGCTGCGCGCCATCATCGAAGACGTCTACGACTGGGCCCTCGCCATCGACTGGAGCGCGAAAGACGCCCAGGCGCGCGTCTGGTATACCTCCGAGGAAAAGCTCGAACCCCGCATGGGCGAACGCCACGACGAGCCCCTCGCGCCCTATGAACAGCCCCTCTGCCCCGGGCGCGACGCCGCCCGCATGCACGCGGCCCTCGCCGTCTCCGACGCGCCGACCGTGGCCGAATTCCTGCTGAAACACCCCGAACACCGGCACATCGCCCGCCGCGCCCAGATCGCCGCCCGCCTGCCCTATGCCGAGATCCGCGACAACACCATCGACGCCTCGGTCATGCCCATCGACATGCTCCGCATGAAGCTCAGCTTCTTCGGCGCCTGCCATTTCGACCCCCGCTCCGACCGCTGGGTGCGGATCAACATGTTTCAATACGCCCCCTTCCCCGAGGAACTCTCCGCCAGCGCCGCCGATGACTGGACACTCCCCCGCCTCCCCGAGGCCGGGGAATGACCTGGTCGCTGAACGAGATCGAGGCGCTCGCCCGCAAGGCCGCGCGCGGCGGCGGGATGGATTGGGGCCCGGCCGAGGAAACCGGCAAGGCCACGCGCTGGCTCTGCGCCGCGGGCTGGCCGGGGGCCTCGGCCCTGGCCGAGCTGCTCCTCACACAGGACGGCGTCACCTGGGAGGCCGTCCGCCCCCATACCGACACCGACACATGGGCCGCCCGCGACGGGCGCCTCTGCCCCTCCGCCGCCGGCGCCGCGCTGCTCGACCGCGCCGAAGACCTCGCCTCGGGCCGCACCGTCACGCTGATCAACGTCGCGCGGCCCATCCTGCTCATTCCCTACGTCGCCTGGGCCGCCAGGGCGACCGGCGCGACGCTCGAAATCCGCTGGCCCGGCCTTCGGGTCACCGTCGCCGACGGCCCCTGCCACGCCGACATCTCCGACCCCACGGCCCTCACGGTCTTCCGCGCCGACACCGTCACCATCGGCCCGGCACAGGCCGCCGCCACCGGCCAGCCCGTCACCCGCGTCTACCGCGGCGACATCCCCGCCGACACCGCCCAGACCCTCGCCGCCTTCGCCCATCGCACCTATGCGCCGGGCACCCCGCAAAGCCGCGCGGCGGGGGCCGGCGCGGGCCTCTCCGACAACGACTGACACCGCGCCCTGTCACGTCCGCCTGTCACGTTTCGGTGACACCTCTCGCCCGAATCGCCGAAACGTGCGACACTTCCCCACTACGTCCTCATGAAAGGCGGGCCGCGCACACCGGCGCCGCCGACACCCGTCCGGGACGGGTCAAGACCGTTCCGGCACCCGATCGGGAGGTCGAATATGGTCAAGACAATCGGAAATCCCCTCACATGGCTCGCCCAGGGCGCCTCCGGCACAGGCCGCGCCATGGGCAGCGCCGCCGAGGCCCTCGGCAGCGAACTGACAGAAATCCCCGAAACCAACATCCTCACCACCGCCGACATCCGCGCAGCCCTCCGCGCGGGCTTCGCAGATTTCTCGCGCTTCCGAAGCGACGTGATGTTCCTCGTGCTGATCTACCCCGCCATCGGCCTCGCCCTGTCGGTGATGGCCTTCCACGAGGCGCTTCTGCCGATGATCTTCCCGATGGCGGCGGGCTTCCTGCTGCTCGGGCCGGTCGCCGCCATCGGCCTCTACCAGATGAGCCGCAAGGCCGAGACGCAGGACAACGTCCACTGGGGCACCGCCCTCACCGTCCTGCAGGCCCGCAACATCGGGCCGGTGCTGGCGATGGCGCTCTACCTGCTTGCGATCTTCGCGGTCTGGATGCTCACCGCCCTCCAGATCTACGGCTGGACCCTCGGCCCCGAACCGCCCGCCTCCGCCTCGGCCTTCCTCACCGCCGTCTTCACCACCACGGCGGGGTGGACGATGATCGTCATCGGCATGGCCGTGGGCTTCGTCTTCGCCGCCCTCGTGCTGGTCATCAGCCTGATTTCCCTGCCGATGCTGATCGACAAGCACACCGGCGTGCCCATCGCCGTCGCCACCTCGCTGCAGGTCGCCCGCGAAAACCCGGTGACCGTGGGCCTCTGGGGGGCGCTCGTCGCGGCCCTGATGGTGATCGGCACGATCCCCTTCTTCCTCGGGCTGATCGTCGTCCTGCCGGTGCTGGGCCACGCAACCTGGTACCTCTACCGCGCGGCCGTCCCCGCCGACACCTGACCGGCACGCCGGGGCCCCTTCCCCTTTCCGGCCCCGCACCCTAGCCTCCCCTTCGAACCGAAGGGGAGGCCGCCATGCGCGCCACGAAAATGATCACCGCCGTCGAGGCCCATGCCGAGGGCGAGCCCGGCCGCGTCATCACCTCGGGCGCCCCGCCCCTGCCCGGCGCCACCGTCTTCGAGCAGATGCAGCACCTCTCGGCCCATGCCGACGACCTGCGCCTCCTGATGCTCCGCGAACCCCGCGGCCAGCCCGCCCTCTGCTGCAACCTCCTCGTGCCGCCCTGCCACCCGGAGGCCGATGCCGGCTTCATCATCATGGAGCAGACGGAATACCCGCCCATGTCCGGCTCCAACACCATCTGCGTCACCACCGTGCTGCTGGAAACCGGCATCCTGCCCATGACCGAACCCGTCACCGAGCTCACGCTCGAGGCCCCCGCCGGCCTCATCCGCGTCCGCGCCGATTGCCATGACGGCAAGGTCACCCACGTCACCTTCCGCAACGTCCCGGCCTTCGCCCTGCATCTCGACGCGCCCCTCGACGTGCCCGACCTCGGCCGCATCCCCGTCGACATCGCCTGGGGCGGCATGTTCTACGTGCTGGCCGATGCCGACGCCCTCGGCATCGGCCTCGACGCGGAAAACGGCGCCGAGATCGTCCGCACCGCCGAACGCATCCTCGCCGCCGCCCGCGACCAGCTTCCCGTCTCCCACCCGGAGAACCCCGCCATCACCGGCCCCACCATCACCAACCTCACCGGCGCGCCCACCACGCCGGGCACCCAGGCCCGCCAGGCCGTCACCGTCTCGTCGGGCGGCTTCGACCCGGCCCGCCCCCACGCGCTCCCCGGCGTGCTCGACCGCTCGCCCTGCGGCACCGGCCTCTGCGCCCGCATGGCGGCGCTGCACGCCCGCGGCCAGCTGGCCCCGGGCGAGGATTTCATCACCGAAGGACCCCTCGGCACCACCTTCACCGGCCGCATCGAGGAAACCACGACCCTCGCCGGCCACCCCGCCATCATCCCCACCCTCTCGGGCCAGGGCTGGATCACCGGCACCTCCAACCACCTCCTCGACCCCACCGACCCGTTCCCCCGCGGCTACACGATCGGCGACATCTGGGCCTGACGGCCGCCGCCGAAATCTTCAAAAGATTTCGGACCGTTTTCTTTTAAAGAAAACGTCCCCCACACCGCCGGAGCGCCCCGGAAAATTCGAATTTTCCGGTCCGTTTTCTTCGAAGAAAACGGCCCCACCGCCCCGAAATTGGCCAAATCCCGTCGACCCAAAGCCCATTTCCCCCATCATACCCCGACCCGAGGCAGTCATGAGGGTGGCGCAATGACCATGCAGACGGATATCCTGGCCGGCAGATCGGCCATCGGCCCGGCGCTCTGGCGCAACCGGCTTCTGATCGGGCTGGTGGCGCTGCATTTCCTCGGCGTCTACGCCGCCTGCCTGATCCTCGGCTACCCGTTCGGCTCGGGCACCGCCTCGACGCTGATCAGCCTGCTTCAGGTGCAGGTGCCGCTCTTCCTGGTGATCCTGCTCTTCTGGCGATTCGGCTGGATGGTCGCCGTGGTCCGCCCCAAACGGCCCACCGCCTGGTTCGCCAACGACCTCCGCGAGATCCTGCTCGACCGCGACCGGATGTTCACCGGCGCCTTCGCCTTTCTCGCCATGTGCCTCTTCGCCGGAAGCTTCACCGTCGGCAAGGACCTG
This sequence comes from Roseovarius indicus, assembly GCF_008728195.1. Classification (NCBI taxonomy): domain Bacteria; kingdom Pseudomonadati; phylum Pseudomonadota; class Alphaproteobacteria; order Rhodobacterales; family Roseobacteraceae; genus Roseovarius; species Roseovarius indicus. The sequence continues at coordinate 3,622,620 of NZ_CP031598.1, forward strand.
ATCCCCCACATCAACCCGTTCTCCTGGGATCCCTATTTCGCTTGGCTCGACCGCACGCTGCACGGCGGCACCGACCCCTGGCAGCTTCTCTTCCGGCTCACCGGCACACCGGCCATCACCACCGCGATCAACGCGGCCTATCACCTCTGGCTGATGCTGGCCTATTTCATGATCTTCGTCGCCTGCTTCAACGTCTCGCGCCACGACAAGCACCGCACCTACCTCGTCTCCGACCTGCTCTGCTGGACGATCGGCGGCAACATCCTCGCCACGCTCTTCGCCTCCGTCGGCCCGGTCTATTACGCGGCCTTCGGCTATGGCCCCGACTTCACGCCGCTGATGGACACGCTTCGCGGCTTCAACGAGATCAGCCCGGTCTGGGCCCTCGACGTGCAGGAGATGCTGCTCCACGGCTACATGAACGACGGCCCGCTCAAGGGCATCTCCGCCATGCCCAGCATGCATGTCGCCTCGACCGTGACGATGACGATCTACGCCTTCACCGTCTCGCGGGTCATCGGCTGGATGATGGTGGGGTTCGCCACGCTGATCCTGATGGGCTCGGTCCAGCTGGGCTGGCACTACGCCATCGACGGCTATCTCTCGATCGCGCTCTCGCTGGCCTGCTGGGCCATCGCCCGGCGGCTGGTGCGCGCCTTCGCCTGAGGCCCTGGCGCAGGCGCACGAACCCCGCCCGCCAGTCGAACGGGTCATCCGGGTGGCGCCGCTCGCCCCGCCCCTGGTTGTCCTGGAACCACGCCTCGTTTTCGCCCATCCGCCGCTCGACCCCGATATCCTCGAGGAAATGCCCACCATTGCCGAACGCGAAGGCGAAGAACTGCAACACCAGGTCACCCTCGCCCGTCTCGGCCCTCAGCGCCGGGTCGGGGAAGGAGGGGTTGCGCACCACCGCCGTGCCAAACCCGCCATCGTCACGCGCATAGGATTGCGCCACATCCCCCGTGCCCGCCACCGCCCCGGGCGGCAGATAGGCATATTGCAGCTCGACGCTGTACGCGAAATCGTCATCCCGGAAATCCACCCGCATCTCCGGCGCGGTCGCGGTGCCGATCACCGGCCCCACCGCGAAACGCCGCACATGCCCGTCATTCTCGGCCCGCCGGATGTCGAACCCGGCAAGGACCACCACCTCCCCTGCCGCCTTTGGCGCAAGCTCAAGCCGACAGGCCCCGGTGCACTCCGCCCTTACATGGCGTAACACCGTCCCGTCGGGCAGCGGCACCAGCCATACGAACCCGTCCGCGAAATCGTCCCCGTCGTGATCGGCCAGCGCAAAGCTCAGCGACCCGACCCGCTGCAGAAACTTCACATGCCGGATCTTGTGCCCGCCCCGCGTGTTGAACCGCCACCCCTGCAGGCCATAGACCCGATCGGCCCGGTAACACCCCTCCGGCACCGCCCGGCTGACCCCGCCCACGCGGCCGCCCAGCACACTGCGATGCAGGGTCACATCGCCATCGGCGGCATCGAGGTACACCCGGCACGCCGCCCCGAACGCGGGCGAGGCCCGGCACGCGGCATGCTCGCACGGCGCCTCCTGCGCCACGGCACCCGACGCCACCACCACACCAGCCAGAATGAAAAGCCATCTCGGGACCATGCGCCCGCCCTCTCCACGAAAGCGCCCCGACCCCTCACATCATAGCACGACCCGGGCGCATCCCGCCCGGCCCCGGGCCCCACTGCCCGCCATAGGCAAGCTTCGGCCGAATTCCTGCACCCGCGGGCTCAGTCGCCCTGTCCCTGCCCCGCAGCCCCATCACCCGCCGCCTGCCGCGCGCCTCCGCCTGCGGCGTCCGTGCCGGGCTGAAGCCCGGCCTACCCGAAACACCACCTGTAGGCCGGGCTTCAGCCCGGCACCCGCGCAGCACACATCCGACCCCGGTCAAAAGGCCTCACCCCGCCACGACCTCCTGCAATCGCGCCACGTAGCGCGCCAGCGTGTCGATCTCGAGGTTCCCCCGGTCGCCGACACGCACATCGCCCCAGATCGTCACCTCCCTGGTATGCGGCATGGCGTTGATACCGAACCCCCGGCCGACCCCAGACACCGCCCGTAGGCCGGGCTTCAGCCCGGCACCCACGCAGCACCCATCCAACCCCGGTCAAAAGGCCTCACCCCGCCACGACCTGCTGCAACCGCGCCACGTATCGTGCCATCGTGTCGCCCTCGAGGTTCACCCGGTCGCCGACACTCACATCGCCCCAGATCGTCACCTCCCTGGTATGCGGCATGGCGTTGATACCGAATCCCCGGCCGATCCCAGACACCGCACGTAGGCCGGGCTTCAGCCCGGCACCCACGCAGCACCCATCCGACCCCGGTCAAAAGGCCTCACCCCGCCACGACCTCCTGCAACCGCGCCACGTAGCGCCCCATCGTGTCGCCCTCGAGGTTCACCCGGTCGCCGACACTCACATCGACCCAGGTAGTCACCTCCCTGGTATGCGGCATGACGTTGATACCGAACCCCCGACCGATCCCAGACACCGCCCGTAGGCCGGGCTTCAGCCCGGCACCCACGCAGCACCCATCCAACCCCGGTCAAAAGGCCTCACCCGGCCACGACCTCCTGCAACCGCGCCACGTAGCGCGCCAGCGTATCACACTCAAGATCCACCCGGTCGCCGACACGCACATCGCCCCAGGCCCTCACCTCCCTGGTATGCGGCATGACGTTGATACCGAACCCCCGACCGCCTCCAGACACCGCCCGTAGGCCGGGCTTCAGCCCGGCCCCAACCCGGCACCAACCCGACCCCGGTCGAAAGGCCTCACCCGGCCACGACCTCCTGCAACCGCGCCACGTAGCGCGCCAGCGTGTCGATCTCGAGGTTCACCCGGTCGCCGACACGCACATCGCCCCAGGTCGTCACCTCCTTGGTATGCGGGATGAAGTTGATGCCGAACTCCCGGCCCTCCACCTCGTTCACCGTCAAGGATGTGCCGTTCAGCGCCACCGAGCCCTTCGGCGCGATGAACCGCTCCAGCCCCTCGGGCGCGCGCAGCGTCACCCGCGTGCTGTCGCCCTCGTCGCGCAGGCCCACCACCTCGGCGAGCCCGTCGACATGACCCGACACGATATGCCCGCCCAGCTCGTCGCCCACCTTCAGGGCGCGCTCCAGGTTCACCCGCTTGCCCTCGGCCCAGGTGTCGAGGTTGGTCTTCGACACCGTCTCGGCCGAGATATCCACGTCGAACCAGCCATCGCCCTTGCCGACCACCGTCAGGCACACCCCGTCGCAACAGATCGAGGCGCCCATGTCGACGCGGGCCATGTCGTAGCGCGTGCCGATCCGCGCGCGCAGGTCGCCGCGCTTCTCGGTCTGGCGAACCTCGCCCACATCCGTGATGATACCCGTGAACATGCGCCCTCTCCTCTGGCTGTCGTTGCGCCTGCACCTACCGCCCGCCGGCCCGGCGGACAAGGCCGCGCACCCCGCAACGACTTAATTTCGCCCAACTTAACCTGTATAGGCAGGGAAAACGAGCAAGTGGATTTGATATTAGCATGGTTTCGGGCAACGAACGGGTCTTCCTGTTTCTGCAAGGGCCTCATGGGCCGTTCTTCTCCAAGCTGGGCCGGATGATCCGGCGCACCGGCGCGGCTGTCTGGCGCGTCGGCTTCAACGCGGGCGACCGCGCCTTCTGGAGAGACGGCAAAAGCTACATCCCCTATACCGGCTCGGTCGACGACTGGCCCGACCGCTTCCGCGCCATCGTCGCCGAGAAGGGCGTCACCGACCTCGTCCTCTACGGCGACATGCGCCCCATCCACGCCGAGGCCGTCGCGGCGGCCAAGGACCTCGGGCTCACCGTGCATGTCTTCGAGGAAGGCTACATGCGCCCCTACTGGGTGACCTACGAGCGCGGCGGCACCAACGGCAATTCCCGCCTGATGGAGATGAGCGTCCCGCATATGCGCAAGGCGCTGGAAAACTCCGACATGGACACCGCCCTCCCCCCGGCCAGCTGGGGCGACATGCGCCAGCACATCTTCTACGGGGCCACGTACCACGGCTGCGTGATGCTGCTGAACCACGGCTACCGCAAGTTCCGGCCCCACCGCGCCATGACCGTCCGGCAGGAATTCGCGCTCTACCTCAAGCGCCTGGTGCTGATGCCGGCGCAAGCGGTCGAACGCCGCATCGCCACCCTGCGCATCCGCTATGGCGGCTTCCCCTATCACCTCGCGCTCCTGCAGCTCGAACACGATTCCTCGTTCCAGTCGCACTCCCCCTTCTCGACCATGACCGAGTTCCTCGAAACCGTGGTCGAGGCCTTCGCGCAGGGCGCCCCCCAACACCACCACCTTGTCGTCAAGGCCCACCCGCTCGAAGACGGCCGCGTGCCCATCCGCCGCGAACTCCGCCGCCTGGCGCGCGAATACGGCATCCACGACCGCGTGCATTTCGTCCGCGGCGGCAAGCTCGCCCAGCTCCTCGACGAGGCCCGCAGCGCCGTCACCGTCAATTCCACCGCCGCCCAGCAGGTGCTCTGGCGCGGCATCCCCCTCAAGACCTTCGGCGACGCGGTCTATGCCAAGCCCGAATTCGTCTCCACCAAGCCCCTGCGCGATTTCTTCCAGCTGGCCGAACGCCCCGACCGCAAGGCCTATGCCGATTACCGCCGCTACCTGCTCGAAACCAGCCAGGTCGCGGGCGGTTTCTACTCCGCCTCCGGCCGCCGCCAGCTGCTCCGGCAGGCCGTCGACATGATGCTCATCCCCGAAGACCCCTACGAAGCGCTTGAATCGGGAACCGCGGCCCCGAGGCAACAGTTGCGGGTCGTTACCTGACCGGCACAACTTCTAGCGCTGGATTTTTCCTCCGGATTCCGTTACCTTGGAAGAAAAACCTGAGGCAGAATAATAATAGGTCGAGGAGACCGAGCAGTGAAAACCCGTTCAACCCGCTGGGCGAAGTCTGTCGCCCTGACTCTCGTTGTGGCGATGGTCGCGTCCTGTGGCCTGCCGCGCGTCGGTCCCACCAAGCGCGAAATCTACGCCGGCTCCGTGCAACGACAAGGCGACGCCTTCGTCGTTTCCGTGAATGACCGCGTCACCCGCGCCACCGCCGTCCAGCCCGCCCTTGGCTTCACCGAAGAATTCAAGCGCGCCGGCCTCGTCGGTTCCGACACGATCCGCCCGGGCGACACGCTCGGCATCACCGTGTGGGAAAACGTCGAAGACGGCCTGCTCGTCAACGAGGGCGTCTCCGCCGCCGTGCTCGACGAAGTGCAGGTCGACGGCGCCGGCTTCATCTTCATTCCCTATGCCGGCCGCATCCGCGCCGCGGGCAACACGCCCGAGGCCATCCGCCGGATCATCACCCAGAAACTCGACGTCCAGACCCCCGACCCCCAGGTCGAGGTGCGCCGCCTCGCCGGTGACGGCGCGACCGTCTCGCTGGTGGGCTCCGTCGGCGCCCAGGGCGTCTACCCGATCGAACGGCCCACCCGCACGCTCTCGACCATGCTCGCCGCCGCCGGCGGCGTGGTGATCGAGCCGGAAGTCGCCCAGATCACCGTCATCCGCGGCGACCAGCGCTCGAAAGTCTGGTTCCAGGATCTCTTCAAGCACCCCGAGTTCGACATCGCCCTGCGCGGCGGCGACCGGATCCTCGTCGAGGAAGACACCCGCGCCTTCACCGCGCTCGGCGCCACCGGCGCCCAGGCCCGCCTGCCCTTCGACAGCCCGACCCTTTCCGCGGTCGAGGCCATCGCCCAGGTGGGCGGCCTGCAATCGTCCAGCGCCGACCCCACGGGCGTCTTCATCCTGCGCAACGAACCCGCCGACATCGCCAACATGGTGCTTGGCCGCAACGACCTGATCGGCGCCCAGCGCATGGTCTACGTGCTCGACCTGACCCGCCCCAACGGCATGTTCATGGCCCGCGACTTCGCGGTGCGCGACGACGACACGATCTACGTGACCGAAGCGCCCTTCGCTCAATGGAGCAAGGTGATCTCGGCCCTGACCGGCTCGCTCGGCACGATCGGTTCGGTCGCGACGGCGGTCGACACGCTCGGCGGGAATTAATGCACCCAGAGAACGACGAGAAACCCGCCGGCCACGCAGGTGACCGGCGGGTTTTCTATTTCAACGCCGGTTTCTTCCGCCAGCGCCGCACGCGCCGGATCATGGAACTCGCCGGCTACCCCCTTCGCCTCGGCAAGCCCACCGCGGACGACCTCGTCGCCGTCTGGGGCCACTCCCCCTACGCCTCCCGCGGCGAGAAGGTCGCCGAAGCCACCGGCGCCGGCCTCATCCGGGTGGAAGACATCTTCCTCCGCTCCCTCTTCCCGGGCCGCGACGGCGAGCCGCCCCTAGGCCTCGCCATCGACACGCAGGGCGTCCACTTCAATCCCAACACCCCCACCGACCTCGAAACCCTGCTGGCCACCCACCCGCTCGACGACACCGTCCTGATGGACCGCGCCCGCGGCGCCATCGCCCGCATCCACGAGGCGCATCTTTCCAAGTACACCGCCTTCGACGCCGAAACCCACGCCCCCGATCCGGGCTACGTCCTCGTCATCGACCAGACCAGGGGCGACGCCAGCGTCACCCATGGCAATGCCGACGCCAACACCTTCCGCGAAATGCTCTACTACGCGCAGGAGGAACACCCCGGCGCCCGCATCCTCATCAAGACCCACCCGGAAACCAACCAGGGCCACCGCGAGGGCTATTTCTCCGGCACCGACGAGAATGACCGCATCCGCCTCTTCACCGACCCGGTCAGCCCGTGGGCGCTGCTCGACGGCGCCATCGCGGTCTATACCGTCTCCTCCCAACTCGGCTTCGAGTCCATCTTCGCCGGCCACCGCCCCCAGGTCTTCGGCCAGCCCTTCTACGCCGGCTGGGACCTCACCGACGACCGCCACCCGCTCACCCTCCCCCGCCGCGGCCGCCGCCTCTCCAAGGCCCAGCTCTTCGCCGCGACGATGATCCTCTACCCCGTCTGGTACGACCCCTACCGCGACCGGCTCGGCACGTTGGAAGACGCCATTTCAGCCCTCGAAGCCCAGACCCGCGCGTGGCGCGAAGACCGCCACGGCTGGGCCGCCTACGCCATGCGGCTCTGGAAACGCCGGCCCCTGCAGAAATTCTTCGGCCGCTACGAGGCCCTCCGTTTCGCCGCCGACACCCTGCCCGCAGGCCCCCGCCCGGCGATGGTCTGGGCCTCGAAACCGGAGGTCGCCCCCGAGGGCGCAATCCGCATCGAAGACGGCTTCCTGCGCTCCCGCGGCCTCGGCGCCGACCTCATCCCGCCCCTGTCGCTCGTCTGCGACGACCTCGGCATCTACTATGATCCGTCGAAGGAAAGCCGCCTCGAACGCCTCATCGCGTCCCGCGCCGAGCTCCGCCCCGATCAACAGGCCCGCGCCGAAGCCCTCATCAAGACCCTGACCAAACAACGCCTCAGCAAGTACAACCTCGGCGACACCGCCCCCGCCCTGCCCCAGGGCCACCTCATCCTCGTGCCCGGCCAGGTCGAGGATGACGCCTCCATCAAGCTCGGCGCCGGCGCCATCAACACCAACCTCGCCCTGCTGGAAAAAACCCGCGCCGAAAACCCCGACGCGGTGATCCTCTACAAACCCCATCCGGATGTCGAAGCCGGCCTGCGCACCGGCCAAATCCCCCCCGAAGCACTCGATAACCTCGCCGACATGGTGCTCCCCTGCACCAACCCCGCCGACCTGCTCGACCGCGTCGACGAGGTCTGGACGATGACTTCTCTCATGGGCTTCGAAGCCCTCCTGCGCGGCGTCAAGGTCACCACCACCGGCGCGCCGTTCTACGCCGGCTGGGGCCTCACCCGCGACCTCGGCCGCATCCCCGCCCGCCGCGCCGCCCGCCCCACCATCGAAGGCCTCGCCCACGCCACCCTCATCGACTACCCCCGCTACCACGACCCGGTGACCGACCTCCCCTGCCCGATCGAGGTGGTCGCCGACCGGCTGGCCTCCGGCACCATCCCCCGCCCCTCCCGCGCCAACCGGGCGCTGGCAAAACTGCAAGGGGTGTTTGCGTCCTACGCGGGGTGGTGGCGGTAGCGAACGGTCCCAAAAGCCCCAGCGCGGAATCAAGGGCTTCAGCCCGCCGCGCATCGCCGGGCCGCCCCACGGCACGGCGATTTGGCAGACGCAGGCACCACGCGCGAATGATGGATATACTTGGCAGGCATAAACTGCCCCTCACGCCCGTCGGATCGCCGCACCACGGCCCGACGATGCGCGGCTCCTCAACCTGTGCGCTAAATCCCCCAATCCTACATCTCGTGGCTTACCCCACCGCACGCCACATTCACACCTGCCCTCAAATCCCCCCGCACCGACGCGATACCGACGTGATACCGACGTCCAAACCCCTTCAAAATATAGGCATTAACCTTTGATTCGGCCCCGGCATGCACCGCCGCCACTTGCGCCCCACGCAAACCGCGCGTAAACCGCCCCCGGACCAAGCCCAAGGATGCGCCCCATGCCCATTCTCGTCATGAAATTCGGCGGCACCTCCGTCGCCAACATCGACCGCATCCGCCGCGCCGCCAAGCGCGTGGGCGTCGAGGTGGCCAAGGGCTATGACGTGATCGTCATCGTCTCCGCCATGGCCGGCCGCACCAACGAACTCGTCGGCTGGGTCGACGAGATCTCGCCCTTCTACGACGCCCGCGAATACGACGCCGTCGTCAGTTCCGGCGAGAACATCACCGCCGGCCTCATGGCGCTGACACTACAGGAAATGGACGTCCCCGCCCGCAGCTGGCAGGGCTGGCAGGTGCCGTTGAAAACCACCTCCGCCCACTCCGCCGCCCGGATCGAGGAGATCCCCACCGACAACATCAACGCCAAGTTCTCCGAAGGCATGCGCGTGGCCGTTGTCGCCGGTTTTCAAGGCGTCAGCCCCGAAGGCCGGATCACCACCCTGGGCCGCGGCGGCTCCGACACCACGGCCGTGGCCTTCGCCGCCGCCTTCGACGCCGAGCGCTGCGACATCTACACCGATGTCGACGGCGTCTACACCACCGACCCGCGCATCACCTCCAAGGCCCGCAAGCTTGACAAGATCGCCTTCGAGGAGATGCTGGAGCTTGCCAGCCTCGGCGCCAAGGTGCTGCAAACCCGCTCGGTCGAACTGGCCATGCGTTACAATGTCAAACTGCGCGTTCTCAGCAGTTTCGAGGAACAGTCGGACACGGCAGGCACGCTTGTCTGCGCCGAGGAGGAAATCATGGAATCAAACGTCGTCAACGGCATCGCCTATTCCCGCGACGAGGCGAAGATGACCCTCGTCTCGGTCGCCGACCGCCCCGGCATCGCGGCGGCCATCTTCGGCCCCCTCTCCGATGCGGGCGTGAACGTCGACATGATCGTTCAGAACATCTCCGAAGAAGGCCGCACCGACATGACCTTCTCCTGCCCCGTGGGCCAGGTCACCCGCGCCGAAAAGGCCCTCCGCGACGCCAAGGAGCGCGGCGACATCAACTTCCACGACCTCCTCGCCGACACCGAGGTCGCCAAGGTCTCCGCCGTGGGCATCGGCATGCGCAGCCAGTCGGGCGTCGCCGCCACCATGTTCAAGACGCTCAGCGCCGAGGGAATAAACATCAAGGTGATTGCAACCTCCGAGATCAAGATTTCCGTGCTGATCGACCGGAAATATATGGAACTCGCGGTCCAAGCCCTGCATGATGCCTTCGGATTGGAAAAGGCGGCCTGACATTCCGTCTCCGGGATGAAAGGATCGGGCCGCCAGAAGGACAGGTCCCGCAAAGCGCATGACTGCATCGCAGGAACATCAGACCGACAGCCGGCAGATGCTCGGCCGCCTGCGCTCGGTGATGGCCGAGGACGCGGCCGGCCAGACGCGCCTTGACCGCATCACCCGGCTGATCGCCGAGGAAATGCATTGCGAGGTCTGCTCGATCTACCTCTTCCGCGACGAGGACACGCTCGAGCTCTGCGCCACCGAGGGCCTCAAGGCCGAGGCCGTCCACCAGACCCGCATGCGCCTCGGCGAAGGCCTCGTCGGCCGCATCGCCAAGCGCGGCCACATCATCAACACCGATGACGCGCCGGGCACCCGCGGCTTCCGCTACATGCCGGAAACCGGGGAAGAGGCCTATTGCTCCATGCTGGGCGTCCCCGTCCAGCGCCTCGGCGAAACCCTCGGCGTGCTGGTCGTCCAGTCGAAAGAGGCCCGCATCTTCTCCGAGGAGGAGGTCTACGCCGTCGAGGTGGTCGCCATGGTGATCGCCGAAATGGCCGAACTCGGCGCCTTCGTTGGCGAAGGCGCCGCCATGAAGGCCCGCCACCAGCAGGCCGTTCTCTTCCACGGCGCCGCCGGCCAGGAAGGCGCGGCCCAGGGCCATGTCTGGCTGCACGACCCCCGCGTCGTCGTCACCAACCCCATCGCCGACGACCCGCATCGCGAGATGGAAAAGCTCACCACCGCCGTCGACGAACTCCGCGTCGGCGTCGACCGGATGCTCTCCAACGCCAAGACCGGCGACAGCGAACAGCTCCAGGTGCTCGAAGCCTACCGCATGTTCGCCAATTCCAAGGGCTGGATGCGCCGGATGGAGGAAGACATCTCCCGCGGCCTCTCGGCCGAGGCAGCCGTCGAAAAGGAACAATCCGCCGCCCGCGCCCGCATGTCCCAGGTCACCGACGCCTACCTCCGCGACCGGCTCCACGATCTCGACGACCTGTCGAACCGGCTCCTGCGCATCCTCACCGGGCAGGGCAACGAAACCGGCGCCGAAATGCCGGCCGACCCGATCCTGATCGCCCGCAATATCGGCCCCGCCGAACTGCTCGACTATGGCCGCCGCCTCAAGGGCATCGTGCTCGAGGAAGGCTCCGTCGGCAGCCACGCCGCCATCGTCGCCCGGGCACTGGCCATCCCCCTCGTCATCCATGCCGAGCGCATCACCACCGAGGCGCTGAACGGCGACCTGATCCTCGTCGACGGCGATCAGGGCGTCGCCCACCTGCGCCCCGACGAATCCGTCGTGAACGCCTTCCGCGACAAGATGGCGATGGCCGCCAAGGCCCAGGAACGCTACGCCTCGATCCGCGACAAGCCCGCCGAAACCGTCTGCGGCACGCGCATTTCGCTCCTGATGAACGCCGGTCTCATGGCCGACCTGCCCAGCCTCGATGGCTCGGGTGCCGAGGGCGTGGGCCTTTTCCGGACCGAGCTGCAATTCCTCATCCGCAACCACATGCCCAAGCGCGCCGAACTCAGCGAGCTCTACGCCCGCGTGATGGACGCCGCCCAGGGCAAGCGCGTCACCTTCCGCACGCTCGACATCGGCTCCGACAAGGTGCTGCCCTACATGACCGCCACCGACGAGCCCAACCCGGCCCTCGGCTGGCGGGCGGTGCGCGTCGGGCTCGACAAGCCCGGCGTCATGCGGATGCAGCTTCAGGCGCTTATCCGCGCCGCCAATGGCCGGCCGCTCTCGGTCATGTTCCCCTTCGTCGCCCAGCGCGAGGAATTCACCGCCGCCCGCGCCGAGATGGAAAAGGCCCTCGAACGCGAGCGCATCCTCGGCCACAATCTCCCCTCCACGCTCGAGGTCGGCGCGATGCTGGAAACCCCCTCGCTCGCCTTCGCCCCCGACAGTTTCTACCGCGAGGTCGATTTCCTCTCGATCGGTGGCAACGACCTGAAACAGTTCTTCTTCGCCGCCGACCGCGAGAACGAGCTGGTCCGCAAGCGCTACGACACGTTGAACGTCAGCTTCCTGACCTTCCTCGAAGGCATCGTCGACCGCTGCAACCGGCTGGAGACGCCCCTCTCCTTCTGCGGCGAAGACGCCGGTCGCCCGGTCGAGGCCGCCTGCATGGCCGCCATCGGCCTGCGCTCGCTGTCCATGCGCCCGGCCTCCATCGGGCCGGTCAAATCCATCCTCCGCCGCACCGACCTCGGCGAGCTGCGCGAGGTGATCCACGAGGCCCGCGAAGCCGGCGTGCAATCGGTCCGCCCCCAGGTGATGGAGTACCTGCGCGGGAAGCTGTGAACCCCGCCGGGCAGCGCCCGACCGCGGGTGGGCGCACCAACGGTCTTGATGGTTGATTTATGGTGCGGCCCACATCCCACGTATGCTCTGCATGGGGCCGGTGCAGAAGCGCCCGCCCGGGGGGCGGTCGGGCGCTGCCCGGCGGCGCGCCCTTGGCGCGCCTTTATTCCGGGCTGAAGTTGTCTTGACCTCCAAGTCAAAGAAAACTCCCCAGCCCCTGTGACTTTTCAGTCACCGCAAGAATCAGCGCCTGCGCCCCCGCCCGATACCAAGGGTTGTGCGCACTTCGCCGGCCGACTCGAAAACCGTTTCTTAACCGCCTGATTCAAATACTGAAACCAATCGCCCGGCTTGAGGAACAAACCGTGCCCTGCTACCGTTCTCGTCAAGGCGCAACCATAGCGCCAGTATTGAGGACGACAGCACCATGGCTCTCCCGGGCAAATCCCCCCATCCGTTAACCTCTTATTTACCATCGCTCCGCCGGCCGGCCTCCCTATCGACGCCGACGCCCGACCCGGCACATCGCCCGACCCCGGCCACCGCGCCATCCCTGGCCGGCCTGCCGCGCCGCGAGCGGGTCGAACAGGCCTTCGCCGACATCCCCCTCACACCGAACGAACAACAGGCGATCCGCGCCCTCCTCGACGCCCCCGACAGCACGGCGACCAAGCTCAGCAGCGCCTGCGGCTGGCAGAACGCCGCATGGCGCACCCAGATGATCCTGCTCTGCCAGCGCCGCCGCCGCTATTTCTGGCCGAACGGCATGGCCTCCGACATCACCAACGGCGCCATCATCGGCGCCCTGACCGAGTACGACTCGGCCACGCTGGGCTTCAGCCCCCAGCCCGATATCCTGCATATCCTCTACGAAGCGGTCGACGCGGGCTGATCAAGCCCGCTTCACCGGCGTCTCGACCAGCTTGCGGAAATCCTCGATCAGCTCGCCATGCGGCTGACCGGCATCGATCGCCAGCCGGCGCAGCCCGAAATGCACATGCGCCATCTGCTGGTAGTAGCTGGTATAGGCATAGTTCGTCGCGGCCCCCGCAGCAGCCCCCAGCACCGGCACGGTCTGCGCCGCCAGCTTTTGGCCCAGCACCGTCGCCAGTCGCGGCGCGACCCTTGCAATCAATGACTTGATCGCCGTCCCCGTCACCGCCATCCGCGTGCTCAGGAACGCCAGGTCCGACCCGTCGTCATGGTCCAGCGGCCCGGCCGCGGCGAAGACCTGGATACAGTCATACTGCACCCCCGGCTCGGCCGGGTCGAACCCGTGCTCCACCGCCACGTCCTGGATCGTGCGAAGCAGCACCGTCACCGTCACCGGCAACTCCGCCAGCGCCGTGGGCAGGCCGCCCATGCCGCCCGCGGCCCCCATCGCCGTGGTCAGCGCCCGGCCCATCCAGCTCGGGGTCACCTCGACCACCCCGCGCGACCGGTGCGCCGCGTCCATCGAGATGGTCAGCGCCTGGTCCGTGCGCTCGGCCAGTTGGTTGCGCACGCCCGACGGCAGCCGGTTCAACAGCGATTCCGCCTGCCCCCCGATCACGTTCAGCACCTGTATGCCGACATTGCTGGCCCTTGCATGTCGCTCGGCCAGCGCCTTCAGGCGCGCCTCCACCGCATCCGGGTCAATCGGGGCTTCGAGAATTTCCATCAGGCTGTCCTCCAGGGCTCTTCCCTGAAAGATCGGATCAAACGGCCCGCGTTTCAAGCACAGCGTGTCACCTGGCCCGTGATCCCGTCCCACGCGCCATCCGCCAGCGCCACGCCCAGAACCCGTGCCGGGTTGGTCGGCGGCGGCATCTCGACCCCCTCCAGCCGGTGAAACCCGAACCGCCCGTAATAGGGCTCGTCGCCCACCAGCATCGCCCTTTGCCAGCCCAGGTCCCGCGCCCGGTCGAGGCTTTCGAGGATCAGGAACCCGCCCAGCCCCTCGCCCTGGTGCGTCGGGTGCACCGCCACCGGGCCCAGCAGCAGCACCCGGCTCTCGCCCACCAGCACCGGCCAGAACCGGATCGCGCCCGCCAGGATCCCCTCCTCGCGCGCCACGAGGCACAGCTCGGGCACCGGCGCCACACCCTCGCGCAACCGGTACGACGACAGCGCCTCACGGCCCGGCGCAAAGCAAAGGTCGTAGAGCGCCTCGACCTCCCACCAGTCGTCGCCGGTTTCTTCGTTGAGTGAAAACACTGCCCGCCCCTCAAAAAACAGGTAGATAGTCGCGTATCACGCGGTTAGGGCTGGTTCAAACCGCAACTTCAGGCAGGGCGCAAGCCCCGCGCAGAGGAGCCCCATGTTCTACAAACCCGAAGACGGCCACGGCCTGCCCCACAACCCGTTCAACGCCATCGTCACCCCCCGCCCCATCGGCTGGATCTCGACCCGCGGCACCGACGGCCAGGACAACATCGCCCCCTATTCCTTCTTCAACGCCGTGGCCTACGTGCCGCCGCAGGTGATGTTCGCCTCCACCTCCGCCAAGGACGACCGCGACGGCACCAAGGACAGCGTCGCCAATATCCGCGACACCGGGTTCTTCTGCGTCAACATCGTCGAATACGCCATGCGCGACGTGATGAACCAAACCTCCGGCCCCTGGGACAAGGATGTCGACGAATTCGAGCTGGCGGGCATCGAACGGGCCGAGTGCGAAACCATCCCCTGCGCCCGCGTCGCCAACGCCCCCGCCTCGCTGGAATGCAAGCTCACACAGCTCATCAAGCTGCCCGGCGAAACAAACTACGCCGTCTTCGGCGAGGTCACCGGCGTCCACATGCGCGACGACTGCCTCGTCGACGGCATGTTCGATGTCACCCGCTTCAACCCGCTGACCCGCCTGGGCTATCGCGACTACGCGGTCATCCGCGACCTCTTCAGCCTCAAGCGCCCGGGCGAATAACTTCAGCCCGGGTATTTCGCCCGAACGGCAATGGCATGCGCGATATAGCCGGCGTCGATCAGCTCGCCGGCAAACTCGCCGATATTGACCCGCGACAGGCCAAGCCCCATCGCATCGTCGAACCGCTCGACCGCCCGCGCCACACCCGCCTTCTCGCGCAGCAGCAGCACGGCGTCGAGATAGACGGTAAAGGGCAGCCGCCCGTCGCGCGACAGCGCACCGTCCACCGCCCGGCGCGCGGCGGCAAGGTCGCCACGCTCCAGCTCGATCTTGGCCTGAAGCTCGTAATCGAAGGCGTCGACCGTCTCGTCCCGCGCGATGTTGCGCTCGATCTGGTCGGCGGCCTTCGCCGTGCGCCCGTCCTCAAGCAACAGCCACGCCCGCCAGTAGATCAGGAACGGATCGGCGCCCAGCACCTCCTCCGACGTCTTCAGAAAGGCCAGCGCGTCTTCCGCCTGCCCCAGCATCATCATCGCCCGCGCCCGCCAGACATAACCCGCGGCGCTGTCGGGGAAGCCCTCGATCAGCCGGTCCGCATCGCGGATCGTCTGGTGATACCGGCCCAGGTGATAGACGGCATCGGTGCGCTGGTTCAGGAAATAGGCCGAATCCGGCGTCTCGGCGAGCCCGCGATCGGCCTGCAGGATCGCCGCCTCGTAATCCCCCAGCGCCTTTTGCGCCTCCAGAACCCCGGCACGGGCATTTTCATCCCACGGGGTCTCGTCCAGCACGGCCTCGAACAGCGCAAGCGCATCTTCCGCGCGGTTCACCTCCAGCAGCCGCCATCCCTTCTGCCGTTCGGCCCATTGATAGGTCGGGTCCATCGCCAGCGCGGCCTCGTAATACTCGAGCACCTCGTCAAGCTCGATCTCCCGCAATTCCCACAGGCAGTCGCCCAGCCCCGCCAGCCCGGTTTCGCTGGCACCGTACTCCAGCGACTCCCGGAACAGGTCCCGCGCCAGCGTGTACTCCCCGCGCTCATGCGCCACCCAGGCAAGCCCCAGGATGGCACGCGGCTCGTCGGGGTTCGCCGCCTGCATCTGCCCGAAGACGTCCTCCGCCTCGTCGAGCCGGTCCAGCTGGTAATAGGCATACCCGAGCGACTCGCGCAGGCTCGCGCGCTCCTCGGCGGTGAACCCGGTTTCCGTGAGCGCGATGCTGCAGATCTCCACCAGCCGGTCAGCCGTGTCGTCGAACGACATGCAGACCGAGGCGTGGGTCTCCTCGGAACTGTCGATCAGCGGATGCGCCATGGTGGCCGTTCCGGCCAGGCAGCTCACGACAATGGCAATATCACGCAACTTCGTCACGCGGGCACTCCGCTACAGGTCACCCGCAGAGCTTAGCCGCGGCCCGGCAAAGTGCAACATCGCACTCGGGCCCCGGCCTCACTTGCCATAGTAATCCCGGAACCATGCCACGAATTGGGCGATCCCGTCGCGCACATCCGTCTGCGGGCGATAGCCCGTCAGGCTCTGCAAAAGGCTCGCATCCGCCCATGTCGCCGGCACATCGCCCTTCTGCATCTCCATCAGGTTGCGCTTGGCTTTCCGGCCCAGCGCCTCCTCGATCGCCTCGACGAAATCCAGCAGGCGCACGGTCTGCGAATTGCCGATATTGACCACCCTGTAGGGGGCCACCGGCGACAGGCTGTCGCCCTCGGCAATATCCTCAGGGCTCTCGGGCCGCACCGGCGCCGCGTCGATCAACAGGCGGATGCCGCGCACCAGGTCCTCCACATAGGTGAAATCCCTGTACATCTCGCCGTGATTGTAGATGTCGATCGGCCGATCCTCGAGGATCGCGTCGACGAACTTATAAAGCGCCATGTCGGGCCGCCCCCAGGGCCCGTACACCGTGAAGAACCGGAACATCGTGGTCGGCAGGTTCCACAGATGCGCATAGGAATGCCCCATCGCCTCGCACGCCTTCTTGGTGGCGGCATAGATGGTCATCTGCGTGTCGGCCTTCTGCGTCTCGCGATAGGGCATGTCCGTCTCGGCGCCATAGACCGAGCTGGTCGAAGCCATCAGCAGGTGCCGCACCTCGTGCCGCCGGGCCACCTCCATCACGTTGAACGTGCCGACCACGTTGGCATCCACGTAAGCCCGCGGTGCCTCGAGGCTGTAGCGCACCCCGGCCTGCGCCGCGAGGTGAACGATCACATCCGGCCGAAACGCATCCGCCGCCGCATCGAGCGCGTCGGCATCCTCCAGCATCGCCTCGGTCGCAGCAAATCCCGGCTTCTGGTGCAGCATCTGGTGGCGGCGCTGCTTCAGGCTGACGTCGTAGTAATCCGTCATCCCGTCATAGCCATGCACCTCCATCCCTTCGTCCAGCAGCAAGCTGGCCAGGTGATAGCCGATGAATCCCGCCGTTCCGGTGATGAATACCCGTGTCATGCCCGACCCCGCCCCGATTGTTCTTATGCCAGATCGATAGCCGCTGACGCGCCGGCAAACAAGCTTTGCCCTGCCCGCTCTAACCCTGCTGTGGCGCGTCCGCCCCCATCTGCCCCAGCTCGGAGGAATAGAGCCGGTAAGCGCTGCGCCCGGCGGCCTTGGCGGCATAAAGCGCGGTGTCGGCGTCGTGCATCATCCGCGCCGGGTCAGGCGGGTCATACCGCTGGCTCAGGCTCGCGCCGATGCTGGCCGAGATCGTCAGCGATCGTTCGCCAAACGGGATGGGCCGCGCGATATCGCGGATCAGCCGCCCCGCCAGCCTGGCCACCGCCGACGCCTGGGTCTGACCCGGCAGCACCAGCAGGAACTCGTCGCCGCCAAGCCGGATCAGCGTGTCATGGTCCCGTGTGCCGCCGGTCAGCCGGCCGGCCACGGCCTGAAGCACCGCGTCACCGGCCGCATGCCCATAGGTGTCGTTCACGTCCTTGAAGTAATCGAGATCCAGGTGCATCAGCGCAAAGGCCGTTCCGGTCTCCGCCAGCCGCGCCATCACCGGGTCAAGCGCGCGACGATTGCGCAAGCCCGTCAGCTTGTCGGTGAACGCCGCCTGAACCGCCTCGATCCGGGCGCCGTCCAACCGGCTGTTCAGCCGCCGCAACTCCTCCATCGCGGCCGACTTGGCCTCGACCAGGTACAGCATCTCGATGGCAAGGTCCGTGGCGGCGAAATCCGCGCTGGTCAGCGCGAAATCCCGCACCGCGTCGACGATCGATATACCGAAGGACAGGTTCAGAACCGCACCGCCTTGCTCCTCCGGCCCGGGCAGCGGCACCAGCACGCCTTTCAGCTCGGTCTGCGGCGGCTTGCGCAGGGCGAAATGCAGCTTCCGCCCGGCCAGCGCGAGAAGCGCCTCCATGCTGTCCGACGTGCGCGGACGGCGCAGGTCCAGCAAGTCGCTCAGGTGCATCCCCTCGGGCGCCGCATCCGGGCTCAGCTTGCGCATCGCGGGGCCCGCATGAACCACGTGGCCCGAGCCGTCGAGCAAGATGTGCATCGGGCACAGCGTATCCAGCACCGCCCCCAGCTTCCCCGGATCAAGCCCCGTCTCGCTCATGGCGCCCGTGCCCCAAGGTCGAAGGCGCGCCCCTCGGTATAGGCCGCCTCGAGCAGCATGATCGCGATGATCTCCCGCCCCGGGCTTGCGCCCATATGTTCCAGCACCACCAGCGCGCCGTAATCGTCGGCCATCGCCCGCAGCAGGCCAACCATCACGTGCCCGAACCACGGCTTGCGCGTATCGTCGGATTTCACGACAAAGCTGAACGACCGCCTCCCGTGCTCGCGCAGTTCCATCTGCGGCAATGTCAGCTCCGGCACGGCCAATCGCACCCGCGCCGGCAGGTCATCGAGCGAATAGAGAAAGTCGATGAACGACGTACCGCCGAACCGCAGCAGCCGCCGCAGCGCCGCCGTCGAGGGCGAAGACACCAGGAACGTGCCGATATCCTCCAGCACCTCGTCACGCCCCTTGCCCAGCGCGAAGGCCAGCCCGTCGAGTATCTCTTCGGTGACCACCGGATCATAGGTCTGCATCGCCTCGAACGCCCGCACCGGCAGGTTCTGACGGCGGCAAAGCCTGTCCCAGAACACGGGTCCGTAGGTGTCGCGCGCAAAACGCTCTATGGCCTGGTTTATCAGCCCGTGCATGGTCTGCCTCCGAAATATCTTTATAGGTGACAGGACCACGTTAAAGAAGTGTCAATAAATTCAATTGTCCCGAATAAAGCCGCCTGCACCTTCCGCACAGGCGGCCCGTCATGTCGCGCTCCGGTCAGAAATCCGTCGGCGCCCCGCCCTCTTCCTTGCGGCGTTCGACGAACGCGGCCAGCTCCTCGCGAATGCCCTCGTCCATCGGCGGGGCCTCGAAACTGGCGATGATGTCGCGATAAACCTGATGTGCACGCTCCGCCGTCCAGCGGCTGCCCGCGGCCTCCCACGCCTCGTAGTTCCGCCAGTCGCTCAGGAACGGCTGGTAGAACGCCGTGGTGTAGCGGTCCTGCGTGTGCTGGATGCCGAAGAAATGGCCCTGATCGCCCACCTCCTTGACCGCGTCGAAGGCAATCTCGTCGGGGCCGGTCCTGGTGATCATCGGGTCCATGTAGCGCTGGATCTGCTGCAGGATCTCGCAATCCATCACGAACTTCTCGGGGCTCGCGATCAGCCCGCCCTCAAGCCAGCCAGCGGCGTGATAGATCATGTTCGCCCCGGCCTGCACGCCCGACCACAGGCTGTTCGAGGTCTCCCACATCGCCTGCCCGTCCGGCACGTTGGCGGCACAGACGCCACTCGCCCGCATCGGCAGCTTGTAGAACCGCGCCAGCTGCCCGGTCATCTGCGTCGCCCGCATGTATTCCGGCGTCCCGAACGCGGGCGCGCCCGACTTCATGTCGACATTCGAGGTAAACGTCCCGATCGCACAGCACGCCCCCGGCCGAATGAGCTGCGCCAGCACAATGGCACACAAGCCCTCGGCCAGCGACTGCGCCACAGCCCCCGCCATCGTCACCGGCGCCATCGCCCCGGCCAGCGTGAACGGCGTCACCACCAGCCCCTGGTTGCGCCGGGCGATCCGCATCCAGCCATCCAGCATCGGATAGTCATGCTTCAAGGGCGAGGTCGAGTTGATGTTGGTGTACATATGCGGCTTGGCTTCGAACTCGTCGCTCGTCAGCCCGCCGGCGATCCGCACCATCTCCATCACGTCCTCGACCCGCTCCTTGCCGAGGCAATAGGCATGCGCCACCTTGTCGGTAAGCGTCAGCTTGTCATAGAGCACGTCGAGATGCCGGATCGAGGGGTGCACATCCTGCGGCTCCACGGGGTAGCCGCCGACGAAATGGATGCAGTTGAAATACTGGCTCAGCTTCAGAAGGTTCGCGCACATCTCGCGCGTGCCTGTCACCTTGCGGCCGATATTCATGTCCCAGTAGCTCGGCGGCGACGACACGTTGCCAAAGTTGATATGCCGCCCGCCCATGGTCAGCGTCCGGTCCGGGTTGCGCGGGGTGATCGTCCATTCCTCGGGCGCCTTGGCAATCATCTCCATCACGAAATCGCGGCCCATGCGGACGTTCTCGCCGTCCACCGTGCAGCCGCCCGACGCTTTAAGGATTTCTAAAGCCTCGGGGTTCAGAAACTCGATCCCGATCTCCTCGAGGATTCGCATCGCCCCGTCATGGATCGCCTGCACGCCCTCTTCGGCCAGCGGCTCGACCGGGCGGTCGATGTTGATCGGCGGGCTCCAGGGCATCTGGTCGATGACCGCGGTGCCGCGGCGCTCTGCATTGCCCGCGCGGCCGCCGCCGCGTTTCCTGCGTTTGGCTTCTACTGCCATGGGAGACTCCTGTTAGCACTGTCCGGCATGACAGCACTGCTGACATCCCGAGAAATGCCAGTTAGCGACACGACATGTCGCTTTTGTTTTACCCGTGCGCTTGTTTTGGCCGAAGCCCCCGCCCGGTGACAGCCAGGTATATTGCAAGGCTGCCAACCACGACGGCCCCGCCGATCGCCATGTTCACCGTGGGCCGTTCGCCGACCCCGACCCACACCCAGATCGGCGCGAGAACCACCTCCAGAAGCATCATAAGGCTCACGTTGGCCGCCTGCGTATGGCGCGAGGCAAAGGACAGCGTGAAAAACGACACCGGCATTATCACGGCCCCCGCCACGATGATCGCCCAGGGGCGGCCCTCCGTCATGGCATCGGCCCCGGTGATGGTCAGCCCGGTCAGCCCGGCCATCCATGCCCCCACGCCGATCACCAGCATGATCGGCAGGCCCGGCCTTGCCCTCAGAATGGTGAAATTCAACGCCAGCACCAGCGCCACGGCCAGCCCGAACGCCGCGCCCAGCAGGGCGCGCAGGTTCAGCGTGACCTCTCCGTCCTCCCCGCCCGAGACGGCGATCGCGATCCCGCCGATCGTCGCCGCCATCGCGGCCCATGTCGCCACCTGCGTCGGCTCGGCCAGGATCACCCGGCTCAACAGCGCCGAGAAGACAGGCACCGCCGCCACCCCGATCAACACCGCCGCCGCCGGCGCCGACGCGATGCCGAGGCTGAACAGGATCGAGTTGAACAACTGGCAGACGATGATCGCCCCCGCCGCGCCGGTGCCCAGCTGCGCCAGGTCGCCCCGCCGGTCGCGGCTCAGCACCGCCCAGCCGAACAGCATGACGGAGCCCATCAGCATCCCCCGCCATCCCACCATCTGGAAGCCGTCCATCTCCGACAGGCGCATGAACATGGCGTCGGGTGTCAGGAACAGGGCCCCGGCCATCGCCAGGAAGATACCGTAAAGCGGATGCCGGCTCATGCCGACAGCCAGCCCGGGATATCTCCGATATGGGCGAGCACGTGATCCGCGAAAGGCGCCAGCTCGCCTGCGCCGGCTGCGCCGGTCAGCACCGCCAGCGTCTGCATCCCCGCCGCCCGTCCGGCCACCAGGTCATGGGTGCTGTCGCCCACCATCGCCACCCGCCCGGGCGCCAGCCCGTGCGCCCGCGCGAACGCCAGAAGCGGCCCGGGGTCCGGCTTGGCGCCAAAGCCCGAATCGAACCCGGCCACGAAGTCGAAGAACCCGTCCACACCGGCCGCGCGCAGATGCGCATGCGCCGTGGCTTCGCTGTCATTGGTCATCACGCCCAGCACCAGCCCCTGCACCTTCAGCCCCTCCAGCAGCGGCGCCAACGGCACGGCCGGGGCAAGCGGCGCCTGTTGCGCGTGGTAATCGAGCAGGTCCTCCACGGCATCCACATCCGACCGGCCCAGCGCACCGGCCACGCATTCCGCAACGTAGCGGTTCGGGCTTGCGATGGCCGGGCTGCCGGGGCGGAACTGCCCGGTCTCGAGATCGAAATCCAGCCCACGCGACAGCGCCTGCGCCACGGCCGGGTCGCCTTCCGACAGCGTGACGATCAGCTCCGACGCCCACACGCTCCACGTCGCGTGGAAATCGAACAGGGTGCCGTCCTTGTCGAAGAGCAGCCCGTCAAGCTTCGTAACCGGAATGTTCACGACTCGTCCTTATGTCCAGTGTACCTGCGCCCCGCCCGGAAGGGCGGCGCGGGCGGCCATCGGGGCCGTGTTCTCCAGCCCCGCCTCGGCACAGAAGGCCACGACCCAGGCATCGTCCATCATGACGAAATCAAGAACCGAACCAAGGAATTCAGGGTCTTGCGCGCCGGCCCGCAGGTCCGCCTCCGACGCGCCGGTCGCGCCGAGGAAGACCGGCAACAACTCATCGTTCCCGGCCAGCCAGGCCAGGCATTTCAGTGCGATCGCTTCGGCGGCGTCCTGTGTCAGATTCAACTGAGTTAATTCCCGGAAAGGTTTTCTTAACTTCTGACATGGATAGTCGACATACCAAAAAGAACAAGTCTGAAGGGCTTTCCGTTGATGACAGGAAGAATTCTGATTGTCGACGCGCTGGCGACCAACCGGATCGTATTGAAGGTCAAGCTTTCGGCGGCCTTCTACCGGGTGGTCCAGGCCAGAAGCGGCCATGACGCGATCGGGCTGGCCCGCCGGGCCCGGCCCGATCTCGTGATCATCGGCGATCTGCCCGACATGAAGCCGGCCGATTTCATCGCCCGGCTCGAGCGCGAGCTGGGCACGCCCGCCCCGCCCGTCCTGGCCCTTCTCCCGCAGGGTCAGGGTGCACTCCGCATCGCGGCGCTTCAGGCCGGCGCCGCCGACGTCATCACCCAGCCCTATGACGAAAACGTCCTGCTCGCCCGGCTCCGGTCGATCATGCGCCACCGTCAGCTCGACGCCGATCTCGGCATGCCGCCCGACACGGCCCACGCCCTCGGCTTCGCCGAGGAACCGGCAGGCTTCGAGCGGCCGCAATCCGTGGTCGTGCTCGCCGACACGATCGAACGGGCCGAGGCGCTCCGCACCCGCCTCGCCGGCAGCCCGGGTCTGGACATCACGGCGCTCGGCCATGGTGAACCCCGCGCCGCGGCCGCGCTCCGCCGCGCGCCCGACGCCATCGTCCTGCGGATCGGGCCCGAAAACACCAAGCCCGGCCTCATCCTCCTGGCCGAGCTTCAGGCCGCGCCGCGCACCCGCCGCGCCCGCGTCGTCGCCCTGATCGACGACGACATCGCGCATCTCGCCGCGCCCGTCCTCGACATGGGCGCGCACGACGCCCAGCCCGCCACGATCGACGACCATGAACTGGCCCTCCGCCTGTCCTTCCAGCTGTCCCAGAAACGCCGCAGCGATGCGCTGCGCGGCAAGCTGGAAGACGGGCTTCAGGCCGCGGTGGTCGACCAGCTGACCGGCCTTTACAACCGCCGCTACGCGCTCAGCTACCTCAAGCGCATGATTGCCGAGGCGCATGCCGCGGGCCAGACCTGCGCCGTGCTGGTGGCCGACCTCGACCATTTCAAATCCGTCAACGACACCCATGGCCATGCCGCCGGCGACACCGTGCTGGCGCATGTCTCGGCGCGCATGCGCGCCGCCCTGCCCGCCGACAGCATGATTGCCCGCATCGGCGGCGAGGAATTCCTGATCGCCCTGCCCGACACCTCGCTTTCCGGGGTCCGGCACGTCGCCGATCATCTGCGCCGCGTGGTCCGCGACACCGCCGTGCCACTGCCCTCCGGCGACGGGCCCGTGCGCGTGACCATCAGCATCGGCGCCGCGCTCGCGACGCCCACGACACCCCGCGCCCAGACCGATGTCGGCAAGCTCGTCGCCCAGGCCGACAAGGCGCTCTACGGGTCGAAATCCGGCGGGCGCGACACGGTGACCGTCTGCATGCGCCCGGCCGCCTGACCCCGGTCAGTCGCGGTTGTGCCGCCGCTCCTTCCGCTCGACCAGCCGGTCGGCATAGGCGGCGCGTTCCTCGTCATCCATCGCCACAAGCTGTTCGATCAGCAACGACTGTCCAAGACTCAGCCGCTCGCGGAACATGCCCTGTATCCTCTCCAGCCGTGCCTCCACCGCCTGCGGGTCGAACGGCGTCGCCTTCAGGTCGGCAATCAGCCCCTCGAACTGCTCGCCGTGCCGGTCGCGCGAGAACGAGCCGTCGCGATACGCCTGGCGGATCTTCTGGCCGATCGCCCGCCGATCTTCCTCGCTCAGCGCCCGTGTCAGCGGTCCGCCCATCGTCTCCAGCCGCGGCGGCCCCTTGGGGTGCCACCGGCCGCCGGAAAAGAACGCCCCGGCCACCGCGCCCGCCACCAGCAGGTTCAGCCCCAGCGACGCCACCAGCAGGATCTTCACCCACCCGCGCGACTTTCCCTTGGTTTCGTCACCCATCAAAAGCCTCCATCGGCAATCACGAACGTGGCGTCCGGGTCGAGGTCGATCAGGTAGGCCTCGTTGGCCCCCGCCATCACGTCCTGCGCAACCCCCGCCAGCCCCGAAGGCGGGCTGACCCCGATCCAGAGCCCGGCCACGGTCGCCGTCGCCAGCCCCGCCATCGCGGGCCAGCCGCCCAGCGCCTGTGCCAGCCCGGCAAACAGGCCCCGTCGCGGCCCCGGCGCGGGCGCCTCGGCCCGCTCGGCCTGCACCCGGTCGGCATCCGCCATGATCCGCGCCATCAGCGCGTCGCCCGGCTCGGGCCGCGCGGCCCGGCCGGCGTCGAAAAACGCCTTCAGCGGATCGGTGTTCTCTGGTTCATCCATCATCCGTATACCCCAAGTCCTGGCGCCGGGCGGACAACTCCGCCGCCAGCGCCCTTTTTCCACGTGCCACGAGGCTTTCCACCGCCTCCACGCTGATCTCCATGATCTCGGCAATCTCGGGGTTCCCGAGTTCCTCGATATGGCGCAGAACCACCGCCTCGCGCTGCCTATCGGGCAGCCTGTCCAGCGCGTCCTGCAACGCATCGGCCCTTGCCTTTTCCTGCAGGCCCTCGGCCGGGCCGGGCCGCTCGTCTTCCGGTTCCGGCGCCTCGTCGAGCCCCACGCCCCGCGCCTTGCGCAGCCGGTCGGTGCACAGGTTGGCGGTCACCCGGTACAGCCAGGTGGTCACCTTCGCCTCGCCCTGCCGCCACTCCGGCGCGATCCGCCACAGCCGCAGCATCGCCTCCTGCGCCACGTCCTCGGCCTCGGCCCGGTTGCCCACCATCCGCTGCGCCTGCGCCAGCACCCGCGGCACCAGCCGCGCCGTCAGAACACGCGCCGCCACCGGGTCGCCGTTGGCATAAAGCACAAGCAGCGCCTCGTCGGGGGCTGAATTCTGTTCATCAAACGGCATGGTCATCGTCCGAAGCGCGCTATGCCTCAAGGTGGCGGGCCAACGTCAGGCCCCTCGGGCGGCGATGGTGACCGGAGCGCCCACCGAAGGCAAGGGCGCTCCCGGTCTGTACGGTCAGTCCTGCATCATATCGTCATCGTGACCATGCCGGCGCTTGCCATGCTCACCATGCTTGCCGTGATGCTTGCTGAAGCGCTCCTTCATCGCGTCGAACTCTTCGCGCGACACCGAGCCGTCGCCATCCTGATCGACCCGGGCGAACATCTTGTCGGCCCGATCGCCGCGCATCTCTTCCATGCTCAGCGCGCCGTCGGCATCGGCATCCTTGCGTTCGAACATCCGGTTGAGGAACCGCTCGCGGCGCTCGGCCTGGCGGGCTTCCATCCGGGCCGACATCTCCTCGCGGGTGATCTTGCCGTCGCCATCGGCGTCGGCATCGGCAAAGCGGGCCTGCATGCGCGCCTGCATCTCCTCGCGGCTCACCGCACCGTCGCCATTCGCATCGAGCTCTTCGAACGATGGACGCTTGCCGTGGTGTCCCTTTGCCATGTCATCGCCTGCAGCGGCGCCCTGGGTGGCAGCGCCGGCCAGAATGGCGGCGCCCAGGCTGGCGATCAGAAAACCGTTTTTCATCTCATCAACTCCTTGAGATCTTACCTGTATCAGCTCCTGCAACCGGCCGGCTTCCCGCGCCGGTTACACATACTGAACGCAGCGGCCCGGCAATTCCGTCGCCACCTCGCAAAGAAATTTGCAGCAGCATATTTGCGACATCCGGCCGCAAGGACGTTCTGCACCCTTTCAATTCGCCGTGGCTTTGCCCATTTTTGCCGCTATCGCGAACGAGGCTCTCCATGACCGAAAAGTCCATCAGCACCGACACCCGGGATTTATGGCCCGCCGTGCGCCGCGGGTTCCGCCGCAAGTGCCCCAACTGCGGCTCGGGGCCGATGATGAAGGGCTATCTCAAGGTGCGCGACACCTGCACCGTCTGCCGCGAAGACCTCAGCCATCACCGCGCCGATGACGGGCCGGCCTATCTCACGATCCTGATCGTCGGCCACCTTATGGCGCCGCTGCTGCATGTGTCCTTCACCATGTTCCGGCCCGAGCCGCTGGTGCTCTTCACCATATTCGCTATTGGCTGCGTCACGCTCTCGCTCTACCTTCTGCCCCGGCTCAAGGGGGCCGTGGTGGGCTTTCAATGGGCCCGCCACATGCACGGGTTCGGCGAAAAGGCGTAAGGCCCCGTCGGCAGAAGACAGGGAAGACCGCACACCATGACCGTCGACAAAACCGCCGTTCGCGACGCCGCCACCGTGATCGTCCTGCGCGACCGGATGACCACGCCCAGCGTCCTGATGGGCCAGCGCGGCGCCAAGGCGGCCTTCTTCCCCTCGAAATTCGTCTTCCCGGGCGGCGCGGTCGATGCCGACGATGCCGGTGTGCCGCTTGCCACTCCGCTGTCGGATCTCTGCCGCGACCGCCTGCTGGAAGCCAGCGAGACCGATCTCTCGCACGCGCTCGCCGCCGCCGCCATCCGCGAACTGTGGGAGGAAACGGGCCTCCTGCTTGGCGAGCCCGGCGACTGGCCCGGCACGCCCCACCCCGACTGGCAGAGCTTCGCCGACGCCGGCTACCTGCCCTCGGCATTGGGCATGCAGTTCTTCTTCCGCGCCCTCACCCCCCCGGGCCGGCCCCGCCGCTTCGACGCGCGCTTCTTCCTCGTCGATGCCGACCGGATCGAGGGCGACCTCGACGACTTCTCCGCCGCCTCCGAGGAACTCTCGCACCTGCAATGGGTGCCGCTGGCCGAGGCCCGCGCCCTCGACCTGCCCTTCATCACCGAAGTCGTTCTGGCCGAAATCGCCGCCTGCGCCCGCGACCTCACCCCGCCGGCCTCGATCCCGTTTTTCAAGAACAACGATGAAGAAAGCCTGTTCCTCAGGCTGCGGGGCGTGGCACCGGTAGGTTAGGCCAACCCACCTCCGAGCAACGCAGCCTCGCCCGGCTCACGTGGGCCTACCCCACCAACACCAATAGCAGGATACTCACCGTCAAAAGCGCGATCCCCGTCAGCTCCCGCCGCGTGATTGTCTCCTTGAAGAACATCACCGACGCCATCAGCGAGAAAATCACCTCGACCTGCCCCACGGCAAACACGTAAGCCGCGTTCTGCAACGTGAAGGCCGTGAACCACCCGACCGATCCGCCAAGGCTCGCCACACCCATCCAGATCGCCCGGCCCCGCGCCGCCCAGACGCGACTCACCTGCCCCGGCTCCCGCCAGCGCAGCCAGGCCATCATCCCCGCCGTCTGCGACAGCGTCACCGCCGACACCGTCACCACCGCGCGCAGGAAGGCATCGTCGCTCGCCACTTCCAGCGTCGCGCCCCGGTAGCTCACCGCCGACACCGCGAACAACGCCCCCGACAAAAGCCCCAGCCCCGCCGCCTTGTTCATCAGCCGCTTCAACCGCCCGCCCTCGAGGTCGGGCGTATCCGACAGCACAAGAACCCCGGTCAGCCCGACGACAATCGCCACGAGGCCCGGCACACTCACCGCATCCCCAAGCACGATGAGCCCGACCAGCGCGGTCTGGATGACTTCCGTCTTCTTGAAGGTTATCCCCACGGCAAAGTTGCGCTGCGAAAACAACAGCACCACGCACCATGTCGCCAATATCTGCGTCAGCCCGCCAATCAGCGCATAGGTCCAGAAGACCCGCCCCAGCGCCGGCACATCGACCCCGCCCCAAAGGACATAACCAACGGCCAAAAGGAACGCGCAAGGAGCGGCATAGAAGAACCGCGCAAACGTCGCCCCACCCGCCGACAACGTCCCCATGCTGAGCGATTTCTGCAGCATGAAGCGCAGCGTCTGGAACGCTGCGGCAAGAATGGCAAGGTAGATCCAGGCTTCCATGCCCAAGGCCTATGCCGAACTTTCCCGGCAATGACCAGCGACAGCTTGTACCCCTTACAATGACAAAGGGGGCCCCTATGGCCCCCTTTTCAGATCACTCCGCCGGCTGGTCCGGCTTGCCCCCGGGCGCGGGCCACATCGGGTGCGGCACAGGGTCTTTCGGTTTCAGGAAATGCCGCGCGAAGATCTCGGCATAGGAGCGGTAGTAATACCCGTCATTCCGCTTGAGATACTTTTCCCGGTTCTCGTCGAAAAGCTTCGGCAGCCGGTACCACGCTACCTTGGGGTGCATATGGTGCACCACGTGCAGGTTGTTGTTCAGGAAGATCAGCGCCAGCGGCCCCTTGTCCTCGATCACCACGGTCCGCCCGCTCGCCCGCTCATGCGCCCGGTGCTCCAGGAACGTCCGGATCTTCAGGATCGAGAAACCGGCATAGGCCGAAACAAGGTAGGCCCAGAAAGGCATCGGCGCCCAGATCACCAGCGCCACCACCGGCACCACGCCCGGCAGGTGCAAAAGCCACGCGTTCAGCACCTTGCCATCCCCGTTCCGGATCGCGCGCCAGTCGTCCCGGCACATCGTCCAGACCGACAATGCCGGACCCAGAAGCATCCGCCCCGCCAACGTGTTGTTGATCCGCAGCAGAACCTGCCCCCAGCGCGGCAGCCGCACCCAGACATCGGGGTCCATGTAATTCGACTCCGGGTCGTCATAGGGATCGGTCAGGATCGAGTCGACGTGATGCGCAAGGTGCAGGTCGCGGAACCGCCGATACGGGATGAACAGCCCCAGGCAAAGGAACACCGTCGCCTCGTTCAGCCGCTCGCTCTTGAACGGGTGCCCGTGCAGCGCTTCATGCGTCAGCGACGAATGCAGCGCCACGGCCAGCGTCGCCAGCCCGATCCCCAGCGGCAGCCACAGCGCCGCCGCCCATGTGATCGCCAGCCCCCAGGCCGCGTAACACAGCAGCATCAGGCCGACGGTCGGCCACTCGATTCCAGCTTCCTTGCGAAAGGTCTCAGCCATACAAACGTCCCCAGTTGATGCGGGACCAGATACGCTCGTAGACGAAATAGCAGCTCAGCCCGATGGTGGTGTTGATCACGGCCATCGCACCGCCCACGGCGGCCGACCCGGTCATCGCAAGGCCCACAAGGCTCATCACCGCCAGGCCGATTGCATTCCACACCACAGCTTTCACAAGCGTCCGCGCTCGCGTCTCCATTCCATACTCCGGATTTTCCCCAATTCACGGAAACGTTACGTCAGAACCTGTCAGCAGAATATTCCGAAAATGGTTAACATTTTTCTGCATTGGTGATATTTATCACCATATGCGGGAAATCATCGACAAGCGCGACCGCGCCACCCTCTTTCGCAGCCGCATCGCCGAGGCGATGCGCGACCGCGGCACAACCCAATCCGGCCTGGCCCGCGCCGTGGGCGTCGACCGCTCGACCATCTCGCAACTCATCAAGGGTTCCGGCGCCCGCCTGCCCAACGCGCAGGTGGTGGGCGAATGCGCCGCCGCCCTCGGCGTCTCCGCCGACTGGCTCCTGGGCCTCACCGACCGCCCCGAAACCGCCGCCGACATCGTCGCCAACACCCTCTCGCTCACCGAGGCGCCCCGCGCGCTGGTCGACGAACAGATCTTCCGCTGGCACCAGGAGGCCGCGGGCTACAAGATCCGCCACGTCCCCGCCGGCATGCCCGACATGCTCAAGACCCGCGCCATGCTCGAATGGGAATACGCCCCCCACCTCGGCCGCAGCATCGACCAGGCCATCGGCGCCTCCGAAGACCGCCTCTCGTGGATGCGCCGCACCCAGTCGGATTACGAGATCGCCCTGCCCCTCTTCGAGATCGACGCCTTCGTCCGCGGCGAGGGCTACTACGCGGGCCTCCCCCGCGACGTGCGCGAGGAACAGGTGCAATACCTCCTCGAAGTGGCCGAACAGCTCTACCCGCGCATGCGCATCTACCTCTTCGACGCCCGCCGCCTCTACTCGGCGCCGGTCACCATCTTCGGGCCGCTGCTGGCGGCAATCTATATCGGCCAGAACTACATGGTCTTCCGCGACACCGAACGGGTACAGGCGCTGACCGGCCATTTCGACCACCTCGTGCGCGAGGCCCATGTCACCGCCCGCGCGCTGCCCGACCATATCCGCGCGATCTGGGCCGAGACCTGAGCGGCGATGGACAGCCCCGACCGGCCCGGCTACGCTGCCCTACCGCCACCGGAGACCCCGCCCATGCTCACCCGCCGCCTCTTTACCGCCGCTGCCCTGGCAACCCTCGCCACCGCCGGCCAAGCCCATGACAGCCAGATCCTCGACATCGCCGGGCAATACACCGCCCAGGGCCGCCACCCCGACGGGCGTGCCTATACCGGGCCGGTCGAGATCTTCCAGCAGGGCAGCGAGGTCGAGATCTACTGGTCCATCGACGGCCACAGCTACCAGGGCCGCGGCAACGTGCAGGGGCGCATCGTGACGGTGAACTGGGGCGCGGCGACGCCGATCGTCTACGTGGTCACCGGCCGCGAACTGCACGGCACATGGGACAGCGGCACCGGGCTCGAACGGCTCATTCCGCGTTAGACCTCAAGGTCCGTCAATCCTGATGGTTTCCGCCGCGCAATCGCCAGCCCGTCCGGGCGGTTTGGCGATTGCGCGGCGGCGCGCCAAGGCGCGCCTTTGTTCCGCGCGCTGGAGCCTCAACGCCGACTTACCAAGATCAAAACGGCATCGGATGCGCCCGATGCGCCTTGTCGATATCCTCCAGCACCTCGTCGCTGAGCTTGACCTCGTCACTCCCGATCGCCGTCATCAGCTGCGCCTGCGTCGTGCAGCCGAAGATCACCGAGCACATGAAAGGCCGCGTTTCGCACCACGCCAGCGCCATCTGCGTCGGGTCCAGCCCGTGCTTCTCGGCCACCGCCACGTAAGCGTCGACCGCCTCGTAAGCCCGGTCCAGCACGCGACCGCCCAGCGTCGGGTTCACCTCGATCCGCGAGCCCTCGGGCTTCGCACCACCTCGGTACTTGCCCGTCAGCAGCCCCTGCGCCAAGGGCGAAAACGCCAGCAGGCCCACATCCTCGTTCACGCTCATCTCGGCCATGTCGGTGTCATACAGCCGGCACATCAGCGAATACTCGTTCTGCACCGACGCCACCCGTGGCAGCCCCCGGTCCTCGGAAATCCGCAACCACTGCGAGGTGCCCCACGCGCTCTCGTTCGACAGGCCGAAATGGCGGATATTGCCCTTGTCGACCTGCTTCTGCAGCGCCTCGAGCGCGTCCTCCATATGAGCGATGGTCTCGGCCCGGTCCTGCCCCGAGGGGTCGAATGTCCAGTTCTTCCGGAACATGTAGCTGCCCCGGTTGGGCCAGTGAAACTGGTAGAGATCGATGTAATCCGTCTGCAGGCGCCGCAGCGATCCCTCCACCGTCTCCGGTATCGTCTTCGAGGAAATCGGCGCGCCATCCCGCACCATCTTCTGGCCCTCGCCCGAATGCTTGGTGGCCAGGATAACCTCGTCCCGCCGGCCGCTCTTGGCAAACCACGTCCCGATGATCTCCTCGGTGCGGCCCACCGTCTCTTTCGAGACCGGGTTCACCGGGTACATCTCGGCGGTGTCGATGAAATTGATGCCATGGTCGAGCGCGGTGTCGATCTGCCCGTGGCCCTCCTCCTCGGTGTTCTGCGTGCCCCAGGTCATCGAGCCCAGGCAAAGCGCACTCACCTCAAGCCCCGTCCGTCCAAGCGGGTTCATCTTCATGTCCCGAATTCCTTTCCCTGTTCCAGTGTTGCGGCGAACCTAGAACAAGTTGGCGGGAGGGGGAAACGCAATATCGACCCGGTGTCACCCCCTCCGCCACGTGAATGCCCTGCAAAACACCATTGAGAACAAACCGCGAACAAACTATCCTCCCCCCATGACCACCGAGCTTCTCACCCGGCGCACCCATCGCACCCCGACCCGCCCCGACCTCACCGTTCTGGGCGAGCTCACCCTGCCGCTGGCCCGCCTGCACGAGATCTGCGGCCCGGCCCGGCACACGCTCGCGATGCTCATCGCCGCCGCCACCCAGGGCCCCGTCTTCTGGATCACCCCCGCCTGGACGACCGATGCGCTCAACCCCGACGGCATGGTGGCCCTGACCCAGCCGAACCGCTTCACCTTCCTCGCCCCCCGCCGGGCCGAAGACCTGCTCTGGACGCTGGAAGAAGCCCTCCGCAGCGGCCTCGTCCCCCTCGCCATCGCCGAACTGCCCGAACCGCCCGGCATGACCGCCGTCCGCCGCCTCCACCTGGCGGCCGAAACCGGCGCGGCCGAGGGCCACGGCGCCCCCCTCGGCCTGATCCTCACCCCCGGCGACGGCGGCGCGCCCGGCATCGAGACGCGCTGGCACATGGCGCAGGCCCATACCCCCGGCGCGCCCGGCTGGGCCCTCACCCGCCGCCGCGCCCGCACCCTGCCGCCGAAAGACTGGCACCTCGCCGGCCGCCCCGGCCGCTGGCGCCTGACCCCGTCCACGCTGACAGAAGCGTGATTGGCCCGGGCCCGCAAACCAGCTACTTACCCAACGTAATGATTCGAGCCCTCGCCGCCTTCGTGCTCTGCCTCGCCGCCGCGGCCGCCTCCGCCGCGCCCGAACGCTATCTCCTCGACACCGCCCGCTCGCAGGTCACCTTCACCTACAGCTTCCAGGGCCGCGAGCAGCAGGGCACCATGCCGGTGCAGGCCGCCGAAATGGTACTCGATCTCGACACCCTTTCCGCCAGCCGCGTCTCGGTCACCCTCAACGCCCGCGCCGCCCGCGCCGGCTTCGTCTTCGCCACCAACGCCATGCGCGGAAAAACCGTGCTCGACACCGACGCCCACCCGGCAATCACCTTCCGCTCCACCTCGATCCGGGGCAGCCTGCGCGGCGCTGCCGTGACCGGCCAGCTCACAATTCGCGGCGTCACCCGCCCCGTCACCCTCAAGGCCGGCCTCTACCGCCAACAGGGCACCGCCCGCACCGACCGCGACAACCTCGTCGTGCTGCTCACCGGCGAGGTCAGCCGCTCGGCCTTCGGCGCCTCGGGCTATCCCAACATGGTCGGCGACCGGATCGGCCTGCGCGTCGTCGCGGTAATCGGCAAATAGCCTGCCGGCGCGCAAAAACCCGCCCCTTCACGGAAAACGACACGTTCCTGTCGAATATGCGCTTCCAACCGCCGCCCAACCTGCCAAGGTAAGGGCATCATGCGCCTGATCATTTCCTTCGCCGCCCTCTTTCTCTCGGTCATTCTCCTCCAGCTCTCCTCCGGCGGCGTGGGCCCGCTCGACGCGCTCTCCGGCATCGCGCTCGACTTCACCACCACCCAGATCGGCCTTCTGGGCTCGGCGCATTTCATCGGCTTCTTCATCGGCTGCTGGTGGGCGCCCCGGCTGATGGGCAGCGTCGGCCATTCCCGCGCCTTCGCGGCCTTCACGGCGGCCGGCACGATCGGGCTGCTGATGCACATGCTGGTCATCGACCCCTGGGCCTGGACGCTGATGCGTGTCGCCACCGGCTGCTGCGTCGCCGGCTGCTACACGATCATCGAGGCCTGGCTGCAGGCCAAGGTCACCAACGAAACCCGCGGCCGCACCATGGGCGGCTACCGGATCGTCGACACAACCGCCTCGCTGATGGCGCAGCTGGTGATCTCGGTGCTCGAACCGGCCTCCTACGTCTCCTACAACATCCTCGCGCTCTTCTGCTGCGCGGCCCTCATCCCGCTCACCCTGACCCGCGTCCGCCAGCCCGAAACCCCCGCCGCCCCGCGCCTGCGCCCGAAACTGCTCATCGAATGCTCCCCCCTCGCCGCCGCCGGCGTATTGGTCGCGGCCGTCTCCAGCGCCTCCTTCCGCATGGTGGGGCCGCTCTACGGCGAAGGCGTCGGCCTCGTGCCCGACCAGATCGCCTGGTTCCTCGCCTCCTTCGTCCTCGGCGGGGCGATCGCGCAATACCCGGTGGGCTGGCTCGCCGACAAGTATGACCGCCGCCACGTGCTCATCGGCCTCTCGGTCGCGGCCATCCTCAGCTGCATCGTCACCGCCTCGGTGCAGGAGCTCAGCGCCACGGGCGTCATGCTCACCGCCTTCTTCTTCGGGCTCACCTCGATCCCGATCTACTCGGTCTCCGCGGCCCACGCCAACGACTTCGTCGACAGTGCCCAGCGGGTCGAACTCTCGGCGGCCCTGATGTTCTTCTTCGCCACCGGCGCCATCGCCGCGCCCCTCTTCGCCTCGACCCTCATCGCCGCCTTCGGCCCCGCGGCCATGTTCACCATGATCGCCGTCGCCCACGCCTATCTCATCGTCTACGGCTTCCTCCGCATGCGCCGCCGCAGCTCGCCCGACCAGCGCACCCGCTATGTCTGGTCACCCCGCACCAGCTTCACCATCGGCCGCCTCACCGGCAACGACCGCGACCGCAACGGCGACTAGGCCCGCAGCCTCTGGCCCTGCCCGCCAAGCTGCGCTAAAGGGGGCGCGCAGCCAAACCGAGGGGCAGGACAACACGCCATGGCACGTCACCTGATCACATCCGCCATCCCCTACATCAACGGGATCAAGCACCTGGGCAACCTCGTGGGCAGCCAGCTGCCCGCCGACCTCTACGCCCGCTACCTGCGCGGGCGCGGCCACGAGGTGATGTTCCTCTGCGCCACCGACGAGCACGGCACGCCCGCGGAACTCGCCGCCGCCAAGGCCGGCAAACCCGTGGCCGAGTACTGCGCCGAGATGTGGCAGGTGCAAAAACAGCTCTCCGACGGGTTCGGCCTCAGCTTCGACCATTTCGGCCGTTCTTCCTCGCCCCAGAACACCGCCCTCACCCAGCATTTCGCGGGCAAGCTCTACGAGGCCGGCCTGATCGAGGAAGTGACGGAGAAACAGGTCTATTCCAACGCCGACGGCCGCTTCCTCCCCGACCGCTATATCGAGGGGACCTGCCCCAATTGCGGCTACGACAAGGCCCGCGGTGACCAGTGCGAGAACTGCACCAAGCAGCTCGACCCGACCGACCTCATTGACCCGCGCTCGGCCATCTCCGGCTCGACCGATCTCGAGGTGCGCGAAACCAAGCACCTCTACCTCCGCCAAAGCCAGATGCGCGACCGGCTCAATAACTGGATCGACTCGAAAACCGACTGGCCGATCCTGACCACCTCGATCGCGAAGAAATGGCTCAACGACGGCGACGGCCTGCGCGACCGCGGCATCACCCGCGACCTCGACTGGGGCATCCCCGTCAAGCGCGGCAGCGAGGACTGGCCCGGCATGGAAGGCAAGGTCTTCTACGTCTGGTTCGACGCGCCCATCGAATACATCGCCTGCGCCGGCGAATGGGCCGAAGCCACCGGGCGCACCGAGGCCGACTGGCAACGCTGGTGGCGCACCGACAAGGGCGCCGAAGACGTCCGCTACACCCAGTTCATGGGCAAGGACAACGTGCCCTTCCACACGCTCTCCTTCCCGGCCACCATCCTCGGGTCGGGCGAGCCGTGGAAGCTCGTCGACTACATCAAGTCCTTCAACTACCTCAATTACGACGGCGGCCAGTTCTCCACCTCCCAGGGCCGCGGCGTCTTCATGGACCAGGCGCTCGACATCCTGCCCGCCGACTACTGGCGCTGGTGGTTGCTCAGCCACGCCCCCGAAACCTCCGACGCCGAATTCACCTGGGAGAACTTCCAGGCTTCGGTGAACAAGGACCTCGCCGACGTGCTGGGCAACTTCGTCTCCCGCGTCACCAAGTTCTGCCGCTCCAAGTTCGGCGAAGAGGTCCCGGCAGGCGGCACGATGGGCGAGCGTGAAACCGCCCTCATCGAGGAACTCACCACCAAGCTCCACGCCTACGAGGGCCACATGGACGCCATCGAGGTGCGCAAGGCCGCCGCGGCGCTCCGCTCCATCTGGGTCGCGGGGAACGAGTACCTGCAGGACGCCGCCCCCTGGGCCACCTTCAAGGAAGACCCCGAGACCGCCGCGATGCAGATCCGCCTCGCCCTCAACCTCATCCGCGTCTACGCGGTCCTCTCGGCGCCCTTCATCCCCGACGCCTCCGCCCGGATGCTGTCCTCGATGAACACGCTCGACCCGGACTGGCCGTCAGACCTGCAATCGGCCCTCGCCACCCTGCCCGAGGGCCACGCCTTCACCGTGCCGGACGTGCTCTTCGCCAAGATCACCGACGATCAACGCGAAGACTGGGCCACCCGCTTCGCCGGCACGCGCAGCTGAAACGCCGGAACGGGTATTTGAAACCATAGGGAAGCCGCGACCGCGCCCTGCTTCTTCTTGTTCTCAAGTATCCCGGGGGTCTGGGGGCAGCGCCTCCAGGGCCTGCGTGGCCCGAACGCAAACTCACCGGCTGCGCCGAACAGGCGCACAATCGGATCACGGCAACAGCCCGACCCCCACCAGCTTCCGCGCCGCGATATCGGCCACCACGGGCACGAAGCCGGGCATCGGCAGCCCGCCATAGTGGTACACGCCCAGGCCGCCCGACATCACCAGCACCGCCCCGAAGACCATCGGCGGCACCGGCCGGCGCAGCCACCCGGCCTCGGTGTGAATGGCCAGGAGCATCGTCAGGAACGCCGCGCTGAACATGAACATCGACATCCAGCGGCCCCAGTCCACCGCCACCGCGTAAAGCGGCAGGAACCCGGCAAACACCACCGCCCCGGCCGCCAGCCAGAGCCGCGTCTTCGGCGCATGCCGATACGCCAGCGCCACCGGCACCAGCAGGGCCCCGAAAACCAAGGCCGCCGCCGTCTGGCTGTACCTGTCCAGCAGGTTCCGCAACGGCCCCCGCGCCGACCCGGCCGGGTCATCCATCCAGTCGATCGCCCCGCCGCAGATCTCCGGAGACAGCCCCCGTGCCGTCAGCGCCACGCACATCGCCACCGTGTCCGGCAGGCTCCGGTACTGGATCGCGAAACCGAACCCAAGAACCCCGATCGCCAGGATCACCGCCACCATCCGCATCCGCCGCTCCGGCGCCTCCGCGCCGAACCGGATCATCACGCCAACGCACAGCGCCGGCGCGAAGAACGCGTTCGCCTCATGCGCCGCCACCGCCACCGCGAAGAGCACCGGCACCAGCCAGGCCGCGACACGCCCGCGCCCCTGCGGCAACAAGGGCAGAAACGCCAGCAGACCCAGCAGCTCCTTCCGGAACGCCCCCACGGAATCGATCGCCCAGAACGTCACCAGCAAGGGCGACACCAGGATCAGCAAAAGCCGGTCCGGCAGCCGCGCCAGCAACGCCCCGTGAAAGATCATC
Organism: Roseovarius indicus; assembly: GCF_008728195.1. Taxonomy (NCBI): domain Bacteria; kingdom Pseudomonadati; phylum Pseudomonadota; class Alphaproteobacteria; order Rhodobacterales; family Roseobacteraceae; genus Roseovarius; species Roseovarius indicus. Next base: position 3,660,519 of record NZ_CP031598.1, read on the forward strand.
GCGAAGATCGCCACCACCAGCACCGCCTGCACGCCGCCCACCAGCGGCAACAGCCCGATGCCCGTCGCGTCCGAGACGGCGAGGAACACCTCTCCGGCGACCCCGCGCCGCACCAGCCCGCTTTGAAGATTGACCAGCCAGTCACCCTGCGTGAACGGCCCCCCGCCATTCCCGATCAGCCAGTTCAGCCTCCACAGCACCACCGCCAGCGCGACGGAGAAGACGAAGCCCAGTATGGCCACGTTCCGCGCCGGCCACGCCGGCGCAGCCACCCCTGGCCGACCGACCGTCATCCGGCACGTCGCCGGCTATGCCAACGTCCTGAAAACATCCCTCTCCGCTCCCCAATGCGGACCGGAGCAGCCTAGCACGAAACAAGGTAAACTCATTCAAACTATCGCATTCCAGAACGGAAACACTGTGTCCGCACCGGGCAAAGGCCGAAGGCCGGGCCCTGTCAGCCGCCCTCGCCCAGCGTGACCTCGATCTCCCGCGTCTCCCCCTCTCGTCGCAGGCTGAGACGGACCGTATCCCCCGGCCGGTGCGCCTCCAGCGCCGCCAGCAGGTCGTCGACCCCGCGCACCGTCTCGCCGCCCAGCCCCGTCACGATGTCCCCCGCAACAAGCCGCCCGTCGCCCGACAGCCGCGCCGGTTCCAGCCCCGCCCGCGCCGCGGCCGAGCCCGGCTCGACCCCGAGGATCAGAACCCCCTCCAGCCCCTCGCGCCGGGCCATCTCGTTCACCCGCGGGTCATAGCGAATGCCGATCGACGGCGGCGCATAGCGCCCCGTCTCGATCAGCTCCGGCACCACCCGGTTCACCGTGCCCACCGGCACCGAGAACCCGATCCCGGCGCTGGCCCCCGACGGGCTGTAGATCGCCGTGTTCACCCCGATCAACCGCCCGGCACTGTCCAGCAAGGGCCCGCCCGAATTGCCGGGGTTGATCGCCGCATCGCTCTGGATAAGCCCGGTGATCGGCCGGCCCGCGGGCGACGGCAACTCCCGGTCGAGCGCCGAGACGATCCCCCGCGTCAGCGTCCAGTCCAGCCCGAACGGGTTGCCGATCGCCAGCACGGTCTGACCCACTTGCAAGTCATCGCTGCTGCCCACCGTCACCGGCTCCGGCAGGTCGCGCGCATCGATCCGCAGCACGGCCAGGTCATGCGACGGGTCCCGCCCCACCAGCTCGGCCGGAAAGCTCCGCCCGTCGGCCAGCCTTACCGTCGCGGCCGACGCGCCCTCGATCACATGCGTGTTGGTCACGACATGCCCCCGGTTGTCCCACAGAAACCCCGACCCCGTGCCGCGCGGCTGTTCATACACGTTGCGCGACCACGGGTCCCTGACCCGCTCGGCGGTGGAAATGAAAACGACGCTGTCGCGCGCCGACTGGAACAGCTCGATCGTCGCCTGCTCCTCTCCGGCCAGGTCGCCCCGCGCCGTCACCACCCGCGGCGCGGCCTCGGGCTCCAGGTAGGCCATCCGCAGCGCCGGCATCACCTGGTAGGTCGCCACCACCAGCATGGCCGCGAGCGTGATCATCAGAAGACGAACGGTGAATCGATAGGTCATGGAAACGCGCACTCCCCCAATAAAACCATGAAGGACAGGTGGCGGCAGGCCGCGGCGGTTTCAAGCCGACGGGCCCGTCTCTCCCGTACCTTTCGGTGACGCCTTGCAACGCCCCCGCCGCGCCACGGCCCGGCGCAAAACGGAAACATACGTATGAACGCCGAAAAGGTTTCACGCCCGGCACGGCCTGCGCAGCATCCCGCCGCGACCCGGGGCGCAAATTGGCTGAATTCAGCCAGCGCCACCCGCCGGTAACCGCGGATCGTTGAAACCGCCCGGTTGCGCACATTTCTTTGTCCAACCCGGCCGACCCCCGTGTCCCGGGCCATCGAAATGAACCAAAGGTGAGCTCAATGAAACTCAGATCACTCGCACTCACGACCGCACTGGCCTCAACCCTGGCGCTGCCCCTTCAGGCCCAAGGGCTCGGCGGTGTCGGCGCTGACGCAGGCGTTGGCGCAGATGCCGGTGTCGGCGCAGATGCAGGCGTGGGCGGTGTCGGCGCAGACGTGGGCGTGGGCGCAGATGCCGGCGCAAGCGTCGGCACCGACGGCGCCAGCGTGGGCACCGATGCAGACGCCAGCGCCAGCGCAGGCGTCAGCGGCAGCTCGACCACGGGTGACGACAGCGACACCGCAGACACCGACACCGCGGACAGCAGCACCGGCGAAGACGAAAGCAGCGCCGGCGCATCGGCGGCCGCGTCTGTCGGCACGGGCACGCAAGGCTCGGGCGAGCTGAACGCCGCCGTCGCGGCCGGTGCCGACGTGCTCTCCGCCGACGGCCAGGTCATCGGTCAGGTCAGCGGCCTGCGCACCGACGAGAAGGATGGCAGCACCCAGGCCGTCATCGACCTCGCGGCCGATCTGCAAGGCCCGCACAGCCAGGTTGCGGTCGAGGCGCAGAACCTCTCGCAACAGGCCGGCGGCCAGCTCAGCTACGGCATGACCAAGGCCGACCTGCAGGGCCACCTGACGGCCAGCGCCGCCGGCACGGCCCGGTCCGGCATGTCCGACTAAAGGGGTCTTCCCCGCCGGGCCGCCCGTCCCTCCGCGGCCCGGTTCCCCCGGCCTCGCGCCCCAGCATTCCACCACGGGCGCGGGGCCGGTGACGTTGCCCCGGCGGGGCGCATGACTTCCAATCATCAAAAGCTGGTACCCGCGGCCGGATTCGAACCGGCACGGCCTTTCGGCCTAGGGATTTTAAGTCCCCTGTGTCTACCATTCCACCACGCGGGCCAGGTGGCGGGACAATATCCGCTCAGGCCGTCGTGTAAACGGGGGACATGGGACGTTAAAGCTCTTCTTCCTCGTACTCCAGCACCGGCAGCAACGCCCGCTCGCTCAGCCAAGGGTTCAGCTCCAGCGCCTCCCGCAGGATCAGCGCCGCCTCGGCCTTCCGCTCGAGTGCCGTCAGCGTCAGCGCCTGACCCGTCATCGCCGCGATATGGCGCGGCGAAAGCTCCACCGCCCGCTCCAGGTCGGGCAAGGCGTCCTCATAGTCCTGCCGGATGAAATTGACGAAAGCCCGCTGGTTATACCCCTCGGCATAATTCGGGCAGTAGGCGATCAGCGCATCGAACGCATCCACCGCGCCCGCGTAATCATAGGCCGAGCGCCGGGTCATCCCCTCGTCCAGCAACTCCTGCGCCCGCTTGTCCGGCGCATCCGCCCAGATTTCCCACATCTCGTTCGAAATGATCTTGGCCGAGCGTTCATCCGGCGCCGCCTGGACCTTTTCGATCAGTCCGGTCAGCGCATCGGCATGATCCGGCGGCGGCGGGCACTCGGCCCGGGCCGGAAAGGCGGCCAGGGCCCCGAGCATGGCGGCGGCGGCAAGCTGTCTCATGAGGTCTATTATGGCCCGCCGGCCGCGCAAATCAAATCACGGTTGGCAGCGTGCTTTCCTTCACGGCCTCCATCGCCACGTAGGTCGAGGTGTTCGCCACATGCGGCAGGGTCGAGACATGCTCCGCCAGGATGCGCCGGTAATCGGCCATGTTCTGCGTCCGGATCTTCAGAAGATAGTCGAAATTCCCCGCGATCATATGCGCCTGCTCGATCTCCGGCACTTTCAGAACGGCCGCGTTGAACTCCGCCAGCGCCCGCTCCCGCGTGTCGTGCAGGCGCACCTCCACGAAACTCACGTGGTCATGCCCCAGCCGGATCGGATCGACCAGCGCCCGGTAGCCGGTGATCACCCCCGCCCCTTCCAGCCGCCTCAGCCGCGCCTGCGTCGGCGATTTCGACAACCCGATCTCGCGCGCGAGATCGGTGATGGAAATCCGCCCGTCCCCGGCCAGCACCCGCAGAATCGCCCGGTCGAACCGATCAAGCTGCGCGTATTCATCTTGCATGGTATTCCCCGATTTTTCCGCCCGGATCGCCTGCACTTTTGCGATATTCGGGAAAAATGTTAAATCAGGCAATGGTAAAATAGGACAAATCACTTCTGCGATCAGGAGACTGCCTTGCCCTATGACAGCGACACCCGCCGTACCATCGACCTCGCCACCTACGCCGACGAGGCCGAAACGCTCGACCGCCTGACCACCATCGCCGCGCTCTCCGAGGACGACCGCACCCGCATCTGCGACCGCGGCGCCGCCCTCGTCCGCGACATCCGCAACCAGTCGAACCCGGGCCTGATGGAAGTGTTCCTCGCCGAATACGGCCTGTCAACGGAGGAAGGCATCGCGCTCATGTGCCTCGCCGAGGCCCTCCTCCGCGTCCCCGACGCCGAAACCATCGACGCGCTCATCGAGGACAAGATCGCGCCCTCCGACTGGGGCCGCCACATGGGCCACTCCACCTCGCCCCTCGTCAACGCCTCCACCTGGGCGCTGATGCTCACCGGCAAGGTGCTCAAGGACGAAGACCCCGGCCCCGTCAAAGCCCTCCGCGGCGCCATCCGCCGCCTGGGCGAGCCTGTCATCCGCACCGCAGTAGGCCGCGCCATGAAGGAAATGGGCCGCCAGTTCGTGCTGGGCGAGACCATCGACAGCGCCATGCACCGCGCCGCCAACATGGAGAAGAAGGGCTACACCTACTCCTACGACATGCTGGGCGAGGCCGCGCGCACCGATGACGACGCGATCCGCTACCACCTCTCCTATTCCCGCGCCATCACCGCCATCTCCGCCGCCTGCACCAACCGCGACATCCGCGACAACCCCGGCATCTCGGTCAAGCTCTCCGCCCTTCACCCCCGCTACGAGGTGGCGCAGGAAGACCTCGTCATGAACGTCCTCATGCCCCGACTGCGCTCCCTCGCGCTCTTGGCGAAATCCGCCCGCATGGGCCTCAACATCGACGCCGAGGAGGCCGACCGCCTCTCCCTCTCCCTCGAGGTGATCGAGGCCACCCTCTCCGAGCCCTCCCTCGCCGGCTGGGACGGCTTCGGCGTCGTCGTGCAGGCCTATGGCCAGCGCGCCGCCCCCGTGCTCGACCACCTCTACGACATGGCCCAGCGCCTCGACCGCAAGATCATGGTCCGCCTGGTGAAAGGCGCCTACTGGGACACCGAGATCAAGCGCGCGCAGGTCGAAGGCGTCGACGGCTTCCCCGTCTTCACCTCCAAGGCCGCGACCGACATTTCCTACATCGCCAACGCCCGCAAGCTCCTGTCGATGACCGACCGGATCTACCCCCAGTTCGCCACCCACAACGCCCACACCGCCGCCGCCGTGCTCGACATGGGCAAGGATCAGAAGGACGAGTTCGAATTCCAGCGCCTGCATGGCATGGGCGAGTCGCTCCACACCCTCATCATGAAATCCGAAAACACCCGCTGCCGCATCTACGCCCCCGTCGGCGCGCATCGCGACCTGCTGGCCTATCTCGTCCGCCGCCTTCTGGAAAACGGCGCCAACTCCTCCTTCGTGAACCAGATCGTCGACGAGGATGTCCCGCCAGAAGAAGTCGCCCGCGATCCCTTCAACGCGGTCAGCGACATGAAAGCCCGCCTCCCCCGCGGCCCGGAACTCTTCCTCCCCGAACGCCCCAACTCCCGCGGCTTCGACCTCACCCACCAGCCCACGCTCGACCTCATCGCCTCCGAGCGCGGCCCCTTCGCCACCGCCAAGTGGGAAGCAGCCCCGATCCTCGCCGCCAAAGCGGCGCCGAACGAGGCCCAGCAGGTCACCAACCCCGCCGACCCCGCCGACAGCCCCGGCACCGTCGCCACGGCCAGCGAAGCGGATATCGAAACCGCCCTCGCCAACGCCAGGCCGTGGGATGCGAGCCCCGAGGAACGCGCAGCCGTCCTCAACCGCGCCGCCGACCTCTACGAAAAGAACTTCGGCGAGATCTTCGCCATCATCGCCCGCGAGGCCGGGAAATCCCTGCCTGACGCCGTGGCCGAACTGCGCGAGGCGGTCGATTTCCTCCGCTACTACGCCGCCAACGCCCCCGACGCCCCACCCGTCGGCACCTTCACCTGCATTTCGCCCTGGAACTTCCCGCTCGCCATCTTCACCGGCCAGATCAGCGCGGCGCTCGCCGCCGGCAACGCGGTCCTCTCCAAACCGGCGGAACAGACCCCGCTCATCTCCCACCTGGCCATCAAGCTCCTGCACGAGGCGGGCGTGCCGAAAACCGCCCTGCAACTCCTCCCCGGCGCAGGCGAGGTCGGCGCGGCCCTCACCTCCGACCCGCGCGTCGATGGCGTGGCCTTCACCGGCTCGACCGACACGGCGATGAAGATCCGCAAAGCCATGGCCGAAAACCTCGCCCCCGGCGCGCCGCTCATCGCCGAGACAGGCGGGCTCAACGCCATGATCGTCGACTCCACCGCGCTCCCCGAACAGGCCGTGCAGGCGATCATCGAATCCGCCTTCCAATCCGCCGGCCAGCGCTGCTCGGCCCTCCGCTGCCTCTACGTGCAGGAAGACATCGTCGAGGGCTTCACCGAAATGCTGACCGGCGCGATGGACGCGATGGTCATGGGCAACCCCTGGCACCTCTCTACCGACGTCGGCCCCGTGATCGACGAAGAGGCCCGCTCCGGCATCGCCGCCCACATCCAGGCCGCCCGCGCCGAGGGCCGCCTGATGCACGAGCTCAACACGCCGAACGCCGGCAGCTTCATCGCCCCCACCCTGATCCGCGTAAACGGCATCGGCGATCTGGAACGCGAAATCTTCGGCCCCGTCCTGCACCTCGCCACCTTCAAGGCCGACAAGCTCGACCGGGTGATCGACGACATCAACGCCACCGGCTACGGCCTCACCTTCGGCCTGCAAACCCGCATCGACGACCGCGTGCAGCACGTCACCGACCGGATCGAGGCCGGCAACATGTACGTGAACCGCAACCAGATCGGCGCCATCGTCGGCTCCCAACCCTTTGGCGGCGAAGGCCTTTCCGGCACCGGGCCGAAGGCCGGCGGGCCCCACTACCTGCCCCGCTACACCTGGGCCTCCGCCCCGCAACAGGGCACCGACTGGTCTGGCGCCATGAAACAGGCCGACATCGAAAAGGCCCTGAAAGAGGCCAACAAGGGCCGCGACAAGCGCCTGAACGATCTCGTCCTGCCCGGCCCCACCGGCGAGTCGAACCGCCTCGGCAGTTACCGGCGCAACGCCATCCTCTGCCTCGGGCCCGGTGCCGACACGGCGAAAGCCCAGGCCGAGGCCGTCCGCGCCCTCGGCGGCGCGGCGGTCGAAGCCACAGGCGAGGTCTCCCCGGACACGCTCACCGAGCTCGACGGCCACGCCGGCGCACTCTGGTGGGGCGACGCGGAAAAGGGCCGCGCCTATGCGCAGGCGCTGGCCGCCCGCACCGGCCCGATCCTGCCGCTCATCACTGGCCAGCCCGACCACGGCCATGTCTGCAACGAGCGCCATGTCTGCGTCGATACCACGGCCGCCGGAGGAAACGCAGCCCTGCTGGGCGGAGCCGCTTGACGCCGCCCGGCTTTCGCCGCAGCTTGAGCGCATGTTCCCCATCCGCGACCATAACCCGTCGGGGCGCACGCCCTATGTGACCTACGCCCTGATGGCGGCCAATATCCTGATTTTCATCGGGTATTGGCCCCAGTTCACCGACGCGCGCGATCTCAACGCCTTCTTCTACGAATGGGCGATGGTGCCGCGCATGGTCGTGGAAAACGGCACCTACCACACGGTCTTCACCTCCATGTTCCTGCATGGCGGGGTGATGCACCTTCTGGGCAACATGCTGTTCCTCTATATCTTCGGCGACAACATGGAAGACGAGATGGGCCATATCGGCTATCTCGCCTTCTACCTGGCCTCCGGCATCGGCGCGGGCGTGGCGCATATCATGGCCGCCCCCTATTCGCCCGTACCCACCGTCGGCGCCTCGGGCGCCATCGCGGGGGTGATGGGCGGCTACCTCCTGCTCTTCCCGAAGGCCAAGGTCGATATTCTCATCATCTTCATCTTCTTCTTCCGCATCTTCACCATCCCGGCCTGGATCATGCTGGCGCTCTGGTTCGGCATCCAGCTCTTCGCCGGCTTCGGCGCCGATGCCATGCAGGGCGGCGTCGCCTACTGGGCCCACGCGGGCGGCTTCATCGTCGGCGCGATCCTGACCCTGCCGGTCTTCCTCGCCCGGGGCGGCCGCGCCTTCTGGGATCGCACCCACGGCCACCCGCCCCACCCGGACGCCGAATACAAATACGTCCGCTCCAACGTGCCCACGGTGGGAAGGAAACGGCGATGATCAAGAAGGCCACCTGCCATTGCGGCGCGGTCGAGCTGCGCGTCGACCTGCCCGAGGGCGCGCTCGACAAGCCCATGCGCTGCGACTGCAGCTTCTGCCGCCGCCGCGCGGCCCCCAATATCAGCGTGCCGCTCGCCAACGTCGAAATCGTGAAAGGCGCCGACACCCTGACGCTCTACCAATGGAACACCGGCACGGCACAACACTGGTTCTGCTCGGTCTGCGGGATCTACACCCACCACCGCCGCCGCTCCGACCCCACCGAATACGGCGTCAACCTCGGCTGCCTGGACGGCATCAACCCTGCCGATTACGAACCGATCCCGTGGAACGACGGCGTGAACCACCCGTCGGATGCCTGAACGAGGCCAGCCTGCAAGGGCTGGACGAGTGGCGCCTAGACGTCCCGGATAATCTCCGCGAACTTGTCGAACACCACCTCGTTGGCGCAGATCACCTCGCCATGCCCGAGAATGTCGCGCCCCTCGCGCAGCGGCTGCACCAGCCCACCGGCCTCGCGCACGATCACCACACCGGCCGCAAGATCCCACGCGTTCAACCGACGCTCCCAGAACCCCTCGTACCGGCCCGCGGCCACGTAAGCCATATCCAGCGCCGCCGACCCCCAGCGCCGCACGCCCGCACAGGTCGGCATCAGCCGCGCCAGGTCCTGCAACGTCTGCGGAAGATCCCCGCGCCCGCCGAACGGCACGCCCGTGGCGAAGATCGATTCGATCATCTTCCCCCGGTTCGACACCCGCAACCGGCTCTCGTTCAGCCACGCGCCCTCGCCCTTCTCGGCCCAGTACAGCTCGTCCTTCGCGGCATCGAAAATGACCCCGGCCACGATCTGACCCTTGTGCTCCAGCCCGATCGAGATCGCCCAGTGCGGCAAGCCATGCAAAAAGTTCGTCGTCCCGTCGAGCGGGTCCACGATCCAGCGGCGGGTCGGGTCCTTGCCCTCCTCCTCGCCACCTTCCTCGGCCAGCCAGCCATAGGTCGGCCGCGCGCCCATCAGCTCTTCCTTGAGGATCTTCTCGGCGGCGATATCGGCCCGGCTCACGAAGTCGCCGGCGCTCTTCATCGAGGCCTGCAGGTTCTCCACCTCGCGGAAATCCTTGACCAGCGACCGCCCCGCCTTGCGCGCGGCCTTGATCATGATGTTGACGTTTGCGCTGCCATGCATGGGCCACGAACTCCTCTGACTAAGGCCGCGCGTATACGCCGCGTGGCCAAAGGTGACAAGGGGGCGGTCACGTCTCCCAAGCCTCTGATCGGTTGTGTTGAAGACCCGCGGCTAAACCCGCGTGCAACAGGGACACAAACGCCCTGACACTCCCGTGGAAATCTGCGGACGCGGATTGATCGTCAACCATGTCGGCCGTGCGGATGAAGCGGACCTTCGAAAATTGGATGTTGTCAACGCGGGCAGTTGTTTACCTCATGGAGACTTTCGATCCAAAGACGCTCTGCATCGACGTCCTTAACCAATTCAGAAAGCTCCGAAGGCGTTAAATACTCAACCTTTTCACCGACAATTTTGAATGACTTCAGGCCGTGTGCCGCCATGTAAATGGGCTCATAGCTCGGAGGGCCAAGCTTCTCGACCAAATCGCAGGTCCCCTTGAAGAGCGCGCCAGAAGCGTCTTGAAATTCCTGAGCGGCGTTTGCCATGCCTTCCCGCTGTCCTGCAGACAGGGTCCGAAACGTCTTTAAATTCAATGCCCCGATTGCATTTCCAGCGCTCGTGTCCACCATCCGCTCTTGATCGTAGTAACCATACACCGAATACACAAAAAAGAGCTGAATAGCCTGCTCGAATTTACCGCGTTCGGCGCATTTTGTGACTGCCCTCGAAATATCAGCTGGTGTGTAAGAATTCCTTACTTTCTCCAGCGCAATACAGCCCAACCTGTGGGTAACTTTCAAATTGTCCGGGTGTTCTAGATTGGTTGCCTGTGTCTGCGAAACGGCGCTTGTACCCAGCGAAGCAGCAAGCAACGTCGTCAAAATAATAATACGTACCCTGCTCATTTGTTTCCTCCAATATCCTTAAGTCGTACCACCATTCCACAGTCCGTCCTGCTGTGAAATGTCCAAAACCTTGGCGTCAATGAGCGTGTTGGCGATACTTGCGCCTGAGACTTGTACAGGTGGAAACCCGGCACCTCAGGCTCAAAGAGAACAACCGCCCTTTGAATGACCACCGCCGCCCCCCTCGTCACAATCATCAACACGTCCCACAAGGCACCGTCACGTCCCCGCCAGCCCCTCTTTACGCCCCTGCCCCCCGCGCTCTACCATGGGCCCAAACCGGCGCGGCGCCACGCCCGCACGGCAACCCACATCAACGGAGGTCCCTCGGCATGGACAAGGTCAGCTTCACCCAGATGAAGGACGGCACCAAGGAAGATTACGAATTCCTCACCGCTCATGAGATCGACCACACCAAACACACGGCCAAGCGTCTGCTGAAGGCGCTGGTGGAACTCGACGAAGGCCTCTCGGGCTACCAGATCACCCGGCTCGGCCACTCGGTGCAATCCGCCACCCGCGCCTGGCGCGACGGGGCCGATACCGACTGGGTCGTCTCGGCGCTGCTGCACGATATCGGCGATATCTACGCGCCCTACAATCACGACGAATACGCCGCCACGATCCTGAAACCCTTCGTGCGCGAACAATGCGCTTGGGTAGTGCAGACCCATGGCGACTTCCAGATGCTGTATTACGGCCACCACCTCGAAGGATTCGACCAGAACAAGCGCGAACGCCACCGCGGCCACCCCTATTTCGACGACAACGCCGAATTCTGCGAACGCTGGGACCAGGCCAGCTTCGACCCGGATTACGACACCCTGCCGCTCGAGTTTTTCGCGCCCATGGTGGAGGAGGTCTTCGCCCGCCAAGCCTACGACCCCGAGGTCATCCGCCCCGGCGCGCGCGAGCCGCTGGTCGACCCCAAGGTCGCGGCCGAACGCGCCTGACCATCTGCAACATCAGGCGGCGGCCCCTTCCTCGGCCCCGCCTGCCGATCTCAGCAGCACGGCCGCCACGAGGTCGCCGGTGACATTCACCACCGTCCGGCTCATGTCGAGCAGCCGGTCGACCCCGAGAATCACCACCATCCCCTCGATCGGAATGCCCATGCCCGTCGCCACGTTCACGAGGATGGCGATGCTGACCCCGGGCGTGCCCGGCGCCCCGATGCTCGACGCCACCAGCGTGCCCACCACCACCGCGATCTGCACGGGCGCCAGCTCGACCCCCGAAAGCTGGGCCAGGAACAGGATCGCCACCGCCTGGTAAAGCGCAGTCCCGGCCATGTTCATCGTCGCCCCCAGCGGCACCACGAGGTTCGCGGTGCTCTCCGGCACCCCCAGCTGCCGCGCCGACTGGATCGTCACCGGCATCACCGCCGAAGAGCTCGAGGTCGAGAAGGCCAGCAACAGGTTGCCCCCCGCCGCCTTGAAAAAGCGCGGCGGCGTGATCCGGGCGGCCAGCAACGCGACCAACAGGTAGAAGCAAAGCAACAGGGCCAGCCCAACCAGCACCACGCCCACGTAACCGGATATGCCGATCATCGTCTCGAACCCGGTGCGCATCACCAGCTGCGCCATCAGCCCGAACACCGCGTAAGGGGCCAGGAACATCGCCCATTTCACGATATTCATCGAAATCGACAGCAGCGCATCCATCAGCGCAAGGAAGGGCGCCGCGCGCTCGGTCTGCACCTGCGTGACCGAAATCCCCACCAGCAGCGCCAGCACCACCACGGCCAGCATGTCGCCCTGCGCGATCGACGCGGTCGGGTTGCTGGGCAGGATATTGGAAATGAGGTCGGGAAAGGTCGAGGGCTCGGTCAGGTCAGGCGCGGCGACCTCGGCTTCCGTTCCGGCATCTGCCTCCGCCGCCTGAACCACCGCCGCCGGCGGCGCCTCCGCCGACAGCCCGGCAATCCCCGCGCCCGGTTGCAGCCACACGGCCAGCACCACCCCCAGGCTCGCGGCGGCGGCGGTGGTCAGCAGGATGAACCCCGCCAGCCGCAGCCCCACCGCCCGTAACGCCTCGCCCGAACCGGCCCCCGCGAGGCCGCCGACGATCGAGGAAAAGATCAGCGGCACCAGCACCATCGCGATCAGCCCGAGGAAGATCTGCCCCGGCAACGCCAGCCAAAGGCCCACCAGCTCCGCCATCTCCGGCTCGACAAGCCCGGTGCCCTCGCTCAGCAACAGCCCCAGCCCGAAGCCAAGCACCATCCCGGCGATCACCTGCGCCCAAAGCCGCGAGGTGATCCAGACCCGCAGCTTGAACCGCTGCCGGGCAATCTGCATCGGGGTATCCTGCTGATCTGCCGCCATGACGGCCCTTTACCACGCGCGCTTCCCGCTCCGAAAGCCGTCTCAGCCGGCCGTATCGTCGCGGTCGCCGATATCCTTTGCCCACCACGCCCGCTTCAGCCCCTGGTAAACCCGCACCCTGTCACCGGGCCGAACCTCCTCCACATCCCGCCGCGTCTCCAACAGACTCTGCCCCGGGCGCCCCTGCCCGTCGCGCCATTTCACCCGATAGCGCGGCCGGTTGTTCACGCTGATCGCCGTCCGGTACACCTCCGTCACCTCGGCCCGCTCACAGGCCCCGTACCGCCGCGCCCGGACCGCCTCGACCACCCAGCGCCCCACCAGCCAGAAGAGCCCCAGCCAGATCACCCCGAGCACCAGCGACATCACCCGGAACACCCGCGCCGACCCGGCATTCTCCCCCTTCGTCACCTCCACCCGCGTCGGCTCGCTCTCCAGGTACCAGATCTCCAGCGCCTCCCCCTCCTCGGCCGCCCGATACTCCCCCACGTTCACCGTCGTCGCCTGCCGGATCTCCTCCCCGGCCCCGGTCACGTACTCCAGCGTCAGCCAATAGGTCACCGTCCGGTCGCCATCGGAATCGCGCCCCTCCGCCACCCGCTTCTCCGTCACCAAAGCCACAACCGGCCGGCCTTCCGCCTCGAACCGCTGCGCCGCCCCGAAAAACAGCTGCGCCACCGCCGTCACGCCCAGGAACGCCACGGTAACGCCCACCACGAACCACCCGCCCATCCGGAAAAACAGGCGCAGCATCGAAACCGGCGGAAGGGGCGCGTCCTCGCTCATGACCCCAATCCAAAGCCGATCCGCCCCCACCGCGCAAGCCTCATCGCCATTCCCGTCTTTCCCTCGGCCTTTTCATTGGGTATGCCGATCCCCGACTGAAAATGAGCAGCGCGGAGACCGCGACAGATGGCGATGGACAAGACATTCGACGCAGCAGAGGCCGAGGGCCGCATCTACGACGCCTGGGAGAACTCCGGCGCCTTCAAGGCCGGCGCAAACGCCGCCGACGGGGCCGAGACCTTCTCGATCATGATCCCCCCGCCCAACGTGACGGGCTCCCTCCACATGGGCCACGCCTTCAACAACACGCTGCAGGATATCCTGATCCGCTGGCACCGCATGAAAGGCCACGACACGCTCTGGCAGCCGGGGCAGGACCATGCCGGCATCGCCACCCAGATGGTCGTCGAACGCCGCCTCGCCGAGGAAGGCAACGAATCCCGCCGCGAGATGGGCCGCGAGAAATTCCTCGAAAAGGTCTGGGAATGGAAAACCCAGTCCGGCGGCACCATCATCAACCAGCTCAAGCGCCTCGGCGCCTCCTGCGACTGGTCGCGCAACGCCTTCACCATGTCCGGCGCCCCCGGCGCGCCCGAGGGCGAAGACGGCAATTTCCACGATGCCGTCATCAAGGTCTTCGTCGACATGTACGACAAGGGCCTCATCTACCGTGGCAAGCGGCTGGTGAACTGGGACCCGCATTTCGAGACCGCCATCTCCGATCTCGAGGTCGAGAACACCGAGACCCACGGCCACATGTGGCACTTCAAATACCCGCTCGCGGGCGGCGAAACCTACACCTATGTCGAGCGTGACGAGCACGGAAAGGTGCTCTTCGAGGAAGAGCGCGACTATATCTCCATCGCCACCACGCGCCCCGAAACCATGCTGGGCGACGGCGCCGTCGCGGTCCACCCGTCGGATGAGCGTTACGCGCCAATCGTCGGAAAACTCTGCGAAATCCCCGTCGGCCCGAAAGAGCATCGGCGCATGATCCCGATCATCACCGACGACTACCCCGACCCCTCCTTCGGCTCGGGCGCGGTCAAGATCACCGGCGCGCATGACTTCAACGACTATGGCGTCGCCAAGCGCGGCAACATCCCCATGTACCGCCTGATGAACACCAGCGCCCACATGCGCTCGGACGGGGCCGATTACGCCACCTGCGCCACGCGCGCCCAGGACATCGCCAACGGCAGCGACTTCACCATCGAGGAGGTCGACACCCTCAACCTCGTCCCCGACGACCTACGCGGTCTCGACCGGTTCGAGGCCCGCAAGAAGGTCGTCGAACAGATAACAAGCGAAGGTTTGGCCGTCGAAGTTGTAAATGATCAAGGCGAGCCCGAGCCGTTTGTGGAAAACAAGCTGATCATGCAGCCTTTTGGTGATCGCTCGAAGGTCGTGATCGAGCCGATGCTCACCGATCAATGGTTCGTCGACACCCAGAAAATCGTCGGCCCGGCCATCGACTCCGTCCGCAAGGGCGAGGTCAACATCATGCCCGAGCAGGACCGCAAGGTTTACTTCCACTGGCTTGAAAACATTGAACCTTGGTGCATTTCACGCCAGCTCTGGTGGGGCCACCAGATCCCCGTCTGGTACGGGTTCGACCTCTCCAGCCCCGGCTTCCATGATGACGAGGGCGACGGCACGCTCGACCTTGTCGAGATGCTGCGCCTGCTGAACGAGGGGCATAACAGCTACCTGATGGAGTGTGCGCCTGATTTTGACGCGATTACAGACGCTTACCACGACAAGCTCGCGTCGCTCCCGGTACCGCTTCAGGCCATGCAGGTGGTCGAGGTCAAATCGCGCGACGAGGCCCTGCACCGACTCGCCGAAAGCCTGGCCGAATACACCGCATCGCAGGATCCCACGCACCTTGTCTACCCCGTCTGGCAAGACCCCGACGTGCTCGACACGTGGTTCTCCTCCGGCCTCTGGCCGATCGGCACGCTGGGCTGGCCCGAAGACACGCCCGAGCTGCAAAAATACTTTCCGACCAGTGTCTTGGTGACCGGCTTTGACATCATTTTCTTCTGGGTCGCCCGGATGATGATGATGCAATATGCCGTCGTCGGGCAGCGCCCCTTCGATCACGTCTATGTCCACGCCCTCGTCCGCGACGAGAAGGGCAAGAAAATGTCGAAGTCGCTGGGCAACGTGCTCGACCCGCTCGAGCTGATCGAGGAATACGGCGCCGACGCCGTGCGCTTCACCCTCACGGCCATGGCCGCCATGGGCCGCGACCTGAAGCTTTCGACGCAACGCATTGCAGGATATCGGAATTTCGGCACCAAGCTCTGGAACGCCGCCCGCTTTGCCGAGATGAACGGCGCGACCGGGTCCGACGGCACGACGCCCCAGCCCACCGCCACGGTGAATCGCTGGATCGTCGGCGAAACCGCCAAGGTGCGCCTCGAGGTCGACACCGCGCTCGAGCAATTCCGCTTCAACGACGCGGCCAACGCCCTCTATGCCTTCGTCTGGGGCAAGGTCTGCGACTGGTATGTCGAATTCTCCAAGCCGCTCCTGCTTGACGGCGACGAGGCCACCAAGGCCGAGACACAGGCGACGATGGCCTGGGTCATCGACCAGTGCCTCGTTCTCCTGCATCCGATCATGCCCTTCATCACTGAAGAGCTTTGGGGAACCCTCGGAAAACGCGAGAAAATGCTCGTTCACGCCGATTGGCCCACCTACGGCGAAGAGCTGATCGACCGCGACGCCGACCGCGAGATGAACTGGGTCATCGACCTGATCGACTCGATCCGCTCGGCCCGCGCCCAGGTGCATGTGCCGGTCGGTCTCCACATCCCCATGCTGGTGACCGAAATCGACGGGGCCGCCAAGGCCGCGTGGGACCGCAACGAGGTGATGATCAAGCGCCTCGCCCGCATCGACAGCCTGACGCCCACGGATGCCCTGCCCAAGGGCTGCATCACCGTCCCCGCCGACGGCGCCAGCTTCGGCCTTCCGCTCGCCGACGTCATCGACGTGGAAGAGGAAAAAGCCCGGCTCGAAAAGACCCTCGGCAAGCTCGAGAAGGAACTGGGCGGCCTGCGCGGCCGGCTCAACAATCCGAAATTCGTCGAAAGCGCGCCGGATGACGTGGTCGAGGAGGCCCGCGAGAACCTGCGCGCGCGGGAAGAGGAAGAGGCCAAGATCCGCGCCGCGCTCGACCGGCTGGCCGAGTTGGGCTGACGTCGCACCGACGTAATACCGACAAAATACCGACGTTATACCGACGTTGGATTTTGCCTATTTGAACTCCGGATCGCGGCCCGCCATGTTGGCCGCGATCACCTCCATCTGGTCGGGTTTGCCCATCACCCCGGCCTGCTCGCGGCTCTCCGCCAGAAGCACCTCATCCTCCCCCGCGCCGCTCTCGGCAAACTCGATCAGCCGCTTGGCCGCACGGATGGCCGAGGGGCTTTTCTTGGCGATCTGCTGTGCGATTTCCTTCGCTCTTTCAAAGGGTTGCTCGTTGATCTCGGTCACCAGCCCCCAAGCCTCGCCCTGCTCCGCCTCGATCGGCTCGGCGGTATAGGTCAGCCTCCGGATCACGTCCGACCGCGCCAGTTTCGGCAACAGAACCATGCCCCCCATGTCGGGAATCAGCCCCCATTTCATCTCCATGATCGCCAGCTTCGTCCCCGGCGCCGCGATCCTGATGTCCGCTCCCAGCGCCAACTGGAACCCGGCCCCGAACGCCACCCCCTGCACCGCCCCGATCACCGGCACCGGCACCTTGCGCCAGACCATGGCAACCTCTTGAAATAGATTGGTATTTCCATGCGTCCGCGGCATGATCCGGGCCTCCGGATCGCCCGCCGCATGCTTGGCAAAACTCATCACGTCGAGCCCCGCGCAGAAGGCCTTGCCCTCCCCCGACAGCACCACCGCCCGGATATCCGCATCGATCAGGCTCTGCCCCGCCTCGACGATCCCCTCGGCCATCTCGGGGTCGACCGCGTTCATCTTTTCCGGCCGGGTGAGGGTGACAAAGGCAATCTTGTCAATGGTTTCGACGGTCACGCGTGGCATGGGCACCTCCTTTGTTAACCTCCATCAAACCGCAATTGCCCGGGCTTCGCCATCGAAACGTGGCGGCATCCCGCCCTTGCAACCTCGCGCCGACTGGTCTTATCTCCCGCCATGACAGGACCACGCTATACAGACCTCGTAAACGCCCTCCCCGCCAACGTCCCCTTCGTCGGCCCCGAGGAGCAGGAACGCGCCCGCGGCGCTCCCTTCCGCGCCCGCCTCGGCGCCAATGAAAGCCTGTTCGGGCCCTCGCCCAAGGCCGTCGCCGCCATGCGGGAAGAGGCCGCGCAAATCTGGAAATACGGCGACCCAACCAGCCACGACCTGCGCGTCGCCGTGGCCGCGCATCATGGCGTCGAGCTGGGTAATGTCCTGATCGGTGAGGGAATCGATGGTTTGCTGGGCAATCTCGTCCGTCTGCTGATCGGCCCGGGCGACCCTGTGGTCACGTCCGAGGGCGCCTACCCGACCTTCAACTACCACGTCGACGGCTTCGGTGGCGAGCTGCACAAGGTGCGCTACAAGGAAGATCACGAAGACCCGAAACGCCTGTTTTCAAAGGCAAAAGAGATCGGCGCCAAACTTGTCTACCTCGCCAATCCCGACAACCCGATGGGCAGCTGGCACAGCGGCGAAACCATTGCCGCGGCGCTTGATCAACTGCCCGATGGTTGCCTGCTGCTGCTCGACGAAGCCTATGTCGAGTTCGCGCCCGAAGGCACCGCCGCCCCGATTGAGGCCGACGACCCGCGCGTCATCCGGATGCGCACCTTTTCAAAGGCTTACGGCATGGCCGGCGCCCGGATCGGCTATGCCATCGGCGCCGAGGAATTGATCCGAAGCTTCGACAAGATCCGCAATCATTTCGGCATGAACCGCGTGGCGCAGGCCGGTGCCTTGGCGGCGCTGCAGGATCATGGCTGGCTCGATTACGTCTGTCGCAAGGTCGACGAATCGCGCCACGAGATCGCCCGCATCGCCTCCGAAAGCGGCATGGCGGCCCTGCCTTCGGCCACGAATTTCGTGGCGGTGGATTGCGGCCGCGACGGCGCGTTTGCCACCCGTATCCTCGAGGCACTGGTCAAGCGCGGCGTTTTCGTCCGCAAGCCCATGGTCGCCCCGCAGGATCGCTGTATCCGCATCAGCTGTGGCCGCCCCGAGGACATGGCCGTGCTGGCCGAAGCCCTGCCAGAAGCGCTGGCGGAGGTCCGCGAATAACCGAACCTCAGCAGGAATTTACCTGACAGACAGGATTCGTGCGCTAATCTCGGCAGCATGAAAAAGGGTACGTTGCCAGAGGCCCCGAACTACACCAATGCCGCCTTGGTCATGGGTCTCGTCAACTTGCTCTGGGTTCTCATGGTCCTGTGGGCCGTCTTTGGCCTGCCGGTCGTGCTGGCGATCAGCTACGGTCTGAACCGGCTGATCACCTGGATGGGCCAGCGCGCCTAGCCCTCACCCCGCCGCCAGCGCCCGCGCGGCCGCATCCACCGCGCCCGTTTCGTGGGGGATACCCAAGGCCGACAGCCCCGCTTCCATTGCCCCCAGGACGCCCAGCACCATGTGCGCGTTGACATGCCCCATGTGCCCGATACGGAAATAGCCGTCGCCGTGGGGGTCTTCCTCGGTCGCCATGCCAAGACCGATGCCAAGCGTGACGCCTGCATTTGCCTCGAGCCATTGTCGCAGGCGCGTGCCGTCGGGCGCGTTGAGCCCCAGCGAAGTCACGGCGTGGCTGCGAAAGGCCCTGTCCGCCACGTTGAGCCGCAAGGCCCCCGCCTGCCCCCAGACCTCGCAGGCCGCCCATATGGCCCCTGCCAGCCGCTCATGCCGTGCCCAGACGGCCTCGATGCCTTCCGCATGGATCATGTCCAGCGCAGCCCGCAGACCATAGATGTGATGCGTTGGGGCCGTGCCGCCGAAATAGTGGTAGAACATCTCCGGTTCCGAACGCAGCCGCCAGTCCCAGTAGCGCGAAACACGTGGCATGGCGGCTCGTACCGCCGCCGCGCGCTCGTTGAAGAAGACAAAGCCCAGCCCCGGCGGCACCATGAACCCCTTCTGGCTGGCGGCGACAGCGACGTCGGCGCCCCAGGCATCCATCTCGAACCTGTCGCATGCCATCGAGGCGATGCAGTCGGCCATAAGGAGCGCCGGGTGCCCGGCCGCGTCTATCGCCTTGCGCACGGCGGCAACATCGTTCCGGATCGACGTCGAAGTATCGACATGCGTGGCCAGCACCGCCTTGATCCGCCGGTCGGTATCGGCCCGCAACGCCTCTTCCACGCGGTTCGGGTCGATCGGCGTCTGTCGGCCAAAGTCGATGAGTTCCACCTCGACGCCCAGTGTCTCGGCAATCTCCGCCCAGCCCAGGCCGAACCGCCCTGTCGCCGGCACAAGCACCTTGTCGCCCGGGCCCGCCACATTGGCCAGCGACGCCTCCCATGCACCGTGACCGTTGGCGATGTAGATCGTCGCATGACCCTCTGTCCGCGCCACCCGGCGCAGATCCGGGATCAGGCTTTCGGTCAGGTCGACCACTTCGCCCGCGTAAATGTTGGGCGCGGTGCGGTGCATGGCACGCAACACCTCCTCGGGCATCACCGAGGGGCCGGGAATGGCGCGGTAGGGGCGGCCGCCTGCATCGCTCATGGTCTTCTCCTTCTGCGGGGTCGGCCGGACTTTACGCCGCCCGCCCGGGGCGTCAATCGGCGATCTCACGGGTTGCCTTGCGGACAGGTTCCCCCTAGATGAACCCGGCCCCTGCTAGGCCCGATGTGAACGGAGCGCACTGACCCTCATGAAGCTGATCAAACGGATTTCCGACTGGGAACGGGGTCTGCGCGCCTATTACAACACCGACCTGTCGACGCCGGAAAACCGCCGCCGCGCGCATATCTACAACCTTTGGTTCGATCATGCTGTCCTGCGCAAGGTGTGGACGAACTTCTTCCCCGTGGCACCAGGCGTCTACCGCTCGAACCAGCCGACGCATGAGCGCTTCGTCAAGCTCAAGGCGATGGGGATCAAGTCGATCCTGAACCTGCGCGGCGCGGGCGGCGCGGCGCATTACCTCGTGGAAGAGGAAAGCTGTCGCGAACTGGGGTTGAAGCTGGTGAACGTGACCTTCCACGCCCGCCACGCGGCCCCGCGAGAGGATATCCTGAAGGTGATCGACGCCTTCCGAACGATCGAGAAACCCTTCGTCATGCATTGCAAGTCGGGGGCCGACCGGGCCGGGTTCGCCTCGGCGATCTACCTGATCGTGATCGAGGGACGGCCGATATCGGAAGCGCGCAAGATGCTGACGGCGAAGTACATCCACTTCCGCTGGACCAAGACGGGCGTGCTCGATTACATCCTCGACCTTTACGAGGCGCGACAGGCCGAAACGGGTATCTCGTTCGAGGAGTGGGTGCGCACCGAGTACGAGTTCAAGGACGTGCAGAAGACCTTCAACGAGACGAAGCGGACGTTCTTCTGACGTCAGTAACGCCTCGCCAACCGCTCGGGATCGGCGCCCAGACGGTAGCGCAGCAAGAATGACAGGTTGCGCGCGCCGCGTCGAAACCATCCGTCCTGCGTGTACCGGTCGGCGCTTGTCGTCACCGTCACCGGCAAGGGCACCAGCCGACGGCCCAGTTTTCGCGCCATTGCAACATCTTCCATCAGCGCAATGTCCGGGTAGCCCCCGGCCCGATCATACTCTTCACGCGAGATCAGCAAGCCCTGGTCGCCGTAAGGCAAATGACACACCCGAGAGCGAAAGTTGGCCCAGCCTGCGGTCCATGAGGCCCCGAACCCGGATTTGTCGAACCGCAGCCGAAAGTAGGCAGGCCGACCGGTCTCGAGATGCGCCAGAACCTCATCAGCCCAGCCCGGCGGCAGCATCGTGTCGGCGTGCAAGAAGAGCAGCCACTCCCCTCGCGCCATCTCTGCGCCGCGTCGTAACTGGCCGCCGCGCGACGGTGAGCCGGTGACAAGCTCCGCCCCGGCCTCCTCGGCAATCGCAAGCGTTGCATCCTCCGACCCGCCATCCGAAATCACCAACTCGCGGATCAGCCCGGCCGACAAGCCTTCGGCCAGCGTCGACAGGCCGCGCATCAGCCCGGTTTCGGCATTGAGTGTCGGGATGATGACTGACAGTTTCGCGCGCATGACTCTCCCCTGTTGCCGTGGGCACGGGCACCTATATTACAGGGGGAAAGGAAACGGGAGGCACGATGACACGCGCGATCTATGAAATCACCGGCAGCGATGCCGAGCATTTTCTGCAAGGCCTTGTGACCAACAATGTCTCGAAGCTGTCCGAAGGGCCGGTTTATACCGCGCTGCTGACGCCACAGGGCAAGTACATCGCCGACTTCATCCTGTTCCGCCGGGACGAGGCGATCATGCTGGATGTCGACCAGTCGCTGGCCGACGACCTTGTCAAGCGTCTCAGGATGTACAAGCTGCGTTCGAACGTGACGATCGAGGAGAGCCCCCTGAAGGTCTACCGCGGCACCGGCCCGGCGCCCGAGGGCGCCCTGCCCGACCCGCGCCACCCCGAACTGGGCTGGCGGCTTTACGGCAATGAGGAAGGCGATGACGGCACCGATTTCGACGCCATCCGGGTGGCGCACTGCATCCCCGAAACAGGAGTTGAGCTGACACCGGACACCTTCATCCTCGAGGCCGGATTCGGCCGGCTGAACGGGGTCGATTTCCGCAAGGGCTGTTACGTCGGGCAGGAGGTGACTGCCCGGATGAAGCATAAGACCGAGCTGAACAAGGGGCTCGTGCCTGTGATGGTCGAAGGCGCCGCTCCGGTTGGAACAGAAGTCACGGCCGATGGCAAACCGGCCGGCACGCTGTTCACTCAGGCTGACGGGCGCGGCATCGCCTATCTGCGCTTCAACCGCGCGAAGGGCGAGATGCGCGCAGGCGACGCGACGGTCACCTACGCGGAATGAGCCGCACGGCGCAGATCGAGGGGGCGCTGGGTCAACGCGTCGCCCGTCTTGTGCCGCTGCACGGTGGCGATCTGTCGGACGTCGCCCGGGCCGATCTCGAAGATGGCCGCGAGGTTGTCGTAAAGACCGGCCCGATGGTTGAAATGGAGGCGCGCATGCTGCAGGCGATGCGCGCCGCCAACGCGCCGGTGCCCGAGGTTCTTCATACCGAGCCGGGGCTGATCCTTTTGCAGCATCTGACAGAAACGCCGCCCTCCCCCGAAAGTTACCGCGCCCTCGGAGCGGCCCTGGCCCAGCTTCATGGCACCGAAGGCAACAGCTACGGCTGGCCGGAACCCTATGCATTCGGTCCCGTCGAAATCCGGAATACCCAAGACGGGCACTGGCCCACCTTCTGGGCCGAGCACAGGCTGCAGCCGTTTCTGGATGTGGTGCCTAAGGAAACGGCCGAAAGGCTCGAAACGCTGTGTATCAGGCTGCCCGACCTCTTGCCGGCGCAACCGCGCCCGGCACTGCTGCATGGAGATATCTGGATGGGCAACGCGCTTTTCTCGGGCGCCGCCGCCTATCTGATAGACCCGTCCTGCTATCACGGCGACCCGGTGGTCGACCTTGCGATGCTCAACCTCTTCGGACAGCCGCCGACCGAGGTCATGGAGGGCTACGGTTCTCTGGCTGCGGGCCTTGAGGCCAGGCAACCGATCTACCAGCTCTGGCCCGCGCTGGTGCACCTGCGCCTGTTCGGCGCAGGGTACCACGGTCTTGTCACACGGCTGCTCGGCCGTGCCGGTGTCTGAGGTTCAGGCGCGCTCGGCGTATTCCATCGTCTCGGTGTTCACGACGATATCCTCGTCGGGGCCCACGAAGGGCGGCACCATGACCTTGACGCCGTTGTCGAGCACTGCGGGCTTGAAGCTGTTGGCCGCAGTCTGGCCCTTCACCACCGGTTCCGTTTCGACCACCTTGCACACCACTTTCTGCGGCAGCGTCGCGTTCAACGCCTCGCTTTCGTAGAATTCCACGGTGATGGTCATGCCGTCCTGCAGGAACGGGCGGCGTTCGCCGAGGATGTCGGCGGGCAGCTCGATCTGCTCGTAGGTTTCGGCATCCATGAAGATCAGCATCCCGTCGTTTTCGTACAGGAACTGCTGGTCTTTCTGCTCCAGCCGGACACGGTCGACCTTGTCGGCACTCCGGAAGCGCTCGTTCAATTTCGAGCCGTTGCGAAGGTTGCGCAGCTCGACCTGTGCAAACGCGCCACCCTTTCCAGGTTTCACGTGGTCGACCTTCACGGCGCTCCATAGACCGCCGTTATGCTCCAGCACGTTGCCGGGGCGAATTTCATTTCCGTTGATCTTGGGCATCGTGACTTTCCCATGACAGAAGGTTGATCATATTTCGACCAACCCTATATCTGGGGATGCAATGGTGGGCAAGACGACGAAATCTCGTGCTGCAGGTGCAGAAAGATATGCAGAAAATGCAACCTAGCTATGCAACACAGGGCTATCCGAATCGAACAAACTTCGTCATAACCATCGCCACGCCGAAAAGACAAGAGCAATAAAAGCAAGGACGAATCATGAAAGATTTCGTTGACGGCACGGCCTTCAATGCTGAACAGGGCAACCGTGCTCGCAAACTGTTCGCGGCCGTGGTACTGGCCGCACTGGACGATGCCATTTCTGACGACAAGAAATATGGCAATGGTCCGGAGCAGATCGCCCGTTGGGCGCGTTCGCGCGACGGTCGTGAAGTGCTGAGCTGTGCCGGTATCGACCCCAACGAGCGGGTTGTGACCGGCCTGATGGAATTCGTGTCGAAAGGTGTTCGCACCTCTGTCGCGCTGTCGCGTGAGGAGAGCGAGCGCCGCAATGCTGCCGCGACTCTGGCCGCCCAGGCCGAAGCCGCCTGACACTCTTTTCCTGACCTGACGAAAAGGCCCTGCCCCTGCGGCGGGGCTTTTTCATTTCTGTGGGTGCCAATGACGCAAGGTCACCGAGAACGACACGCGCCGATCTTCTTGCTGGAAGGTCTGCCGGCATCTGCGAGAGATCATGCGGCGGCGTTTTCATGGCTTTCCCCATGCGGATGCGCGCTGTATCACGGCACACGCAGTATGAGGGCGCGGCATGGCAAAGGCGATCATGATCCAGGGCGCGGGCTCGAATGTCGGCAAGTCCATGATCGTGGCAGGGCTGGCGCGGGCCTGTGCCAACCGGGGGTTCAACGTGGCCCCCTTTAAACCCCAGAACATGTCGAACAACGCGGCCGTCACGGTCGACGGCGGCGAGATCGGCCGCGCGCAGGCGCTTCAGGCTCTGGCGGCCCGCAAGCCGGCGCATACCGACATGAACCCCGTACTGCTGAAGCCGGAAACGGACATCGGCGCACAGGTCATCGTGCAGGGCAAACGCTTTGCCACGCTCAGGGCGCGGGACTATTCAAAGCGGAAACCCAGCCTGCTGGCGGCCACGCTCGAGAGTTTTCATCGGTTGAGCCGTGACGCAGATATCGTGCTGGTCGAGGGTGCGGGAAGCCCGGCCGAGATCAATCTGAGGGCGGGCGACATCGCCAACATGGGGTTTGCCGAAGCGGCGGGCGTGCCGGTGATCCTGGTGGGTGACATCGACCGGGGTGGCGTCATCGCCCAGGTCGTCGGCACCCAGGCGATCCTTGATCCGGCCGATGCCGGCCGAATAAAAGGTTTTGCGATCAACAAGTTTCGGGGCGACGTGAGCCTCTTCGACGACGGCCTGGCAGAAATCGTGCGGCGCACCGGCTGGCCTTCGCTCGGCGTGCTTCCGTGGTTCGAAGACGCCTGGCGCCTGCCTGCGGAAGACGTGATGGACCTCAGGAACCGACCCGGGGGGCAATTCAAGGTGGCCGTGCCACGGCTTGGCCGGATTGCGAATTTCGACGATCTCGACCCGTTGTCGGGAGAGCCGGACGTGACCGTCGAGATCGTCGAGCCGGGCCGGCCCCTGCCCGGCGACGCCGATCTCGTGCTGATCCCGGGCAGCAAGTCGACCATTGCCGACCTTGCGCACTTTCGTGCGCAGGGCTGGGATATCGACCTGACAGCGCATATCCGGCGCGGCGGGCACGTGATGGGCGTCTGCGGCGGCTACCAGATGCTCGGCCGCACGATCGCGGACCCGGAGGGACTCGAGGGCGCGCCGGGCGAAGTTCCCGGACTTGGGCATCTCGACGTGGCAACCGTGATGAAACCTGAAAAGCACCTTGCCCTGACCCAGGCCACCTACCGGGCGACCGGAGGCCTTGTCGAGGGCTACGAGATACATCTTGGCGAGACCACCGGACCCGATTGCGCACGGGCATGGCTGGATATCGGCGGCACCCCCGAAGGGGCATCCAGTGCCGACGGCCGCATACGCGGATGCTACCTGCACGGGCTCTTTGCCTCGGACGGGTTCCGAAAGAGCTTTCTGGAAGAGCTTGGCGCGCGCTCGGACCTGTTCTTCACCGACAATGTCGACAAGACGCTGGACGCGCTGGCACAACATCTGGAGACGCATTTCGCCATCGACCAACTCCTGGGGCTCGCAGAGCCCGTGAAGGTCGACGCCTAGTCGATACCCTGGCTCGTAAGCGCCCGGTGGATTTCGCGACGCACGAGCTTGCGGACGTTACGCGTGATCCGCTCGCCCAACGCCCCCTGAAGTTCCTGCCGTACGATTTCGCTGACCATGTCGCGAAGCGCATCCTCGTCGAGAACCGCATCTTCGGAATACCATGACCCGGCTTCGGACGGGCTGGTATTGTCTCCCTCTTCCTCGGCAAGACGATCAGAGCCGGTTGAAGCGGCGGCCGCTTCCTCGAACGTATCTTCTGCGAGGTACGTGTCAGGTTTGGCATCTTGGGCACTGAAATTTGCCTCTGACTCGTCCACGTCGGTAACGTCTTCCTCGACATCCTGCCAAGGAAGCGGCGATTGCGGGCCCGCGGCATAGTCGTCATCCGACGTGCCGTCCGGCTCCCATTCCTCGTCTTTCTCGGCCACCGCGGTCTCAAACCCCGCGATGCGTGCCTCGAGAGCCTTCAGGTCGATATCGCCGGTGTCGCCTTCATCTTCGTCCTCGAAATCGGCAACATGAAGGTCTTCCGGTGCCGGCTCTTCCTGGGCAATGGGTCCATCTTCGGCCGTATCAGCGACCAGGGCTGCGTCATCCTCGAGGTCATCCCAATCGTCTCGCACGGCAGCCAGCGTATCCGCTGCGCCGTCGTCGACGTCATCGGCATGTCCAAGGTCCGCCTCGTCAGGGGCCGTTTCTGCCTTCTCTGACCCGGTCTCAGGCTCTTCGATGCGGTCATGGATGCCGCTACGGATGAAGTGGGGAAGATCCTTGAGAATATCCTCGTCGGTTTCCTCGGCGCGTGCCTCGACGATTTCCGCGTCTTCGATACCGTCGAACCGGCCTTCATCCCAAGCCTGCGCCTCGGGCGCTTCGATTTCCATCTCCGTCGAATCGTCGCTCTCTTCGTCCACCCGCTGGGCGGGGGTCAGAACAAGCTTCGCCTCGCGCTGCTGCGCAGCGGTGCGTGGCTCGTCACGACGCTTCGGTTCCTCGCGTTCTTCCGCGGAAACCAGCCGCCGAATAGACGACAGAACGTCCTCGATTTCGACATTCGTTACGGGGTCTGACATGCTCAATTACCGTTCTTGCCTTCGGATAGTCTACCGCCGAGGGCCTCTTCGCACAACAATTTAGGGAGGATTCTATTCTTTCCCAATCGCCCGCAACACACGTTCGAGCTTCTGGCCCTGCGGGCTGATCGGAACCGGCGCATCCTTGACCAGGTTGTAATATGCCTCGGGGTCATAGGTCTGCACGTTCAAGCGCAGGTCTTTCGCGGTCAGTTCACCAATCGTTTCAAGCACCTGGTAAGCCGCGATATAGAGATCGGTCTCTGCCGAAATCAGGCCCGCCTGCGCGTCGAGCAGCTCCTGTTCGGCATCCAGCACGTCAAGCGTGGTCCGGGCGCCCAGCTTGGCCTCTTCCCGGACACCTCGGAAAGCGACGCGCGCGGCGCGCACCTGTTCCTGCCCGGCCTGCCGGCTGGCCTGGGCGGCACGCAGAATGGCATAGGCGTTGCCGACATCCGCGACCACCTGCTTCTGGGTCACGTGAAGCTGACCACGCAGCGAGTCGGCCTGCGCCATCGCCTGACGCCGGGCCGAACTCAGCAAACCGCCCTGGTAGATCGGACCGGAGACCGTGACGCCGATGCTGCCCGACCGGGTGTAATCGGTGCCGTCAATCTCTTCCCCCGCGCCAAGGCGGGTCGTCAGGCTGACGCTCGGCTTCATCGCCGCCTCGGCAGCGGCCACGGTCAGCTCTGCCGAGGAGACGTCATACTGGGCCTTGCGCATGTCGGGGTGGTTCCGCACCGCAATGGATTTGGCCGTATCGATGTTGCCCGAAAGATTGGGCAACTGCCGCGGTGCACGCAACTGGCCCGGCGCACGCCCGACAGCGGACCGGTATTCCTCGACGGCTTGCGTCAGATCGCCCTGTGCCGTGGCCAGACCGCTCTGGGCCGACGCCAGCCGCGCTTCGGCCAGTGCCACGTCGGTGCGGGTCACCTCGCCCACTTCGAACCGGTCATTCGCGGCGCGCAATTCCTGGCGCAGAAGCCGCAGGTTGTTCTGACGCACCGACACCAGCTCGCCGGTGCGACGTACGTTCATGAAGGCCGCAACGGCACGCAGCAGAACTTGCTGCTCGATGTTGCGCAGCGATTCGCGGGTCGCCAACACCGTTTCCTTGGCCGCCTGCAGCCGCAGGTTGGTGCGCCCGAAATCGAACAGAAGCAGATCGAGTGAAATCCCGAGGTTCAGATCGTTCGAATCCGAGCCGCGCATGACCCCGCCCGTGCGGGTTGTCCCGAACGTCCGGGTGATATCGGCCGACCAGTTGATGATCGGGCGCAGCTCCGCGACGATCTGCGCGACGCTTTCATCCGCGGCCCGCAGAAGGGCGCGGTTCTGCTCCAGCAGGCCGCTGTTCTCATAGGCGCTGACCAATGCGTCGGCGAGCGTTTCGGCCGATGCGGCCTGCGGTTGCGCGAAACCAAGGATAACGGCGGACACGGCACCGATAACGCGGGTCTTGAACGGGACTCTCATATCGGCGCTCTGCGGCCTCCTCGTTAAATTACAGGGTAAAGGCGCTATGCCGCTCGAACCCGGGAAGAACCGGCGCACCGGCGTTGAAGGAAAACCGCCACGTCATCTTGCCGTCGATCTTGTAGCCGATACGGACCGCACCAAGCGTACCTTCCATGAAGAGGCACGCAATGCGCCCACCGTCCTTGAGCTGATCGGTCAGCGCCTCGGGCAGGTGCGCCACGGCACCTTCGATCACGATCACGTCAAAGGGGCCGTGCTCGGCCGCGCCTTCGGTCAGCGGGCCTTCGTGAACCGCAACGTTGTCAGCTCCAAGTTCGGGCAGGAGCGACTGCGCCTCGGTCGCCATCTCGCTGTCTTCCTCGACCGCGACGACGGCCTGCGCCATGTGGGCGATCACGGCCGCCGAATAGCCCAGCGCGCTGCCGATATCGAGCACCAGTTCGTCCTGCTGGATGTCGAGCGCATCGAGTATCTTTGCCAGCGTGCGCGGATCGAGAACCACCCGGTTGCCGCCCAGGTCGACGTTGTCGCCCATATAAGCCGCCTCGCGCAGATGATCCGGCACGAAGGCTTCGCGCGGAACGGAAAGCATCGCGTTGATGATCGGAAACTTGGTCACATCGGAAGGTCTGACCTGGGTATCGACCATCATCGTCCGGCGGGCAGCGTAGTCAGTCATGTTGCTAAACTCTTGCGTTCAGTCCTGTCCTGAATGTTGTGACACATATCCCTACGCCCGACAATGTCAATCAACCCTCGAACCGGCGCTGTCGGGCCTTGCGCATGGCAGAGCGATCATATAATTCGATGCAACCACTTCTTAGGCGGCGAGTTGGCGGAGTGGTGACGCAGCGGATTGCAAATCCGTGTACACCGGTTCGATTCCGGTACTCGCCTCCACCGTCCTACAGACAGCGTATCGCATGGTTTCAAAGCCGACCCTAAGGCAGGATCGCTTGCGCCATGCGCGTTGGCGCGAAGCCCGACCGGTGCTTGCGTTGCAGGATCGACGGTTCGTTTGCGCCCGGTTGCCCAAAAATGCAGCGCATTCGGTTGACCGGAGCATTGGCAACACCCGACCGGTCGTTCAGCAGGCTCCAAAGGGCCTCAGTATCGTCCCGCCGGAATCGCCCGGCAACTCGGCATCGCTGCGTGATTGCCCCTCGCATTCCATCAAGCCAAGCCGTCACGAGCGGCCAAACCGGAACCAGTTTCCGTGCGGCTCCTACCGTGCCAACTCCTGTTGGCGCTGCCTCAAGGCGTCCAGGATGCCGTCATCCGACTCGGCCCAGCCGCCCAGGTCTTTCATCTTGTCAGCGGCCTCGAGAGCGAGCCTGATGCTGCGTTCTGCGTTGCCGCCGGCCTCTGCCACCCCCTTGTGGGCCATGAATAAGTCCCTCTGCCACCGGGTATTCCGGGCGTCAGAGGCCACGAGGCGGCTGGCAATTTCAAGGCTGTCGGTAAAGGCCTCGAGCGCGGCGTCGGATTTACCTGCGGCCAGATGAACCTCACCTATCTTGCGCAGCGTCACCGCCGTGAACCGCTGCGTCGACAGGTTGCCCGGCTCCGCATCTCGAGCGGCAGTCATCCGTGACAGGCTGGTTGCGTACTGGCCAAGTGCGCTCTCGAGATCGCCCGCCGCCACATAGGCATCCCCAAGCAACTCGTTGCTGATGGACACGACTTTCCGCCATCGCGGATTCGCGGGATCGTTCTTCAGCAACTCCGACATGACAGACACTTCCTGCCGGTAGGCAGCCACCGCCCGAGCGGGCTGTTCCATCCGCATATAAGCGTTGCCGACAAGCTCGTGACTTACGCCGAGGATAAACCGCCAATCCGCATTTTGCGGATCCATCGAAACAAGCCGCTCGCGAAGCGCCAGGCTATTGCGGTAAAGGTCTAGCGCGGCATCCGTCTCTCCCTTGTCCAGCAGGACGCTGGCCAGATGATCCTGGGTGAACGACAGGAAGCGGTTCAGTTCCATGTCGGTCGGGCTGGCTTCCCGCACCAGGGTCATGCGGTCGAGGCTGCGCCGATAGTACAAGATTGCCTCGTCCAGATCACCGCGATCATGCGCCAGTTGCCCGAGGCGTTCGTCGGCGACGGACAGGTCCCGTAACCAACGGACATTCGTCGGGTCCGCCTCGGACAGCAGCGACACGATATGGTGCTTTGCCTCGTAGGCGGCCTTTGCGGCCTCAGCCTCGCCCATGCGGGTCAACACGTCACCGAGACGCTCGTGGCTGATACCAAGCACGTACTGCCAGTCGGTGTTGGCAGGATCCGCCGCAACGAGAGCCTTTCTAAGGTCGAGGCTCTCCTCGAACTTCCTGCGGGCCGCCGGCAAATCGCCTTGAATGGCATACACGTCCCCCATCCGGTCAAGCGTGATCGAGGTGAAGCGGCCAAGCTCCAAGTCGCCGGTGTTGGCTTCGCGGATCGGGATCATGCGATCGAGGCTCGCCTTGTAATGCGCCAGGGCGCCCTGCAGGTCGCCGCGTTCCTGCAGGACGTCGCCCAGCAGTTCGTCACTGATCGAAAGATCCCTCCGCCACCGATAGCCCTCCGCCTCGCTCGCCGCCATCTCGGAGCCGAGCCGGTTCTTGTCGAGATAGTTCGCGTGCGCCGCCGCAAGATCGCCCTGCCTGTGACGGGTGCGGCCAAGCCGTTCGTAACTGTTGCTCAGCGCGAACCGGATATCCTCGTCATCGGGGTGGCGTTCGGCCAAGGCAAGCCTCACCTCGTGGCCGGCCTGGTAGTGATCGAAGGCATCACCGATCCTGCCCTGCTCGAACAGGACGTCTCCGAGGTTGTCGCGTGAAAGGGCAAGAGCCAGTTGCAGGTCAGCATCGCCGGGGTGTTGTGCACTGGCAGTCCGGGACACCGAAAGCTGTCTCTCGAAGGCCTCACGCGCCCCGGGCAGGTTGCCGAGCGTGACGTTGATACGCCCCAGTGCCCCGAGCGCGTTGAGTTGCTGGCGTCTCGCGTCGGCCGGGATCATGTCATCCTCGATTTCCGCGAACAGGTCGATGGCCTTGTCATAGTCGGCGCTGGCAAGCTGGTATCTGAGCTCGGCCTGGGCGGCCCCACCGTTCAGGTAATGGGTCGCCGCCTCGGAAAGCGTGCGTTCGACAAGGTTCGCCTGCAGCGTGGCCCGTGACGTTGCGTCGATATCGGCCGCTTCGGTCAGCTTGCCCCGTGCCGTATCAAAGGCACCAAGCGACAGGTGTGCTTCGGCCTCCTGCCGCAGGGCCGTAACCCTGTCATCCCCCGATCGCAGCGTGCGAAGCTCGTCCCGAACTTTCGTAAAGGCGCTGGCCGCCTCCTTCAGCTTGTCGTCGCGCTCCTGCCGGTTCAGCCCCGCAATGTCGGACCCCAGCAACGCGCCGTAGAGCGGTGCCAGTGGCATATCGGCATCGCTGGCCACGCGCTCCACGTCGCGGCGGGTCGTGTCGTCGATCTCGGCCATCGCAAGCAGCAATCTTTCGCGCTCCGGCAAGTCCCCCGGCGTCTCGCTGACAAAGAACAGCCCCGGAAGGCCGCTTTCCACGTAGGGCAGTTGCACGCCACGAGTCCGGTCATAGACATCCTGCTGTACGAGCGTGAGGGCCGTGCGAACCTCCAGCCCGCTCGTTCCGAGATGGCGGACAAGCGCGGCTGCGAAGGGAGAGTTCTCCCCCTCCCCGTCCAGCGCCCCCTGCCCGGGCGCCGCCGCGAAGGCGTATACCAGCTTGTCCGCCCGACCGATGCGGCCAAGACCGGGGCTTACGTCCGCTTCGAGCGTGAAAGATCCCCGGCTCGCATCGCCGACCGGCACACCGAACGCATCTGTCCGGCAGGCATCGATCAGCAACAGCCCGGCCCGGGCCGCGGAAACTGCCGCAACGACGTCGGCCAGCGGCAGGGCCGTCGCCTTCAGCTCCTCGATATTGCCGGCAGCGGCGTCGCGCGCGAAGAGCAGGTTCTCGCCATCGACCTCCATCCCGTGCCCCGCGAAATAGATGACCGCGAGATCGGCGTCCTCTGCATCTTCCGAGAACTGCTCCAGAGCGCGGCCCAGACGGACCAGATCGCGATCTGTGACCATGTCCACGTCGAACCCGAGGTCGTAAAGGATTTCGTCCATCGCGCGGGCGTCGTTGCGGGGGTTCTTGAGCGGGCGCAGCGCGTCGTACTCGCCGACACCGATCACCAGAGCCACGCGTTGCTCGGCAAGGGATGCCGAGCTCAGGAACACAACGAACACTGCGGCCACCAGGAATCGCACGTACATCTCCCAAGCGTGACGAACAGCCCGTGCTGCTCGTGTAACAAGTGGTCCAGCCGGAATTTACTGCATGACCGGCTCTTGGTCTACTTGGACGATCCAAAGCGGCCGTTTCCTTGCGCCGATCACCGCATCGTGAACAGGCACGCCAAGGCAATAAGGCGGAAGGCTATCGCTTGGAGGCGGTGGTGAGCGTGGCCAGGGCACAGGCCCGAGACCCAAAGCACAATCAGGCCGAGCTATTTCTGGACAACATGACACTATAGTGCTTCCATAACCTCGATCTATGGGCCGCGAGAGGAGGAGAATCGTGGACTCAAGACAACTGAGGTATTTTCGCCAGATCGTTGCGCATGGCTCGATGAGTTCTGCCGCACGCAGCCTCGGGGTGGCTCAACCGTCGCTTTCACAACTGGTCAGATCGCTCGAGACCACGCTCGGCACCGAGCTTCTGGTGCGCTCGGCCCGCGGCATATCGCCCACCGAGGCAGGCGAACGGCTCGAGTCCTACGCCGTCCGCATCGAGCGCCTGCTCGACGATGCCCGCACCGACGTGGCCAATATCGGTTCTTCCCCTGCAGGCCGTGTCGCGTTCGGTATGCCGCCCTCGATCTGCATGGCGTTGTCGATCCCGATGGCCGAGACGCTGCGCCTGGAGCAGCCGGAAATCCAGTTCTGCGTGACCGAGGCAATGAGCGGCCACCTGCGGGAATGGGTGATGAATGGCGAGATCGACATGGCCATCCTCTACGACAACACGGGGCTTGGCGATTGCACCTCGGCCTTTCTGCTGACCGAGGAGCTTTGGTTCTACTCGGCCGCCGATGACTGGCCCTTCGACACCCCCCCGGGCGAGCCCGTCGACCTGAGGGACGTGATCACGACCTTCCTCGTGCTGCCATCTAAGCGGCACGGCCTGCGGAAATTCATCGACCGGGTGGCGCAGGCCGAAAGCCGCAAGCCGCTGGTGACGCTCGAGATGGACTCTCTGCCGCAGATCAAGTCTCTGGTCGCCCGGGGTAGTGGCTACACGATCATTTCACCGGCAGCGGTCATCGACCTCGTGGAAGATGGCAAGCTGCTCGGCAGCCCGATCCGGGGCCCGAGACTGAGCCGGAAGATCTATCTCGTCCGGTCCGCCGTGAACCGGATCACCGCCGCCTGCCGCGCAACCGAGGAGTGTTGCCGCGAGGTGGTCGACGATCTCGTCACGCGGGGCATCTGGCAGGCAAACCTCGCCTGAGAGGTCAATCCGAAAGGCTGTCGCCGAGTGCCTGCGCAGCCATCCCGTCCAGCTGATCGAGACGGTTCCAGATGGCGACCCCGCGCGGGCCCAGAACGGCCTCGGCCTTGGCGCGCAGCTTGCCGGCCAGAACCTCCTCGGGAATCGGCGCATCGAGGTCATGGCGGATGGTCAGGCTGCGCCCGTCCACGAGGGTCAACGCGCCCTCGGCCTGCGCGTCGGTCAGGCTCTCGTCGCCCTCCACGGTGACCTTGTCGGCAAAGGTCGCAAGCTCGGTGTCGGTGCAGATGTCGTCGGTGTAGGTCCGGTCGCTGCCCGTCTGATCGCCCCGCAGGGTCATACCGGCAAGCCACTTGTAGGAAAACTTCGCCTCGAGCCCGGTCCGCGGCGCGGGATTGTTGCAGACGCGAAGCCAGCGGGGCGCCGTGCGCAGGTGAAGGGCCTCGATATCGGAAAGGGCAAGCGTCTCCGCCTTCCGCACCTCGGAGAGCGCCTCGATCATCGCGTGCAGCCCGTGACAGCAGGCGTGCAGCTTGTACTTGTTGTCGCGGAACAGGAAGGTTTCCGGCGGCGGCGTGACCCACCCGGCCCCGGGGTCAGGCTGGGGCGTGTGCGTTTCGACAAAGCCCTGCACGCCCATCAGCCCGTCATCGGCCGAGGTGAAGCCGAGCCCCGCCAGCTGCGCACATTCCACGCCATTGGCCGCGGCGATACCGGCATTGTACGGCTTGCCCATGGTGCCGAATTGCGACTTCAGGCCCGATGCGCGGGTGGCGCAGAGGCTCAGCGCCGTGCGCATCTGGTCCTTGTCCAGACCGTAAAGGCGGCCCGCCGCTGCAGTCGCGCCAAAGGCCCCGGCGGTGGCTGTCTGGTGAAAGCCAAGATTGTAATGCGCGCTGCCCAGAACCACGCCCACTCGGATTGCCACCTCGGCACCGACAAGAAACGCCTCGACCACCTCTTCCACGCTGGCGGCCTGGTCCTCGCCCGCGGCGAGGGCTGCCGGGTAGATGCCCACCGACAGGTGCCCGACATGAGCAAAATGGGTATCGTCGTAATCGAGCGCGTGGCTGGTTGCCCCGTTGACCAGCGCCGCCATCCGGGCCGGCACGCGCGCGCCGCCGAAGACCGAAGCCACTGGCTTGCCGCCCTCGCGATCTGCCAGTTGGCGCAGTTTCTCAGCCAGCGGCTCGCCGATACCGGCGACACCGCAGGTCACCCAGTCGAGCAGTGAATAACGCGCCAGTTGCAGTTCGTGCTTGGGCAGCTGGTTGCGCGGAAGAAGCGCGAGGCCTGCAAGATCGTCAATGAACGCCATGGGTGGGCTCCGGTTTGGGCGTTGTGTCTGCAAGGTCGAATAGCACACCGCGAGAGGGGATAGAACGGCCCGGCTGGGGGCCATTCACTTTGTCGGCCAGGCCATAACCTTGCGCAATGGCTCTGGTTCGCTCATCGATCACGAGGCCTTCTTTACGACCCTCTCCAGTCCGGCGGCCAGCCAGTCTGGGGTGCGCCGGTCTTCCGGCGCGCCAAGCGTGATCGGCTTGATGCGCTCGGCCGATGTCCGGCCCAGTCCGACACGGTAGGCGAACCACCACACCAGCAGCACGCCCAGCAGCCAGAAAAGGATCTGCCAGACCCAGAGCGACGGGATGCCCAGGTCTGCCGACCGCTCGGTAAAGATCGGCTCGCTGAAGAACGTGTTGCCGAGGATGGCCCCCGGCCCGTAGGCAAGGAACCCCCAGAGCAGCATCAGCGACCACAAAAGCCCCCGCCCGCCCGTCTGGCGCGGCGGCAGGGCTGCCTCGACCGCATCGTGCAGGCGGTCACGCTGAAACCGGTCGGGCGCGCGCAGCGTGGCGGCCGAGCTCAACAGGACAAAGGCCAGGTTGAACGCCAGCCCCCAGGCCGCCGAGTGGATGGTCAGCGGCCAGCGGCCCCAGGGCAGCTCGACGAAGAGCGACTCGAACAGGATCAGGCCCAGCGGCTCGGTGAAGGTCACGATCAGGCAGCCGATGGCGAGCCCCGCCATGACTGCGCCGCGGCTGATCACGCGAAGGAATGTCAGCCCCAGAAGCGCTGGCAGAAGCTGCACCGAGAGCGGCAATGCCACGCTGGCCCCGATGGCGCAGATCAGCGGCGCGAAACTGGCGGCGAGCGCCACGAAGAAGAAGGCGAAGCCCAATGCGATACGATGGCCGAGGCGTGTCTGCCGGGCATCGAGCTTCGGGAAGAGATAGGTCAGCACGAGCTCGCGCGTGATCAGGATGGACCCGCCGGTGACGAAGAAACTGACCGCCAGCAGCCCGCCGATCATCATCAGCAGCAAAAGCCCTGCCCCGGCCAGTGGCTCGATTTCGAAAAGCGTACCGGCCAGCGCCACGGGCCCGTCGGCCATCCGCGCCGCCAGAACCGGGCCGCCCAGAACGAAGCCGCCCGCGACAAGCCCCGCCAGAAGCCACACGGTCGACACGCCGAAGCCGCGCCCGGCCGGTGCGGTCTGGCCGAGATAGAGCACCGCCGGAGAGAACACGATTCCGAGCAGCGCCACGGATGACGACGCGATGGCGGCCGCCGTGAAGATCCCGCCAGGCGGCATTGCCTTGCCGATCCCGGCCGAGTTCTGCAGGACACCGGGGATACGATCCCAAAGGATGCCGTCGGCGACGCCGATGGGTTGCGCCGGAAAACCCGGGCCGGTGGCGGTGATCTCGGTCAGAATGGTCAGCCCCGGCAACAGCAGCGCCAGAAGCCCGGAATACATTGCCAGCGTCATGATCGTCGCCCGCCAGCCTCCGACAATGGCCGGAATGGCCAGCGCGATGGCGATCAGCCAGACCCCGGCCGCACGGGGGATAAGACCCTCGGTCGCCGCCTCGAGCAGGACGGACACCGTCGACAGGATATGACCCGCGAAAGGCAGCGCGAAAAGCACGGTGAGCCCCATCACGATCACCCGAAGCGCCACGGAATCGTAGAACCTTCCCAGTGCTTCACCGGGCGTGGAAAGCCCCGCCACCCGCGTGGCCATCCAAAGCCGGTTCCAGACCAGCAGTGCCGCGATGGCAACAAGCACCAGCCCGGCCGAAACGTGCGAGGCCTGAAGGCCGAACCGCCCGACCATGGCGAAATGCCGCTCCACCCCCAGCCCGGCCGCGGCCAGTCCCGGCAGAAGGAACATCACCGCCCAGCCCGGCAGGTTCGCGCCGCCATCGGCAAAATCGCCGGGCGGGCCGCCGACCCGCGCCGTGCGGGCCGCGAAATAGAGACCGTAAAGCGCGATCAGCACGAGCAAACTGAGAAGCAGCGGTGTCACCGGCGCCCACCCCTGTGCGGAAGGCGAGACGCAGGGCGCAGGTTGTTGTCGCGGATGACGTCGAACCTCTCGAAGGCGCCGCGCGGCCCGAAGGCTATCACGAGGTAGATGATCACCGCCACGACCAGCGAAGCCAGACCCAGCGCCACCGGAAGCACGACACGCTCGGCCATCTCGGCCGGGGCCACCAGCACGGTGAGCAGCAGCGCCACGATCCCGACGGCAAAGGCAACCATGCCAAGCGCCGTCTCGCCCGCCGTGAACCGGGTCTTGAGTACGGCATTGACGATGACATGGCCCACAAAGCCGAGGATCAGCACCGCGAAACCCGCCCCGATCCACCACGCGCCGCCACCGGCCGTCACGCCCTTGTGCAGCAGCGCGGCGGCCAGGAAGACCGCCGGCGACCAGATCGCCATCACCAGCCCGTGGCGGTCGAGGCGGTCGAAGAGGTTGTTCTCGATCATCGCGGTCTCACCCTGCCCGGTCAGTCATCCTTGCCGCCGGAACTGCCGTCTCCGCCCTTCACCTCGGGGAAGTTGCGGAACGACATGCCGCCGGCCGAGCCGAGGTTCTTCAGAGGCAGGCCGATCTCTTCCATCAGCCCGTCGACGAACGCGACCTGGGTGCGGTATTTCATGGCGGAGTTCACCACCGAATCCGACACGCTGCCGCCCCCGCCGGTGCCATCGCCGCCGCCCGAGCCGCCACCGCGCATCTCGGACGGGCTGTTGAGGCCCGGCAGGCCGTCGACCTGAAGGATCTTGATCGACTCGATGTTCTCCATCGGCTTGACCTGCTCGCGAATGATTTCGGGCAGGCGGTTGACCACGGCCTCGAGGATGGCGCTGCGCCGCGCCTCGTCGTTGCGCATGTTCTCGGCCTCGTTGAGCTTGCGATTGCCCTCGGCATCGACGCCATAGCGGAACTCGGCGGCACGCGCCTCGGCCATGTCGCCCTCGGCGCGCTGTTCGCTGGCGCTCTTCTCGGCCTCGGCCTGCTTGACCAGCCTGATGGTCTCGCGCTGCGCGCGGGCCTCGGCGTCGATGACCTCGATCGTCTTGGCACGGTTGGCCTTCTCGGCGGCGCGGGCCGACTCGATCTGCTCTTCGGTCTGGGCGAGGATCTTTTGCGCCTCCGCCTCGCTGGTCCGGGCCACGGCCTCGTCGATGGCCTTGTTGACCACGGCGATCAGTCGCTCTTTCTCGGCGATGTCGATTTCCATCTGCCGCTCGATATCGAACCGTTCGATATAGCGCCGCGCGGCCACCCGCAGTTCTTCGACTTCGCGGTCGGCGACGATGCGGGCATCCTCGATCTCGCGGAAGCTGGCGGTCTCGGCCAGCTTGATCTTGTGCTCACGCTGGATTTCGCGGGCACGGATCTGTTCCTCGGTCTCGACCCGGTTGCTTTCCACGGCCAGCTTGCGGGCCAGTATCGCGCGTTCCTGCTCGGTTTCCGATTCCGCGACCGAGACGCTGATTTCCTTCTCCCGAGTCACATCGGCCAGCTCGATGAATTTCTCGGTGTTGATCCGGGCGTTCTCGATTTCCTGTTGCGACAGGTAATGTGCATGCTGGATCTCGGCGTTGCTCTTGGCCTCGTAGGTTTCAAGCTCCAGCCGCGATTTGATCTGCGCCTCGCGCACCTCCTGTTCGCGCTCGATACGCTCTGACTCTACCTGCCGGCGGGTCTGGATGCGCTCGGTCTCGAGGCGGGATTTCGCGGTGATATCGGCCAGCTCGGTGTCGCGCAGTCGCTCGATCTCGTAGGACCGGATTTCGTTTTCGCTACGAATACGTTCCTCGTCGATGGCCCGCGACTTGGCGATCTTGACGCGCTCGGATTCCTCTTCCGTCCTGGTGCGGGCCTGGGTGATGGCGATCTGCGAAGTGGAGCGTTCGGCCTCGATCGCCGCGGCCTGCTGAGATTTGCGAGTCTCGATGTCGCGGCTCTGATCGAGCCGGACATATTCGAGATCGCGGTCGATCTCGATCACCCGTTGTTCGGCTTCGAAATCGCGGGTCTTGATCTGCACCTTGGTTTCGTTCTCGATCTGATTGCGCAGCTTGCGGCGCTCTTCGGTTTCCCGCACGATCAGGGTCAAACCTTCGGAGTCGAAGAAGTTCGACGGGTCGAAGACCGAGATATCCGCCTGGTTGAGCGAGGTGAGCGACGCGGTTTCAAGCTCCAGCCCGTTCTTTTCGAGAACCCCTTCCAGCAGCTGTGTCACCTGCCGGATGAAGCCTGCACGATCCTGGTGGATCTCGTCCATCGTCATCGACGCGGCGACGGTCGACATCGCATCGACCAGCCGGCCCTGGATCACCTCCTTCAGGGCCATCGCATCCTGCGTGCGCGCGCCAAGGGTGCGCGCGGCGGCCGAAACGCCCTCTTCCGTCGCCACCACCCGCACGAAGAACTCGGTCGTGATGTCGATCCGCATCTTGTTCTTGGTGATCAGCGATTGCTCGCCCTGCCGCCGGATCTCGATCGGGATGGCGTTCATGTTCACCACGGTGATGTCGTGAACGATCGGGATCACCAGCGCCCCGCCGCCCATCACGACCCGCTCGCCGCCCGAACCGGTTCGGACGAAACTCTGGTCTTTCGAGGAATGGCGATAGAGCCAGTGCAGCAGGTAGACCCCCACTGCGATCAGGATCGTGATCAGGATGACGATTGCGATGATATCGGCACCGGTCATGACATGTTTCCTTCCTTAACGCCGGGGGGCGGTCAGTAGCGGTCCTGGCCGGCGACGGCCACGACGATGAGAGACGGGATGATGAGGTTGACGATGTCGAACACGCTGTAGAGCACGATCACACCGCCCGATTGTCCGACGCCGATCACGACGTCGACGAAATGCAGGATCGGATAGGCGGCCCAGCCCACGGTCATCAGCAGCCGGATCCAGAAATAGCCGATGCGGACGGGGCGCGAGGATTTGCGCACCGCCTCGGACATGGCGCCGAAATACATCTCGCCCAGGATGTAGAGCCAGAAGGCGATCGACAGCAGCGCGCCCAAGGTCGGGTTGAAGAAGCTGGCATCCCCCAGCCAGCGGCCGAAGACCATCAGAAGCGCCGCCCCGGTGATGCGCCAGAACACGCCGACCGGCACGGGGCCTTGGGTGCGGGCGAAGAAATAGACCGCCGCCACCTGTAGCGGATGCACCGTGTACCACGCCGAGAAGCGCACGCCGGCACTGGCCTCGCCGCCCGAGAACCAGAAGCCCGCCGCTCCGGCATAATAAAGCGCCGTGGCAAGGCAGGCCGTGCCGACCAAGCCCTCGGGCACCCGCCAGCGTTCGTTTGACCAGCTGAGACCCACGTAACAGATCATCGCCGAGGCCAGGCTCATCAGGGCAAGCCCGGTCAGGGCGCTGGCGACCACGTCGGCGGAGGTATAGAGAGTAGTGAACATTGCGTTTCCTCAGACGGTGGCCCGGATATGCGGTGAGCGCCCGTAAAGAGCGACCATCGGCAGGATCAGCAGACCGAAGATGAACTGTTGCCATTCGTACTGGAGCCCGATGCCCTGCAGGAACGAGGTCAGCACCTGCAGCACGAGGACACCGATCACGGTGAAGCCATAACCGCCGTTGCCGCCCAGCAGCGAGGTGCCCCCGATGACGACAGCGGCCAGCGTGGTGAAAAGATAGGGGTCGCCCACCCCGATGAACGCCCCGCCGGACCAGCCCAGCAGAAGCGAGCCGGTCAGCGCCGCGAAGACGCCCGAGATCGTGTAGCAGCCGACCCAGTACTTGAACTCGCTCACGCCGATCAGGCTGGCCGAGCGGCGGTTGCCGCCGAGGGCATAGAGGTTACGGCCCCA
The DNA here is from genome assembly GCF_008728195.1 of Roseovarius indicus. NCBI lineage: Bacteria > Pseudomonadati > Pseudomonadota > Alphaproteobacteria > Rhodobacterales > Roseobacteraceae > Roseovarius > Roseovarius indicus. Next base: position 3,701,756 of record NZ_CP031598.1, read on the forward strand.
GGCCGTGGTTCTCAGCCCGATGATCATGAGAATGGCGATGATGATCCAGATGGCGATGGTGGGCGGGAAGTTCATGCCGATGAACTTTCCGTTCATCGCCGCCAGGTTCGACAGCCATTTCGGCACCGTCCCGAACACGTTCCCGGCGAATTGCGAGCCGATAGAAGTCATGATCTGGGTGAAGCCTGCAAGCGCAAAGCCCGACCCAAGCGTCACGATCAGTGCCTGCCCCTGCAAACGGAAGCTCATGATGCCATTGAGAAGCCCGACGATGCCGCCCAGCACGAGTATGAAGCCGAAGGCCACGAAGGACGGCACGCCGAGCGTGATCAGGAACAGAAGCGCGATGTTGGACGACCCGATCACGAAGGGAATCGACAGGTCGAGCCCGCCCAGAAGCGCCACCATCGTCTGCCCGACGCTTGCGATGCCGAGAAAGGCCGCGAACAGCAGGATCGCCTTGATGTTTGGCCCCGAGAGGAACCCCTCGATCGAGAAGGACGAGATCACGATCAGCGCGAAGAGTACGATCAGCCCGATGAAGGCGCTGCGGCCCGAGGCGAACTGGCCCGAGACCTTGAAGGCGAATAGCAGGATCAGCTCGAGGACGAGGAAGCCGATCAGGTTCTTGATCGACCGGAACTCCGGGATGGCCGCCGTCAGCAGCAGGTAGAGCACCAGCAGCCCGGCCATCGCGATGATCAGCACGCGGTTGTTGCGCCAGAGCTTGCGCGCGCGGCCGCTGCGGTCTTCCTGCTCTTCCTCGGTTTCCTCTGCGCGGGCCGCGGCATTGGCCTCAAAGGCGGCCACGATATAGTTGAGCAGCAGGAAGAGAACCGTCGCCGTCAGGATGGTGAAAAGTATCACCCGCTGGGCCGAGACCTCCTGCGCGAACCCCACGCCCAGGCCGATCGCCGCCACGACCAGCGACAGGCCGATATTCAGCCAGATCAGCGCGAAGGACTTCGGCATAGGCAGCACGGAGACGCGGCCCCTGGTATCGGAACGCCCGGTCATTTCGGCACCCCGAAAAGGCTGCTGTCAGGCTGGACAATAATTGCCACGAATAGCGCGATCAGCATTACCGCCACGAAGAGGTAAAGGAACGGGCCCATCCTGCGGGCGCCGGATTCCGCGTCGACCAGCCTTGCCGCAAGGACGATGGCGATGGCGCCCAGCCCGGCGATCAGGGCGAAGGCCTGAACCGCCGAGATCTGGAACCCGTCTGTGGCCACGCGCGCCGGCTCGATCAGGAAATACCGCTCGGAGGTCGCCGCCTCGACGGCGACCGGCGCGACCTCGGCATAGGTGTCGAAGGTGCCGACCTGCATCATGATGCTGAGGACGATGACGCCCAGCACGAGGAACGCGCTCCAGGGGGAGATGAAGCTGACATAGCGCGCGATCACGGGCACCAGCAGCGTCAGAAGCAGGGAAAGGACAAGGATGATTCCGTAGACCATCTGCGTCATGAACGCCTGGATCGCGCCGAAGTTGAAGGTGGCCAGCACGTACCCGATCAGCCACAGGCTGACTGCGCCCAGAAGGGCCCCGGTCACCCCGCCGCGCCCGCCCGACAAAGCCACGCCGCCCAGCACCAGCGCGGTAATCGCCGTCAGCGTCATGTTCTGGCCTTGGGTCGGGTCGCCGGAAGAGATCAGCGCGGTGTAACAGATCGCACCCAGCCCGACATAGACGCCGGCGATCAGGTGCGCCCCGATGCGTACGACGTCGGTGCGTATGCCCGAGGTCCATGCGGCACGCTCGTCATAGCCCATCATCTTGAGGTTGGTGTAGAAGGTCGATGCGGTGAACAGGTACCAGCTCAGCGTGGCGACCACGAGGATCACCAGAACCGGCGAAAAGATCGTCGTACCCGCGCCCCACCCCATCATGAATTCAGGCGCAACACCGCCCGGACGCGGCAGGATCACGAGGTTGATGCCGGTGAGCGCCAGGAACCCGGACAGCGCCACGATGATCGGCTGCACCCGCACCCAGATCACGATCAGCGCAAACAGAAGCTGGTAGAGCATGCCCAGCCCGATCGCCACGATGAAGGTCGCGATCGGGCTGGCCAGGATACCGGCCGTGCTGAGCTTGACGAGGACAACGTTGATGAAGGCCAGAAGCGGCCCGACGGCCAGGTCGACCGTGCCGCGCCCGGCCACCGCCAGCACCATCAGCGCATAGGTCGCAAGGATCACCGGCGCCGCCACGATGACGGCGCTGCCGATACCCGATTCCGTGATCAGGTTCGGCCCGCGGATGACCGCTGTTCCCAGCAGGGCGGCCATCAGCACGATGGGCACCAGCAGGTAGGCGTTTGCGGATGAGGCGCGGGATGCCATGCGTGTCGTCGTCTTTCTTCAGGTGAAGCCGGTCAGAGATCGATCACGCGGCGGTCGCTCTTGGCTTCGGACGAGCGGCTGCGCGAGCCCCCGTCAGAGCCGCGGGACGACCAGTCGCGCGAGGATTTGCCCCGGCGTTCGGGGTCGTTCTGCACGATCTTCTTGAGCACCGGCGTGATCACTTCCTTGAACTTTTCGGGGTCTTCCGAAGTCGGGAAGTGGCCGCCGCCGAAGATGATGCACTCGCTGTTCTTGACCTTCTCGGCGGTACGCTGGGTCATCTCGGGGGTGCAGGCGAAATCGTATTCCCCGGTCAGGAAGTAGATCGGCACCTTGCCGGAAATCTTGTGCACCTTGTCGCGGTAGTCGCTGTCGACGGAGTAGTAGAACAGGTCGCCCTTGAAGATGCCGGGGCCCCCTTGAGCGTAATACCACCATGTCTCCCAGCGGTATTCATCCGGGCTGTCGGGTGCCATCAGGCCGAACACGGCCGTGGCACAGGCCTCGCCGCCGTGAATGGCGGGGTGATGCAGCGGGTCGATCCACCAGCCCGGCGAGTGGTCGCAGCCTTCCAGCGCGATCAGGGCGGAATATTCGTTCTCGTAGCGCAGTGCCAGTTCGAGGCAGATGTTGCCGCCCATCGACTGGCCCATGATCACCGGCTTGTGCAGTTCCAGCGCGCGGCAGAATTCGAGGATGAACTCGGAATAGAAGCTGGTGGTCAGCTTGTACTCGTCCTCCATCAGTTGGAAGCCTTCCGGCGGAATCGACTTGCCGTGCCATGGCAGGTCGAACGCGATCATCCGGAAGTTCGAATTCATGTCCGGGTCGCTGAGCTGATGGCGGTATTCGCGCCCGTCGGCACCGGCGGTGTGCAGGCAGACCATCGGAATGCCCTCGCCCGCTTCTTCGTAATAGGTCCGGTACGTCTTGCCCTGGCAGGTGATATAGACGTAGCGGCCGACGATCGGATCATGCTTGTTCATGGCTCGCTCTCCTTAAACTTCGCGCATCAGCGCCAGCATCCAGGTCAGCGCCCGCAGGTTCTGCCAAAAGGTCAGCTGGTTGCCTTCGATGTGAAGCTGCTTGTGCAGCGGGTGCGCCATCGCCCAGATGTCGTTGAACATCGGCGGCGGCATTTTCTGGCTGAACTTCGACCAGGCCGACGAAGGCGCGCGCAGCGCGAACTCGTAGCCCAGGTCGGAGGGTTCGAGCCCTTCGGAAATCTTCTCGACCTTGCCCTTCCGGATTTCCAGTAGGTAGTCGGTGTCGTCCACGCCCAGCACGAAACGGGCATTGAAGAACCGTCCGATCCGGGGCAGGACACGGTCCTCGTTCACAAGGCGCGCCCAGCGTTCGACCCATTCAAGGTCGAAGGCGTTTCTGCTGCCGAATTTGCTCATTGTACTCTCCTGTCTGTCAGGCCGCGGGCAGCGCCGCTTTGGCCGGGCCATAGGTTGCGGTGAAACTTGTCTGGTCGATCGTCACGGGCAGGATCGCCTGCGCGAAAGCGGGAAGGTCGGCATCGGGCGGCAGGTCGAGCGTCCGCGCCTTGAGCGCGTAGAGCGTGAAGATGTAGCGGTGCGCCCGGTCGGGCGGCCATGGTCCGCCATAGCCGCGCCCGAAGCCGGGGATGCCGAAGGTGACGAAATCGGGGTTCAGCTCCTGCGAGCCCGAGGGCATGGCCGACGTCATCGACGCGCCCTCCTTCAGGCTGCGCGCATCGCCGGGGATGTTGTAGACCAGCCAGTGCGCGAAGCTGCGCGGAAACTCGAACTCCGGCGGCAGGTCGGGATCGGTGATCGACAAGGCAAAGCTCTGTGTCCCCTCTGGCACCCCTTCCCATTCCAGCGCGGGCGAGCGCTTGTTGGTTTCGGAAAACCGGTCCGGAATGATGCTGCCCTGCGGGATATCGGGGGCCAGCAGCAGGAAACCCGATTGATTCATGGCAATCCTCCTGTTGATCTCGGGGCGCATGCGCACCGGGCGCGCGGCGGGGCGGCCGGCCTCGTGCCGTGGGCGCCATTCGACGACCTTGCGTTCCTCGTGGTGATCCTCGCCGGGCATCGCCGCATCAAGCTTGCGGCCGAAAGTGGCGTTCAGGATGACATGGGGGTCGAAGGGCGGCTCGAAGGTCGAGGAGATCACCCCGCCCCGGAACACCAGCACCCGGTTGCAGAGGTCGATGAATTCCTCAATCTCGGACGACAGGAACACCACCGCGTTGCCCCGCGCCGCAAAGGCCCGCAGGTTGCGATAGAGATCGAGCTTGGCGCCGACGTCGATGCCCCGCGCCGGATCGTTCAGCACCAGCACGCGCGGCCGCTCGGCAAAGGACCGCGCGATCAGGATCTTCTGCTGGTTGCCGCCCGAAAGCGAGGTGATCAGGTTGCCCGGGTCGCCCATCTTGGTGGCAAGGTTGCCGGTCTCGTGCTCGAAGATCGGGTCGAGCTTCTGCCGGTTGACGAAATTGAACGGCCCGCCGGCAGAATATTCCGGATAGATCGACAGGCACATGTTCTCGTAGATCGACAGGTTCGGGAAGATCCCTTCCTTCTTCCGGTCGCCCGAGACATAGGCGATGCCGTTATGCCGGGCGCTGTGCAGGTCGAAGATCGGTTCGGCAACCCCGTGATGCACGGTGTGGATCGACCCGCCCAGCGCGGGCTCGATCCCGGCGAGGGACTGCACGAAATCCGCCTGCCCCTGCCCGTCGAGACCGGTCACGCCGACCACCTCCCCCGGGTAGAGGTTGAAATCGAAGGCCGCGGTGTCGGGCCAGACCCGCATGTCGTTGGCGCGCAGCACCGGGCGGTCGGCCTGCTTCTCGACCGGCTTGCTGGTGGAATGCGCGCTTTCGCGTTCCGGTCCGGCGATCAAGTGCAGGATCTGTTCCTCGGTGATCTCTTCCTTGTTCAGCGTGCCCACCGACACGCCATCGCGCAGCACGGTGGCCCGGTCGGCGATCTGGACAAGCTCGGCGATCCGGTGCGTCACGATGAAGATGGCGCAGCCCTGCGCCGTAAGCTCGCGCATCTTCCGGAACAGCCGCTGTGTCGCCTCGAAATCGAGCGCCGCCGAGCTTTCGTCGAGGATCAGCACGCGCGGGTTGGTCAGCATTCCCCGGGCGATGGTGATCCACTGCTTGATCGACAGCGGCAGCTCGCCAACGATCGTCTCCGGGTCGAGATCGAAGCCCAGCAGCTCGCGCATGATCTTCTCGGCGCGGGCGTAACGCTCGTCATAGGGCTCCGCGGTCGAGAACAGCCCGTCGGCGCCCAGGAACAGGTTGTCGATGACCGAACATTCATCGGCAACAAGCACCTCCTGGTAGACGTTCGAGATGCCCAGCGCGCGGGATTCAGAGGGGTTCGTCGCCGATTTGCCGAAGATCGACACCTGCCCCTGATCGGGCACGAGCACGCCGGAGATCACCTTGGCCAGCGTCGACTTGCCAGAGCCGTTGCCGCCGATGATGGCGTGCACCTCTCCGGTGAAGGCGCGCAGGCTCACGCGATCAAGCGCCACGGTCGGACCGAAGGTCTTGCGCACGTCGATGATTTCGGCCGCTACGGTCGCCACGGCTAACTCCCCCTCGGGTCAGTATTCCACAAGAAACGGGATTTTCGGATAGTTTTGTTTGCAGCCCGGCCACCGCATCACGGTGGCCGGGCCTTCAAGCCTTACTGGGCGGCCGAATGCGACGCCGGATCATAGGCTTCCGGGTCGGCGGGACGCAGGAAGAAGTTGTCGAGGAAGTCCTTGCCGGCCCATTCCTCGATGCCCGGGTGGTACCAGCCTGCCGACTGCTCGGAGCAATCCTCGGGAATGGCTTCCATCATCTCTTCCTTGGTCATCTTGACGGGCGTCGTCAGGATCGACTGGATCTTCGGACCCTGCCCCTGAAGCGTGCGCATCATGATGTTCCAGATCATCTCGAAGTCGTCACCCGGGGGCCAGGCGTGGATCGCCGCCGACACGTAATCCGGGTTGTTCCGCCAGTAGCAGAGCGCGCCCATTTCCGAGCCGATGGTGATCGGAACCATCGGACGGCCGGATTGCTGCAGGGCCCGCAGTGCGCCGAGTTCGGAGGCCGATTGGATCAGGATGCCATCCAGCTTGCCGGGGTTGGTGGCCAGCCAGCGCTGAACCTCGGCCTGCGCGACCTGGTCGGTCCACATGCCGGCAATGGGGCCTTTGACCTCGATATCAGGGTATTCCGCCATCGCCGCCTCGATACCCACGTTCTGGCTATCGGAGGCGGACGCACCGGGGATACCCTCGACGTTCAGCACGCGGCCCTCGCCACCGATCTCCTCGGCCATCCACTCGCCCATCATGCGGCCACCCACGACGAAGTTCGCCGACGAGTTCACCGAATACGGGCTGGTCAGGTAGCCGATGCCCGAGAACACGGCCACGTCGTTGTTATAGGCATACTCGACCGAGGCATTGAGCGCGGTCGGGTTGGAACAGCACACCACGATGGCATCGACACCCTGGTCGACGAGCTGGCGGATCTGCTGGATCTGGGTGGCGTCGTTCAGGTTCGACTGGGTGATGATCACCTCGTCGATCATGCCGAGATCTTTCCACTTGGGAATGATCTCGTTCTGAAGCCGGTCCATCACGGCCGCGCGCCACGTGTTGCCGGCATAGGACGAGGCATAGCCGATCGTCCAGGGCGGCGGGTTCTTGGCGACGAAATCGCGATAGGCGCTGTCGCCGATGGGCTGGTTCGGGTCGAGCAGGTCAGGATTGTATAGCTTGTCCTGAATGTCCTGCGGCAACTCGTCTACGCCGGCCGAGGCGGCCGAAGCGACGGAGACCGCCGCGCATAGCGTAGCGGCGCGCAGCACGGCTGCGGTATTCGAAATTATGGCTTTCCTCCCTGGGTTCATAGCCTTTGCGGCTTCTCCTCTGGGGAAAGTGAACCATCATAGTGAAGCCAATAGAAATAAGAATATTACATAGGTGTCATACGGCAGCCCTATGGCTGTCATGGGAAGACCCGACCGCCGCGCCACGGCCAAAAGGGCCGGCCGCGAAGCGCCTGCTTAGACAAAAAGTCCGGGATTTCTTCAGGATTTCCTGCGATTGAGCCCCGGCACGGGCCCGTAGTGACGGAGTTCATCCGCGAATGCAAACCCCGGCGCGGGGAAGCTTATCGGGCCGTTGGGGCTGTCCACGGTCACACGTTGCAGGTGAGGATGGTCCGCCAGCCCCGCCATGTCATTGACAGAGGCGAAGGCAATCTGGCTGCGAGACAGGATATCAACTGCCTGTTCCGCACTGAACCGCGCAAAGGCGCGCGCCACGTGCGCATCGGTGTCCTCGCGATTTCGCACGCGTTGCACATTGGTGGCAAATCGCGGGTCGTCGCTCAGGTCCGGTGCGCCGATGAAATCGCGGCACAGGATCGCCCATTCCCGGTCGCTCTGGATCGAGATCAGGATCGGCGGGCCGCTGCCCGGCTGGAAGGCGCCGTAGGGTGATATCGACGGATGGGCCAACCCTGCGCGCCGCGGGCTGTTGCCCCCTTCATGGTTGAGCAGCGGCACTGACAGCCAATCGGCCATCACGCCGAACATCGACACGTTGATCTCGGCGCCCTGCCCTGTCCTGCCGCGGCGGATCAGGGCCTCGAGTATGGCGGCATGGGCGGTAGCGCCGCTTGCGATATCCACGATGGAAATGCCCACACGCGCCGGTTCGTTCGGCCCGCCGGTGATCGAGCACAGCCCCGATTCCGCCTGGATCAGCAGGTCATAGGCCTTCCGGTCGGCCATCGGGCCCGTCTCGCCATAGCCGCTGATCGAACAGAGGATGAGCTTCGGATAATCGGCGCGAAGCCGGGAGGGTTCAAAGCCCAGCCGACCCAATGACCCCGGCTTGAGGTTCTGGACAAGAACATCCGCCCCCGCCAGCAGCCTTTCCAGCCGTGCGCGGTCTTCCGTCTGCGCAAGGTCGAGCGTGAGGGACTCCTTGCCGCGGTTCAGCCAGACGAAATAGCTCGACTGGCCCTTCACCGCCTCATCGTACCCCCGCGCGAAATCGCCCTCGGGCCGCTCGACCTTGACGACATGCGCCCCAGCATCCGCCAGGCGGGACGTGGCGAAAGGCGCGGCGACGGCCTGTTCGATGGCGACAACCTCGATTCCCTCGAGCGGCAGCATCAGGCCGGCCCCGGCAGGCCGGGCACGTGGTCCGACAGGCAAGAGCGGCTCACATTGTCCCAGAACAGCACCACGCGGCCGTGCGGCGCTTCGCGGCACTCAGGCCGGGCCTGCACCCCCTGCCCGAGCATGGCGTCTCCGATATCTTCATATGTGTCAGCGAGATCTTGCATCGGAACAACTTGCGCAACGGTCGGGAACCCCGGCATCTAAGAAGATCACGCGTCATTCCGGAAATATCCGTTTCGAATGATCGCCATAGTTGAAATGTATGGCCTGCCGGATTGCCGAACACGGGCAATACCACGGCCCGCGCCCGGAGCCGCATGACCTTGAACCGCCCCGGCGGCGAAGATATGGTCCGCGACATTGGTGACGACTAGGCATCTGGTTCAATCCCGAAACCCCGCTGCACCTTTCCAGAAACGTCGGCATGCCCTGTGCCGATGTCCCGAGAAACAGCGTTGCCGATCGTCCAGAGCGTCATGTCCATTTCCTTCGATTCCCGCGCCCGTAGACCATCGGCCTGCACCCGAAGAGCCTTGCTTGCGGGCGCCGGGTGCGCCGTTCTGGCCGCCCCGGCGATCGCCCAGGCCACAGGAACGCTGAGTTTTTCCGGACCATGGGGCGAAACGGTACTCGGGCAGCCGGCACGCCGGGTGGTGTCTCTGGGCTACACGACACAGGATCCGCTGCTTGCGCTCGGCGTCGCACCGTTGGCCGTGCGCGAGTGGTTCGGGGGGCACCCCTATGCAGCGTGGCCCTGGGCCGAGGCGCATCTCGACGGCGCAGAGCCGGTCGTTCTGACCGGCGAGGTCTCGGCAGAACTGATCGCCGGCTTCAACCCGGACCTGATCATCGGCATCGGCTCGGGGATATCGCGCGCCGAGTACGAGCTTCTGTCGCAGATCGCCCCGGTGCTGATGCAGGGCCGGGACCAGCCGGCCTTCGGCAGCCCCTGGGACGCCGACACAAGGCGCATCGGCCGGGCGCTCGGGCGATCGGACAAGGCCGAGGGCCTTGTCGCCGCGGTCAGGGCCGAGTTTGCCGCCATGCGCCGCCGCCACCCGGACTGGCAGCGGGCCACGGCCGTCGCCGCCTGGCAGAATGGCGGTCAGACAGGGGCGTTCATGCCCGGAGACACGCGCGCCCGGTTCTTCGCCGAACTGGGCTTTTCCCTGCCGGAACGCTTGCGGAAACTGGCAGCGGTCGATGGCTTCTACACCACCCTCTCGCCGGAAGATCTGACGCCGCTCGAGGCTGACCTGCTGGTCTGGATATCCTCCTTCGGCGGTGCCGAGGATATCGCCACGCTGCCGATGCGCCGGACGCTTGATGCCCATCTGAAAGGCCGCGAGGTCTTTGCCGACGAGGTGACGGCCGGCGCCCTGTCCTTTGGCAGCGTCCTCTCGCTGCCTTTTGCCCTGAAAGCTTTGGAACCGGAGATCGTCGCCGCGCTTGACGGCAATCCGGAAACGGTCGTGCCCTCCGCCGCGGCCGCGGGGCTATTACCGTGAGGCGCGCCCTGCTTGTCGCCCTTCTGCTGGCCGCATCGGTTGCTCTCTCTCTTTCGACGGGCGTGCGGTCGATCACGCTGGCGGAGGCCCTGTCGGCCGTCACGGCCTATGACCTGCACGACCCCGCCCATGTCACGCTCATGGCCATCCGCCTGCCCCGGCTGGTGGCCGGGCTTGTGGCGGGGGCGGCGCTGGGGGTGGCCGGAACCGTGATGCAGACGCTCACCCGCAACCCGCTGGCCGATCCGGGTATTCTCGGCATCAACGCCGGGGCCGCCTTTGCGCTGCTGCTGGGTGCAGCGGTGCTCGGGCGCAGCGACCAGGGCGCCGTGGCCCTCTTCGCCTTTCCCGGCGCGGCGCTTGCGTCGCTGGCCGTCTTCTCGCTTGGCGGCGGGTTGCGGGGCGAGGCCGGGCCGGTTCGCCTGACGCTGGCGGGCGCGGCGCTGAACGCACTTCTGCTGTCCATGGTCACTGCGCTGGTGCTGATCCGGCAGGACTCGCTCGATATCCTGCGGTTCTGGGTCGCCGGGTCGCTGACGGAGGCCGTCTACCGGCCGGTGGCCGGGATGGCGCTGGTGATGCTGGCCGGCGCCGCGCTGGCCTTCCTGATCGCGCCGCTGATCGAGGCGCTTTCGATGGGGGCCAATGTGGCCCGCGGGCTGGGAACGCAGCCTGCGCGCGTGCAGGCCGGCGGGCTTGTGGCGGTGACGCTGACGACGGGCGCGGCGGTGGCGATTGCCGGGCCGATCGCGTTCCTGGGGCTGATGGCCCCGCACCTGGCGCGCGCCGCTGCCGGCGCCTCGATGCGCGCGCAGCTTCTGATATCGGCCGCGCTCGGCGCGATCATCCTGACGCTGGCGGACGTGGCCGGGCGGCTGGTGCTTGCGCCGGGCGAGGTGCGGGCAGGCATCATGGTGGCACTGCTGGGCGGGCCGCTCTTCATCTGGATCGCACGGCGGCTGCGCCCGGGAGCGATGTCATGAAGAGGGTGATACTGCTCGCCGGATTGCTCGGACTGGCGACCGTGGCGGCGCTGTTACATGGTCAGCTCGATGTCGGCCCGTCCGTTCTCTGGCAAGGCCTGGTGACCGGCGAAGGGCCCGGCGCGCTGATCCTCGACACGATCCGTGGGCCGCGCGTGGCCACGGCCCTTGGCGCAGGCGCCGTGCTGGGCCTCTCGGGCACGATCTTCCAGACGCTGTTCCGTAACCCATTGGCCGCGCCCGATCTTCTGGGGTTCAACGCGGGCGCCGGGCTTGCGATCATCGCAGGCATCGCGTTCGGCATCGCCCTGCCGGCGCCGGTGCTGGCGGCCGCGGGCGGCCTTGTCGTTGCTGTTCTCGTGGGCCTGCTGGCCTATCGCCGGGGCCACGGCACGCCGGCGCTGACGATCATCCTTGTCGGCCTTGGCACGGGCTTCACGGCGACCGCGCTGGCCACCTTCCTGATGACGCTGCTGCCCGGCACCGCCGCCGCCGAGGCCCAGCGCTGGCTGACCGGCTCGCTGGCGGCGCGGGACTGGGGCCATGCCGGGCAGGTCTGGGGCATCGGCGTTCCGTTGGCCTTGCTGGCCTTTGCACAGGCGCGGCATCTGATGGCGATGGAGCTGGGCGGAGAGCTGGCGTCCGGGCTGGGGGTGCGGGTCGAGCGTACACGCTGGCAGGTGTCGGCCACGGCGGTGCTTCTGGCGGCCGCCGGGGTGGCGGTGGCCGGCCCGGTGCCGTTTGTGGCCCTGATGGCGGGCCCGTTCGGCGCCCGGATGACCGGGGCGCGCGGCCCGGCCGGGCGGATGGCCGCCGGTGCCGCGGCCGGGGCGCTGATCGTGGTGCTGGCGGACCTGCTGGCAAGGGCCACGCTGCCCGGCCTGCAATTGCCCGTGGGCGTTGCCACGGGCCTGCTGGGCGCGCCCTACCTGTTGTGGCGGCTGTCGCGCGAAATGGACCGAGGAGATTTGTGATGCTGGAGGCCCGCGCCCTGACCCTGTCCTACGATGGCTGGCCGGTCATCGAGGGGCTCAACCTGTCGCTCCCGGGCGACAAGGTGACGGCCATCATCGGGCCCAACGGGTGTGGAAAATCCACGCTTCTCAAGGCTTTGGCGCGCGTTCTTCCGGCGCATAGCGGCACCGTCACGCTGGATGGAGAGGCGGTTTCGGCCCTCGCGCCCCGCGCGCTGGCGCGGCGGCTGGCGATCCTGCCGCAATCGCTGCATGCGCCCGAGGGCATCCGTGTGGCAGACCTCGTGCGGCGGGGCCGGCTGCCGTGGCGCGGGCTGCTCAGCCCGTGGCGCGAGGAGGATCGCGCGGCCTGTGCCCAAGCGATGGAGGCGGTCGGCATGACCGGGCTGGCCGACCGCGACCTTGGCGAGCTGTCCGGCGGACAGCGTCAACGGGCGTGGCTGGCGCTGGTGCTGGCACAGCAGTCGCCGTGGCTGTTGCTGGACGAGCCGACCACCTATCTCGACCTCACGCACCAGATGGAGGTGCTGGGCCTTCTGCGGCGGCTCAACCGGCGGTCGGGGACGGCGGTGGTCAGCGTGTTGCATGATCTCAACCTGGCGGCGCGCTACTCGGATCACCTTGTTTTACTGGCGAATGGCGGTGTAATCGCGGCCGGGGCGCCGGGCGAGGTGCTGACGCCGGACAACCTTTCATCGGCCTTCGGCCTGACGGCGAAGGTGATGCCAGACCCGGTGACCGGCACGCCGATGGTCGTGCCGCTCGACATGCCTGACAGGGAGGTTCCCGCGTGAACGACAGCCACCATAGCACCGCCCGCTTCGACGGTGCCCCGCCCGAGGATCTTTTGCGCCAGGCGGCCGGGTACCTGCGCGCCTACGATCTGCCGACAGACCTGGGAGAAACGGCGCTTTCTGCAACGTTTTCCGAGGCTTGGGTGACACTGGAACTTGACGGCGCGGGCTTCTCGCTCGACATCCGGGCGGGCAATTCCGCCCAGTTGCACCAGGCCCGCGAAGGGGTGCTGGTGGTGCTCGACCAGATCAGTCCGGAGACCTGTGCGGCGCTGGAGTGGCAGGGGGAGGTGGCGCGGAATGTGCGGCCGCCGAATTTTCACCTTGGCACGGTGCTGGACGTGCGGCGGGTGTCGGCGAATTTCCTAAGGGTGGCAATGCGTTGCGAGGGGATCTGCAACCTGCTGAGCGGGGGGATGCATTTCTCGTTGCTGCTGGCCCCGGGGCCGGTGCCGCGCTGGCCGGAAGTGAACGACAAGGGCCGGACGGTCTGGCCTGACGGGGCGGACAAACTGCACCGGGCGGCCTATACGTTCGTGGAGCTGAACCCCGAGGAGGGCTGGTTCACCTTTGATGTTTTCGAACATGAAGGCGGGCAGACGACGGGCTGGGCGAAGGCCGCGAAACCGGGCGATACGGTCGGCATCATGGGGCCGGGTGGAGGTGATTTTCCGCAGGCGGATCATATGGTTATGGGCGGAGATGAAACCGCCCTGCCCGCGATCCGGCGCATCCTGGAGCACGCGCCGACGGACCGCCGCGGCGAGGTTTTCGTCGAGACCGCGGACCCTGCCGACCGCTGCGATATGCCCCTGCCGGAGGGTATGCGCCTGACATGGCTGAGGCGGGGCGAGGATGAGCCGTTGCTTGAGCATATGCTGGCCGCAACGCTGCCCGGGCCGGGGGAAAGCCGGTTCGTGTGGCTGGCGGCGGAGGCGGGCATCGTCCGGGCCGCACGGCGCCACTTCCGCGAGGAGGCGGGGCTGGGCCGGGAGGAGATGTACCTTTCCGCCTATTGGACCGCCTGACCGCGATTCGAAGGTTAACGGCGTTGTTTTGAAGGGATTCCGACGTCGGTATCACGTCGGTATTACGTCGGTATCGCGTCGGTTTCCGGGTCTGTGGAGGCGTGGGTTAATGTGGCGGACCCGGCGCAACACGCGACATGTGGGGGGCGGCGCAACGGGCGGGGATGGCCCGGCTGCGGACCTCCCTGCGGTTCGATGGACATGCTCCTTCATCGCGACCGTGGCGGGGATAGGTCGGAGGCACGGGCGGTCGTTCGCTGGATGTGGAGTGAAGGTCGGTGCAGCGGACCTTCCGACCGTTCGCTTCGAAGTACCCAAGAGACGCTTGCGGCCCAGAGCCGACATTTGTCCGAGACGCAGCTGATGACCAGTCGCAGCCAAAAGCGGATGCGTGCCGAGCGAATAGTCATCTGAGCGTTTTCATTCTCATTCTATTCCAATATGTTGACTCGTGCCCCCATAGTCTCTGAGGCCAACTTGAACAGCAAATACGTTTTCTACATGGACGACTTCGGGACGCGAACGACTTGCACAGGCGCGACCGACGCTACTTCTCCAGCTCATGAATTGAGCTTTGCACTCGGGGGAGTCATCGTTGCGTCCGAAGACGTTGACGCCCTCTCCTCCAAAGTGGAGGCGTTTTGCAAGAAATGGGGAGTCCCCGCACTTCATGGTAACAAAATCCGGTCCGGCAAAGGGAAATTCGGCTTCCTCAAAAAGGATGCTGACCGAAAAGAAGCTTTCTTTGAGGAGTTAAATCAACTTGTCCTGGATGATCGGCTCATCGCCCACGCCTGCGTGATCTGTCGCCCTGGCTATCGGGATCGTTATATTGAGAAATATCCTGACGGCATTCGCTGGGCCATGAGCAAAACGGCTTTCGACATCTCTGTCGAACGAGCGGCGAAACTCGCAATGCAGGGCGGGCGGAAGCTGGACGTGGTCTATGAGCGCACTGGCAAGAAAGAGGATAGGTTGCTTGAGGACTACTTCGCAGACCTCAAGGTCGCAGGTATGGGTTTTTGTGCCGAGACTTCGAAGCAGTATGGGCCTTTGACCGGTGCGCAGTTCAAGGATCACCTCAACGTCATCTGGCCCGATGGCAAAGGAAATCCCTTACTTCAGCTGGCAGACCTGTTTGTTCATCCTGTCAGCCAAGTCACTTGCGGCAAGCAGAACCGTGCCTACGAGCAGCTGGTTGAACGAAAAATGCTGTTGGATTTCAAACACGATGACGATGCCGTAGGGGTGAAGTATTCCTGTTTCGATGGTGAATACGGACAGTGGGAAAAGCTCCAGACACACACAAGGGATCCCGAAGGATCCCCTGAGGCGGTCGGCGTATAGCCTGACCCCGTGGCAGTGCCATACTGCATGACATACACAGACCCTAAGCAAAGGCAAGAATTTTCTTGTCATCCTCAAAGCCAAGCAACGCCCTTCCCCGTAAGGCTCTTTTAACAATTACAGTAACTTGCTGGCCACAACACAAAGAATAAAGCCGAATTGCCGCATCTTCTTCCCAGCGGAACTTGCAAGGTCGCTACCTGCGCATCACGGCCACTCGACCGTCGCGCGGCGAAAGTCGGCAATCCGCCCATCGGACCGGATGCTGCGCATCTCACTGATCTCGCAGATGGGCTCACTGCGGAACTTCGCCGCGTCCTGGGGGAAGGCCGGTTTCGCGGGGCGAACCGGCTGTTCTTTTCCGCCGTTGAGGAGCCGCGCATCGTTGGGCCGTGGTGCGGCGAGCCGACGGGGGTGGCTGCCACTTCATGCCTGAGACGTGCCTCCAGCAATCGAGCGTGGCACTCCGGTTGCCAAATCGCCGTGCCGTCACGCCACAGGCGTGCCGTGAATGGCGGCGCACCTCCGGTGCGGCGGGACGGCCCAGCGATGCGCGGCGGGCTTCGCCCTGGATTCCGGGCTGGTGCTTCGTGGAAAGGTTTCAACACCAAAAAGGGCGCGGCCCTTTCAGGCAAGCCCCTTACCAGATGTGTTGAAGAAAATGCTTCGGTTGGCCACAAAGTGGCCAACCTTATCCTTAGAAACTTGACCTGAACGAATCCACGAATGGAGATATCAGGTGAAGTCCGTCTCGCAAAAATCTGCGACAGGCCCGAAACGGCGCCTTCCTCTCCCGTTTTTCGGAGTGGATGTGAACTTTTGCCGGAATGCGCAATGCGCCCATTTCGGTGTTCGCCCCGATCCCCGTGATGGCCGGGGCCTCAGGCTCTCGGCTGTGAATGCCAACTTTCCTCGCGGGAAAGTCGGAGGCACCGGCGACGACAAATACTTCGAATGCGGATATTGCGGCCAGGAGTCTGTCGTCAAAAACAACCGAGCTATCGTAGAAGAATACACACGCCTGCGGCGATTGCAATGCTTCCACGGTATGGGCAAGTCGTGCCCAAATGCTGATTGCCTTTCACACGGGAAAACGGTGGATAAAAGACCTGATCTCTACTGGAGGACGGGGCGGACCAAAGCTGGGCATCAGCGATACGCCTGTAAGAAATGTCGATCGACATTCACCATTGGCCATCCGGCCCGCAATCATCGACGCCAATCCAAGAACGGGCAGATCCTGAAACTGCTCGTTCACGGAACCTCCCTGTCGAAGATCACGGAGATCGCCGATGTCGCGCCGCGTGATGTCTATCGGAAGATCGACTTCATCTACGATCGGGTTCGAGAGTTCACCGATCGGCGGGAAGGCGATCTCCGCGATGTCGACTGGGTGAGATATGGCCGCCGCTTTGCGACGGACAGCCAGACGCTGACCCTCAACTGGCCCAACCGCAAGAAGCGTGCTTCCGTGTCCGTGCAGCACCTCTGCACCGCGCACGCGAACTCGGGCTTCATCGTCCTCGGGCATCTCCAGTTCGACCCTACGGGCGATATGAGACAGATCGAGGCCGACATGTCGGCCAATGGAGATCTGGCAAAGGACCGCTGCTGGCGGCACCACGGACGTCTCTGGACGGCCTCCGAGTTCAAGAAATATCTCGACGACATCACCGCAGGCGCCGAGATCGACCCCGAGATCCTCGCAGATGTCGATCTGGGTTTACAACTGCCGCATGTAGGCGGCCTCGTGCGCCAAGACATCCAGCAGTTTGCTCACGCGCTGATGCTCCGCCGAATGGTGTCGAGATCCGAAAGCCGCTTCTTTTTCGTTCAGGACGGCGACGCCGGCCTCAGCAAGGCTTTTCTCGCAGCCTTCGCGCCGGAGGTCGCGGTGGGTCGGGTGGATGTGGCAACAGTGTCCTTCGCCAAATACGAGTTCAACGACGCACGCGAGGCTCTCTATGCCCAAGGGCGCCGAGACTTGCGGAATGATCTCAACCTGACCGCACATCAGCTCAACAGCCTGCCGGAGTTCGTGCTGAACGAGGAAATCGACAGGGAGATCGTCAAGCGTCTCGCCGGCAGGCCTATCGGCTCTCCCTTCGATTGGCCGTATCACACGAAGTCCGAACCTTCCCGGGCCGTTGATCTCAAGACGGACCGACCCGAGCTCTCAACAGAGCGATGCGCGAGATTGATGCGTCTCGCCACGCTGCGGAGCGTGGACAGCTATTTCCACAAGATTCGCAGCAATGTGCGGCCAGCATCCCGGCCAGTCTCGACGCCAAGCGCGAATGGCCGAACCTGGGATCGGCACTTCCTCTACAAGCCGGAGATGCTGGTCAAGATCATCGAGATCTACCGCTTTCACCACAACTGGATGGGATCACGGGACACAAAACGAACCCCGGCGATGAAACTCGGCCTCGCTAAGGGCAAAGTCTACGAGCGGGATCTCTTCGGAGAATGAATAAAAAGCGCGCTGCCATTGGCAGCGCGCAATCTTCCACACATACGGTAAGGGGCTTGCCTTTCAGGCCGCGCCCCCGTTTTCCGTCGCATGGACCCCCTCAGAACCGCGAGGTGACCGAAAAGTTCACTTCGCGCCCCGAGCCGTAGGAGCAGACATAGACCGTCTGGCAGCCGGTGACGTAGCGCTCGTCGGCGACGTTGGTGACCGAGAGGTTGGCCTCGAGCCCGTTCTGGAAGGCGTAGCTGGCGTAGAGGTCGTAAATGGTCGAGTCGGGTACTTTCAGCGTGTTGGCCGCGTCGGCGAAGCTTTCGCCGCGGTGGCGGATGCCGGCCCCCAGTTCCAGCCCGCGCAGCGCGCCGGAGAAGGCGTAGGTGCCCAGGAGCGACAGCTCGGTTTCCGGGATGAGCGTGGGCGTCGTGCCGATCAGGGCGGCGTTGCTGTCGCGGCGGACTTCGGCGTCGAGGAAGGTGGCCGAGGCCTGCAGGTAGAGACCGTTGCCGAAATCGTACTCGCCTTCCAGTTCGACCCCGCGGGAGCGGACCTCGCCCAGCTGGCTGAAGTTCGGGAAGGCGCCGACGACGACGTTCTCGCGGTTGATCTCGAAGGCCGCGCCGGTGAGGGAGAAGCGGCCGCCCTCGGGCGCCCATTTGAAGCCCACTTCGACCTGGTCGCCGGTTTCGGGCTTGGTGACGCCGTTGGCCGGTGAGGTGATCAGCGGGTTGAAGAAGCTCGAATAGGAGACGTAGGGCGTGAAGCCCGCGGCCGTTTCATAGGCGAGCGCGGCGCGCCAGGAGGTTTCGCTGTCGTCGCGGCTGAAGGCGCCGGTGCCGTCCTGGCTGGTCTTGACGAAATCGTGCCGCAGGTTGGCGGTGGCGATCCAGCCGCTGCCCCAGCGCATCTGGTCCTGGAAATAGAGGCCGACTTGGCGCTGCTTGGTGGTGGCGTCCTGGTAGGGCGCGCCGATCACCGGGGTGCCCGGCGGGCGGGGGCCGACGACCTGGTTGGTGCCGAAGCCCGAGGCCTGCATCTCGTCGATCTCGTAATAGCGCGCGTCGAGGCCGAAGAGCAGGTCGTGCTCGACCGGCCCGGTCGAGACGGTGCCGTAGTAGCGCAGGTCGGTCTGGGCGGTGGCGACCTGGGTGTCATGCTCGAAGGCGATCAGGCTGAGGGTGCCCTGGGCGTCGCCCGGGCCGGGGGCGTAGCCGGCATAGCCGAAGGGGTAGTAATAGCGCTCGTGCACGTCGGCATAGCCCAGCCGGCCGATGCCGGTGAAGGTGAAGCCGTTCGCCAGCTCGCGCTCGACGATGGCCGAGACCGAGGCCTGGCGGCGTTCGTAGCTGTCCCAGTTGGGGTCGGAGAAGTTGGCGTCGGGGTCGATATAGCCGAACTGGGGCGTCGGCGTGACGGTGCCCTGGTAGGGCAGGAAGCTGCTGCCGTTGTGCTTCTCGTCGGCGATGTGGATGTTGGCCAGCAGCGTGACCTCGGTGCCGCCGTCGGTGGTGAACTTGTAGGAGGGCGCGAAGGTGCCGCGCAGGCCCTCGTTGAGGGCGTCGTACTTGTCGCCGCCTTCGAGCCGGCCGGTGAGGCGGTAGGCGCGGTCCTCGCCGATGTCGTTGCCGTAGTCGAATTCGAGATAGGCGCCGGTGGCGTCGTTGAGGCCGAAGGTCAGCTCGCGGATGCGGCCGCCGGGGCGCTTGGAGACGTAGTTGACGATGCCGCCCGGGTTCGAGCCGCCGTAGAGCGCCGAGGAGGGCCCGCGCAGCACCTCGATCCGCTCGATCGTGTAGGGGTCGATGAAGAAGGAGCCGAAGGCGAAGGAGAGGTTCTGGGCGTTGTCGAGGTAGATGCCGGTCTGGTCGGCCTGGAAGCCGCGGATGCGGAGCCAGTCGTAATCGTCGTCATCGCCGAACACGTCCGAGGTGACGCCGGCGGTGTAGCGCAGCGCCTCGCTGACGCGGTTGGCGCCGAAGCGTTCGATCTTCTCGCGGCCGAGCACCGAGACGGATTGCGGCACTTCGCTGACGGTGACGGGCGCCTTGGTGCCGGTCACGGTGGGCGGGTTCATGTCGGCGCCGACGGGTCCGGTGGCGTCTTCCTGGTTTTGCAGGGTGAGCGTGCCGAGGTCGAAATTCTCGTCTTCGGCCTGGGCATAGGCGGCGGTGGCTGCGGAGAGCAGCAGAAGCCCGGCGGCGCCCAGTCGCGCGGCGCCAAGGGCTTGGGTTTTGCGTGTGGCCATGTCGGCGTCCCTCTGAATGATATCACGGCTGGCCGCGGTGGCGCCGGGTGGGGCACCGGGCGTCGCTGGCAGCTTGCGTCAGGGTACCTGATAAAAACTATCGGGTTGGGTTGTCTTGAACAATCGGACCATCGCCGCCGGCGGCGTGGCCTTGCGCCCAGCGCGCCGGGGCAAGGCCGGTTTCGGCGCGGAAGCTGCGGGAGAAATGGGCCTGGTCGGCGAAGCCCGTGACCTGGGCCACCTCGGCGCAGGGGAGGCCGTGCACGAGAAGCCGCTTCGCATAGCCCAGCTTGATGCCCAGCACCCATTGATAGGGCGACTGGCCGGTTTCCCGGCGGAAGGTGCGGTTGAAATGGGTGCGCGAGAGGCCGGAGGCCCGGGCGAGGTCGTCGATGACGATGCGTTGGGCCATGCGCTCGAAGACATGGGAGCGGAGCCGGTCGAGCCAGCCGTTGCCGGCGCCGCCATCCGGGCGGCCGGCGCGGTCGAGGTGGAAGATCTCGGTCACCGCCGCGCGGGCGAGCGCCTCGCCCCGGGCAGGCGACTGGCGGGCGGCGGCGCATGCGTCGCGCAGCATGCCGGCCAGCAGGGCGAGCGGGCCGAGATCGGGCAGGATCACCGGGCGGTCGAGGGCCGTGCCCGGTTCGACCAGTTCCCGCAGGCGGTTGAGGGGCAGGTGGATGTCGACATGGCAGAGCTCGCCCGGCTCCTCGATGGTGCCCCAGACCTCGAGCCCGGCGGGGATGTAGCACCCCGCCGCCGGTTCGGGCGTGGCGCCGCGGGCGCGGGAGAGCGACAGGCGGCGGTCGTCGAGGATCAGCACGAAGCGCGGATGCAGCGAGGCGTAGCGCCCGCCCGCGCTGGCGCTGCCCTTGACGCGCCAGTAGTCGACGACCATTCGGTCGAGCGCGAGGCTGCGCAGCTCTGCGAGGGGCTGGAAGCCCTGCACGGCCGCATACATCCTTGGGTGAAAGGTCATGAACTCCGCCTCTGCGTCTGGTGGCTGGGCGGGGTCGCTGGCTGAGGCTGGTTGTATCCTTTCGCAAAGGGGAGTCAACCGGAGCGGGGCCCCTGCCCTGCCCGTATCGAGGGGCCGATCGTTCAAGCGCCGGGGATTGCCCAAAGTGGCGGCAGCGATTATCACGCGCAGCAGCCAGTCGGTCCGGCGCCCGGCCGGGGACCAGCCAAACCACGACCCTTCCGGAACAGCGCGGGCGGCGGACCATGCTCAGAGATTTCTTCGCGTATTACCGCCCGTGGCGGGGGCTTTTCCTGCTGGATTTCGGCTGTGCCATCGCGTCCGGCCTGCTGGAGCTGGCCTTTCCGATTGCCATCAAGTTCTACATCGACCGGCTTTTGCCGAGCGGCGACATGCCCCTGATCATCCTGGCGGCGGCCGGGTTGCTGTTGGTGTACCTGTTCAATGCCGGGCTGATGGCGGTGGTGACCTATTGGGGCCACATGCTGGGCATCAATATCGAGACGGAGATGCGGCGGAAGGCGTTCGACCAATTGCAGCGGCTGTCTTTCGCGTTCTTCGACCGGCAGCGCACCGGCACGCTGGTGGCGCGGGTGACGCGCGATCTGGAAGAGATCGGCGAGGTGGCGCATCACGGGCCGGAAGACCTGTTCGTGGCGCTGATGACCTTTGTCGGGGCCTTCATCCTGATGGTGTTCATCAATGTCGAGCTGGGGCTGATCACGGCGGTGATCTTTCCGGCGGTGGTGGTGCTGGTGGCGGTCTATGGCCGCAGGCTGACGCAGACCTGGCAGCAGATCTATCGCAGCGTGGCGAATTTCAACGTGCGGCTGGAAGAGAACGTGGGCGGGATGCGGGTGGTTCAGTCCTTTGCCAACGAGGCGCATGAGAAGGACCTCTTTGCCAAGGACAACGCCAATTACCGGCGCACCAAGCTCGATGCCTATCGGCTGATGGCGGCGTCGACCACGCTGAATTACATGGGGATGCGGCTGGTGCAGGTGGCGATCCTGGTGGCGGGCGCGGTTTTCGTGGCGCAGGGGCACTTGAGCATCGGCGGCTTCGTGGCCTTCCTGCTGCTGGTGGGCGTGTTCTTCCGTCCGCTCGACAAGATCGCGGCGGTGATGGAGCTTTATCCGCGCGGGCTGGCCGGGTTTCAGCGCTACCAGGACCTGATGGCGCTGGAGCCGGACGTGGCCGAAAAGCCCGACGCGCGGGAGGCGCCGGCGTTTCGCGGGGCCATCGAATTCGAGAATGTCTCGTTCAGCTATGACGCGGCGATGCCGGTGCTGGAGGATATCTCGATTTCCGTCGCGGCGGGCGAGACGGTGGCGATTGTCGGCCAGTCGGGCGCGGGCAAGTCGACGCTGGTGTCGCTGGTGCCGCGGTTCTACGACCCGCAGGGCGGGCGCATCCTGATCGACGGCACGGATATCCGCGAGCTGACGCTGGCGAGCCTGCGGCGGCAGATCGGGGTGGTCAGCCAGGACGTGTTCCTGTTCGGCGGCACGCTGCGCGAGAACGTGGCCTATGGGCGGCTGGGCGCCAGCGAGGCGGAGATCCTCGAGGCGTTGGACCAGGCGCAGTTGAGCGAGTTGGTGCAGAGCCTGCCGCAGGGGTTGGATACGGTGGTGGGCGAGCGCGGCGTGGCGCTGTCGGGCGGGCAGAAGCAGCGCGTGGCGATTGCGCGGACCTTCCTGAAGGATCCGCCGATCCTGATTTTGGACGAGGCGACATCGGCGCTGGACCTGGAGACGGAAAAGCGCATTCAGACGGCGCTGAACCGGCTGTCGGAGGGGCGCACCTCTCTGGTGATCGCGCACCGGCCGCAGACGATCAAGGATGCCGACCGGGTTGTGCGGGTCGAGGGCGGCCAGCTTATCGCGGCGTGAGCGCCCGTGCATTGACATTGGGGCGCACCCTGACTTGAATGCGCGCAGCCAAGACGTGCCCCGCGCCTCTGAGCCATGAAATACGGCTGACCAGAACGGAGGTGCGCATGCTACGGCCTGCCCTTATTGCTATTTCCTCTATCGTCCTGAGCGCGGGTGCGGCACTGGGCTGTGACGGGCGTGTGATCGAGGACGCCGCCGTTTACGACGCGCCGCTTTGCGTGCCGGCCGAGCCGCAGCGGGTGGTTGTGCTCGACGCGAGTTTCGGGCTGGGGATCGGGCTTGATGTTGGTCTGCCCATCGTCGGCGCGCCGCTCGACAACATAAGCGATGAGGCGTTGAAGGCGCGGGCGGTGGAGGCGGATGTCACCAGCACCGGGTTCGTGACCGAGCCGAGCCTCGAGACCATCGTGGCGCTGCAGCCCGACCTGATCGTGGGGTTCGTCGGCAGCCCATCGATGGCGAGCGGGGTCTATCCGCAGATCTCGCAGCTGGCGCCGACGCTGCTTTACACGGATATCGACTGGCGGGCCTATTACGGGCTGATGGCGGGGATGACCGGCAAGACCGGGGAGATCGAGGCGCGGCTGGCGGAGTATGACGCGCGGCTCGCGGATATCCGGCAAAGGATGCCGGAGAAGACGGTGTCGGTGCTGCGCATCACCTCGTGGGATTTCCAGGTGTATCTGGATGCGCCGCGCAGCTATGCGCCTTTCGCGGTCATGCAGAAGGCGGGGGTCGAGCGCACGGATTACGAGACCTCGGACGACCCGGACATGTCGATGAAGCGCCCGGGGTGGGAGGAGCTGGCGGAGCTCGATGGCGACGTGCTGCTTTACATCGTGGGCGGCACGAACGATTCCGACAAGGACGGGCGGCACGAAGAGGTGCTGAACAACCCGCTGTGGCAGATGCTGCCGGCGGTGCAGTCGGGCGATGTGCACCGGGTCGGGCATGGGACGTGGATGCAGTTCAGCGGGCTCGATTCGGCGCACCAGGTGCTCGACGATCTGGAGCGTTACGTCATCGGTGAGGAATGACCGCCGCCGCCGGACGCCATGCCGCCCTGCCCTTTCTGCTCGCCGTCGCCCTGCTGGTGCTGGCCGTCTGGGCGATGGGCGTGGGGGCCAGCGACATTCCGATGGGGCGCGTGGCGCAGGCGCTTTGGGCGCCGGGAACCGAGCGGGCGGATATCGTGGTGATGCAGGTGCGGCTGCCGCGGGTGCTGGCCGGGGTGTCGGCGGGCGCCGCGCTGGCGGTGGCCGGCGCGATCATGCAGGCAGTGACCGGTAACCCGCTGGCCGAGCCCGGGATCATGGGCGTGAATGCGGGGGCGGCCTTTGCGGTGGTGTGCGGGCTGGCCTTCCTGGGCCTGACGGCTGTGTCGGAGCTGATCTGGATGGCGTTTGTCGGCGCGGGCGCGGCGGCGGCGCTGGTCTATGCGCTCGGCACGGCGGGGCGGAGCGGGCCGACGCCCCTGAAGCTGGTGCTTGCGGGGGTGGTGGTGACGACGTTCCTGGGGTCGGTGACGACGACGATCCTGCTGTTCGATGCGCAGACGCTGGACACGGTGCGGTTCTGGACCGTCGGGTCGCTCAAGGGGCGGCAGCTGGGGGATGTGGTGGCGGTTCTGCCCTACCTGGCGGTGGCGCTGGTGGCCGCGCTGGTCTGCGGGGCGCAGTTCACCGCGATGAGCCTTGGGGCCGACGTGGCGCGGGGGCTGGGGCAGAATGCGCTGGCGTGGCGGGCGATTGCGGCCTTGCTGGTGGTGGGGCTTGCGGGCTCGGCGGTGGCGATTGCCGGGCCGGTGGCGTTCGTCGGGCTGGTGGTGCCGCATATCGTGCGGATGTGCATCGGGGCGGATTACCGGCGCATCCTGCCGCTTTGCCTTTTGGGGGGTGCGGCGCTGACGCTCTGTGCCGACACCCTGCCCCGCGCGCTGTCGGATCGGGACATTCCGGTGGGGATCACGCTGGCCGTGCTGGGGGCGCCGTTCTTCATCTGGCTGGCGCGGCGGCACGGCGGGGCCGGGGCATGAACCGGGCCGCCCTTCTGACGATGCCGCCGCTGCTTGTGGTGCTGTTCCTGCTGGCGCTGGCGGTGGGCGATCAGAGGCTGCCGGTCGGGCAGATCCTCGGGGCGCTGGTGGGCGCCGAGGGCGTGCCGGCGCATGTCGAGACGATCGTGACCGGGCTGCGCCTGCCCCGGGCGGTGATGGCGGTGCTGCTGGGCACGGCGCTTGGGGTGGCGGGGGCCGTCTGCCAGGCGGTGATGCGCAACCCGCTGGCCGAACCGGGCTTGCTGGGCATCAACGCGGGCGCGGCGCTGGCGGCGATGGTGGTGATCGTGCAGGTCGAGACGGTGCCCGAGCGGCTGCTGCCGGTGGTGACCTTTGCCGGGGCGGTCGGCATGACGGTGGCGATCTTCCTGCTGGCGTGGCGGCAGGGGACGACCTCGCTGCGGCTGATCCTGATCGGTGTGGGGCTGTCGGCGCTGGCGGGCGCCGGGGCGAGCTTCATCTCGACCTTCGGCGATATCTCCCTCGTGCAAAGGGCGATGGTGTGGCTGTCGGGCAGCCTTCAGGACAGCCGCTGGATCAAGGTGCAGACCCTGTTTGCCTGGGCGGCGGTGCCGATGCTGGTGATCTGGCTGGCGGCAAGGGAGCTTGACCTGTTGTCGCTGGGCGATGACGTGGCAAGGGGGCGCGGGCAGCGGGTGAACCTGCTTCGGGGGCTGATGATGCTGGGCTGTGCGCTCATTGCCGGGGCGGCGGTCGCGGCGGCCGGGCCGATCGCCTTCGTGGGCCTGGCCGCGCCGCATATCGCGCGCGCGCTGACCGGGCGGTCGCATGTCACGCTGATCCCGGCCTCGGCGCTGACCGGGGCGCTGATCGTGCTGGCGGCGGATATCGTGGCGCGGCGGGCGCTGGCGCCGGTGCAACTGCCGGTGGGCGTGGTCACGGCGCTGCTGGGCGCGCCTTTTTTCGGATACCTGCTTTGGACGAAACGCCATGAGTGAGACAGGGGCCATACTGGCCACACGGAACGCGTCGATGGGCTATGGCAACGGCGACGTCGTCAGCGGCCTCGACCTGGAGATCGCGCCGGGGCGGTTCACCGCGCTGCTGGGGCCGAATGGCTGTGGCAAGTCGACCATCCTGCGCAGCCTTGCGGGGCTGCACCGGTTGCAGGGCGGCGAGGTGCTGCTGGATGGCAAGCCCATCGCAAGGCAATCGGCGCGGGCCATTGCGCGGCGGGTCGGGATCCTGGCGCAATCGGCCAGCCCGCCGGACGGGCTGACGGTGGAAGACCTCGTGCGGCAGGGGCGTTATCCGCATCGGTCGATCTTTGGCAGCTGGTCGGAAAGGGATGCCGAGGCGGTGGAGACCGCCCTGCGGCTGACCGCGCTGGAGGATCTGCGGCACCGGCCCGTGGGCAACCTGTCGGGCGGGCAGCGGCAGCGGGCGTGGATTGCGATGACGCTGGCCCAGCAGAGCGACATCCTGTTGCTGGACGAGCCGACGACGTTCCTGGACCTGGCCCACCAGATCGAGGTTCTGGGGCTGATGCGCCGGCTGGTCGACCGGGAGGGCGCCACGGTGGTGGCCGTGCTGCACGACCTGATCCAGGCGGCGCGCTATGCCGACCGGCTGGTGCTGGTGCGCGACGGGCGGATCGCGGCGGAGGGCCCGCCGGGGGAGGTTCTGACGCCGGAGAACGTGCGGGCGGTGTTTGGCGTCGAGGTGGTCACGCTGACCGACCCCGATAGCGACGCGCCGATCTGCCTGCCCCGGCAGAGCCGGGAAGTGTGACAGTTAAGAAACGGTCGCCGGATTGCTGCGGTGCGGCCTTCACCCCAAGGAAGGCGCCCCCTAATCTGAGCAAAATGGTCAGCCATCGCCAGCCAGTTCCTGATTCGACAAAAAGGAAGGCAAAGGATGGCCAGACGCCCCCTCTTCGCCGTGCTGCTTGGCGGTACCGCACTTATCTCCGCAACATCGGCCCTCGCGCAGGATGGCCTTGGCTATGACCTGGGCACGCTTGTGCTTTACGGCGAGCGGTCGACCGACGACCCGGGCCGGAGCAACGCGAGCGTCGCGGTGGCCGAGGCGGAAGAGCTCGACTCTCCGACCATCGAGTCGTGGGAGGACAGTTTCCGCCGCATGGCGAACGTCAATCGCGGCGATTTCAATGAAAGCGGGTTCGTGATCCGGGGTATCAATTCCGAGGGCCTGACGCCGGGCGGGCTGGGGGCGCCGCTGGCGTCGTTCTATATCGACGGGGTGCAGCAGACCGTCGAGGGCACGCGCCGTGGCTTCCGCGGGACGTTCGACGTGGAGCAGGTGGAGGTCTATCGCGGGCCGCAATCGACCTTGCAGGGGCGCAGCGCGCTGGCCGGTGCGATCTACCTGCGCACCGTCGATCCGACCTTCGAGAAATCCATGAAGGTGCAGCTGACCTATGGCGAGGACAACCGCCGGCAGGTGGGCATCGCCTATGGCAACAAGCTGAGCGACAACCTGGCCTTCCGGGTGAGCGGGGAGTGGTCGAGCAAGGATACCGACCTGAATTATCCCTCCTACCAGCGGTTCGTGCGGTGGGACGATTACAAGACAGACGATTACTACAACGTGCGGGGCAAGCTGTTGTGGCTGCCGACGGGCGAGGACACGACGAAGGTGCTGCTGAGCTATTCGCATTCCTTCGAGAGCCCGACGGATGACAATATCGCGGGGATCAACTGGTCGTCGTCGTCACCCGGCTATGGCGCCGAGCGGGGCGATGTCTGGGGCACGATCCGGCCCGACGTGGTGGCGGGTATCCCGCTGCCGCCGGCCTTTACGGAATTCCCGGTCTTCCAGGATGTGCGGGAGACGACGGTCGACAATTTTGGTGTCGAGATCACCCACGAGTTTTCGAATGCGCTGACCCTGACCGCGATGACCGGCTGGAGCCGGTCGGTGACCGACCGCCATTCGATCAACGAGGGCACGCCGGGCGAGTTCATGGTGACCGATGGCGAGTTCGAGCAGGAGATCCTGTCGCAGGAGATCCGGCTCAACTTCGACAACGGGCCGCTGCGCTGGGTGGCGGGGGCCTATTTCTCGCAGGAGGAGCAGGAGGCGTTCCGCAACCAGACGATCCTGTCCTTCGATGCCAGCCGCAACTCGGCCAGCATCACGAATATCGCCGGGTTCGGCGAGGTGTCCTATGAATTCGCGCCGGGCTGGCGCGGGATCGTGGGGGCGCGCGTCGATTACATCGACCAGGAGCAGCGGGCCTTCTTCGCGTCGAACGGCGTGGTGACGACGAACACGGTGAACAGCTTCGACGACACGGTCGTGCTGCCGAAGGTGGGGATCGAGTACAGCTTCTCGGAGACGCAACGCTTCGCCCTGACCTACCAGGAAGGGTACCGGCCCGGCGGTTCGGGCATCCAGTCGAACAACGGGGCGCTGTTCACCTATGACGCCGAGCGGGCCAAGAATTACGAGCTGTCCTGGCGCGGGCAGTTCCTGCAGGACAGCCTGACGGTCGGCGCGAACCTGTTCTTCCAGGACTGGGACAACCAGCAGGTCGAGGTTTACGCGACTGCCGGCGACCCGACCTCGGCTTTCGTGGCCAATGCGGGGCGGTCGGAATCCTATGGCGCCGAGATCGAGATTGCCTATGAGCCGACCGCCAGGCTGGAGGTCTATGGCTCGGTCGGGCTGCTGGAGACGGAGTTCAAGAATTTCACCGTGGGCGGGATCAACTATTCCGGCCTGCCCTTCCCCGGCGCGCCGGAATCGAATGTCGCCGTCGGCTTCCGCTGGGGGGCCGAGACGGGCTGGTTTGCCAATGGGAACGTGAATTACATGGGCCGGTCGATGTCGCGGATCGAACAGGGCGTGGCGCGGCCGCTGACGATGGATGACTACACCACCGTCGACGTGAGCTTTGGCTACGGGTTCGACAGCGGTGCGCGGGTCACGGCCTATGCCACCAACCTGCTGGACGAGGAATATTTCCTTTACGAGTCGAGCCCCGGCGGGCTTGCCACGCTGGGCGACCGGCGCGAGATCGGGCTTCGGCTCGACTATACGTTCTGAGCGCTGTCGGGCGAGGGTAAGGCCATGGCACACAGCTCTGTCGCGTTGCTCGACATGCCCGCCGGCCGGGCGGTGGACGGGTTCGAAGCCACCGCCAACACGCTCGGCCTGATGGCCGAGCGGCAGGGCGATACGCTGCGGGTGAGCCTGCGCCTTGGCACGGTGGACGTGGCGGGCGATGGCGCCCGCACGCGGATCAGCATTGCCTCGGAGACGGCCGCGCAGCTGCAAAGCCTGCGCGACCTGCTGGCGCTCAGGCTGTCTCAGCGTGGGCTGCACCTTGCCTGGCAGGAGCATGCGAAGGGCCGCCCCGCCAATATGAGCCTGGCCCGGGTGGAAGGGATCGAGCGGATCTCGCCGTCTTACATGCGGGTCACGATCACCGGGCCCGACCTGGGGCGGTTTGCGAGGGGCGGCATGCATTTCCGCCTGCTCTTCGGGCCCGAAGGGGCCGGATGGCCCGAGCTGGACGCCGGGGGGCTGACGCAATGGCCGGGGGGCGTGGAGGCGTGGCACCGGCCGGTTTACACCACGCGGCAGATCGACCGGATGGAGGGGGACGCGGCGCGGATCGTGTTCGACGTCTTCCTGCATGAGAGCGGCCGGGTGACCGAATGGATTCTGACAGCCGGTATCGGCGAGGAGATTGCCCTGACCGGCCCCGTTGGAAGCGATCCGCCCAGTGCCGGGTGGATCGGAATCGTGGCGGATGAGACCGCCGTGCCGGTCGCCGTGCGCATCCTGTCGGAGGTGCCGGCGTCGCAGAGGGGCCGCGCGGTGCTTTTCGTGCCGGAGGCGGATGACATCCAGGAGATTGCGCATCCCGAGGGGTTTGACGTCGACTGGGTCGTGCGCGGTGCGGGTGTGTCACCGGTCACGGCGTGCCGGACGCTGCCCATCCCCCGGGACGACCGGTTCCTGTTCTTCGCGGCGGAACGCGCCGAGGCCGTATCGGTGCGCGAGACGCTGTCGGAGCTCGGGTTTTCGCGGAAGGAATTTCAGGCGGCAGCCTACTGGACCAGGTGATCAGCGCGCCTTTTTCAGCTTCGACACCACGCGCGGGTCGGCCACGACGCGAAGCGTGGCGGCGAGCACCAGTGCGCAGAGGGCGGTTTTCGAGATGGTTTCCATGGTGCCCTGGATCAGCAGGGCGTGAACCACGCTGCCCACCACGATGACCAGCGCGAGGCCCGTATGCCCGATGCGCCAGACCCGCCAGCGCAGGCCGATGCGGCGGCGCAGGAGCGCCAGCAGCGCCGTGGCGAAGAGCGCCCACATGGCGACGACGCCCCAGGCCGAGAACGGCGTGGGCGAGCGGAAGAGCAGCGCATCGACCACGTCGGGCGGGCTGGTGATCCAGAGGCCGATCACGTGCAGGATGACCGACAGGACGAGGGCCGCACCGGTGACGCGATGCACCTTGCGACTGTCGGCGCCCCTGAGCCCCGGCAGGGAGCCGGCGGCCAGCAGGGGCTGGAGCAGCAGCAAGGTCATGCCCAGCACCCCGGCGAAGCCCGCGACGATATAGACCGGCTGCCGCCACGCCAGAAGCGGGCTTTGCGCCGCCGCCGCGAGGGGGACGATCACGGCAGCCGCGAGGGCGGCCCAGACAAGCATCGGGCGGAGACGGGGCATGGGGTCAGGTCCGGACGGGCTCAGGCCGGTTGGAGGACGAAATGTGCCTCGAGGCTGGTGTCGCTGGCGCTGCTCATGATGGGGCGCAGGAAGACCGTCTGGAATTCCTCGCTGTCATAGGCGAGGTGGCCGTGCGGCTGGCCGAAGGCGGGCACGATCTGGGGCATTTCCAGGCGGAATTCGCCGTTGGCATCTGTGAGCGTGGCGCCGTGGCTGGCCCAGTCGCGTTCATGGCCTTCCGTGGTGTGCGCCCAGATCTGGATGCGCTGGCCTTCGAGCGGGGCGCCGTCGCCGGCGCGGCGCACGGTGCCCGACATCCAGAAGCCGCCATTGCCGATGCGGTCGACGATGGGCGCGCCGGGGCGGTAGTTGTTCGAGCCGCCGCGCATCGAGGCGGTGGGCTCCAGCGCCTGTGCGTGGGCGGGGTAAAGCAGGCCCGTAGCGCCGGTCGCCAGCGCGGAGCCGCCGGTGGCAAGGAGGGTTCGGCGATTGATGAAGGCAGACGTCATTCGGATTGCTCCTTTCGTGCATTGGGTGCGCGACAAACGTCATGTATGTCGCCAAGCTTAACATTTCCAATTAGGGCGATGCCAGTGGCGCGTCGCGCCGAAAGGCCCGCGGGGCCGTGAACTTTGGTCAACAATTTCGTGAACGGCGGTTCGGTGGCGGACAAATGGTCAGGGAATGGCCAGAAGATAGGCGGCGATGGCCTCGCGGTCTTCCGCGGGGAGTTTCGAGATCGAGGCGATGACCTTGGTCATCTGGCCGCCGGCGCTGTCGTAATCCGGGGTGAAGCCGGTTTCGAGGTAATAGGCAATGTCGGTGGCCGACCAGCCCAGCTCGGCCGCGTTGATGGCGGGGATGGTGCCCTTGCCCGAGGGGTTGGGCGCACCTTGCATCCATCGCGACCGGTCGAGCCCGCCGGTGGCATCGCGGGGCGTGTGGCATTCGGCGCAATGGCCCAGCGCCTCGACCAGGTAGCGGCCGCGCCGGAGCTGGTCGCCCTCGGCCTTGGCCAGGTACCACGCGTCGGTCAGGTTGAGCCGTTTCCAGAGGCCGAGGCCGCGGCGGATGGTGAAGGGAAAGCCCAGCTCGTGCGGGGCGCTTTCGCGGTCGGAAACCGGCAGGGTGTCGAGGAACGCCTTCAGGTTGACGACGTCCTGTGCCGCCATCCGCCGGTAGGAGGTGTAGGGCAGCGAGGGGTAGAGATGCTGCCCGGATGGCGAGACGCCGGCGAGAAGGGCGTTGCCGAGGTCATGGGCCGACCAGCCGGCGAGCCCCTCTTCGCCGGGCGAGATGTTGGGGGCGATGAAGGTGCCGAACGGGCTTTCCATGCGGTAGCCGCCGGAGAGGACCGGTGCGTCGCTGCTTTCGGCCTCGGGGTCGGTGTGGCAGGAGGCGCAGCCCGAGGCCCAGAACACGTCGCGCCCCGCCTCGGCGTTGCCGTCGAGGCCGGCGAAGGTGTCATCCGGCAGGGTGCGGGGCATGGTCGCGAACCACGCCCCGACGCCCGCGAGGATCAGCAGGCCGGCAAGAAACAGGCCGAGTTTGCGCATGGCTCACCCTATCGCGTGTGGCACCGCCCGCTTGCGCGGGTCAGTCATCCAGGCGGAAATCCTCGTGGCATCCGCCGCAGGACTTGCCGACCGGGCCGATGGCGCCGCGCAGGGCGTCGAGCCCGTCGCCGGCCGCGGCCTGCATGTCGTCGGCCGCCGAGATCAGCGCCATCGCCTTGTCGCCGATATCGCTGCCCTCTTCCCAGATCGCGGGCAGGGCTTCGGTCGTGTCGCTGCCGAGGGTTTCGGCATCCGACCCCTGCGGCCAGAGGCGCGACTGGTCGAGCTTGGAGAGCGACGCGAGGTTGGTCGCGGCGGCGGTGGCGGCTTCGGCGTCATACTCGACCTCGCCTTTCGCCATGCTGCCGAGCAGGCCGATATTGAAGGCATAGAGGGTCATCTGGGATTGCCGGGCCTCGACGGCGGCCTGAATGGCCTTGTCGGTATTTTCCTGGCTGATGGCGTGGGTGGCGACAATGCCGGCGGCGGCAAGGCCGACGAAGAGACGAATTCCATGTTTCATATAGGCTACTCCCGATCAAAGTTTTGCGGGGTCGAGCGTAACCGATGCCATGCCGTTTCGCGAAACGCCAAATTGGCGTTCCGATCACATCCGCGTGCGCATCCACGTGCGCGCGGCAGCCCCGGCCGGTGGCCGGGGGTCAGTTGCCGGTGAAATCCGGGGCGCGCTTGTCGAGGAAGGCCTGCATACCCTCGGCCTTGTCCTCGGTCGCGAAGAGCAGCTGCACCGCCTTGCGTTCGAGCGCCAGCGCGGCGCCGAGGGGGACATCCATGCCGTGCAGGATGACTTCCTTGATCTGGGCCACCGCGATGGGCGGCATGGCGGCGATGTTGCGGGCCATGTCCATCGCCTCGGCCATGACCTTGTCGTCGTCGACCACCTTTGAGGCGAGGCCCATGTCCCAGGCCTCTTCGGCGTCGATCACCTCGCCCGTCAGGCACAGGCGCATGGCGCGGAACTTGCCGATCTCGCGCACCAGCCGCTGGGTGCCGCCGGCGCCGGGCATGATGCCGACGCGCACCTCGGGCTGGCCCAGCTTGGTGCTGCGGCCGATGATCGAGATGTCGCAGAGCAGCGCCAGCTCCAGCCCGCCGCCGAGAGCGTAGCCGTTCACCGCCGCGATCACCGGTACCGGGCAATCGGCCACGGCCGCCCAGAGGCGTTCGGTGTGGCGGTGGTACATCTCGACCGCCGAGATCCGGGCCATGTCGGCGATGTCGGCGCCCGCGGCAAAGCTTGTCTCGTCGCCGGTCAG
This sequence comes from Roseovarius indicus, assembly GCF_008728195.1. Classification (NCBI taxonomy): domain Bacteria; kingdom Pseudomonadati; phylum Pseudomonadota; class Alphaproteobacteria; order Rhodobacterales; family Roseobacteraceae; genus Roseovarius; species Roseovarius indicus. The sequence continues at coordinate 3,735,068 of NZ_CP031598.1, forward strand.
CACGACACAGCGGAGGTCATCCTGGTCGACGAGGCCGCGAAAGACCTGGGCCAGCTGCTTGCGGATTTCCAGGTCGAGCGCATTCTTCACGCTGGGCCGGTTGAGGCGCACGACGGCGACCCCCGGTTCGGGATGTTCGAGAAGAACCATGTCTTCGGGCGGGCCGGATTGTTCTGTCATCGTCACTCCTGCTTGAGCGCGTGAAGGCCCCGGCCCTCATCGGCCGGGGCGGTGTCGGGGCCGTCTTGGGGTCAGAGCGGCGATTCCGGGTCGAAGTTCGGCTTCCGCTTCTCCTTGAGCGAGGCCAGCCCTTCCTGCACGTCGGGGCCGTTGAAGCCCATGAATTCGAGCGCCAGCGAGGTGTCGAAGGTGGGCCCGGCCATGCGCAGCCAGTTGTTGAGCGCATACTTGGTGAAGCGCACGGCGCCGGGGGCGCCTTTCGCCAGCTTGGTGGCCACTTCGAGCGCCTTGTCGTGCAGGTCTTCCGGCTCGGTCACGAGGGAGACGAGGCCGATGCGCTCGGCCTCTTCGCCGCTGACGGGTTCGCAGGTCATCAGGTAGTATTTCGACTTGGCGAGCCCGCAGAGGAGCGGCCAGACGATGGCGGCGTGGTCGCCCGCGGCAACGCCGAGGCGGGTGTGGCCGTCGATGATGCGGGCGGTGCGCGAGGCGATGGAGACATCGGCCAAAAGCCCGGCGACGAGCCCTGCCCCCACGGCGGGGCCTTCCATGGCTGAGACGACCGGCTTGGAGCAGTTGATCACGTTGTAGACGAGGTCGCGGGCTTCCTTCCAGACGCGGTTCAGCGTGTTGAAATCCTGCGTCATCTCCTTGACCAGCTCGAGGTCGCCGCCGCCCGAGAAGGCATCGCCGGCGCCGCGGATGATGACCGCGTTGACGCGCGGGTCTTCGTCGATGTCGCGCCAGACCTTGACCAGCTCGCCATGCATCACGCTGTCGGCGGCGTTCATCCGGCCGGGGTTTTCCATGGTCACGCGGAGGACGCGCTCGGCCGGCCAGTCGAATTTGAGGCGCTCGTAGCCGTCATAGGTATCGGTCATATCTTCTTCTCCCTGCCTTTCCAGAATGGCTCTTTGAGGATGTTCTTCTGTATCTTGCCGATGGGCGTTTTCGGGAAATCCTCGACGAATTCCACGTGGCGGGGGCGCTTGAAGCGGGCGAGCCGCTCGGCGCAGTGCTCCACCAGGGTGTCCTCGTCGAGGGTCTCGCCCGCCTTCAGCATGACGAAGGCCGCCGGCACCTCGCCCCACTTGTCGTCGGGGATGCCGAAGACGGCGCATTCGGCCACTTCGTCGCGGTCATAGATGACGTCTTCGATTTCCTTGGGATAGACGTTCTCGCCGCCGGAAATGATCATGTCCTTCGAGCGGTCGATCAGGGTGATGAACCCCTCTTCGTCGATCGTGCCCACGTCGCCCGTGAGCGCCCAGCCGTTCTGCCAGAACTTGGCGGTCTGCTCGGGCTCGTTGTAGTATTCGAGCATGACGTTGTCGCCGCGCGAGGCGATTTCGCCGATCTCGCCGGGGGCGACCTTGTTGCCGTTCTGGTCGATGACGCCCACGTCGACATTGTAGCATTGGCGGCCCACGGACCCGAGTTTTTCGGGCAGGTACCAGGCGCGGAGCGAGGTGAGCACGCCCATCTCGGACTGGCCGTAGATCTGGGTGATGGCGAGGTTCGGCAGTTTCTCCATCAGCTCGGATTGCACCCAGTCGGGCATGGGGGCGCCGGCGAAGGAGACCTTGCGCCAGGTGGCGTAGTTGGCGGCGTCGAAGCCCGGGTCGCTGACGACCATAGAAAGCTGGGTGGGCACGGCGAAGAGCGCGGTCATGCCGGTTTCCTTCGCCATGGCGGCGAAATCCTCGACCGTCCACTTGCTAAGAAGCGTCGTGGTGGCGCCGGCGAGGATGGCGGGCTGGAACATGATGTTGAGGGCCGCCACGTGGAAGAGCGGCGTGACGATGCCGACGATGTCGCGCTCGTCGATGGCTTCCTCGACCATCACGGTGTGGGCGGTGATGTTGCGGTTGCGGTGACTGCAGAGCACGCCTTTGGGCCGGCCGGTGGTGCCGCCCGTGTAGGTCATGCAGAACGGGTCATCCTCGTCGATGGCGACGTCAGGATAATGCTCACCGCCCTTGGCGATGAAGCTCTCGAATGTCTCGTCGCCGCCCTCGCCGATGCAGACCAGTTTCTTCAGCTTCGGCAGCCTGTCCTTAACCGCGTCGACCTTTTCGGCGAACATGTCTTCGTAAACGAGACATTCCACGTCGGCCTTGTCGAGCACGTAGGCCAGCTCGTCGGGCGCATAGAGCACCGAAATGTTTACCATCACGCAACCGGACCGCGCGATGCCGAAGAACGCAACACCGTATTCGGTGCGGTTGCGGGAGATCATGCCGACCTTGGTGCCCTTCTTCAGCCCGTCGTCAATGAGCCGGTTTGCAAGGCGGTTGGCCGCAATATCGAGCTCGGCATAGGACGTGGAGTGGCCCTGCCAGAGAATGGCCGGCTTTTTCGGAAACCGCTCGGCCGAGCGGCGGAGCATATCACCTGTCAGCATGTTTTCCTCCCTTTGGTCGGCGGGGTGTGCCGATGGTCTCGACATGTCCCGAAGGAGGCGGTAAACGCAATGGGAAATTGCAGAAATCTATTCCGCAGAGCGGAATACCACAGCGGGAGAGTTTCGGCATGGTACAAGGCGACCGACAGTTCGTGGATGCACTGGCACGGGGGCTGGCGATCCTCGAATGTCTGTCTCGGTCGCACCAGCCGATCGGCAATCGCGCCATCTCGGATGCGGTCGGGCTGGCGCCCTCGACGGTGAGCCGGCTGACCCACACGCTGAGCGTTCTGGGCTATATCCGCCCCACCGGCACCGGCCGCGCCTACGAGCTGACGCCGAAGAGCCTGACGCTGGGCTACCCGGTTCTGGCCGGGCTGAACCTGCGCGACAGGGCCCGGCCGCACCTGGAGGCGCTGAGCCGGAAGACGGGCGAGACCGCGGCGCTGGCGATCCGGGACGGGATGTACTGCACCTTCGTGGCGGTGGTTCAGGGCACCAACATGGTGTCGGTGCGGCTGGCCACCGGCGGGCGGCTGAGGATGCAGGTCTCGGCGGCGGGGATCGCGCTGATCGCCGCGCTGCCGGTGCAGGAGCGCCGGGCGCTGGCGGGGCGGCTGCGGGCCGACCTGACGCGGCGGGGCGAGTCGACGGAAGAGTTCGACAGCGCCCTCGATGCCTGCCTTGCGAACGGCTTCGCGACGATCCGGAACTCGTGGAAGGAGGGGATCGGCGGGGTTGCCGTGCCGATCAGCTTCCAGGACGAGACGGCGGCGCTGACCATTCCCGTGGCCACCGGCAGCGTCAGCGAGGCGCAGATGCGGGGCGAGATTGCCGAGCTGCTGATGCACGAGGCCAACGCGTTCTGAGCGGCGGCGGGCGGCGCCGCGCCGGCGGATCACAGCAGGGGCCGGGCCAGACCGCCATCGACCGTCAGGTTCTGCCCGGTGATATAGCCCGCATGCACGGAACAGAGAAAGGCACAGGCCGGGCCGAAATCGGCCCCCTGCCCCAGCCGCCGCATCGGCACGCTTTCGGCCATGGCGCCCTTGGCCTCGTCCGGCGTGATGCCCTTTGCCTTGGACTGGGCGTTGTAGACCCGTTCGAGCGCGCCGGTGTCCATCAGGCCGGGCAGCAGGTTGTTGACGGTGATGCCGTCGGGCGCGATCTCGTGCGAGAGGCTGCGCATGGCGCCGGTGAGGCCCGCGCGCACGCCGGTCGCGACGCCCATGTTGGGGTAAGGGTCGCGCACGGTGAAGGAGGTGACGTTGACGATGCGGCCATAGCCCTCGGCCCGCATGTCGGGCAGGCACTGGCGGGCGAAGTCGATGGCGGGCAGCATGTTGGTTTTCAGCGCGTTCAGCCAGATGTCTTCGGCGTGGCTTTCCACCGGGCCGGGCGGCGGGCCGCCGGCATTGGTGACGAGGATGGTGATGGGGCCGAGTGCGGCGCGGGCTTTCTCGACGATGGCCTTGCGGTTCTCGGGCTCGGAAATGTCGCCGGGCACGGCGATGGCGCCGCCGCCGATCTCCTTTGCCGCCGCTTCGGCCTTGGCCGCGTCGCGGCCGTTGATGGCGACGCGCACGCCGGCCTCTGCCAAGGCTTTCGCGCAGGACAGGCCAAGCCCCTGAGACCCGCCGAGAACGAGGGCCGCACGGCCCGAAATACCAAGGTCCATTGTCACCTCCCGGAATTAAGCGCCGTCACAGGAGCGACGGCAGGAACAGGATGATCTCCGGCACCAGCGCGAGAATGGCGATGACGGCGATGAAGATCGCGATGAAGGGCAGCACCGAGCGGTAGACGGCCTGGATCGGGATACCGTCGGACGCGCCCTGCAGCGAGAAGAGCGTGTAGCCGAAGGGCGGCGTGATGCCCCCGATCGACATGTTGATCAGGAAGATCGTCCAGAACCAGATCGGGTCGAAGCCCAGCGCGCCGATCATCGGCTGGTAGATCGGCACCAGCATGATCATCAGCGCGATCTGGTCGATGAACATGCAGAGCACGAAGGGCAGCAGTTGCAGCATGATGAACATCAGCACCAGCGGCAGGGTCAGGGCCGAGACGAGCTTGACCAGCTCGAAGGTGGCGCCGGTGAAGTTCAGGAGCTGGCTGAAGGAGACCGAGCAGACCATGATGATCATGATCATCGCGGTGATCATGGCGGTGGAGCGCAACGCCTCGATGAGCGACGACAGGCGCAGGTTGCCGAAGATGGCGCAGATGATGGCGGCGGCGACGCAGCCGCTGGCGGCGGCCTCGGTGGGCGTGGCGATGCCGCCGAGGATGAGTCCGAGGATGGTGACGATGATCAGGAGGAACGGCGCGGCGCGGAGCGCGGTGCGGCCGCGTTCGGACCAGGGGCGTTCGGCGCTTTCGGAGAGCGGCGCGACATCGGGGTTCAGGAACCCGCGCACCATGGTGTAGAGCAGGAAGGCCGTGGCGAGCAGGATGCCGGGCAGGATGCCCGCGACCAGCAGGGCCGAGATCGAGACCTTGGAGAGGATGCCCAGCACCACGGCCATGACCGAGGGCGGGATGATCGGCGCGAGGCTGGCGCCGGCGAGGATGGTGCCCATGGAGAGGCTGCGGTCATAGTTGCGCTTCTGCATTTCCGGCAGGAGCGAGGAGCCCATCATCGCCGCCACGGCCATGGCCGAGCCGGAAAGCGCCCCGAAGACGGTGGAGAGCACGATGCTGACCGCGTAGAGCCGGGCGCGGAAATTGCCGACCAGCGCGTCGACCGCGTCGAAGATGATGCGGACCGAGCCGGAGCGGAACAGGAGCTCCCCCAGCAGGACGAACAAGGGAATGGCGGCGAGCGAGATGCTGGTCGAGGTGCTGAACATCGAGTTCACCACCAGCAGCACGCCCTTGATGTCGCCCGTCAGGATATAGAGCCCGCCCACGTTGATGAGCAGGAAGGACAGGAAGATCGGGAGCCCCATGAGGAACAGGGCCAGCAGCAGAAAGAACACGCTGCTCAGGATTACGTACCACTCCACTCGTGCGCTCCCTCGGTGGTGTCGGGGTCGTGCCCGAACGTCGCCATGAAATGGCGGATGAAATACAGGGCCGAATTGCCCAGCCCGTAGACCAGCGGCACGAAGACGACCCATTTCGGAATGGGCGTGACCGAGACGATCATGACGCCCGAGGATATCTGGCGCGCGGCCTCGACCCCGCCGACCCAGGCGCAGAGCGCGCAGACCGCGAAGCCGATGACGTAGTTGACCCGCATCATCGTGACCGACACCCGCCGGGGCACGGCGTTGACGATGAAATCCATCGACGCGTGGCCCGATTTCCATGTCAGGTAAGGGACCGCGAAGAAGGTGATCAGGCCGAAGGACACGGCGGCCGTGTCGGGCGCCCAGTCGGAGGGCGAGGCCAGGACGTAACGGCCGAAGACTTCTCCGGCCGTTACGAGGGTGAGGTAGAGGACCCCGAATGACGCCGCCCAGAACGTGGCGCTGGTGATCGCGTCATGCACGCGGCAAAGGCGTTTCATCCGGACTTGCTCCTCCCAAAGTCGGGCCGGTTTATTCGGCGGTCAGGCCCTTTTCGACCGCGAGGTCGTGGAAGGCCTTGCCGTCGTCGCCCGCTTTCGCCTCGACCTGTTTCCAGATGCCGGCGGCGAAGATGGCGTTCACGTTCTCGGCGGTCTCGTCCCCGAACTGGGTGATTTCGAGACCGGCTTCCTGCATGGCCTTGTCTTCCTTCTCCCACAGGTCTTCGAAGTGCAGGCGCCCTTCGACTTCGAGCTCTTTCGCGGTATCGACGACCATCTTCTGCTGATCTTCGCTCAGGCCGTTCCAGGTGTCGAGGTTCATGAACATCGACAGGTTGGTGACGCCGAAGGTGGGCCGGGTCATATAGTCGGCGACCTCGTACCACTTGTAATCCATCGCGCCGAAGACGGGCCAGGCCGCGCCGTCGACCACGCCGCGTTCGAGCGAGGAGTAGATTTCGGAGGCCGGCAGGGTGACGACGGAGCCGCCCAGTTCGGTCACGAGGTCATGGTAGGTGCCCGAGGCGCGGATCTTGCGGCCTTCGAGCGCGCCGTCCTCGCCGATCGGGTCACGTAGCATGATGTGATAGCCCGAGGCGGCGGAAAAGACGCCGATGAGCTTGAGGTTGCGCTTGTTGTAGTGGCTGTCGATCACGTCGAAGATGCCGCTTTCGCGGCGGGCTTCGGGGTCGTCGGTGACCGCGTCCATGCCGAAGGCCATGGCGGTTTCACCGAGGTGATAGGCGCCGTGGGTGAAGAGCATGTCGAAGAGGCCCGCCGAGACCGGCTGAAGCTGCTCGAAGGGCGAGACGGTTTCGGGGCCGCGCAGTTCGACCGTGAGGTCGCCGCCGGAGTTCTCCTCGAGCTTCTCGGCGAAGCCCTGGGCGAAGACGGGGACGGCGTTGTAGCTTTCGTCCCAGCTCGACAGCATGGTCAGGGATTCGGCATGGGCCGGGATGGCCCCCGCGGCCATGATGGCGGCGGCGCAAAAGCTCTGCTTGATAAAGGTCATTTCAGGTTCCTCCCATTTGATGGCGGATGCGGTGCCGGGTGGCGGGGCGCAGTCCTACCGGATCGGCTCCAAAACAAGCCGCGAATGGGGGTACTGTAAAGCGAATAACCGGGTTGGCGGTTCCGCAGTGCGGAATTCTTTTCTGAGGAGCGGACGATTCAATGTGGAGGGTCATGCCGCTGCCGGCCGCTCCCGCATAGCGGTTTCGGGGTGTCGGTATCACGTCGGTATAACGTCGGTATTCCGTCGGTGCGACGGCCGGTGCCGCGGGTGGCGGCCCGGCTGTCAGCCGGCCGGCGACACGTCGACCAGGGCGGTGTGCGCGCTGCTGCCCTGCCCGAGCCGCGAGGTGCCGACGTCGAGCGTCAGGACGTTGGGGTTGCCGTCGGGGTCGGTGTTCTCGCCCGGATCGCCATACCATGCCCCGGTCGGCAGGGCGACGACGCCGGGCCGGATATCGCCGGAGACGAGCGCGCGGGCCATGCAGGCGCCCCGCGCATTGTGGACGCGGACAAGGTCGCCCGTGGCGATGCCGCGGGCATTCGCGTCGGAGGGCGAGATGACCAGCGTTTCGGGCCGCGCGCCCGGCACGTCGGCCAGCGCCGATTCCATCTGGCTGTGCAGCTTGTCGCCCGGCTGGGGCGAGACGAGGTGCAGCGGCGCGTCTGTCCCGGCCTCGCCCAGCCATTCCTTGGGCGGCAGCCAGACCGGGTGGCCGGGGCAGTCGTCATAGCCGAAGCCGTCGACGGTTTCCGAGAAGATCTCGATCCGGCCCGAGGGGGTGGCGAGCGGCTGGGCGTCGGGATCGTCGCGGAAGCGGGTGAGGAAGGAGGGCTCGTCTTCGTCGGGCCGGATGGGCAGGCGCATCCAGTTCCGGTCGCGCAGGCCGTCGAAGTCGAGGATCTCGACCCCGGCCCTGGCGGCGCCCTCGCGGAAATCGGCATAGAGGTGGCGGAGCCAGCCATCGGCGTCGCGGCCTTCGGTGAACCGCTCGCCCACGCCGAGGCGTTCGGCGAGACCCGCGAAGATCTCGTAATCGCTGCGCGCCTCGCCCACGGGCGGTATGAGTTGCGGCATGAAGAAGAGGTAGTCGTCGAGATTGGCGCGCCCGATATCCTCGCGTTCATAGGGCGTCGTCGCCGGGAAGACGATGTCGGCGCGTTTGGCGGTGGCTGTCCACCACGGTTCGTTGACGATGACGGTCTCGGGGCGCTTCCACGCCTCCTGCAGGCGGTTGAGATCCTGGTGGTGGTGGAACGGGTTGCCGCCGGCCCAGTAGACCAGCCGGATATCGGGGTACGGCGCGTTGCGGCCGTTGAAGTCGTAAGGTTGGCCGGGGTTCAGCAGCATGTCGGCGATGCGGGCCACAGGGATGACGTGCTCGACCGGGTTCTGCCCCTGCCCCAGCGTCATGCCGCCAAGCCGGCGCAGCGACTTGCCGACGCCGCCGATGGCGCCGTAGCCATAGCCCACCCCGCCGCCGGGCAGGCCCACCTGCCCCAGCATCGCGCCCAGCACCATCGACATCCAGTAGGGCTGTTCGCCATGCTCGGCCCGCTGCAGCGACCATGCCACGGTGATCATCGTGCGGGTCGCGGCCATGCGGCGGGCGAGGTCGCGGATGGTTTGCGGGTCGACCTCGCAGAGGGGCGCGGCCCATTCGGGGGTCTTGGGCGTGCCGTCGCTGTCGCCCATCAGGTAGGGGCGGAAGCGATCGAAGCCGGTGGTGAAGCGGTCGAGGAAGGCGCGGTCGGTCAGCCCCTCGTCTTCCAGCACGTAGGCGAGCGCCAGCATCATCGCGGTGTCGGAGGCGGGGCGCAAAGGGATCCACTCGCAGCCCTCGGGCGCGTCGGTGCGCTGGGGGCCTATGTTGATGCAGCGCATGGCGGGGTCTTGCAGGAAGCGGTCGAACCAGCCGGGGGTTTCGTGTTCGGTCACGCCGCCCATGCTGACCTGCGAGTTCTTCGGGTTGATGCCGCCGAACATGACCAGCGTCTCGGTGTTCTCGGCGATGGTGCGCCAGCTGTGCTGGGCGCCATACATGTATTTCAGGAAGTTGACGCCGATCACATGGGGCATGATCGCCTGGGCGCAGCCGGTGGAATAGCTGCCGAAGGAGGCGACATAGCCGCCGGTGCAGTTGAGGAAGCGGTGCACCTGGCTGAGCGCGTGGTGAAAGCGGCCGGCGGAGGCCCAGCCGTAGGAGCCGCCGAAGATCGCTTCGTTGCCGTGGGTTGTGCGCACGCGGTCGATTTCGGAGGCAGCGATGTCGAGCGCCTCGTCCCAGGGGAGCTCGACGAAGTCGTCCTGCCCGCGCCGCGAGCGGTCGCGCGTCTCGAGCCAGCCCCGGCGGACCGAGGGCCGGGTGACGCGCGTGTCGTGATGCACGGCCTGCGGCAGGATTTCGGGGATGCGCGACGGGGCGGGATCGGGGGCGAAGGGGCGCGTGGCGACGATGCGGTCGCCTTCGGTGACCACTTCGAACGCGCCCCAGTGGCTGGAGGTCACGCGGGTCTTGCGCTCGGGTGTGTCGGTCATCGCTTGTCCGCTCGAATAGGTTTGGCACTGGCAGGCCCCTTATACCGGATGCCGCGCCGCCGCCCATCCCTTTCGGGCCGGGTACGGGGCTGTCATGCCACGGGCAGCGTCAGGCAGGCCGACAGGCCGGGGGTCGTGTTCCGCAGGGACAGGTCGCCGCCGGCGGCGCGGGCGATCTCGGCGGCGATGGTCAGGCCGAGGCCGGAGCCCTGCCCGCCTTCGTCGGCGCGCGCGCCACGGGCCGTCATCGCGGCAAGCCGCGCGGGCGGCAGGCCGGGGCCGTCGTCGGCGACGCAGATCTGTGCGGCGGTTTTTTCGCCGGCGCGGGCGGTGAGGGTGACACGGGCGCGGGCGTGGCGCGCGGCGTTTTCGGCAAGCGCGCCCAGCGCCTCGGCAAGGTCGGCCTCGTCGATCGCCAGGCTTAGCCCGTCGGGCATGTCGCAGACCCAGTCGAGCCGATCGCCGTCGGGCGTGCGCTTCAGGACGCCGACCACGCGGCGCGCGACCTCGGCCGCGTCGGCGCGGGCGGCGCGGGCGCGGGCCGCGGTGCGAGCCCGGGCCAGTTCACGCTCGACATGGGCGCGCATGGCGCCGGCCACCTCCTCGATGCCGGCGGCGGCGGTGTCTTCGCCCTGCGCGCGCAGGCGGCCGGCCTCGCCCAGCAGGGCCTGCAGCGGTGTCTTGAGGCCGTGAGCCAGGTCGCCCGCGCGGGCGCGGGCGCTGGCCACGTCGGCGTCGCGCTCCGCCAGCAGCCCGTCGAGTTCGGAGGCGAGCGGCTGAACCTCGCGGGGCCAGTTGGCGCCCATCCGCGCGGCCCGGTCGCGGCGCAGCGCGGAGACGCGGGCGCCGACATGCCGGAGGGGGGCGAGGCCGACGCTGACCTGCACCCATTGCGCGCCGACGAGGACCAGCAGGAGGAGCGCGAGATAGGGGGCCATGTCGGTGACGAAGGCGCGGGTGGCGCTGTCGATCTCGGCCGCGGTCATCGCCACGGTGGCGCGGGCCGGGCCGCCGCCCAGCCGTTCGGGCAGCGCCACGGTGCGTTCGAGCGACAGGAGGCCGGCGGCCTCGGGGCCCGGGATGCGATGCACATGCGCCTCGCCGTCGCGCAGGGCGTCGTCCGGCAGGGCAAGCTCGTGATCCCAGAGCGAGCGGGACCGGAGCAGCGCCTCGCCCGCGGCGACCTGCCAGTAGAGCCCGCCATAGGGCTGGGCGAAGCGCGGGTCGGCGGGGGGCCGGGCCAGGACCAGCGCGCCGTCGCGGCGTTCGAGCCCGCTCATGACCTGGTCGAGATGCACCGACAGTTCGGCGACGGCGCGGCGTTCCACGTGGGTGGCGAAAAGCTGTGCGAGCCCGGCCGCCGCCAGCCCCAGCGCGAGGATCAGCGCCGCCGCGCCTGCCGCCAGAAGCCGCCAGCGCAGCGACATCGCACTCACGCGGCACCGCCTTCGATGAAATAGCCGAAGCCGCGGCGGGTGCCGATGACACCCTGCCCGACCTTGCGGCGCAGGCGCGCGACGACCGCTTCGAGGGCGTTGGCCTCGCGGGCGTCGTCGTCGCCGTAGAGATGTTCCAGAAGCTCGGTCGGCGGGATCACCCTTTCGTGGTTGACGACGAGATAGGCCAGCAGGCGGTATTCGAGCGCGGTGAGCGGCACCGGAACGCCGCGCACCGACGCGGCCATGCGGTTGGTGTCGAGCGTCAGGGCGCCGAGCTCGAGAACCGCCTTTCCGTGCCCGGCCGCGCGGCGGACGAGGGCGCGGGCGCGGGCCACCAGTTCCTCCATGCGGAAGGGTTTCGGCAGGTAGTCGTCGGCGCCGGCCTCGATGCCCTCGACCCGTTCCTGCCAGGCGCCGCGGGCCGTCAGCACCAGCACCGGGGTCACGCAGCCCGCCGCGCGCCAGCGCTTGAGAACCGAGAGCCCGTCCATCCCCGGCAGGCCGAGGTCGAGCACGATCAGGTCATAGGATTCGGTATCGCCGAGAAACCACGCCTCTTCGCCGTCGCCGCAGGTTTCGGTGCGGAAGCCCGCGCCGTCGAGCGCCGCGGCGACATCGGCGGCGATGCGGGGGTCGTCCTCGACCGCGAGGGCGCGCATCAGTCGTCATCCTCTTCGTCGCGGTCGAGAATGGCGCCGGTGGCGCCGTCGATCTCGAGCTCGACAAGGCGCCCGTCGGGGGTGATGAGCTCGAGCTCGTAGACCCAGCGGCCGTCATCGCGCTCGAACTCGACCTCGATGGCGCGGCCGCCGGTATCGGCCTCGGCAATCTCGAGAATGCGCGTGAGCGGCAGCACCTCGCCCCGTTCGAGCGCGTCGCGCGCGCGCTCGTGGTCGTCCCGGTCGGCAAGGGCCGGGAGCGTGCCGCCGAGGCAGGCGGTCAGCAGGAGCAGGGCGAAGCATCGTTTCATGAGCGCAGTGTCTACCGGCTTCAAGCTGACAGCAAGCTGACATCGGCCGTCAGGTTGCGGTCAGGCGAGTCGCGGCAAAAGGGTCGGGCCAACCGCGGCGACCGCGCCGCATCAACCGAAAAGGAAACCGACCATGACACATCTGAAACTTGCCGCCACCGCCATTGCCGTTGCCGCCGGGCTTGCCGCCGCAGGCGCGCAGGCCTCGGACGACGATGGCGCGCGGATGACCAACATGCCGCCCCGCGCCGAATGGATGAGCGTCGCCGAGCTTGCGCAGAAGCTGGAGGCGCAGGGCTACACGGTGCACGAGATCGAGACCGATGACGGCGTCTATGACGTGGAGATGACCAATGCCGACGGCATGCGGGTAGAGGCCTACCTGCACCCCGTCACGGGCGAGCCCCTGCCGCGCCGGGGCTATGACGACTGATGCGGGGCCATCCCGATAACGGCACGATCCGGGTCTGGGATCCCCTGATCCGGGTCGGGCACTGGGTGCTGGTGGCGGGGTTTGCCACCGCCTACCTGACCGAGGGCGAGCCCGAATGGCTGCATAGCTATGCCGGGTATGCCATCGCCGCGACGGTGGCGCTGCGCGTTCTGTGGGGGCTGGCCGGCCCGCGCCGGGCCCGGTTCTCGGATTTCGTGACCGGGCCGGGGCGGGTGTTCGCCTATCTGCGCGACCTTGCGTGCGGGCGGGCCGAGCGCCATGTCGGGCACAGCCCGGCGGGCGGGGCGATGACCGTGGCGCTGCTGGCCATGCTTGCGCTGACGGCGGTTTCGGGCATGGGCACGCTTGCCGCCGAAGAGGGCGGCGGGCCGCTGGCCGGGATCGTGGCGCATGCGCCCGAGGCCAGCAACGGCGCCGGGCATGACGCCGACGAGATCCGTGGCGAGCACGGCGAGACCGAGGCCGGCGAGGCCTGGGAAGAGGTGCACGAGGTCGCCGCGAACGCCACGCTGCTGCTGGTGCTGCTGCATCTCGGCGGGGTGATCTGGGCCAGCGTCGCCCACCGCGAGAACCTTGCCCGCGCTATGGTGACCGGCCGCAAGCGGGCCTGAGCCACACCACCCAGACCATGACGGCCGGCGGCGACAACCAGCCGCCGGCCGTCGCGTTTCAGCAGGCGTTTGTAAGCCTTCTGTAAGCCGGGCGCGGCAAGAGCGGCCGCAGGAACCGACCGCATCTCAACGAAGGAGACCTTCCATGCGCATTCTTTCCCTGGCCGCCGGGCTGACGCTGGCCCTGTCCTCGGCGCTCAACGCCGCCTCGATCCCGTCGGGCGGGCATCTCGATTTCGACGTGATCCGCAAGGGCAAGGATATCGGCGATCACAGCTACAGCTTCCAGGGCTCGGAGGGCGCGCTGACGGTGAACGTGACCACCGATATCGTGGTCAAGATCCCGCTGATCCGCGCCACGGCCTACAGTTTCCAGCACAAGAGCGTGGAAAGCTGGTCGGGTGGAAAGCTGTCCTCGGTGCGCTCGGCCACCAATGACGACGGCACGCCGCACCAGCTTTCGAGCCCGGGCAAGGGCATGCTTCCCGCCAGCCTCTGGAACGACGACATCGTCAAGGCGGGCAAACTGCTGAACACCATCGACGGCAGCATCATGAATGTGCGGGTCAGCGACATGGGCACGGAGAACGTCACCACGCGCCGCGGGCCGGTGGCCACGCATCACTATCGCCTCTCGGGCGACCTGAACCGCGACCTGTGGTACGATGCGCAGGGCAATCTTGCGCATGTGTCGTTTACGGCGGATGATGGCTCGACGGTGACCTACGTCCGCAAATAGGACCCCTGCCCGATGCGGCTTTTATACGTGGAAGACAACGAAAGGCTGGCGCAGAACACCTCTGCCAGCCTGCGCGCGAACGGTTTCGCGGTGGATTGCGTGCATAGCGGGGAGGACGCCGTGCATTCGGCCAGGTCCTATGATTACGACGCGATCATCCTCGATCTCGGGCTGCCCGATATCGAGGGGCTGTCGGTTCTGCGGTCGGTCAAGGCGGTCAAGGCGGAGGTGCCGTTCATCATCTGCACCGCCCGCGACGCGCTGGAAGACCGGATCAAGGGGCTCGACGCGGGCTCGGACGATTACATCGTGAAACCGTTCGACGCGGCAGAGCTGCTGGCGCGTATCCGGGCCGTTCTGCGGCGGCCGGGCGGCGCGCTGGGGGTGACGCTCAGCGCCGGCAACATCACCTTCGACACGGCCGGCCGGAGTGTCGAGATCGGCGGCGCCCCGGCGCGGCTGTCGCGGCGGGAGCTGGACCTGCTGGAGCTGTTCATGCGCCGCAAGGGGCGTATCCTGTCGAAGGACGCCATCGAGAACGCGCTTTACGGCTTCGACGAACCGCCCACGCCCAACGCCATCGAGGTGGCGACGCACCGGCTGCGCAAGAAGCTTGTCGATCTCGACGCCAGCGTCGCCATCCACACCTTGCGCGGCATCGGCTATTTCCTGGACGATGACGGCACGTGACGGGCCTGGCGGCGCTCTTCGGCGAGGCCCGCTCGCTTCGGCGGCGGCTCGTGGTCAACATCCTGCTGGCGGTGGGGTTCTGCTTTGCGCTGGCCTCGGTGATCCTGACCTATGAGTTCTACGAGCACCTGGCCGAGAACCGCGACGAGGCACTGGCGCGGGAGGCGGCCGAGATTGCCGGCCAGATCACCCCCGGCGCGCCCGATCTGGGGCTCGATGCCGATGCGTTGCGGTTCGAGGGCAGCGAGGGGCTTTACCGCTACACGGTCTTCGACGCGCAGCTGCGGCCTTTGGTCGGCGGCGAGGTGGCGGCCGGGCTGGAAGGCCGCCTGACCGGTGCGGCCGGCGCGGCGGGGCCGGTGTTCTTCGGGCTGGAGGGGGGCCGCGCCGCGGCCGCGCTGGCGGTCGAGCGGGCTGGCGAGCGCTATGTCGTGCTGACCTCGACCGCCCAGGGGCCGACGGGGGATGAAAGCCACCTGGCCGAGCTGATGCACGAGGTCACCGAGGAGGTGCAGTGGGTGATCCTGGGCATCGCCGCGATCCTCTTTGCCGCGATCCTGGCGACGCGCCGGTCGCTTGCGCCGCTCAGGCGCGTGTCGGGCGAGGCGGCGGCGATCGGGCCGGGCGCGACCGAGCGGCGGCTGTCGACCACGCAGCTGCCGACCGAGATCGTGCCGCTGGTGCATGCCGTGAACGAGGCGTTCGACCGGCTTGACCAGGGCTATCGGGCGCAGCGGGATTTCTCGTCGAACGTGGCGCACGAGGTGCGCACGCCGCTGGCGGTTCTGCGCTCGGCGATCGACCGGCTGGAGGACGGCCCGCTTCGGCAGGAGTTGCGGCGCGACGTGCTGCGGCTCGAACAGATGTTCGAGCAGCTGGTCGACCTGGCCCGCGCCGAGGCGCTGGGGGTGACGGCGTTCGAGGAGGTGGACCTGCACAAGGTGGCGCTTTCGGTGGCGCAGGAGATGGGCGTCGCGGCGATGCGCGAGGGCAAGCAGCTTGCCGTGACGGGCGCGACCAGCGCGCGGGTGCGGGGGCATGCCGGCCTTCTGGCGATCGCGCTCGGCAACCTGCTGCGCAACGCGATCAGCTATACCGACGGCGAGGGCGAGATCGAAATCGAGATCGGCGACAGCCCCGCCGGATGGCGGGTGATGGACCGCGGGCCGGGGATACCGGATGCGCAGAAGGCGCAGCTGTTCCAGCGCTTCCGCCGCGGTGCGACCGGCGGGCGGGATGGCGCGGGCATCGGGCTTGCCATCGTCAAGTCGGTGGCCGACGCGCATGGCGCGCATGTCACCGTGACCGACAGGCCGGGCGGCGGCAGCACGTTCTCCTTCACGTTCGGCAACGGCTGACGCGCCGTTTCCCGCCGCATCGCGCGGCTTGTAAGCCTGCCGTAAGTCTGCCGCGCGAGAGAGGGGCCAACCGTGAGTGCAACAAGCAGATTGGCCCGTTATGAGAACCGACTTCCTGACAGAGCAGAGCCCCGGCCGCGCGGCGGCCGAGCGGCATATCCAAGACGTCTATCGCGAGGTCTATGGCGCGCGGATCACCGGGTTCGCGCCGCGGCTGGTGACGGTTCGCGGGCCCGACGGCCAGATCCTCTGTGCGGCGGGGCTGCGCACCGCCAGTGACGGGTTCTTCTCGGATGCCTATCTCGATGGCGGGTTCACGCGGCACCTGCGCGGGCCGGACGGGCAGCCCGTGCCGGCGGCGCAGATCATGGAAGTGGTCTCGCTCGCGTCGATCACCCCCTTCCCCGTGCTGGCGATGCTGGACGTGATGGTCGACTGGGGCCGGGCCCGGGGCATGACCTGCGGGGTCTTCACCGCCACCACCAAGCTGCGCCGCCTGCTGGAGCGCACCGGGCTCGATTACAGCACGCTGGCCCCCGCCGACCCGGCCCGCGTGGCCGCGCCGGACAGCTGGGGCAGCTACTATGCGCATGATCCGTGGGTCTGCGCCTGTGCCGACCGGCTGTTCGCCCCCGTCGCGCTGTCGCCGCGCACCCGGGCCGCGAGCCTGCGCTGCGAGGCGTCGTGATGCGCGCGGTGTTCGACGCCCTGCGGCGCCATGCGGCCGAGCGGCCCGGAACGGTGGCCTTCCGCGACGATGCCGGGGCAGTGACCTGGCAGGAGCTTGCGGCGCGGGTGGCCGGGCTTGCCCGCCGCCTGGACGACGCGCCCCAGACGATCGCCCTCGCCGTGCCCGGCGGGATCGATTACGTGGTGGCCGACCTTGCGCTGACGCTGGCCGGCAAACGGCAGGTGCCCCTGCCCTTCTTCTTCAGCCCCGAGCAGACCGGGCACATCCTGACCGAATCGGCCGCCGAGGCGGTGATCGGCGCCGACGCCGGTGCCTTTGCCGGCTCGCCCCTGATGGTCATCCCGCCCCGCGCCGCGCCGGTCGGCGCGCTGCCGGATTATCCCGGTGGGGCCGAGCGGGTCATCTATACCTCGGGCTCGTCCGGCCGGCCCAAGGGCGTGATCATCGGCGACCGCCAGCTCGATGCCTCGCTTTCCGCGCTTGGCAGGGTGGTCGGCGCCAGCACCCGCGACCGGCACCTGTCGGTCATGCCCCTGCCGCAGCTGCTTGAGCAGATCTGCGGCATCTTCCTTCCCATCCTCGCCGGGGCCGAATGCGTTCTGCGCTTCGACGCCACGCGCGCCCTGCTGGGCGGGCCGCTCGACGGGCTGACCCGCGCGATGGAAGAGATCCGGCCCACCACGAGCCTTCTGACCCCGGGCATCCTGGGCCGGTGGGTGGCGGCGCTCGAGCACGCGGGCGCGATCGCCCCATCGAGCCTGCGTTTCGTCGCCGTTGGCGGCGCGGCGTCGCCCCCCGCATTGATCCGCGCCGCCGAGGCGGCGGGCCTTCCCGTGCACGAGGGCTATGGCCTGTCGGAATGCTGTTCGGTGGTTGCCATGAACCGCCCCGGCGAGAACGCGCCGGGCACGGTGGGGCCGGTGCTGGACGGGATCGACCTGCAGATCGTCGATGGCGAGATCACGGTGGCCGGGCCGACGGTGATGGACAGCTACCTCGGCGGCGCGCCCGCCCCCGCGCGCTGGCATACCGGCGACCTGGGCCGGCTCGAGAACGGGCGCCTGGTGGTCGAGGGGCGCAAGGACGCGCTGCTGGTGACGCCCGCGGGGCGCAACATCTCGCCCGAATGGGTCGAGGCGCGGGTGAATGCCGACCCGCGCGTGGTGAGTTCGGCGCTGACCCTGCGAAGCGACGGGGCGCTGGTGCTGATCGTGGTGCAGGCCGCGCCGGTCACGACAGCGGAGATCGCGGCGCCCCTGGCCGACCTGCCCGCCTATGCCCGGCCCGAGGCGCTGATCCTCACCGACCTGTCCGAGCCCGACCTGCTTTTCCCCGCCGGAACGCCCAACCGCAAGGTGGCCGCCGCCCTCGCCGAACGCATCGCGGCGGTGCCCCTGCCGCCCCTTCAACAGACCGAGAGACTGGCCTCATGACACAGCAAAAAACCGCTCTCATCACCGGTGCCGGGTCGGGCATCGGCCGCGCGCTGGCGCTGGAAGCCGTGCGCCGCGGCTATGCCCCGATCCTTGTCGGGCGCACCGAAGGCAGCCTGCTGGAGACGCAGGAACTTTTCCCCGGCACGCGCGCGGTGATCGTCGTGGCCGATGTCACGTCGTCTGAAGGCCGGCGCCGCATTGCCGGGGCGGTGGGCCAGCGGCTCGACGTGCTGATCAACAATGCCGGCACGCTGAGCGTCGGCCACCTGGGCGACATGGACGACGCCGCGCTCGACCGGATGGCGGCCACCAACCTCGTGGCGCCAATGGCCCTGACGCGCGATCTTCTGCCTGCGCTTCGGGCGGCCCGGGGCCGCGTGGCCAATATCGGCTCGGTCTTCGGCGATATCGCCTATCCGTTCTTCGCCGCCTACTCGGCCACCAAGTTCGGGCTGCGGGGCTTTTCCGACGCGCTTCGGCGCGAGCTTTCGGGGTCGGGCGTGGACGTGACTTATGTCGCCCCGCGCGCCACCCGCACCGCCGCCGAGGCCGAGTTCGCCGCGCTGGTCGAACCGCTGGGCATGACCCTCGACAGCGCCGAGCGCGTGGCGTCGGAGGCCTGGAGCGCCATCGAGGCCGGCCGCCGCGAAAGCTTTCCGCGTGGCAAGGAACGGCTCTTCGTCAAGGTGCAGCGGCTGTTTCCGTCGCTGGTCGACCGGTCGGTGGGCGCACAGGCCCGTGACGCGCGCACGCTGCGCGCGCTGGAGCCTGTAAGCAAGCCGTAAGCGCACGCCGTTAAGCCGCGGGGCAGCACATCATCAAGGGACTTCGAAACATGAGCTACAACGTCATCCGTGCGACCGAGACCGGCGCGACCGACATCACCGCGGACGTCATCGAGCAGACCCGCGCCTATCTCGAGCGCGACGGCTGGGCGCTTCTGCGCGGCTTCAGGACCGACATGAACGGGTTCAGCGACCTGACCGCGCAGCTTTGCACCACCATCACCTTCGACCCGGCGCGCGAATATTCCGAGAAGAACACCCAGAAGGTCGATGCCGGGCTGGGGCCGATCGGGCTGCATATCGAGAACGGCAACACGCCGATCTGCCCCGATATCGTGGCGTTCTACTGCACCCGCGCGGCCTTCGAGGGTTCGCAGACCACGATCTGCGACGGGCGCGCGGTGTTCGAGAGGTTCGACGCGGCCCAGAAGGCGCGCTGGGGCCAGAAGATGCGGGTGAAGCGCAACCTGCCCGAGGCGCTGTGGAAGCGCTACCTTGCCAACGAGCACCCCGCGATCAGCCGCCCCGAGGAGGTGACGGAGGAGCATATCCAGCAGTTCAAGGCCGCCATCCCCGGGCAGGATTTCACCCTGCGCGACGACGGCTCGATCGATTACGAGCTGACGGTGTCGCCGGTGCGCCCCTCGGCGCTGGCCAACGGCCAGGCCTTCGCCAATGCCATCCTCGGCCCGTCGCACAATTACGAGCCGCCGCACTACACGCTCGAGGACGGCTCGACGGTGACGCCCGACGAGATCGAGGCGCTGCGGGAACTTGCCGAAAGCTGCACGGTCGAAATCAACTGGCAGGACGGCGACATCGCGGTCATCGACAACACCCGCGTCATGCATGGCCGCCGCGCGATCAAGGACGCGGACCGCGAGCTGTTCATCGGCATGGGCCGCGTCTGAGTGAAGTGGTCCCGGAAATCCGGACAGCTCAGCGGCTGAACCAAGGCGTATCAAAAATCGGTGGGCCAAACCTTCGATGAACTGGAACGGCGCGGTCTAATCCGAATGGAGAAACGGTAGCACCTTGGTTCAGAAGGATTTGGCAAAGCCGCTCACTGGGCGCTCTGCGAAAGGCCAACCGATGACGGCAGACCGTCTGACCACAGCTTCCGACACTGGACCGAGGAAGAGCAAACCCCCCGCACACATATCGTGCCTATGCGTCACAGAAACCGTGCAGCCGGGTGACGTGAACCACCGTGCGGGCCGTGCACCGTCACAAGAATTGTGACATATCGGCCCGCGCAACCGTCGCAAGAAACAGGACGTGTATGCATTTAGCCATGGGCATTAGCTCTTACCAAAGACTTACGCCCGTTACCAACCGTTACCATTCACGGTTGGTAGCGCGGTCATGCTGCCGTTACGTCCGTTACCACCCCTTACAGGGGGTAACGGCGGCAACGCTGACCCCAGCCGGACGACCGGCAATGACTTCATGGCCCCGTAAGATGATATTGACGCTAACCCACTGAAAACTTAAGAAATGACTATCATCAAGGTGCATAACATATGGCTAAGGTACATGAGATTGGGCAATATACTGTCCACGAGAGTATAGATGGCAAGGGACCCGTTTTCATCACCTTCGCACCGTTGAGGCTGGCAAGTAAGCAAACTCCCTTTGGCGCGGAAATCTTCAAGAAGCATGGGTTAAATTATCTTGCGGTCGTGCCGGAAAGTAATTGCTGGTATCAGCACAGAGAAATCACTGACGTCATTTCACTTCTGGATGATTTGGCAGGTGACCGAAAGCGCATTGGATATGGGTCATCGATGGGCGGCTTTGCTGCCTTGAACTGGTCGGACATGCTCAAACTCGATAGGGTTGTAGCTGTCGTTCCACAATTTTCCATTCAGTCTAACCGGGCGCCCTGGGAGAATAGATGGAGAGAGGCAGCGGCCAAGCTGCAATTTTTTCACGACCGCATTGGTACGTTTGAGATCAACATCCCGGTGAGCGTACATTGCAGCAAAGAGGTGCGGGATCAGCGGCACGCAAGGCACATAGCAAAGCATGCACCTAACATGGAACTGCATCATTATCCCGAGTCACCGCACAATGTTCTTGGATATTTGAAGCAGACAGGACGTTTGTCCCAGTTTGTACGGGATGAAATTCTCAATTGTTGAAGCCTGTAACCTACAACCTGACTTGTTGAGCTCAGGATCAATAGCCAGTTGAGCCTCCCCATCTGAATTGGTCCACCGTCATGGTCAGGAAGGGGAGGACAGAAAATGGCGAACACGCGACACAAGCCAGGGGAAACAGGTCAGAAGCTGAGGCAGATTGAGGTGCCCCTGGATTTGTAGACGCTTTGCCCCCTTACTTTGAGGCGAGGAAGCCGAGATGGGGACAAGCACCTAAAGCGACAAGTTCAAGCGGGACTTCGAACACCAAAAGCATCAATACCTTTCAAGATGTCAGGCGAATTCCCCTCGAACGAAGAAGGTATGGTGCCCCCAGAGAGACTCGAACTCCCGACCTACTGATTACAAATCACTGTCAAGATGAATGATTTCAATGACTTAGCAGTTTTCTAGTGATTTAAGACTGTGTTGGATATCAATAGCTTAGGGAAACTAGTCCGAAAGCAAACTCTCTACAGCATCCACCCGCGCCGACGCCTCAGCTTCGAGCCGCGCAATCTCGGCCTCGTCGCCGTGCGCAACGGCCCGGCTATATGCCCGCTCATCTTCGTCCGACCCGAAGGACGCCTCCGCACGCATGAAGCTGCGTTTCTGCGCCTGGTGCATAGCCGCGCGCTCTTCGGGGGTCATGGCCTTCACACGCTCGGCGGCATCGGCCATCATTTCTTCAAGTGTTGCCATCGGTCGGCCTCCATTACTGAGATTGGCCAAGATCGGCGCCGCACCTGATGCATGACACGCTCTCGTCAAGCTTGGCCTTCATCGGAACGTGGTCGCCACGCTCACACATCGCGCGATGCTTCTTGACCAGATACTGCGGATCGGTGCGCATTGCCTCGTATTCCTGCGGAGTGATCATCGGTCGGCCTCCCCGTAGATCTCGTCGTGTATCCGCTCCACGTCCTCCTTGGTCACGTTTGGTGCGCTGTCCATCATCTGACCGTAGGCGAAGCTGATCCTCTGGTCGCGGATTTCAGCGGCAGTCATTCGACCTCGCCGCCGCGCCATTCTTAGATATTTGATGAGTGCGCGTGAGCGCTTTGGACGGTCTTTAAATATCACGATTGGGCCCCTCCTTAACTGAGATTTAGATCGTGAAACGCCTTAAGAAACTTGCGCTTTGCGGTCTGCGGCGACCAAGGATCAATACTGATCCCAAGGCGCGGCTCCGGCAGGCACCAATCACGGGGTGGGCTCGCCATGATCTGCGCCGCTTCATCCGCGAGAATTGCGCTATCAACACGCTTCACTTCAACTGGGATTGGCCATGTCAAGCCGAACGCCTCAGCGACTGCGCGTTCAACAGATTCTTCTGCCTCCTTGTAGCCACCAATAAACGGCTTCACGGGGCGAGGAACATCAACTAAGTACGCCTCAGATGCGTCATGTAGTAGTCCCCAAAGTCGAAACTCCTTCGGCACATTCCTGGACACAAGAACGGAGTGTTGCGCCACCGAGTAGAACTCACGACAGTGACCAGCATACCGGCACAGGTTCGACAGCGCGTGCGCGATATCTTCAATCTTGACCTCGGACGGCCTAGGGTCCATTGGCCAGAACGCCAACCCGGTAGCCGTTTGCATCCAGTCGCCTCGTCTCTGCTCGCCCATATCTTCTTCTCCTAGTGTGGTTCTGTAGAAATGCCGGCCCAGTGATCCGGCTTCGCCCGCTGCGCGGTTCCGACATACTTTATCACAAGATCGCGCACCCACGAGGTTTTCAGTGTGCCAGTCTCAAGACCAAGAATGCCCTCGGCCGTCTTTACCACTTCGCGCGGCGGCCGCTTCGGGACGGCGTGCCACTCGCGAATGATCGCGTCCGCCTGCTTGTCGGTGTACTGGATTGTCGCGGGCCGGCCGTGTGTCTGCACTACCGGCACGTCCAATGTGCGCGGCTTCTGCCGGCGAAACTCTGAAAGCTTCGCATCGCTGTCGCAGATGACGGGCTCGTGACCGATGACCTGGAAGGCGATGCCCCCGCCCTCGGCAGCTGACAGGATCGAGGTCATGTCGCTTTTCTTCATCAGGCCAGGCTGGGCGAAAATCACGGTGTCGCCATCGCGGATCGCGAGGCCGGGATACTTCACAAGAAACGGCAGATCATCAGGCGCATAGACCTGTTCGGCCCCCGCCACGAGAAGCGATGCGCGCTGCTCTTTCGTCCCGAATCCAACTTTCATGGGCGGACGATAGCCGGGTTTTTCTACAGGTTGCAGCATTTTCTACAGTTTCCGAATTGACTTGTAGAAAAGGTACTGTAGATTGTAGATAAGTCAACTGTAGAAAAGTAGAGGACACTCAGATGCCGAAGACACACGCAGAAGCCGCCACTGAGCCGCATGCCACTGTGCCGCTCTCAACGCTCCGCTGGTGGCGCGAGTTGGTTGACCTGAACCCAGCCGATCTGGCTCCCCGCCTAGACGCTCAGATCGAGCGCCTTGAGCAATCCAAGTAGAGGGAACCCAAATGCCTGACCAATCCCGAGGACTATACAATAAATTCCACGTCGAGCGGACGGACGGCAAGTCCGCCCCCGGTGAGGAGCATGACGGCTGCGAGTATTTCGTGCTGGACATCACGCATGACAAATTCGCCCGCGCTGCCCTGTCCGCTTATGCCGATGCCTGCGAGGCGGATTACCCGCTTTTGGCCCGCGACATTCGCGCCAACTATCTCGATTGAATCAGAGGACGGTCCTGCAATCAGGGCCGACACCCGTGTTCTTCGCAGGCTATCAGCGTTTCCGCCAGCCATCCCGCGAACGGCCGTTCATTCTCGATCAGGTAGTCGACAGTGCTTTCGTCAATCTTGGGCGGCTGGCGCTGCACGTCCTTGAACTGCGCCGGGCTGCCAGGCCGTTCCTCGACATCGAACCAGTCAGCGCAGCCAGTCAAGAAGCACATCGCGCAGGCTATCGTCGTCCATCGCGTCCACATCGTTCCGTCTCCTGTCGCCTTCCTCAAGCGTCTGTAAGCGCCCCTGAGCGCCCTCAACAGCCTCGCGGGCCTCATGGTCCCGCACGGCGTCTGAACGCAGCCACGCGGCGCCTGTGGCGGCGAGGGCCAGCATTCCGGCCACCACCCCCGCCAGTACTATGCCGCGTGATACGCCCAAGGCGCTGGCGAGCTGGGCAATCAATGCCAGCCCCGCCAAAGCAGGTATGCCGCAAAGGCGATGATCGCCAAGACGGCCGCAGTCTGGGCGACGGGCGCCAGATCGCCAAGCAGTTGGGTTGCGGCCGGTACGTTTTCGATGGCCACGGCCGTGGCGGCCGAAGCGACGGCGCCGGTGGCGGCTTTTACCGGCGGCTTGCGTGTATTTTCGTTGGGCAGATTGGTGGCCGTTTGCTTCCAACGTGTGCCCCACTCCCGACGCGGCCCCATGTCGATGTGCATGAAGCCCGAGGCCGGATAGAAACCGAAGCCCTGGAAGCCGACGGCGCGGGCAGCTTCCTCGAACCGGATGGGATCGTGATTGTCCATCCTGATGTCAAAGGCTTCTCCCAGCATGTGCTTTGAGTGCTTTGCCCCACCAACTGCGCGATTGTGTTCCGGGCTCCGATAGGCGCTTACGACAATGAGCGGCCGGCCGAGCTGATTGCGCAGCTGCTGCAGCATGTCCATTGCCCGCGTGTTGAGCTTCAGCTCGCCCTCGCGCTTGCTCGCCATTTCCCGCGGCGAGAAGTTAGCCCAGGGCCATTCATCTTCCGGCCATTGGGTGAAGTGGTCATAGGATTTCAGCATGTCAGCCTCCTGTGCCGAAGATCAGTTGATGAATTTGCTCACGAAAAAAGAGCAAGGCATTGATGATGACGAGCCCAACAAAACTGAAGACGGTGAACGCTGGGCGGGCTGCGCCACGCCAGGGTGCGTTCTGGGTCATCTTCCTTGCCTCAATAGCTGCTTGATATCCTCGGAAATGATGTCCAGCTTGCCGGTGATCTCCGCCTTGTCTTCGGCACGGCCCTTTTCCAGCCGAGCCACCTCCTCGCGACGCCGATCCTCTTCGCGCTTGATGTCCCTGCTGTTGAGTGCACCTCTTGCCTCGAGGCGGAATAGCCACCCGAGCGATACGACCGCCGCTGCGATGACATGCCAGAATTTGCTGATGAACTCTTCCATATTAAAGCGTCTCTTCGAAGCTGAGCAGGGGAATGCGGATCGTGTCGGGCACGTCCTGGTATCCAAACCAGTTACGCCAGACGCTCTTGACGCCGGTATCAAGGTAGAACGGATGCCGCGAGCCTGACCAGTTGTCGCCGTCGTTCAGCTCTTCACTCCGCCCGAGCGACACGATTTCGGTGCCGGCGGAGCCTGGGTCGCTCGCGAGGGTCAGAGTAAATTCCAAGCCCTCGCCATTCCCGCCGCTTTCCGTTCCTACCGACACCGTGTCGATAGTTTGTTCAACGCCATTGTAGAAGAAACGGAAGCCTTTCTGGGCAATGGCAGGCATTTCGGAAGTCGGAACCTCTTCGATCTGAACAAGCTCAATATCATCGTCGCCTGTCAGCCTGATACTGGTTGAGTTGACCGTCACAGTGACGGTATCGCCCGACCGGGACGCCGTGACCGTAAACCCCGGTGCCTGGAACGTGCCCCCGAGCTTGACCGTTCGGTAAGCAACGCTCGCCGCGTCTGCCGTCATCATCTTGCCCGGCCTGCCAAGGTGAACATTGTCCTTCTCGGGGTAACAGGCCATGTTGGTGAACAGGATCACGTTGCTGTCGCTTTGCGCGAGGCTCCGCTGTTCCTCCGGGATGCCCTCGGCACTCCCCAATATGCCGCTGTCCTTGTTGCCAACCTGGAACATGAACCAAAGCGGGTCGCCGGACTGGCCGGTTTCCGTCTTCAGATCGGCAATCATAGCCGTCTTGATCGCAGCCCACTTCGAGGCAAACAGGTTGTTGTCGGTCTCATCGACGCCGTTGACGCCGTTGGTGCCTTGGAAGGCCCAGACCGCATCCACCTCAAGGTCACGACCGTAGCCTGACGCAAGTGTTTGGATCGCTCCGGCCGCGGTGATCACGTTGTCGTAGGCGTTGGTTGCCTCTTCGAAGGCGACTGTCGCTTCACCGCCTTCCGCAACGCGAAAGCATACGGTGCCCGGCGTGCCTTCAAGGTTCATTGCGCCGTACCGTCGTTCAAGGTACTCGGTCGCAATAGCAATAAGGTTGATCGGGCATTGCTTGTTGGCGATCAGGTCGCCGTCGTCCAGAGGTTCCAGCCCTGTCAACTCCGCGCCCGTCGAAACGGTCGTGTCGAAGAAACGCTCGCCGCTGGTTGTCAAGATGTGGTTTGGATACGGCTGGCCTTTGAACGGAGGGACAACAGTGCCGTCCTCCATATTGGTCGTAAGGTCTTGCATGTGGCTCTCACCGTAGCCCATGAAGAGCCTAAGCGGGCGCGCATCGTCCACAACCGCAGTATCATCCGATCCGACACGGGCCTGTTTCACCTGAACGGTGCGACCGTCAGCATCGCTCGCCAAAGCGTGTACATAGTCGTGGCCGGATCGGATATTGAAATACCGCCCGTTGTCGTTCCCTCGAAAGCTTGTCGAAATCCCTTCAATGCTGCGGTGCAAATCGAGAATATTGACATACCGGGTCGCCCCGCTATCGCTCTGATCCTGCACGATCATTTTATCCGCAGCGCCAAGCTCAGACACTTGCGTGAGCGTGTCGATCAATATCTTGGCGTTTGCCGCAGTCATGACCGAATTGATTAATGTGAGAAAGTTCGCCTTTCTGGTGACGCTCCCATTGCTGGCGTCCAAGAACAGCAGAACGTCGGAAACGCCGAAGGAGCTTTCCAGCGTTTGTCCGTCGATGAACGCCTTCATATATGCATCGCTTAGGATCGCGTTTTTCAAACTGAGGAAGTTGACGGTTTTAGGGTCGGAGCTATCGCTCGCGTCCAGGAACGTGAAGCGGTCAGACACGCCAAGCACCGTTTCGGCTGTCAGGCCATTAATGATGGATTTCAAATTCGTGCTGGTCATGAGCGCATCGCGCAAAGCCGCGAAGTTCACAGACCTTGCCGCACCTTCGCTCGCGTCTCGAAATACGAACTTGTCTGAAACCCCGAGAGACGTTTCGGCGTCTTGAGCGTCAATTAACTCTTCAAGATCAAGCGCGGCGAGGATCGTATTTTGTAGCGTGGCAAGTGTTACACGTTTGGGCGTATCCAAGTCGTCCGCGTCGAGGACCGTAAATTCGTCAGAGGCCCCAAGCGTTCCGTTCGCCGTCATAGATTGTATAAGATTTCGCAGCGACGCTATGGTCAGCAATGCCGGTGCGGCTTCTGCTTTTCGCGCCCAATGCTTGGCCGAATACTGATCGGTTTCGACTTCAACGTCTTCGTCTTCTTCAGCCCATTGTTCGGCCTTATCTCGCGCAACTGCTGCGGCTGCGGCAAATGCTTGCGCGCTCGCAATATCGCTCGCAGCAGGTCCAGATTGGAAGCGATTATCTTTCCAGAGCAATGTGACGTCATCTTTTCCACTCAAATCAAGCGGGCGATGGGCTGTGGTCGTGCGCAGCGACCGACGTGACCAATACAACGCTTCTTGCACCGACTGCACGGTGCGGTCCATCTGGACCTCAACGCCCCTCTCACGGCTGTTGCCGCCGCTCCAACCCTGCTCGATTGGCGTCTCACGATAGATCCT
This sequence comes from Roseovarius indicus, assembly GCF_008728195.1. Classification (NCBI taxonomy): domain Bacteria; kingdom Pseudomonadati; phylum Pseudomonadota; class Alphaproteobacteria; order Rhodobacterales; family Roseobacteraceae; genus Roseovarius; species Roseovarius indicus. The sequence goes on from NZ_CP031598.1 coordinate 3,762,719, forward strand.
CAGTGTCCGGCCATCATGCGTCGTCGCCGCACCTGCGGATAGTGTCAGGTTGCCGCTGTCACCGCTTTCTGCGCTGAGAGAAAAATCATCACTGTCCAACGCCGTTTCGACGCCCTCGATCACGACGAAGGGGGCAACGGCGTTCTGCGTGAACTCGTGGTTGATGGCATAGGGTCCGGTGCCGCTGACGGTGTATTCCTCGGGGCCGGGATAAGCTTCTGTGGTCATTGACCGCCTCCAAGTGCGTTTGAATAATTGGGCCAACGCGAGGGCAGCACCTCGCCGCGCTTCCACCAAAGCGATGTGCCGTAATCCTGCTCGGCGCGGCGGGTCGCGCGGCGAAAGGCGATGTCGGCCTCAGGATCGAGCAAGAGCTGCAGCTGGTCGCCTACCCAGGCATCGAAGGGACGACGCAAATACCAGAGGCTTGACGCCACCGGCGTGTTGAAGCGAACGAAGTTGGCGATGTCGCGACCAAGCAAAAGGTCTTCACCTTGCGCGGCTCGACTGACGTTGCTGGAAATCGGAACCGCGATGTCAGCCACCAGTCCCGCAACCGGCCCGGCCAGGGTTTCCGGAATGCCGCCGCCGAACCGGTTGGTGCCGGCCGCGAAGAAGTCGCCGAAGATGCCGAGCCCCCCGCCCTGCAGGCCGGCCGCCGCCCAGAATTTCATGTTGTCCATCGGCCGTGGGTCGCGTCCCTTGGCCAATTCCTTGAGCTGCACCGCAACAGCCCCCATCAGCGTGAGACTGGCGCCGAGTTTGACGGCATAGGCGACGCGGGCCAGCGGTGTGGGTTGCGCCCAGAAGCGGCGCATCTGGTTGATCATGAGCGACATGGCGAAGCTCTTGAACATGACGCCAGACCGGGCCAGCTCGCCCAAGAACGTGCCGGGCTGCGCGGTGTCCTGAAAGGCCACGCGACCGGCGAGGTTCACCGAGGGGATGGCGAATTCCTGCTGTTCCTCGAAGATCGCCTGCAGGCGCATCGCCAACCCCTCGGCCTGGTCGCGGGGCAGCTTGGTCTGGTGTTCCAGCCACCATTGCGGCGACAGGAAACTCGCGCCGTTGGGCGCGGTCATGAGGCTGGCGGGATCGCGGAGGATGTCCCATTCGGCGGCGGTGATGCCCCGCCCTTCCAGAAGCGCGCGCAGCTTGGGATCAACATCCTGCAGCGTGCGGCCGGCATTGGTGGCCAGGTAACCCGACAGCTCCATCTTGAAGGCCGTTCGGCCCATGTCGGTCCAGAAGTTGAGGCCCGACGCACGCAGGGTGAAATCGGCCAGTCGGCGGGTGACCTCCGGCGAGAAGGTTTCGCCGAGATAGCGTGCGGCGCCGGCGCCGGTGGTGGCCAGGGTGTCGGCCACCCATCCCATCTGCGCGGCCGTCTCGCGGGTGGCCGAGCTGGCCATCAGCTCGACATGCCGGGTCAGGATGCGGCCGCCCCCCATGCCGATGGTCTGCGCGGCAATCTCCATGGTCGCCGTGTCGGTGACCGACGACGCAAGCGCGGAGCCCAGCTTGGTCGCAACAATGTACTGGCGGGTTGCGCCGAAGAAAGCGGCAGATGCTTCGTAGCCTTTGGCGGGCATGTTCGCGGTGCCATCAGCCTGCGCCAGCATCGCCTTCGTGCGCGTGATCGAGCGCTCTGTTAGCTTGTCGATATCGTTCTTGAGGCCAAGAATGTTGCGGTTCCGCTGGCCTTTCGCATGAAGCTCCTGGGCGCGCTTCTCGGCGGTCTGCGCGGCGAACTCGAAACCGGCATTTGGGTTCGGCCCCAGCACGCGCATCAGCGCCACGTCGCGCGCCAGCCCGTGCAACCCGCCCACGGCCGACGAAAACGGATCGCCGGTGCCGAACGTCTTGTTATAGGCCAGCCAGTCGCTGCCAGATTTGAAGTGCAGCACGCGGGCCTCTGCGCGCTGGTTGTAGAGCGCCTTGCCGGTCGCCATCATCTTGGGATAGCGGTTCTGCCAGCCCATCGAGGTGACGTTGCCGTAGATTTCATCGAGCATGGCGCGCGCATCGGCCAGATCGCCGCCGGCGAGGCGCTGGCCGGGCTGGGCGGCGAAAGGGCGGCCGGTGCGCTTGTTGACGATCCGCGACCAGTCGAGCGGCGAGGTCGCGCCGTCGTCGCTCAGAAGGCTGCGGCGCCACGCGTCCTTGCCGGCCTTCCGCATCGCCATCGGATCGTGCGTGTGCATGATCCCGTAATCAGACAGCTCGCCGATGTCGCCGCCGCGCGCGTTGAACTCGCGCCGCATGCGCTGCTGTTGGGCGCGCACCGCGTCGGCCAACTGCTTGGCCTGGGCGTTGCCGGTCGCCTCGGCATGCAACTCGCGGATCACGTGATCCAGAAGCTTGGGATCCCGACTACCGCCACGTTTGCGAATGCCCGTTTCTTTCAGGAAGTCGCGAATGCCGCTGTTGATCGAGGTGATGTACGCGCGCTGCAGTGAGGCCACGCTTTCGCCGGTGTAGCCCGATCCCTCGACATACTCGACCATGGATTGCAGGTGCAAATCCGGCCGGTCGCTCTGCGCCAGAAGGGCATGGATGCGGCGCATGGTCTGCAGCTGGTTGGTGACGGCATGAAACCGGCTGTGTTTGGCGCGGCGGGTGGCCTCGCCCAGGTCTTTCTTGGCGAGCATCTGCGCCTGCGCATCGGGCATCACGGTGCGATACCGATCGTAAAGCTCGGTATAGACGTTCTTGGCCGCCTGCGCCTTGGCTTGCGCCGATGCGCCGTTGAGCTGGCCCGAGTTGACCGCCGCGTCGATACAGTCGTGCATGTTAGCCATGATCGCCCTCCCGGTTGGGACGAAGCCGCCTTGTCTGCGACGCCTCTTTCGCTTGTGACAAGGGGCTTCGTCCCGCCGCGCGCAGCGTCTTCGCGTGAACTACACGCCGCGCGCGGAACTTGGCCCGGGCGGTCATGCGTCCGCTCCCCGGGCAATACAGGCCGACACGACGGTATCGAGCACGTCGTCGGCATCCAGATCATCCAGCATTTCGCTTGCCATGACGGTTTCGCCGTTGCCCAGCGGAACCTCGAAATCGCCATCGGCGAGCAACTGGCCTCGGGCGGTTTGCGCTTGCGTCGGGGCAGCTTCCGGCGCGTAACCATCCTCAAGCGCGCGCTCAATTGCAGACAGCTTTGTTTCAGCGTCTATGTGACCCGATGGCTTCCCGTCCTCGCCAAAGGTGGTGACACGCCATTTCCCGGGCCGATCTGCAGCGGGTGAAATCAGGGCCGCGCCGTTTGCAGCCCGCATGCGAACCGGCTTGTCATCCTCAGCAAGCCGCGCGGCCGTCGCTGTTCGTTCGGCCCGTCGTTCGCGGGCCTCGGCAAGCAACTGCCGCACATCTTCTTTAGGCGGAGTGCGATCTTTGGCCACCGCCTCGCGCAGATCGTCCTCGGCTGTGCGCGCGGCCTCAATGGCGTCCTCGCTCATGGCCCCGTCGGCATAGGCGCCTTCAGGCACGGTGTCGCGCACGTCTGGCTCCGGCTGGCGCGACTGGCCGCGTGGCCGGCCCAGGTCATCGCCCAGATCGGCGAAACCCTCGGCATCGAGGGTGCGCAGCACGTCCGGCACGGTGGGCGCCTGGTCGAACAGGCCGGCATCGGTGCGTCCGACCTTGCGCGCCTCGGCGGCGTAGCGGTCGAGGAAGCCGGCGATCTTGCTTTTCGGGGCGGCCTTACCGTCTTTCCAGAACATGCCAACCAGCGCCCGCGTCAGCGGCGACACGGCCCCTTCGATCAGGTCAATCTCGTCCAGCAGCTCGGCCAGCACATGGCCGGTTTTGATCCCGTCCGCATTGGCCATGCGCCTGGCAGTGGCGATGATCCGCATGGCCTCGGTGACATGGCCGGTGATGTCGAATTCTGGCTTCACCTGGCCGTCGGCCACCTCGCCCGTCAGCCGGGCCCAGCCGGGGGCGGCCTCGAACAGCGCATCGAGAAGGCTGCGCAGCTCGGCCGCATCCTGTTCGGTGAAGCGCCGCAGGAGCTCGGCATCCTGATAGGCGCGTGCGAACAGGGCGCGTTCCAGCGCCTTGCGGCCGTCGGCATTCAAGCGGCCTTCGGGGGTGGTGAAGGCATTGCGTTCGGTACGGGGCAGACGGTCGAGGGCGGCGCGGATGAAATCGCCGTTGCCCGGATCGGTCAGGGGCAGGCTCGGATCGAGCCGCGACAGGGTGCCGGCATCGAGCATGGCCGCCTCGGCCCGGGCGCGCTCCACGGCCGTCATCCGGGCCACGCCGCTGTCTTGTGCCTCGACCACGAAAGCGCGCCGGGCGTCATCATCCATCTGGCTTGTGCGCCGTGCGACCAGCACAGGATCACGCACCTCGTCGGGTATGTCGAAGCCGGCGGCCTCGATCTGCTGGCGGTACGCATCGGCGCGGTCAGGGTGACGCTCATAGGCGCGCTCGATGGCGGCGAACCGGCCGTTGCCACTTTCAACGATGTTGTCGGGGCCAACGATAGGGGCGCCGCGGTCGGCGGTAGGGGCCGGCATAAGAAGCACTGGGTCGAGCGTGGCGGCGATGTTGGCCACCTGCTCGTCAGAATTGCCCAGGGTGCGGTCACGGGGCTGCAGGTCGCCGCTGGCGCGCTGCAGAGTGGAGCGGTCAACCACTTCGTACTCGACATCGACGCGCGTGCCGGCAGCGGTGCGCACCTGGCCGGTCTGGGTATAGCCCGCGCGGGTGGTGGTATTCACCGGCACATAGTCTGTCGGCGCCACACTACCCCCGCGCGGCACGGCGCCGCCCTCGTACTGGTCGATCACGGCACGGGCATGGCCGATGCGGCGATTGAGGTGGGGAACGCCGGGACGCTCGAACAGGGTTGAAATCAGCTCGGCGGCTTCCTCGGCCGACCGCGCCTGTCGGATGCGCGCCCAGGCGCTTGCCTCGGACGTGTGAAGCTCGTGAAACAGGAAGTCGATTTGCGTGTCGATGTCGGCCGGGTCTTTGCCCTGCGACTGGGCAAAACGATTGAGGGCGTGCCGGCGCGGCCCGTTCCATTGCCATAGACCAAAGGCGTTGCCACCGTCGCCCACGGCGCGGGGGTTCAATGCGGTGCCGCTCTCGACCATTGCATTGCCGAGCCAACCGGCCGCGATATGGGGCGACAGGCCCCGCTCAAGAAGGCGCCCGAAAATGTAGCCGGCCCGGTTTGTGCGCGGGCTGGCGTTGCCGGTCAGCGAAAAATCAAAATCCGGCACCGTGGGCGTGTCCTGCTCGCCAGCGCGGCGCTGGCCCTCGCGGGTGCCGTCGGCGTCCAGCTCGTCGCGCAGGATGGTTTCGGCCTCGGCGACCGCGTCTTCATGCATGGCCTGTGGCATGCCCTCCGGCTTGCCAGCCTTCCGCACGCGCTGGCGCACCTTGTAGGCTTGCGCTCCGCGCACGATGGCAAGGAAGCCGGCGCCCAACACACCGCTGGCCAGCGCCTCGGTGCCAATACGAGACAGCGCGTCGGGCTTTGGCAGGTCCAGCTCGTCAGCAACAGCGTATTCACGCGGCAGGTTGAGCCCCGCCGCGACCCCGCCCAGCACGGTTTCGGCCACGAAGGTGCGCAGGATACCGCCCTGCACGCCCACGGGGGCCAGGGCAAGGTTGATCGGGTCGACCAGATCGCGGGACAGGCCGCCAAGAAAGCCGCCTACGCCGGGGCCGTCGATGGCAATCAGGTCGCTTGCTTCGCGGTACTGGTCTTTGCGCTCGGCCGTGATCTGCGCCTGAAACTCGTCTTCGCTTGCCGGCATCTTGGCCAGCGCCGGATCACCGGCCGGGCCAAGTTCCTTGATGGCGCGGACTTCCTGCAGGAGCTTTTCGCGGTAGAGCGCGTGCCGGTCGAGGTTGACGCCGGCGGTCCCGTGAAGCCGGTTGAATTCCTCATCCATCCGGGCTTTCGCCTCGGGCGGCAGGGCATCGTAAATGTCATTCTGCGCCTGCGCTTCAAGCCTTCGGGTATAGCCCCAGCCATCGTCTTCCAGCGTGCCCATACGCCACATTGCGGCGAAGCGTTCTGCTTGGCTCGGCACTTCCGTCGTCGCCGTCATGCCGTTCACTTCCGTGGGCGGGCCGGCATCCGGCTGCTTCTTGCTTTCGTCGGTTTCTGGCAAGGTCAGATCGGTCACGGCCGCCTCCCCTGCACAAGCTTGCGCAAGCTGAATTCGTACCGCTGGCCGTTTTCGTCTTTCAGGGCAATGTCCTGCCCGCCGACACGACGTACAAAGGTGTAGCGGTCAGTTGGGCGACCACCAACCCAAATCGGCACGATCTTCGCGTCACTCAGAACGACATCGGCATCCATTCCCCCGAAGTCCGGGGCGGCGCCGCTGAGTGAAATTGCGGCCAGTCGCGAGGTATCCCCCGGAATGACCGACCCGCCCATTTCGATATGGCCCTGATCGTCGCGGCTGCGCTTGTCCGAGACGGAACCGTAAAGGTCGAAAAGGGCTTGATTGACATCATCACCGCGCACGCCCGGCGGCAATGGAACCTCATGCTGATTGAACGCGCCCGGCGGGTTGATCGTGGCAAGCCCGCCCAGCTGATCGCCATCGCCGCCCAGGGCGCGACTGATGGCCTTGCGAGCCTCACCGCTGTCAACGCTGGTGCTGTCCGCGATGGGGTTGCTTTCCACGTAAAGGGCCTCTGCCGTGGCCATGATCCGGGCTTCCAGCTCGGGCTGGTCGCGAAACTGGCCGGCCGTCACGTCGGTGAAAGTTTCGCGGAATTTCGCCTCGCTCGGCCGGGTGGCGGTGCCGTCCTTGATGCGCTTCTGAGCGGTCAGGATGTCTTCGACCGCATCGGCCGGCGCCCCCCAGCCAATCAGCGTGGCCGCATGGGCGACAACCCGGTCGCCGGTCGCTTGCATCAACACCCGCTCGGCATCCGGTCCCAGCTGGCGGGTGAACCCCTCCACCAGCATGCGGCGCTGGGTCGGATCGGCCTCGTCATCCAGCTGCGCCTTGATCGCCTTGCGTTCGTCAGGGTCCAGAATGACCGGCTGGGTGGTGTAGCCGTTTTTCCGCATCCAGTCGGAATTGCGCCGGCGGCCGGCAAGCCCTGCCTCGAACGCCTTCTGCCCCTCGTCAAGCGGCAGCTCGGGCACGTCAAGGCCAATGTCCTTCATGTGCTTCAGCGGATTGGTGTCAAGCGCCTTCTGCTTGTCGGCCAGAAGGTCTTCCAGCACGTCCAGGCGTTCTTCCTGGTAGGGGTGCCGAACCTTCTTGCTGCGCTCAACCTCGATGGCGCGCTGCAGGGCGGCCGGGTTCATGAGGCGATAAACGGTTTCGTCTTCATCGAGCGAAACCCGGGCCTGCGCCTTGCGCAGGGCCAGCTGCACGTCTTCGTCGTCCTTGGCGAGCTGGGCAATGCCCGGATCGTCCAGAAGGGCGCGGTCGGTCGGATCGAGACGTTCGGTGTTGTCGAGGCTCGAAATCCTGTCGAGGTTATCGACAATGCGATCCCGATGTTCCTCGGCGGCCTTGTCCGCGTCTTTCTGTGCCTTCTCGGCCGCTTTGCGCAGGGCGTCCGTGGCGGTGTTGCGCATGCGCGCTTGGGTCTCGGGCGCCAGACCGGAAAACTCGCCGGCCTCCATCCGGTCGAGAAAGCCGGCCGGGTCGTCGTTCAGCACCTGCAATGCTGCAGCTCCGTCCAGATCGCCGCGAACGTCCTGGCGAAGGCGTTCTGCCTGCTCGGCGTTGATGACCCCGTTTTGCAGAAGGCCCGCAATGTGGTCGTCGGCCGTCTGCGCCAACGTGGCCCGGGTATCGGCGTCGGCGTTCATGGCTGCGCGCGATGCCTCGTACATGTAACTGTCGAAGGTCGCCATGCGCTCAGACATGCGCAGTTCGAGATTGCGCTTGCCGACGGCGAAAGTATTGGCGTTAGCCAGTTGATCGAAGGTCAGCTCGAAGTCGGGCACGTTGCTGGGGTGCAGCACTTCCGATTGCCCGCTTTCGCTGCCGAGGTATTTCGCGCGCAGATTGCTAACACCCTGTTGCCAAGCGGTATCTGCCTGATCCGGGTCGCCGATTTCCTCGACCTGCAGGCGCAGATCGTTCATGTCGCGGGTCAGATCGACCTGCGCGCGCTTCTTGTTGCGGTCGAGCTTTTCCGCCCCGAGACGATAGAGCGCATCACCAAGTTGACCAAGCTCCTGACCAGCCGTGTTGACGGGTTGCTCGACGGTGCGGGGTGCGCGGCCCGGGCTGGTGCCCGCCTGGGGAAGGGTGAGCGTCATGCCAAAAGCTCCGGCCAGAGGTCGGGGGCGCGGTCGAGAAGACCGCCCGCGGCACTGAGGCCACCTTTAAGCAGGCCGATGCGGCCACGCGACCGGGCGGCTTGTGCTTGCGCCGTCAGCTCGGCCCGCTCGGCAAGGCCGGTCTGGCGCACCGACTGCGAGGCAAAGGTCATTTCCTTGGCCGCCGACTGACCCAGGTAGACGGCTGACGGACTGGAAAGATCGACACCGCGAGCAACCAGCTCAGCACGTTGCGCGGCAATCTGGCGCGTGAATTTCTTGCGAACGCGCTGATCCTCGATGGAATTCAGGATCGCCTTTGTGTTGCGCTCGCGCTCAAGCGCATCGGCGGTCGCCTCTCCTTGCTGGTAAGCGGCAAAGCCGGTTGCCAGCGTTCCGGCAACCGACGCGATGGTGCCGATGGTCTGCAGCGTCGTCGCACCTGCCGCAGCGGTAGCACCGGCAGCGGTAGCACCGGCGCCCCCCAAAGCGGGAATTGCTGCGAGTAGAGCGGGAACGCACATTACGGGCCTGCCTCGTCCATGTTTGGAATGATCGCGGTGACGGTCATGGGCTTGAGGCCGTCGGGGATGAACTCGAGAGCGACTTCATCCGCATGCCCGGTAGATACGTCTATGCGGCGCAACCCGGTTTCGGCTTTCACTTCGTCTGAAAGGAAGCTCTCCCCGAAGATGTCCTGATAGGAACCGATCTGTTCGGCTTGCCCCCATACCTTTTCGATACTGCGGACGGTGCCCCCAGCCGTCTTGTGGAGGCCGAGCCCGGTTTCGCCTTCAAGACGTCTGAGACGGCCGCGTGTATCGCCATTTCGGCCCTGTGCCTGCAATGGCAGGGTGCGCGCTCTGTGTGTGCCGTCGACCAATCCGATGACGGCCCGGCTCACGCTATCGGGAAGATAGACATAGCCGCCGGGCTGAACCGTCAGCGGGCCGAATTGCCCTTTATCGGTCCAGGCATAGACCGCCTGGCCAATCAGATGCGGAACGAAAAACGTGTCGTCGGCCGGGTCAGGCTCGAAAACGGCGCTGGCATAGGCGTGGTTGAAATGCGTGGCGGGTACAGCCCCCAGCATTGCCGGCCGGTTGTTGGCCAGTTCCTCGACATAGCGCACCGTCTCCCCGTCGATTTCGCGGCGCACGATGAGCGTGACGACATCATAGGTGCCGTCGGCACTCACGGTCACGTCCATGTCCTCCACGAAACCACCCGCCAGCGGCACGGGTGCCATGCCCAGCACGTCCTGTTCGGGATCATATGCAAGACAGGCCAGCGTGCCATCGGAACGCCTGATCCAACCATGACGCTCAGGGACGGACTGCCACACGATCTGCTCGAAGGTTGCGGCGCCCAGGTGCTGCGAAGGCAGCGACAGCTCAACAGGTTTCTGGCGATCTGACTGGAAATCGTATCGGATCTCAAACAGACGGGTCTTGTCTGCACTGATGAAGATGACGAACCCGTAAGGCACGATAGGTTCTGTCGGGGCGGCCCCGTCGCTCGATGCAAGGTTCGTGTCGAAGGTCGTGGGACCAAGGCCCTTGGTGCTGTCGTTGGAAAACGCAATATAGACCTCGCCGGCACCGCCGATGTAGATGCCGCGCAAACCGGCTTTCAGCCAGCTGATTTCATTGCGAGAGCGATCGCCGGAAATCTCGTAACCGAGGGCGCCATCCGGCAAGTCGCTCGGTTCAAAATCTGTCAACAGCCCGATGGTTGACCCCCAAAGCAAGCGCGGCTCGGAGGGCGTGTTGGCCAGGAACATGCGGCGGCGATGAAGGGCGAGCCGCGACGGGTATCCGAACCGTTGCGACCACGCACCGCGCGCCCAGCGATAGGTTGGATCGTCGGTGCAGGGTTTCGGAATGGCCAGCGTTACCGTGCCGGTGATATTGCGGGCATCGGTTACGCTGTCGATCCGCAAGATACCGGTATCCGTCGAACGAAACGCCCACTCGATCCCGTCGACGCCATAAGCTTGTGTGCCCTCGGTGTGCGTGGGCGGTGTTAAACCCGTTGAGGCTCCGGCAACGCTTTCGTAAATCTTGTCGTCATAGCGAAAAAATTTGTTGGCCGCGGTGCTTTTCTGGCCCACCCAAACCGGCACATCCTTAAAGTCGAGGGGCTTTACAAGGAACAGCGAGCCGACATCATCGGCGGTGAAGATGTCGGCATTCGCAGCGATTGTCACTTCGTCATCGACATTGATCTCGTCGGCGGCGCCGGTCGCCGTTACCTGGACCGTGACGTCCTTGTCGAGGTTTTGATTGCGAAATGGGCCGTTGACGAATTCCGTCGCCCCGATTTCCCAGTCATCGAGGGCAAGGCGAGACAGCTTTTGCACCGGCCTCTGCCCATCGGCAATATAGGTCAGGTCAGCATCCTGCACCCATTCGAGCGCGCCAAGATCGGCTTCCTGAAACGGCACGGCAAGCTCGAAAGGGCTCGCGCCATCCATCACCAGTTGGCCATAACGCCAAACGCGCATCAGCTCGTCGGTGAATTCCAGTGACAGGCTGTCGTTCCGGGCAAACTGGAAGGGAAGCCGGCGCGCCTTTTTGTTGTCCTTGGTCGTGCCGCGAAAGATCGTTCCGGGCGCGCGAGTAAAGGCGCCTTGGCGCAGAGGCAAAAAGCCGATGGATTTTTCCAGCCCGGTCTGAAACCGCTGGAAGTCGGTGCGTTCGCGAAGGAGCGGGTCAAGCTCGGCGCTGGAAAACGCGTTCTGCAAGGGGCGCGATTGTGTCACCAGATCGCCTCCGTCGCCCAGTCGCCAGAATTCGGGCGCCCGTCGATGCGTGTCGAGCTGGCCGTGTGGGCGTCGTTCGTTTTGGCAGCGCTGACGGCGTCCGCCACGGCGGTCTGCAGGCGCTCTTGCTTGGCACGCGTGGTCACGTATTTGGGCGCCAGAAGCAGGGCGAGCTGACCGGCAATGGCCGTCTGAAACATGCGCGGAAGATACTTTTCCTTGTTGTTGCGGAACGTGTAGCGGACGGTGACGGGCGGCTCGGTGTCCAGCCGGATCATGCGCTGATCCTGTCGCCAGCGAACGCAGGACGAGACATAGACCTTGCGCAAGGCCAGACAGTCATCTGGCAACTGAACCGTATAGGGCAGCTCGGGATCGGCAATGTCGGGTGGTTTCGGGTCGTATTCGGCGAGGCTGACAACACGACGGGCGAATGACCAGTCATATCCTTCGAGCGTGGTATCGAGCGCCGCGTCGTAGACGGCCGCGGCATCGTTGGCCTTGGGGCTGTCATCGCCAAACGACGTCGGCGGGGTGACTTCCATGAACAGGAACGCCTGCCGCAGCACGTAGTCAATGGCAATGGCGTCGGTCATGGAAGGCCCCTCGGGTCAGATAGGCCCGGGGCCGCGACAGGAGCGGCCCCGGCGGCGGTTAGCGGCTATCGAGCGAAACGATGCGGAACGGCATCGAGCCGGCGCCCGTGGCCCCAGCTTCAGCATGGATGTAAATGCCAATCTCGCCGCCGGGGTCTTCCGACATCCCAAGTGCCTCCCACCACGTCTTCCCGTGGTTTGCATCGCCGACGGCAAAGGGCGTGACAGTGTTTTCAGTGGCAAGCGTCTGATCGACCAGCGCATCGGTGTCTTCGCGCGTGCCAATCACAATTTGCGCGAAACCCCAGTTTTCCACGTCGAAGAACGTGTCTTCGTGAACGATTGCATCCGAAGGCACGTCGGCCAGGTGATACATGGAACCGCTGCTGTCGCTTGATGCGTTGGCGACGGTGCCTGTCAGCGCACGGTATTCGCCCTGTTGGGCGGCAGGCGACGGCGGTTCGCTGGTACTGTCCAGATAGTCATGGATGAGGTTGGATTTTCCTTCGACAACGGCCATTTCCGGCCCTCCTGTCTTGTTCGTTGGGGAAAAAGAGCAGGCCTGCTATTGCCGGCCTGTCAGGATCAGCTTTCGGAACAGCGGATGACCCGAACGCCGCCATCTTCGACACGCACGCAATCCACGAAGACCGACGTGTAGTAGTAGGGCAGGTTCTGCTGGCTGGTGTCGTTCCAGATTTGCCCTTCGACATCCTGCCAGAAGCCGCAAACGATATTCCGCTTCGACCAGACCGGACAAAGACGGTAGCCGTTGCTGTCCGTCGGCAAGCGGTTGGTGGCGATCCACGTAAAGCCCATCAACTCGGTCGGTTTTCCGCTCCTCAACTGCTCGACAGCGAAGGCGTTAAGCGACTGGTTGGTGGCGGCGGCAATGCCGATCAAGTCGTCAACCTGCTTGGGGGTGATGGCGGCATAGAAAGGATCATCGTCCTCCATACCGAACTCGGCCTGGTTTAGGTCGAGCTTGACCTTGCGCAGCTTGTCGAGCGACAGGCCATTTCCGCCCGAACCGTAGTTGTAAGCGATGAAGTTGCCGGTCGGCAGCGGCGTGGTGGACGTGCCGCGCTTGCCTTCGGTCGCCACCCCCATGATGCCGGAATTGGCAATTTTGAAGCCGGTGTTAGTTTCCTCGATCCCCAGAATGGTGTCGAAGACGCCGCGCTCGACGGTGATCACGCTGTCGCGAACCAGGTGGCTCGTCGGGTCCATCGCCATGTCGAACTTGTCGGCCTTGTCGATGATGTCGCCGTCATGGATCACTTCGGGCCGTACCAGCCACCTGCGCGAGCGATCCGCGCGGTTGCGCGGATTGGACCGGTCGTAGGTCGAACCGCGAATGTACTTCTTCTTGCCCAGGAGATCGGCAACGGAATGCGCCTCGCCGGTCAGCCCATTCATGATGGTGACGGCCGGGCGCAGTCGGTTTTTCCGCTGCTGGGCCACCGATTGCACGTTGTCGCTGTAAGTCAGCTTGTGGTGGTCTTCCACCTTTTGGGAATAGGACATTATTGCCCCTCCGTTTCCAAAAAATCAGCATGTGGTGAGATTTCGGAGGGGTCGCCCGGCCTGATACCGGACCCACACCTAGCCTTGTCGGGGCCTTTGGCGCCGGGACTTACCCGGATCAGACGGACCCAGAAACCGGGGTCGCCCGTCGACAGCGATTTGATCCCCAGTTTCGTGCGAAAGTCAAGCCTTGACACGAATTATGCCCCACGATGCGGGTTCGTGGGGCATATCTGCAAATTTATTTCGGTGAAGTTAACTGGTGGCAATCTTCGTGAGCTGCAGTTTGCGCTGATGAAGGCGGTCAAACTCCGCATCGGAGCCGTTTTCCTGTTTGCGCTTCATAGCCTGCATGTACTCACTGTCGGCCTTCTTCATGGCCTCAATCTCCGACCTTGCATCAGCCGGTGTCATGGCAAGGGTGCTGCCCTTGGCATTCAAGCCACCAGCGTGATCCTCGCCCAGCATTTCGCCGATCTTTGCGAAGAACCGGATGGTATTGGCATCGCCCGTCTTTGCCGAAAGGACCGACCGCAGGTTTTCCATCTGCGTGGCGTCCATGCCGATCTGCTCGGCCATGACGCTCGACGCCTGTTGCGCCAGTGAAATCCTGCTGTTCAGCTGGTCGCCCCAGTCCTTCTTGAGGTCATCCATCATCGCCGCCGTCGCACTCTGCAGCTCGCTCTCGGCCCCGCTCAGCATACCGGCCACCTTGCCGGCATAAAGCTGTGTCATGCGTTGCAGGGCCTTTGTGGGGATACCTTCCTCGTGGGCGATCTTCCGGGCCTCAGCCTCGAAATCCGTATCCCATTCCGCCTCTTTCGGCCAGTCTTCTGGGGGCTTGATGTCGTACTTCTCCGGCGCTTCGGGAATGCCGAACAGTTCGCCGTTCTGGCGCAACCACTCGCCCACGTCCTGCCCCTCGCCGGGCTTTTCCATGAGCTGATTGACCCCCTTGCCAAGTTTCGCCTTGGCGTTCTTCTCCATGCCCGCCAGCGACTTCACGGCATCGAGGGGATCGTCGACGGTCAGACCAAGCGCTTTCAGCTGCGACTGGGTGTCGGTGTCGAACCGTTTGTCTTCCCACCACTTTGCGTCGCTTTTCGGCGGGTCAGCCGGCGGGTCAGCCGGCGGATCAGCCGGCGGATCAGCCGGCGGGTCAGCGGGCGGATCGGCTGGCGGATCAGCCGGCGGGTCAGCGGGCGTACCACCCGGCGGGTCGGCGGGCGCCCGCACGAGCGTCTTCCAAAACAGTTCAATCGTCATAGTCATCCTCCATTAGCTGATTGAGGTCTTCGTGGGTCAGGCCCCCAAGGGCCAGTATTTGCAGGGCCAGCTCGCGCCGGCCCTCGTCGCGGCCGCACTGGTACAGGTCGCGTGTCGGTGCGTGCGGCTGGCCATTGACAAGCTGCACCGGCGGGGCAGCGAAGACGCCCCCCAGGTTGGCGATGTCGACGGCAAATTTCGGGTTGCGGGCCATGATGGCGGTCATGCGCAGGCCCATGCTGTGGGCCGAGGCCCGCGCACCGGGATTACCCCGGAATGCGCCGAACAGGCCCTGCAGGACGCCAATGCGGTGAAAAATCATGGGACTTCTCCTGTTGCTTCGGAACGTGCGATGGCATTGGCAATCGATGTGGCACGGTTCCGGCAGTCGCGCTGGCCGTGGATCAGTGCGATGACGACATGTTCATCCTCGGCTGCCAGCTTTCCGTTGAGATATCCGATCAGCGCGCGTTCCAGCCCCTCCTGGTCATGCAGCGCGTCGGCGATATCCTCGGAACGGTCGAAAATGATCTGATCCAGCATCATGCGCCCTCCCCGTCGAGCAAGGACCACGGCAGCACGAGGCCCCGTGTTACCACACCGCTCAGCGAACGCGCGGTGGTGTCCGGCGTCACGCCAGGAAGCGCCAGCAGCGCCGCCTTGTGCGCTCTCGCACCCCAATCGGTGCCCTCGAAAAGCGCCAGGGCGAAATTGGCGACGAACAAACCATCGGGCAGAACGCGCATACCGTCATCCGCCAGAACGCGCCCGGCAAGCTCGCTGCCCTCGCGCGCTTTGCCGATCATGTCGCCCACCTGGTCGAGAAGATGGGCGAGGCAGGCGCGCCCTTGTGCGGGATCTACCGCGGGCGACGTCGGCCCGTCCGTCAGCACGGGCAACGGCGAGCGATCCCAAAGCCGGATCGCCGCCCGGCGGCCGCGCGTCAGCCGCGCCTCGCGCACGGATTGCAGCCACAGCTCGGCCTCGCGGAACGTCATGCCGAGAAAATCACCGTCTCCGGCAACGTCGGACGAGCGAGCGCCCGGAAGCTCGTAGCGGCCATGCCGGCGGATCGCCGGCAGAACTTCGGCGGTGATCCACTTGCGGAACCGCTTGGCTTGCTCTTTGCGGCTGGTCAGGACGAGGGCGTAGAGGCCGCTTTCGTTGATGAGGTTGGTTGGGCGGTGATTACCCTCGATAGTATCTAGGGTAACTTCGTCCTCATCGAGCCGTTTTACCACGTCAGTTGCGTTCTGAATTTCCAAAACGCGGCAGACATCGGCTGCTACGAACCACGGGTCTTCACCGCGCATCACGACACGCACGGCCTGTTCTTCAAAGTCGAATGGGATAATCTCGGCGCTCATGACTGGCACCTCCTCAGGATCGAGTGAACCCGACCACTGGGGTGCAAATCCCGGGTGGCCGGACGAACAGGGTTTGCACTACCGCCCTGAGGAGCGGCCCACCTTGCGGTGGCCCCATCCGCCCGACCATAGAAAAAGCCGCGCATGGGTGGCGCGGCTTTCGGGCGCCTCAGGGTTGACGGGGTGCAAATCCCGGCAAACCGATTTCCGATCTGCACGGAAAGGTTGCCAGATGCGGTAGCGAGTGTCAACTTCAATGAGATTAATCTGCCTCGGAGACCTTTATGAGACAATTTTCTATCCCGTTCGCCGCGCTCGGCTTTGCGCTCACAATCAGCAGCTGTGGTCCCAGTGTGGTAAGCCTCCCTGTTGTCGGAAAACTTAGCAACGGAGAAACTGCCCAGGGCAGCGTCCTGCTGGACCTTTCGACGAAGCGCGGCGAGTTCGACATGGTGACGTTGAGCGGCCTCAGCTGCGAAGGCACCTACAACACCAGCCTTGCTGTCTCCACAATCACAATTCCAGTAGCGTGCAACAACGGCAGCAAGGGACGAGTGATCGCCACGCGCGATGCTTCTGGTGTCGCAGGCACCGCCATCGGAAGGCTCAGCAATGGAATGACCGGTCGGTTCTTGTTCGGAAACGTCAGTGCGCAGATGCAGGCTGACTTTCTCAACGAATGAGTGGAGTTTAGGATGCGTTCGTTGATCTTTATCGCCTTGCTTTTTGACGCCACAGCCGCTCGCAGCGCCGAGATCATCCCTTCTGGTATTGGCAATGTCGAAGAAGCAATGTTTACAGATTACCTTTTTTATCAAGGAATTTGCGATGAACACCTTCCAGGGCTCACAGCGGAAACCGGTTGTGCCTTGAGAGATCTCATGGGTTTTTATCTGAACTGGGCTGGATGGTGCACCGTTCCTCACGTTTTTTATGATGTTGGCTGGTTTCCGTGCGCGGATCGCTCTTTCAGATTTTCCCGCCCCGGGGTTCAGGAGTAGCATCATCAACCACCCCCTTCCTGCCCGCCGCCCTGCCCGGCCGTTACGGCTTGCGCGATGTCGCGCGCGCCAGCGCCACCTGTCTTGGCCAGCTCGGCCATCTGCTGGGCCTGCTGGGCTTGCAGCTCTGCTTCATACGACTGCTGAGCCTGCTCGCGGCTGACCAGCAACCGCTGCGGCAGCGTCGGGCTGGCCTCGTGCAGGATTTCGGCATAGTCGTGGGCGCTGATCCGGTGCCGCAGCTCGGGCTTGATTTCCATCATGGGCGCCAAGTCAGCCATGTATCGCCGCACCGCCGTAGCCTCGCTCGCGCGCAGGGCCAGCGCCGCCGCGCTCTGATAGCGGATTTGCAGTTTGGCATCCGACGGTGTGCCTTCGGGCACTGGGTCGATCTGGCCGGCCTTGAACAGCATCATGTAGCGCCGCTCGAACTTCCGGGCCGCGTATTCCTCCATCACCCTGTCGGCATGCGGCGCCCAGTTGCGCAGGCGCGCTTCCTCGATCACGGCGTTTTCTTCGTCGCTGATCCCGGTGCGGCCGGTCAGGCTCATGACGGAGTAGTAGAACGCCTCTTTCACTTCCTCGACCTTGGCGCGCTTTTCCTCCTGGGTGAGGCCGATGTTGCGCACGAAATCGAGCGTGCCCACCTGTTGCTGACCGTTGCGCATGGCGCCATAGATCGCCCCACCCGGCCGCCATGTCCCTTCGAGCGGTGCGACGTTCCGGTCAGGCAGAAGGCGGGCCGGGTCGGCCGCCCATTGCGCGGCTCGGATCGTGGCGTCTTCCATGTTGTGATTGGTCCGCGCGCTGGCCAGTGCCACGTATCCCACGCCCGTGCCATAGGTCATGCCGGTATCCACGTCCCAGCGGGGGTAGTAGAAGGGCATTTGGTCGTAGCCGCTTTCGCGCAGAAGGGTGTTTTTTTCCTCGCAGACATGCCGCGACAACCACCGCTTGCCGCGCGGCCCCAGCCCGCCCGCTGCGAAATTGTCGTTTCTCAGGACGTGCTGGTAATAGACTTGCTTGTCGGTCCCACCCTTTTCCAGTTGCTTCTGGATCGCCTCGGGCAGGGCATCCTTGCCGAAGAAGCCGGCAGCCTGCCGTGCGGTCAGCCGCATGCGCCGCACGGCCTCGACCACCCGCCCGAAATAGTCGATGTCGACCACCACATCGGCCAGGCTGACGGTCACGTCGATGAACCGCCTGGTATCGCGCTCAAGCTCGTCGTAGCCGGCCGCATTCCCGAAACAGGCGAGGTCGCCATAGGCCTGGTACGTGGCCGGGTAAAAGCTGGACATTGAAGG
Organism: Roseovarius indicus; assembly: GCF_008728195.1. NCBI lineage: Bacteria > Pseudomonadati > Pseudomonadota > Alphaproteobacteria > Rhodobacterales > Roseobacteraceae > Roseovarius > Roseovarius indicus. The sequence goes on from NZ_CP031598.1 coordinate 3,780,804, forward strand.
GCTGAAACTGTTGTGAACCTTGCGTGTCTGGCGGTCGAGCCAGTCCGCGAAGGGCGGCCACTTGTTCAGATCCTCGTCGGGCGTCGTCAGGCCGCCCCAGCGGGTGGCCGGGTTGGTAATCCCGGCATAGATGCCTGCCGCGAAATTGCCCTGCGCGATGATGGGCGCACTTGACAACGGCTTGACCAGCTCGCGGCTGGCCGGGTCGGACAGACCGAACCCGCCCCGCTGTGGCCGGAACAGTTTCGCGATGGTTTCCCAGTCTCGCTCGGACGAGCTGCGTTCGGATTTCAGCTCGCCCCACCGGTCGACGGCGGCTTTCGCGCGCTCATCTTGCTCCATGATGGGCTGATGTTTCATGCCGGTGCTCCCAGTTGACGGGTGGACGGGATGCCGCGCGCGCTGGTCAGCACCGCATTGGCGGCCCCACCGCGCCGGCGGCGCAGAAGGGCCTCGGCATCGGCCGCCGCGCTTTCCTCCTGGCTTGACTGGTTGGCGAGAATGGGCGTGCTGGGCACTTTCGGTTTTTTGAAGATACACATGGTCTTACGATCCTTGTCGGTTGGGGTTGATCCACGCGAATTGAGTGAAGACGGTGCGGCCGTCATTCCCGAAACCGGGCATGTCGGCTTCGCGGACAAAACCGCAGTGGCGCAGGAAGGCGGGCGCCGTGGGGTGATCTTTCCAGCATCGGGCCTCGATGCGACGCACGCCCCATTGATCGCAGAAGCCCGGCATTTCAGCTCTGATGCGGGTGCCGGCCCTGGCCAGCGCGCGACGGAAGGTGAGATGATTTCGCGAAAGAAAGGCTGCCTGTGCCACGCCAGCCTGCCCGGTATGGGAGACCGCCAACACGGCGAAGGGCTTGCCCCCCCGGCTTTCGTCCTTGACCACGAGCGATAGAAGCGCGTGCGCCTGTATTCCGCGCCAATCGCAGAAAATGTCAAGGTGATCCGCCGCACGGCCGCGCACAAGCTGGGCCTCAATGTGGTCATTCACATCGAGGTGGCTCAAGACGGCCATGCCGGCGAGATTGTCGAAGGGGGCAAGCTCGATCATGCGTGGTCAGCCCTCCGCCGCGGCGACGGCGCGCCGGGCCTTGTTCGCCCAGATTTTCAGGGCCATCTGCCGGGTGCTTTGCGGCCGGGTTTTCAGGCCACCGATGGTTGCCACCCAGCGGCCGCTGCCCTTCGGGCTCTCGTTGAGGGTCATGCCGTGATCATCCTTCAGCTGCTGAATGAACCACTGCGGGATTTCGTGATTGAACTCGGCGATCTGCGCGGCGATGCTCGCGAAGCGCTTCAGTTGCGGCCCGGAAAACGTCTTCTTCCCGGCCGGCTTGGCCTTGGTCTTGGTCATAGTAATCCTCCATAGGGGTCAGTGACATCGTGTCGGAACGACAGGCCGCTGTTTCTGTCCGACAAGGGCGGCCCGCCATTGTGGCCCATCTGGCCACGTCTCTTGTCGTCCATCCGGTCCATGTACGGGCTCAAGCCATCCGCGCGGTGCTGACCCAAAAGCAGGTACTGCAGCGCGTCCATGACGTTGGCCTCGGTGTATTCCTTTTCGGGAACCTTGCGCTTGTCACCGTGGCGATCGGTTTCATCTTTCCAGACGTACCGAGCCTCAAAGCCCCGGATCAGGAATTTGCAGCTGGGGTCGACCAACAGGCCGGGCTGCCCCGCCTCGATGGGGGCTTCCAACGCCGCGCGCACGGCTTCGAGCCTCGGCTGAATGCGGTTTGTGCCAATGGTCTGCGGGCGGATGATGAACCCCGCCGCGCGACCGACCAACAGGTTCCAAGTGTCGTTTTCTTCCGCGGCGGTGCTTGAACCATGCTCGCCGGCCATGTCGCCCCAGCCGGCCTCGATGCCAAGCCCGGGCCAGCGGTCCTCGATCATGGCGGCCAAGCGCTGGCCGAACACATGCGCCATCAGGCGTTCTTTCGGGAAGTGCAGCTCGCCCAGGATACGCCAGCGCATCCAATCGGCCAGTTGAGCCACGACAGCCGCACCCTTGAAGCCTTGGTCGAGCCCGACCAGAAGCGGAAGGCGAGGATCTGGTTGAATGGTTGCCTCGGCGACATGCAGGCGCCGGCTGAACTCGCGCAAAAAGACGGGTTCCCCGACCCGCATGTTCGTGACCTTGTTGTAGACAAGGCGCTGCACCATATCGCCCCGGCCGCTGGCCTTCATCGTGGCGATCTGGCGGGGATAATAGCCTGGGGAAAGGTTCTGCAGGTTTTCGCATCCTGCCTCACCGAAACCCGGCTGGTTGGTGAAGTCGATGATGATCGGTCGGACCTGGCCGGGCTCCCGTCCCTCGCGTTTGGCGGCCGCCATTTCGTCCTGTTCCATCGCCTTGGTCAGCTCGCCGGTCAGCTCCTTGCGCTTTTCCTCGTTGTGGAAAATGTCATGCGTCCAGTTGTCTTCCTCGGGCGCGTTCATGTCGCCCACGACCTGGCCGTAGCTGCGCAGCTGCGGCGGCAGGCCCGCGAAGTGCTGCCGGCCGGGCCAGCGGTCGATCCGGCCGATACCGACGGTCAGAACGTCGACGGGCATGGTATCGCCTTCGTTCATCACGATGTCGGTCGTTTGAACGCCCCGCATCGAGGCGATGATGTTGTCGCCGAAGGCCATGAACTCGGCGATGAATTCGATCTTTCCGTAATCGTCCTCGAACTCGATTACGTGGGTGACAGGATCGCCGCGGCCGCCAGACCACGTGCCAAGCTCTTTGGGGAAGACTTCGAGATAGCTTGGAATGCTGGTGGACCACAGCTGCCGGTAGGTTTCGCGGATGAACAGCACCTTGTAGCGCCGCACCCCGTCGAGCACCGAGCGGGGCATCATCACGGCCCGGCGAAGGCGCGATTTCATCAGCGTCGTGGTTTTCCCGCTGCCCACCGGGCCTTGGATGAAATGCACGTCGGCATCGGAGGCGTAGAACTCCATCGCCAACGGCCCCGGGAATGTAGGTTCCTGCAGGTCATCGAGGGGGTTGCCAGTGGCAAACTCGCCGTCTAAGCTCGCCAGTGCCTCTTTCGCGCTCAGACTTCCCCAGTCCGCGCCGCCACCCGATGCTGCCCCCGACCCCGTGTCGGGCATCGTCAAGACGCTCCCCCGACCCCATTGCCGCATGTCAGGTGTTACGCGCATTTCCGAACCTCCGGTTGCCCTAAATTCATCAATGGGGTCGGAGCCAGGGGCAGTAGGAACCGGGCGGGCATCCCCCCCCGGGGGGTCGCGCGCGAATTGCGCGCCGGCGCGGGCGACCGCGATGGCGCGAGGGCGCGACTGTCCGACTGATTTTCAATCAGTAGGCACGACGGTATTTTTGCCAGTGTTTTCAATCGCTTGCCTCATCCGTCCGATTTTCAGCGTCCGAATTACCGTTTTCGGTTTCGCTAAGCTGTTGTTTTCGCTCATTTTCTGCCGCCACGTCCGCAGGCATCATCCAGTTTGGATTTCGGGCGGGTTGCGGCGTCACATTGCGGGCGCTGGCGGCCGGATCGGCGGGCGCTGACTGGGCGCCGGGCATGACGACAAAGACCGGCGGCCGGCTATCCTCGTTGCCGGCCGCCTTGGCGGCGACATAGGGCAAGATCGCCTCGGCCGCGCGCAGGATCGTGGCATATTGCCCCTCGAACACGCTCAGCCGCTGTGTGGGTGTCGCCTTGTCCGGTGATCCCTTCACCTTGGCGGCGCCATCGTAAGCCCATGCCAGGATGCGCTCGGTGCGCTCCATCGCCAGCGTGATGGCGTCATCCCGGCTGCGCAGCCCCGCGACCTCGGCCACCACGTCCTCGGGCATGCGGCAACCCTTCGAGGCCAGCCACTCGCGCAGCTGCGAGCTGCCCTTGTTCTTCGCACCCTTCGGCCGGCCGATCTGCTGGGGCGCGTCGACCTGCTCGGCCTCGCCCGGAACGCCCTCGGGCCGCTCGTCGGGCAGGAAGGTCAGCTGATGGCCCATATCGCGCTGCCGCTCGATCCGCTCAGCCGCTTCGCGGGCTTCCTTCTGCCATTGGTGGTCAGCTTTCGGCATAAAAACCCCCTTTTTTATTGTTTTTCAGAGGGTTAGGCCAAGCCACAACGGCGCCACAACGGATTTCAGGGCCTGTTGTGGCTTGCGTTGTGGGCAAAAGGGCAATGATTTCAGATAGATAGTATATATCCACAACGGCACAACGGATATAGATAGATAGATAATCGTGCGCGCGCGCGGGCGTGCGCGCACATGTAGGGGGGCGCATTTCCGCGTTGTGGCGTTGTGGAATTTGATAAGTGTTTGTTTTCGTGGGTTTTTCGCCCACAACAGAGGCCACAACAGGGGGTGTTCGTTTTGTTGTGGCGTTGTGACCCGCACCCGTCGCTGCGCGGCCCTGAACCGCGTTAATCATGGCATAAGACCGGGTGCGGGGAAAGCGCGAAGAAAGACGGATTTCCAGTGGGTTACAGGGTGCGGGCGTCATTTGAAATCTTCCAGATCGTCGGAGGGTGGCGGGGCGCCGTCTTCGCGCGCGTGATCCATCGGCAGGGACAACAGGCCCGGAATGGATTTCAACGGCATATAGACGCCGCGCGATGTGATGCCGGCCAACGTGTTGGCGCTGTCTGACGGCATCGCTTCGGGCACACGCTTTGCCGACTGCTGCCAAACGCCATCGGCCCAGTCCGAGCCGTGGAATAGCTCCCTGAGGCCCTGCACCGGCTTATTCATGATGAACAGGCGGGCGCCGTGCTGCTTGTCGTCGTAGACGCGCAAACCGACGCTGGCGAGCATCTGGTTTGCAATCTTCTGGCGCTCGCGCTTTTCGTAATTGCCCTTATCGTCGCCCGAATACAGCTGCTGCTTCAATCCATCCGGCGCGGCCGGCAAACCTGCCGCGGCCATAACCCATTGCGCAATCGTGTAGCGCTGACCCTTCCGCCACGGGTCGAACACCTGCGACATCAGGCGCAGCAACATGGCCTCGGCGTCGTTGGTCGTGTCGCTGCGGTCGGCGTTCACTTGGAATGCGACCTTCTTTGCCCAGTTGGCGCGGGCATCCTCGGGCGCCACGTCGTCGGCCTCGGCCATGTCGGCCATTGCCATGACAGTTGCCCAGTTGTCCGCATCGCGGCCGGTGACGCCGGCGGCCTCCAAGCTGTGGCGCCACTGGGCCAGCCGCTCGGGCCAGCCGGGCCACCTTCGGATAAGCAAGGCTTTAAGACGGGCGCCACGGGCGCGCCATGTGCGGGGGTCGAGCCCCAGACCCTTGGCGCCCTTCTGCAACGGGTTCATTTCCAAGCGAATGAGGCGCTGCACGTCCTGCGATTTCATGACGCCGGGAATGAGTATCGAGGAAAACAGGAACGCGCTATACACCTTCCCGCCGACGCCGCTTTGATCCGCGCTACCCCTGAACCATTGGCCACCACTGGCGGCGACACGGGCCAACATGATGATGTCGCGTTCCTTGGTGCTGCGCTCGTCGCCGGGTTCGAGCTCGTCAACGGCAACGGGGCGGCTGGAATGTCCGAGCTGGCTTGTGATCCCGCTTTTCGTGGCGTCCGTCGATTGTACAAGGCCGTCGTCGCCGTGCAGGTAGCGCAAGAGCTTCTGAAACTCCGACTTGCCCGACGCGGCCGGCGCCAGCAACCAGAACACCGGGCGCCAGTCGAGAGCGCCGCCCAGCATCTGCACGCCCAGCAAACCAAGCGCCGCCTGCGTATGCAGCGCCGGCTGGGTCCAGTTCCAGCTTTCCAAGGCTTCCCGAATGGGCGGGGCAGGATCGGCGAAACTGTCGCCCATAGCAGGGTGCGGGATGGGCGAGGCGGCCGGATAGATGCGGCCGTCGATCCGCCCAGGCGCGCGCAACTCGCCCTGGTGCAGCACCTTGTCGCCCATGTGGTACACTAAGGCCCCGTCGTCGTCGGCCCATGCACCAACGCCGCGAACGCTGTTGTCGGGGTTGAATACGCCGCATTCGCTCGCGGCCTCCCATAGCACCATCGACGCAAAGGCATGGTCGATCTTCTTCGGATCGCGGTCCCAAACGGCCGGGTCGCCCTTCTCGGCCGTGTTGATCCAGATCGGAAAATTCCAGCGAAGCTTGTTGATCTGGTGGCCAAAGATGCTCTGCAGAAACTGCACCTTGATTTCCTTCGAGCGTCGCATCTGCCCATTCACATCGAGGAAATAGGCAAAGTCGCCATTCACGCCCAAGGGGGTAACTGGGCAATCGTCGAAGATTTCCCGGCGCCGGCGGCCCTGCCCTCCGCCATCGTCGCCATTCTCGGCGCCGGGCGCCTCTGGCGCATTGGCGAGCTGGTCGGCCAGCTCCGCTTCCGTCGGCCTGTTCAGGTCTGTCATTTTTGCCTCGCCTGTCCCTCAATCCCGGCTCTTGCGTCCGGCGTCATGCCGCGTTTGCGACAATCCGATTGGCCTCGATGGCCAGGTGTTCCAGGTAAGATTTGCGAAGGTCGCTGTTGGCTGTCCCGAAATAGGATCGGTTCATTCGCAACCTGGTCATGGCACCAGCCTTGCGGGCGATGTTCTGGGCTTCCCACCGATCGGCGTAGTCAACTGGGTCGCAGAGCAAGCTGCAGATCGTACCCAGATGGTCATAGGTGAGGTAGCTGTCGGCGCCGAAGAACAGCACCCAGTCGCCCGAGGCGGGGCTGGCTTCGACGCGGAAGTTCATGACAACCGCCCCTCATTTTTCAACGCCACCGCCTCAGCCAGGTCGGCTGCGTCGGACATGTCGCGGGCGATCTTGCGCGCAACGTGGGGGAGCAAGCAGGCGGCGGCGTATGGCTCTCCATCGTCGTCGTAGAACCAGACATGCACCGACTGACAGGGGCAATCCTGCGTGCAGTTCATTACCTGCAAGGTCGAGGCGTGGGGCAGATCATCAGTCATCGGAAAATCCGCTCCCCCTCCATTCGGCGCAACGCGTCGAGCATGGTTTCGCCGGGGCGCAGATCATACCCACAACCGATGGTGCCGCCCTTCCATGAGCCCGTGCGCTCGCCCACCTCGCCGTCAAACTCGACGTCGATGCTTTCCTTGATCCAGAAAGGCCAGCCAAGAGACTTGAACGCTCGCCATGTGAGGACGTGGCGGCGCTTTGAAACCGTGGCAACCCGCTCTTGCACCGTTCCGTTTTTCAACGTGTAGGTGTACGGGTGATGCTCTTTGTAGGGCTCGGCCTCGCGATTGAAGACATCGACCCAAGCGCCCTCATCGTCTGGGCCAATTTGCTTTTCGTGCTTGGGTAGCTGCATTTCATAGGCCAGCGTGTGCCAGTCCCACGGCCAATCGAACGACTTGCGCCGCAACCCCCAATGGAACGTCAGGCCAAACTCCTTGGACGCATAGGCAGACCATTGTGGACCGTCCATTGCCGGCCAGGGATGGTCGATAACGCCAAGCGGAAGAACAACGGTCAGGCGCCAGAACTTCAGGAACAGCATCCTGTCGCCCCTGTCCTCGTCGTTCGAGTGGACATGGACCCCGCCGCCAAAATCCCAGCCGTGCTTCGAGGTGCTGATTTCGACGCTTTGGCCGTTTTTCAGCCAGCCGCGCCAAAGACCGGGTTCCGATGATGTGTGCTTGAAGATCATGCGTCTTCATCCTCCTTGCCGACTTCGTCCTCGTCCTTTTTCACCAGCGCCAGTTTCAGCGCGTCGTTCAGATCCTTTCCGCCGAACGAGTTTTGCCAAAGGCGCACGTCCCGGCCCTTGGCGCGGTGGGCGGCAATGGCGCGATGCAGCGCCTTGCGGGCGTCCTCGTTTTCATCGAGGTCGGCGACCAGCGTGATGCGCGCGACATTCTCAGGCAGCTGCAGCTGGGCCAGGTTCCCCAGACTGACGGCCGCCAGCACGCGCGCCTCGGGGTTCAACAGCACCATCGACAGCGCGTCCTCGATCCCCTCGGTGACGAATACGTGGGTATTCTTCGGGCACTGGGGCAGGCTGGCGGGCTTACCGCCGCGCGGGCCGATCCCGCGCCAAAGGTTCACGGCCGCGCCACCATACTGGCCCAGCACCTTCTTGGGCTGGCGCACGCCGGCCTTTGCCCACTGCCCCGCCGCGTCAAGGCCCAGATAGGTGCGATGCAGCGCAACCTGCTGGCCCTTAGCGTTGCTGATGATCGCCGCCATCGCGGGCAGCTTCGCCTCGATCACTTCCCCGGTTTCCGGGTCTTCGTCGTAGTAGCTGCACTCGGGCAGATAGCGCAGGGCGCCGGGTTGACGGCCCAAGCGGGTCAAGTCGATGCCGCGGCCTTTCAGGTAGTAGTCGACGGGCGTGCCCCGCAGATGCTCTTGCCCACTGAGCCAGATGGCCAGCGCGGCCTTCGATTTCCGGGCCTGTTTCTCGCGCTCGTCGCTCTCGCGTTGCCGGCGCTGCACGTCCAGCCGGCGCTGGCGTTCCTTTCGCTGCGCCTCGGTTTCCGGGTTTTGGGTAGACAGGCCCAGAAATCGGCGAGCCTCGGCCAACGCCTCGCGACGGGTGCAGCCAAGGCTAAGCTCGATCAGGTCGATGAGGTCGCCACCCTCACGAATAGCGTAATCGTTCCATCGGCCACGCTTGGCGCCGGCCAGGTGAACGCAGAAGCTGCCGACGGTGCGATCCGCGCGGCCGGGGTTCAAGGTGAAGTAACGCCCCTGCGCCTTGTACCAGCCGCCGCGCGGGGGCGCGTAATGCTCCGCCACGTCCTCAACCCGGTCGTTGAGCATGTGCTTGATTTCTTCCAGGCTGTAGGTTTGGCGGGGCATGTCGTCAGCTGTCCGCTGCAATTTTCTCTTGGTGGATGGTGCTGCGGCGTTCGAGCGACAGCCCCATGCGCCACTTGTGAAAGGTGATGAGTTGCTGGCGGGCGTCATGTGTAACGCGCAGATGGGGGCCACTGCCCGGCGTCGTTTTCAGTATCCTGTCGGCCGCCTTTCGCAGCGCCAGCGCATGGGGGTGGATGATGTTGCGCGGTTCGGTCACACATTTTTCCATCGTGTCGCGCAGAACCGTTTCCCAGCCTTCCTCGGGCGCAATGCTCAACAGGTGGATGCTCAGCGCGTGCGCCAGCGCGTGATCGGTCGGCGTCATAAGCGCATCCCAGCTTACTTCGATGTCAGCCATGCACGTCTTTCCTGTCCTGGCCCGGGGGCACCGGGACGTTTGACTTTTCGATGAAATCTTCGAGGCGCTGGCCCAGCTTTTTCAGCTGTTCGGCGTCGTGGTGGTGCAGCTCGTACTGGGTGACGAACCCAAGAACGGCGCGGCGCAGCGGGTCGTTGCCATCTTCGAGGTTGCGCTCGGCCACCATGCGCAGCTCGTCAACGTCGGTCTGCGGCAGGTCATTGACCTTCGCTTGCAGCGCGACCTGGAAGGCCGCGAGCTTGACGCTGACAACCGGGTCATAGGACACGGGCCACCTCCGAAACCTCGGGGGATGCGGGCCGCCGATGAAACTCGGGAAACTCCGACGGCCCGCCCCACTGCCACCCCGGGATGCTGCCTGCTGAGGACGGGGTGACATGCTCGATATTTGAATGGCGCGGGACGGGGCAGGTGAGCCGCCCCGCGCCAAACTTCCGTACGCGCACAGGTTGCGCACAGGCAAGCGCGCGCCCATTGGGGACAACGCGCGCGGAAACAGGGCGAGCCGGCTCCGGCAGGGAGGTTTGGCTCCGCCCGCCCATCACTCGGCCGCCATCCCGTCGACCTTGCCGGGCGTCTGCAAGGCGGGTTTCAGGCGGTCGCGCAGATGCTGCGGCATGGTCTTCCCCATGCCCTCGACCAGCTTGTCGATTTCTTTCCAGTCCGCACCCCAAAGCAGATGGTCTGCTGTCAGCGGGATTTTTCTGGCCGCCGCATGGGCGTGAATGCGGCGCATCGCGTGATGCGGAATGTCGCCGGCCGCACGGTACTGACTTTCGCGACGCCAGTTATAGGGCGCCTTGTCATTCAGCCCCGCGATTTTGCCCAACTCCCCAATCGGGGCAACAAGGCATTCAACCACTTCAATTGGTGTTAGGTGCGTACTCATGACACAACCGATAGCGTTGAGCCCTAGATGTTGCAACTAAAATTTTCAGTTAAACTGACGTGATTTGTGAGTGCGTGGTGCTTACTTGGCGAACGGTGGATGACAAGTGGTTCAAAAAACGTCAAAAAGAGGTTGGCGTCACCGCCGAGGATATTGCGCGGGAAATGGGGCGGACACGCTCCAATGTCTCTCACATTTACTCAGGAGACCAGCGTATGTCGCTGGATTGGGCTCGCGCGTTTGCCAAGGTGCTGCAGGTTCCCCTCGAAGAGGTGCTGAAGCGCGCCGGGGTGAGTGAGCCTGCCGAGGCTCAAAGGCTCACACCCGGTTTTTCGGAAAGCGATGCCGCACCATTTGTTTCTGATGGGTCGGCAGCAGATAATGCCCGCAAAATTGCCGCACTTCTAGGGGGCGACAAGCCAGGAGTTGACATCTGGACCGTGCGAACGGATGCCCTGATGCTGGAAGGTTACCGGCGCGGTGATCTCATCCTGGTTGATACCCATCAGAGCGAAAGATGCCGGGCCGGGGACATGGTAATCGCACAACTTTACAACTGGAAATCGGGATCAGTGGAAACAGTGTTGCGGCTTTTTGAACCACCCGTTTTGATTGCCGTGAGCGCGACCGTTAGCGGTGGCCGAACCCATGTGGTTGATGGCAATAATGTCGTGATCCGCGGAAAGGTGATTGCGTCATGGCGGACGAACTGACCCCTCCACGAACGCACAAAGAACAGCTTGAGCTTGAGGCGATCTATACTCGCACACAAAACGTCGTGAGGGTATTTGCCTTTGCATCACCGTTTCTTCTGTTTTTAGCCTGGGAATGGCTTGCTCGAATGCTCGGATACTCCGGCACGCTTATGTTTTTGTTTATTATGCAATTTTTCCTCATGGCGTGGCTTCCGGAGCGACCGGCGTATTGGCTTGCCGAAAAGAAATTCTACAAGAAGAACAGCTCAAACTAACCTCATTGGTTAGTAAAACTAAAATTTTTAGTTGACAGTGCGCACCGCGCACCCATAACTCTTGTGCCAGTACAGGCAACAGGAGTTTAGACAGGTGACACAGGCAAGAAACCAATCGCCCTTCTCGATCCCGCACACGCGGGCGGGCAAGATCACGGATGAAACTCTGGATCAAATAACGGCCATCGCCGAGAAGGCCCAGAAGGGTATCGAGCTGTCCCACACAGAGGCATGCTTGATGCTGCTGACCGCCCCGCAGGTCTGCTTCGAGCTGCGCCAGCGGCGCGCGGCGATGGACTTGATCAGCGACTGCACCGATCTGGACAACGTGAGTTTCATTCACTGCGACCGGGCGCCGGCATGAGCGACGGGCAGGACATCACGCTGCGCACCATGACGGCCGACGAACTGCGGGGGTTTAACTATGCGCTTGATTGCATGGAGACATGGGCGCGGCAGCTCGAAGCCGGCGCAGCCGACATACCCGAGACGGGGCCGACCGTCCCGCTCGGTGTGCAGATCGTGAATTCCGCTCGCATGACGCGCGACCTTACCCGGGCAATGCGCGCCGGGTTCGGGCCGCCACCGCCGCCCCGAATTTAGTTTCCGACGGGGCCGTTCGGGCGCACCGATCTGCTCGCCGCCCGCCCCAGCCACCACTCCGACCCCCGCCAGCGAACGGCACGGCGGGGGCAACGAGGTCTAGAGCATGGTAGCTACTGGCATTTTGGCGGGGCTGTTTGTCGTTTTCATGGTGGGGGTCTACGCCGTCGCATCTGTTTTTGGGGCGATGGACGACACCCAGCACGATCCGCAAAGTTACGACACGGAATTCGACGTTTCGATCCGCAACTGGGCACAAATGCAAGATCGGTGGTCGGAATGACGGTTTTCATTCAGGCCCCCGAGGTCGCACGCATGGTCGGGTTTTATTCTGCCGATGCGTTTCTGATGAACCGCCATCGCCTTGAAGACGAGGAAGGCTTTCCGATGCCGCTACCTACGTCGCGGCGGCCGCTGAAATGGCGCCGCACGGAAGTGCAGGCGTGGGTCGACGGCATGGGGCGGCCAAAGCCCCATCTGCCGGACACGGCCGGCATGGGCGCCAACGTCGTGCTGCTGGCGGAAGCGAGGCGCGGCTGATGTGCGGCTTCATCAGCATTCACGGTGCAGCTCAAGCCGCTAAAGCGGAATACGACCGGCAACGCATTGAAGCTACGGTGCTGTCGCCGATCTTCGCGGCGGTCGAACACAAGGGCCGCTGGCTCCCCGTCTATGAAGGGCGCAGCAATATTCCAAGAGTGGAAAGGAAGGGGGCGTGATGGACGAAACCATCGCTAAATTGCTGGCAGCCGCATCACAAGCGCAAGGTGCAGCTGGGGACATGATCGAGGCGGTGCGCGAAGGAAGCATTACGCCGCATGACAATGTTGGCTCGGGAGACACCGCGACGATCCTGGCCGACGGGCTGCGCATTCTGATCGAGCTGACCGAAAGCGATACCGGGTCCGCCGGCCAGCTGCACGGCGCCCTGATCCGGTTCCTGGAGGATCGCGTATGACCGACACCGACGCCACCCTGGCCGACGATTACATGACCAAGCTCCCGCTGGTGATGAAGGCCAAGGCCAAGCTGATCGCGCGCGGCCTGACACGCGGCCGAGCACGGTGCAGCTGCAGCCCCAAGGGCACCCGCACGCTGCGCGTCAGGATCGCCGGCCGCAAGAACCACGCCCGCGCGGCCTGCGAGGCGTGCGGCTTCTGGCTGGTGGAGTGAGCGGGATGGCCCTGCCCTACAAGACGCGCGAGACGATGCGCGTCGTGCAGGCGCCGAACGTCTATGCCGGCGAAACGTGCGACCAGCACGAACCGCGCTGGATCGGATCGGCCGAGGGCGACAAGGATGGAGCTGGTCCGGTCGGGCTCGAAGATGCCCTGATGCTGAGCGCAACAACCTTCCCGCCCGGAACGATAGTCACCATCCACGAGCCCGAATGCCCGCAGTGCCACACGGTGCCGACATGGATGGGTGGCCGCTGGGAATGCGAATGCGACCTCGACTGGCGAGGGTTCGCGGAAGACCACTTTTCTTGAGAAGGAGCGAACAGTGATCCACCTTAACCACTCCGTAACCGGTGGCCAAATCGGCGCCGAGCTGGCGAATGACGAAGAAGAACTTGCCTATGCCCTGGTGGCCATCGCCGAGGCCGGGCCGTCGGATACCGAGATTGCAGACCATCTGCACGGCAGCGACCGGGAGGCCGTCAGAGATTTCTGCAATGCCCTCGCGATCACGCTGGCCGACGATTGATCAGAGGGCACCTGGATTATGAGGAACCGCGCGCATCTGCTTGAAATTATCCGCGAAGAACAGAGGCGCGGAGAGGCCTGCCCCTGCGGCGGGTCAAACGAAATGTGTGGGTGTCAAAACCGACCGAACCGGAAAGAGCCATGCGGCGAGTGCCATCTGCAGCCAGGCGAAACGTGTGACATTTGCGGCGCGCAAGAACTGGCAAAAGGGTCGGTATGACGCACCCGGCTTTTCACTCAATTTCAGATGCCATTGAGGCGCTTGAAGCTGCACTGGAAAGCGCGAACCTCACCCTCATTCAGCGACAGGTTCTTTCCGACATGCGAGACGATCTGCACGGAGTGAACGAAATCGACACGTTTTCCGACGTGTGCAAATTGGCGATCTTGCGCGCCCAACGTGGACATTTTTTCTAGAGGAACGCTCTGATGCCGAAACCCATCCGCGAAAAGGTCAAGGGCCTCCGCCAGCGCGAGCGCAGCGATGGCACCTGGCGCGTGTGGTGGGAACCCACGGGCGCCGAAAAGAAGCTCGGGCTGGAAGCCGTCAACCTCGATGCCGACCGGCCGGCCTGGTCGATCCGCGAGGCCGAGGCCCAGAACAGGGCGGTGCGCCGGGCGCTGAACGGCGAAACCACCAAGGCCCGGCAACAGACGGCGCGCACCATCGACGCGCTCATCGAAACCTATCGCGATCACAAGTGGTATCAGAAGCGGGCGGCGGGCACCAAGCGCGGCTATAAGACCCTGCTGAATGCGATCAGCAAGAAGTGGGGCGGATACAAGGTCAGCGATTTTGACAGCGACGTGATGCAGGCGTGGCATGACACGCTGGCCGACAGCTCGGGCGCCAACTACGCCACCAAGATGACCGTCATGATGTCGATGTTGTTCAAGCTGGCCGAACGCCTTCGCTGGCGTCCCAAGGGCTCGAACCCCTGCATCGGTCTGGAACGCGAGAAGGCAAAACCCCGCTCCCGCTATGCCAGCTGGGAGGAATTCGACGCGCTCCTGGCCGCGGCCGAGGATCTGGGTATGCCCTCGCTCGGCGCGGCCGTGGCGCTGTCTTTCCTGCAGGGCCAGCGCCAGACGGATATCTTGGCGGCGCGCGTGTGCGAGTTTGTGCAGGTGTCGATGGTGCTGCCGAGCGAGGATGAAGATTTCCCCCGCAAGGTTTGGGTCTGGGATTTCAAACGCTCGAAGAATGACAAGGACGGCACCGTGCCGCTGCATGACGAGGCCGTGGCATGGGTCCAGCGCATGGCCGACCTGCGCAGGGGCGCCGATGATCCGCTGCTGGTCGATGAGCGTGTCGGCCGGGCCTATGACCTCGATCTGTTCCAGCACCGGTGGAGCGACCTGCGCGCCAGGGCGGCCAAGGCGTGCCCGTCGCTGCTGGCGGCAGGCCAGGTACTGCAGTTCCGCGACCTGCGCCGCTCGGCCAGCACCTGGGCGCGGATCGGCGGCGCGAGCCACGAGGATGTGGGCGACCTGCTGGGCAATACCGTCGCTGATAACCCGGTGCTGGCGGCCACCTACATGCCGGCGAACTTCTACACCGCCGCCCGCGCCGTCAGCGCGATCCGTCGGCCAGGATCGAAAGAAAGGAAGAAAGCGTGACACCCATTCAAACAATCGTCGCCCATCTAGCCAGCCTGGAACCTATCGCTAGCTCGACCGATGCCAAGCGCGATCTGGAAGAAGCGGCCAAGGCCATTGATGACGAACTGCAATATCTGCGCCAAGAAGTGATCCGGCTGTCGAACCCGGGAGCACGGTGATGGAAATCCGCGGCGCCGGCTGCAGCTGGGCGGTTTACGACGGGGATCGTCCGATAGCCAAGGCCAGCCACTACGACGTGGCATGTGCCAAGGCCAATCGGCTGGAACGCGAACGTCATCTGAGCGTGCGCATCTGCCTTGGCTGCGGTTGCGGCTTCCCCTCGACGGGGCCAGGTCATCGCCGTTGTGATAGCTGCCAGAAACAGCGTCCGAATTCGGACGGTTCGGACGCTCGGACGCACGAAAAGCCCGTTTCCCTAAAAATGCCTTTTGAACAGTGGGTTAATGGTGCCCCCAGACGGATTCGAACCGCCGACCTACTGATTACAAATCAGTTGCTCTACCAGCTGAGCTATAGGGGCTGAGGCTGCGGTCGAGCCTCGTGCGTCCGGGCGCGGGGCGGCCGGGCTGCTTCGCCCTAATGCCAAAGCTCTGGCGCGGATGCAACTGCGAATGAGCGTCGGCGGGCGGCCTGCTTCACATTCCGGGTGCGGCGGGGCTAAGCTGGCGCGAACCGATCGCAGGGGCAGGCAACGGATGCGGATACTCGTCCATCCCGGATTTCACAAGACCGGCACCACCAGCGTGCAATACGGGCTGGATCGCAATGCCGCGGTTCTGGCCGACCGGGTGCGCGTGCTGCAGGCGAACGACTTCCCCAAGGCGATCACCGCCGCGCGGCGGCACACCGCACAGCCGGCGCCGCGGCGGCTGCGGAATTACGCGTCGGGGTTTGCCGAGGCGGTGGCGCCGCTCGACCCCGCCGATGCGCGGCCGCTGCTGATCAGCTCGGAAAAGCTGCTGGGCTGGATCCCGGGGCGGCGCGAGAACTGGGGCTATGCCGACACGCCGGATTTCATGGAACGGCTGGCGGATGTGCTGATCGGGCATTTCGGCGAGGCGGCGGAGATCACCTTCTGTTTCACCACGCGGGCCGCCGAAGACTGGCAGCGCAGCGTCTACTGGCAGAACCTGCGGTCGATGCGGATCACCGAGGATTTCGAGACCTACCGGGCGCGGCTGGCCGAAGGCGCGCAGCTTGACGCGGTGGTCGCGGCGGTGCGGGCGCGGCTCGGGGGCCGGGCCCGGGTGATGGCCCGGCCCATCGAAGAGTTATCGGGCGAGCCGCAGGGGCCGCTGGGCGCCATCCTGCGGGAGCTGGGCGTTGCGGCCGACGACCTTGTGCCCTTCAAGTCGTACAACATGCAGCCCGCGGGCGCGGCGGAGGAGCTGTTGCGCCTCAACCGGTCGGATCTCGACGATGCCGCGCTGACCGAGACCAAGCGCAAGCTGCTGCAGGACTACCAGGAGGCCGGGCTGACCCGGCAGGCGGCGGAGCGGTCGGGCGGCGGCTGAGCGCCCTGCCCTGCCCGCGACACTCCCCCGCGCAACACCTCGCGGCCGAGGGGTCGAAAGCTGTTTAACTGCTTGCAAAACCCTCTATATTGGCGACCGATCACAAAGCCGGGACAGGATATTTCATGCAGGTCGTTCTTCACGCAGGCGCCCATGTGACCGACGAGGACAGGCTGATCACCTGCCTTGTCGACAATGCCGGGATGCTGGCGGCGCGGGGCACCATCGTGCCGAAGCCGGACGATTACCGCATCCTTCTGCGCGACATCGTCAACGCCGCCACGCAGAACGGGGTGAGCCCCGAGGCGCGCGACGTGATCCTCGACGCGGTGCTGCCCGGCGAGGAGGAGGCCGAGCGGGTGATCCTGTCGAATGACAGCTTCTTCGGCACGCACAAGATGGCGGTGAAGCGGATGTTCTACCCCGCCGCCTGTGCCCGGCTCGAGGCGATGCGGAAGATCTTTCCCGACGACGAGGTCGAGCTGTTCTTTGCCGTGCGCAACCCGGCGACCTTCATGCCGGCGCTGCTGGCGATGACCAATTTCAACACGATCGACGACGTGTTCCGGGGCTATGACCCGTTCAGTTTCCGCTGGTCGGAGCTGTTCGAGCGGATCCGGGCGCAGGTGCCGGACATTCCGATCACCGTCTGGTGCAACGAGGATACGCCGCTGATCTGGGGCGAGGTGGTGCGCGAGATGGCGGCGCTCGACGCGACCGTGGGCTTCGAGGGCGAATTCTCGCTTCTGTCCGAGATCATGACCGAAACGGGCATGAAACGCTTCCACGCCTATATGGGCGAGCATCCGGGGATGAGCGAGATCCAGAAGCGGCGGGTGATCTCGGCCTTTCTCGACAAGTATGCCGATGAAGAGGCGGTCGAGGAGGAATACGACATCGACGGCTGGACCGAGGACAAGATCAACCAGCTGACCGATATCTACGAAGACGACATCATGGCCATTCCGCAGGTGCCGGGCGTGACGATGATCACGCCCTGAGCGACGGGGTCAGAGCGTCAGCAGCCCCCGCAGCACCGCCAGCGCCAGCGTCTCGTCACGCGAGCCCGCACGCATCTTGCCCGACGCGCTGGCGATCACCCGCAGCACGTCGGCCTCGCTCAGCCCGACCCGTTCGGCGATGTCGTCCTCGGTCATGCCCTGGGCAAGCCGCGACAGGATTTCGGTCTCGCGCGGGTCGAGCAGCTGCCAGGAGGTGCCGAAGGCCCGGCCATCGGGCGTGCCCGCCCCCGGCGGCTCCATCCGGCAGGACAGCATCGCCGCCACCGCCGAGAAGGCCCGGTCGGTGCCGGGGCCGAACAGGTGCGTCGGGTCATCCTCGCAGCCCAGCACCAGGCACTTGTTCTCGGTGCCCTGCGTCCAGCTGTGGGTGATCATGTAGCGGTAGCCATAGCCCATCATGCTGCCATGCAGCTGACGATAGCGGCTTCCCGGGGGGCCGAGCCTTTGCTGGAATTCCACGTCGTAGAGGCGCGGCGGCTCGCCCGCCATCGAGGCCTTGAGCAGCGGGTCGACCTCGTGCAGCGCGTCGCCCGCGTATTCCTCGAGCCAGGCGGGGTTCATGGTGCTGCGCATCCAGGCGATCGAGCCGGTGCCGGTCAGGAAGACACCGGCGTTGACCGACTTGGCCCGCAGCCGGGTGGCCACCGCGCTGATCGCCTCCCAGGCCGCGTCGGCATCGCGGGCCTCGGCCAGCTTGTCGGCCGTGTCGATCAACAGGTTCGCAAAGCGCGTCGTCACCATTCACGTCTTCAAATCACTTGCGGCGCCCGGAACAAGGGGCCGCGTGCCCTTTGCGTCACTCTAAAGGCCCGGTGCGCGGTTGTGCAATGCCCCGGCTCCGGGGGGTGCGGCGCGTCTGCATGTCGGGGCACAGGACCGGGGGGCGGCCCGATCGTCGGGAGCGGGCGACGCCGGGCAGGACGTGCAGCTTTTCGAGCGGCCCCGCCGGGGCCGCTGAAACGCGCGCCGTCAGGCCATGCCCAGCGCTTCCTTGTACATCTCGAGCACCGCCTCTTCCTCGGCGATGTCGTCCTTGTCGCGCTTGCGCAGGGCGATCACCTTGCGCATGACCTTGGTGTCGTAGCCCCGCGCCTTGGCCTCGGCCATCACCTCTTTCTGCTGGTCGGCAAGGTCTTTCTTCTCGATCTCCAGACGCTCGAACCGCTCGATGAACTGGCGAAGCTCGTCAGCGGTCACACGGTAGCTGGCATCGGTATTCACGTCGGTCATGGCATCCTCTCCGCTTGGGCCGGGCCCTTTTCCTAATGGCGGGGCGAGGACCCTGCAAGGGCCAACCGCGCGCCCCGCGGCTTGCGCGCGGGGCGCGGGTGCGCTAGGCGGCACACTGCCCATGGATGAACCGCGAAAGGAGCGTGCCGATGGACGTGCTGATCTGGATTGGAGCCGGCGTTTCGGTGGCCGGGCTTGCGGGGCTCGTCTGGTGCATCCTGCGGATCCTGAAGGCGCGGAAGGCCGGCCTGAGCGACGAAGAGCTGCGGGCCGAGTTGCAGAAGGTGGTGCCGATGAACACCGGCGCCCTGCTGCTGTCGGTGCTGGGGCTGATGATCGTGGTGATGGGCATCGCCCTCGGCTAGGCCGCGCCGGTCAGAAGAAGCTGCGCCCGTTCTTGACCATCTCGTCGAGCAGCGAGGTCGGAGACCAGAGCGCGGGGGCAACCTCGCGCAGGGGGCGCATCGCCCGCACGAGCCCGAGCAGGCCGCGAATGTCCGACTGCAGCAAGGGCCCGCCGCTTGAGCGTGCCATCCCGAAGCCGCGCACCATCACGAGATCGGGGTCGGAGCGGCGCTGAACCGCGCGGGTCTCGATCAGGCGGGCGGCCTCGTTCACCAGGGCGGCGTGAAGCGCGACCGCCGGGTCGGTGCCGGGCCATGCGACAGCCTGCGCGGCCTGCGCCTCGCGCCATCCGGCGACCCAGTCGGCCAGCCCGGCGTCGGGCTCGAGCGACTGCCCGGCGGGCACGTGGAAGGCCAGCGCGCGGGCCGGGTCGGCGCCCACATCGATGATCCGGTCGGACAGGATGCGCAGCGGGGCGGGCGAGATCTGCCGCGCCTCGAAGATGCGCCGCATCCGGGCCAGCGTGCTCTGGGCGCCCAGCTCGTCGATCAGGCGGAACGGGCCGTGGCCCAGGCCCAGCCCGCGCGCCGCCGCGTCGATCTGCCCCGCCGGCACGCCGCCCGCCAGCATCACCAGCGCCGCCCCGAAAAGCGCCGCGCCCATCACGTCGCTCAGGAACCCCGTCGCCTCCGACGACAGCAGGACCGAGCGGCCGTTATTCGAAAACGCGCGATGCACCCCCGCGGCCAGCCCGGCCGGGGTGTCGGGGGGCGTGGCCACCTCAACGAGCCGCGCCGCCGGCCCGCCCAGCGGCAGGCGCAGACGCACCAGCCGCCCCTCGGCGCCGGTGCTGCTGGCGCGAGCCGCCGCGCTGGTATCGTCATCGAGCAGCGCCCACACCGCCGGTTGCCCCGGCCCCACCGGCCGGTCGAAGGACAGGGCGCCGAGGTCGAGCACCAGGTCCACCGCGCCAAGCCCGTCGGGCGTCTCAAGCACCGAGAGGCGCGCCAGCCGCCGGTCGCGCGTCGCTTCCGCCAGCTTGCCCGACCGGACGGCGTGATCGAGCCCGGCCTGCACCTCGTCGATCACCTCTGCGGCCTTATCGGTTCCGCCGGTGAAGACCTGCACCGCCAGGCCCGCCGACAGGCAGACCAGCGCCAGCCCGGCAAGGCGCGGGCCCGTGCCGACAAGCGCCGCCGTGCGGAGCTGCGGCGCCGTCTCGGCCAGCTGTTTCGGCAGGGCCGCCGCCCGCCGCTCGGCGGTGAAGACATGCCGGATGCCGCGTGCCTCGGGGCGCGCCAGGCGCTCGGCGAAACGCTCCTGTTCGAAGATCAGGCCCTGCTCGAACGGCAGAAGCTGCGCCGCCTCGACACAGGCCAGGATGTCGGCCTCGGCCGAGCCGTCGTCGCGTATCCGCGCGGCAGCGGCGGCGATGGCCGACTGGTAGGCCCGCGCATCGGCAAGCCCCTTCTGGCGGTCGCGCGTGCGGCGCCAGGTGCCGCGGTCGGAGAGGCCGCGGGCCAGCACGACGGCAGCATCGAGCGGGGCGGCGTCGACAATGCGGTCGAAGACGGGGGCGAGCCGCGCGTCGGTCACCTCGACCGCGCGGCCCGAGAGCATCAGCTCGAGCGCGGCCTGCGCGCCGACCAGCCGCGGCAGCCGCTGGGTGGCGCCGCCGCCGGGCACCATCGAGAGCGTCACCTCGGGCAGCGAAACCCGCGTGCCCCGCTGCGCCACGCGGCCATGGGCCGCGAGCGCCAGTTCGAACCCCGCGCCGAAAGCCGAGCCATGCAGGGCCACGACCACGGGTTTCGAGGCGTCTTCAATCGTTGTGCAAAGCTCACCGAGGGGCGGGTCGGCGGGGGCGGCGCTGAACTCGCCCAGGTCGATCCCGGCCGAGAAGCCGGCCCCCGCCCCGTTGAGCACGATGGCACGGATGGCCGGGTCGTCACAGGCGGCGTGCAGGCTTTCGATCAGCGCGGCGCGCAGCCCCGGCACGAGGGCGTTGCCCGGCGGGCGGTCGAGCGTGAGCACGGCGACGCCGTCCTGCACCCCCTGCTGCACCTGCTGCGTCACGCGAAACCCCGCCTTCACCCCGGTTCATTCCAGCGCGATTAGACCGGACAAACCCGGCCCTTGCAAGGATTGCGCGTCTCGCGCCCGCCGATCAGACGGGCAAGTTGTCGAACTGCGCCTCGATCGCATCCGCGGTCAGATCTTCGTGCAGGTCGCGGATGCCGGCCGGAACCTCTTGGCCGGCCTCGTGCATGCGCCCGATCAGCTCGTTCAGCTTCGGCAGGAACTTCTGCCGGCTCTCGGGCTCGGTCTCGAGAATGCGGTCATGCAGGCGGTTCAGGTCTTCGGTCAGCGGTGTCATCGTCGTCCTCCCATCGGTTTCGAAATCTGTCAGGCTCACCTCTTGTGCCACTGGGAAAACCGCACCCGCCCCGGGGTGCGGTGCATTCAGGCGCCGGCCGCGCAGGTGCGGCAGAGCGGCGTGTCGGGCAGCGTTTCAAGCCGCGCCTCGGCGATCTCCTCGCCGCAGCGCACGCATTCGCCGTAGGTGCCGTCGCGCATCCGTTGCAGGGCGGCGCGGATACGGGCGATCTCGGCCTCGCCGCTATGGCCCAGCTGTTCGAGGACTTCGTCGCCCTCGCGCTCGACGGCGTTTTCTTCCCAATCCTTGGAATGGGGCTCGTCGAGCTCGGTTTCGATATGGTGCAGCCGGCTGTCAAGTTCGCCGAGGCGATCAAGCAGCGCCTTGCGGTACAGGGTCGTGTCGCGCATGTTTATCCTCCGTTAACTGGCGTACCCTGTCACGGCATGTCGTGATCGTCCTTGACCCACGTCAACCCCCGCGATTGAAACATATGCAACAGACTGTATATGTCGTACCGAAAGGGAGACCCAGATGTCACCGGATATTACCGCATTTTTCGACGATGCGACCAACACTATCTCATACGTTGTGCGCGATCCCGCCGGGAGTGCCTGCGCAATCATCGATTCCGTGCTGGATTTCGATTATTCCTCGGGCAGAACCGACACGGCCTCGGCCGACCGGATCATCGCCCATGTCACGGCCGAGGGGCTCGACGTGCAGTGGCTGCTGGAAACCCATGTGCATGCCGACCACCTGTCGGCCGCGCCCTACCTGCAGGAGAAGCTGGGCGGCAAGATCGGCATCGGCGACAAGATCCGCGTGGTGCAGGACACCTTCGGCAAGGTCTTCAACGAGGGCACCGAGTTTCAGCGCGACGGCTCGCAGTTCGACCGGCTCTTCGTCGAGGGCGACAGCTTTCACATCGGCCAACTGCGCGGCGACGTGCTGCACACGCCGGGGCATACGCCCGCCTGCCTGACCTACGTGATCGGCGACGCGGCCTTCGTGGGCGATACGCTCTTCATGCCCGATTTCGGCACCGCGCGCTGCGACTTTCCGGGCGGGTCGTCGGAGACGCTTTTCGCCTCGATCCAGAAGATCCTCGCCCTGCCGGACGCCACGCGCATCTTCGTGGGCCATGACTACAAGGCGCCGGGGCGCGACGAGTATGCCTGGGAAAGCACGGTGGGCGAGCAGAAGGCGAAGAACGTGCATGTGGGCGCGGGCCGTGACCGCGACAGTTTCGTCAAGATGCGCGACGAGCGCGATGCGACGCTGGCCATGCCCAAGCTGATCATCCCGTCATTGCAGGTGAACATGCGCGCGGGGCGGATGCCGCCGGCGGACGAGCAGGGCGACGTGTTCCTGAAGGTGCCGGTCAACAAGCTCTGATCATTCCAGGTCGGCCAGCGCCGGCAAATCCGAAAGCCCGCCTGCGCCGGGCAGGTCGGGCAGATCGGGCAGTGCGCCTATCTCGGCCGAGGGCAGGTCCTGCAACCCGGTCAGGGTCGGCGGGTCGGTTGACGAGAGGCTGGCGAGGTCGGGGAACTCCGGTGCGCCGCCCGGATCGGGCAGCGGCATATCCGGCAGGTCGGGCGTGGCCTGTGCCCGGGCGCCCGGGGCCTGCGGGGCGTCGTCGCCCCCTGCCCCGTTGAGCCGCACCGCCCGCATGCCGTTCATCTGGCCCAGCCGCACCTGTGCCGCGACGTGACCCGAGGCCGCCACAAGCTCGGTCTTGCCGATGGCCGAAGCCCTGACCGGCAGCCGCATGCCCGGCTTCAGCGCGCAGACCTCGGCCAGCGACAGCTGCACCCGGTCGAGCACCGCGTCGAGCGTCACCGGCACCTGCATCGCCAGGTCGCCAAGGTAGAAATCGGCAGCCTCGCCCGCCTCGCCCGCGCCCGGCTCGGGCCGGGCCAGCACGGATGCCGGCAGGATCAGGGTCAGGATGCCGGTCTTGGCGCCGCCGCCGATATCGACCGTCATGCGGAACAGCTCGAAATCCGCGGCCTCGAGCGCCAGCAGCAGACCGCGCGCATCGCCGACCCGGTCGCCATAGCGGAACGCGATCGGCCGGTGGCCCGGCGCGGCCTCGTCCAGCTTCTCGTCGAAGCCGGCCAGCATGGCGTCGACCAGCGGCGCGGCGATGGCGGCGTCGGTGCCGGTCATGGGCCGGTCTGCCGCGGCGCCCGGGCGCACGCGGCCGGTGGTCTGCACCTCGACCAGCGCCTGCGCGAATTGCAGGTCGAGCAGCGCCGCGCCCCGCGCGCCGCCCTGCCCGTCAAGCAGCAGGATCAGGTCGTCCTTGCCCGCCTCCTCCTTCAGCTGGGCATGGGTGAGGCGGCGTTGTTCCAGCGTGGCCACCGTCAGCTCGAGGCTGAACAGCCGGTCGCCGCATTTCTCGAGCGACAGGCGCAGGGCCTTCGACGGCGACATCGCCCGCGCGTCGAAATCCTCGCGCGCGCTCAGCGCCTTTCGGTGAATGACCGACTTTCTTTCCTCGCTCGACATCTCTTCCGCCGCAGTCCGGGCCCGCAATGGCCACGGGGGGCACTCTAGCCGCCGCATCCTTACCATGACGTTTACGAAACCGCTTATTGCGCCGCCTGCACCGTCGCGCCTTCGCGCACCGGCAGCACCACGCGGAACGCCGCCCCCTCCTGCCCCGGCAGATAGGTGATGTCGCCGCCCAGCCGGCCCATGATCTCGCGGCAGATGGCAAGGCCGAGCCCCGCGCCGCCGGCCTGGGTCTGGCCGATGCGCGAGAATTTCTCGAAGATCATCGCCTGCTGGTCGGTGGGGATGCCCGGCCCGTTGTCGATGAAGTCGACCACCAGGTTGCCGTTGTCGAGCTGCGGCCGGATGGTCAGCTCGGGGCTCGGCGCCTCGCAATATTTCCCGGCGTTGGAAATCAGGTTGATGAAGACCTGCGCCAGCCGGTCGAGATCGGTGTGCAACACGATCTTCTCGGCCTCGCGGCGGCGGCGGATGCGCAGGCTGTCCTGCACGCCCGCGGCCGAGATCGCCCGGTCGAGCATGTCGGATAGCTGCCCCGACTGGGAGTTGAGCACCACCTGCCCGTTTTCCAGCACCGACAGGTCGAGCAGGTCGTCGAGAAGCCGCGTCAGGCGGGTGGCCTCTTCGAGGATGATCGAGGCGTATTTGTTGCGCTCTTCCTCCGACAGCCCCTCGCTGTCGCGCAGGATTTCCGAGAACGCCCGGATCGAGGTCATCGGCGTGCGCAGCTCGTGGCTGATCTGGCTGAGGAAGGCGTCCTTCTGCACCGAGATCTGCGTCAGCTTCTCGTTCGCCTCGCGGAGCTGGCGGGCAGTGCGGGCCTGTTCCTCGGTCTTGGCCTCCAACTTGCTGGAATATTCCATGATCTGCGCGGTCTCGTCGGCCACCGCCATCAGGTCTTCGACCGACACGGTGGCGCGGCCGACGATCTGCGAGATCATCGCGTGCGCCGTGGCGGCACCGACCGAGCCCGACAGCTCCCGTTCCAGCGTCTGCAGGAAATCCGGCGTCGGCTCCGGCAGGTAGCCGGCGATGCCCTGCTTGCGCGCCTCTTTCGAGAACATCGCCTGCGCCTCCGACGCGCCCATGATCCGCTGGGACATGATCAGCAGGTCTTCCGACCGCGCCAGCCCGCCCGACCAGCTTCCGGGCGTCTGCGAGTGCTGGAAGACGTTGACGAACTGCGCCCCCTGCAACCGCTCGATGGGCTTGGGCAGGGTCAGCAGCGAAACGGTGATGAAGGTGCAGGCGTTGAGCAGCAGGCTCCACATCACGGCGTGAATGACCGGGTCCATCGCCTCGGCCCCGAACAGCGCCTGCGGGCGCAGCCAGCCGATGCCGAAGGGGCCGTTTTCAAAGACCGCCTGCGGCATGATGCCGGAGGCGCCGAAGCTGGGCAGGAAGAGGCAGTAGAGCCAGAGGATGAAGCCGACGCTGAGCCCCGCCAGCGCGCCCGAGCGCGTGGCGCCGCGCCAGAAGAGACCGCCCATGAGCGCGGGCAGGAACTGCGCCACGCCAACAAAGGAGATGAGGCCGATGGCGGCCAGCGCCGTGCCCCCGCCCGACAGGCGGAAGTAGCAGTAGCCGAGAAAGAGGATCACCGCGATGGAGAGGCGCCGGGCCAGCAGCGCCACGCTGCGCACGTCGCCCGAGACCATGGCGCTGCCCCCGGTGAACCACAGCCAGATCGGCATGACGATATGGTTCGACACCATGGTCGACAGCGCAATGGCCGCCACGATCACCATCGAGGTGGCCGAGCTGAACCCGCCGAGGAAGGACAGGATCGCCAGCCCCTCCTGCCCGTTCCTGAGCGGCAGGGTCAGCACGAAAAGGTCGGGGTTCGACCCTGCCGGCATCAGCTCGAGCCCCATCACCGCGATCGGCACGACGAAGAGGCTCATCAGCATCAGGTAGGCGGGAAAGGCCCAGGCGGCCATGCGCAGGTGATCCTCGTCCTCGCTTTCGACCACCATCACCTGGAACATCCGCGGCAGGCACATGAAGGCCGCCGCCGACAAAAGCGTGAGGCCCACCCAGCGGCTGCCCGGCACCTCCCACCGCGCGATGGGCGATGAGTCGATGCGGGCGAGGATCTCGTCGACGCCGCCGGCGAGGCCCCAGACCACGAAGACGCCCACCGCCAGCAGCGCGAAGAGCTTGACCACCGCCTCGAGCGCGATGGCCATGACAACGCCGTGGTGGCGTTCGTTGGCGTCGAGGTTGCGTGTGCCGAAGAGGATGGTGAAGACCGCGAGGCCCGCCGCCACCCAGAAGGCGGTGGATTGCTGGCTGGGGTGGCCATCGGTAAAGGGGTCGGCCTCGGCAAAGGTGGCAAAGGAGAGGGTAACCGACTGCAATTGCAGGGCAATATAGGGCGTGAGGCCGATCACCGCGACCAGCGTCACGAACACCGCCAGCGTGTTCGACTTGCCGTAGCGCGACGAGATCAGGTCGGCGATCGAGGTGATCCGCTGGCTGCGGCCCACCCGCACCATCTTGCGCAGGGTCCACCACCAGCCGATCATCACCAGCGTCGGCCCGAGATAGATGGTGACGAATTCCAGCCCCGAACGCGCGGCGAAGCCCACCGCGCCATAGAAGGTCCACGCCGTGCAGTAGATCGACAGCGACAGCGTGTAGACGATGGGCGAGCGCAGCCATGTCCCCCGCCCCAGCAGGGCCGCCCGGTCGGCGCCGAAGGCCACGGCGAAGAGGAAGGCCACGTAAAGCAGGCAGACGAGAACGAGGACGTTCAGCGTGACCATCAGGGGCCCCCGTCCTCGTCCGCGCCGTCATCGTCGGCCACCAGGAACCGGGCCAGCACGCCCGACAGCACGGCCAGCCCGAACCAGACGACGAAGAGATAGGTCATCACCCAGGCCGTGCGCGACCCGTCGGGCGCCGCCTCGAGGCCGACGGCCCGCGTGTCGCCCCCATGCCAGAGCAGCGGCACGAGAAACAGGATGCCGCCGAACACCGGCAGAAGCCGGGCCCCGTCGGCCACCCGGCGGCGCCTGTAGGTGCGCCGCTGAACGAAAACGGGGGTCGTCTTGCGGCTCACGGCCCCACCAGATCGCGCACCGCCTCCAGAACTTCGGCGTTGGAAAACGGCTTGGTCATGTAGCGGCTGGCGCCGGCGCGCTGCGCCATCTCGCGGTCCTTCTGCTGGCCGCGCGCGGTCAGCATCAGCACCGGCGTCGCGCCCAGCTCGGCATCGTCGCGGATTTCCTGAAGGATGTCGAAGCCGCTCTTGCCCGGCAGCATCACGTCGAGGATCACGAGGTCGGGCCGCCTGTCGCGCACCGCGTCCATCGCGTCATGGCCGTTCGAGTGGGTCTTCACCTCCCACCCGTCCCGGCTCAGGATGAAACTGATCGCCTCGATGATGTTCCGCTCGTCCTCTATCAGGATCACCTTTTTTCCCATTCAATCGGCCTCCCCCTCCGATTGCGCCGAAAGACGGCTGCAGTTCACTATCGACAAGTTATGCTGGCCTGTCAAAAGCCGCGGCCAAGGATCGAGGGCTCGCGCCGCGCCTCGCAGCCGCTGAGCGGACAGACCTGGCAATTCACGCCGACCTCGCGCACCGCGCCGGCCGCCTCGCGGCCCGGATCGGGCAGCAGCAGCATGTGCGGGCGGTAAAGCGCGGGGCGGTCGAACCGGGCCGGCGCCACCTCCTCGCTGACCGTCAGCGCCAGCACCCGCGCCTCGCCCTGCCGCAGGCGCATTCGCACCGGCGCGCCGGGCTGGGTGAGCAGCTGGTAAAGCGGCCAGAGCGCACAGGCCGCGGCCGAGCGCGGCATGGTGAAGCCCAGCGCCGGCTTGCGCAGCATCAGCGTGCCCGACCCGTCGCAGACCACCAGCCCCACATGCCCCACCTCGGCCTCGGGCATCATCGCGAGACGGCGGAAGACGGCGGGCATGTCGGTCTCCGTCTCGGTCGCGATGGCCGCGGGGTCGGTGCCATGCGCCGCCACCGCCGCCACCATCACGTCGGCCGGCAACCTGCGGACATCCCTGACATATTGCTCCAGCACCGTCTGGGCGAGGCTGCGGGCGGCCTGGGTTTCCAGCAGGTCCGAGCGCTCGACCACCGAGGGGATGCGCGCCGAACCGCCCGCCCCTTCCAGCATCGGAAAGTGAAAGCCGTGCTGTTCGAGAAAGGCGTGCAGCTCATCCTGCGGCGACATGATTTCCGACTGCGCGTCGGGCGCCTCCTCGAGATAACGCACCAGCGCCTCGGCCCCTTCGGCCAGCCGCTGGCTGTCCTCGTTGATGTTGCGGTGAAAGCGGTTCTGCCATTCCGGTTCGAGCGACTTGGTGTCGGCCAGGATCGACGCGGTCGAGCGGATCGCGGTCACGGTCGAGATCACCTCGTGCAGCGAGGCCGCGAGCTGCGGGTCATGCGCCAGCCGGTCGGTCAGCGCCTTGACGGTGCT
The DNA here is from genome assembly GCF_008728195.1 of Roseovarius indicus. NCBI lineage: Bacteria > Pseudomonadati > Pseudomonadota > Alphaproteobacteria > Rhodobacterales > Roseobacteraceae > Roseovarius > Roseovarius indicus. The sequence continues at coordinate 3,809,188 of NZ_CP031598.1, forward strand.
CTCCAGCTCCTGCCGCTGGCGGGCCAGGTCGGTCATCAGCCGCGCCCAGCCCGGGAAGCGGCCGGCGAATTCCTCGGCCCGGTCGGCCTCGGCCCCGGCGCGGCCTTCGGTCTCTGCGCGCGCCGCCGCCTCGCGCAGCGCGGCAATGAGCGTTGCCTCGGCGCCCTCCGACAGCAGGCCGGGCGCCACGCCCAGCACCTCGGCCAGCTTGTTCAGTGTCTTGCCGCCGATTCTCCTGCGGTTGTGCTCGATCAGGTTCAGGTAGGAGGCCGATATCCCGGCCCTTTTCGCGAGGTCCGATTGCTTGAGCCCGTTGATCACCCGTCTTTCGCGGATGCGACTGCCGATCATCGAGGATTCAGCCATTGCGTTTTTTCCCATTGAATCGCGCGACTTCCGCAACGTCATACAAAAATATTTACAAAATTCCGAACGGTTTTGTCCATTTATTTACAAAAAAATCGTTTCGCCAAAGCCAGTTGTTGCGACATTTTCTTCCACCCTGCGATAATCGCTTTGCACATTTGTGTGAACCGGGGGCGCAGAGGAGGCCCCTCGGTCAAGTTCATTAACGGGAGGATATCAATGTCCAAATCGACTCTGACTCGTCGTGGCCTGCTGAAAACCAGTGCAGTTGCTGGTGCCGGCGTTGCGCTGCCGACGATCTTCACGGCTTCGTCTGCCGCGGCCTACATGAACGAGCCGACCGGCAGCTCCGTGACGCTGGGCTTCAACGTACCGCAAACCGGCCCCTATGCCGACGAGGGCGCAGACGAGCTGCGCGCCTACAAGCTGGCCGTCAAGCACCTCAACGGTGAAGGCGACGGCGGCATGATGAACACCTTCAGCTCGAACGCGCTGCAGGGTAACGGCATCCTGGGCAAGAAGGTCGAGTTCGTCACCGGCGACACGCAGACCAAATCGGACGCGGCCCGCGCATCGGCCAAGTCGATGATCGAGAAAGACGGCGCCATCATGATCACCGGCGGTTCGTCCTCGGGCGTGGCTGTCGCCGTTCAGGGCCTCTGCCAGGACGCCGGCGTCATCTTCATGGCCGGCCTGACCCACTCGAACGACACCACCGGCAAGGACAAGAAGGCCAACGGCTTCCGTCACTTCTTCAACGCCTACATGTCGGGTGCCGCGCTGGCACCGGTGCTGGCCGCGCAATACGGCAACGACCGCAAGACCTATCACCTGACCGCCGACTACACCTGGGGCTGGACGCAGGAAGAATCGATCATCGCCGCAACCGAGGCGCTTGGCTGGGAAACCATCAACACGGTCAAGACCCCGCTGGCCTCGACCGACTTCTCGTCCTACATCGCGCCGGTTCTGAACTCGGGCGCCGACGTTCTGGTTCTGAACCACTACGGCGGCAACATGATCAACTCGATCAACAACGCCGTGCAGTTCGGCCTGCTCGACAAGGAAGTCAACGGCAAGAAGTTCGAGATCGTCGTGCCGCTCTACTCGCGCCTGATGGCGCAGGGTGCGGGCGAAGCGGTCAAGGGCGTCCTGGGCTCGACCAACTGGCACTGGTCGCTGCAGGATGAAGGCTCGAAAGCCTTCGTGCAGTCCTTCGGCACCGAATACGGCCGTCCGCCGAGCCAGGCGGCACACACCACCTACTGCCAGACCCTGCTTTATGCAGATGCCTGCGAACGTGCCGGCACCTTCAACCCCTGCGGCGTGGGCGAAGCCCTCGAAGGGTTCGAGTTCGACGGGCTGGGCAACGGCCCGACCCTCTACCGTGCCGAAGACCACCAGTGCTTCAAGGACGTGCTCGTGGTGCGCGGGAAAGAGAACCCGGAAAGCGAATTCGACCTTCTCGAAGTCGTCGAAGTCACGCCGGCCGCACAGGTCACCTACGAACCGGATCACCCGATGTTCGCCGGTGGCTCGCTCGGCGAGTGCAACCCGGGCGCGTAACCGCCCCGGCCCCCCGGCCGCCAACGCGCGGCCGGGGCTTTCATCCGACATCTCCGGATACACCCAAACCTATGTAACCCACGGGTGGGAACAATGGACGCAATCATTCTGCAAATTCTCAACGGGCTCGACAAAGGCTCGGCCTATGCGCTGATCGCGCTGGGGCTGACGCTGATCTTCGGCACGCTCGGTGTTGTCAACTTCGCCCACGGCGCCCTGTTCATGATCGGCGCCTTCTGCGCCGTGACGGTTCAGCGCATCCTGAATCTCAGCGTCGAGACGGTCGACGAAAGCCGCACCGACTTCCTCGGCAACCCGCTGAAGGTGAAGACGCCTTACGTCGAAAACTGGTTCGGCCCAGAGGTGGGGGCGACGATCATCGACTGGTCGGTGCCGATTGCGATCCTGTTCTCGATCCCGATCATGCTGCTCATCGGCTTCATCATGGAGCGCGGCCTGATCAAGCACTTCTACAAGCGTCCGCATGCCGACCAGATCCTGGTGACCTTCGGCCTGGCGATCGTTCTGCAGGAAGTCATCAAGTATTTCTACGGCGCCAACCCGATCCCGACGCCGGCACCCGACGCGTTCTCGGGCAGCATCGACCTCGGCGTTCTCGTGGGCTTCGACCCCAACGCGATCATCTACCCCTACTGGCGGCTGATCTACTTCGCCTTCGCGGCGCTGGTCATCGGCGGCGTCTTCGCCTTCCTGCAGTTCACCACCTTCGGGATGGTCGTGCGGGCCGGCATGGCCGACCGCGAGACCGTGGGCCTTCTGGGCATCAACATCGACCGCCGCTTCACCATCATGTTCGGCATCGCCGCCGCGGTGGCGGGGCTGGCGGGGGTGATGTACACCCCGATCAACCCGCCGAACTACCACATGGGCATGGATTTCCTCGTGCTCAGCTTCGTGGTCGTCGTCGTCGGCGGCATGGGCAGCCTTCCGGGCGCCGTGCTGGCCGGGTTCCTCCTGGGTATTCTCGAAAGCTTCGCCTCGACCACCTGGGCGACCACGACGATCCCGGGGATCAACCAGATCATCATCTACCTTGTCGCCATCATCGTTCTGCTGACCCGCCCGCGCGGTCTGATGGGACGCAAAGGCGTGATGGAGGACTAACCCATGCTGGGACTCAACAAGAAAGACTTCGGGCTTTTCCTGATCGTCATCGCTCTGACGGTACTGGCGCCCTTCATCCTGAACCCCTTCCCGACGAACAGCGCCATGGCGCAGTTCAACGCGGGCTACCCCGACCTGATGCAGCGCTTCGTGATCTTCGGCATCTTCGCCATCGGGTTCAACATCCTCTTCGGCCTGACCGGCTATCTCAGCTTCGGTCACGCCGCTTTCCTGGGGGTGGGCTCCTACTCGGCGGTGTGGATCTTCAAGCTGTTCACCTACAACGTGCTGCCGGCCATCGGCCTGGCGGTCATCCTGGCGGGGCTCTTCTCGCTGCTGATCGGCTATATCAGCCTGCGGCGGTCGGGGATCTACTTCTCGATCCTGACGCTGGCCTTCGCGCAGATGTCCTTCGCGCTGGCCTACTCGGTGCTGTCGAACCCCAAGTTCAACCTGACCAACGGCGAAACTGGCCTTCAGGTCTATGCGGATGACCCCCAGATGTTCCACGGGGCCCACCTGCCCGACCTGCCGCACCTCTTCGGCTGGTCGATGCGGGCGAACAACCAGATGAGCTTCGGCGGCTGGGACTTCAACTTCAACGTCGGCTACTATGTCTGCGCCGTCTTCCTGATCCTGGCCTTCTACCTGGCCGTCCGGATCTTCCGCTCGCCCTTCGGCCTGATGCTGCGGGCGGTGAAGTCGAACAACACGCGGATGACCTATACCGGCCTCAACGCGCGCCCCTACGCGCTGGCGGCCTTCGTGATCTCGGGCATGTATGCCGGTCTGGCCGGCGGCCTGATGGCGGCGGTCGACCCGCTGGCGGGCGCCGAGCGGATGCAGTGGACCGCCTCGGGCGAGGTGGTGCTGATGACCATCCTCGGCGGCGCGGGCACCCTGATCGGTCCGATCCTGGGCGCGGGCTTCATCAAGTATTTCGAGAACATCTTCTCGAAGATCAACGAATCCGTCCTGCACAGCTGGTTCTCGTTCCTGCCCGACGGGCTGGAGGACGTGCTGGTCGCCTTGGTCTACCCCTTCGTCGGCAAGGGCTGGCACCTCACCCTCGGCATGCTGTTCATGCTGGTCGTGATCTTCCTGCCCGGCGGCCTTGTCGAAGGCGGTCAGCGCCTGATGAAGCTCTTTGGCAGAAAGTCCAAACAGGACGCCAAGGGCAAATCCACCCAATCCAGCCCTGCTGAATAAGGAGACGGACCCATGGGAATTCTTGAGGTCAAGAACGTCAACAAGCGCTTCGGCGGTCTGCAGGCGCTGGGAGACGTCAACCTGAGCGTCGAGGAGAACTCGGTTCACGCCATCATCGGGCCGAACGGGGCCGGCAAGTCGACCCTGCTCAACTGCCTCATCGGCAAGCTGATCCCCGACACCGGCTCGGTCATGTTCGACGGCCAGTCGGTGCTGGGCCGCAAGCCCTACGAGATCAACCAGATGGGCATTTCCCGCGTGTTCCAGACGCCCGAGATCTTCGGCGACCTGACCGTGCTGGAAAACATGATGATCCCGATCTTCGCCAAGCGTGACGGCGCCTTCCGCATGCATGCCATCGAGAACACGCTGAACGAGAAGAGCGTCATCGAACAGGCCGAGCACATGCTGGAAAGCCTGAACATGGCCGACGCGCGCCATGATCACTCGGCGTCGATGTCGCGCGGCAACAAGCGGCGGCTGGAAATCGGCATGTGCCTGGCACAGAACCCGCGGCTTCTGCTGCTCGACGAGCCGACGGCGGGCATGGCCCGGGCCGACACCAACAACACCATCGACCTGCTCAAGCAGATCAGCGACGAGCGCGACATCACCATCGCGATCATCGAGCATGACATGCACGTGGTGTTCTCCCTCGCGCAGCGGATCACCGTTCTGGCGCAGGGCACCCCGCTGGTCGAGGACACGCCCGACAAGATCAAGGGCCACCCGAAGGTGCGCGAAGCCTACCTGGGCGAAACCGCCTGACCCAGATTCCACCGGCGCCCCGGGCCTGACCCGGGGCCCCGCCCCCAACCAAGAGGTCCCGGATCAGCTCCGGGACGGGAGGACCCGAACCATGAACGTCAAACCCGACTTCTCGAAAGGCAAGAACTACGCCGAAACGGCGCCCGCCTTCCTGTCCGTCTGGGGCATGCAATCCTATTACGGTGAAAGCTACATCGTGCAGGATATCAGCTTCAACGTCCACGAGGGCGAGATCCTCGCCCTGCTGGGCCGCAACGGCGCCGGCAAGACCACGACGCTGCGCTCGATCGCCCGGATGGACAACCCGCAGGTGAACCACGGCGAGATCTGGCTGGATCACCAGCCGCTGCACACCATGAACAGCCACCAGGCGGCCGTGTCGGGCATCGGCCTCGTGCCGGAAGACCGCTGCATCATCCCCGGCCTGACGGTCGAGGAGAACCTGCAACTGGCCCAGATCGCCCCGCCCATCGGCTGGTCGCTCGAACGCCTCTACGAGCTCTTCCCGCGCCTGGCCGAGCGCCGCAAGCAGGAGGGCGTCACCCTCTCGGGCGGCGAACAGCAGATGCTGGCCGTGGCCCGGGCGCTGGCCCGCGACATCAAGGTGCTCCTGCTCGACGAGCCTTACGAGGGCCTCGCCCCCGTCATCGTCGACGAGATCGAGAAAACCCTGCGCATGATCAAGGAGCAGGGCATGACAACCATCATCGTCGAACAGAACGCGGTGCGTGCACTGGAACTTTCCGATCGCGCTGTTATCCTCGACACCGGCGGTATCGTCTTCGACGGCACCGCGGAGGAGGTTCTGGAGAACGAGGAGCTTCGCAGCGAATACCTGGCCATCTGAGGCCTGAGCGCCTGCCCCGTGCAGTCATATCCTGCCGGCGGGGCGGGCCGTTTCCACACGACCAGATTTTGACAAACTAAAGGGTCCGATATGTCCGAACACAAAACTTATCCCCCCGCTGCCGATTTCGTGAAAAACGCCCATGTCGACGCCGCGAAATACGAGGAGATGTACGCGGCATCGATCAACGACCCCGACACGTTCTGGAAGGAACACGGCCAGCGGGTCGACTGGATCAAGCCCTTCACCAAGATCAAGGATATCGACTTCACCCTCGGCAATGTATCGATCAAGTGGTTCGAGGATGGCCAGCTGAACGTGGCCGCCAACTGCGTCGACCGCCACCTTGACAAGCGCGGCGACCAGACGGCGATCATCTGGGAGGCCGACGACCCCGAGGAGCCGTCGAAGCACATCACCTATCGCGAGCTCTCCGAACAGGTGAACAAGCTCTCCAACGTCTACAAGGAGCTCGGCGTCGGCCGCGGCGACCGCGTCGTGCTCTACATGCCGATGATCCCCGAGGCGGCCTATGCCATGCTCGCCTGCGCCCGCATCGGCGCCATCCACTCGATCGTCTTCGCCGGCTTCTCGCCCGAGGCGCTGGCCGCCCGCGTCAGCGGCTGCGAGGCCAAGCTGATCGTCACCGCCGACCAGGCCCCCCGCGGCGGCCGCAACACGGCGCTCAAGTCGAACGTCGACAAGGCGCTCGAGATCAGCGGCGACACCAAGGTCCTGATGGTCGAGCGCACCGGCGCCGATGTCGACATGAAGGACGGCCGCGATTTCGCCTATGGCCCGCTGATGGAGAAGGCCTCGGCCGAGTGCGAACCCGAAGCGATGAATGCCGAAGACCCGCTCTTCATCCTCTACACCTCCGGCTCGACCGGCGCGCCCAAGGGCGTGGTGCACACCACCGGCGGCTATCTCGTCTGGGCCGCCATGACCCACGAGATCACCTTCGACTACCACGATGGCGACGTCTACTGGTGCACCGCTGACGTGGGCTGGGTCACCGGCCACAGCTATATCGTCTACGGGCCGCTCGCCAACGGCGCGACAACGCTGATGTTCGAGGGCGTGCCCACCTACCCCGACGCCAGCCGCTTCTGGCAGGTCTGCGAAAAGCACAAGGTGGCGCAGTTCTACACCGCCCCCACCGCCATCCGCGCGCTGATGGGCCAGGGCAACGAGTATGTCGAGAAATGCGACCTCTCCAGCCTCAAGCTGCTGGGCACCGTGGGCGAGCCGATCAACCCGGAAGCCTGGGAGTGGTACCATAACGAGGTCGGCAAGGGGAAAATCCCGATCGTCGACACCTGGTGGCAGACCGAGACCGGCGGCCACCTGATGACCCCCCTGCCCGGCGCCCATGCCTTGAAGCCCGGCGCGGCGATGAAGCCCTTCTTCGGCGTGAAACCCGCCGTGCTCGACCCGCAATCGGGCGAGGAGATCACCGAGAACCCCACCGAGGGCGTGCTTGTCATCACCGACAGCTGGCCCGGCCAGATGCGCACCGTCTGGGGCGATCACGAGCGGTTCGAGAAGACCTATTTCTCCGACTACAAGGGCTATTACTTCTCGGGCGACGGCTGCCGCCGCGATGCCGATGGCGACTACTGGATCACCGGCCGCGTCGACGACGTGATCAACGTCTCGGGCCACCGGATGGGCACGGCCGAGGTGGAATCGGCCCTCGTGGCTCACCCGAAGGTCTCGGAAGCCGCCGTCGTCGGCTACCCGCACAACATCAAGGGCCAGGGCATCTATTGCTACGTCACCCTGATGTCAGGCGAAGAGCCGTCCGAAGAGCTCCGCAAGGAGCTGCGCGACTGGGTCCGCAAGGAAATCGGCCCGATCGCCTCGCCCGACCTGATCCAGTGGGCCCCCGGCCTGCCGAAAACCCGCTCGGGCAAGATCATGCGCCGCATCCTGCGCAAGATCGCCGAGAACGATTACGGCGCGCTCGGCGACACCTCGACCCTCGCCGACCCCGGCGTGGTCGACGAGCTGATCGACAACCGCATGAACCGCGAGTGAATTCCCTGTTGCCGGGCCGCCTCGTCGGCCCGGCACATCTCTCTCGGGCCGGTGCACGCGCGCCGGCCTTTTTTTGTGCGCCCGCACAGCGGGTTACCCCGCCCCAGGGCCCGTTTCCGACACGCCGTCGCAAACGGGCTTGACGGCAGCGCCCCCGCGCCACGAGGGTGCCCCCATGGCCACATACACACCCGACACCTGTCATGCGCCGTCGCGCACGGCGCACGGCATTGCCTGCGTCCTGCTCGGCATGGTCCTGTTCGTCGGACAGGATGCCTTCATGAAGACCCTGCTGCAGACCTATCCGATCTGGATGCTGATGTTCGTCCGTTCGAGCGTGGCCGTGCTGGTGCTCGTGCCGCTGATCCTGCTGCTGGGCGGGCCGCACCGGCTGACCTCGCCGCTCTGGCGGCTGCACCTGTTGCGCGCGGCGCTCTTTGCGGTGGGGTTTGCGCTCTTCTACACCGCCTTCCCCTTCATGGGGCTGGCCGAGGTCACCACCATCTTCTTCTCGGCCCCGCTGATGATTGCCGCGATGGCGGCGGTGTTCCTGAAGGAAACCATCGGCATTCATCGGATCGGCGCGCTGGTCACGGGCTTCGCCGGCGTGCTCATCGCCATGAACCCGGGCAGCGACAGCTTCACCTGGGTCTCGATCCTGCCGCTGCTCTGCGCCGTCTTCTATGCCGGCTCCCAGATTCTCGCCCGCCAGATCGGCGAGCGGGAATCGAGCCTCACCGTCGGGCTCTATACCCTCGCCTTCACCGGGCCGATCCTGCTGGCGATGGGCTACCTGATGAACGCCACCATCGGCTTTGGCCCGGAATTTCACCACCTCCGCTGGGCCTTCCCGGCCGAAACGGGCGCCGACCTGCCCGTGCTGCTGATGCTGGGGCTGGTCGGCATGGCGGCCTATATCCTGCTGTCGCGCGGCTACCAGGTGGCCGATGCCAGCATCATCGCGCCCTTCGATTACAGCTACCTGCCGATTGCCGCGCTCATGGCCTTCGTCGTCTGGGGAGAGGTGCCGGCGCTGACCACCATCGTGGGGATGGCCCTGATTGCCGCCAGCGGGCTTTACATCGGCTACCGCGAGCTGCGCGCCGCCCGCAAGGGGAACGACCCCGTCTACGTGGCCGAAACCGTCACCGCACCGGGAAGCACGCCGCCGCAAAAAGTTCCCGACGATCAGACATGGCCCTGACCGTAAGCGGCAATTTGCCGGAACGGCATAAAATCGCTTGCGGGAAATTGCCGCCCGAAAATCTGCTCCTTCCCCTCGCGTCAAACATGCCTAGCTTCCAATCAGCGAAATCGCGGCATGTCGCCGCAAAAGACCCGGAGGTTACAATGAGAAAGACAGTTCTCGCCCTTGCCCTTACAGCACCCGTCGCCGTAGCCGGCTGCATGACGCCCCAACAGGAACGCCAGGTCGGCGGCGCGCTGATCGGTGGCAGCCTCGGCTTCATCACCGCGAAGGCCCTTGATGCCGACAGCGACTGGACCGTCGTCTCGACCCTCGGCGGCGCCGCAGCCGGTACGCTGGTTGCGCGCAACACCGCGAACAACCAATGCGCCTACGCCACCGGCGACGGCCGCTATCGCCGTGGTCCGTGCTGAGGCACGCACGTCGCCCGCGCGGGCGTTGACGCAGATTAATGCACGCCCCCCGCGGGGCACCCTATCAGGGAAAAGCGGGCCGGATCATCCCGGCCCGCTTTTTCGTAGGAGGACGTGATGAAGACCGCAATCCTTTCCCTCGCCTGTGCCGCGTCGCTCATCCTCGCCGGATGCGCCGACATGACCGACGACCAGGAACGCCAGGTCGGCGGCGCGCTCATCGGCGGCAGCCTGGGGCTGATCACCGCCAAGGCGCTCGGGGCCGACAATGACTGGGTGGCCGTCACGACGCTGGCCGGCGCCGCCGCCGGCGCGCTGGTCGCCCGCAACACGGCAACCGGCCAATGCGCCTATGCCCGCGGCGACGGCACCTATTACCGCGCGCCCTGCCGCTGAGGCGCCCGGGCCTCAGCCCCGCCCGCGATAGGGCGGCACGCCCTGGTCGGGAATCCAGACACCCGCGGGCATCTCGCCCGTCTGGTAGAAGACGTCGATCGGAATCCCCCCGCGCGGATACCAGTAGCCCCCGATCCGCAGCCATTGCGGCTCGAGAAACTCCACCAGCCGCCGGGCGATCGACACGGTGCAATCCTCGTGGAACGCCCCGTGATTGCGGAAACTGCCCAGGAACAGCTTGAGCGACTTGCTCTCCACCAGCCACTCCCCCGGCACGTAATCGATCACCAGATGGGCGAAATCCGGCTGCCCCGTCATCGGGCAGAGCGAGGTGAACTCCGGCGCCGTGAACCGCACGTTATAGGCCACGTCCGCCTGCGGGTTCTGCACCCGCTCCAACTCGGCCTCCTCGGGGCTTTGCGGCATCGTCGTCGCCCCGCCCAGCTGTTTCAGCCCCTTGTAGATCTCGTCGCTCATCGCATCATCCCCTCAGACGCCCCGCTTGTTGCCCCACAGCATGACATGCAGCTGCGGCAGCACGCGCGCCCCGTACCACTTGTCTTCCACCACCTTGTCCACCAGCCAGCGCATGCGCTCGTCGATGCCCTCCTGGTCGACCGTCGCGCTGTCATCCTCGGGTGGCGGCGGCGTGTGGTTGCCCGGCTGCAAATAGATCGGCAGCTCCCGGAACCGCTCCGACGCCTCGCGCGCAAAGGCGTAATCCGCCTCGTCGAAAACCACGATCTTCAGCACCGTCGGCGCCGCCTTCGCCGTCCGCACGCAATTCGCCACGACCCGCCAGTCGGTGCCCATGCCCGACGACGGCGGCTTGGGGCTCAGCACCAGCATCTGCAGATCGGCGAACCACGGCTTCACGACCGAGCCCTGCGTCTCCATCGCAAAGCTGTAGCCCTTGGCCTTGCCCTGCTCGATCAGCCGGTCGAGCGGCTGCGTCGCGGGGTTCCCACCCGACAGCGTCACCATGATCGGCTTGCCCCCGGTCAGCTTTTCGATCTCGGCCAGGATGTCCTCGGGCGGCATGGCCTTCCACGTATCCCGATACTCCGAATCCACCGCATGCAGGCTGTCGCACCAGGAACAGCGGTAATCGCAGCCGCCGGTGCGCACGAACACCGTCGGCTGCCCGATCAGCGCCCCCTCGCCCTGGATCGTCGGCCCGAAGATCTCGGACACGCGGATGGTGTCGCGCGTGGTCATGGGCGGTACTCGGCCCATGTCTTGGGCGTCTCGCTGACCTTCACGGCCGCGGTCTCGGGCCACCGGTCCGCGCACCAGTCATGAAAATGCTTCGCCAGCCGCTCGGCTGTCACCATGTCATCCCCCAGAACGTCATTCAGGTGCCGGTGATCGAGCTCGTCGTCGATATACCGCTTCAGCGGCCCCAGCTCGTGATAGTCGCGCACGAAGCCATGCGCATTCAGCTCCGCACTCGCCAGCTCCACGACGACCACGTAATTATGCCCGTGCAACCGCGCGCATTGGTGATCGGACGGCAGATCCTTCAACTGGTGCGAGGCCGAAAAGGCGAATTCCTTGGTGATCCGGTACATCAGGCCCGCTCCACCGCTTCGCGCCAGTAATCCGGGTCGGCATAGACCGTCGGGTCCTCGACCCCGGCAATATCGAACGCCTCGCGCCGCTCGACACAGGTGCCACAGCGCCCGCAATGCACGGCGCCGCCCTTGTAACACGACCATGTCTCGGCAAAGGGCGTGCCATGCTTCGCCCCCTCACTCACGATATCCGCCTTCGAGATGGTGACGAACGGCGTGTAAAGCTGCACCTCGGCAACCCCCTCCAGCGCATGATTTTGCATCGCCTGAAACGCGTCGATGAACCCCGGCCGGCAATCGGGATAGATGAAGTGATCGCCCCCATGCACCGCCGCCGCCACCGCGTCGGCCTTCTCGGCCGCGGCCATGCCGAAGGCGATCGCCAGCATGATGGCGTTGCGGTTGGGCACGATGGTGATCTTCATCGTCTCCTCGGCATAATGCCCGTCGGGCACGTCGACATCGTCGGTGAGGGCCGACCCCGACAGGGCGGCGCCCACGGTCGAGATATCCACCACCTTGTGCGGCACGCCCAGCTTGCGCGCGCAGGCCGCCGCGTATTCGACCTCTTTCACATGCCGCTGCCCGTAGTCAAAGGACAGCAGGCCCCGCAGGCGGTGTTCCGCCGCGACCTTGTACGCGAGCGACACGGAATCGAGCCCGCCCGAGCAGATGACAATCGTATCCATGGTTGTGACCCTTGTTTTGTTATGCGGGTAGGCTGCGACCGCAGGGCGGCTGACTAACGCCGCGCGTCATTGAATGCAAGGGGAACGGGGCGCCGGGCGGACCGGTCGGCAAGAAACACCGACAAAATACCGACGTTATACCGACGCGATACCGACGTCGCGTTTCCGGGCTATTGCGCCGCTTCGACCCGTACCGGATCGGCGCTGGTGCCGTCCTCCAGGCTTTCGTGCAACAGCCAGTCGCGCATCGCCGCGATGCGCGGGTCGTCGGCCCGTGCTTCCGGGTAGGCCACCGAATAAATCACCACCGGCTCGGTCTCGATATCGAAAAGCCGCACCAGCCGCCCCTCCTCCAGCGTGGCCCGCGCGATGGCATCCCATGCCAGCGACACGCCCTGCCCCCGCTCGGCCGCCGCCAGGTTGATATCGCAATTGGCGTTGAACTCTCCGCCAAGGCTGTCTTCCGACGCCACCACCCCCGCCGCACGGAACCACTCGGCCCAGCAATCAAGCTCCTGATCACGCAAAAGCGGTTCCTTCAGCAAATCCTGCGGGGCCTCGATCCGTGCGGCCACTTCGGGGCTCGCCACCGGATAGCGCACCGTTTTCAGCATCGGAAGCACGTGGCAGCCGGGAATCGGGCTGTCGAGCCAATGCACGATCAGGTCGGCCTCGTTCCGGCTGAAATCCGTGTCCGGCGCCCCGGCGGCCGTGGTCACCGACAGCGCCCCCCGCAACGGGCACCGCTCCAGCCGGGGCACCAGCCAGCGCGCGTTGAACGCCGCCGTCGCCTGCACCCGGAACGGCCCGGCCTTGGCCCCCGCCGTCGCCCGGCCCGTGGCCGCGACGAGATCGCCGAGGATGCCCGTGAGCGCCTCCGCATAGGCCTCCCCCGCCCGCGTCAGCGCCAGCTTGTTCGCCGCCCGCACGAAGACCGGCTGGCCCAGATGCTCCTCAAGCGTTTTCACCTGGTGGCTGATCGCAGACGGCGTCACGCACAGCTCCTCGGCGGCGGATTTGAAGCTCAGATGCCGTGCCGCGGCCTCGAAGGCACGGATGGCGGAAAACGGGGGAAGCGGGCGCTGGGTCATGGGTGAATGCGGTTCATCTGCGGGTGAGGAACGATCCTTTGAGGCTTTCTTTACCCAAGGTTAGCATGACTCCCACGTTCAGCAAAATTTTACGGAGGGTGCCATGCAACCCCTGCCCCGGTTCGCGCGATCGCGGATCGCCCAGATGGCTATTGCCCTGTGCCTGGGCCTCGGCCCAACCACCACCCACGCCGCCGAGCCGCGGCCCGACTGGCAGCTTGCTACCTCTCTGCCCGACCTCATCCATACGCTCGACCACTGGCTCGACGCCGAAAGCCCCTACCCGGCCCGCGAGACCGCACCGCGCATCCGCCTGATTTCGCCCCAGCAGGCGCGGGCCATGTCGAATGGCGGCGGGCGGCTTGGCTCGACCCGCCGCGGCCTCTACGACCCTGACACGCAAACCATTTTCCTTGTCCGCCCGTGGTCGATGCGCAACCCGCAGGACGTGAGCGTCCTGCTGCACGAACTCACCCACCACCGGCAGGCCACGGCCCGGCACTGGTACTGCCCCGGCCAACAGGAACTGCCCGCCTACCGGCTTCAGGCGGCATGGCTGGCCGAACGGGGCGAGAGCATTTCGATCAACTGGATCGCCGCCAGCCTCGCGGCAGGCTGCACGCCCGACGATTTCCACCCCGATTAACCTTTCGTTAACCAGGATTCGCCCCGGGGCTTCCCATGCCAATGGAGCGACACTCGGGCCGCGGCGTCACAAGACCCGCGGCCCTTTTTTCACGCACCGGTCCTTCCGCCCGGCGCCAAGGCTGCCTAAGCTGCCCCCAAGTCAAAGGAAGGACCGCCCAATGTGCTCTGAAACCGGCTCGGCCAAACCCACCGTCATGATCGACAACGCCCGCGTCCGCGTCACCGAATGGCGCTTTGCCAAGCCCGGCGACAACACCGGCTGGCACCGTCACGAGTACGACTACGTGGTGGTGCCCCTCTTCGACGGGGTGCTCGAAATCGACCTCGGCAATGGCGAGCGGGTCACCGCGCCCATGCAGAACGGCGTGCCCTACTTCCGCGAGCTGGGCGTCGAGCATGACGTCATCAACGGCAACGACTTCGAATGCGCCTTCGTCGAGGTCGAGCTGCTCGAACCCAAGCCCGAGGCGTAACGCCTACTGCGTCGTCCACCCGCCATCGACCGGAATGGCCGTGCCCGTCACGTTATGCGCGATCGGGTCGCACAGCCACAGCGCCAGCGCGCCCATTTCCCTGGGGTCCGAGGTGCGCTTCGACGGCTGCTTTTCCGACAGCAGGTCGGCCACCGCCGCCGCGCGGTCGCCGCCTATCTCCTGCGCGCGGGCCTCGATCTGGGGGGTGATCAGCGTCGTCTCGGTCCAGCCGGGGCAGATGCAGTTCACCGTCACGCCACCGCTTTCCTTGCTGCCGGCGGCGGCATATTCCAGCGCCGCCACCTTTGAAAGCCCGATGATCCCATGCTTGGCCGCCACGTAGGGCCCCTTGTTCACCGACCCGATCAGCCCCTGCACCGAGGCGATGTTGACCACCCGGCCATAGCCCCGCTCGGCCATCAGGGGCAGCGCGGCCTGCATGGTGTAGAACGCCGCCGACAGGTTCACCGCGATGATCGCCTGCCACATGTCATGCGGCATGTCGGCCAAGGGCGCGGTGTGCTGTATGCCCGCGTTGTTCACGAGGATATCGGCCCCGCCCCAGTCGGCCACGGCCTGCATCAGGTGGGTGATCTGCGCCGGGTCGCGCAGGTCGCCGTGGAAGAACTCCGCCTCCGGCGCGCCGAGGCTCTTGAGATGCGTGCAGACCTCCTCGATCTGCGCGTCGCCCGCGATGCCATGCACCGCGATCCGCGCACCGGCACCCGCCAGCGCCTCGGCCACGCCCAGCCCGATGCCCTGCACCGAGCCCGTCACCAACGCCGTTTTCCCTGTCAGGTCAGTCATTTGCCGTCTCCTCCTCCAGCATCTTCCGCAACTCGGTCTTCAGCACCTTGCCGTAATTGTTCTTCGGCAGCTCCGGCACGGCGACATAGGCCTTGGGCCGCTTGAACCGCGCGATATTCTCGCGGCAATGCGCATCGAGCGCCGCCTCGTCCAACGCACCGTCGCAAACCACGAAGGCAACCACGTCCTCCCCCCATTCCGGGTCGGGCCGGCCCACCACCGAGACCTCGCTGACCGATCCGTGCATCAGCAGGCATTCCTCCACCTCGCGGGGGTAGATATTGGTGCCCCCCGAGATGATGACATCCTTCGAGCGATCCTGCAGCGTCACGTACCCGTCCGCATCCATCGTGCCCACGTCGCCGGTCATCAGCCAGCCGTCCTTCAGCGTCTTGGCCGTGCCTTCCGGGTTCTCCCAGTAGCCCGGCATCACCACGTCGCCGCGCGCCATGATCTCGCCGGGCTCGCCCACGGCACAGGGGTTCCCCTCCTCATCGCCGATCATCACCTCGACGCCCGCCTGCGCGCGCCCGACCGACCCCAGCCTTTCCCGCCAGCGCGGATGCGTGCGGTCGGCCACCTCGGCCCTTGTCAGCGAGGTTATCCCCATCGGCGCCTCGCCCTGCCCGTAGATCTGCAGGAAGACCGGGCCGAACACCTCCGTCGCCTCGACGATATCGGCCACGTACATGGGCCCGCCACCATAGACGATGCTGCGCAGCCCCTCGCCCCTGACGCCTTGCGCCTTCGCCGCCTGCGTCATCCGCTTGATCATCGTCGGCGCGGCGAACAGGTGCAGGTTGCCAACGGTCTTCGCCAGCTCGAAAATCTCACCCGGCTCGAACCCGCCCGAGACGGGGCAGACGTGCCGCGCGCCCATCAGCACATGCACGGGAGTGTAGAGCCCGGCTCCATGGCTCATCGGAGCGGCGTAAAGCGTGGCATCCTGCGGCGTCACCGGGTCGACGCTGGCCAGATAGGTCAGCGACATGGCGGCCAGCATACGGTGAGTGATGATCACCCCCTTGGGCCGCCCCGTGGTGCCGGATGTATAGAAAAGCCACGCCAGATCGTCCTGCGCCCGCGGCGCCGGCGCCTCGACCGGCGCGGCCGTCATCGCCCCGGCAAAGCCCGCACCGGTGGTGTCGACCACCTCTGCCTCGACCCCGGCCTCGCCCAGCGCCTCGGCCAGGCCGGGCGTGGCAAAGCACATCTTCGCCCCCGAATGGCCAAGGATCCACGCCGCCTCGCGCCCGTGCAGCTTGGCGTTGATCGGAACCACCGCCGCCCCGGCATACCAGACGCCATAGAACGCAAACAAAAACTCGGGGCAGTTCTTCATGAAGATCCCGACCCGGTCGCCCGGCCCGATGCCCTGTTCGGCCAACCACCCGGCCAGCCGCGCCGCGCGCTCGTGGAAGCCGGCGTAATCCGTCACCGGTTCGGCCCCCTTGAAAATGGCCGTTTCCCCCCCGCGCGCCTGCGCCGTCCGCATCAGCCACAGACCGATGTTCATGGATCTCCTCCCTCGCATGTTTCCGGCGCCACCAAACCACCGCCCCGCCCGGCAATCAATTCCGTAGAACCACGCATGCCCGCTTGGCCTTCCCCCACCGCCGGGGCATAGTGCGCGCATGGACATCAAGGACATGGCTTTCGACCACGCGCCGGTGGGGCTGGCGGTGCTCGAGAACCGCATCATCCGCCAGTGCAACCGCCAGTTCGCCGCCATCTTCGGCGGTGCTCCGGAAGAGTATGCCGGCATCCCGCTGGCCCATTACTACCCCTCGATCGAGGATTACCGCCGCATCGGCGAACGCAGCCTCAAGGCGATGCGCGTCACCGGCACCTATCACGACGAACGGGTGATGAAGCGGCGCGACGGCGACCTGTTCTGGTGCCGGGTGCGGGGCCAGTCGCTGACCCCCGACGACCCGTTCGCGCGCGGCATCTGGTCGTTCGCCGACCTCTCCGACGAGCGACCCATCGTCGAGTTGACCCAGCGCGAGCGCGAGGTCGCCATTCTCACCTGCCGCGGCCTGACCTCCAAGGAGATCGGGCTCGAGCTCGACCTGTCCTACCGCACGGTCGAGGTTTACCGCGCCCGCCTGCTGGAAAAGTTCCAGGCGCGCAAACTGGCCGAACTGGTGGCAAAGCTCTCCGGCATGCCGCTTTGACGCCGGCAATGCCGCCCGCCCTGCCCCCACGTCAGCAATTTTTCGCGTTTCCTCTCGCAATTTCTTCCGCCTTGCCCCACCTTTACACGCAAAGCGCCGCTTTTCTCGCCCTTCGGGTTCCCCTATAAGCGGCAAAAACATGCGACCGTTGAACGGTTGCTTCTGGTCGAGGACTGAGATGGCGAACAAAACCCACGACACCGATGTGGAATTCATCCGCGCTCTGGCGGAACTGCTCAACGACAACGACCTGACCGAATTGCAGGTCAAGCGGGAATACGGCGACAATGACAGCCTGAATGTCCGCGTCAGCCGCAAGACCGAGGTGGTCACGCAGGTGGCCGCATCTCCGGCCCCCGCCGCCCCGGCCCCCCACGCGCCGGCAGCCCCGGCAGCGTCCGCCGCGGCCGACACCGGCCCGGGCGAGGACCCGGCCAGCCACCCCGGCGCCGTGACCTCGCCGATGGTCGGCACCGTCTACATGCAGGCCGAGCCGGGCGCCCCGCCCTTCGTCTCGGTGGGCGACAAGGTCTCCGAGGGCGACACCGTGCTGATCGTCGAGGCGATGAAGACGATGAACCACATCCCCGCGCCCCGCGCCGGCACCGTCAAGCGCATCCTCGTCGAAGACGGCGCCGCCGTCGAATACGGCGCCCCGCTCATCATCCTCGAATAAGGCCGCCCCCATGTTCGACAAGATCCTTGTGGCCAACCGGGGCGAGATTGCCCTTCGCGTGATCCGCGCCGCCCGCGAGATGGGCATCCAGTCGGTCGCCGTGCACTCGACGGCGGATGCCGACGCGATGCATGTGCGCATGGCCGACGAAAGCGTCTGCATCGGCCCGCCGCCGGGCTCCGACAGCTACCTGTCGATCCCCTCGATCATCGCCGCCTGCGAGGTGACGGGCGCCCAGGCCATTCACCCGGGCTACGGCTTTCTCTCCGAGAACGCCAATTTCGTGCAGATCGTCGAGGACCATGACCTGACCTTCATCGGCCCCACGGCCGAGCATATCCGCATCATGGGCGACAAGATCACCGCCAAGGACACGATGAAGGACCTCGGTGTTCCTTGCGTCCCCGGCTCCGAGGGCGGGGTGCCCAACGTCGATGCGGCCAAGAAGCTCTGCGCCGAGATCGGCTACCCGGTCATCGTCAAGGCCACCGCCGGCGGCGGCGGCCGCGGCATGAAGGTCGCCCGCGATGCCGCCGGGCTCGAACAGGCCTTCCTCACCGCCCGGTCCGAGGCCAAGGCCGCCTTCGGCAATGACGAGGTCTATATCGAGAAATACCTCACCACGCCGCGCCATATCGAGATCCAGGTCTTCGGCGATGGCAAGGGCCGCGCGGTTCACCTGGGCGAGCGCGACTGCTCGCTTCAGCGCCGCCACCAGAAGGTCTTCGAAGAGGCCCCCGGCCCCGCGATCTCGGCCGAGGAGCGCGATCGCATCGGCAAGATCTGCGCCGACGCCGTGGCCCGCATCAACTATGCCGGCGCCGGCACGATCGAGTTCCTCTACGAGAACGGCGAGTTCTACTTCATCGAGATGAACACCCGCCTTCAGGTCGAGCACCCGGTCACCGAGGCGATCTTCGACGTCGACCTCGTGCAGGAACAGATCCGCGTCGCCGAAGGCTACCCGATGTCCTTCACGCAGGAAGACCTGCAGATCAACGGCCACGCCATCGAGGTCCGGATCAACGCCGAGAAACTGCCCGAATTCTCGCCGCGCCCCGGCAAGATCACCCAGTTCCACGCGCCGGGCGGTCTGGGCGTGCGGATGGATTCGGCGCTCTACGACGGCTACACCATCCCCCCCTATTACGACTCGCTCATCGCCAAGCTGATCGTGCATGGCCGCGACCGGCAATCGGCGCTGGCCCGTCTCAACCGGGCGCTTGGCGAGCTGATCGTCGACGGGGTCGACACCACCGTGCCGCTCTTCCATGCGCTCTTGCAGGAAGAAGACATTCACACCGGCGCCTATAACATCCACTGGCTCGAAAAATGGCTGGAAACCAACCTGCGCGGCTGACACCTCTCCCCCGCGCGCCCGGCCTGCCGGCCGCCGCGCCCCCAGCTTCTTCTGGCCTGAAATATCCCGGGGGAGGCGTTGAAATCCCCGGGGATTTCAACGTCGGGGGCAGCGCCCCCAAACCCGCCCGGGTGCAGCCATGAAGGACGAAGGCGCCGTCCTGAGCCCCCAGCTGATCCTCGGGGCCTACGCCTCGGGCATCTTCCCGATGGCCGAATCGCGCGACGACCCGGAAATCTTCTGGGTCGACCCGCGCCGCCGGGGCATCCTTCCGATCGACGGCTTCCACATCTCCCGCTCGCTGGCCCGGCGCATGCGCCGGGGCGGCTACGAGGTGACGCTCAACGCCGATTTCGACGGCGTGGTCGCCGCCTGTGCCGATCGGGAGGAAACCTGGATCAGCGGGGAAATCGCCGGCCTCTACAACGCGCTGCATGCGCTTGGCCATGCCCATTCGCTCGAGATCCGGCACGACGGCCGGCTGACGGGCGGTGTCTATGGCGTGGCCCTTGGCGGGGCGTTCTTCGGGGAAAGCATGTTCTCGCGGCGCACAGATGCGTCGAAACTGGCGCTGGCG
Organism: Roseovarius indicus; assembly: GCF_008728195.1. Taxonomy (NCBI): domain Bacteria; kingdom Pseudomonadati; phylum Pseudomonadota; class Alphaproteobacteria; order Rhodobacterales; family Roseobacteraceae; genus Roseovarius; species Roseovarius indicus. The sequence goes on from NZ_CP031598.1 coordinate 3,829,197, forward strand.
CATCTCACGCACCACCTCGGCGCCTGCGGCTTCACGCTCTTCGACACGCAGTTCATCACCCCGCACCTCGCCTCGCTCGGCGCGGTCGAAATCTCACGCGCGCGCTATCGCGCCCTGCTGCACGATGCCTTGGAACGGGATGTGTCGATCCTGTCCACGCCGTTCGACCCGGCGTCTCACCCGGCGGTCTTGCAGCGCAGCACCCAGACGTCATAGCGCGGATGCTCCAGCGCGTTGAGCGCCGGGGACGAGGCCACCATCCAGCCGGAAAACAGCTCGGTCTCGCTGGCGGTATCGGTGATCGTGAGGAAGGCGAACGCATCGCCCGCCGCATCCCCCTCGGGATAGCGGCACTCGTTCAGTTGCACGGTCAGGCGGCCATACTCGGTGCTCTGCCCGCTTTGCAGATCCATGTCGGTAACGCTCGCATTGACCTTGTCGAGCCCACGCAGCACGGCGCCCGTGCCGATTTCCACGGCATTTTCCTGCGCCGTGGCGGCCAAGGCCAAAAGGCCGGCCAGCACGGCGCCCGTCACGATCCGGATCATTCGGCAGAGGCCTCCTCGTCGCCGGCCACGAATTTCATCAGCAGGCTGACAAGGCTGACCGACCCTTGGGTGAACTCGATCTCCGAGCCCGGCTCGAGATAGAAGGGCGAGCCGCCCGGCAGGATCTCGACATAGTTGCCGCCCAGCAGCCCCTCGGAAGAAATGGCCACGGCGCTGTCCTCGGGCACGTCGATCCCCTCACGCACGGAAAAGACCGTCGACGCGCGATAGGTCTCCGCGTCGAGCGCAATCTCGGTGACCCGGCCCACCTTGACCCCCGCCAGCCGCACATCGGTGCCGACATTCACGCCATCGGCGCTGCGGAAGCTGGCGCTGAGCGCATATTCCGGCTGGCCGCCGGAAAACCCGGTGACCTGGCCCGCATAGACCATGAAGCCGACCGCCACCGCCAGGACGGCGCCGCCAACCAGAACTTCCGTCGTGTGTTCCGTGGACATGCGTTTGCCTTTCCTCGACCCGGGGGGAGGCCCTTATTCCGGGCTCCACGCCTCGTAGTCGCGCCGCACGGCCGGTTCGGGCTTCCGAATCGATCCCGCGGGCGCATAGGCCAGCGCGGTGCCGGTGAGGTTTTCCTCGTGCGGCTTTTCCCATTTCTTGTGGGTCAGCGGCTTCTCGGTCGGCGGTTCTTTGTAGGTATAGTGCAGCCAGCCATGCCAGTCGGAGCTGACCCGGCTCGCCTCGGCCTCGCCGTTGAAGATCACCCAGCGTTTCTTATCATCGTGGTTGCGGTAGAAGATGTTGCCCTGCTCGTCTTCCCCCACCTTCACGCCCTTGCGCGAGGTGTAGATCAGCGTGTTGAGCGTGGCCCCGTTCCACCATGTCACGGCGCGCAGAAGCGTGTTGATGAGCCCCATGAAACCCTCCGGTGATGGTTCCCTCCGATATGGCGCATATGAGGGCAAAGGTCCAGTGCCCAAGGCCGGGTTTTCCGGCCCTGCCCGGCGATTGGGCGGCTCAGTCCAGAACCACGATCCCGGTATGCTTCGATTTGTGCTCGGGCTCGACATGGATGGTCACGCGGGTATCCGGCACCGCCTTGCCGATCGCCTCCTCCACCCGGTCGCAGATCTCGTGCGCGTCATAGACGGTCATCTCGGCGGGCACGACGAGGTGGAATTCGATGAAAGTCACGCTGCCGGCATGGCGCGTTCTGAGGTCATGCGCCTCGACCGCGCCGCTCGCCTCGGTCGAGATCACGTCGCGGACAAGAGCCAGCGTCTCTTCCGGCACCGCCTCGTCCATCAGGCCGCTGAGCGATGCCTTCACCACGCGCGAGCCCGACCACAGGATGTTCACCGCGACCAGCGCCGCCATCAGCGGGTCGAGCAGCCACCACCCGGTCAGCATCGCCATCAGCACACCCGCCGCCACCCCGGCCGAGGTGACGACATCCGTCCACAGGTGCTTGCCATCGGCCACCAGCGCGGGCGATTTCAGGGCCTGCCCCCGCCGGACCAGCACCGCCGCCCATACCGCGTTCACAACCGTGGCCGCGCCGTTGATCAGCAGCCCTTCGAGCGGCGCATCCAGCGCCCGGGGGCTGAAAAACCCGTCATAGGCCTCGCGCAGGATGAAGAGCGCGGCGATGATGATCATCACCCCTTCCAGAACGGCGCTGAAATACTCGGCCTTGTGATGCCCGAACGGGTGGTTCGCATCCGGCGGCCGCGCCGCGACCTGGATCGCCACGAGCGCGGCAAAGGCCGTGGCGAGGTTCACCGTGCTTTCCAGCGCGTCCGACAACAGCGCCACCGAGCCAGTGATCCACCATGCCAGCACCTTCAGGCACAGGACGATACAGCCGATCACGAGACTGCCCAGTGCCAGTTTCAGCGCGTCAGACATGGCGTTCCCCTTCGTTCGCGATGGCCATACAGGGGGAAAGATGAACGCTCAAGGTGTTGAATTCGCTAATGATAATAACTCTCATTCGCCCCAGCACCCGGAATCGAAAAGGCCCCGGCGATTGTCTCGTCGGGGCCTTTCGAAATCTCTTCCGTGTAGCAAACGCTTAGCCGGCGCTGGTGCCTTCCTTCTTGGCATCCGCGTAGATCATCAGCGGGGCCGCGTCGGATGTGACGGCCTCTTCGTTGACGACCACTTCCTCGACGCTCTCCATGCCCGGCAGCTCGAACATCGTGTCGAGCAGGATGTCTTCCAGGATCGACCGCAGGCCGCGTGCCCCGGTCTTGCGGGCAATGGCGCGCTTGGCAATGGCCTTCAGCGCGTCGTCGGTAAAGGTCAGCTGCGCATCTTCCAGCTCGAACAGGCGCTGGTATTGCTTGACCAGCGCGTTTTTCGGCTCGGTCAGGATGGTGACAAGCGCCTCTTCGTCGAGATCTTCCAGCGTCGCGATCACCGGCAGGCGGCCGACGAATTCCGGGATCAGCCCGAATTTCAGAAGGTCTTCCGGCTCCAGATCGGTGAAGACCTCGCCGATCCCGCGGGCATCCACGTCACGCACATCGGCGCCGAAGCCCATCGCGCTGCCCTTGCCGCGCTGCGAGATGATCTTGTCGAGCCCGGCAAACGCCCCGCCGCAGATGAACAGGATGTTGGTCGTGTCCACCTGCAGGAATTCCTGCTGCGGATGCTTGCGCCCGCCCTGCGGCGGCACCGCGGCGACCGTGCCTTCCATCAGCTTCAGAAGCGCCTGCTGCACCCCCTCGCCCGACACGTCGCGGGTGATCGAGGGGTTCTCGCTCTTGCGGGTGATCTTGTCGACCTCGTCGATATAGACAATGCCGCGCTGCGCGCGTTCGACGTTGTACTCGCTCGACTGCAGCAGCTTGAGGATGATGTTCTCCACATCCTCGCCCACGTAACCGGCTTCGGTCAGCGTGGTCGCGTCGGCCATGGTGAAGGGTACATCCAGTATTCGGGCCAGCGTCTGCGCCAGCAACGTCTTGCCGCAGCCAGTCGGGCCGATCAGCAGGATGTTCGACTTCTGCAACTCGATATCGCTTTTGCCCGAGTTGTTCAGCCGCTTGTAGTGGTTGTGCACCGCGACCGAGAGAACCCGCTTCGCCATCGCCTGGCCGATCACGTAATCGTCAAGAACATCGCAGATCTCGCGCGGCGTCGGAACGCCCTCGCTCGACTTCAGGCCGGCGCTCTTGGTCTCTTCACGGATGATGTCCATGCACAGCTCGACACATTCGTCGCAGATGAACACGGTCGGCCCGGCAATCAGTTTTCGCACCTCATGCTGGCTTTTTCCGCAAAAGCTGCAGTAGAGGGTGTTCTTGCTGTCGCCGTTGGAATTATTCGCCATTCGTAACCTTTCGGGCCGCGCCCCGCCGACTTCGGAGGCGTCCCCGCCCCATATCTTCCGTTCGCTTTCACGCCAGCTTAAGACAGAGCCACCCCCACCTCAATGTGAAAAATGGCCCTGCCCCTTTCGCCGGCATTCCCGCCGATCACTCGTCGTCGTCGGGCCCCTTGACCCGGTTTTCGACGATATCGTCGATCAGGCCCCAGGCTTTCGCCTCGCTGGGGTCCATGAAGTTGTCACGCTCAAGCGCGTCCTCGACCTTCTTCAGGGTCTGGCCGGTATGCTTGACGTAGATCTCGTTCAGCCGCCGCTTCAGCTTCAGCGTTTCCTCGGCGTGGATCATGATATCCGTCGCCTGGCCCTGGTACCCGCCGGAGGGCTGGTGCACCATGATTCGGCTGTTGGGCAGCGAGAAGCGCATGCCCTTGGCGCCCGCGGTCAGCAGAAGCGAGCCCATGCTCGCCGCCTGCCCGATAACCAGCGTGCTGACCTTGGGCTTGATATACTGCATCGTGTCGTAGATCGACAGGCCGCTGGTGACCACGCCACCGGGGCTGTTGATGTACATGCTGATTTCCTTCGACGGGTTCTCCGCCTCGAGGTGCAGAAGCTGCGCCACGATCAGGCTCGACATGCCGTCGTGAACCGGGCCGCTGACGAAGATGATCCGCTCCTTCAGGAGGCGCGAGAAGATGTCGTAGGCGCGTTCGCCCCGGCTGGTCTGTTCCACGACCATGGGCACGAGCGTGTTCATGTATACTTCGAATGGGTCTTTCATAATCCGCCTGCCTGCTTGGGTGTCCGATCCTTAAAGGATCAGGTGCTAAGAGAGTCTTAGTGGTGAGCCTAGGGCGCTGCAAGTGCCGCCCGGCAAATTCGGATGGCCCGTCGGGCGGCCACGCCCCCGGCCAGCTGGTCAAACGGCAGGCATCCTGTGGCAATTTCAGCCCATTGCCGGCGCATGGCTGCACATCGGTTTTGCACATCGCCCCCGAACACACTAGATAATGGCCAGCTTTACGAAAAAGACACGATGGCACTTCCAATACTTGATGAATCGCTCAGCGCCGAAGACAAGGCGCAGATGGCAGAAAACGCCCAGGAGGCCGCAAATTTCCTCAAGGCAATCAGCCATGAGGGGCGGCTGATGATCCTGTGCCATCTCGTCACCGGTGAGAAATCGGTGACCGAGCTGGAACGCCTGCTCTCCGCCCGCCAGGCTGCCGTGTCGCAACAGCTCTCGCGCCTGCGCATCGAGGGGCTCGTCGTGCCCCGCCGCGAGGGCAAGACGATCTATTACAGCCTCGCCGACGATCGCCCGAAAAAAGTGCTCGAAGTTGTCTACGACCTGTTCTGCGGCAAGGGCGACTGACGCCCGGCCCGGCACGCACCCTCTGGCATCTGCCGCCGCGATCCGGTTAAACCTGTCGCACCTCCCCTCCTTCACCGGAATGATGACCCCATGAAAATCGCCACCTCCGCCTATCCGCTCGATTTCCTCGCAAGCTGGGCCGACTACGCCGCCAAGATCGAAGGCTGGGTCGCCGAAGCCGCCGGCAATGGCGCCGAGCTTCTGCTCTTCCCCGAATACGGCGCGATGGAGCTGACCACCCTGGCCGGCGCCGAGACCGCGGCGCATGAGGAGAACTCGATGATCGCCGTCTCAGACCGGATGGACGACGCCAACGCGCTGCATGCCGACCTGGCCACCAAGTACAAGGTACATATCTGCGCGGCCTCGGCCACGGTCTACGACCCCGCCATCAGCCCCCGCCCGGTCAACCGCGCCCACTTCTTCACCCCCACCGGGGCGATGGGCCACCAGGACAAGCAGATCATGACCCGCTACGAACGCGACGGGATGGACGTGGTCGGCGGCGGGCCCCTGCACCTCTTCGACACGGCGCTCGGCAAGATCGGCATCCTGATCTGCTACGATTCGGAATTCCCCCTCTTCGGCCGCGCCCTGCACGATGCCGACCTGATCCTCGTGCCCTCCTGCACCGAGGTGCTGGCCGGCTATTCCCGCGTCCGCATCGGGTCGATGGCCCGCGCGCTGGAGACCCAATGCGTCACCGTCATGTCCTCGACCGTGGGCGAGGCGCCGTGGTGCCCGCATGTCGACGCCAGCATCGGCATGGGCGGCGTTTTCGGCCCGCCGGACACCGGTTTCCCGCAAACCGGCGTCATTTCGGAGGGCACGCTGGGCCAGCCCGGCTGGACCTATGCCGAGGTCGACCCGGCCGCCATCGCCCATGTCCGCGCCGACGGCGGCGTTCTGGGCCGCACCCACTGGGCCGAACAAGACGGGCGCGACACCTTTGTCACGGCTGAACGGCTGCGCTGATAAAACCCTTGAAAAAAGGGGCAAATAGGATCATGTAAGCAACGTTCCGCGAACTGGCGGGGCGATCAACAATGGAGAAGTCATGGCCAAGGAAGATACGCTCGAATTTCCCGGTGTCGTGAAGGAACTCCTGCCGAATGCGACGTTTCGGGTCGAGCTTGAGAATGGCCATGAAATCATCGCACACACGGCAGGGAAGATGCGCAAGAACCGCATCCGTGTTCTGGCTGGCGACAAGGTGCAGGTCGAGATGACCCCCTACGATCTGACCAAGGGTCGGATCAACTACCGCTTCAAGTAAGCGTCTGAAAATCAATGAAACTCATCCTCGGATCGGGCAGTCCGCGGCGCCTTGAGCTATTGGCGCAGCTCGGGCTGTCACCCGATGACGTCCGCCCGCCCGAGATCGATGAAACACCCCTCAAGGGTGAGTTGCCCCGCCCCTACTGCGTGCGCATCGCGCGTGAAAAGGCGGCGGCTGTCACGGCCGATGCCGACGACACCGTGCTCTGCGCCGATACCACCGTCGCGGTGGGCCGGCGCATCCTCGGCAAACCCGAAAACGAGGCTGAGGCGGCGGAGTTCCTCCGCCTCATGTCGGGCCGCCGCCACAAGGTCATCACCGCCGTCGCCGTGAAACGCGGCGACCGGCTGTGGGAGCGCGATGTCGTCACCGCCGTGCGCATGAAGCGCCTCTCGGAGGACGAGATCGCAGGCTATCTCTCCACCGGCGACTGGCAGGGCAAGGCGGGCGGCTATGGCATCCAGGGCCCCGCAGGCGCGCTGATCCCGTGGATTCAGGGCTCCTTCACCGCGGTCGTGGGCCTGCCACTGTCCGAGACCGCTAACCTCCTGCGCGCCGCGGGCCACCCGATCTGGAAAGGAACGCCATGAAAGGCACCGTCATCGCCCTTGGCACCGTGAAGGGCCGCGACGCCGCCGCCCTCATCGAGGACGGCCGCCTCACCGACCTGCTCATCGACAGCGACCGCCCCCGCCCCGGCGCCATCTACCGCGCCCGCGCCGACCGCCCGATGAAGGGCCAGGGCGGCATGTCCCTGCAATCCCCCGACGGCCCCGTCTTCCTGCGCCAGGTCAAGGGGCTTGCCCCGGGCGAGCCGATCCTCGTGCAGGTCACGGGCTATGCCGAGCCGGGCAAGGCGGTGCCGGTCTCCTCCAAGCTCCTGTTCAAGAGCCGCTACGCCATCGTCACCCCCGAGGCGCCCGGCCTGAACGTGTCCCGCCAGATCCGCGACGACGACATCCGCGACAACCTCCTCGTCATCGCCCACGAGGAAATGGGCGGGTCCGACATGGGCCTGATCCTGCGCTCCTCCTGCGCCGAGGCCGACCCCGACGCCATCGCCGAGGATATCCGCGCCATGGTGGCCCTCGCCGAACAGGTCACCGCCGACCGCGCCGGCGAGCCCGAGAAACTCACCGAAGGCGACGGCCCGCACGAGCTCGCCTGGCGCGACTGGGTCATGGAGGCCACGCTTGCCGACACGCCCGATGCCTTCGAGGCCCACGGCGTGCTCGACGCGCTGGACGAGCTTCAAACGTCCCTCGCCAAACTCACCGGCGGCGCGTCGTTCTATATCGAGCCCACCCGCGCGCTGGTGGCGGTCGACGTCAACACCGGCGGCGACACCTCCCCCGCCGCGGGCCTCAAGGCCAACCTCGCCGCGGCCAAGGACCTCCCCCGCCAGCTTCGCCTGCGGGGCCTGGGCGGCCAGATCACCCTCGACCTCGCGCCGATGGGCAAGAAGGACCGCCGCCAGTTCGAAACCACCCTGCGCGCCGCCTTCCGCCAGGATGCCACCGAAACCGCCCTCGCCGGCTGGACCCCGCTTGGCCATTTCGAGCTCCAGCGCAAACGCGACCGCGTCCCACTCTCCGAGGTGCTCTCATGACCTGTCCGATCTGCGCGAATCCCACCGACAAACGCTACCGCCCCTTCTGCTCGAAACGCTGCGCCGACATCGATCTGGGCAAGTGGATCAGCGGCGATTACGCGGTGCCCTCGGACGACCCCGAAGACGCCGAGCGCGCCATCGACGAGCTCAACCGGCCCGACAGCAAACCACACTGAAATTGCCGCGAATTCCCTCTGGACACCCCAGCAAACCTCGCCTAGAACGCCTCCACCCGAACGGCCCCGCCGTTCCCCGTGCCCGGGTAGCTCAGGGGTAGAGCAGTGGATTGAAAATCCTCGTGTCGGTGGTTCGATTCCGCCCCCGGGCACCATTACAACTTCCAAGATAGTCCAGCGACGTCCTAAAGGTCCGATAAATCAATAGTTTCTGCTATTGGTTGTCCAGCATGTTCCGCGTTTGTCCGCCTCAAGCCAAGAAACATGGGGGTAGAATTCGGGGTGCCAAATTGCTAGTATTTGGCATGCCTCTGACCGATATCGCCCTGAAAAAATTGAAGCCTTTGGACCGCCCTTACAAGAAGGCCGACTCGAATGGTCTCTTCATTTGGGTAAAACTGCGCATTCCGGGCTTCGCGGACAGCCATTCCAACGGCACGCGGACAGTCATTCCGGGGTGCGCGGACAAAGTTCGCGCGGGATGCTGAGCGTTTGATTTGACATCTCAGGTGTCGGTTTGTTCGTCAACGGTTTTGGTCGCGGGGGCATCGCGGGTCTTGCGCATCGACGGGCCATCGAGAGGCAATCTGTGCGCATTGTGGATCAGGCGATCCAGGATAGCGTCCGCGAAAGTCGGTTCGTCGATGATGTTGTGCCAGGCATCGACCGGCAGCTGGCTTGTGACCAGCGTTGCGCCGGACCCGTATCGATCCTCGATGATTTCCATCATATCCCGGCGCTGTGGCGCGGTCATGCGTTCCGGCCCCCAGTCGTCGAGAATGAGCAAGTCCGCTTTGACAAGCTGGCGGAACATGCGTGGGAAGCGTCCATCGTCATGCGCCAGTTGCAGTTCCGAAAACAGCCTCGGCAGGCGCTTGTAGATCACGGTGGCGTTGTCGCGGCAGGCTCTTTGTCCCAAGGCGCAGGCCAACCAAGTTTTGCCGACCCCACAGGGGCCGGTGATCAGCAGGTTGCGCTTTTCCTTGATCCATCGGCCAGCGGCGAGCTGTTGGAACAAAGCCTTGTCGAGGCGGCGCGCGGCGCGGAAATCGACATCTTCGACGCAAGCGCCACCGTGACGAAGCTTGGCGGCGCGCAGCCGGGACTGGAACCGCTTGGTCGTGCGGTTCGCCACCTCCCGGTCGATCAGGAGGCCGAGCCATTCGGCATGGCCCATGTCGGCGGCGCTGTCCTGGGATTGCAGTTCGGTGAAAGCGTCCGCCATGCCGTCCAGCTTGAGCTGGCGCAGCAGGTCGTGGGTTGGATGATCAAGCATGTGTATCCTTTCTCAGTGGAAATAATCGGCGCCGCGAATGTTGGGGTGGGTGATCGCCGGTTCCTCTGCGGGCCGATCCGGGGCCCGGCGATATCTCTTGTTCTTCAGGATGGATTGCAGGGAGCCGTAGGAATGGGCGCCGATGGTGAGCGCGTAATTTGCGGCCGCTTCAAACTCGGTTGCCGCGTATCCCTTGGACAACCGCAGGATGCCCAGGCAGGCGCGGAACCCCTGCACGGGGTGTTTGCGTTCGCGCATGATGACCTCGACGAGGGATGCCGTGTTGGGGCCGACCTTGGACGCCCACCGGCACAGGCGCTCCGGGGTCCAATCGGCATAGGCTCGGTGATTGGACGGCATGTGATCCATCACCGTAGTGTGCTTGCGGTTGCCCGATGTCCGGACATGCGAGGCAACGCGCTGATCTTTATGGAATATCTCGATAGTCCGACTGGTGATGCGCGCCCAGACCTCGGCCTTCAGCAGGGTGTGGGGCACCGAGTAATAATGCCGGTCGATCTCGACGTGGTAGTCGAGCCCCACCTTGCGGCAGCGCCATTCCGCGAACTCGTATGGCTCCAGCGGAAGCGGCTGGAGGGCGTGGCGTTCGATCTGTTCGAACAGCTCCCGGCGGCTGGCCCCGAGATGACGGGTGCGCCGGTTGTTGAAGCGCTCCAGAAGCTCCCGGATCGCCGCGTTCAACTCCGCCAACGAGGAAAAGCGCCGGTTCCGCAGCCGCGCATGGATCCACCTCTGCGCGAGCTGCACGGCCACCTCGACTGTGGCCTTGTCGCGAGGCTTGCGCGGGCGGGCCGGGATGATGGCGGTGTCGTAATGTGCCGCCATGTCGGCGTAGCTGCGATTGATTTGTGGATCGTGGAAGCAGGCCTTGGTGACCCCGGATTTGAGATTGTCCGAGACCACCGTCGTGGGCACGCCGCCCAAGAATGCGAAGGTTCGCGTGTGACTGCCGATCCAGTCGGACAGGCCTTGTGTCCAGGTGGCTTCGGCATAGGTCAGGTTCGACGCGCCGAGGGCTGCGACAAAGAACTCGGCCTGGCGCACCTCACCAGTCTCGGGGTCCACTATCTCGAAGGTTTGCCCGGCGTAGTCCACGTAAAGCGCTTCGCCCGCCACATGATGCTGGCGCATCACCGGGGCCAGCCTGCCCTCCCAGCGGCGGTAAAGCTCGCAAAAACGGCTGTAGCCATAGCCCTTGGGATGCGCCTCCCGGTATTCCTCCCAGAGCAGCGACAGGGTCACTCCGGGCCTGCGCAACTCGCTATGCACATGCGCCCAGTCCGGCTTCGGGTAGGTGGTAGCTGCATCTGGCGGTGGGACCGGGAACAACAACGCTTCCAGCGCAGCATCCGTCAGATCATCCGGCAGCGGCCAGGACAAACCCGCCCGCGCCGCCCGGCCGACATACTCGCTGACCGACGTACGGCCGACGCCGATGCTGTCGCCAACCTCCCGGGTCGTCAGGCCGCTTGCGCGCAGCCTCAAGGCTTCTCTGATCTTCCTCATCGGCAATCTCGCCATTGGGTCCCTCCCGCTCTCAAAAGAGCGAAAGGCTACCCGCCACGTGATTGCTCAGCACCCCGCCAAAGGGCTCCGCGATCTTGTCCGCGAACCCCGGAATCTTGTCCGCGCTAAATCGGAATGCTTGTCCGCGTCAGATTGGAATCCTTGTCCGCGCTACCCCGGTGCGCGCATAAAACCAAACGGATCGAAGCACTGGCATTTCAAGTACCGTTTATTGGGAAAAGAAAAGCTGATGTCCTACGGGCCGTACCCTTTGATTTCTTTGAAGGAAGCAAGGGACAAGCGCGACCGAGACAAGAAGCTGCTCCTCGAAGGGATCGACCCAGCCTCCGTCAAGAAGGAACGAAAGCTCGCTGCCGAAATTGCGGCACGTGGCCGGTTCGAAGTTCTGGCGGAGGAGCTGCTGGACAAGAACAGGCGCGAGGGCAAGGCCGAACAGACGATCAAGAAGAAGTCATGGCTGCTCGACATGGCTAACGAAAAGCTTGGCAAACGGCCGATCATGGAAATCACGCCCAGTGAAGTACTGGCCGTTCTCAAGAAGCAGGAGCAAGCTGGAAATCTGGAAACCGCCAGTCGCCTGCGATCGACCATCGGCGAGGTGTTTCGCTACGCCATTGCAACGGGTGTCACTGCAAACGACCCGACAGTGGCACTTAAGGGGGCGTTGGTCCGGAAACGTGTGAAGTCACGTGCCGCCATCACAGACAAGAAGCAACTGGGGAACCTGCTGGTCGCCATAGAGGAGTACACCGGTTACCGGGTGGTGAAATTGGGGCTCCGGCTACTGGCAATCCTTCACGTGCGCCCGGGCGAGTTGCGCTTGGCCAAATGGGACGAGTTTGATCTCGAACACGGCAAATGGACTATTCCGGAAGAGCGCATGAAGTCGAGGATGGAACATGTTGCGCCCCTGCCCTCGCAAGCCGTGCAAATACTTGAAGAACTGAAGACCCTCTCTCATCCTGATGCGCTGGTGCTGCCGTCACAGAGCCTGAAGGTGAAGCCGCTGAGTGAGAACACCTTCAATCAGGCGCTGCGAAAGATGGGGTTCTCAAAGGACGAGATGACGGCCCACGGGTTTAGGGCCACGTTCTCCTCTCTTGCGAATGAAAGCGGCCTCTGGAACCCTGACGCGATTGAGCGGGCCTTGGCGCACATTGAAGGCAATGAGGTTCGCCGTGCCTATGCACGCGGCGCGTTCTGGGATGAGCGCGTAGAGATGGCCCAATGGTGGGCCGACCTCCTTGATGAGTTGCAACGGGGTGCAAGCTGAAGAGGCGTCTGTTCCAGTTGCGCAGGCTGTTGGCCCATTTAAAGCGCTGGGTGTGTTGAGATGACTGAGGCCGCCGACTTTGACCGATAAGCTGTGACAGCAGGTGTTTGGTGCGCGTCAGTGGAGCTCTTTATTCAGCTTTTTTGGGCTAAGACTGCAACGATCTGCCAGTAAATCCACTAAAAAGACTTGCGTCTGCATAATAGCAGCATATATGCAGGGTACATGCGGAAATATTGGAGGATTTAAATTGGATATGCAGATCACGGCGACGGCGAGTGCAGTAGCGCGCCTTCGAGCTTCACTTGGAGCTACGCAGTCAGAGGTCGCAAAGATCGCGGGAGTAGATCAGAGCCGCCTTTCGCGGATGGAAAAGGGCGAAGTTGTCGCGCCAGAGGAGATCAGGCGTGTGCTCAACGCGCTAGTCGAGCTTGGCTCGGAAGATGCGAAAGGGTTCATTCGCTTCATAGACTTTGAATGGAGCTTCATCGAGCCACCTTCGTTCTGGAACCCTGAGCGAGCCTCGCTTGAAATCGCTGAAGAGACACTGGCGAAGATTGAAGAATTTCTCGGGGACGACGAACAGCCTTGGCCTCTTCGCCGCCAACTCGAACGTCGCAAAGGCGATCTTCTTCGTGCATCCAGCTTCCTGACCCGTCTGAAGCACAACATTGCTTTTGTCGGCGATATCGGCGTCGGAAAGTCCACCGCAATCAGTTTCGTATTCGACCTTCTGGTTCCTGAAAAGGCTGAAGACCGAAGCATTAACAGGCCCGTCCTTGAAACGGGGGCAGGTGGAACGACCATCTGCGAAGTTCACATAAAGAGTGGGCCGGAGTTTGGTCTGTCAGTAATCCCAATGGATGAGGCGGACTTGACCGATCTTGTCTCCGACTTCTGCGCTGCGAAGTGGGCTACGGCTCATCGCAACGAAGGTGATACGTTTGAGACCCCGGCGGTGAGCCGCGAGGTCGAGCGCGCGATCCGAAATATGTCTGGCCTTGTTCGAAAGCGGACCATGGTGGAGAGCAAGCCAACCTACCACGACCCAATTCACGAGCTGATCCGCAATTGCCAAGGAGAGGACGAATTCCGCGCCCGCATACTTGGGAGCATGAACCTGCCGGAAAGAACGAATACGGAAATCTGGTACGAGAGCGGCACTCGAAAGCACCCCTCTGAGTGGATGCGCGAGACCTTTCGTGCAGTGAACAACGGCAGAATGGCTGATGTCCCGCTTCCAAGAAGCATTGCGCTAATTGTTCCTGATTTCGGCAAAGCGTTCGGAGAGTTTGAGATCACTGTTGTTGACACCAAGGGTGTCGATGACGTGGCGGTTCGTGAGGACTTGGATCACCGTCTGAAGGATCCCCGCACCTCCGTTGTGCTTTGCTCGCGCTTCAACGATGCGCCGGGTACGAGCGCGAAGGCCCTTCTTCAACACATGAAGCAGACTTTCTCCGAGCGGTTTGATACCGGGAAGGTGTCCATACTTTCGCTTCCGCGATCAGGTGAGGCGCGGGAAATGAAGGATGACATGGGCGACCAGGCGTTGAGCGACGAAGAAGGCTACGAATTCAAGAAAATGCAGGTCTCAGGAGAACTCGACGCGGAAGAGATGTCCGGCGTTTCAGTGCTGTTTTTCAATGTCGAAATGGACAAGGCATCGCAAGTCCGTGAGGAGCTTTTCGGTCAGCTTGAACGAATGCGAACAACTGTGTCAGAACGCCTGTTTGATCTCTGTGCCGCAGCGACCGAAATTATTGAGAACCATGAGCAACACGCGGTCACTGCGGCAATTGAAGAGGTCGCCCGGCGGCTGAACACCTTTCTTCGAGGTAACGGCAAGCTTGGAGCAAGAGAACGGCACGCATACGAAGAGGCGTTAAGCACCGTACGAGGCGTACGCTACGCCTCGACGCTATGGGCGGCGACGCGGCGAAGTGGAGAATACTATGGCCTCAACATCGTTCACCAAGTAGGAGTTGGGTCAGCACGCGATGCACGTCTCCGGTCGCGAGATTGGTTTGCCAAGATAGAAGGTCACGTCAACGAGTTGACGGCTGACGAGGACCTTACACTTGCGAAGCACTCGATTGAACAGATCGGCGCGGTAGCAGATGCTTCGCGTCGGGCCTTCCTTGAGGGTGCTCAGCAGATTGCGATGGAGATTTATCGAGCGCCACTAACACAGGACCCGGTATGGTCTGACTGCTCCTCTGAATGGGGCAGGGGGCCTGGCTTCAAGGGCCGTGTCGAGTCTCACCTCCAGGCATGGTTTGATGATACACGGCCTGAACTGAAGGAAACTTTGGACGAAAGACTGAATGCGCTCTGGGAGCGTTCGGTAATAGCGCCCCTCATGCAGCTCACTGAGGAGCATGAGCCTGAGGACGGCTCCGACCCGGAGCGAGAAAATGTCTTGGCCTTTCCATCAGCTGCTTCAGCCTAATTTTCTGCGGTCCGGCCCACAGGCCGGACCCAATCAAAACGTTTGGGGGATCAGCAAAACTCATAAGTTGCTGTCGATGCCGGACACGCCAACTTCTGACCAACTAACTTGATCAGACGTTAGAGCAGTATCAGAAAACGGCTACAAATTCCGAATTTTCGCTGTTAAATCTGAAGGTTAGATTTATCTGGTGAAACCGATTTTCGACATTGGAGCTTAGCGCGTCTGAAACGCGCAGGTTCGGAGACGCTAACCCCGTTGAAGTCTATCTTGCATAGGCCATTTTAAAGAGGCGAGTTTTGTCTGGCGTTCGCGTGCTGTGCATTCACTTGCTGGAATGAGTAAAGAAGGCTCTGAGATGGGACCCCTACTTCATGAACTGCATCGGGTTGCAGTAATCAAAATGTGGAATTGAATTGAATGAGTGATGAACCCGACGTTTGTATCGACTTGGAAAGATGGGCCCGCGCCAAATATTGGACTTGGGAAGAAGTCGAATACTTATTCGTCGGCCTTGATTACTGGAAAGTCAAAAAGATCGAACCGGATGTCGAATTGGACCTTAAAGACGAGAAACGTAAGGCCGTAAAAGATGCTTTGCAGTTTCATTTTCGAACTGAAGATGTGGCTTACCGAGTTTCTCCACAGGAGGCCCTAGAGATTGCGCGCCGGGCTGGTCTTGATGTGCCTGAGGCGCCTTCCGCTGCGGTTACAGCATCAGAAGAAAATTCCACGCATTCGCCGGGCAAACTGAGTTCCGGTGACAGCAACAAATACAACAAGCTGCTGAAAATGCTGTTCGCGATAGCTGTGGTGCAGTTTGGTTACCGTCCAAGCTTGAACAGGCAAACGGCAGCTTCGGAGATCGTGAGGCTCGGTGAGCAGTTGGGCATCAAGTTTGATCGTGAAACCGTTCGAGCCCGTCTCGGCGAGGCGTACGATTTGCTGGATGAAAAAGAGTCAGCAAATGTCTTGGAATATTTTGACGAATGAGTGCGAATTTGGAAAAAGTCTAATTCGCTTAGCGAATTCGCCCAAGGTCACTTGAGGGCGAATTACGACAACACCGTATACAAACTACGGAGTTGTTCAATCATGTCCAACAGCATCACAACGAAGCGTCTCCTCCGAGTGCAGGAGATCATTGCGCCCAATGGTCCGATCCCCGTCGGCAAATCAACTTGGTGGGAAGGCGTGAAATCGGGTCGTTTCCCGCAGCCCATCAAGCTTGGCCCCCGTATCACTGTCTGGCGGGAGGAAGACATTGAAAGTCTCCTCGCGAACGGGGCTGAAGACGGCGTGTAGTCCACGCAACCTGTTTTATTGAATGGAGCCAAGCAATGATGAACTCGAAGCGCAAGAAGGTGTTCTTCAGCATCAAAGAGGTGGCCGACACGCTCGGGGTCAATGAACGCACGGTCCGCCGCTGGATCACGGTTGGTGATCTTTCCGGCCACCGGGTCGGCCGTCAGTGGCGTATCAGCTTGCAGGATATCGAAGCATTTCTGAGTGAACGATACAGCCGTGCGCACGCCACGTCCGCTAAAGTCCTGTTCTGGAACGTCTAATCCAAATGTCGGGAAACTGTGTTCACTAATTTTGGCTACAAATTCACAAGCACGGTTTCCCGAATTTCCGCATCTGTCAGCCTATGTGCGCATCCGTCCAAACCTGTCCTGCGCCACGGCAACCTGAAAAGGTCACCCCAATGAACCAACCCATGATCGAAATCAACGTCGGCCCCCGCAACTTGGCTGAGGTTATCCATCGCCTTGAAGACAATACCAAGCTGGACGCCACCAAGCGACGGGATCTGATTTCCGCAGTCTCTTGCGCGGCGAACCTGATCGGCCGTCAGCCCTTCGAACTCGAAGCTGACGTGCCCGCACTGCGCGATGCCCTTTTGAAGGTTCACCCCAAGCAAGCCGGGATTACGGCCAAGCGGCTGTCGAACATCAAATCCGATCTCGGACTTGCTTTGCGCCTCACTCGCGCCGCGCCCCGGCAACGGCGTAGTGCAGACCGTACCGATGCCTGGTTGAGTTTTCTGAACAGCGCGAGCATCAAGCATCAGAGAAACCAGTTGTCCCGGCTTGTGGATTACTGCTGCAGTCATTGGCTCGAGCCGGATCAGGTCAACGACGACGTGATGAGCGCGTTCGAAGCTCACCTTGACGCCAGTATTCTGACGAAGAACCCGAAAGAAATCCGCAAGGATACCAGCTACGCTTGGAATGCGGTCATCAAACAGAACAATCTGTCGTTTACCCCTTTGGTGGTGCCCAAAGCCGACCGTTACATTGCGACGCCGCTGAACCAGTACCCGGTTTCGCTGCGGGCCGATCTCGCAAAATATATCGACCGTCTCCGCCACGCAGACATCATGGATGAGGAGGGCCCGGACAGGGCATTGAGTGAAACCTCCCTCCGCAACATTGAAGCGCATGTTCGCCAGTTCTTGGACGCCGCCTGTTCGAACGGTTTCGACCGGACCGACTTCGAAAATCTGTCGCACACTTTGCGGCCTGACGTTATGAAGGCAGCCGTCAACAAAATCCAGGAGCGCCAAGGCGGCCAGCTTACCGCAACGACACGCAACATTCTCTCGACCCTTCAGGCCATCGCCAAGTACCACGTGAAGGCACCGGATGAGATCGTCAACTTGATCCGAAAAGCCAAGTCCAAGATTGGCGATGTCCAGATCGGGATGACCGATAAGAATATGGAGCGGCTTGCGCAGTTTGATGACCCGCGAAACATCGCCCGGCTCGTCACGCTTCCCAACGAATTGATGCAGTGGGCGCAGGAAAACTCCCCCCATAAGCGTGCTCCGCTTCGCGCGATGCATGCCGTGGCGATCAGTATCCTCCTGGTGTGTCCTTTGCGGATCAAGAACATCTCGATGCTGGACATTGAGCGGCACCTTACGGTGCACCGCGATGGAAAGCACAAGCTTTACACGTTGCATATTCCGGCCAGCGAGATGAAGAACCGTAACCCGATGGATTTTGTCTTGGGAGAGCAGCCCTCTCGTCACCTGGAAACGTACCTGTCTGAATTCAGGCAGCACGTGTCCAATGACCCGGGGTCCGCTCTGTTTCCCAAAAAGTCAGGAGGGGGTCCTCGGACGCCGGACAACCTCGGTCCGGACATCTCGCGGCTGATCTACCGAGAAACCGGCTTGGTAATGAATGCGCACCTGTTCCGGCACTTTAGCGGCATGATGTATCTGAACCACAATCCGGGCGAGTTCGAAACCGTGCGTCAGTTTTTGGGGCACAAGAAACTCGATACGACGATGGCGTTCTATGCGCGCTTCAGCAGCAAGGCTGCCGTGAAACGGTATGACGAGGCAGTGTTGTCCAAATGGCGGGGATGCGAAAATGACTGATATCCCGCTGGTTCTGAAATTCGACAATTGGCCTTTGCCTGACAAGGCTCTCTGGTCTTATCTGTTCGAGGAAGCGGACCTTTTTGACGACACCGGGCAACTGGCACATTGGCGTTCGGGTTCGCAGCAGATGTTGCGTCAAGCCTATGGCCAGTGGCTCTCCTTTTTGGCACGCAATCACGATCAGGCCTTGCTCGAAGTGCCACTCACGCGGGTGCGGCCTGATTTGATCGGGGAATACATTAAGGAGTGCCAGCTGCGCCTTGCGCCGCGAACGGTATACAACCTCGTAACGGATATCTGCATATTGGCGCGAGCCGCCGAACCCAAACACGATTTGGATTGGTTGCACCGGGTTGCAAAACGTCTGGCCCGTAAGGTGGACAGCGCCAACTTGAAGAAGCCTATCCCACTGACGGCGGACCAAGTTTTCGATTGGAGCCTTCGTCGGCTGGCGGAGGTCCAATCTGACCCTGCCCTGTCAGAGAAGAAGCGGGCTATCCATTTTCGTGACGCGTTGCTCATAGGCTTTCTCATTGCACGCCCGGTTCGCAAAGGTGCATTGCTTGCAATGGACGTAGACAGGCACCTCTTAGTGAAGCCGCACGGCTTCGCGCTGCATTTTCCCAAGGAGGACATGAAAGACGGCAGAACTCGTGACTACCCGTTCCCTGAAAAGCTGACTACACAGATGAAAGAATACCTAGACGTCCACAGACCGGTCTTGTTGGGCGAAAACGATGGGACCGGGCTTTGGATCAATCAGTACGGAAAACGTTTCGCCTATGAGGGCTTCACGCGCATGTTCGGGAAACTTACGGAGACGCACCTTGGTTTTCCACTGCGGCCCCATGCATTCCGCCATATCGTCGCAACGTCCATCGCCGAGCTTGACCCGGCACATGTTGGAATCATCCGGGATATCCTTGGACATTCTACACTTGATATGGCTGAGAAACACTATAATCGCGCCTCTCAGGTGTCGAGCTGCAACGCTTTGCAGGCCCTTCACAGTAGGATAATTGTTTCGGTGAAAGGTTAGTGCCGCTCGGATCCCGATTTGGCTAAAAATGTCACCAAATGTAGAAAGTAGAAGTTTTGCCATCTAAACGCTCCAAGAGAAAGCAGCAGCCAGAATATGTCCTTGCTATTCGAAATTATGGTGCCAGCCCTGCCACGCTTGAGAGTGCAATCGAAACTTTAAGTTCGGCTCAACTTGACCACTTCCTTCAGTGGAACTATCGACGTTATCGGCATGAAAGGATCTTTATTGGCCTTCGTCCAACGCGCCCACAACGTCTCGGTCGCTGGCGCGCTACTGAAATTAAGAGTGTGGGTACAGCTTTGTCTTGGGCAACCGCGATGTCCAGGCTCTTTGCTGAGGATATTGAGCTTAACAACACTCTTACAATGCGCATTCACGAGTTGGGACGTGATTTTGATGCGATATTCGAAGAACTTGATTCTAAGTATTACAGTAAGGCAATTAGTTTAACATCACTCTCTTCTATGCTGTTTTCCAGAGCTCAAAGTAAGGGATTAGACGATCAGAAAAGCTGGATATCCGACGCTCTCCTTGTAAAATCTTCAACTTTCAGCAACGTGCTTTTTTATTTCAAGGGCATCGCATCGGAAGGTGGGCGTGATCCTCTGGACATAATGGACACATTGCATACCCAACTCTTCAGTCACATTGAAAATGATGGCTTGGCCATGGCAATTTACATTTCAACCTTGCCCATGCCGATATCGCTTGAGGCCTTCAGGGTAATAATGTGTTATATCTCTGGGGAAGCGGCAGTTGACCAATACGAAATGGCAGTCAACGCGGTGACTTCAAGCTTGCTGAGCAACGTTAAAGATTTTCATTTTGAGGTACGGCAGCTGCTAAAGCTTATGGAGCGCTGTGGAGACTGGCGCGCGAAGGCAATCGAAAATCTTATAAACAACAGTTCATCAAGTAAAATTAGCGTACCGCTCACCTGTTTGCAATCTGTGCGCCTTCTTCAGGAAAATACTGGAACAACTGATCCTGCCAGAATTACAGATCGAGAATTCCGCACCCAGCTGGCTGACTGTTTCCTCCTTTCCTCAAATACTCCAGACGCATATTTGGCACTGTCTCATTACATCACAAGATATGCTACAAACGTCGACGAGTATTTGCAGGGGGTGTCTAAGCGCGAAGTTGCAATACAGTACTTCGAGCGAGAAGGACACCGTATTGGGACACGTACCGCTCTATCCTTAAACTTTGACGCTTTGGCCTGCCAAACGAGGCGTGAAAAAGATCTGATCGAGCGCCGAGAGCTCTTCAAGCTCGCATGCCTACTAGGAATTTCGGAAGAAAAGCTCCTCGAGCTTTTGTTACTCCTTTACGATGAAACACGAGGTAATCAGGCAGTTACGACGTATTTCCCAGTTGATCAGTTGTTAGATATAATTACAGACGACGACGTCGCAGAAATTGCAATCGACCCCAAAGTAGCGTCCGCCCTAGCGTCCATTTCGGACACCATGGGGGAAGATGGAATAAGCTTGCAGTTTTTGGCAGTCGACCAGTACCTCGAAGCAAATGGGGTACGAAAGCCTAGTGAAATTGAAGAGATAGACGAAGATGTCGAAAACTTCCTTTACGAAGCCTGTAGTATTGAGTGCATTAAGCAAAGCTTAGAGTTTGAATCTAGTTCCGAGGTGGAGGAAGAGCGCCTTCGGATTCTTTACAACCTGAGAGCACTTAAATCAGCGAGAGAGCAGCAATATGAGGCCGACATTCATAAGATTGTTGGTCAACAAACAGTTGACGAGCTTCTAAAGCGTTATGAAGTGGGAAAGATTCACTGCGATGAGCGAGAAATAAAAATTTGGGCAAGAGAGACTCTTACCGCGAGATACATTAGATTGAGAGACTACATCGGAGCGGGGATGCTACCGGTAGAGCGCGAGTCTGATATCGAATTCATTTCGCACATTTCAGAGGGTCGAGCGGGATCATTCGTGTTCAAAGTCCCGAGTAGTGATGCTTACAACATTGCTCGCTCAATTATTGAGGAGCTCCTGCAGAAATACTCACTGGACCCTCGACATGGAATTGATTCGTATTTGAGCTTGGGCATGAGGCATGGTGCTTTGATCGACCATCTAAGAAGCCCATTGTCTAGCAACCAAATGATTACATCCAAGACAGTTTCTGGATATGAACCCTCTGAATACTGGAAGCACACTTTTGCGCTGAGCGGTGATCCTGATATTGGGGAATTGGTCTCTGAAAAATTGATCGAGTTTTCAGAAAAATATGACAAAAAGCTGAAAGCTCTTAAAGATGATCTAATCCAGGTAAAGCGAACGGAGAAGCCAGAAGGCATTATCGATTTGGATTGGAGTGACGGAGAAATTCTGGCATTCATGCCGACTTTTATCCGACTGGAAAGTCTGGATGAAACCTTAGATGAGTTCTCGCAATACTATTGGCAGTTGACAGAGGCCAGACTTGCCCCCTCTCGCCGATACATTCTCAACGAAGTCAAAGCAGACCTCTTTAAGCTTATCACAGAGCTCGAACAGGAGTTACAAGATGCTTCAGGATATCAGCGACTAGGTCCTTTTACTGATCAAGTAATGCGCGCTAAAGACGAGCTTAGCTCGGCGCTGGAGGAGCTTGCTACTTGGCACAATGTGGCAAAATCTACAGATAAAGAGCCGATCTCTCTGCCTGACATCATCTCGGCATCTGAGAAGATCGCAAGAAGGCTACATCCGTCGTTTGAACCGACCGTAACGATTTCTGGAGACAAGGAGGTGAGCCTTTCGTCATCTCTGAATATACTAATTGAAGTCTTCAAGGCACTATATATCAACGTTTGCGTTCATTCAGGTGTAACGCGTCCAAAAGTAATTATAGAGATCTCGTCTGAAGACCCCAAAGCGCTCATTGTCACATTCAAGAGTTCTTGTCGCGACACGCATGGTGCTCAAGCGGCTGCGGAGATGGCCCAAGAAAGAATAATGAGTGGCGAGTACGAGGACAAGCTTTCCACCGAAGGTGGCTCAGGTTTGCCGAAAGTTGCTAGAGCGACGGTGAGCGATGGTAAACCTCAAACAACGGTTTGGGTTGATAAAGACAAGCGACTGTTTTGCGTCAAGATGTCTTTCGTACTAATCAATTTGAACGGGGATCCATGAGAACGCTTTTGGTGGAAGATAATTTCAATAAACGAAAGTCTATATCGGAATTCTACGCTCGGGAGTTCCCAAAGGACGAGTTGTTTTCTGAGGACTCCCTAATTGGAGGGCTTCGGCATGCGAGAGACTCGCACCCAAACCTAATACTTCTAGATATGTCTCTTCCTTACCACTCAAGCGGAAAGCAAGGCGCAGGCACAGCCGATATGAGAGCGTTTGCTGGCAAGGAGTTTTTGCGAAGGGTGCGAAGAATGCGCTTTGACACAAAAGTCTTAGTTGTCTCAATGTTCGAAACCTTTGGTCTGGCCCCAAACATCACCACACTGACCGATTTAGATGCTGAGATGAAAGACAAGTATCCACAACTTTACTTCGGAGCAGTCCATTTCTCGCCAACTGATGAAAATTGGCAGGAAAGTATTCGAGAATTTAGGTTGTCCATGGAAGGCGAATTATGAAGATTTTGCTTGTCGATGACGACAACGCTAAGGTTGTTGAAGTTGCAAAAGTTGTGGAAGATGCAGGGATAGATACTTCTGACATTGACGTTGCAACAACCGCAGCCACCGCTCTCAAGTTCCTTGAAGCGAAAACTTACGATCTATTGATTGTTGATCTCGTTCTTCCAAGACGTGTCGGTGAGCCTCCTATTGCCAACGGAGGGGCTCAGTTGGTGGAAAACGTCCATCGATCAGATAGGGTTCGCATTCCAGAGTTTATCGTCGGCCTTACCGCCGATAGCGAGGCCCTAGCGAAGTCACGCATGTCTTTTTCAAACCTCCTTTGGAGTATAGAGCTTTCAGGCCACGATCAGTCGCAATGGAAAGTGAGGCTACAGCAGAAATTGCAGCACTTGCGCAGTCGGGAGCAGCAGCGTGAGCCAGTTGGTTTTGCGGGAGTTGACTGCGATGTGCTCTTTGTGTGTGCATTGCCAGAACCCGAGCTCTCGGAACTTCACAAGGCATCTAACGCGAAGTGGGAGCAATGCACTTTTGAATTCGACTCGAACCTTTACTGGAGGGCGACGCTAGAGACTGATGGCAAGACGATTAATGCCTATAGCACCAGCCTACCCCAGATGGGATTGGTATCAGCTTCTACTACAGTTTCACAGGCGGTCCGAACCCTCAGCCCTGAGCTAGTTATCATGTCGGGGATCTGTGCCGGCCGCAAAGGAGATTGCGAACTTGGAGATGTAATCGCTGCAAGCGTCACTTGGGACTACGGTAGTGGAAAATTTATAGAAGAAGAGGATGGGGTTTTCTTTGAGCCGGCGCCTGTCCATGTTCTTGTAGATGCAAAGGTTCAAACATCCATAACGAGTATTTGCGCGAATGTTGAACTAATCAGAGAATTCTACGTTTCCTGCCCGGGTTTTCGTCCTCCACATCCATCAAAAATGCACTTTGGCCCTATGGCGTCTGGAGCCGCTGTTCAGAACTACAAAGAGTTCTTCAGCGGCGTTGCGGACCAGAATAGAAAAATTCTTGGTGTGGACATGGAGGCTTTCGGTGTTGCTTGGGCATGTCACCAAAGTGTCGCGCCCTGTCCCAAATGGCTTGTAGTGAAAGGGGTGGCCGATTTCGCCGATGGCTCAAAAAACAATGAGTATCAGTCGTATTCCTCATTCATGAGTGCGAAAGTCGCTATCGAAGTAGCCTTTCAGACGCTGCCAGCTCTTTGATGAGGCTTCGGCCGCATTGCCTTAGCGTCTGAACCGCCCTTCGGTATTCCCCCCACGCGAGCCTCGGGAGCCTCCCGCCGGTCAGTTTTGTGGCAAAGAGGGGGCTGGCAACCTGCGCCGCGTAGTCTCGGAAATCAACATTCGGCCTCCCCGAAAGTTTCGAGGAGAATCTGGTCGCAGATCAATTACACTAACATGCGCCCCCGAGGGCCTCAAAATGTGTCCACCTGTTCCAGAAACCTTTTTAGAGAAAGCCCAGATGAGTGGTCCATTAACAAAGGTTAGATAGCAAGAGCACGTAAAATGACTCTGCAAAAAAACTGATTGGATTCCCGATTGTCATAGTTAGGTTCCAGTGGTGCAAACAGGGGTATTTACATAATTTACTGCACCACAAACCATTGTTTTCAAAAAACTAGTGATGCCTTTTTGTTGCCGCCCCCGGCACCACTTCCTCAGCTAAGACATTGGTTTTGCTCCAGCTTTTAACAGCTACTAGGAGCCGTAGACCATGTCGGAGACCATTTCACGCCCCTTCACCTTCGTGAAAGACGGGATTTTCTACTTCAGCCGCCGCATATCGAAAGAACTGAGATGCCACTACACGTCATCTCGAATAGCGTTTTCACTTCGTACGAGGTCAGCAAAAATCGCGGAAACGAGGGCGAGAAAAGGCTGCTGATCGACTTGATGAGTACTGGTATCACCTGAGATCGCTCGCCACCGAACTCCCCGGCAAACACATGCTGAGACAGGAGCGAGTGGAGGGGTCTGGTACCAATGTCCAACCAGCTGACGTGTCTCCGTCATCTGTACTTCTGTCAGAAGCTGTAGGAATTTACCTGCAGCTCAAAGGCAAGGGTCGCCCTGAGACCTTCCACAGAGCCGCTGAAAGGGCATGTGGATATGTCATCGATACTTGTGGCGACAAACACCTCGGCGCTTATACCAAAGCAGATGCAAATGCCTTTCGCGATGCGCTGATCGCTCGCGGTCTCGCTGGCACCAGCATCACCCGAGTTTTTGGCACCGTCAGATCGGTGACGAATTTCGCCGCGAGTGAACAGGGTCTCTCGCTGAACAACCCATTTGCTGGAGTGTACTACGACCGGACAGCAGGCGTGTCAGATCGCATCTCGGTTCCGACAGATGCCCTCGCCAAGGTGCAACGTGAGTGCCGCGTCATTGACGATGACCTCCGTTGGCTCGTGTCGCTCGTGTCGGACACAGGGATGCGCTTGGCCGAAGCAGCAGGGCTGACCAAGGAGGACATCACTCGGGAAGCAGATGGCTCGCTATTTGCTCGGGTGCGCCCACACCCTTGGCGGCGCCTCAAGACGAAAGGCAGTGAGCGCGATGTTCCTTTGGAAGGCGAAGCCCGTTGGGCTGCAGAACGCTTTCTTGCACAGGAGAACTCGTCCACTTTCGCATTTCCTCGGTACAACAAGACAGACACGACGAACGCCAATGCCGCCAGTGCTGCATTGAACAAACGGATGAAAGAGTACGTGCCTGAAGGATGCACCATGCACGGCTTCCGTCACGCCATGCGCGATCGCCTGAGAGCCGCTGAGTGTCCAGCGACATCGTGGACCAGATCGGCGGCTGGCAGACAGATGGGATTGGCCATGTGAGGTGCCCCTAGTTTCCTAGACACCTGCCTGGTTCAGTTTCTGCTGCCTGATTTCGAAGTCAACGGTCGACAGCATGCCGTTGTTCGTATGCTTGCGCTTCGGGTTGTAGAAGAGTTCGATATATTCGAACAAGTCCTGCCTTGCCGCTTCTCTGGTGGGATAGGTGCGACGTTTGACGCGCTCCCGTTTCAGCAACTGGAAGAAGCTTTCGGCGACCGCGTTGTCATGGCAATTGCCGCGTCGGCTCATGCCGGGTTCCAGGTTGTGCTGGCGGAGAAACGTTTGCCACTCCCGACTGGTGAACTGGGAACCTAGATCGGAATGCACCATGATCTGGTCAGTGGGCTTTCGGCGCCAGACGGCCATCAATAGTGCCTGTAGGGCCAGGTCCGTGGTCATGCGGGACTGGGCGGACCAACCGACCACGCGGCGCGAAATCAGATCGATGGCGACGCATAGGTACAGCCAGCCTTCATGGGTCTTGATGTAGGTGATGTCGGTCACCCAGACCTGATCGGGCTGAGACGCATCGAAGCGCTGCTCCAGCCTGTTCTCGGCGACTACCGCAGGCTTTCCGCCATATCGGCCGGGACGACGCTTGTAGCCCACCTGAGCAGTGATCCCGGCCAGCGACGCCAACCGGGCACCACGATTCTCCGAGATGAGTTCACCCTGGTCTCGCAGATCGTCGGTCAGCTTGCGGTAGCCGTAGACCTTGCCGCTGTCGGCCCAAGCCTGTCGGATCAGCTCCGTCTGACGCCCATCCTCCTGCGCACGATGGCTTAACGGTACCTTAAGCCATGCATAGAACCCGCTGAAATGGACCCGCAGCACCCGGCACATGGCCCGGACGCCGAACTCTGCGCGATGCGCCGGGATGAAGGCGTACTTCATTGGGACCCTCGCGCGAAGTACACCGTTGCCTTTGTTAGGATGTCGCGCTCCTCGGTCACCTTGGCCAACTCGCGCTTCAGCCGCCGGCTCTCAGCTTCATGATCCACGCCGGGCTTTGGAACCGGCTCCGCGAACGGCTTCAGCCACTTGTAAAGAGAATGCGTGCTGACGCCCAAACGCTGCGACACCTCTCGAACCGGATACCCCCGCACGGTGATCTGATGCACCACGTCCCGCTTGAACTCATCACTGTAATTGCTTGTCCCCATGTCGGCCTCCTCGCCTAAAAGTAAAGGGGGCAAAGCGTCTACAAATCTAGGGGCACCTCACAGACCCAACAGTGACTGTGCACTGTATCGACCCTTGGGAGCACGCGGCATGGATGGACAAGGTGAAAGCCGAGTTCGACGCACCCGATCTGAGCCCGGAGGTGTTTGCCGAAAACGTCAAGGATTGCCCGAACATAACTCAGCACAAAGGATATTCCCCCAAGGACTTCCTCGACTGGTCTGAGCCTGTGGATTTGTTCTTTGACGACGCCGTTCACACGAATCCGATTTTTCTGGAGAACCTTCAGCACTGGGGGAAACTGGTCAAATCGGGCGGGATCGTCTCAGGACACGATTTCGACCCCAACCATTACGACATAATGACCGAGGTATCGCGGCTCGCAAAACGCTGGAAAACCGAGCTTCACGTCCTTGGCGCGGTGTGGTGGATCAAGAAGCCGTAAGTGGCGTCCTCAGCTGATTGGCCACGCGAGCGGAACGCACATGGGATTCACGGCTACGACCGGCTTGGATTTCGCACCTTCGCTTGGAGGAGTCCGCGCGCTGCTCCACTGGAAAGCGGCATGATCCTGCCATAAAAAGCGCCACGTCGTCGAAAGCAGTCGATCTCCGGGCAGGAATTCAAAGATAACCGGTGATCTTTCCACCATTCGCCATTGGTGGTGCAGATTTGCTTGCTTTAGTATGTCTGTCACGTCATGAGTACTCTCGTTTACGAGACCGTCGACGGCATTTGCAAGAAACAGGTGATTGTTTGTGGAGAATCATCCGATCAGCAATTGGTTGGTAAACCGTGCATTCCCCTTATGGTCCGGCAAAGGGCTGGACAGGTCGAGCGGCCTTGCCTGGGAAGCGCTCGATCACGACGGTCAGCCCCTCGAAGACATGACCAAGCGCCTTCGCGTGCAGGCGCGTCAGGCCTATTGCTTTGCGACCGGCGCCGCCCTTGAACCCGGGCTGGCCGATCTCGGCGACACCGCGCGCGCCCTGTTCGCGACCCTCCTCGACAAGGGCATCCACCGCGACACCGGCCACCTGGCGGCGCAGTTCCATCCCGACGGCACGATCCGGTCGGCGCCGAACGATCTCTATGACGTGGCCTTCGTGTTGCTGGCGGCCTCCGCCCTGATCCGGCTGGGCTACGACATGGCGCCCGAACTGGCCCAGGCAGAGGCCATGCTGGCCCGGCTCAAGGCGCCCAAGGGCTGGCACGAATGCGGCACCGGCGCCGGGATACGCCGCCAGAACCCCCATATGCACCTCTTCGAATGCGCGACCGCGCTGTACGACGCGACCGGCGAGCCGCGGTTCAAGGCCATCGCCGACGAATGCCTCGACCTCTTCCGCACCGTGTTCCTGCAACCCGACGGCTCGGTCTTCGAGCGCTTCGAGCCGGACTGGCAGCCGCGCGTCGCCGATCAGGTGGTCGAACCGGGCCACATGACCGAGTGGATCTTCCTGATCGACGCCTACGAAGAGGTCACCCGCCAGGACACCGGGGTCGATCTCGCCCGCATCTTCGACACGGCCTGGGCGGCGCGCGATGGCTCGGGCGCCCTGCCCGACCACTCGGTTCCGCGGGCCACGACGCGCCGCTGCTGGCCGCAGACCGAGCTGCTCAAGGCCTCGATCGTGCTCGAGCGCCGTGGCCATGCCCTGCCCGGTGGCGCCGACCCGGAATCGATCCTCGCCATGCTTCGGCGTGACTATCTCGACGTGCCGGTCACGGGCGGCTGGTATGACAAGCGCACCACCGATGGCGACCTGGTCTCCGACATGATGCCGGCCTCGACCTTCTATCACATCCTGGTCGCCGTCCGGATGTTTCTCGAACGCGAAGAGGCGCTTGCCGCCGAACCGCCCGCGCTGAGAACGCAGGCGTGACGACACCCGCCGCACATTGCGCCGGACACGCCGCGCCTGTCACACCGTCGCGGCACGGGTAAGCCGACCTTTGGTTGCCGATGAGAAAAGGCGGGCGCTCGTCCACGTTCCCGACCCGCGGAAAGGCGGCCTTCCGGAACCGCTCCTGAAGGCGCTGTCAAACTCCTTCGATTGCCGCGCTGGTACGCTGACAGACGCGCTCATCCTTCCCGATGACGGGTCCGCGCCGCCCGTGGTGCTGCTCCACCGCGTCGATGGCCTGCCCGCGCCGGGCGCAGCCGGTGACCTGCCGCAGCGGCTGAGGCGCTTCGTCCGTGCGGGCGGCGTGCTGGTCTGGTCCGACCCGCACATCACGGCCGATGTGCCCTACCCCTTCCGGTCGACCGACGAGACAACGCTTCGCGAGCTCACCGGTCTCGCCCTCGTCCTTCATGTGGGTGACGAGGCCATGAAAGCGCGGCTCGTATCCGAAAAGGCCGTCTCGCCGCACAAGATCATCGTCCAGCCCCCAAGCGAGCCCGGCGCGCTCGCCGCCGCGATCGCCCGGCGTGTCGAGATCGCCTCGCGGTCCACCCCCGTCGAGATCGCTTTCGAGGACGAACCGCGTCAGGCCCTGCTCTGCGGGCGTCCCTTCCCGCCGTCCGCACCCGGCCGAACCGCCATCCTGATCCTGAACTACTGCTCGCTACAGGATACCGTGCGCCTCGTCGCCTCGCTCGAGGCGTCGGGCGATCAGGATTTCGACATCTACCTGATCGACAATGCCTCCCCGGACACGTCACGCCATGAGCTGGCCGCCCGAGTCCCGCGGGCCCACGTGATCAGCCTGCCGGAAAACCTCGGCTATGCCGCGGGCAACAACGCCGCGATGCGCCTGATCGACGGTATCGGCTACGAATTCCTCTGGATCCTGAACCCGGATATCGTCACCCCCCCGACGCGCTCGAAAAATTCGTGGCCGCCGCGGGGGCCCACCCCGAGTGGTCGATCTTCGGCCCGGTCATCAGCCGCAGCAGCAACCCCAGCCGCGTCGCCTCTGCCGGCTGTTCGATCTCGAAAGAGAACGGGGTCTCGATCACGCAGGTCAATGCCCGGGCCTACGCGGCTAAACTGCCGCCCGCGCCCTACCGCGCCGATTTCATCACCGGCGCGGCCATCTTCCTCCGCCGAAGCGTACTCGCCGAGATCGGCCACCTGCCCGAGCGCTACTTCCTCTATTTCGAAGAAACCCAATGGCTGCTCGAGGCGGCGCAAAAGGGCCACCCCAGCATCGTCCTGCCGACCATAAAGCTGGTGCACCACCAGAAATCCCACGTCGGCGGTCTGCCCGCGCCCTACTACCTCTACTACTTCATGCGTAGCGCCCTGCTCTTCGGCCATGCGATGGAGGGGTATGACGCCGATGCAATCCTCGACAACCTGCGCGACGGCTTCCTGCAAAACTGGTTTGCCCGGATCAGCGAAAACGCGCCCGACAAACTGACCTTCTACAAAGGCCTCGTGGATCAGGCGATCGCCGACGGGAAGGCTGGCAGAAGCGGGCGGGTCGACCTTGAGGCGATCGAGCAAGTTGCCAAGCGCAAGGAGTCATAGAGGGCACGCGGTCGGGTCGTTACGCTAAAACGGGATCCGAAGCGACTCAGACCATTCAGCCTGTGGCTAATCAAACCGTGTATCCGAGTGCGCGCGTGGGCTCCGCGAAACGTTCGTTAAACCTTTCGAGCATAACATCCGTGAACTGTGTCTCCCATTGTGCGACGGCTCCATTCGTAACGTGAGAAGGTTTGTTTTCCTTCAGTCCGCCGAACAGCGCATTCTTCCAAAACACCTCTCTGCCAATCTTTACTTCTTCATCGGTAAAACCAAGCCGATCCAGCAATCCACCGAAGAAGGTCGTTTCGTAGTCCTGAATCAAATCTTCGTACTTTACCGTTTCAATCGTGGAATCGAATTCGAAATTGGCCATAGTCATGATTTGCTGACCGCTCGAGTTATCCATTTCAAAGCTGAGCTGGTCTTCGAAGGTCTCCAACGCATTGATGGCCTCTGAGTAGGTCTTACCACCGAATTTATCCGATGGCCGGTGAAGCCACGGTTCGTCAGAGCGAGTATGGTATCAGGCTGCAGAGAGTATCAGGTCCCTGGGGTCGCGAACCACGCGGAACCCTCTCAAACCACTAAAGTGTTTGTTCGGCAACTTTGAGTGACTTTCGAAAAAAACGCACAACTTGCCCACGGCCTCAGCCTCTTTGATGCTGTCGCGCATGATGACTGCGAGCTTGGCCTTGTCGTTCCCCCATTTCATCACATGATTGCTGGCGTTGTAAAAATTGCCATTGGAAACAGCACGCATCAAATGCGTGAAAACTTTCCTCATCCAGACGGTTCCGGACTTGTGGTATGTGCCGACGAAAACATGGTTTTGCATAAGAGCATACATGTCTATGACAATGTTTGCCGTCAAGCCTTCAATACTCTTCGGAACAACCTTGCTTCCACCGGACAAGGCGGGGCGGTGTACCTCTGACTTTGCGTCAAGACACGCACGCCAAAGAATGGGTCCAGGCCGCCGGTAAGAAACCTCGAAACCAATTTGTTTGACAGTGCGTATTTCATGGACACTTGGCGAGCCAAATCTCTCCGCTGACTGTTACGACAGCTATTCATGTGGGCTTTCCCTGCATGAGCGTGGCCCGATTCAAGCATTGTGCGCTCTTTGCCGCTACATCTTTCCTGACATTTTGCATGCCGCGTTCTAGAAGTACGGTTAGTAGATGAAAATGACCTGAAACTGCCCCATGCCCATCGCCACAATCTCTGCAAAACTGGTCTACTTCGCGCATGTCCCCCGCTGCGGCGGCACGTCGGTCGAGAACTACCTGCGCGGCCGGTTCGGGCCGCTCGCCCTGCTCGACCGACAGTTCATCGCCGATCCGCTGCTGCGCACGTGGTGCCGCTCCTCGCCCCAGCACATGGAAGCGGCGGTGCTCGACCGTCTCATCCCGCCGGCCTTCTTCGCGGCGACATTCGCGCTGGTGCGCCACCCCGCCGACCGGCTCGCGAGCGTCTTTCGCTTCCAGCGCGACATCGAACGCACGATCGACCCCGCCACCGGCTTCACCACATGGCTGGACGGGCTGCCCAAACGCCTCGCCGAAGACCCGTTCCACCTCGACAACCACCTCCGCCCGATGACCGATCTTGTCCCCGCCAACGCGGTCATCTTCCGGCTGGAGAACGGGATGGAACCGGTACTGACCTGGATCGACGAGCTTGCTGGCGACACGCGCGGCGCCCGGAAGATGCCAACGGCCAACAGCCACGCCGACCGGCTCGCCGCGCAGGAGACCGAGCCCCTGCCCGCCCCCGAGCTGACCGACGATGCGCTTGATATCATCGCCCGGCTCTACGCGACGGATTTCGAGCGTTTCGGCTATGATCCGGAAAAAGCTGAACTCTCGCCTGCCGCGGCCAACCCGCCGGCCTGAGGCGGGCGCCCGGTCACACCTGCCGCGCCTGCGCGACTTCCATGACCGACAGGCAATGCCGCGCCGGCTCCTGCGCAGTGGCCGCGGCGCGGTCGCCCGGCCGTGCCAGCGAAGCGCCGACACCCTCGGCCCCGGCCGCCGACAGCTCGCGCAGCAGGCGCGTCGTCAGCCGCAGGCTTTCCGTCCAGGTGTTCTCGGTCAGGATCACCTCGTGCTTTTCCAGCAGCAGGTGCACATAGCCGACCGCCGCAACCACCGGCCGGTCGACACCCGGCAGACCCGTCAGCGCCCGCGCCTCGATCAGCGCCTCGGGCTCGCCAAGACTGCGCAGAAGGTCCGGATCCGTGCTCAGCACCCGGTGCCCGGGCGAGACCACCATGTCGCGTTCCGGCTGACCCGGCCCGAGCGCGCCCGCGCGAATCCGCACCGGCGCCGCGTCTCGCGGCGCATCGCTCAGCGCCGCACGGCGCATCCCGCGCCACACCACCGGCTGAAAGCCGCGATCCCGGGTCAGAAGCTTGTCCCCCGGCCGCACCGTCTCGACCGCGCGCTTGCCGCCGAGCGTCGTCACCATCGTGCCGGGGGTAAAGCACGGCACGACCCGGTCGGCGACGGTTTCCACCCGCCGGTCGCCCAAGGCGCCGGCCGCTGTCGTATATTCGCCTGTCGTGTACTCGCCCGCACCAAGGGCATCCACACCCTCGGCATGCACCGGCATCGCCTTTGCCCTGAACACCTGCTTCACCTCTTGAGACATCAACCGCATCGGCAGTTGATCTGTATCAGCGCGGCCTTCTGCTCGCCCGACGAAACTAGGATCGGTTTGTGGCGGGAATAGGAACTTCTCGGGGATACGAGTTGACATTATGGCGACAATCCTGCCGAAACCGTTAAGACATGGGCCCGGCACAACCGGGCAGGAATGCGCAGGAATATGAGAGGCGAGGACATGGATTTTTCAATCAGGCCAGAGATCAGGGAGTTGCTCGACAGGGTGTCCACCATGGTCCGCGACGAGATCGCCCCGCTCGAGGCCGAGTATCAGGCCGAGATCGGCAAGGGCGACCGCTGGCAATATACCGAACGCCAGGCCGAGATCCTCGAAGGGCTCAAGGCCCGCGCCAAGGCGGCCGGACTCTGGAATTTCTGGCTCACCGACAGCGACCGGGGCTTTGGCCTCACCACCGTCGAATACGCCTATTTCGCCGAGGAGATGGGCAAAACCCCGATGGGCGCCGAGGTGTTCAACTGCAACGCCCCCGACACCGGCAACATGGAAGTCTTCGAACGCTACGGCTCGCCCGAGCTGAAAGACCGCTGGCTCACCCCGCTGCTCGAAGGCGAGATCCGCAGCGCCTACCTGATGACCGAACCCCAGGTCGCCAGCTCGGACGCCACCAATATCGAAATGTCCTGCGTGCGCGACGGCGACGACTACGTGCTCAACGGCGAGAAATGGTGGGCCACCGGCGCCGGCGATCCGCGCTGCAAGGTCTACATCGTCATGGTCAAGACCGGCGGCGAAGACACCTCCAAGCACAAGCGCCACTCCATGATCGTCGTGCCCGCCGATACGCCCGGCGTCGAAAAGCTCCGCCCGATGGAGGTCTACGGCCATGACGACGCGCCCCACGGCCACATGCATTTCCGCTTCACCGACGTCCGCGTGCCCGCAGGCAACATGCTCCTCGGCGAAGGCCGCGGCTTCGAGATCGCCCAGGGCCGCCTCGGGCCGGGCCGCATCCACCACTGCATGCGCGCCATCGGCCAGGCCGAATCGGCGCTCGAACTGATCTGCCGCCGCGGCATCGAGCGCGAGGCCTTCGGCAAACCCCTCGTCCAGCTCGGCGCCAATTACGACATAATCGCCGAATGCCGGATGGAGATCGAACAGGCCCGCCTGCTCTGCCTCAAGGCCGCCTGGATGATGGATCAGGGCGACGCGCGCGCCGCCGCGCCGTGGATTTCCCAGATCAAGGTCGTGGCGCCCCGCGTCGCGCTCAAGGTGGTCGACGAGGCGGTGCAGCTCTTCGGCGGCCAGGGCGTCAGCCAGGACGTGCCGCTCTCGGCCATGTGGACCCACCTGCGCACCCTGCGCCTCGCCGACGGGCCCGACGCGGTGCACCGCCGGCAGGTCGCCCGGACCGAGCTGAAGAAATACACCCAGCAGAAGATGTGAGGCGCGGAAGAATGCCCGGCGGAGTAGCCCCTACTCCGCCACCTCCGCCTCTTTCGCCCGCCGCTGCATCCTGACCGGGATCTCCCGCGCCAGCCTTAACAGATGCGCCATGAAGGGCTTGTCGCCGTCATCCTCGCGGATCGCCGCGTAAAGCCGCTTGGTCACGCCCTTCTCCGTCAGCGGCCGGGTGATGTAATCCGAACTCGCCCTTTGCTCGCGCAGCACCCAGTCCGGCAAAACCGCCACCCCCCGGTTCGACGCCACCAGCAGCAGGATCACCGCCGTCAATTCCACCTGCCGCACCGCCCGCGGCTCCACCCGCGCGGGCGTCAGCAGCTCGGTGAACACATCGAGCCGCGTCCGTTCCACCGGGTAGGTGATCAGCGTCTCGCCCCTGAGATCCTCCGCCTCGATAAACGCCTTCTCCGCCAGCGGATGCTGCGACGAGGCAACGAAAACCGGCTCATAGTCGAAAAGCGGCCGGAACGTGATCCCGTCCAGATCCTCCGGATCCGACGACACCACGAGATCCACCTCCTCCTTCTGCAAGGCCGGCAGCGCGTCAAACGCCAAGCCGGGCCGGATGTCCACATCCACATCCGGCCAGGATTTCCGGAACTGCTCCAGCACCGGGAACAGCCACTCGAAACAGGCGTGGCACTCGATGGCGATATGCAGCCGCCCGGCACTGCCCAGCCGCAGCCCGTCGAACTCGGCCTCCAGCGCCTCGATCTCGGGCAGCACCTTCTCGGCCACCCTGAGCAGCCGCATCCCCGCCGCCGACAGGCGCAAGGGCTTGGACCGCCTGACAAAAAGCTCCACGCCGGCCTGATCCTCCAGCCCCTTGATCTGGTGGCTCAACGCCGACTGGGTGATGTGCAACAGGTCCGCCGCCTTGGCCAATCCGCCCGCCTGGTGAACCGCCCGGATCGTTCTGAGGTGCCGGAAGTCGATGTGCATTATTAGTCCGCCTCAACTAAACCATGAATATTATGAAGTTGTCTCACGTTCCCGCGCCTGCGACAAGGGTGGCAAGCATGCCCCTTTGCAAAGGATCGATCACCATGAAAGCCCCCTCCGTCTCCTTCGAGTTCTTCCCCCCCAAGTCGCTCGAGGCCTCCTTCCGCCTCTGGGACACCGTCCAGGCGCTGGCCCCGCTCGAGCCCGACTTCGTGTCGGTCACCTACGGCGCCGGCGGCACCACGCGTGAGCTGACCCGCGACGCGGTCGCGACCCTGCACAAGACCTCCGGCCTCAACGTCGCCGCCCACCTGACCTGCGTCGACGCCAGCCGCGAGGAAACGCTCGCCATCGCCGACGGCTTTGCCGAGGCCGGCGTGAACGAGATCGTGGCGCTCCGCGGCGACCCGCCCAAGGGCTCGGGCGGCTTCACCCCCCACCCGGATGGCTTCAACGACAGCTGCGAGCTGATCTCGGCCCTGGCCGAAACCGGCAAGTTCAAGATCCGCGTCGGCGCCTACCCCGAGAAACACCCCGAAGCGGCCGACTCGAACGCCGATATCGACTACCTCAAGCGCAAGATCGACGCCGGCGCCGACGAGGCGATCACCCAGTTCTTCTTCGAGGCCGACACCTTCTTCCGCTTCCGCGACGCCTGCGCCAAGGCCGGCATCGACGCGCCGATCCTGCCCGGCATCCTGCCCATCGAGAACTGGAACGGCGCGCGCCGCTTCGCCGAATCCTGCGGCACCTCGGTCCCGGCATGGCTGGCCGACGCCTTCGAAAAGGCCCAGGCCCATGACGACGGGCGCGAGGACCTGCTCGCCGTGGCCGTGGCGACCGAGCTCTGCAGCAAGCTGATCGACGGCGGCGTCGAGCACCTGCACTTCTACACGCTCAACCGCCCCGACCTCACCCGCGACGTCTGCCACGCCCTCGGCGTGCGCTCCAAGGTCGAACTGCGCGACGTCGCCTGACACCGTTCCGACGGGGCTCTCCGCCCCCGTCCCTCCAGCCCGGCCGCAGCACCGCCTGCTGGCCGGGCTTTTTTCGTGCCGTAGCGTCAGGCTTGCCCCGCACGCCGCGGCCCACCTAGGCTCTGCCACAACGAAGGGAGCCCGCCGCATGTCCGACCCCCAGCCCCACGTCGCCCAAACCCTCGACGACCTGCCCGACATGGCCGACCTGCTGTCGCGCACCGGGCTCGAATTCATGCAGGACGTGCTCGCCGGCAAGCTCTCCGGCCCGCCGATCGGTGCCACCATGGGCTTTCACCTCGCCCATGTCGAACCGGGTCGCGTGGTCTTCGAAGGCACGCCCGACTTCACCGTCACCAACCCGATGCGCGGCGTGCATGGCGGCTGGTACGGCGCCATCCTCGACAGCTGCATGGCCTGCGCGGTGATGACCACGCTGCCAAAAGGGCAGATCTACACGACGCTCGAATACAAGGTGAACATCACCCGCGCCGTGCCGCTCGGCACCCGGATGGAAGCGGTGGGCGAGGTCAGCCACGCCGGCCGCCGCACCGGCGTCGCCACGGGCGAGTTGCGCGGCGTCGACGACGGCAAGCTCTACGCCACCGCCAGCACCACCTGCCTGGTCATGGACGCAAACCCCTGAAGCCGGGGCACCGGGCCTCACCGCTGGGGGCGCTGCCCCCAGACCCCCGGGATATTGGAACCAAGAAGAAGCAGGGGCGCGCGCAAGGCCCGGCTGTCAGTGTGCCGCCGCCGCCCCGGGCAGCAGGTCGTCCCGCCCGCGCACGGTATCATGCAGCCGTTCCGACCGGTCCTGCCCCACCACGCGCGCGCTGCGGATCAGGAAGATCTTGCCCCAGCCGCTCCACGTGCCGCAGGAGGGCGCGTCGGGATCGGCCGGAAACCGCGCCTCCCAGCCTTCGGGCAGGGCCACGCCGCACTCTTCCAGCTTGCCCATCATCCAGCGGAACGGCACGTTGGCCAGCGGCCTTGCCGCCTCGACCCCGCCAAGCTGGCCGCCCACGTCGCCGTGATTGCCGCGGAACCAGACCTGTTCGACCTTGCCGGGAAAGCCCTCCGGCGTTTCCCACAGGACCGGTGTGTAGACCGTCCGCCGCTCGTCCAGCGCCAGCGCGTGATAGCCGCGCTTGATCGCGGGCCCGAGGCGATGGTTGTGGAAGGCATGCGCCGGCTCCGACCAGCGCCAGACGATGGGAAGACGCAGGCCCAGCGCCTTGACCGTGTCCCAAACGCCGATCATCTCGATCTCGACCGTTTCGTGGCAATAGGCGGCGACAAAGGCGCGCTCGGCCGCCGTCTCGCCGCCCGCCTGGTAATGGCGATAGGCGGTCATGATGTTGCGCTCGGTCGCATGCCGCGCCTTCAGGAGCCCGACCTGGTCGATGATCCCGGCCAGCGAGCGCACCGCGTAGGCGCCCCGGGAATAGCCCATCAGGATGATCCGGTCGCCGGCGCGATAGCGGCTGGCAAGATAGCCGTAGGCCCGCCGGATCTGCCGGTTGATCCCGCGCCCCGTCACCACGTCGCCGGTCGAGGCCCAGTCCTGCCACTGCACGCCCGCCTCGTAGTAAAGCGACAGCCGCGCATGGGCGACCTCGCTCAACAGCCGATAGGCCAGCCCGGCATTGCTTTCATGGCCTGCGTCCAGCGTGGACATCGTCCCGTCGAGGATGATCACATGCGTGACCTGCCCCCGCGTGCCTTCGTACCGGCTCTGCTCGTGGCGCAGCCCCGGCCGAACCAGATGGTAAAGACGCTTAGCCCACCGTGTCCATTGCATCGTTCAGCATCTTCCATACGCGCGACGGCGTGAACGGCATGTCGGCCTGCCGCACCCCTCGTTGCCACAGCGCGTCGGCCACCGCATTGGCGGTCGCCGCCATCGCCCCTACCGTGCCGGCCTCGCCACAGCCCTTCATGCCCATCGCGTTGGCGGTCGACGGCACCGGCTCCGAGGTAAACCCGATCATCGGCACATCATCGGCCCGCGGCATCGCATAGTCCATGAAACTCCCGGTCAGCAGCTGGCCATCCTCGTCATAACCCACATGCTCCCAAAGCGCCTGGCCGATGCCCTGCACGCTGCCGCCATGCACCTGGCCCTCGGCCAGCATCGGGTTGATCAGGTTGCCGAAATCGTCGACCACCGTGTACCGCTCCAGCGTGACATGCCCCGTCTCCGGATCGACCTCGACC
This sequence comes from Roseovarius indicus, assembly GCF_008728195.1. Classification (NCBI taxonomy): domain Bacteria; kingdom Pseudomonadati; phylum Pseudomonadota; class Alphaproteobacteria; order Rhodobacterales; family Roseobacteraceae; genus Roseovarius; species Roseovarius indicus. The sequence goes on from NZ_CP031598.1 coordinate 3,867,811, forward strand.
TCGGCCACATGGGCCCCGTTGGGGTAGGACCGGCCCGGCAGCGTCGCCGTCTCCTCATGCACCAGCAAATCGGTCCGCCCGTCGACCCGCGCCATCTCGGCGGCCTCCACGAAGGTCGGCGTCAGGTTCGAGCCCGGCGCGCGGAAGGTCTCGTCGTCGAACGCCACATCCTCCGGCGCCACGCCCATCTTCTCGGCCAGGTAGGGCGTGAACGCCTCGACCATCTTGCTCACCGTCGCCAGCGTCGCGTTGTTCTGCGTCGTCACCGACCGCGAGCCGCCGGTGCCGCCGCCGGTGGCCACCTTGTCGCTGTCGCCCTGCACGACGCGGATATTCTCCACCGGTATCCCAGTCTGATCCGACAGGAAGCGGGCATAGGCCGTCTCGTGCCCCTGCCCGTTCGACTGCGTGCCTACATAGATCGACACCGTGCCATCCTCGTGAAACTCCACCTTCGCGGTCTCGGTCGGGTTGCCGAGGATCGCCTCGATATAATAGCACAGCCCCATGCCGCGCAGCCGGCCCTGACCTTCGCTCTCGGCCTTGCGCGCCGCGAACCCGTCGCGATCCGCCGCCTCTTCCGCCTTGGCCAGAAGCCGCGCGAACTCGCCCACATCATAGGTCTCGCCGGTAAAGGATGTGTAAGGAAACTGGTCCGGCTTGATGAAATTCCGCCGGTGCAGCTCCCACGTATCCACGCCCAGCTCGCGCGCCGCCCGGTCCATCACCCGCTCCAGCGCATAGATCGCCTCGGGCCGCCCGGCCCCGCGATAGGCATCGACCTGCGTCGTGTTGGTATAGAACCCCTCGACATGCTGATAGGCGGTCTGGATATCGAACACCCCCGTCAGCACCTTGGAAAACAGCACCGTCTGGATCGGCTGGTTCAGCCCGCTGTTATACGCCCCCATGTTGCAGCGCGTCTCGACCCGGTAGGCGGTGATCTTCAGATCGTCGTCAAACGCCAGCGTCAGGTCATGCTCAAGGTCGCGCCCCGCATTGTCGCTCAGCATCGTCTCCGACCGGTCGGCATACCAACGCACCGGGCGCTCCAGCATCCGTGCCGCCTGCCCGACGAGATAGGTCTCGGGATAGTCCGGCGCCTTGGTGCCGAACCCGCCGCCCACATCCGGGATGGTCACCCTGATCTCTTCCGGCTCCAACCCGTAGATCTTCGCCCCGTTCCGCTTGGTGTTCCACACCCCCTGCCCGCCGAAGGACAGGTGCAAACGCCCGTCTTCCATGTCGGCCCAGGCCCCGCGCGGCTCCATCGGGTTCGAGATGATGCGGTTATCCCCCACCGACAGCCGCACCACATGCGCGGCCTCGGCAATGGCCTTCTCCGTGCCCTCTTCATCGCCCAGCGCCCAGTCGAACGCCCGGTTCTCCGGCACGTCCTCGTGCAGCGGCTCGCCACCGGCGGCCAGCGCCATGTGTACCGGCAGATCCTCGTAATCCACCTCGATCAACTCGGCCGCATCCCGCGCCTCCTGCAGCGTGTCGGCCACCACCATCGCCACAGCCTCGCCAACAAAGCGCACCCGCCCCTCGGCCAGAAGCGGCCGGCGCGGGGCGGCGCCCTTGCTGCCGTCGCGATTGTCCACCGTCACGGCGGCCAGCCCTTCGGTCACCCCCGCCTCGCGCAGGCCTTCGCCATCCAGCACGAGGTGCACCCCCGGCGCCTCCTTCGCGGCCTCCAAATCGATCGACGCAATCGTCGCATGCGCCATGGGCGAGCGCAGGAAATACACCCGCAGCGCCTCTTCCGGCGGCGTGTCATCCAGGTACCGGCCGTGACCGGTCAGGAAACGAACGTCTTCAAGGCGGGAGGCCGGTTGGCTCTTGCCGAATTTCTGCATGGGTCAGCGTCCTTCTGGCCTGTGTCGGGTCGAGCCCGACCCTAGCCCTTGGGCGCCCGGTGTCCAGACCCGATCAGCCCAGCCGCGCCACCGTCACCGCCTCGCCCGGCCCGTACCCGTTGAACCGGGTCGCGATGGCGCGCGAATAGGCACCCATGCCATCGAAGAGCACATAGTCCCCTTCCGCCATGTCGCCGGGCAGCGCCACGGGCGCCGGCAACCGGTCGAGGCTGTCGCAGGTCGGCCCGTAAACCACCCGGCTCACCGCCTCGCCGCCCCGCGCCGCACCATCCGGCCCGATCACCCGGATCCGGTCGCCCATGCCGATATCGCGCGCCTCGAACAGCCCGCCATAGATGCCGTCATTGAGGAAAACCGCCCCGCAACCGCGCAGCGCCTTGACCCGCGTGGCCAGCGTGAACGCCTCGGCCACCATCGCCCGGCCCGGCTCGCATACGAGCGCCGGCGCGTCCTCACCGAAAGCCCGGCGGGTCACCACCGCGACATGATCGAAAATCGCCTCCAGGTCCGGGGCGACCCCGTCCCGATGCGAGGCAAACCCGCCGCCGACATTCAGCCGCCTGATCCTGACACCGGCCGTCTTCGACACATCCGCCGCCGCCTCGATATAGGCGCCCCACGCCGCGGGGTCCGCGCATTGCGTGCCCGGATGGAACGTCATCGCCGGCACGAACCCCATCGCCGCCACCTCGCGCAACAGCGCCGCCGCCTTCTCCGGCCCGGCCCCGAACTTCTCGCCGAAATCATAGGCCGCCCCGCTCACCGGCAGCGCCAGCCGCACCGCGACCTCCGTCTCCCTCGGCAGCGGATCGAGCTTCGCCAGCTCTCCGAAACAGTCGACCGAGCACGACGCCACACCCACCGCGCGGGCCACGGCCACCTCCTCCCGCGACCGGACCGGGTTGTTGTAATGCAGAACCGCATCGGGGCAGAGCGCGCGCACCGCGTACATCTCCCTCGGGCTCGCCACGTCGAAGGCGCGCATGCCCGAGGCCACGAGGTTGGCCAGAACCTCCTCCCCGGCATTGGCCTTGACGGCATAGGTCACCAGCCCCGGAAACCCGTCCCGAAACCGCCGCGCCGTTGCCTGCAAAATCGCCGGAGAGAAATAGAACTGCGCCATGTCCGGCGTATGCCGCGCAATATGGCTGGCCGGGTCGGCCCATGTCGGGGTGTCTCGCATCTCACTGCCTCGCGTCCTGTTTTCTTTTCAGTCTGCGCGCAAATCTCGTCGATTTCATCAGGCGGATCGTATAAATTGACGCAAACTGTCGTCAGATCGCCAAGACACCATGCAAATCGACCAACTCGACCAGGCCCTGCTCTCGCTGCTTCAGGAAAACGCCCGCATGCCGGTGGCCGTCCTTGCCCGCCGCCTCGGCCTTGCCCGCACCACCGTGCAAGCCCGGCTCGACCGGCTTGAGGAAACCGGCACCATCGCCGGCTATACCGTTCGCCTGACCGACGCGCTGCGCGCGCCCCTGCGCGCCACGGCCCTTGTCAGCATCGAGCCGCGCAGCGCGCCCACCGTCCTCGCCCGGCTCGAGTCGCTGCCGGGCGTGCGCACCGTCCACACCACCTCGGGCCGTTTCGACCTGATCATCGGGCTCGAGGCCACCACCACGGAAGAGCTCGACGACACGCTCGACCGCATCGGCGAGGCCAAGGGCGTCAAGGGCTCCGAAAGCCTGATTCACCTCTCCACGAAAATCGACCGGCGCGGGTAAGCGGCCTCAGCTGCCGTAGACCCGGCCCCAGCGCTCCAGCAGCCGCTGCTGCAGATCCTTCGACCGCGCGTTCCACGTCCGCGCCCCCTCGGGCCGCGCGCCCGAGCCCTTGTCGAACCCTTTCCGAAGCTCGGGATTCGCCGTGAAGATCGCGAAAGCCAGCTCCCGCCCGTCCGGCGCCGTCAGGTACCCGGCCAGCGAACTGACGAAATACAGCGTCCCGGTCTTCGCGACCACCTTCACCGGGTGGGCGACATTGACCTGCCCGTTCGAGCCGTACATCGGAATATCCTTCAGGATCGGCTTCAACAGCCCGTCCTTGTGAACCTTCGCCAGCGCCTGCGCCAGCGCCGCAGACCGAAGCCGCGATGTCTCGCCCAGCCCCGAATGGTCGACCAGCTTCGCCCCCGGCATCCCCAGCGTCGTCTGCGCCCAGCGGCTCATCTCCTCGGCCGAGTCCTTCATCGACGCGGGCTTGCCCAGCCGCCGCGCGGTCGCGGTCATGCCGCACAGCTCGGCGGTCAGGTTGTTGGAATAAAGCAGCATCAGGCGCAGGATCTCGTCCAGCGTCTCGCTCTTGTGGGTCACCAGAACCCGGCCCTCCGGCGCGCGTTCCGGCGGCTGACCCATCTCGAGCTTGATCCCGTGCGACCGGGCGAAGGTGGCAAACACCTCCGCGGCATAGGCCTCGGGCTTGCGCACCGGCAGCCACCTTGCGCCGCCATTGCCCAGCGCGCCCCGCGCCACGGTCCAGGCATCGTGGTCGCCCATGTCGGCATAGGTATAGACCGGCACATCGCGCGCGGCGACCTGCATCCGCGCGACCGTCACGTCGGGGCGGTACTTGCCCGACCGCGCATCCATCGTCACGGTGTATTTCCCGCCCGACAGCTTCCATTCGAAATGCACGCGGTTGTAATTCAGGTTCAGCCCCGAAATCGCCGGATTGTAGCCGACCTCCTCGGGCTGGCTCGGGTCGATCACCCGCTCGAAGGGCAGCGCCCCGCCCCACACCCGGAACTTGCCACGCACCTCGCGCACCCCGGCAGCCTTCAGCCTGGCGGCCATGTCCGCCAGCTGATCGGTGTCCAGCATCGGGTCGCCCCCGCCGGCCAGCACAAGGTCGCCGTGCAGCACCCCGTCCTTCACCTCGCCCCCGGCCAGAAGCCGCGTCTCGAACCGGTAGTCCGGCCCCAGCGCATCGAGCGCGTAAAGCGCGGTGACCGCCTTGGTCACGCTGGCGGGCGGCTGGCCGGTATAGCCGTCATGGGTCTCCAGCACGTCGCCGCTTTTCACGTCGATCACCGAAAAGGTGACAACCCCGCTCAGCCGCGACTCCCGGATCAGCTCTTCGACGCTTGGAACAGAGCTTTCGGTAAATCCCCCGGGCCGTGCCCTGGGCCTCAGCGAAACATCCGGCGCTCCAGCCCAACTCAGGCTGGCGAGCCCCCCCAGAGCCCCTCCCAAAAACACCCGTCTCGAAACACGCTTCAACATATCGTCAATTATGCCAAACTTTCTCGCACAAACAATCCGCTACACGGCTCACGATACCGTCAATTGTTGACGTTACGTCGCCAATCCCCGGCTTCCCGAAGCTCGGTCGACGAAATCCCGCGCATCGGAACGTTCACGAAACACCAAGCGGGCGCCTCGGCCTGCCCCAGAAACCGGCTTTTCGCCCCCTTGAGCCGCGCAAAGCGATAGACCCGCGCCGCCTTCGACACCCGGGCGGAGATTCGCTGACCCGGCCGCGCCAGCACCCCCAGCGGCACCCGCTCGACGATATCGCGCCAATCCTGCCACTGGTCGAGCTGCGCCAGGTTGTCGGCGCCCATCAGCCAGACGAACCGCACCTTCGGCCGCGCCCGCTGCAACACGCACAGGCTTTCGGCCGTGAACCGCGTGCCGGCCTGCGCCTCGAAATCCGAAACGAACATCCGCGGATGATCCAGCATCGCCCGGCACGCCGCCATCCGGTCATCCAGCGGCGCGGGGCCCCGCGCCTTCAACGGGTTGCCGGGGCTCACAAGCCACCAGACCTGGTCCAGCCCGAACCGGCGCAACGCCTCGCGGCTGATATGCACATGGCCCTGGTGCGGCGGGTCGAAGGACCCGCCCAGAAGCCCGACCACCTGTCCGGGGCGCGTATGTGGCAGCTGATATCGCATCGCGCCTTTGTGACCGCACCGGCGCCCGGGTGTCCAGCGGTTTCGTGCCACCGGTCCGCCTGTGCCCGGGGCAGGCCGGGGAAGCCTCCGGCGGGGATATTTGGACCAAGAAGAAGCAGGGGCGGCGCAAAGCCCCTTTCCCCATTTGAATTTGCCGCGCGGCCCGGTTACATGGGCGCCAACCCGAGAGTTTTCAGGAAGAGAGCCCCAATGGCGCAGAAATTCGTCTACCACATGCAAGGCGTGTCCAAGGCCTATCCCGGCGGCAAGAAATGCTTCGAGAACATCCATCTCAGCTTTCTGCCGGGCGTGAAGATCGGTGTCGTGGGCCCGAACGGGGCCGGTAAATCGACCCTGATGAAGATCATGGCCGGGCTCGACACCGAGTTCCAGGGCGAGGCCTGGGCGGCCGACGGCATCCGCGTGGGCTATCTCCCGCAGGAGCCGCAGCTCGATTCGGATCTCACCGTGCGCGAGAACGTCATGAAGGCGGTCGCGCCGCAGCTGGCCAAGCTCGAACGGTTCAACGAACTGGCGATGAACTATTCCGACGAAACCGCCGACGAGATGGCCGCCCTGCAGGACGAGATCGACAGCCAGAACCTCTGGGATCTCGACGCCCAGGTCGACGTCTCGATGGAGGCGCTCCGCTGCCCGCCCGACGACGCCGATGTCGACTCGCTCTCGGGCGGCGAACGGCGCCGCGTCGCGCTCTGCAAGCTGCTGCTCGAGGCGCCCGACATGCTGCTGCTCGACGAGCCCACCAACCACCTCGACGCCGAGACGATCGCCTGGCTCCAGCAGCACCTGATCGACTACAAGGGCACCATCCTGATCGTCACCCACGACCGCTATTTCCTCGACGACATCACCGGCTGGATCCTAGAGCTCGACCGCGGCCGCGGCATCCCCTACGAGGGCAACTACTCGGCCTGGCTGGAACAGAAGGCCAAGCGCCTGGCGCAGGAGGCCCGCGAGGACAAGTCGCGCCAGAAGACGCTCGAACGCGAGCTGGAATGGATGCGCCAGGGCCAGAAGGCCCGGCAGGCCAAGCAGAAGGCACGGATCAACGCCTATAACGAGCTCGCCAACCAGTCGGAGCGCGAGAAGGTCGGCAAGGCCCAGATCGTCATCCCCAACGGGCCGCGACTGGGCTCTAAGGTGATCGAGGTCGAGGGGCTGAAAAAGCACATGGGCGACAAGCTCCTGATCGAGAACCTCTCCTTTTCGCTGCCGCCCGGCGGCATCGTCGGCGTGATCGGCCCGAACGGCGCCGGCAAGTCGACCCTGTTCAAGATGCTCACCGGGCAGGAAGCGCCCGACGAGGGCACGATCGACTACGGCGACACGGTCGAGCTCTCCTATGTCGACCAGTCCCGCGATGACCTCAAGGATGGCGACACCGTCTGGGAGGCGATCACCGGCGGCGCCGAGGTGATCGAGCTGGGCGATGCGCAGATGAACTCCCGCGCCTATTGCTCGGCCTTCAACTTCAAGGGCGGCGACCAGCAGAAGAAGGTCTCGCTCCTCTCGGGCGGCGAGCGCAACCGCGTGCACATGGCGCGCCTGCTGAAATCCGGCGGCAACGTGCTGCTGCTCGACGAGCCGACCAACGACCTCGACGTCGAAACCCTGCGCGCCCTGGAAGACGCGCTGGTGGATTTCGCCGGCTGCGCCGTGGTCATCTCGCACGACCGCTTCTTCCTCGACCGCATCTGCACCCACATCCTCGCCTTCGAGGGCGAGGCCCACGTGGAATGGTTCGAGGGCAACTTCGAGGATTACGAGGAAGACAAGAAGCGCCGGCTGGGCCCGGATGCGCTGGAACCCAAGCGGATCAAGCACAAGAAGTTCGCGCGGTAGGGAGGCCACGCCGCGGCGGCGGGGTCGGCAGACGACGGCGGTACCATGCGCGGGCGCCAATCCCGGCGCGGCCCTGCCGAGATCATCGTCGAGGGCCACAGGGGCTTTGCATCCTGCCTGTGGTCCGGCCAGCTCATGATAGCACACGTGGCGGCCCCTCCGGGCAGGTGGCGGCGAGGCCGACCACCGATGGTCCGTTGGCTCTTGCGGGGATGTTCGGCGCAACCGAACATCGTCTGCCCGTACACTTGCGGCGCGCAATCCAAACTGTCCGACCGCCCAACCGTAGGCCGGGCTTCAGCCCGGCCATCCTGCAATCCCCGGCCTGTCTCGACCTTGGCTTGGCGTGCCGGGCTGAAGCCCGGCCTACGCGGCAGCCCAGTTCGCCTCGACCAGCCCAAGCCGCACATCCCGGTGGATCGAAGAGTACGGCCAATCGACGGCCCGCTCCACGTAGCCATGCTTCACCGGATTGTCCCAGCAATAGCGCACCAGCCGCCGGTATTCGTTCAGGTCCCTGACATGATGCTCCCAGAAGCGCCGCTGCCAGATGGCAGATTCGCGCTTGTCCGCCCGTAGGCCGGGCTTCAGCCCGGCATACCGCCCCGCCGTGACAACCGGCAGCTCGGTCGGCAAGGCCGGGCCGTCGCCCGGCTGACGCGCCGCCTCGTTCAAGCTCCTGGAAAATCGCGCCTTGATCGAGCCCCAGCGGGTCGAGAAATCCGAATCGCCCGGCGGCAGGGTCCAGACCGCGTGGATGTGATCCGGCAGAACCACCCAGGCATCGATGTGAAACGGCCGCGCCGCGCTGGCCTGCCGCACGGCGGCGCGCAGCCGCAGGATCTCCTCCACCAACAGCCGGCTGCCGCGATGGGCAAGATTGACGGTAAAGAAGACGGACGCGCCGCCGCGGCGAGGACGGATGTAACAGGACATGCCCCACCTTGGCTGATTCCGGTTAAGAAACCGTTCCCGCCCACCCGGCAGACCGGCGGCGGTCCGTCGCACCGACGCAATACCGACAAAATACCGACGTTATACCGACGTGGATTTCCGGCACAAATCCGGCACCACAAAACCCCGCTCCCGCTCGAATTCCGGCAGATTTCCGGCGCACACTCCGTCAATCGAGGAGAGCAGCCATGCAACGCAACCCCACCCAGAAATGGAGCCACCCCCGCCGCCGGCCGGGCCGCATCCCGGGCTATCGCCCGGAAAAGCCCTTCCGCTTCCGCGACTGGGCCGCGTTCTGACATAAGCGCCTGTGAACAAGGCGCCTTTCCCCGCGGGCGGGGGTGTTCTATGTAACGCGACAGACGTTGCAAGAGCCTGACCGCGCATGCCCCATTTCGATCTCGTCATCCTCGGCGCCGGCCCCGCAGGGGCGTCGGCCGCGGTGACCGCGCGGAAAAAGGGCCTGTCCGTGGCGCTGATCGACAAGGCGCGCTTTCCCCGGCCAAAGCTCTGCGGCGGGCTGATCACCGGCCGTTGCGCCACCCACCTCAGGGATGTCTTCAACCTCGACATCGACCCGCAACTCTTTGAAACACGGCGGAATTTCGAGTTCTTCATGGACGGAAAGCCGCTCGGCCGGCTCGACGGCGTGCCGCCCACGCACCTGACCATGCGGTGGGATTTCGACCAGCTTCTCGTCTCGAAAGCCCTGGCCGCCGGCGCCGCCGATTACACCGGCCAGCGCGTTGAAACCCTCGACCTCGAGGCCAACCGGATCATCCTGCAGTCCGGCGAAACGCTCGGCTACACCTGCCTGATCGGCGCCGACGGGGTGCAAAGCATCGTCGCCCGCGCCCTCTTCGGCGACCCTTTCGACAAGTCCCGCGTGGGCTTCGCGCTCGAAATCGAGGCGCCCAGCCAGACGCCCACCCCCGACACGCCCATCCGCATCGATTTCGCCGCTGCAGACTGGGGCTATGGCTGGTCCTTCCCCAAGCGCGGCAGCACCACGATCGGGCTGGGCGGGCTGCATGACAAGAACCCCGACATGAAGGGCCATCTCGCCCGCTACCTCGATACGCTCCACACCGGCCAAGATGCCAGGGTCAAAGGACATTTCCTGCCCTTCGGCGGCTATCGCAGCGTGCCGGGGCGCACCAATGTCCTCCTCGCAGGCGATGCCGCGGGCTTCGTCGACCCGATCACCGGCGAGGGCATCGGCCACGCCATCCAGTCCGGCGCGCTCGCCGCGACCGCCGCCGCCGACGCCATCGCCGCCGGCCGCCCCGACACCGCCCTGGCCCTTTACCGCCCGAAGACCCGGCCGATCCGCACCGCCCTGCGCTCGGCCCGTCTCCTGCGCCCGGTGATTTTCTCGCCTGCGCTCAAGCCCTTCTTCGCCAGCACCTTCCGCGCCTCCCGCACGCTCAAGCGCGACTACATGCACCTGCTCTCGGGCGACGCCGAATATCCCCAGCTTCTCGCACGCACCGCGCTGCGCCTGCCCCGGGCGGCGCTGCGATGGGCGTTGCGCCGGAAACGCAGTGTTTCCCGGTAACACCATGGAATCACTTGGTTTGCCTGACGACTCCGAAGAATACTACACGCTGTAGTGTCAGTGGGGGCTGGCACGGGCATGCCGAACGCATCCCGACCGGCCCCGGTGCAAGAGGGTCCGACATGCGCGATACGGTCTTCGATGAAACAGGGTTCCCCGACGCGGGCTTCGACTGGGCGGCGACCGGCCGCACCGATGATCCCTTCGCCGACCTGCCGGGCAACACCGCAATGCCCCGCAAACCCGTGATCGTCTCCGATTTCGACCCGGTCGAAGACATGCTCGTCATCGCGCTGGAAGAGGGCGACGGCGAAGCCGTGATCGAAACCCGCCCCACCCGCGACCGGCGCGGCACCGATATCCTGCTCAACGGGCTGCGCGTCGCCACCGTCGCCGACGTGGCCGGGCTCACGCCGTCGGATATCGGTCAGATCCTGCTCTGAGGCTGGCCCCGCGGCCACACTCCTCGCACGCCTGTTTAACTGTCTTTTGACTCTTTCGCCGACATGGTGGCAAATTGCCCGGGTGGTGCATATGTATGTGCGCCCAATCAGGAGGCTGCCATGCTCGACCGACGCCATTTCATCGCCACCGGCCTGTCCATGCTGGCCGCTCCGGCCATCGCCCAGACGGCCGTCAAGCCCAAGTTCCAGCCGACCAAGGTGCAGATCAAGGCGCCCTATGGGCCCGGACAGCTGCTGATCCTGCCGCGTGCACACTTTCTTTACTATATCACCGCCCCGGGCGAGGCGATTCGCTATGGCGTGGGCGTCGGCAAGGCCGGGCTCGAGTTCCAAGGCACGGCCACCATCCAGGCCAAGCGCAAATGGCCCGACTGGCGCCCCACCGACGAGATGATCGAACGCGATCCGGGGGCCTATTCGAAATTCGTCGACAATGACGACTACCGCCAGCCCGGCGGCCCCAGCAACCCGCTCGGCGCGCGTGCGCTCTACCTCTTCAAGAACGGCCGTGACACCTATTTCCGCATCCACGGCACCAACGCGCCGCGCACCATCGGCCTGTCGGTGTCGAACGGCTGCATCCGGATGCTGAACGAGCATGTGAAGGACCTTTACGAGCGGGTCCCGATCGGCACGAAGGTAACAGTTCTTTAACCGAATCGGCGGGCCCGAACCGGGCCCGTCAACTGGTCAACTTTCGCTATGTCATACAAATTTTTCTTGTGTTAGCGCCGGAAGAGCGCCATATCAGGCGTGCGACGTTATCTCTATCGACCACCTGCTCCTATCCACGGCTCAGTCACTCGATCTAGCAATGACTTGCCGACCTGCCGCAATTCCGCGGGCAGACACAGACTAGGAGACGACACATGGCCACTGGCACTGTGAAATGGTTCAACACCACCAAAGGCTTCGGCTTCATCGCACCTGAAACGGGCGGCAAAGACGTGTTCGTGCACATCTCGGCTGTCGAGCGCGCCGGCCTGACCGGCCTCGCCGACAACCAGAAGGTGACCTTCGACGTTGAAGCCGGCCGCGACGGCCGCGAAGCAGCGACCAACCTCGCCCTCGCCTGAGGCGCGTGTTGAAAAGATAGAGAAGGGCCCCTTGCCGGGGCCCTTTTTTGTTGGGCCGCCCCCACCTTTCGCGGCCTGGCAACCGGCGACGCGGCCTGGTCCGTGACCGATCCGACACGCCCCCGGCGCCCGGATCAGGCGCCACCTTGCCCTCTCCTCCTCCCGTCCCTACTTACCCCACAACCCGAGGTCAGACCCCTCGGACCGATGGAGATTTCATGCAAGAGCCCCGGGCAACCGCCCGTTCCTGAGCCCCTCAAGGCCGGGAACAGCTGAACCGAAAGGCCCCACCCGCGATGCCGGGCGGGCCTGGTGCTGTACTCTCATGAGATCGAGACATTCCCTTGAACATATCAAAGCACGAACAGCGTGTTTTGCACGAACTCGCATTGGGTGGAGCCATCCTCCACGAACGCGGCGCTTCGGGCAAAATCCGTAAGGTCACCTGCGTCACGCGCGAGGGGCACATCCTCTCCGACTGCACGCTCGAGGTCTTCCAGCGCCTGAAGCGCCGGCGCCTCATCCACTCGAAACAGGGCCAGCCCTACCGCGTCTCGCGGCTGGGCATCACCACCGTCCGCGCCCAGTTGAACCAGCGCTGACGGCCCCTGAAAGACCCCGGCCGCCGCTTGTGAAAGGCGGCCGGGCTACTCCGCCTCGCCGATCAGGTCCAGCACCTTGGGCCCCATCGCCTCGACGATCAGGCCCACGCCCTCGGCATTGGGGTGTATCCCGTCCGACTGGAAATATTGCCGCGCCCGCGCCGGATCGCTCTCCCCCAAGCCCTTGAAGAAGCTCTCGAAATAGAGCGTTCCGTATTCTTCCGCCAACTCCGGGTACATCCCGTCGAAGGCCGCCTTGTACTCCGGCCCGTAATTCCCCGGCGCATCCATGCCCACCAGCAGTACCTCGACCTCCTTCGCCTCCGCCGCGGCCAGGATCTTGTCGAGGTTCTCGCGTGACACGCCCGGGTCGATCCCCCGCAGCAGGTCATTGCCGCCCAGCGCCACGATCATCGCATCCACCTCCGGCGTCAGGCTCCAGTCGACGCGCGAGGCCCCGCCCGCCGTGGTATCCCCCGACACGCCGCCATTGATCAGCGCCACCTCGGCCCCGTGCTCGTCCAGCCACCCCTGCAACTGCGGCACGAACCCCTGCGCTTCCGGCAGGCCATAGCCTTGCGTCAGGCTGTCGCCAAGGGCCAGAACCGTCACCTCCTCGGCCCAGGCCGGCGCGGCGGCAAGCATTATCACCGCCAGCGCCTTGCCCCGCGCGACCGCGACCCCATATGTCAGAAAACCTTGGAATTTCAGGCGCCAGTTCATGTCTTCTCCCGTTCTATCCCTTCAGGATGCATCGCTTTCTCTGCAGGGCAATGCCGGCCCCGTCCGGATACTTGATGCGATCTCCCTCGATGTCCACCGGCAAGAGACCGTGGGCCTGATCGGCCCCTCCGGTTCCGGCAAATCCTCGCTGCTGATGCTGATGGGCGGGCTCGAACAGGCCACCGGCGGCAAGGTCACCGCCCTCGGCCACGACCTCACCACCATGACCGAGGATCAACTGGCCCGCCTCCGCCGCGATCACTTCGGCGTGGTCTTCCAGTCCTTCCACCTGATCCCGACCATGACGGCGCTCGAAAACGTGGCGACCCCGCTGGAACTCGCCGGCGAGCCGGATGCCTTCACCCGCGCCGAGGAAGAACTCAAGACCGTCGGCCTCGAAAGCCGCATGAACCACTACCCCTCGCAGCTCTCCGGCGGCGAACAACAGCGCGTGGCGCTCGCCCGCGCCGCCGCCCCGCGCCCCGATATCCTTCTGGCCGACGAGCCCACCGGCAACCTCGATTCGGTCAACGGCTCGGCAATCATCGACCTGCTCTTCGGCCTGCGCGAACGCCACAACGCCACGCTCATCCTCGTCACCCACGCCCCCGAACTGGCCCACCGCTGCGACCGGGTCATCACCCTGACCGACGGCCGCCTCTCCAAGACCGAGGCCGCCGCATGAGCACATTGCGGCTGGCCGCGAAACTGGCATCGCGGGAACTGCGCGGCGGCCTGCGCGGCTTCCGCATCTTCCTCGCCTGCGTCATCCTCGGCGTGGCGGCCATCGCCGCCGTGGGCACCGTGCGCGAAAGCATCGCCACCGGCCTCTCGCAGGAAGGCGCCCGCCTGCTGGGCGGCGATGCCGAGATCGAGCTCACCTACCGCTTCGCCAACGACACCGAACGCGCCTGGATGGAGCAGACCGCCACCCGCGTCTCCGAAATCGCCGATTTCCGCTCGATGGCCACCGTCCCCGACGGCCCCCGCGGCCTGACCCAGGTGAAGGCGGTCGACGACGCCTACCCGCTGGTGGGCACCGTCACGCTCGACCCGCCCATGCCGCTTGCCGAGGCCTTGGCCGGCCAAAACGACACCCCCGGCCTCGTCATGCACCCCCTGCTGATCGAGCGGCTCGAGATCGCCCCCGGCGCCACCGTCCGCCTCGGTACGAAAGACTTCCGCCTGATGGCGGCGCTGGAAACCGAGCCCGACAACGCCACCGCCGGCTTCGGCCTCGGCCCCCGTACCATCGTCGCGACCGACGCGCTCCAGGGCTCCGGCCTCCTCGAACCCGGCTCGCTCTACTCCACGAAATACCGTCTCGACCTGCCCCCAGGCACCGCCCTGCCCGCTGTCGAAGCCGAAGCCAAGGACGTGCTCGCAGACAGCGGTCTGCGCTGGCGCGATGCCCGCAACGGCGCGCCGGGCGTCGCCGAATTCGTCCAGCGCCTCGGCGCCTTCCTCGTGCTCGTGGGCCTCTCCGGCCTTGCCGTCGGCGGCGTGGGCATCTCGGCGGCCCTTCGCGCCTACCTCGCCGGCAAGACCCAGACCATCGCCACCCTGCGCACCCTCGGCGCGGGGCAATCCACGATCTTCCTCACCTACTTCCTGCAAGTCGGCGCCCTTGCCGCCCTCGGCCTGATCCTCGGCCTCGCCCTCGGCGTGGGCGTGCCCGTCCTCCTCTCGCCGCTGATCGAGGCACAACTCCCCGTCCCGGCGGTCTTCGCCCCCTACCCGGCCCCGATGATCGAGGCCGCGATCTACTCGATCCTGACGGTGCTGATCTTCACCCTCTGGCCGCTGGCCCGCGCCAAGGACGTCCGCGCCGCCGCCCTCTACCGCGACGCGCTCGCCCGCGCCCGTGCCCTGCCCTCCTGGCCCTTCGTGGGGGCCACGCTGGCCCTGCTCGGCATCCTCCTCGTCGCGGCCGCCAGCTTCTCCGGCAACCTCGAACTCACCCTCTGGACCGCCGGCGGCATCCTCGGCGCCCTCCTGATCCTCGCCCTCGCGGGCCTCGGCATCCAGGCCGCCGCCCGCGCCCTGCGCCCCGCCGCCCGCGGCCGCCCGGCCTTGGGCTGGGCCCTCGCCGCCATCGGCGGGCCCGGCAGCACGGCAGGCCCCGTCGTCCTCTCCCTCGGCCTCGGCCTCTCGGTCCTCGCCGCCGTCGGCCAGATCGACCAGAACCTGCGCGGCGCCATCGCCCGCGACCTCCCCGACCAGGCCCCCTCCTTCTTCTTCGTCGACATCCAGAAAGACCAGATCGGCCCCGTCCTCGAGCGCCTAGAAACCGACCCCGGCGTCAGCCGCATCGACCAGGCCCCCATGTTGCGCGGCATCATCAGCCGCATCAACGGCCAGCCCGCCTCCGAGGTCGCGGGCGAGCACTGGGTCGTGCAGGGCGACCGCGGCATCACCTATGCCGATGCCGTCCCTTCCCGCACCACGATCGTCGATGGCAACTGGTGGGGCGAAGGCTACGAGGGAGACCCGCAGGTCAGCTTCGCGGCCGAGGAAGCCGCCGAAATGGGGCTCAAGCTCGGCGACGAGATCACCGTCAACATCCTCGGCCGCGACATCACCGCCACCCTCACCTCCTTCCGCGAGGTTGATTTCTCGACCGCCGGGATGGGCTTCGTCATGGTCATGAACCAGGCCGCGCTCGAAGCCGCGCCGCATACCTTCATCGCCACCGTCTATGCCGACGCCGACGCCGAAGGGGCGATCTTCCGCGACCTCTCCGACAGCTACCCCAACATCACCGCGATCCGCGTCCGCGACGCCATCGACCAGGTCAGCGACCTTCTGGCGGGCCTCGCCTCGGCCACGGCCTGGGGCGCGGCGGCGACGCTGCTGACCGGCTTCCTCGTCCTCATCGGCGCGGCGGCAGCCGACCAGCGCTCGCGCAGCTACGAGGCGGCGATCCTGAAAACCCTCGGCGCCACCCGCGCCCGCATCCTCGCCGGGCTGACCCTGCGCTCCGCCCTTCTGGGCATGGCGGCCGGGGTGGTGGCACTTGGCGCGGGCATCGCCGGCGGCTGGGCGGTCAGCCATTACGTCATGGACACCGGGTTCGAGATCGCCTGGGGCCCGGCGGTGCTGATCGTCGCGGGCGGGGCGGTCATCAGCCTGCTCGCCGGCCTCGCCTTCGCCCTCGGGCCGGTCTCGGCGAAACCGGCACGGGTTCTCCGCGCACAGGACTAAGCCCAAGTTGAACTTCCCGGCCAAGGGTGGCAATTCATGGCCCAAGCCAGCCCGAAAGGGGAATCGCCCATGCCCGACAGCCTGCCCATCCCGCTGACCTCGCCGCTCAGCCGCGCCCAGCAGACGAGCCTCGTGAACCTCGTCCGCCGCGCGGCCAAGACCGAGATCATGCCGCATTTCCGCAACCTCGGCCATGCCGACATCTCGGCCAAGGCCGACCGGTTCGACCTCGTCACCGCCGCCGATGTCGCGGCCGAGGCGATGCTCGCCCGCGGCATCCAGCAACTGTTCCCCCACGCCCTCGTCGTGGGCGAAGAGGCCGCGGCCGAAGACCCCTCGATCACCGACAAGCTGGCCGAGGCGGAACTCGCCTTTATCATCGACCCGGTCGACGGCACCTGGAACTACGCCCACGGCCTGTCGCTCTTCGGCGTGATCCTCTCGGCCACGCGCTTCGGCCGCCCGGTCTGGGGCCTGCTCTACGACCCGGTGATGGATGACTGGATCACCGCCGACGAGGGCAGCGAGGGCGCCATGCTCGCCCGCAGCCTCGGCGCCGACCGCCCGCTCAGCGTCTCGCGCGGGGCAGAGCTGTCAGACCTCTCGGGCTTCGTCCCCCTCTACGCCCTGCCGGAAGAGAAGCGCGCGGCGCTGGCCGAAACCCTGCCCCGCTTCGCCTTCACCACGGCGCTGCGCTGCGCCTGCCACCACTACCGGACCCTCGCGCAAGGCGGCATGGATTTTCTCCTCTCCGGCCCGCCCAAACCCTGGGATCACGCGGCCGGCGTGCTCATCACCCAGAAGGCCGGCGGCGTCGCCCGCATGCTCGACGGCTCCGACTTCGTGGCCGGCAAGATGGACAGCTACGTCCTCACCGCCCCCGACGAACAAAGCTGGACCCGACTGCGCGACACCTTCTCGTTCCTGCTGGATTGAGGGCGCAGGGGGGCCAGCCCCCCACGTTGAAATCAGAAGATTTCAACGCTCCCCCCGGGATATTTCCCACCAAGAAGAAGCACAGGCCCCGGCTTCTTCTTGGCCCAAATATCCCCGCCGGAGGCATCCGACAGTCAGACCAGGCGCCGCCGCTCAGGTCAGCCGCGCCCGCTGTCCACCCGGCGACACCCCGAAAAGCCCCCGATACACCCGAGCGAAATGCGTGGTCGAGCGGAACCCCGTCGCCACCGCGATCTCGGTCACCGACTTCTCGCTCTGCAACAGCAGGTTCCGCGCCCGCTGCAGCCGCATCTCGAGATAGTATTTCGACGGTGATCGCTCGAGGTACTGTCCGAAAAGCCGCTCTAGCTGGCGCGTCGAGATCCCCACCTGCCGCGCGACCTCCGCCGTCGGCACCGGGTCCTCGATCGACTCCGACATGATCTGAACCGCCTGGGTCAGGTGCGGGTTGCGCATCCCGTGCCGCGCCTGCACCGAGACCTTCTGCGTGGCCGAGGCCTCTCGCACGGTGTTGTAGACCATCTGGTCGGCCACTTCGTTGGCCAGGTCCGCCCCATGTGTCTCGCCCATCAGGTGGAGCATCAAGTCGGCGGTCGCCGTTCCGCCCGAGGAGGTGATGATCTTCTCATCCGCCACGAAGACATTGGGCACCAGCTCCACGTTCGGGAACTCCTCGACGAAAA
Organism: Roseovarius indicus; assembly: GCF_008728195.1. NCBI lineage: Bacteria > Pseudomonadati > Pseudomonadota > Alphaproteobacteria > Rhodobacterales > Roseobacteraceae > Roseovarius > Roseovarius indicus. Next base: position 3,885,673 of record NZ_CP031598.1, read on the forward strand.
GGTCGTGATAGGCCCAGTGGATCGCCGCGCGCATCCCGTCGAGCATCCCGGCATAGGCCAGAATATAGGCCGCCGAACACAGCGCCCCCACCGGCGTGCCATGCGACCGCTCGCGCCGGAGCGCCGAGAGAAGCCGCTTGGTCATGTGGTTGCGCATGTTCGAGCCCGCCAGCAGGAACAGCCGATCCGCCTTCACCGGCTGGTCGAACCCGCCATGCACCCGCACCACCGTGCCGTTGTTGCTGAGCGCCGTCTCGCCGTTCTCCGAGGCGAAACTCCATTCGTACAAGGGCTTTCCGGACACGAGATTGGCGATCCTGAGCGGCTCGACCGCACAGGAAAAGGACAGATGCGCAAATTCATCGACCAGGTAAAAGACGAAGCTTTCCGTCCCAGCCATCACCGCCTCCCGGACATGGGTTTATCCGGATGGCGATTAGAGGAAGCGCGGGGCTCCGTAAAGCCCCGCCAGACGTGGCCTTTACTCTGCTGCCTCGGCATACTCCTCCATCGGCGGGCAGGTGCACACGAGGTGCCGGTCGCCATAGACATTGTCGACCCGGTTGACCGGCGGCCAGTACTTGTCGACCCGGAAGGCGCCCGGCGGGAAACAGGCCTGCTCGCGGCTATAGGGCCGGTCCCACTCCTTCACGAGGTCTTCCATCGTGTGCGGCGCGTTCTTCAGCGGGTTGTTCTCGCCGTCGATCTTGCCGTCCTCGATATCCCGGATCTCGTCCCGGATCGCCAGCATCGCGTCGCAGAACCGGTCGAGCTCGGCCTTGGTCTCGCTCTCTGTCGGCTCCACCATCAGCGTGCCGGCCACGGGCCAGCTCATCGTGGGGGCATGGAAGCCGTTGTCGATCAGCCGCTTGGCGATATCGTCCACCGTCACATGCACGCGGTCGGCAAAGGGGCGGGTGTCGATGATGCACTCATGCGCCACCCGGCCCTGGCTCCCCTTGTAAAGCACGTCATAGGCCCCCTCGAGACGCTTGGCGATGTAGTTGGCATTCAGGATCGCCACACGCGTCGCCTGGGTCAGGCCCGCACCGCCCATCATCTGGATATAGGCCCAGCTGATCGGCAGGATCGAGGGCGAGCCGAACGGCGCCGCCGACACCGGCCCCTCCGCGCCACCTGTCGCCGGATGCCCCGGCAGATGCTCCGCCAGATGCGCCTTCACCCCGATCGGCCCCATGCCGGGCCCGCCGCCGCCATGCGGAATGCAGAAGGTCTTGTGCAGGTTCAGGTGGCTCACGTCACCGCCCACGTCGCCGGGCCGGGCGAGCCCCACCATCGCGTTGAGGTTCGCCCCGTCGATATAGACCTGCCCGCCATGGTCATGGACGATCTGGCAGACATCGCGCACGTTCTCCTCGAAGACGCCATGCGTGCTGGGATAGGTGATCATGCAGCCGGCCAGGTTCTCGGAATGCTGCTCCGCCTTGGCGCGGAAATCCTCGATATCGATATCCCCCGTGGCGCCCGATTTCACCACCACGACCTTCCAGCCCACCATCTGGGCGCTGGCCGGGTTGGTGCCGTGGGCGCTCATCGGGATCAGGCAGACATTGCGGTGCCCCTCGCCATTCGAACGGTGATAGGCGGCGATGGTCAGCAGCCCCGCATATTCCCCCTGCGCGCCCGAATTGGGCTGCATGGAAATGGCGTCGTAGCCGGTGATCTCGCACAGCTTGGCGTTCAAATCGTCGATCAGCTCCTTGTAGCCCAGCGCCTGATTGTCCGGGCAATAGGGGTGCAGGTCCGCGAATTCGCGCCAGCTGATCGGCATCATCTCGGCGGCCGAGTTGAGCTTCATCGTGCAGCTGCCCAGCGGGATCATCGCCCGATCAAGCGCGAGGTCGCGGTCGGCCAGCCGCCGCATGTAGCGCATCATCTCGGTCTCGGCCCGGTTCATGTGGAAGATCGGGTGCGTCAGGTACTCCGACTTGCGCAGCATGGCCTCGGGCACGCGGTACTCGGGGTCGAAATCATCGTCCTTCCGCTCGATCCCGAAGGCCCGCCAGACGCCCTCGACACTCTCCGGCCGCGTCGCCTCGTCGATGGTGATGCCGACGCGGGTCTCGCCCACCCGGCGCAGGTTGATCCCCTCGTCCACGGCCGATTTCATCACGGCCGCCTGCAAGGGGCCCACATCCACGGTAATCGTGTCGAAGAAGCTCTTCGGGTCCACCTTGAACCCGTTCTCCTCCAGCCCGCGGGCCAGCCGCACGGTCTTGCGGTGAATGCGCTGCGCGATGGCCTTCAGGCCCTTGGGCCCGTGAAACACCGCATACATCGACGCCATCACCGCCAGAAGCGCCTGCGCGGTGCAGACATTGCTGGTGGCCTTCTCGCGCCGGATATGCTGCTCGCGGGTTTGCAGGGCAAGGCGATAGGCCCGGTTGCCGTGGCTGTCCACCGACACGCCCACGATCCGCCCCGGCATCGCCCGCTTCATCGACTCGCGGCACGCCATGTAGGCCGCGTGCGGCCCGCCATAGCCCATCGGCACACCGAAACGCTGGGTGCTGCCCACGGCGATATCCGCCCCCATCGCCCCCGGCTCCTTCAAAAGCGTCAAAGACAACGGATCGGCGGACACCACCCCGATCCCGTTCTGCTCATGCAGCGCCGCGATCTGCTCGCTGAAATCGCGCACATGGCCATAGGTGCCCGGATACTGGAAGATCGCGCCAAAGACCTGCGACGCGTCCATCTTGTCGGGGTTGCCGACGATGACCTCGATCCCCAGCGGCTCGGCCCGGGTCTTGATCACGGCGATGTTCTGCGGGTGGCAGTCGCGGTCGACAAAGAACGCCTTGGCCTTCGATTTCGACACCCTTTGCGCCATGGTCATCGCCTCGGCACAGGCCGTCGCCTCGTCGAGAAGCGAGGCATTGGCAATCTCCAGCCCGGTCAAATCGCTCACCATGGTCTGGAAGTTCAGCAGCGCCTCGAGCCGACCCTGGCTGATCTCGGGCTGGTAGGGCGTGTAGGAGGTGTACCACGCCGGGTTCTCCAGGATATTCCGCTGGATCGCCGGCGGCGTCACCGTGCCGTGATAGCCCTGCCCGATCAGGCTCACCAGCACCTTGTTCTTCGACGAGGTTTCGCGCATGGAATGCAGCAATTCCCGCTCCGACTTGGGCTTGCCGAAATCGAGCGGCTTGTCCTGCCGGATCGCCTTCGGCACCGTCTCGTCGATCAGCGCATTGAGGCTGTCGGCCCCGACCACCTTCAGCATCTCGTCCATCTCTTCCGGAGAGGGGCCGATATGCCGGCGGTTGGCGAAATCGTAGGGCAGGTACTCGGTGGGTTTGAAGGGCATATCGTTCCTCTCCACTAGGTGGCGTTTCGGCGTTCGGTGGTGTGCTTCAGGGCCGTTTCGAATATCATCCGCGCGCCGCGGGCGTTGATGAACGCCTCGGCACCGGAACGATTGAAATAGCCCTTCAGCTCGGCGTTACTGCACGTTGCGAGAAGCCGTTCGAGTGTTCGGCGAAGCCGCAGCCTCTCCTTGACGTCAAGGCCATCGACCATTTCGGCAATGGCCTCGTCGAGCGAGCCATGGATCAGGAATGTGTCCTGATCAAACACGTGGCCCAGATGTTGCAGGGCCTCCCGCTCCTCGCTTGTGAGCCGCATGACATCAACTGATGAACTGCTGGTAGGCGGCCTCGTCCATCAGGTCGTCCATCTGGCTCGGGTCCGACGGCTTGATCTTGAAGAACCACGCGTCGCCCATCGGGTCTTCGTTCACCTTGCCCGGCTCGTCGACGATCGCGTCGTTCACTTCCGTGATCTCTCCATCGACCGGCGCCATGATGTCGGACGCCGCCTTGACGCTTTCGATCACCACGATCTCGTCATCCTTGCTGACGGTGGTGCCCTCCTCGGGCAACTCGATGAAGACGATATCGCCCAGCTCGTTGGCGGCATGTTCGGTGATGCCGACGACAACCTCGTCGCCTTCGGGCTTCAGCCATTCATGCTGTTCGGTGAATTTCATGTGGGTCTCCCTGGTTTGGATCAGCGTTTGAAATTGGCAGGTACAAAGGGCAGCTCGGCCACCCGCACCGGCAGGCGCTTGCCACGCACCTCGCCGAAGAGCCGGGCACCGGGGCGCGACAGCTCGGCGGGCACGTAGCCCATCGACACGGGCGCCCCCACCGTCGGGCCGAACGCGCCGGATGTCACGTGCCCGACGGGCTCGCCGCCCTCTTCATCGGCGAAAAGCTGCACGCCCTCGCGCATCGGCGCGCGCCCCTCGGGGGCAAGCCCCACGCGCAGCCGCGGCGTGCCCTCGTCGAGTTCGTTCAGAATGCGCTCGGCACCCGGAAAGCCGCCCGCCCGGTCGCCGCCCGACCGGCGCACCTTCTGGATGGCCCAGGCAAGGTTGCCCTCCACCGGGCTCGTCGCCTCGTCGATATCGTGGCCGTAAAGGCAAAGCCCGCCTTCCAGCCGCAAACTGTCCCGCGCGCCAAGCCCGATCGGCTCCACCGCGTCGTGCGCCAGCAAGTGCCGCGCCAGCGCCTCGGCATGGGTCGCGTGCACCGAAATCTCGTAGCCGTCCTCGCCGGTATAGCCCGAGCGCGACACCCACAATTCCCCGAAATCGGAATTGAAAATCCCGGTATCCATGAATTTCATGATGTCGCAGCCCGGCGCGACCGGCTCCAGCACCTCTTCCGCCGCTGGCCCCTGCAGCGCCAGAAGCGCGCGGTCCCGCTGCTCGGCCACCTCGACACCGTCGAGCCCGGCCTTCATATGCGCGATATCGGCCTCCTTGCAGGCCGCGTTGACCACCACCAGCATGTGATCGCCCCGGTTGGTCATCATCAGGTCGTCGAGAATGCCGCCGTCGTCATTGGTGAAGAACCCATACCGCTGCCGCTTCTCGCCCAAGGGCAGAAGGCTCACGGGCACCAGCCCCTCCATCGCCTGCGCCACCGGGCCATAGCCGCCCTCGTGCCGCAGAATCACCTGTCCCATGTGGCTGACATCGAACAGCCCGGCCTTTTCGCGGGTGTGAAGATGCTCCTTCATGACGCCAAGCTTGTACTGCACGGGCATCTCGTAGCCGGCAAAGGGCACCATCTTGGCCCCTAGCTCGACATGCAGGTCATATAGCGGCGTCTTGCCGAGATCGCTCATCCCGCACCTCTTTCGCTCTTCAAGGCCGGGTCATGCGGTGGATCGCATCCGGCACCGTTCCGGCACGCACTCCGCGCGCCCTTTCGATGCCCCCTCTGTCCTTCTGCCTGAGATCGCTATCCCTTCGGCGCCCCGGTCATCGGCCGGGATCTCTCCAGAGTTCACTTCAGATGCAAAACGGTCCCTGCGGCCTGAGAGTTTCCGGGGCGGTTGCTCCTTCGGCACCGGCTGTTGCCGGTTCTCCCGTTTCGATCTGGGTGTACGCTAGTATACGGGACGAGTCGTTTCAAGCCCGCTTCGCGCAAGCCTGCGGCATGAAGATATCGGCCAGCGCCACGTTCTCGCAAATCAGGTCATCCAGCGTCAGCTTGTCGAGATGCGCATAGAACGCCTCGGCCGCGTCCGCCATCGCCTCGCGCAACCGGCAGGCCTCGACCAGCGGGCAGGTGTTGTCGACATCGGCGAAACACTCGGCCAGCGGTGCCTGCGCCTCGAGGTCGCGAAACACGCCGCCCACATCGATCTGGTCCATCGCACGGGCCAGCGTGATGCCTCCGGACCGGCCCCGCTGCGTATGGAGGTAACCCAGCTGCGCCAGCCGGTTGATCACCTGCGCCAGGTGGCTCTCCGAGGTGTTGCACCGCTCGGCAATCTCCGCCTTCGTCACCAGCCTGTCGGCATGGACGCCGCAGAACATGAGGATGCGGAAAGCGATGTTCGTTCTCTTGGTGACGCGCATGACGGCGGTGTAACCCTTGCTTGATGTCGGGCGACAATGCAGGCACAAACACACCCGCACCATGACACAGATCAAAAGATACACGTCGGATAGAACTTCTGAGGCCGCGCCCCCCGAGGCGTATTTCTTCGGCTATGGCAGCCTCGTGAACCGCGAAACCCACCATTTCCAGAATGTCGAACTGGCGCGCCTGAGGGGCTGGCGCCGGGTCTGGCGGCACACCGTCATCCGCCCTGTCGCCTATCTCACCGTCATCCCCGACCCCACGGCCGAGATCGACGGCCTGATCGCGCCCGTGCCCGCGGCCGACTGGGCGGCGCTCGACGAACGCGAAGGCGCCTATGACCGCGTCGCCGCCCACGAACAGGTCACGCACACCCTCGCCCACCGCCCCGAGATTGCCGTCTACACCATCCCCGAAGGCAAACATGGCGCGCCGGATGAAACATGTCCGGCCCTGCTGAGTTATATAGACGTGGTCGTGCAGGGCTATCTGCGCGAATTCGGTGAAGCGGGCGTGAAACGGTTCTTCGACACGACAGACGGGTGGGAGGCCCCGGTGCTGGATGACCGGGCCGATCCGGTCTATCCGCGTCACCGGGTGCTCACCGCCGACGAACGCACCCTGGTCGATGACCTGCTGGCCGAAAGAAAGGTTCGCCTTTTGCCCGGCTAGGTGCCTAAGCTCCGACGACGGGAAAGGAAACGAGGGATGGCCAGATTCACGATCGTGTCGGGCAAGGCACTGAAGGTGCTGCGCTTCGTGCGCAAGCTTTGGGTGCGGGTCGCGCTGATCTCGCTTCTGGCGCTCGTCGCCTCGGGCCTGGCGATGACCATCGAGAGCATCCTGCCAGAATCCCTGCGCCAGCGCTTTTCGCCCGACGCCGTAATGCCGGTGCTCAAGATCCTCGCCTCGGGCATGCTGGCGGTCAGCACCTTCTCCCTCAACGTTATGGTCACGGCGCACCACGCCGCCGCCCAACAGGCCACGCCCCGCGCCCACCGCATCCTGCTGGCCGACCCGATCACCCACACGGCGCTGGCCACCTTCATCGGCGCCTTCGTCTATTCGCTCAGCTCGATCATCCTGCTGCAGGCGGGCCTTCATGCCGAGGATTCGGCGGTCATCCTGATGGGCGTCACCGTGCTCGTGGTGGTGCTGGTCATCCTCGCGATGCTCCGCTGGATCGACCACCTCAGCGACCTCGGCAGCATGGACGCCACGCTCAACACCACCGACACCGAGGCACGCACCAGCCTGATGACCACCCGCCACAGCCCGGCCCTGACCGCCACCCCGCTGACCGGCGACACGGTGATTCCGCCCGATGCCGACCCGCTCCCGGCGCCGCGCTCGGGCTATCTGCAAGTGATGAACCTGCCTTATATCGACGATTGCCTGCCCGGCGACGCCGCCCGCGTCTGGCTCAGCACCCCGCCCGGCACCTTCGTTCTGAAGGGGCAGACCGTGGGCTATATTTCGGGCCTTACAGACGCACAGATCGAACAGGTGCAGGGCGGCCTCACCATCGGCGAATTCCGCACCTTCGAGCAGGACGCCACCTATGGCCTGCTGGTCCTGTCCGAGATCGCCTCGCGCGCGCTCTCGCCGTCACTCAACGACCCGGGCACTGCAATCGACGTCGTCTCGCGGCAGGAACGGCTGCTCTGGGAATGGGGCACCACCAAGCGCAACGATGCGGCGCCGACCTATCCCCGCATCTTCGTCACCGAAGTCTCGCCGGAAAGCCTGATGGAGTTTGCCTTTGCCGGGGTCGCCCGCGACGGGGCCGGTTTCCTCGAGGTCCAGCGCCGCCTGCTCCACGCGCTCGACGCTCTTCAGGATGCCGGGAACGACCGCCTCGCCAGCGCAGCCCGCGACTGGGCAAAGCACACCTACGATTACGGGCAGTCCGCGTTGGCCATCGAATGGGAAAGAACCCAGATGGAAAAAACCTACAACACGGTCTTCGGCGCTAGCGCTTCGCCTTGATCGTCTGAAGCAGCGGCAGAACCTGGCTCATGTCCGGCCCGTGGCTCTGACCCGTCAGCGCCTTGCGGAGCGGCATGAAGAGCCCCTTGCCCTTGCGCCCGGTCTTCTCCTTCACCTCGGCCGTCCACTTGCCCCATGTGTCGCCGTCATAAGGGCCGTCAGGCAGCAGCGCCATCGCCTCGGCCACGAACTCGCGGTCCTCCTCGGCGATATCCGGCTCCGCCCCGTCGCGGAACATCACCCACCACGGGCCAAGGTCCTTCACGGTCGAGATATTCTCGCGCGTCACGTCCCAGAACCGCTCGGCCTGATCGTCCGGCACGCCCAGCGCGGCAATCTCGTCCTTCACGTCGGCGAAAGGCCGGTTGTGCAATATCCGCGCCGTCAGCGGGAACAGGTCATTCGCATCGAACTTCGTCGGCGCCGAGCCGAAGCGCGAGATATCGAACCCCTCGACGAGCTCGTCAACGCTTCCGCGAAGCTCCACCGGATCCGCCGAGCCCAGCCGCGCCATCAGCGACAAAAGCGCCATCGGCTCCACCCCCTGCGCCCGCAGATCGCGCAGCGCCAGCGTGCCCAGCCGTTTCGACAGCGACTCGCCCATCGGCCCGGTCAGCAGGGAATGGTGCGCGAATGACGGCACGTTGCCGCCCAGCGCCTGAATGATCTGGATCTGCGTCGCCGTGTTGGTGACGTGGTCCGACCCGCGCACCACGTGGGTCACGCCCATCTCCGTGTCATCCACGACCGACGCCAGCGTATACAGCACCTGCCCGTCTCCGCGGATCAGCACCGGGTCAGACACGCTGGCGGCGTCAATCGACACCGGCCCGAGAATGCCATCGTCCCACTCGATCCGCTCGTGATCGAGCTTGAACCGCCACACGCCATTGCCGCGCTCGGTGCGCAGCTTGTCTTTCTCCTCGTCCGACAGCGACAAAGCCGCCCGGTCATAGACCGGCGGCCGCCCCATGTTCAGCTGCTTCTTCCGCTTGAGGTCCAGCTCGGTCGGCGTCTCGAACGCCTCGTAGAACCGCCCCATCTCGCGCAGCCTTTCGGCAGCCTCCGCATACCGGTCCAGCCGCTGCGACTGCCGCTCGACCCGGTCCCATGTCAGGCCCAGCCATTCGAGGTCTTCCTTGATCGCGTCGACATACTCTTCCTTCGACCGCTCCGGGTCGGTGTCGTCGATCCGCAGGATGAAGGTGCCCCCGGCCTTGCGCGCGATCAGGAAATTCATCAGCGCGGTGCGCAGGTTGCCCACGTGGATGTAACCGGTGGGCGACGGGGCGAAACGGGTGGTGGTCATTGGTGCATGCTCCGGATGGTCGCAGCGGGCAATGTCACAGGTCGCGCGCTTTGTCCAGTTCACCCCTGCGTCGGCCACGCCCGATGCTCGTCATCGATGACGAAAACATGCGCGTGCCGCCTGTTTCCGTGATGCGCGCGCAGGTGCGGGTGATCCGGCGGCAGGTCCGGATGCTCGTGCTCCACCACCCGGCCCAGCCCCGCCGGCCACACCAGCCGCGCCGCCACCACACCCAGCAACGCCAGCCCGCCCAGCAGCGCCAGCGCCGCCCCCATGCCCAGCGCCTTGCCGGCCCAGCCCGCCAACGGATAAGTCACCAGCCACCCGGCATGGCTCAGCGCGAACTGCGCGGCAAAGACCGCCGGCCGGTCCTCCGCATGGGCCGAACTCCGCAACAGCCGCCCCGAGGGCGTCAGGATCGACGCGTAGCAGAACCCGATCACAGCCCAAAGCATCAGGAACACCCCCCAGCCCGGCAACCCGGCCATCGCAATCCAAGCGCCAAGACCCACGCAAACCGCCGCCGCCCCGGTCGCCCCCGACATCATCACCCGCCGGTCATTCCCCTGCTCCAGCAGCCGCGGCAGCATCAGCGCCGCCACCATCGACCCCGTCCCGAAGGCCGCCATGGCAATCGCCAGGTCCGACTCGCTCCCGCCCATCTGCCCGCGCACCAGCACCACCGTGTTCACCAGCACGAACGCCCCCGCCGAACAGGCCGCCAGGTTCAGCGCCAGCAACCCCCGCAACCGCGGCGTCGCCAGGTAGATCCGCGCCCCCCGCGTCAGCCTCTCGCGAAACGGCCGGGCGCCTGAGGCGGGGTCGAGCGCCGGCACCGCCGCCATCCCGATCAGCAGCGCCGACCCGGCAAACCCCACCGCCGTCCCGGCAAATAGCGCGCCATACCCTGTCACCGTCAGCAACAGCGCCGCCAGCGCCGGGCTCGTCAGGTTCTCCAGGTCATAGGCCAGCCGAGACAACGAAAGCGCCCGCGTATAGTCGCCCTCGTCCGGCAACAAATCCGGCAACGTGGCCTGATACGCCGGCGTGAAGGTGGCCGAGGCCGATTGCAGCACGAAGATCAGCCCGTAGATCTGCCACACTTCGCTCACGAACGGCAGGCACAGCGCGACGCCCACCCGCACAAGATCGGCCCCCACCAGCACCGGCTTGCGCGGCAGCTTCTGCGCCAACGCCTGCGCCACCGGCGACAGCACGACATAGCACACCATCTTGATCGTCAGCGCGACCCCCAGCACCACGCCCGCATCCGCCCCGGCCAGGTCATAGGCCAGCAAGCCCAGCGCCACGGTCATCAGCCCGGTGCCCAGCAGGGCGATCACCTGCGCCGAAAACAGCGCGGCATAGGTGCGGTTGGCGAACAGTCCCAGCATGCCTCAAACGATCTTTTCCGCGCTCGAAAGCGCCCACTCACCAGCAAATTAACGCGCGCCCGGCCCGCCTGTCACCCGTCCGCGCGACACGCCCCCTTTCATTCGGGCATTCCACCCCGCATATCAGGGGCATGACACGTCCCGGCCCCAGCCTTGAAAAGATCGAAGAGATGGCCCGCGCCGCCATCGAAAGCCTTCCCGAAGGCTTCCAGCCCGCCGCGAAGGACGTGGCTCTGCGCGTCGTCGACTGGCCCGAACGCTGGATGCTCGACGATCTCGGCATGACCGACCCGCTGGAGCTTACCGGCCTCTACGACGGCATCCCGATGACCGAGAAATCGGTCATCCACCAACCGCTCAGCCCCGACAGCGTCTGGCTCTTCCGCGAACCCATCCTCGCCGAATGGCACGACCGCGGCGACGTGGAGATCGAAGACCTCGTGGCCCATGTCACCATCCACGAATTCGCCCACCATTTCGGCTGGTCCGACGATGATATCGCTTCGATAGACAGGTGGTGGGAGTGAACCTCGAACGGCCAGCGCCCAGAGGGTTCGGCCGACCTAAATCACCGTCAGGCAGGCACACCTTGCCCCATGCGCCACCGCCTGGCTGACCGACCCCAGCACCAAAGCCTGCGCCGCCCCCACGCCGCGCCGCCCCATCACGATCAGGTCGGCATCGATGGCATCCGCCACCGCCAGCAGGTTCTCCGCCGCATCCCCGTGCCCGATATGGATTTCCGTGAACCGCACCCCCGCATGCGCCGCCCGCTCGGCCGCATCCAGCGCCACCCGGTCGGCCGCCTCGCGGTAATCCTCGTCCGTCGGCGCCCGCTCCAGCTGCGCCACGAACGACCCGATCACCACCGGCGGCACCTCGAGATACGGCGTATGGGAAAGATGCAGTTCCGACCCGAAGGCCTTCTTCATCTCCGCCGCCGCCTTCAACGCGTTCTTGGCATGGTCCGACCCGTCATAGGCCAGCAGGATTGTCTTGAACATCGGCGCACGCCTCCTTGCCCCCAATCTGACCCGGCCCAAGCAACAAGGCGTTGATCCCGATCAAGCTCAGCTCTCGTCGCGCCACCGGTTCACGATCGGATAGCGCCGGTCCAGCCAGAACGCCCGCTTCGACAGCCGTGTCCCCGGCGCCGACTGGAAGCGCTTGTATTCCGAAATGTAGAGCAGGTGCTCCACCTTCTTCGCGTCCTCGCGCGAATACCCGGCGGCCACGCAATCCGAAATCGACCCGTCCTGATCCACCAGGATATCCAGAATACCATCCAGCACCGGGTAATCGGGCAGCGAATCGCTGTCCTTCTGATCTTCCCGCAGCTCGGCCGTGGGCGGCTTGGTGATGATATTCTGCGGAATGACCTCACCCTCCGGCCCCTTCATCCACGGCCGGTGGTTGGCATTGCGCCAACGACAGGTGTCGAAGACCCGCGTCTTGTACATGTCCTTGATCGGGTTGTACCCGCCCGCCATGTCGCCATAAATCGTGGCATAACCCACCGCCACTTCCGACTTGTTGCCGGTGGTCAGCAGCATCTCCCCGAACTTGTTCGACATCGCCATCAGCAGCAGACCCCGAAGCCGCGACTGGATGTTCTCTTCCGTGAGATCCGGCTCCAGCCCCTCGAAAAGCGGGGCGAGCGTGTTGGTGATCGCCGCCCGACCCTCGGAAATCGGCACAAAATCATACCGGCAGCCCAGGTTCTCGGCCACCGCCTTGGCATCCTCCAGCGACGCCTCCGACGTGTACTCCGACGGCAGCATCACGCAGCGCACGTTCTCCGCCCCGAGCGCATCCACCGCCACGGTCGCCACGATCGCACTGTCGATCCCGCCGGACAGCCCCAGCAGCACCTTCTTGAACCCGGTCTTGCGCAGGTAATCCCGCAGCGACAGAACCATCGCGTGATAATCCTGCTCATGCCCGTCGGGGATATGCGCCAGCTCGCCCTTCTCGGCCCGCCAGCCCTCGTCGGTGCGCACGAAATCGACATGCGAAATCGCCTCTTCCATCAGCGGCATCTGCACCATCAGCTCACCGCCGGGGTTCAGCACGAACGTGCCCCCGTCGAACACCTGGTCATCCTGCGCCCCCACAAGGTTCAGGTAAACCAGCGGCAACCCCGTCTCGACCACCCGCGACACCATCAGGTTCAGCCGCGTATCCAGCTTGTCGCAGTAATAGGGCGAGCCGTTCGGCACGAGCAGAAACTCCGCCCCGGTCTCGGCCAGCGTTTCCGAGACATCCTCGTACCAGCTGTCCTCGCAGATCGGGCTGCCGATGCGCACGTCATCGACCACGTATGGCCCTCCCACGGGGCCGGAATCGTAGATTCGCACCTCGTCGAACACCGTTTCGTTGGGCAGGTGATGCTTCAGCACCTTCGCCGACGTCCGACCCTTCTTGAGAATGTAATAGGCGTTATACAGCCCCGCCCCTTCCAGCGCCGGGCCACCGATGGCCAATGCCGGGCCGTCGGCACAGTCCTGCGCCAGCTTCTCGATCTCGGCAATCGCGGCCTGGTGAAAGGCGGGCTTCATCACCAGGTCCTGCGTGTTGTAGCCGGTGATGAACATCTCCGGCAGGGCCACCATCTGGGCGCCCGCCTTGCGGCCCTCTTCCCACGCCTCGCGTGCCAGCGCGGCATTGCCGGCCAGATCGCCCACCGTCGCGTTCAGCTGTGCCAGTGTCAGGCGAAACCTGTCCGTCATGTCGCGCGCGCCCTTCGTTGCCGGTCGTTCCAGCCTGATTTAACAGATGACACCGCGAGGGAAAGGCGATTTGACCAAAACCCGTTGTCACCATGGGCCCCGTCCACTAGATTTAAGCCACCTGAAGGGGCGACAGGCCGGGGCAACAGAGGCAGACATGAGCAAAACGCTGACCAGATCACTTGTATTCGCAGTCGCCAGTGCCGCCAGCGCCGCTCTTGCGCAGGATGGCGAGGTGCAGACCAAGCAATACGAGGATGGCGGCATCTACGAGGGCACGTTCAAGGACGGGCTCCAGCATGGCACCGGCACCTATACCCTGCCCAACGGCTACGAATATTCCGGCGAATGGGTCGAAGGCGAGATCCGCGGTCAGGGCATCGCGCGCTTCCCCAACGGCTCGGTCTACGAAGGGCAGTTCGCCCGGGGCAAGCCCCACGGCGCAGGCAAGATCATTTTCTCCGACGGCGGCACCTACGAAGGGGAATGGCTCGACGGCAAGATCACCGGGCGCGGCGTGGCGGTCTATGCCAATGGCGTCAAGTATGACGGCGAATTCCGCAATGCCATGCACCACGGCCGCGGCCGGATGGAAAGCCCCGGCGGCTATGTCTACGACGGCGAATGGGTCGACGGCGTCAAGGAAGGCATGGCCAAGATCACCTATCCCGACGGCGCGGTCTACGAAGGCCAGGTCGTCAACGGCGCCCGCGAAGGCCAGGGCACCCTCTCGATGCCCGACGGGCTGATCTATGCGGGCCTCTGGAAAGACGGCCAGATCGACGGCGAAGGCAAGCTCACCCAACCCAACGGCGATGTCTACGAGGGCGACCTCGTCCGCGGCCGCCGCGAGGGCGAGGGGCGCGTCGTCTACAACAACGGCGATATCTACGAAGGCGAGTTCGCGGATGACCGCCGCCACGGCCAGGGCACCTTCACCGGCACCGACGGCTACCGCTACGAAGGCAACTGGGTGGCCGGCAAGATCTCCGGCCAGGGCACCGTCACCTATCCTGACGGCTCGGTCTACGTGGGCGAGTTCCGCGACGACCTCGCCAACGGCATGGGCAAGATCACCTATCCCGACGGCTCGACCTACGAGGGCGAGTGGACGGGCGGCGTGATCGACGGCACCGGCAAGGCCACCTACCCCAACGGGCTGGTCTACGAGGGCGAGTTCGAGAATGCCCGCAATCACGGCTACGGCGTCATGACCTATGCCGACGGCTACCGCTACGAGGGCGACTGGCAGGATGGCCAGCGCGACGGCGATGGCACCGCAACCTACCCCGATGGCACGGTCTACGAAGGCCAGTTCGCCGACGGCCAGCGCCATGGCCAGGGCAAGATCGTCATGCCCGATGGCTTCACCTATGAAGGCGACTGGCAGGAGGGCGAAATTTCCGGCCAGGGCGTCGCCACCTACACCAATGGCGACGTCTACGAAGGCACCTTCCTGCGCGGAAAACGCCAGGGCCAGGGCACGATGCGCTATGCCACGGGCGAAGAAGCCACCGGCGAATGGCAGGACGGCGCGCTGGCCGAGGCCTCCAACCAGACGCAATCGGGCGACGACACCGCGGAAGAAACCCAGTCCACCGAGTAACGCGTCTGATCCAGCGGCGCGCCTTGCGGCGCAACAGGTCAGTTTGCGTTCAGGCCACGCGGGCCTTGAGGGGCCAGCCCCTCAAACACCCCGGGATATTTCCGACCAAGAAGAAGCAAATGTGACCTACAGGCTTCTTCTGGCCCGAAATATCCCCGCCGGAGGCTCCCCACCTAGACCGGCTCGCCCGCGTCGAGCTTTTTCAGGAAAGCCTCCGCCTCCTTCAGCACCGTATCGCGCTTCGCCTCGTCCATCTTGTCCCATGTCCGGTACATCTGCCCCATCCGCGGGTTGCCCTTGAAACGCTCGCGATGCCGCACGAGGAAATGCCAGTAGAGCAGGTTGAAGGGGCAGGCCCCCTCTCCGGTTTTCGTCTTCACCGAGTAGGCGCAGCTGCCGCAGTAATCCGACATCCGGTCGATGTAATTGCCCGAGCTGACGTAGGGCTTCGACGCGATGATCCCACCATCGGCGAACTGGCTCATCCCCACCGTATTGGGCGCCTCGACCCATTCGAAGGCGTCGAAATAGACCGACAGGTACCATTCATGCACCTCTTTCGGGTCGACCCCCGCCAGCAGGGCGAAATTGCCTGTCACCATGAGCCGCTGGATGTGATGCGCATAGGCCTCGTCCCGCGTCTGCGCGACGGCATGTTCAAGGCAGGCCATTTTCGTTTCCGCCCCCCAGTAAAGCGGCGGCAGCTCTCGTGAATGCTCCAGACCGTTTCGACGGGCATAATCCGGCCCCTCTCGGAAATAGAGCCCACGCACATATTCCCGCCAGCCGATCACCTGCCGGATATAGCCTTCGGCCGAGTTGAGCGGCACCTTCCCGGCTTTCCATTCCTCTTCCACACGGGTGCAGATTTCCACAGGATCCAGCAAGCCGATGTTCAGATATGCGCTCAGAAGCGAATGATGCAGGTACTTGTCCCCAGCCAGCATCGCGTCCTGGTAGGGTCCGAATTCCGGCAGCAATTCCTTGGCGAAATGATCGAGCGCCCGAAGCGCCTGCCCCCGCGTGACGGCGAAATGAAACGGCCGCAGTGTTCCGAAATTCTCTCCGAACCGCGCCTCGACAAGGTCGAGCACCTCTTCCGTCATCTCGTCCGGCGTGAACTGCATCGGCTTCGACCGCAGCATGTCATCCGAGGCCGGCTTGCGGTTGTCGTGGTCGTAATTCCACTTGCCGCCCGCGGGCTTGTCGCCCTCCATCAGAAGGCCGGTCTTGCGGCGCATCTCTCGGTAGAAATACTCCATCCTGAGTTCCTTGCGCCCCTCGGCCCAGTCGTTGAACTCGTCGAGGCTCGCCACGAACCGGTCATCGGGCAGCACCGTCATCTTGAGCGGCGCGTTCTCCAGCGCCTCTTTCAGCCGCCATTCTCCCGGGCTGGTCGCGATCACCTCGCTGGTGTCGTGCTCCTGCCCCCGCCGCATCAACTCGCCCACGATGGATTTCGTGGCATCCGGATCATCCAGCCTCGTGTACGCAACCGTCCAGCCATCGTCCTCGAGATGCTTCGCGAAATGCCGCATCGCCGACAGCACCAGCGCGATCTTCTTGGGGTGATGCGGCACGTAAGACGTCTCGTCGCCTACCTCTGCCATCACCACCACGTCCTCGGACTTGTCCGCCGCCTTCAGCGCCGCCACCCCGTCCGACAACTGATCGCCCAGCACCAGCACCAGTTTCACCACGGCACAGGCTCCCCCTGCCAGTCAAAGAACTGCCCCGTATCCTTCGGCCCCAGCCCATCGATCACCGACAACAGGTTCGCCGCCGCCTCTTCCGGCGATACCGTCGGATGCCCCTTCGCGTATTCTGCCGTCAGTGCCGTCTCCACCGTGCCCGGGTGCAGCGCCACGCAGACCGCCCCCTTGTGCGTCCGCCCCAGCTCGATCGCCCCGGTATGGATCATCTGGTTCAGCGCCGCCTTGGCGGTCCGGTAGCTGTACCAGCCCCCGAACCCGTTATCCCCGATCGACCCGACCCGCGCCGAGAGCGCCGCAAAAACCGACCGGCCTTTGCGCGGCAACAACCGCACTGCGTGTTTCAACACCAAAGACGGCCCCACACAGTTCAGTCGGAACTGTTCCACCATCGCCTCCGCCTCCAGATGCTTCAACGATTTCTCCGGCCCCCGCCCGTTCAGTTCCAGCGCTCCGGTTGCCACGAACACCAGGTCATACGGTCCTTCCAAACCACCCATCGCCCGCTCGACCGACGCCTCATCGGTCACGTCCAACCCGTCGCCAGACCGCGACAGCCGCGTCACCGCCACCCCGCGCGCCTCAAGCGCCGCGCACAAAGCCGAGCCAATCCCGCCCGACGCCCCGATCACCAATGCCTTTTCCATGATGGCAGAGCTAAAGCCCGCCCGTCCGGTATCAAGCCGACCCCGCGGCATGGCGCCGTTTTCTTGAAAAGAAAACGCCCGGAATCTTTTCAAGATTCCGCCCCCGCCCGGTATAGACTGGCCCATGACACCAGGGAGGACTGACATGAAGATCACCGGCGCCTGCCATTGCGGCGACATCACCTACGAGGCCGAGCTCGACCCGGCCCGATTCGGCATCTGCCACTGCACCGATTGCCAGGTCACCTCGGCCTCTGCCTTCCGCACCATCGCCGTCGTGAAGCAGGCCGAGTTCCGCCTCCTCTCCGGCACGCCGAAGACCTACGTCAAGGAAGCCGAAAGCGGAAACCGCCGCGCACTGACCTTCTGTTCCACCTGCGGCGCCGGGCTCTGGGCCACGGATGAAAAGGGCGAAAGCGGCATCGTGAACCTGCGGGCCGGCACCATCACCGAGCGCCGCGACCTGACCCCGCGCTACGAAATCTGGTGCAGCTCCGCCATGCCATGGCTTGCCCGGTTCGACGGCACCGAACGGCATGACAAGGGCTTCACCTGACGCAACGTGCAATCCGGGGGTTTTCAAGCCCCCGCACCATGCCTATACTTCGCCCCATGACGAAGCAGGACCATATCATGCCGAAAGCAACCCGCCCCCGCGCGGCTTGCCTTTCCGTCCTGCTGCTCCTAAGCCGCCTCTGAGCGTGCCGTAGGCCGGCGCGACCGCTCAGAGGATGTGCCTTTCTCGCGCCACCAGGCTTAGGACAACGAAAAGAGACCAGACATGACAAACGCAGACAAAGATCGAGTCGTCATTTTCGACACGACCCTCCGCGACGGCGAACAATCCCCCGGCGCGACCATGACCCATGACGAAAAGCTCGAAATTGCCGGGCTGCTCGACGAAATGGGCGTCGACATCATCGAAGCGGGCTTCCCCATCGCCTCGGAAGGCGATTTCCGCGCGGTGAGCGAGATCGCCAAGAACTCGAAGAACTCGGTGATCTGCGGGCTGGCCCGCGCCAACACCAAGGATATCGACCGCTGCTGGGAGGCGATCCGTCATGCCGAACAGCCGCGCATCCACACCTTCATCGGCACCTCGCCGCTGCACCGCGCCATTCCGAACCTCACGCAGGACGAGATGGCCGAGCGCATCCATGAAACCGTGACCCACGCCCGCAACCTCTGCGACAACGTGCAATGGTCGCCGATGGATGCCACCCGCACCGAGTGGGATTACCTCGCCCGCGTGGTCGAGATCGCCATCAAGGCCGGCGCCACCACCATCAACATCCCCGATACCGTGGGCTACACCGCGCCCGTCGAATCCGCCGACCTGATCCGCCGGCTGATCAACGAAGTGCCGGGTGGCGACGAGGTGGTCTTTGCCACCCACTGCCATAACGACCTCGGCATGGCGACCGCCAACTCGCTGGCCGCCGTCGCGGGTGGCGCGCGGCAGATCGAATGCACCATCAACGGCCTCGGCGAACGCGCCGGCAACACCGCGCTGGAAGAGGTGGTGATGGCGCTCAAGGTGCGCAACGACATCATGCCGTATTACACCAATGTCGACAGCACCAAGATCATGCATATCAGCCGCCGTGTCGCCACGGTCTCGGGCTTCAACGTGCAGTATAACAAGGCCATCGTCGGCAAGAACGCCTTCGCGCACGAATCCGGTATCCACCAGGACGGCATGCTCAAGAACGCCGAGACGTTCGAGATCATGCGCCCCTCCGATGTGGGCCTTGCCGAGACCAACATCGTCATGGGCAAGCACTCGGGCCGTGCCGCGCTCCGCGCCAAGCTCAAGGATCTCGGGTTCGAGCTGGGCGCCAACCAGCTCGACGACGTGTTCTACCGCTTCAAGGATCTCGCCGACCGCAAGAAGGAGGTCTACGACGAAGACCTCGTCGCCCTCGTCGCCGCCGGAGAGGACGAGGCGAAAGACCGTCTCACCATCAAGTCCCTGCGCGTGGTCTGCGGCACCGGCGGCCCGGCCGAGGCCAAGCTGGTCATGCTCATCGACGGCGAGGAGAAGACGGTCACCCAATCGGGCGACGGCCCGGTCGACGCCACCTTCAAGGCGGTGCGCGACCTGCACCCCAACGACGCGCATCTCTCGCTCTACCAGGTGCACGCCGTGACCGAGGGCACCGACGCCCAGGCCACCGTCTCCGTCCGGCTCGAGGAAGAGGGCAACATCGCCACCGGCCAGTCGGCCGATACCGACACGGTGCTCGCCTCCGCCAAGGCCTATGTGAACGCGCTCAACCGCCTGCTCGTCCGCCGCGGCAAGACCGGCGAGGACAAGCGGGAAATCAGCTACAAGGACGTGTCGTAACGTCCTGAAGCGGAACCGGAAACGTCAAACGCCGTCAGCCCCGCTGGCGGCGTTTTTCCATGTCCTCCGATCATCTCCCCAACCCTCACTCAGGGTTTCGCACCGCCTTCATTCGCCGACGGCGTAATCGCACCCAAAAATGGACAATCGGTTTGAATGGAAGAAGCAGGGTTTTCACCGTTTTGAAGAACCAAGGATGCGCCGCGCACATCGTTCATCGCGCGAAGTCATCCGCCTCGCGTTCCAGCTCCGGCGCCTGCCCGCCTTCGACATGCCCGCACACATGGTGCCCCACCTCGTGATAGAAGGTATGCTCCGCCTCGATCCGCCGCCACCACCGCACCAAACCCCACGCCCGCCCGGTGGGCCAGGTCAGAACGATGGCCGACTCACAGATCCGATAGAGACCGACACAGTCCATCTCTCCCGACCACCCGATCACGTCGATCCGCGAGACGTCGCCAAGCTCCACACCCGGTGTCCGGCTCCACCGGGCGATATTCCCGGCAATCCGCTCCCGGTCCTCGATATCCTCCGCCACGAATACCGGCGTGCCATCCGACAGCCGCAGCACCGGTGCGGCATCGCCCATCTTCGCCATGAAATCCACGACCTGCCGGTGCCGATCACGCAACCGCGACGCTCTCAGCCGCCCGATCTCTGCCCGAAAGGCAGGCACATCAAGCTCATGAAGCAACGACAGAAGCACGCCCAGATACAGGTACGACGGCCCCTTCGGCCGCTCGCCCCACGCAACCGAGTCGAGCTTCGCCCGAACATGCGGCACGGCCTCCGGCCCGGCATCGACCAGGCGCCGCCAGGCGTCACGGCGGATCACGGTGTCGCCGGTGGCCACGCCCTGAAGAAGGCGGACGACCGCGCGCTCGACATCACTCATTGCCATGATAGATCGACATGGGCCCTGCCTTTCATGCCTGTATTTCTACAGCAATCCGCCCATAGGCCAAAGCCGGCACAGACCGTGCCGACTTCTTTTTCCGACCTGCCCTCACATCTTGCAGATCGAGTTGCCCCCATCCGCCAGCATGGCCGAGCCGGTCACAAAGCTCGCCATGTCCGACAGCAGGAACAGCGCCGCATCGGCAATCTCACTCGGCTCCGCCATCCGCTTGAGGGCATGCAGCCCGGCAATGAAGGCCTGCGTCTCCGGGTTCGTCGCCGCATCCATCGAAATCGCCGTCAGCGTGCCGCCGGGCATCAGCACGTTCGCCCTGATCCCTTCCGCGCCATATTCCGCCGCAACCGCCTGCATAAGCCCCACAAGCCCCGCCTTAGACGCGGCATAGGCCCCCATTCCGGGCAGGGTCGCGGTGTGCCCGATGAACGATCCGGTAAATACCAGCGATCCCCCACCCCGCGCCCGAAGTGCCGGGATCTGCGCCCGCGCGGCGTGATACCCCGAGGTCAGATTGGTCGCCAGCACCTCGGCCCACTCCTCCGGCCCGGTCGCCTCCACCATTTCCCCGCTCCCGAGAATGCCGGCATTGTTGAACGCCCCGTCCAGCCCGCCGAACCGCTCTTTCGCCACCTCGACCAATTCCTCGGCATAGCCCGCATCCTTGACGTCTCCCGGAACCGCCACAGCCGCCGCGTTCGACCGGGTGATCTGCCCGGCAACCGCCTCCAGCGCATCCCTCCGCCTCGCCCCCAGCACCAGCTTGGCCCCCTGCTCCGCAAACTTCAGCGCCGCCGCTGCGCCGATCCCGCTCGACGCACCGGTGACGATGATGACCTTATCCTTCAGCAACATGGGTAAACTCCTTTTCAGATGTCGCAGGCGCGACCATCGCCGCCCCCGCAAACGCGCTCGACCCGGATCATGCGCAGGCATGACCCGGATCCTGCGCTTTCCGAAAAGCCCTCAAGCGTAAACCGCACACCCCACCAGCAGCGCCGCCGCCGACAGCGCCGAGGCCGCGGTGCGCACATGGTTCCACCGGGTCCAGGTCACCGCGTAATGCGCCCAATAAGCTTCCGTCTCCGGCCCATCGACCGCCAATGCATCCAGCCGCCGGTTCATCGGCACGTTGCCGAAAAGCGTCACCAGGAACGTGCCCAGCACGTAGACCGCCCCGCTCGCGATGAACCACCCCTGCGCCGGCCCGCCAAGGGCAAACCACGCATAGGCCATCACCCCAAGCGACACAGGTGCCAGCGCGATCAGCGAAAAGACAAAGGCCGACGACAGCACCTCGCGGTTGATCTGCTGCATCGCCTCGATCCCCGCCCGGGGCGAGCTGACCCTGAGCGACCGCATGATGAAATCGGAAAACCCGAGGAAGACGCCGGATACCAGCGCCATGATCAGCGCAACCGACCCGAAAGTGATGAGGGTAATGGTTTCAGACATTTCAATAACTCCTTGATGTGAGGGAATATTTCAGGCCGCGGACCGGCCCATTTCATGCGCGCTGTCCAACCAGCGCGCGATCTTCTCCGGCGCGGCCAGCTTGACCGACCCGAACTGTTTCAGCCGCCGCATCCGGATGCCGCAGAACCCAAGAACCTGGTTCTTCAACACCCGCCGCCCCGGCTTGCGGTACAAAAGCGTGTCCAGCAAAGGCGGCGTGTCGGAGGTGATGACCGCGTCCGCCGTCCGCCCGGTCAGAAGCTTGTCCCACCCCATGCCGCGCCGGTGATACTTGAAGCCAAAGCCCGAGGTCAGCGCCCGGTCCAGCACCGCCTTGGCCCGAGTCGGCATCGCGCCCCACCAATAGGGATGCACGATCAGCAGGTGATCGGCCCAGGCCACCCCCTCCTGCCAGGCCAGCAGGTCCGGCTCCAGTTCCGGCGCGTCCGGCCCATACCCTTCGAACGCCTCGTCGAACCGCATGTCGGCCAGGTCCATCCGCCGCACCTCGGCGCCCTTGCCTTCCGCCCCCTGCTGGTAGGCATCCGCCAGCGCCGCACACAGCGAGCCCGCCTTCGGATGTGCCACCCAGATGAAAATCTTCCGTGCCATATTGGGTCTCCTCTTGACTTGACACTGTGTAAATTGACACGGTGTAAATAGACAGGAGTTTACATTGTGTCAAGCGAGAAGAATCCAACCCGCACCCGCATCCTGAAAGCCGCGTGGGAGTTGCTCGAATCGAACCCCGGCGTCGCCGCCCGCATGTCGGATATCGCGAAGAAGGCCGGGGTCAGCCGACAGGCGCTCTACCTGCATTTCCCCAACCGGACGGAACTGTTCGTTGCCACGACGAAATACATGGACGAGGTCTATTGCGTGCAGGACAGCCTCGCCGACAGCCGCGCCGCCACCACCGGCGAGGCCCGGCTGGAGGCCTACATCACCGCGTGGTCGGCCTACGTGCCGAAGATATTCGGCATCGCCAAGACGCTGATCGTGATGGCCGAGACAGACGAAGACGCCGCCCGCGCCTGGGCCGAACGGATGCAGGACATGCGCGAGGGATGCGAGGCGGCGGTGGCCGCCCTCGCCCGCGACGGCGCGCTGTCATCGGACCATTCGGAAACAGAGGCGACCGACCTGCTCTGGACCCTGATGAGCCTCCAGACATGGGAGTCGCTGGTGGTCAAATGCGGCTGGGATCAGGCGCGCTACAAGGCCACGGTGCTGTCATTGGCACGCAAGGCGCTCGTGGAGAGGTAGCCGGGGGCTCTGCCCCCAACGTTGAAATCCCGAGGGATTTCAACGCCTCCCCCGGGATATTTAAGGCCAGAAGAAGCGCAGGCAGGTGCCCGGTCTCAGGCGGTTTCCTTTTCCGCCCAGGCCCAGGGCCGCGTGAACCGGCCGAGAACCTCGTTCAGTTTCGCCTCGTCCACATCGCCGGTCTTCTCGATCTGCGCGACGAGACCCTGCTTCTTGGAATCGATCACCTTGACCACGCGGGCATTCAGCCCTTCCTTCTCCAACTCGGCATTGTAAATGCGCGTGATCGCCGATTTCCGCAGGTCGGGCTTGAACACCTTGCCCACCGCCGTCTTGGGCAATTCAGGCATGACCTCGATGTATTTCGGCTGCGCGGCGCGTTCGTGGACATGCACCTTGCAGTATTCCACCAGTTCCTCGCCGGTGACGCTGCCACCCTCGACCAATTCGACATAGGCGCAGGGCATCTCGCCCGTATACCCATCCGGCTGGCCGATCGCGCCGGCCATCGCCACCTCGGCATGGGCCATCAGCGCCTCCTCGATCTCGGCCGGGTCGATATTGTGCCCGCCACGAATGATCAGGTCCTTGGCGCGGCCGGTGATCCAGAGATAGCCGTCGCCGTCGATCCGGCCCAGGTCGCCGGTGCGCAGGTACGTCTCGTGATAGTAGAGTTTCTCGTTCTTGGTCGGGTCGGTATAGGTGTTGCCGGGGAAAACACCCGGGTTCGAGATACAGATCTCGCCCACCTCGTCGGTCGCGGCCTCGACCGGGTCCTCGCCCTCGCTGGCCTTGTAGATGCGCACATCCGTATAGGGCAGCGGGCAGCCGACCGAGCCCACCTTCTTCTCGCCCGTGGGCGGGTTCACGGCCACGAGGCACGTGGCCTCGGTCAGGCCATACCCCTCGATCACCGCCATGCCGGTCGCCGATTCGAACCGCTTGAACAGTTCCAGCGGCATCGGCGCCGAGCCGGAAAACGCGTTCTTCACCGTCGAGAGATCCGCATCCACCTTCCGCTGCATCAGCGCCGAGACAGCGGTCGGCACGGTGATCACGAAGGTGATCTTCCACCGCTCGCAAAGCTTCCAGAAATTGTCGAACACCCCGTCCCCGCGATAGCCCGCGGGCGTCGGAAACACCACATGCGCCCCCGACTTGATCATCGCCATCAGGATCACATGCGTCGCGAAGACGTGGAACAGCGGCAGCGGGCACATGATGTTGTCTTCCTCGGAAAACAGCAACTGATCGCCCAACCAGCCGTTATAGATCATCCCCGAATAGCGGTGCTGCGCCACCTTGGGCATGCCCGTCGTGCCGCCGGTGTGGAAATAGGCCCCCACCCGGTCGCCCTGTGCATCGGGGAAATCGAGCGTCTTGTTCTGCCGCTTCGCCTCGGCCACGAAATCCTTGATGTCGGCATGGTGCTTGCCGGTCACCTTGGGCCGCAGGAAGGGCACGATCCAGCTCTTCGGCGGGCTGAGATAGCTGTTCAGGTCGATCTCGAGGATCGTGTGCACATGCGTGGCGTGCCGCACCGCCTCGGCCGTCTTCTGGGCGATGTCCGTCTTCGGGAACGACTTGAGCGTCACCACCACCTTGGCATTCGTCTCGCGCAGGATGGCGCCAATGTTCTCGGGCTCAAGCAGCGGGTTGATCGGGCTCGCGATACCGGCCACCATCGCGCCGACCATGGCCGTGGCCGTCTCAAGACAGTTGGGCAGGATCAGCGCCACAACGTCGCCTTCCTCGACCTTCAGCGAGCGGAACAGGTTCGCGGCCTGGCACACCTGGTCGTGGAACTGCTGCCATGTCAGCGTCTGCGCCGGGTCGGTCGCGCCCGAGAAAAGCTGGTAGCTGATCGCCGGACGATCGGGAAACGCCTCGGCGACGTTCTTCAACATCGCATAGAGCGTCTCGGGCCGGTCCCGCTCGGTCCACGGCATTTCATTCTGAATATCCAGCACATCCTGGCGCGTGGCAAAGCCCATGCCTTCTCCTCCCTTCGCGGCGGCCTCCGTTGATCTCCTGACCCCCGCCGTTTCTTACCCGTCAGGATAACATGAGTATCTTCGCGCCAAGTCGCAAGTTTTACGCTGCGTTTCGGGCCCTCAGGGCGGCCGGGCCCTAAGCGCACCGCGGCCGACGCGAACCGAATCCTCTTGACTATTTTGGTCAGAAACCTCAGGAAAAACCTATTATTTCAGTCGGAATAAGAGAGGACCGATCCGAATGACCAGCCTTACCCGCAGCGTCACTGCCGCTGCCGCCATCATGGCCCTCGCCGCACCTGCCCTCGCGCAGGAGGTGAACATCTATTCCAGCCGTCACTACGATTCCGACGACGTGCTGTTCGACACCTTCACCGACGAGACCGGCATCTCCGTCAACCGCATCGAGGCCGATGCCGACGAGATCATCGCCCGGCTCGAGGCCGAAGGCGACAACAGCCCGGCCGACATCTTCCTGGCCGTCGACGTGGGCCGCATGGAACGCGCAGAAGAGGCCGGCGTTCTGGCGCCGTTCTCTTCCGACGTCATCGAGGAACGCATCCCCGAGCACTTCCAGCACCCCGACAACCTCTGGTTCGGCGTCTCGCAACGCGCGCGCATCATCTTCTACGCCAAGGACCGGGTGGAAAACCCGCCGGTGACCTACGAGGCGCTGGCCGAGCCGGAATGGAAGGGCAAGATCTGCATCCGCTCCTCCTCCAACGTCTACAACCAGTCGCTGCTGGCCTCGATCATCGAGGTGCACGGCGAAGAGGGCGCCCGTGACTGGGCCGCCGGCATCGTCGAGAACATGGCCCGCGCGCCCCAGGGCGGCGACACCGATCAGCTCCGCGGCCTCATCTCGGGCGAATGCGACGTGGCCGTCGCCAACCACTATTACTTCCTGCGCGGCTTCGGCGGCGACGTCAGCGGCCTGTCGGAAGAGATCGACAGCATCGGCTGGGTCTGGCCCAACCAGGACGACCGCGGCGCACACGTCAACCTCGCCACCGCCTCGATGACAGCGGCAGCGCCTCACCCGGAAAACGCGGTCAAGTTCCTCGAATTCCTGACCAGCGACTTCGCCCAGACCCATTTCGCCTCGCAGAACAACGAGTACCCGGCGGTCGAAAGCGCCCCGGGCGTCGAGGCGACCGACCGGCTGGGTGACTTCAAGGCAGACGACACCACGCCGACGGCTGCGTTCAGCCGCAACGCCAAGGCGGCCCAGACCATCTTCAACGAGGTCGGCTGGGACTGACCTGCCTAAGATTGGACAAACCAAACCCCCGCCGTATCATCCGGCGGGGGTTTCTATTTGAGACGCCGCCAGGCACCAGAGCTGAACCGAGACCGAAGACCGCCGCGCCAGCCCCCACCCTGATTAACCCGCGGCAATGCCCACCACCCCGACTCGCCCCATACTCCCGCTCGCCTTACAGCACAGGAGCTTTGACATGGTCGAGAAATCCCACACCGCGGGCCTCTGGCCCACCTTCTACGAACCCTTCCGCCACCTCGGCACCCGCATGGCCGACTGGCTTTCCCCCGCCTCCGACGCCAAGTCCGATGAAAACGCCTACCGCATCACCATGGAACTGCCCGGCGTCGAGGAGAAGGATATCGACGTCTCGGTTCACGAGGGCGTCGTCACCGTGAAAGGCGAGAAATCGGCCGAGCGCGAGGACAAGGGCGACACCTGGTTCTTCTCCGAACGCCAATACGGCGCCTTCAGCCGCACCTTCCGCCTGCCGGCCGATGCCGATGGCGACAAGATCGCGGCCGACCTCAAGGATGGCGTCCTGACGCTCAGCGTGCCGAAAGCCTCGCCCAAGGTGGCCGAAGCGAAGAAGGTGAAGATCACCAAGGCCTGACCGCCTCAGCCCGGAAAATCTCGAGTTTCCTCCAGCCCCGCCCTCCGGTCCGGAACCGGTGGGCGGCCAGCGGGCATGGCTTGGGTGAAAGTCGACCAGAGCATTGACCTACAGCCGTTGCCTTGCTCAATTCGCTTTCACGACAAGAACTCTGATGGTCAGCCGAAACACGACCGCAAAAATCGAAATAGCCCTACAGGGACACCATGCGCGACATTGACTGGTCAGAGGATTACTATCCGCTGGAACGCTTCGCGACCGGCCCCGCGGCCCCCAACGGGGATATCGCAATCCTACGCGCGGGTTTTGACCTTTTCACCAAGCAGAAAGAAGAAAGACTTCGAAAGCTGGCGGCTCTCGTCGGAAAATACGACGGCGTCACGCTCGATCATTCAGATGGGTCGCTGATGGACCTGAACAGGTTCTTCGCGGAGCGTTTGGAACAACTTCCGGTCCATCACCAGATTTCTTTCGAATGGGCCGAAGTGTGTTTGGACACGAGTATATACATTGGGGAAACTGCTATTCTAAGGCGCCCTCAACTTGGATGGGCGATCCTGGAGGAAGAAGATCCGATCCACCCCTATTTTCACGAGATTGGCTTAAGCAGCGGCACCTTACAGGTGCCGATCTTCTCGCTCGTCTTCACCTATGCGCGGAACATTCTGGATCGGTACGTCGCTTCGCCAGAGCTATATACACATCAGTTTCTCCAGATGATCCGGGACCTGAACGGGTACCTGCCTGAAGTCAGATACAACTAGACGATCTCCCCCTCACCCCCGCAGGTCAAGCAACTCCCTCACCCTCGCCCGCTCCGTCCGGAACGTGTTGGCAGGGTGGTCGGGGTCCTCGTAGCCGAAGGATATGGCACACAGGATCCGGCGGCTCTCGTCCAGCCCGAAATGCGACCGGATGAAATCGGCATAGCCGGCAACCGAGGCCTGGGCCACCGTCGCCACCCCCTGCGCCGTTGCGGCCAGCATGAAACCCAGCACGAACTCCCCGCAGTCATGCGCGCCATAGGCGCCAAGTTTCGCCTCGGAATGGATGATCGCCACGTGCGGCGCGTCGAACAGGTGAAAGTTCCGCATCGCCTGCTCGGCCCGTGCGCCATGATCCTTCCGGTCGATCCCGACGGCACTGTAAAGCTGGTACCCGCAGGTCCGCCGCCGCTCGCCATAAACGCCCGGGTAATCCTCGGGCCATTCCAGGTCCGGCCCGGGCTTATCCGACGCCACCGTCTCCAACAGCGCCGCGCGAAACCGCTCCGTCTCATCCCCTTGCGTCACCACCAGCCGCCACGGCTGGGCGTTGCACCACGACGCGGCCTTGCCCGCGGTGCCAACGATCTGCCCGATCACCTCTTCCGACACCGGATCGGGCCGGAACCCCCGGCAGCTGTAGCGCGCGTCCATGACCCGGTTCAGCGCGTCGAAATCCTCGGGCATACCCGCCTCCTCAACTGTTCTGCGAAATCAGGTAGCCCACGCCACCCGCCACGATCAGGCCCAGCACCACGGCCACGGCGATCTTCCACGCCGACCACGGCCGTTCGCCCTGCACCCGCCCGGTGCGCCCGTTGACGACGAAACGATAGGTCTCGCCGCGGTACTTGTAGGCGGCCAGCCATACCGGCAACAGCACGTGCTTGAAGGTCACGTCGCTGATCGCGGTGTCGATATCGTGAATCCGCTGACGATCCCCCCCGATATCGAACCGCACGTCGCGGGCGATCACGTTGTCCATATGCGCCCGCGCCTCGACGAACCCCTCGTCCAGCTCCACCTGGTACCCCTCGGCCCGGAACCCCGCCAGGAACTCCGGCCGGTAAGGCTCCATCGCCGACAGGTCCCACGGCTCCAGCGCATCGGTGTACTTCTTGGGCAGCGTCTTGGAGGCCAGCACCAGCACATCGTCGAAGAACCGCGCCACCCGGCCCGACACCGACCGCCAGCGCACCTTCTGCACCCGGATCGTCTGCTCCTTGCCGTCGCGCACCACCCGGCGCGTTTCATAATAGACCGTGCCCCGCTCGCCGCGATAGCTCGACTTGGTGTCAGCATCGAAGGTCCAGTAAGGCACGTAAATCCCCTGCAATTTCCGCCCCTTGCGGGCATACTCCTGCAAGCCGTTCGGCGCGAACCACAGCCGGCCCAGCCACTCGGTCATCGCCGTCCTTGCCGCCCGCTCGTCCAGCGCAAACGGCAACACCCCCTTTGGCTTGATATGCCGGTGCGTGCCGGTCCCGGTGACCACGGGCGTCGCGCAGAACGGGCATTCCTTGGAATGGGTGGCATCGTCGAACTCCACCCTTGCCCCGCAACTGGGGCATTCCAGAACCCGCGTCTCCTCGATCTCCTCGTCGCCCAGACCGCCTGCCAGCGCCGCCTCGAAATCCAGCTCGCGGATATTGGCCGCCCACGGCCCGGCCTGCGCGATCTCGTCGACATGCCCGCAATGGTCACAGACCAATTGCCCCTTCTCGGGGTCGAACCGGTAATCGGCGCCGCATTGATCGCAGGGAAAGCGGTGCTCTTCCGGGGCGGGCGGCGGGGCGTCCGTGACGGTCTCGCTCATGGTACCGTGCGCCTCAGCTGCCCGGCGGGGGCGGCGGCAGGATGGTGAACAGCTGCGCCAGTTCCTGCACGTCCTCGGCCTTGAGCCAGCCATCCTGCCCGGCGGTCCAGACATGGCTCTCGCGGGTCAGCTTGCCCTCCGTCGCCATCCGGCCCATCGCGGCCTTGGAATAGGGGCCATGGGTCTGTCCGTTCTCGGCGATGTGCCAGACATGCTCGACCGGCGGCGGAGGCGGCGGCGGCGCAGAGGGCGCCTGCGGCTGCTGGCCCTGCGCATTATTCCCCCACGGCCCGTTATTGCCGGAAAGCTGCTGCGCCATCGCCATGCCCATCCCCATGCCAAGCCCGGCCCCGATGCCGGCCCCGCCAGAAGGGTTCTTCGCCGCGGCCGTCATCGCCTCGGCGGCAGAATACTGCGTGAACTTGCCCAGATCACCCGCCAGCCCCATCGAGGTGCGCTTGTCCAGCGCCTCCTCCACCGCGGGCGGCAGGGAGATGTTCTCGATATAGAATTCCGGAATGATCAGCCCGTACTCGGCCACCACGGCGGAAATCTCCGACGCGATCAGCTTGCCCAGGTCGGCGGTATTCGCCGCCATGTCCAGCACCGGTATCCCGCTCCCGGCAATGATCCGGCTGAAACTCTGCACGATGATGTTGCGGATCTGGTAGCTGATCTCGTCCATCGTGAACTCGCCATCGGTGCCCACGATCTCGGTCAGGAACTTCGCCGGATCGCTCACCCGCACCGAATAGGTCCCGAACGCTCGGATCCTCGTCGGCCCGAACTCCGGGTCGCGCAGCATGATCGGGTTCTTCGTCCCCCATTTCAGGTCGTTGAACCGCGTCGTGTTGACGAAATAGATCTCCGACTTGAACGGGCTCTTGAAGCCATGGTCCCAGTGCTGAAGCGTCGTCATGATCGGCATGTTGTTGGTTTCGAGCATGTAAAGCCCCGGCGTGAACACATCCGCCAGTTGCCCCTCATGCACGAACACCGCCGCCTGCCCCTCCCGCACGGTCAGCTTGGCGCCATACTTGATCTCGTGCCCCTCACGCTCGAACCGCCAGACCATCGTGTCGCGCGTGTCGTCGACCCAATGAATGACGTCGATGAACTCGCCCGTCAGGAAATCGAAAATGCCCATGTCTCAAGTCTCCCTCATTCTCAAATCTGGCCCGGGTCCCCGGCCAGGATCCGGCTGATCAGCGGGCGAGCCTGCTCCAGCGTCATCCCCGGCGTCAGGTTCGGATGATACAACAGCCGCAGCAATTCTTCATCATGCGTCGTCAGCAGCGCGAATTCCTCGTCATCGTTGAAGATCGACGGCCGCGCCGTGTCGCTGTCATTGCCAAGGCCAAGGCCCTGCGCCAGTTCCTCGTGAATGCACGACCGGCGCATCAGCTCGGGCTGTTCGGTCCGGATCAGCGCGATCGCCTTGTTGATCGTATGCGGCTGCGAGGCGCCCACGAAGGTCAGCACGAGGCAATAGATGCTCCGCGGCGGGCTCTCCACCAGGTCCATCGTCGCCTGGCCGATCTCCGGCGCCAGCTCCCGCACACGGGCCACGGTATCCGCCCGGTCATCCTCCGACGAAAAGATCACGTGGAAATTCGCAGCGCCGTCACTCAGCGCAATGTCATGCCCGGTGATCCGCGACAGCCGCGCCGCATAGGCTTCCACAGCCGGCCCGTCGGCCGCCTTCATCTCGTCGGAAACCGACTTGCCGTATTCCACCGACATCCGCACCGGCGAGACCCACTTGCGCAGCACGTCCGGCCCGTCGCGAGACGCCTGCAAGCCACCCCCGCGCACATACTCGTCGTAAAACGCGATCCGCTCGAAATTGCGCGCGACATCCCGCTCGGTATAGGGCGTATCCACCCCACCGCCGCCGGTCCTGAGCAGCCCCTGCGCCAGCAAGTGCGACTGCAGCCGCGCATAATGCCGGGCCAGCGCCGCGCTCCGGGCCGAGGGCTCATACGGTTTCTCGGTCACCAACCCGTCTGGCCGGGCATGCGGCTTGCTGGTCGGCACCGGCGCCCTGTCACAGGCCGACAGCACCAACAGGCCCGCAAGCGCGCCACTCCACAGCGGCCTGAGCCGCCCTATTCCGCCAGGTCTGCTCACATGTCGCCTCAGCTCTTGGGCACGGCCGTGCCGGCATTGTCGCCCACGCCATCCCGGCGGGCCTTGGCCGAGGCCAACGTGTCGCGAAGATCCTTCTCCATCTTCTTCAGGTCCTCCTCGGCCGCCGCCCGCTTCGCCTTGCCCTCGTCGGCAATCTGCAGGCTCTCCTGGATCGTCCCGATCAGGTCGGCATTGGCCTTCTTGACGGCCTCGATATCGAACACGCCGCGCTCCATCTCCTGCCGGATCATCTTGTTGCTCTCGCGCAGGTTCTCGGCATTCGCGGTCAGCAAGTCATTGGTCAGGTCATTTGCATCCCTGACCGCCGAGGCCGCCTCGGCCGAGCGCTGCATCGTCACCGCCTGCGCCAGCTGCGTCTCCCACAGCGGCACGGTGTTCACCAGCGTCGAGTTGATCTTGGTGACAAGGCTCTTGTCGTTCTCCTGCACCAGCCGGATCGACGGCAGCGACTGCATCGTCACCTGCCGGGTGAGCTTCAGGTCATGCACCCGCCGTTCAAGGTCGTCCCTGGCCGCCCGCAGGTCGCGCAATTCCTGCGCCTTCATCACCTGGTCCTTCTCGGGCGCGGCCTGAACTTCCTTGTCCTTGGCCGGAATGACCTTCTCGTCCAGCTCCTTCAGCTTCTCCTCGCCCGCCGCGATATACAGCGCCAGCTCGTCGTAGAAGCTCAGCGTCTTCTCATAGAGCAGGTCGAGCGACTTGATATCCTTCAACAGAACATGCTCATGCCCCAGCAGATCGTCGGTGATCCGGTCGATCTGCCCCTGCACATCCTCGAACCGCGCGGTGAACTTGGCAAAGGGCGCGGCCCGGCCCAGCAGCTTCTCCCACCACGTCCGCTCGCGCCGCACATCCAGCTCCGAGACGGAAAACCCCCGGATCGTCGTCACGATATTCCGCAGGCTATCCCCCGCCGGGCCCACATCCTTGTTGCGCACCCCCGACAGCATGGATTGCGAAATCTCCTGCAGCTCCGCCTGCGCGCCCGACCCGAAAGACACGATGGAATTCGTGTCGCTCATGTCGATCTCGTCCATCCGCTTGCGGATCTCGGCCCCCTGCGCCGGGTCGGCCTTCTCCAGCGGCACCACGGCATTGGCCTCCACCGGCTCAGGCAGGATCACCCGGCTGACTTCCTCGATCTCGGCCAGCTCGGCCTCGGCTTTCTCACGACTCTTCTCAGACATGGGTCACAGGTCCTTATCCGTTGGGGGTGGCCGGGCGGATGCCCTCGCGTTCTAACCGGTCGCGCAACACCTCGATCTCGATCTCGAGATCGGCGGAATCGTCGCTCAAAAGCGCCCGGGTCTTGGCATTGAAATTCTGTTCGAGGTCGCTCAGCAGGCCGAAATAATCCTCCCGCGCCTTGGCATCGCGTGACCGCGCATAGACATCGGCGAACTTCACCGTCGCGTCCCGCGCGCCCATCAGGTAAACGGTCAGATACTTCCGCGCCCCGGTCAGGTCGCGCGGGTCGTTCTCGATCGTCCGCAGCATCTCCCGCACACTGACCTGAAACCGTTCGACACGGGCCTCCGCCTGCCGGTCGCCGGCGCGCGTCACGGCGTCCCACATCTCCTTCAGGTACGCCTCAGCCTTGTCCACGGCCCGCGCCACCCGGTCGGTCTGGAACTGGTCGACGCCCTCCATGCCCTTGTTCTTCATCGGGTCGATCCCGAAGGAAAACACGTGCAGCGCCGTCGTCACCACGCCAAAGATCACCGGCGCCACCACGCCCGGCTCGGCCTTGTAGGCGGCAATCGCAATCCCCGCCCCCGCCAGAACGGAAGAAAACAGCTTGCGCGGAATACCGGGGCTGCGCGCCACCTTCCGCGCGTTATACGCGGCCTCGGCCCTGAGCCCGTTGCGCAGCATCCACGCCGACAGCGCCAGCACGCCCGCCGACGCCACGCCCAGCGCCAGCCCGGCCGCGCCCGACATCAGCGAGGTGAACAGCACCAGCGCCGCAGGCAGGAACATCAGGTTCGCCCGCGCCCCCGCCGGGTCGACCTGCGCCCCGCGATACAGCACCGCGTCGGTCTGGTCCGGGCCCTGCGCATCGCTGCTGTCCGGGCTGAATTTGCCGCCGTATTTCCGCGCCATGCCCGTCACAGCCCTCCGAGCAGGCCGCTCGTGACACCGAGCATCAGGATGAACAGGGCCGCATAGGCGATTTTCTGCACACTCGTTCCCCTTGTCGTCAGTACCATCTCCCGCCCCATCGACGTGGCGTCGCGGGCGGCCCGGGTCATGGCGGACACGGCGAAACCGGCCAGCGCAACCAGCGCCAGTGCCAGAATAACGAGCATTAACAGGCGCGCCATGCCGGGCCGTCTCCCGCTGTCGGTGGCAATTCACTCAACCGAAACTTAGGTGATGGCGTCAGGCGTTGCTAGGGTAAACATCGCCTTAACACCTGTCCCGGCCCGTTAACCACCTCAGTGGCGCGAGGCCGTCCGCCGCTGCGCGTTCAGCTTCCGCGTATAGCCCGACTGGATCACCTCGACCGCCACCAGCACGATGACCGAGAAGTAGAAGGTCGTCTTCGACATCGGCACCACCTCGTAGCCGAAGAACCGAAGCGCCAGCGCCTCGTCATGCACCGCATGCGCCGCCGCCTGCCCCGCCTCGCCAAGCAATACCACGCCGACGATCAGCAGGATGAACAGGCCCAGCACCTCGTACATCCGGTTCTTCTCCAGGAATTTCGTCACCCCGTCCGCCAGCAGCAGCATCGCCAACCCCGACAGGATGATCGCCGTCGCCAGGATCACGAACACATCCGTGATCGCCAGCGCCGACAGCACCGAGTCGAAGGAAAAGATCAGGTTCATCATCACGATCATGATCACCACCTGCGTGGCCGACTTGCCCGGCTTGTCGCTCATATCCGTGTCGAGATGCTCGATGGTCAACATGTGGCTGATCTCCTTCACCGCCGTGTAGATGATGAAGATCCCGCCGATGATGAACACGCAGGTCGCGAAATTCACGCCCCCCGTCAGAACGCCCTCCCAGTCGAACACGTAGAACGGCTCGGCCATGGCATCGATCAGCCGGATCATCACGAAAAGCAGCACCACCCGCAGCGCCACGGCAATGATGATGCCCCAGTACCGCACCGATTTCTGCTGCGCCACCGGCGCCCGCTGGGATTCGATCGAGATATAGAGAAGGTTGTCAAAGCCCAGCACCGCCTGAAGAAAGCACAGCATCAGCAGGTTGCCGAGGTTTTCGATGGTCAGAAGATCGGCCATTGGAAAAGCCCCTCGCGTTGGAAATACACGAAGGGGCTTAGCCCAGACAGCCCGGTATAGGAATCAAAACCTCGCTCAGGCCGCCTTGTCGAACGGCGCCGGCAGGTCGCCCTTCGCCCGCGCCGCGTCGATCGCCGCCTGCCAGTCCTCCTCCAACGTCGCCGCCAGCTGCGCGAAATCGTCGATGGCAAAATAGACCGGCTGCACGATGTCGATCCGGTAGGGCATCCGCAGCACCCTTGACAGGTCAAACGGCTCGATCACCGCCTCACCCCCCGTCGCATGCGCCGCCTCCGCCGGCGACGACACGATCCCCGCGCCAAACGCCCGGTACCCGTCCCCGTGACGGATCATCCCGAACTCCACGGTAAACCAGAACAGCCGGAACAAGTGCCAGCTATACCCCTTCCCCAGCGCCTTCGCCTTCTTGCCCACGCCCTCGATGAACGCCACGTAATCCGGGTTGGTCAGCAGCGGGCAATGGCCGAACACCTCGTGAAACAGGTCCGGCTCCTCGATATACTCCATCTGCTCCCGCCGCCGCAGGAAGGTCGCCACCGGAAACTTCCGCTGGCTCAGCAGATCGAAAAACCGGCTCGGCGGAATGATCGCCGGCACGCCCTCGACCCCCGCGCCCGTCAACTCCACCAGCCGCGCGTCGATCTCCTTGACCTGCGGCACCTTGCCGGCCTTCAGGCCCAGCAACTCGACCCCCGCGAAATACTCCGGCGTCGCCTTGCCTTGCAGATACGCCATCTGGGCCTCGAACAACTCGCCCCAGACGGCATCCTCCTCCGCCGAATAGCTGTAAAATCCCTCCGCATCCGGCGTCTTCGATGTATAACTGGCATCCTTGCTCATGATCTCTCTCCTTTGACGCCACCCTACTCCACGCGCCTTGAAGAGTTTTCCCGAACACCTCCCGATTTCCGTGGAAATCAAGAAATCCTTTCGCTAATATTTGATTCATGAAATTTTCTGACCAGGAAAAAGCCCTTCTCCGGGAAATCCAGCAAGACAGCGCCGCCTCCCTCGCCGCGCTGGCCGACCGCGTCGGCATGGCCCAAAGCACCCTCTGGCGCAAATTGCAGGAGTTCGACGCCGCCGGCATCGTCACCGCCCGCGTGGCCCTCCTCGACCCCGCCAAAGTCGGCGCCAAGCTCTGCGTCTTCGCCACCGTCTCGCTGCAGGACCACTCCGAAGCCTCCCTCGCCGCCTTCTCCCGCCTCGTCGACCGGCACCCCGAAATCCTCGAATGCCACGCCATCACCGGCACCGCCGACTACATGCTGAAGATCCACACGGCCGACGTCGAAAGCTACGAACATTTCATGACCCACGCCCTTCTGCGCAGCGACGTGGTCCAGGCCGTCCACTCCAGCTTCTCCCTGAAGGCGCTCAAACGGACAACGTCCCTCCCGGTCTGACTGTCGGAATTTGAGTATTTTCAGAACAATGAAAGAGCAGACGCCCTGCTTCTTCTTGGTGGCAAATATCCCGGGGGGAGCGTTGAAATCCCAAAGGATTTCAACGTGGGGGGCAGCGCCCCCAAAAACCTCACTCACCCCGCAACACAGCCCCCGGGTTCATGATCCCCACCGGGTCCAGCGCCGCCTTGATCGCCCGCATCGCCGACAGTTTCACCGGGTCGCCATAGCGCTCCAGGTCATCGACCTTCAGCCGCCCGACCCCATGCTCGGCACTCACCGACCCGCCCAGCGCGTGCACCAGGTCATGCACCGCCCGCTTGATCTCGTCCCTTTGCCCGGCAAACGCCTCCTTCTGCTCCCCCTTGGGAGGGAAGACGTTGTAATGCAGGTTCCCGTCACCCACATGCCCGAAGCAATTCACCCGGAACGCCCCCAGCGCGGCAATCGCCTCGTTGCCCCGCGCAATGAACTCCGGCAACTCCCCCAGCGGCACGGAAATATCGTGAGAACTGACCGACCCGATCCGCCGATTGGCCTCGGGGATCGTCTCCCGCACCTCCCAGAACTCGGCCCGCTGCGCCTCCGACTGCGCCACCATCCCGTCGCTCACCAGCCCGCCCTCGAACGCCTCGGCAAAAAGCGCCTCCAACGCCCCCGCCGGCTCCAGCCCCTTGGCCAGCCCGATATCGATCAGCACCAGCCACTCCGGCGGTTCAGCAAACGGCAGCCTCACATCCGGCATCGTCTCCGCCAGGAACTCGAGCCCCGCCCGGTGCATCAGCTCGAAGGCCGACACCCCTTCGGCCAGATGCTCCCGCGCCAGCGCCAGCAACTTCAACGCCGCGACCGGATCAGGCACGGCCATCAACGCCGTCCCTTCCCCCGACGGCTTCGGATGCAGCACCAGCACCGCCGCCGTGATCACCCCCAGCGTCCCTTCCGAGCCGATCAGCAGGTCGCGCAGGTCGTACCCCATGTTATCCTTCCGAAGCCGCCGCAGCCCGTGCCAGACCTGCCCGTCCGGCAGCACCGCCTCCAGCCCCAGGCACAGGTCGCGCGCATTGCCATAGCGCAGCACGTTCACCCCGCCCGCATTGGTGGCCAGCATCCCCCCGATCCGCGCACTTCCCTTGGCGGCGATCGACAGCGGAAACAGCCGGTCCTCGGCCTCGGCCGCCGCGTGGATATCCGACAGGATCGCCCCCGCCTCGACCTCCATCACGTTCTCCTCGGGCCAGATACCTCGCACCTTCCGCATCCGTTCGAGGCTCAGCAGCACGGGCGCCGGCCCCTCCGCCGCGATCTGCCCGCCGACCAACCCCGTGCCGCCGCCATAGGGCACCACCGGCACCTTCGCCTCCGCCGCCAAGCGCACACAGGCCGCCACATCCTCCACGCAATCCGGCGTCACCAGCACCCCGGCCTGGCCGGCCCAGCGCCCGCGCGGCTCCTCCAGGTAGGCCGGCGTCACCTCGCGAAATGCCGCCGCGGGCAGCACCTCGCGCAGCCGCGCAACAAACGCCTCGTCCACGGAATTCAACGCCATATCAACCCCTTGCGCCCCGATCCTTCAGCTCACTCGAAAAGCTTCAGAAGCCCTTTCGTGGCCTCCTCCTCAAGCTTGCGCTTCAGCGCATCCTCGACCGACTCGTTCTCTTCCAGCTCGACGCCCAGCTCCTTCTCGACGGCGCGCCGCACCTCCTCCTCGGCCTTGTCCTCCAACTCGTCCTTCTCGTCCCGGAAGTTCCGGTCGATCGCCGCTTCCATGTCCGGCAGGATCTCCGGATCGCTCCACGCCCCGCGGATCCGAACCGGAATGGCCAGCCCCTTGGTGCTTTCCCCCTCCAGCAGGATCGGGGTGAACAGGTAATCGATCCGCCGCTTGCCAAGCGAGACGACACCCTCCCCCTCGGCCTTCGCCAGCGGAAGCTGCAACAGCAGGTCGTCGTTCCGGGCAAACCCGTTCTCCATGGTAAATGTCGCGCCCATCGTGTCGAAAATCGTCGTCCCGCCACTCGCCACGCCCGACCGCATCAGCTTGTCCAGGTCGATGCCGGAGATCACCCCGCGCCCCGTCTGGAAAGCGCCCTTGCCGCTCAGCGACTCCATGATCGCCTGCTGCGAGGCCCCCACGCCGAGGAAGCTCAGGCTCGCATCCGCCTCGCCCGAAAACCGCGTGATCCCGGCGGCATCGGTCAGGAAGCTCTCCATGTCGATCCCGGCCGCCTTCAGGTCACCGCCGACCGAAAGGCCCGAGCGATTGTTCACCACGAAATTCCCGGTAATCAAGGCCTTGTAGGCCCGAACTTCACGCAGATCGAACACCAGCCGTGACCGGTCGAGCGTGATCATCGAGCGCACATTGCCCACCTTCAGATCGCCGAGATCGACGCTCTCGGCCGTCAACGCGATCTCGCCATTGGCCAGGGCCAGCGCCGAGGCATCGATCGGCTCGGTCGACCACCCCTGGTCCGCCGCCACCGTCGCCCGGCCGGTGCTCTCGCCCGACCCGCTCTCGCCGCCCATCCGCGTCAGGTCAAGCTGGCCCGCGTTGATCTGCGCCGACACGTCCGGCCGCTCGCCGCCCAGCGCCACGTCGACCGCCCCGGCGATCCGGTTGCCGTCCAGTTGCAACGCCACCTCGCGCAGCGACAGCCGCTGATCGGCGCTGTATGTCACCAGCGTCTCGCCATTCACGCTCCGCCCCAGCCCCGCCGGGATCTCCGCCGCCGGCAGCCCCAGCGCCGCCATGAAGGCGCCCGTATCCGCCACGGCCATCGTCAGCCGCCCCTGCGCCTCGGGCGCCGCACTCGCCCGGCCCAGGAAGGTCACCTCGCCGCCCTCGGTGCTGACCGTCGCCTTCACGTCGCTCACCGCCCCGTCGATGAAATCGCCCACGCGGTCCAGATACCCTTCGATCCGCACCGCCTCGGCTGCGGGGCGCAGCGTCATGTCGAAGGTCGCCCGCCCCTCGTATTCCGGCCAGCGCAGGTCGAACGCCATGCCCGCCATCTCGGTCCGCTCGCCGGTGCCGTGATCGGTGTAAATCAGCGTCGCATCCTCGATCAGCGCCCGGTCAAGCGTCAGCGCCAGCCGGTCCGACCGCGCCGGCGCCGTGCCCTCACCGGCCTGCCCCGACGGCGCCACGCCCTCGACGCCCAGCTCCCAGTTCACCCGGCCATCCGACGCCTTCTCGAGGTTGATCACCGGCCCCTCGGCCTCCAGCCCCGTGATCCGGATATCCCCGCCCCACAGCGCCTGCATCTCCACCCCGATCTTCAGGCTCTCGGCCCGGAACATCGGCGTCCCGTCGGTCCAGTCGGCATTGGCCACCGTGACCTGCCCGGTGCTCACGCCGAGAATGGGATAGAAGCTCAGCGTCGTGTCGCCCGACATCGTCACCTCGCGCCCCGTCCAGCTCGACAACTGGCCCGCCGCCACCTTGGCGATCTTGTCGCCCGGCAGCAAAAGGAACACCCCGGCCACCAGCACCACCGCCAGCAGCAAAAGCCCGAACGCCCGCACGATCCACCGCATACCGCTCACCCTCCACGTCTTTTCCCGAAGGTTAGGCCTGCCGGCGCCGCCCAACAACCGTGTTTTCACTTTCGCGGTCCCGCCCGAGCCACTATATCGCGCCACATGAGCACCAATCCCCCCGACCTGCGCCCCGATCTCGCGCGCTCCACCATTTCCGAAGCCAGCCGCCCCGGCCAGCCGGTCATCGGCATGGTCTCGCTGGGCTGCCCCAAGGCGCTGGTCGACAGCGAACGCATCCTCACGCGGCTCAGGGCCGAGGGCTACGGCATCTCCCCCGATTACAGCGGGGCCGACGCGGTCATCGTCAACACCTGCGGCTTCCTCGACAGCGCCAAGGCCGAAAGCCTCGAAGCCATCGGTGAAGCGCTGCAGGAAAACGGTCGCGTCATCGTCACCGGCTGCCTCGGCGCCGAGCCGGAATACATCACCGGCACCCACCCCAAGGTGCTCGCGGTCACCGGGCCCCACCAGTACGAACAGGTGCTCGACGCGGTCCATTCCGCCGTTCCCCCCAGCCCCGATCCCTTTGTCGACCTGCTCCCCTCCTCGGGCGTGAAACTCACTCCCCGGCATTACAGTTACCTCAAGATTTCAGAGGGTTGTAACCACAAGTGCAAGTTCTGCATCATCCCCGACATGCGCGGCCGCCTCGCGTCGCGCCCGGCCCATGCGGTGCTGCGCGAAGCCGAGAAGCTGGTCGAGAACGGGGTCAAGGAACTGCTCGTCATCAGCCAGGACACCTCCGCCTACGGGGTCGATACCAAGCACGCCGAAACCGGCGGCCACCGCGCCCATATCACCGACCTCGCCCGTGACTTGGGCGACCTCGGGGCGTGGGTCCGCCTGCATTACGTCTACCCCTATCCGCATGTGCGCGACCTCATCCCGCTGATGGCCGAGGGCCGCATACTGCCCTACCTCGACATCCCCTTCCAGCACGCCCATCCCGACACGCTCAAACGCATGGCCCGGCCGGCGGCGGCGGCAAAGACCCTCGACGAAATCAACGCCTGGCGAGCGATCTGCCCCGATATCGCCCTGCGCTCGACCTTCATCGTCGGCTACCCGGGCGAAACCGAGGAAGAATTCCAGACCCTCCTCGACTGGCTCGATGAGGCCCGGCTCGACCGCGTCGGCTGCTTCAAATACGAGAACGTCGAAGGCGCCCGCTCCAACGACCTCCCCGACCACGTGCCCGAACCGGTCAAGCAAGAGCGCTGGGAGCGGTTTATGGAAAAGGCACAGGCCATTTCCGAGGAAAAACTGGCCGCCAAGGTCGGATCTGTGCAAGACGTGATCGTCGACGATATCGACGAAGACGGCATCGCCACCTGCCGCACCAAGGCCGACGCCCCCGAAATCGACGGCTGCCTCTTCATCGACGAGGGCACCGAAACCCTCTCGGTCGGCGACATCGTCTCGGTCGAGGTGGACGAGGCGGGGGAGTACGATCTGTGGGGGCAGTTTCGCCCCTGAAGGCGTTGACATATCATCGGTTTTTCCGCTCCCGCCAAATGGCAGGCCCGGTCACACAGGTGACATCGAAAGCCTCTATCTGATCGGAGAGCAGGCCCGCGCCCGGATGACATCTCGACCAAAAGGACCGCCCCATGCCCCTCGAACAGATAGACGCAAACATCTGGCTGGCCGAGGGCGAGATCGTCAGTTTCCACGGCTTTCCCTACCCGACCCGCGCGATCATCATCCGCCTGCCCGACGGCGCCCTCTGGGTCTGGTCCCCCATCGCCCTGACCGACGAGCTCCAAGCTGAAATCGACGCGCTCGGCCCCGTCGCCCACCTCATCAGCCCCAACGCCATCCACCACCTCTACATGGGCGACTGGAAGGAAGCCTACCCCAAGGCCGCCCTCTGGGGCCCGCCCGCGACCATCGCCAAGCGCACCGACCTCACCTTCACCAGCACGCTCGACGACACCGCGCCGCCCGCCTGGGCCGGCACCATCGACCAGTGGAACCTCCAGATCGGCCGGAAATTCAGCGAGGTGATCTTCCTCCACCGCCCCTCCCGAACGGCCATCCTCACCGACACGATCGAGGCCTTCGACACGGGCTTCCTGCAACGCCACTGGAGCGTCTGGCAACGCTGGGTCGCGCATATCCTCGGCATCACCAACGACCCGGGCTGCGCACCCCTCGACCTGCGCCTGCTGACCCTGCCCCGCCGCGGCCCCATCCGCGCCCGCGTGCAGCAACTGATCGACAGCAAACCGGCCCGCGTCATCATGGCCCACGGTGTCTGGCAGCGCGACAACGGTGCCGCCTGGCTCGCCCGCGCCTTCCGCTGGCTGCGCGTAAACCCGCCCAGCTAGGCCCGGCGCCCAGGGAACCTTTCCCGCCCCCGCCGCTTGACCTTTTGCATGACGTCGCGTCGGGCCCTGTTTCCTTACCGGCAGAAACAAACCACAATTCGGTGCGTTTGCCGACATCAAGATGTCGTGGATCTATGCCCCAATAGGCGCGGAGGAGAAACGCGCACATGTCGTATCCGAACTACACCCGGGCCGAACGCTGGGCCGACGGTATCGTCCACGTCATCGGCGTCACGGCGGCGCTGGCCGGCGTCGCCACCATCTTCTTCATGTGGTACCAGCACATGCCGTGGTCGACCTTCGTCGCCACCTCCGTCTATGCCGCCGGGCTGATCCTCATGCTGTCGGCCTCGGCCGCCTATCACCTCGGCGCCTATACCGCCGCCCGCCCGATCCTGCGCCGCCTCGACCACGCGGCCATCTACCTCAAGATCGCCGGCACCTTCACGCCCCTCAGCGTGCTGCTCGGCACCGCCTTCGGCTACATCATCCTCGGGGTGGTCTGGCTTCTGGCGCTGGTGGGCGCCGGGGCGAAACTCATGGCCGCCCGCGGCGCAATGAGCACCGGCTGGTGGCCACAGGTCGCCCTCGGCTGGATCGGCGTCGCCCTCATCATCCCGCTCTGGACATTGCTGCCCCCGCAAAGTCTCTGGCTC
Source organism: Roseovarius indicus (assembly GCF_008728195.1). Lineage (NCBI taxonomy): Bacteria > Pseudomonadati > Pseudomonadota > Alphaproteobacteria > Rhodobacterales > Roseobacteraceae > Roseovarius > Roseovarius indicus. The sequence continues at coordinate 3,928,755 of NZ_CP031598.1, forward strand.
ATCCTCACCGGCGGCATCATCTACTCCGTCGCGGTGATCTTCTACTGCTGGGAGACCCTGCGCTTTTCAAACGCCATCTGGCACGCCTTCGTGCTGGTGGCCACCGGCTGCTTCTTCATGGGCATCTCGGCGGCGCTCGCCAAGGCGGTTCAGATCCCGCTCTAGCTTACGCCCGCGCCGGTTTCGGCTGCCGGATCAACGCGTTCAGAACGCCCGCGTTGGCGCAATGGCCCGGCACCTCGGCCGCCCCGGCGCCGTTCTCCGCCAGCCACTGCTCGCAGGCCCCGGCATGGGCGCACATCCGGCACCGCGTCACCATCGCCGCATAGTCGGCAGCACACAAATCCTCGCGATACATCGCCTCCGACAGGTTCACGCCCACCGACCGGGCCACGGACCTTGTCAGCCAGAACGCCCGGTTCGGATCGCCCAGATAGCGCAAAACAGCCGTCATCCCGCCAACTCCTCTTCCAGTCGCACCATCGCCAGCCGGGCCCTGTTGCAGCAGGGCTTCGGCGCCACCGCGGCCCCCTGGCCCCCGTCGAGCCACGCCTCGCAGCCCTTGGTCCACTGGCACCCCCGGCAGGCCCGCACCATCTCGGCCCACTCGTCCTGGTCCAGCCGCCCGGCCGCATAGGCCCCCTCCACATCCGTGTCGGTCGCCTTGGCCATGCCCTTGACCAGCAGGAAATGCCGCCGAAGATCGCCCAGGGGTGTCATGATCAGACGTGCTTGCCCTGTTTGAGAAGTTCGAACAGGTCCACGTTCCGGCACATCCCCGGTGCCTCGGGCGCCACCCCCTCGACCGTCGCCAGCCAGCCCTCGCAGGCCGTCGGGTCGGTGCAGCCCGTACACCGCAGCACCGCGTCCCCCAGCGTGTCGATCTCCAGCTTGCCCTCCATGATCTTCTCTTCCAGATCGAGGCCAAGGGCATTCGCCATCCGGTCGACCAGATCGGCATGGCGCTTGTAAGTGAGGTTTGCAGGCATTGGTTCGTCTCCCTGTCGCGATGTCAGCGCATGGGAAGAACCCTACCGGGAGGGGCGAAACCCGTCCTTGACCTGAGTCAACCGGTGCTTTCCTCCAGCCACGCCCGCACGCAGGTCTGCACATGGCGGAACCGGTCGCCACCCAGGTGCTTGCCGCCATACCAGCGCGTCACCACCACGATCCGGTCGCTCACGCCCTCGCGTTCCAGCATCCGCAAGATCACGTTCCCGGCCCCCGATTCGCCGTCATCGCCCTTCAGGGGCGTGCCGTCCGACAGGATCACGGCCCAGGTGTTGTGGGTGGCCTTGGCGAATTTCTTGTCGCGCTTCAGCTCGGCCAGGAAGGCATCCGCCTCCTCCCGGCTGGTGACCTTGCCGCCGGAAACGGCATATTTCGACCCCCGGTCGCGAACAACGTCAGGCAGTTGAAGCATGGCGCCCCGTCAGAGGCCGGCGGCCACGCGGCGCACCGTCTCGATCCGCTGCGCGTTGCGCGGGTGCGTGCCCAGGAAACTGTCGCCCGGGTCGGCGATCCGCATGAAATACTCGGCCCCCAGCACCGGGTCATAGCCCGACTCGTGGGCGATCACGGTGCCGATCGCATCCGCCTCAAGCTCGAAATCCTTGGAATAGCGCCGCGCGCCCACGCCCGCGCCCATGTTCACGGCCGCTTCGATCCCGGCGGAATTCGCCCCCGAAAGCGAGGCCAGCCCGCCCATCAGGATCGCCCCCGCCATGGCGTTCTGCTGCTGGCGCGGAATGTGCCCGGCAATATGGTGCGCCGCCTCGTGGCTCATGACGAAGGCCAGCTGATCGGCATTCTGCACATCCGCCAGAAGCGACCGCGTGAAGGCCAGGATCGGCCGCCCGTTCTTGTCGAGCGTCTGGTAGGCGTTGGGCTGCAGCCCCTCGCGGTCGTCCAGAACGATGTGGAAATCGCAGTTCGGCGCGCTCGACCTCGTCCGGCAGATCCGCTCGGCCACGGGCTCCACCCGGCTGACCACACCCCGGAACCGGTTAATATCGCTTGCCCCGGGCGCTTGCGGCGCCCTCGCCACGGCATTGGGCCCGGGGGCCGGCGCGGTGGAAACGCACCCCGCCAGACCGATCATCACACTCAGAAGTAGCCAGCGCATCGATATCCTCAATCGTCTTTCCCTAGGTTGTAGCAGGGTTTGGCCCGATCTCCAGCCCCCATCCGACAACGGACAACCCCGCTTGCAATGACCCGCCAAGCGAATAAGGTAACCCCATGTTTTCCATCGAACACGAGTTTGACTCGACCGTCATCACCCTCGTCGACGAAGGCCGCCAGCGGCTCGAAGAAGACGTGATCATCAACGCGTTCGAGGAATGCGTCACGATCGAGCAATACGACCCCCGCACCGACCGGGTCGAGAAAATCACCCTCTCGCCCACCCAGCTGCGCGATCTCGGCGCGGCGCTCAACCTGCCCGAAGGGGTCTATTCTCTGAACGGCAAGACGCTCAACTCACGCTGAAGACCTTGTCGCGCGCCGTCGCGCCCCGGATCAGCTCGAGCCGCGATTTCGGCACGCCCATCGCCTTGGCCAGCAGCTTCTGAACGGCCGAATTGGCCTTGCCGCCCTCGGGAACCACCGTCACGTTCATCCGGATCTGCCCGTCGCGCAGCACGATCCCGTTCGCCGAGGCCTTCGGCGTCACGCGCACCGTCACGGTCGCGCCGGGGATGGCAAGATGGCTCAGATCGGGCAGGCTCATGGAGGCGTCCCATAGCGCGATTGGCCCGCCTGCGGAAGATGCAGGGTTGACCCTCGCGCCCCGGCACCCGACATGTAACCCCGCAACAGGACAGGAAAACGTGCATGCCCGATCCCAACCCGGCCGCGATGGAGTTTCTGCTCAACCGCCGCTCGCGCCCCGCCAAGACGCTGACCACCCCGGTGCCCGACCGCGCGGCGCTCATGCCCATCCTGACCGCCGCGGCCCGCAGCCCCGATCACGGCAAGCTGGAACCCTGGCGCTTCATGGTGCTGGAACGGAACGCGCTCCTGCGGCTGGCCACGCTGATCGACGAATGCGGCGACCGTCTCGGCAAACCGCCCGAAGACATCGCCAAGGCCCGTGCTCAATATGCCGACGCCCATCTCGCCGTCGCCGTGATCGAGGTCCAGATCCCGTCGGGAAAGATCCCTCTCCTCGAACAAACCTATTCGGCCGGTGCCGTCTGCCTTGCGCTCCTGAACGCCGCGCTTGCCTCGGGCTGGGGCGCCAACTGGCTGAGCGGCTGGGCCAGCCATGACCGCGGCTTCGTCGAAGCCGGCTTTGGCCTTGCCGACAACGAACGCATCGCGGGCCTCATACATATCGGCACCGAAACCTCGGCCCCGCCCGAACGCCCCCGCCCTGACCTCGACGCCATCACCACATGGGTGACCGAATGATCTTCTCGAGCTTCTTCAAGGCCCTCGGCCAGTTGGGCGACCCGCGCTTCCGCAAGGTCCTGTTCCTCGGCATCGGCCTGACCTTCGTTCTGCTGATCGCCGCCTATGCCGGGCTGCTCGGCGTCATCGAATGGCTCACGGGCGAGACCACGTCCCTCCCCATCGTGGGCGAGGTGACCTGGGTCGGCGACCTTCTCAGCTTCGGCTCCCTTTTCCTGATGCTGTTCCTGTCGGCCTTCCTGATGGTGCCGGTGGCCTCGGCCATCACCTCCATGTTCCTCGACGAGGTGGCGCAGGCCGTCGAAGACCGCCATTACCCGCGCCTGCCCCCGGCCCGCCGCACGCCCATGGGCGAAGCGATAAAGGACACGCTCAACTTCCTCGGCATCATCATCGGGGCCAACCTCCTGGCCTTCGTGCTCTACGTCTTCTTCACGCCCGCCGCGCCCTTCATCTTCTACGCGCTGAACGGCTACCTGCTGGGCATGGAGTATTTCACCCTCGTCGCCATCCGCCGCGTCGGCCGGCAGGAGGCCAAGAAACAGCGCCGCCGCCACCTGACGACGATCTGGCTGGCCGGCATCCTGATGGCCCTGCCGCTCTCCATCCCGCTCATCAACCTCATCATCCCGATCCTCGGCGCGGCGACCTTCACCCACATCTATCACCGGCTGGCGGGCAACGCCTGAGCCGCACCCTGACCGGAAAATCTGAAAATAGCGTTAAGGCCGGGCCGGTGCGCAACGCGCCTTGTGTTAACGCTCTCGCCGCACAGACAGTGCACCGACGTGATACCGACAGAATACCGACGTTGGACTCCCTGCAAAACAACGGCGTTAACCACCGAGTCGTCAGGCCAGCGACGTCACCCACAAGATCGTGGCATCCTCGTCGCTCACCGACACCACGTTATGGCCCATCGTCGCGTCGTAATAGGCGCTGTCGCCCCGGCGCATCTCGATCGGCTCGTAGAACTCGGTGAACAGCCGCACGACCCCGGTCAGCACATACAGGAACTCCTCCCCGTCATGCCGCACCCAGCCGTCGAACTCCTCGACCGACCGTGCCCTGATCCGCGCCCGATAAGGCAACATCCGCTTCTTCGACAGCGCCTCGCCCAGCAATTCATGCTCATAGGTCGTGGTCGCATGCTGCGTCCCGTCCCCGGCCTTGGTCACCGCCAGCCGCCCGCTGATCTGGTCCCGCTGCGGCGGGGTGAACAGCTGCGGCACGGAAATCTGCAACCCCACGGCCAGCTTCTTCAACGCTTCGTAGGTCGGCGACATCTGCCCGTTCTCGATCTTCGACAGGGTCGACCGCGCCAGCCCGGCCTGCGTCGCCGCCTGCTCCAGCGTCCAGCCGCGCGCCTTCCGAAGCTCCCGCACCCGCTCACCAAGGTTGAGCGGCTCGGCCTGCTCTTCCGCACCATCCTGGCGCGAGATCCTGATAAGGTTTCCGGGCAGCGTTTCCTTCATGTCAAACGCTATACGCCCGGCCTGAACGACTTGCAACTGAGCCCGCCTATGCCTAGAGCAATGCCATGTTGTCAGAGACCAATTCACCGGCCTTCGCGCCCTGCCCCGCGCCCTTCAACCTCGCGGCGCACGTGCTGCGCCACGCAGACGAAACACCCGACAAGGTGGCGCTCGCCGTGCTGGGCCTCTCCGGCGCCGAACGCTGGAGCTACGCCAGGCTGAAAGCGGCCGTGCTCGGCACCGGTGCGGGCCTCCTGCAGGCAGGCCTCACCCCCGGCGACCGCGTGCTCATGCGCCTCGGCAACACGGTCGAATTCCCCATCGCCTATCTCGGCGCCATCGCCGTCGGCCTCGTCCCCGTGCCAACCTCCTCGCAGCTCACCGAGCGCGAGGTCGCGGGCATCATCGACACCGTCAGCCCCGGCGTCATCCTGCGCGACCCCGCCATCGCCTGCCCCGCGACCGAGATCCCCGTCATCGGCCCCGACGCGCTCGACGCCATGCGCAGCCTGCCGCCCGCCGATTTTGACATGGGCGACCCCGAGCGCATGGCCTACATCATCTACACCTCCGGCACCTCCGGCACGCCCCGCGCGGTGATGCACGCCCACCGCGCCATCTGGGCCCGGCAGATGATGGTCGACGGCTGGTACGGCCTGCGCGCCTCCGACCGCGTCTGCCACGCCGGCGCCTTCAACTGGACCTACACGCTCGGCACCGGGCTGATGGACCCGTGGGCCGCCGGCGCCACCGCCCTGATCCCCGAACCCGGCACCGACGCCTCGCGCCTGCCACTTCTCCTGAAACGCCACGACGCGACGATGTTCGCCGCCGCCCCGGGCGTTTACCGCAAGTTCCTCAAGGACGGCACCCCGCTCGACCTGCCGAAACTCCGCCACGGCCTCTCCGCCGGCGAAAAGCTGGCCGACACCATCCGCGACGCCTGGGCCACCGCCACCGGCACCGAGATCCTCGAGGCCTACGGCATGTCGGAATGTTCCACCTTCATCTCCGCCGCCCCCGGCCACCAGGCGCCCCGGGGCACGCTGGGCTACCCCCAGCCCGGCCGCCGCGTCGCCATCATCGGCACCGATGGCCCCGTCCCGCTGGGCGAGGAGGGCACCATCGCCATCCACCGCTCCGACCCCGGCCTGATGCTCGGCTATCTCGGCGCCCCCGAGGCCACGGCGGCCAAGTTCCAGGGCGACTGGTACCTCACCGGCGACCAGGGCGCGATGGACGACACCGGCGCCATTGCCTATCTCGGCCGCGCCGACGACATGATGAACGCCGGCGGCTTCCGCGTCTCGCCGATGGAGGTCGAGGCCGTGCTCAACCAGCACCCCGGCATCCTGCAGGCCGCCGTCACCGATATCGAGGTCAAGGCCGACGCCCGTCTGATCATGGCCTTCTACACCGGTCCCGAGGCCCTGCCCGACGAAGATCTGCACGCATTTGCGAAGGAGCGGCTGGCAGGCTACAAATGTCCCCGCGGTTTCTTCCACCTCGACGCCCTGCCCACCGGGGCGAACGGCAAAATCCTGCGCCGCGAATTGCGGCCGATCTACAAGGCACGTCATGGTCAAGCTTGACATCATCTCCGACCCGATCTGCCCCTGGTGCTATATCGGCAAGACCCAGCTCGACATGGCGCTGGCCGAACGTCCCGACCACCCGTTCGAGATCGAATGGCACCCGTTCCAGCTCAACCCCGACATGCCGCCCGAGGGCATGGACCGCCACACTTACCTCGAAAGGAAATTCGGCGGACAGGAAGGCGCGGCGCGCGCCTATGCCCCCATCGTCGAGGCGGCCGAGGCCGTGGGGCTCGACCTGAACCTCGCGGGCATCCAGCGCACACCCAACACCATCGACGCCCATCGCCTGATCCACTGGGCCGGCATCGAGGGCAAGCAGATGGCCGTCGCCATGGCCCTCTTCCGCGCCTATTTCCACGAGGGCCGCGATATCGCCGATCACGACACGCTGGGCGACATCGCCGACGGGGTCGAAATGGATGCCGCCGTCGTGCAGAAATTGCTCAAATCCGATGCCGACATCGAAGGTATCCACAAGAAAGACGCCGGATTTCGTGAAATGGGGATCACCGGCGTGCCGACCTTCATCGTCGCCGGCAAGCATGCCGTACCCGGCGCCCAGCCGCCCGATCTCTGGATCAAGGTGATCGACGAGATCAACGGCCAGGTCGAACAGGCCGGCGAGGGCTGAAGAAAAGGGCTGGGAACGGAGACCGAAGATGAACATCCGCCGGGTCATCGCCTTCTTTTCCACCCTGCCGGCCATCATCATCGGGGGTACGGTCTTCTTCCACCACATCGAAGGCTGGTCGTGGATCGACAGCTACTTCTTCACCGTCGTCACCCTCTCGACCGTGGGCTATGGCGAGCTTGTGCCCGCCACGGTGGTCGGCAAGATCGGCACCACCGTCTTCATCTTCGTGGGCCTCGGCATTTTCGCCGTTGCCATCCAACAGTTCGGTGCCTTCGCAATGCGGAAACGCGAAGAGCATACCGAGTGGCTCATCGGCAAGGTCCGCCACGCACCGCATGTCCACGAGGACAACCAGGATCACGCCGCCAATATCGACACGCAGCCGGATCACACGAAATAACTCCGGCGTTTACAAAGCGTTAACCCTTCTCCCTCCACTCCCCGCCCAAACCGGCCGTTGCCAGCCCTGTCGGTTTCGAATACGACCGACACGTTACGATATAACGTAACGAATCACTCCGGGCCGCGCGCCGCGATCCCAACCCGGCGCCCGCCCGGTCACGACAACACGAACCCGAAAGGGAAAACAGAACATGCACTCGGTCACCCCCAAACACGCCACCGCCCTCGCCACCGCCGCGCTTCTGGCGCTCGCCGCCCCCGCTTTCGCCGCCGGCTCCGAAGACCACGACCACAGCCATGCGCATGACCACGCGCAACAGGACGAGCAGCAAAAGCAGATCTACAAAGGCTATTTCGAAGACAGCCAGATCGCCCCCCGCCCCCTCTCCGACTGGGAAGGCGACTGGCAGTCCGTCTACCCCTACCTGATGGACGGCAGCCTTGCCCCGGTGATGGAGCACAAGGCCGAGCATGGCGACAAGACCGCCGCCGAATACCGCGCCTATTACGAGATCGGCTATGAAACCGACGTGGACCGCATCGAGATCTCGGGCGACCAGGTCACCTTCCACGAAGGCGACACCTCTGTTCAAGGCACCTATGCCGATGACGGCTACGAGGTCCTGACCTACAAGAAGGGCAACCGCGGCGTCCGCTTCATCTTCCGCAAGACCGAAGGCGACGAGGCGGCGCCCGACTACATCCAGTTCAGCGATCACCGCATCGCGCCGGCCAAGGCCGACCATTACCACCTCTACTGGGGCGACGACCGCGCCGCCCTGCTCGACGAAGTGACCAACTGGCCCACCTACTACCCGGCCTCCCTCACCGTCGACCAGATCGTCACCGAGATGACCGCCCACTGACCCCGCCCCCCGTCGCGCCCCGCCGCTGTTGCGGGGCGCGCGCGCCGCCTGCGTCCGGCGGATTAACCGGCGCGAAAGGTTCCCGCCTGCATATGTGCATGAACGGCCTCAGGAATGTGCGCAGGCTTTCTATGGCGCATATCCGCACAGCATGATAGCGCCCAAGGATGAGCGTATCCGAACATCCCCAGCCCGAAGACGCCCCGATCGGGCGCTTCGAATTCGTCGCCCTGATGGCGATGCTCGTGGCCACCGTCGCGTTTTCCATCGACGCGATGCTGCCCGCCCTGCCCCGCATCGGCGCCGAACTCACGCCCGACGCGGTCAACCGGGCCCAGCTCGTGGTGGCCTCCTTCCTCCTGGGGATGGGCGCCGGAACATTCTTCACCGGCCCGCTCTCCGACAGCTACGGGCGCAAGCCGGTCATCCTCGTGGGGGCGGCCATCTACATCCTCGGCGCGCTCACGGCCATGATCGCACCGTCGCTCGAACTGATGGTCGCGGCTCGAATCCTTCAGGGCGTCGGCGCCGCCGCCGCCCGGATCGTGGCGCTCGCCATCATCCGTGACCTCTATTCCGGCCGCGAAATGGCCCGGCTGATCTCCTTCGTGATGATGGTCTTCACCCTCGTCCCGGCCGTCGCGCCCCTCGCCGGCAGCGGCGTCATCGCGCTGACCGGCTGGCGCGGCATCTTCGGCATCTTCATCCTCTTCACCATCTGCACGACGCTCTGGATGTTCCTGCGCCTGAAAGAGCCCCTACCCGTGCAGCGCCGCCGCCCCTTCCGGCCCGGCGCGCTCTGGGGCGCGGTGAAAGAGGTGCTCTCCTTCCGCACCGTGCGCCTGTCGATCGCGGTGCAGATCCTCTGCTTCACCACGCTTTTCTCGTCGATCAGCTCGATCCAGCAGATCTTCGGCGTCACCTTCGACCGGGCCGAAAGCTTCCCCTACTGGTTCTTCGTCATCGCCCTGATGGCCGGCACCGGCAGCTTCGTCAACGCGGCCCTCGTCATGCGTCTGGGCATGCGCCGCCTGATCAGCTTCGCGCTCGTGGTGCAGATCGGCCTGACAGCGGTGGTGCTGGCGCTCTTCCTGATCGGCCTGCCGCCGGGCATCGACTTCGCGGTCTACGTCGCGTGGCAGACCACCGTCTTCTTCCAGGCGGCGCTGACGCTCGGCAATCTCAACGCGCTGGCGATGGAGCCGCTGGGCCACGTCGCCGGCATGGCGGCCAGCGTCGTCGCCAGCATCGGCACCGTTGGCTCGGTCATCCTGACCGTGCCGGTGGGCCTGTCCTTCGGCGGCACGCCGATCCCGCTTTTCACGGGCGTTCTCGTCTGCGTGGTGGCCGGGACCCTGCTGATGCGGCGGCTTCAGAAGATCGAGCATTACGACAGCTGACCCCTCGCCCCGCTTCGGTGCGCGGCCAGCCGCCGCCCTGCGACAATTTTTTCAGTATACTGTCGCATACCGTCTTTCCAGACGGCCCGCTTTACGCTATGACGCGGCCAACCGCCTGCCTGCGCCCGCCCATGCGCGGCGCCGAACTCTTCACACAGCGATCGAGAGGGATCACCGATGGCCGACAACTCCAATCCCGATATTGTCTACACCAAGGTCGACGAGGCACCCGAACTTGCCAGCGCCTCGCTTCTGCCGATCATCCAGCGCTTCGCCGCCGCCGCGGGCGTGTCGGTGGGCACCAAGGACATCTCGCTGGCGGGCCGCATCCTCGCCACCTTCCCCGACAAGCTGAAAGACGACCAGCGCGTCACCGACGACCTCGCCGAGCTGGGACAGCTGGTCAAGACGCCCGACGCCAACGTGATCAAGCTGCCCAACATCTCGGCCTCGGTGCCCCAGCTCGTCGCCGCCGTGCGCGAGCTTCAAGGCCAGGGGTTCGACATTCCCGACTACCCCGACGACCCCCAGACCGACGAGGAAAAAGAGGTTCGCGCCCGCTACGATTCGATCAAGGGCTCGGCGGTGAACCCGGTCCTGCGCGAAGGCAACTCCGACCGCCGCGCCGCGGCCCCGGTCAAGAAATTCGCCCAGAACAACCCCCACCGGATGGGTGACTGGTCTTCCGACAGCAAGACCCGCGTCGCCGCCATGTCGGGCAACGACTTCTTTTCCAACGAGAAATCCACAACGCTCGACAAGGCCGCGACGGCGAAGATCGTGCTGGAAACCGCGGGAGGCGAGACCGTCCTGAAAGACAGCGTCAGCTACCCCGAAGGCACCGTCGTCGATGCCACCTACATGAGCGCCAAGGCCCTCGACGCCTTCCTCGCCGAGGAAATCGAGAAGACCAAGGAAGAGGGCGTGCTGTTCTCGATCCACATGAAAGCCACGATGATGAAGGTCTCCGACCCGATCATCTTCGGCCACGCGGTCAAGGAATGGCTGAAGCCGGTCTTCGAGAAATACGGCGACGAAATGAAAGCCGCCGGCGTCGACCCGGCCTCCGGCCTCGGCGACCTGCTGGAGCGCGTCAAGGACAAGCCCGAGATCCTCAAGGCCATCGAAGACGTCCGCGACACCCGCCCGCCCATGTACATGGTCGACAGCGACCGTGGCATCACCAACCTTCACGTCCCCTCCGACGTGATCATCGACGCCTCGATGCCGGCCCTCATCCGCTCGGGCGGCAAGGGTTGGGGCCCGGACAACAAGGAGCATGACGCGGTCTGCGTGATCCCCGACAACTCCTACGCGCCGGTCTATGACGAGACGATCAAGTTCTTCAAAGCCAACGGAAAACTGGATCCGGCGACCGCCGGCACGGTGCAGAACCTTGGCCTGATGGCCCAGAAGGCCGAGGAGTACGGCTCGCACCCGACCACCTTCGAGATCCCGGAAGACGGCACCGTGAAGATGGTGCTGGACGACGGTACCGTGCTGCACGAGCACAAGGTCGAGAAGGGCGATATCTGGCGCTCGGCCTCGGCCCGCAAGGCGCCGATCGAGGACTGGGTGAACCTGGCCATCGAACGGCAGAAGGCCACCGGTTATCGCGCGATCTTCTGGCTGGATGAAAAGCGCGCCCATGATGCCGAGCTGATCAGCTTCGTGAAGCCGATCCTCGAGGCGAAAGGCGTGGCCGACAAGTTCGAGATCATGGCCCCGCGCGAAGCGACCCGCGCCAGCCTCGAGACCATCACCAAGGGCGAGAACACCATCGCCATCACCGGCAACGTGCTGCGCGACTACCTGACCGACCTGTTCCCGATCCTCGAGCTGGCGACCTCGGCCAAGATGCTGTCGATCGTCAAGCTGATGAATGGCGGCGGGTTGTTCGAAACCGGCGCCGGTGGCTCGGCGCCGAAGCACGTGCAGCAGCTGCAGTCGGAAAACCACCTGCGCTGGGACAGCCTAGGCGAGTTCTGTGCGCTGGGAGAAAGCTTCAAATTCCTGGGCGATTCCAAGAACAACGCCCGCGCCCGGGTGCTGGGTGAAACCGTCGAGACGGCCACACAGGGCATTCTCGATCACGGCCGGTCGCCCAGCCGCAAGGTGGGCGAGCCCGACAACCGCGACAGCCATTACTGGTTCGCCCGCTACTGGGCCGAGGCGCTGGCTGCGCAGTCGGACGATGCCGCGCTGGCCGAGGAGTTCGGGCCGATTGCCAAGGCATTGGCGGAAAACGAGGAAAAGATCACCGGCGAACTGGCCGCGGTTCAGGGCAAGCCGGCCGATATCGGTGGCTACTACCACCCCGATGACGACAAGCTCGCCTCGGTCATGCGGCCGAGCGCGACGCTGAACGGGATCATGGGCTAACCACACCCATTTCAATTCATGGCGGGCCGTCCCGGGTATTCCCGGGGCGGCCCATTTTCGTTTCTGCCGGGCCCGATGCCACTGGCCGGGCCTTATCGGATATCGCTTACCGCAATGAGATTGCGAGGAAAAACCGATCAAAACCTGACCAAACCGCCGGTCGTCTGGGCACCTGGCAGCGGCGGTGGCAGGAAGTCCTCAGGCCGCGTGTCACCATGCGCGGGGTCGCTTGACCCTGCCGCGGAACCGCTGCGATATGGGCGCGGTTTCCATCGCTTCCGATACAAGGTGCATGTCCCATGCTGAAGATCTACCTCATCCTGCTTCTGGCCGTTCTTTGCGAGGGCGTGGGCTCGACCTGTCTTCAGGCGTCGCAACAGTTCACGCGGTTCTGGCCGTCGGTCGGCGTGGTGGCCGGCTTCGGCTCGGCCTTCTACCTGATGATGATCGTGCTGAAATACATGCCGCTGGGCATCACCTACGCGATCTGGTCGGGTCTGGGAATCTGCCTGACCGCCTTCCTCGGCTGGCTGATCTTCAAACAGGGGGTCGACCTGGCCGCGCTGATCGGCATGACGCTCATCATCGTGGGGATCGTGATCATCAACATCTTCTCCAAGACCGCCACCCACTGAGGCGGTCAGCCCCCGCGGTTATGGGTTTTCGCATACATCTCGGCGATCATCCGGCTGGCGGTTTTCTCGAACAGGCAGGGAATGAGCGCGTGCACAAACGCGCAGAGCCCGGCCGCGAAAAGTTTGACGCCGAACGTTCCGGCGAACCGGGCGTGTTCGAGGTAGGTTTCATCCACACTGCGGGGATGGTCGAGAAAGGCCTTGGTGATCATCGCGGGCTCCTGTCTGCACGTGTTTCCTTTCGATATATTTAACGCGGCGCGCCGTGGCGCATTTCCCAAATGCGCGAAGGTTCCGATTGATTTCGGGAGAATATCCCAACTATCCTGAAAACCATGAGCGAAATTGACGATATCGACCGCCGGATCCTGACCGAACTGCAACGCGCCGCCGACCTGCCGCTCGACCAGCTGGGCGAGCGGGTGGGCCTGTCGCGCAATGCCTGCTGGCGGCGGGTGAAGTCGATGGAGGCGTCGGGCGTGATCCGGCAGCGGGTGGCGTTGCTGGATGCGGAAAAGCTGGGGCTGGGCCTGACGGTCTTCATGCAGATCAAGGCGGCCCGGCACGATGCCGAGTGGCTGGAGCGCTTTGCCCGGGCCACGAGGACGATGCCGGAGGTGCAGGGGGTTTACCGGATGACCGGCGAGCTCGACTACCTGATCCGGGCCAGAGTGGCGGATATGAAGGGCTATGACCGGCTATATCAACGGCTGGTGGCGAAGGTGCCGATGGGGGATGTGTCGGCGTCGTTCGTGATGGAGGAGATCAAGGAAACGACTGCATTGCCGCTGTGAGCGCCGAAACCGGGGCGAATCGGGGTTAACGCCCTGAAATGGCGGGAAAAGCGGGTTTCGGTATCGCGTCGGTATAACGTCGGTATTACGTCGGTATTTTTTGCCGACGCCTGGCGGCCCGCCCCGTGGTTAACGGGCCGGGCGTTGCGCCGGGGCCTGTCAGGACGCCTCTTCCGACGAGGGCCCCATCCGGTCGAACATGTCGATATCCCGAACCGTGATCGTGCCAGTGAGGATGATCGTGGCGATGATCGCCCAGATCACCGCCGAGATGCCCGTGACGATCCAGGCTTTCTTCTTCAGATGATGCTTTTCGGGCGAGCCGGCATGGGTGCCGGGCACGACCTCGCCCGCCTCGCCCTGTGTCTGGATGCGGATCGGCAGCACGACCAGGAAGGTCATGAACCAGATCACCATGAAGAGAACGATGCCCGAGGCGATGCCCATCAGACCTGCTCCAGCTCCACGAGGCAGCCGTTGAAGTCTTTCGGGTGCAGGAACAGCACCGGCTTGCCATGGGCGCCGATCTTGGGCTCGCCCGAGCCAAGAACGCGGGCGCCGGATTCCTTCAGGTGATCGCGGGCGGCGAGGATGTCGTCGACCTCGTAGCAGACATGGTGGATGCCCCCCGAGGGGTTCTTTTCGAGAAAGCCGTTGATCGGGCTGTCCTCGCCCAGCGGGTAGAGCAGCTCGATCTTGGTGTTGGGCAGCTCGATGAAGATGACGGTGACGCCGTGGTCGGGCTCGTCCTGCGGCTCGCCCACATTGGCGCCGAGCGCGGTGCGGTACTGATCCGCCGCGGCCTCGAGGTCGGGCACGGCGATGGCGACATGGTTCAGGCGTCCGATCATGGGGGCATCCTTCGGTCAGTTGGCTGGGCCCGTTATGCCGGGGTGCCGGCCCGCGTGCAAGCGGCAGGAGCGCGCACCCCCGCCGGGGCGGCGCCACCGGGCTTAACGGTTCATTAGGCGTGCCCGCGTAGCGTGAGTCGGGCAATCAACCGGCAAGGGAGCCTTCCGATGGACACCCAAGACACGCTTCAGCCGCAGGTGCGGCCCACCGCCAGCCGCCCGCTTCTGGGCATGACCATCCTGGTGGTCGAGGATAGCCGCTTTACCTGCGAAACGCTCCGCCTGATGTGCCTGAGGAGCGGGGCGCGCATCAGGCGGGCCGACTGCCTGGCCTCGGCCCGGCGGCACCTGCAGGTGTACCGGCCCTCGGCGGCGGTGATCGACATGGGGCTGCCTGATGGCTCGGGGCTCGACCTGATCGCCGAGCTGTCCCGCGCGACGCCCCGGGTGGGTGTCATCATCGGGCTGAGCGGCGACGACCGGGCCGAGACCGAGGCGCTGGCAGCGGGGGCGGACGGGTTCCTGGGAAAACCGCTCGACAGCCTTGCGCAGTTCCAGGAAACGGTCCTGTCGGCCCTGCCCCCTGCGGCGGTGCCCGCCGGGCCACGGTCGCTGACGGAAGAGGCGGTGAGCCCCGACCGCGTGGCGTTCCGCGATGACATGTCCCACGTGGCGGCCCTGCTGGAGCAGCGGCAGGACGGCGCGACGATCGATTACGTGGTGCAGTTTCTTGGCGGCGTGGCCCGCTCGGCGCGGGATTACACGCTGGAACGGGCCGCGAGCGACCTCGCCCGCAGCCGGTGCCAGGGCAAAACCCGGCACGAGAAGGTGGCACGGCTGATGCAGATGGTACATGCGCGGATCGAAAGCCGGGCGGCGATCTGAGCCCGAACGGGCGGCACGGCGCGGCCCGGTGACCTTCGGGCGGCCGGGCTATTTCAGCGACGGATCGGAGCCGCTGCGAACAAGGCGGGTCAGGTCGCTCAACCGTTCCTGCTGCCGGCCCTCGGCATCGAAATTCGAAGGCGACAGCCAGGCGCGGAAGGCCTCTTCAAGTGCGGGCCACTCGCTGTCGATGACGGCGAACCACGCGGTGTCGCGGTTGCGGCCCTTGACCACCGTGGCCTGGCGGAAGACGCCCTCGTAGGTGAAGCCCAGCCGCTGGGCGGCCCGGCGCGAGGGGCGGTTCAGGGCGTCGCATTTCCATTCGTAGCGGCGATAGCCCGCCTCGAAGGCCCATTTCATCATCAGGTACATCGCGTCGGTCGCGGCGCGGGTGCGCTGAAGCTGGGGGGCCATGGCGATGAAGCCTACCTCGATCGAGCCCGCGGCGGGCTGCATCCGCAGGTAGGAGGCGAAGCCGCCATAGGTGCCGGTCACCCTGTCGCGGATGGCGAGGAACAGGATGTCGTCGCGCTGGGTGGCGCCGCGCATCCAGCGATGGAACTGCGCAGCCGAGGCGAAGGGGCCGTCGGGCATGTAATCCCAGACCTCGTCGTGCCCGTCGAACGCCTTGTAGAGAAGCGCCGCGTGACGGTCTGCGTCGAGCTTTTCAAGCTCGGCATAGCGCCCCGCCATGGGCTCGCCCGCCGGCAGGGGCGGCGGCGTCCAGTTCGGAACGACCGGGCCCAGTGGCCGCGCATCTTTCATGGGTTTTACCCCCTTCTTGCCTGCATTTCGGCGCAGGATATGCCCGCCACGCGGAAATTGGAAAGGAAAACGCTACAGGATCAGCTTCGGGTCGGGGCCGAGCTCGACGCCCGGGAAAACCGTCCGTTCGATCAGCCCCGCCTCGAGTCCGAAGAGCTGGCGCATCATCCAGCCGGCGTGGGCGCGCACGTCGCGCGTGGGCATGAGGTCGCGCCTGTCGTAAAGGTCGGCCTCGGCCAGCCCCGGCCAGTCGCGCACCACCTGCCCACCGCGCAGCGCGCCGCCGGCGAAGAGCATCGCACCGCCGGTGCCGTGATCGGTGCCCTTCGTGCCGTTGGCGCGGGCGGTGCGGCCGAACTCGGTCATGGCGACCACGGCGGTCTTGCCCCAGACCGGGCCCAGCGCCTCGCGCAGGGCGAGTATGTTGTCGGAGAGGTCCGCCAGCGTGCGGGGCAGTTGCCGGGCCTGGTTGGAATGGGTGTCGAAGCCGTTGATCGACCACGCCGCGATCCGGGTATCGGCGCGCAGCCGGTCGGCGGCGAAGCGGGCAATCTCGGTCAGGCCGCCCTTGCCGGGGGCCTCGGCCATGCTGTCCTGCATGGCGTCCATCATGCCGCCGGTGTCGAGAACAGTGTCGCCGGTCTGTGCCCCGCGCGCGGCCAGGCCGATCTGTGACAGGCCGATGGCCTCGGTGGTGGCCTCGCGGAAGAGCGGGTCGTCATGCATCACCATGTCGAGCAGCTTTTCCGCCTGCGGGCTGAGCGGCAGGGCGGCGTCGGGCGACCAGTTGGCCACGTCGGCCGCGCCCCGCGCCAGCAGCATGTCAGCCCGGCCGATGGCATAGGCGGTCTCGGCCTCGGCACCCGGCAGGCCCTGCAGCAGACGGTTGAGCCAGCCGTCGCGCCCCTCGGCCCGGTCGGTTGCCCCGGTGCCGGCTTCGAGGATGTCCTGCCCGTCGAAGTGGCTGCGCTTGTCGCGATAGGGTGTCGAGACGGCATGGGCAAAGCCCAGCTCGCCCAGCCGCCAGAGCGGCATCAGCGGCCCGAGCGCCGGGTTCAGGGCGAAGAAGCCGTCGAGGTCATGCTCGCCCGGCACGGCCCCGTCGAGCAGCGCCCCGCGGTAGCTGTCGAATTCGGGGGCGCCATAGGGCCGCACCGCGTCGAGCCCGTCGAGCCCGCCGCGCAGGATGATGACGACGAGCCGGTTCTCGCCCGGCGCGCTGGCCATGGTGACCGGCGTCACCAGCGGGCTTGCCGCCAGCGAACAGCCAAGGGCCATCGACCGGGTCAGGAAAAGGCGGCGGGACAGGTTCGGGCGGGTCATGCTTGGTCCTCGCTACATGCGCTGGAAGGCGGGAGAGGCCAGCACGATGCCGATGCCTTCTGCCCGGGTTTCGGCGGCGCGGGCGGCAAAGCGCACCTCTTCGGGCGCGCGGGCGCCAAGGGCGGTTTCGACGAAGTCGCGCGGGTCGGGCAGCACGCGGCGCAGCTGGAACGGCACGGTCATGCCCCAGATCAGCCGCGCGGCCAGGCGCTGGGGCGTGATCCATGCGTCGTCTGCCTCCTCCCAGCCGTCGGGGCCGAGGGGTTGCCCCCAGGCCTGGCCCATCAGCTCGAGCGGTATGTAGAACATCCGGCGCATCTGACCGTTCTTGTCGGCGGGCATGTGCCGGGGCACGATATCGAGCGCGCGCAGGCTGGAGCCGATGAAATCCATCGGCTGCTTGACGTTGCCCGGGGCGTCGGCCCACGCGGCAGGGTGCGAGAGCATCTCGGCATAGACCTCGGGCAGTTGGCCGTCGGTGGCGGTGTAGCGCGCGGTCATGGCCTCGACGAGCCCCTCGTCGGGCGTGTCGGACACGAAATGCACCGCCAGCTTGCGGGCGATGTGCCGGGCCGTCGCCGGGTGGCGGGCGAGATCGTCGAGCGCGGCGTAGATGTCCTCGAGACGGGCCTGCCCGGTGCCGCCATATTCCACCGACAGCACCGATTCCGGCCCCGGTTCGGCCAGGTCGGGCCGGAAGATGAAGCCCTTGCGCATGCCGTAGCTGAGGCCGGTCAGCAATTCGGCCAGCTGCCGCACATCCGCCTGCGTGTAGGGCCCGTTGACGCCCAGCGTGTGCAGCTCGAGCATTTCGCGGGCGAGGTTCTCGTTCAGGCCGCCAAATCTTTCCTTCTTCGCCGCCGCCGCGCTGTTGGGCCCCGAGGATTCGCCCTGGTCGAGGAAATTCAGCATCAGCGGATGGGTGGCCGCCGCGCGCAGCATGTCCGAAAAGCGCCCCGCCACGTGCGGCCGGATCGCCTCGTCGGCATAGAGCACGTGCCCGTAGCGCATCGGCCCGCCCCGGTGAAGCGCGGTGAAGTGATCGGCCCAGAAGGCGGTCAGCCGCTCTCGAAACGCGTCCTCGCTCAGGGCACGGCGCAGCATGACATTGGCAAACCAATGACCGGCTTCGCGATGGAACCCCTGGCGCACCTGCCGGATGGCCTTGTTGGCCTTGTTCCTCTCTGCGTCGGTCTTGGCCCTGCGCTTGGCCTTGCGGGCATCGCGCAGGTCGAAATGATGCGCGACCGAGGTCTGGTAATCCGGTACGGGAAACGCCTTGGCCGCATGGTCAGGGCCGGACAGTCGCGAAAGCATGTCCTCGACCGAGGTCGGGGGCGCAATGCGGGGCGACAGACCACATCCGAACCGGATGGCTGCGCGTTCGGGATCAAAGCTCATGGGCCGGTCTCACAGGGGGCGCATCTTTCCGTTGAACATAGCATCGAACGGGGCGGATTTCACCTTCCGTCGCGGCAATGTGACGCCCGCGCCGGGCGCGCGCGGAACTCCGCCAAGGCTTCCTGCGTTATGACGTTTTGCCGTCAACCAAGGAACCCGAGACATGACGTCGATCTACGATGCTATCCAGGAAGACCACCAGACCCATCGCACCTTGCTGAACCAGATCGCCGAAACGTCGGGCGACAGCGAGGAGCGGCGCAAGGCGTGGAAGGCGTTTTACGAGGACGTGAAATCGCACGCCGCCGCCGAGGAAGAAACGTTCTATTCCAAGCTGATGAACAAGACGTGGGGGCAGGACGCGGCCCGCCATTCGGTGCATGAGCATCAGCAGATGGACGACATCATGGAAGAGCTGAACGAGATGGACATGTCCTCGCCCGGGTGGCTGCAGCGGTTCGAGACGCTGAAGCACGATTACGAGCATCACATGGACGAGGAAGAGGAAGACGTCTTTTCCCGCGCCAAGGAGGTGTTCGAAGAGGGCGAGAACGAGGCGTTCGGCGACCGCTTCCTCAAGCGCAAGAAAGAGGAGCGCGGGCTGATCGAGGAGAAGCGCGAGGACAGCCTGGAAGACTGACCCCGCGGTCGCGATCTATTCCTGCGGGATCACCCGCAGGCCCAGCTCCATCAGCTGATCGCTGGTCGGCTCTGACGGTGCGTTCATCATCAGGTCCTCGGCGCGCTGGTTCATCGGGAACATGATGACCTCGCGGATGTTCGAGGTGCCGGCCAGCAGCATGACGATGCGGTCGATGCCCGCCGCGCAGCCGCCGTGCGGGGGTGCGCCGTACTGGAAGGCGTTGACGAGGGCGCCGAAGCGTTTGCGCACCTCGGCCTCGTCATAGCCGGCCAGTTCGAAGGCCTTGAACATGATTTCCGGCTTGTGGTTCCGGATGGCGCCCGAGACGATCTCGTAGCCGTTGCAGGCGAGGTCGTACTGGTAGCCCTTGACGGCGAGCGGGTCGCCCTCGAGCGCCTCCATCCCGCCCTGCGGCATCGAAAAGGGGTTGTGCTCGAAGTCGATGGCGCCGTTCTCCTCGTCCTTCTCGTAGATCGGGAAGTCGACGATCCAGGCAAAGGCGAAGCGGTTCTGTTCGGTGAGGTTCAGTTCCTCGCCGATGACGTCACGGGCCTTGCCTGCCACGCGTTCGAAGGCGGAAGGCTTGCCGCCGAGGAAGAAGGCCGCGTCGCCCACGCCGAGGCCTAGCTGTTCGCGGATCGCCTCGGTGCGCTCGGGCCCGATATTCTTGGCCAGCGGGCCGGCCGCTTCCATCCCCTCGCCCTGGTCGCGCCAGAAGATATAGCCCATCCCCGGCAGGCCCTCTTTCTGGGCGAAGCTGTTCATCCGGTCGCAGAACTTGCGGCTGCCGCCCGTGGGCGCCGGGATGGCGCGGATCTCGGTGCCGTCCTGTTCCAAGAGCTTGGCGAAGATCGCGAAGCCCGAGCCGCGGAAATGTTCGGAGACGTCCTGCATCTCGATCGGGTTGCGCAGGTCGGGTTTGTCGGTGCCGTATTTGAGCGCCGCTTCCTTGTAGGGGATCTGCGGCCAGCTTGCCGGGTCGTCGACCTTGGCGCCTTGCCCATGTTCCTCGAATACGCCCGCGATGACGGGCGAGATGGTGTCGAAAATGTCCTGCTGGGTGACGAAGCTCATTTCCATGTCGAGCTGGTAGAAGTCGGTCGGCGAGCGGTCGGCGCGCGGGTCTTCGTCGCGGAAGCAGGGGGCGATCTGGAAGTACTTGTCGAAGCCCGACATCATGATCAGCTGCTTGAATTGCTGCGGGGCCTGCGGCAGGGCGTAGAATTTCCCCGGGTGCAGGCGCGAGGGCACCAGGAAGTCGCGCGCGCCCTCGGGCGAGGACGCGGTGATGATCGGCGTCTGGAACTCGCGGAAATTCTTATCCCACATGCGGCGGCGGAAGGAGGCCACCACGTCGGAGCGGAGCGTCATGTTGCGCTGCATCGCCTCGCGGCGCAGGTCGAGGTAGCGATAGCGCAGGCGGGTTTCCTCGGGGTATTCCTGGTCGCCGAAGACGATGAGCGGCAGTTCGGCCGAGGCGCCCAGCACCTCGATATCGCGGATGTAGACCTCGATCTCGCCGGTGGTGATGCGGGGGTTGATCAGGCTCTCGTCGCGCGCCTTCACCTCGCCGTCGATGCGGATGCACCATTCCGAGCGGACCTTCTCGACCTGCGAGAACACCGCGCTGTCGGGGTCGCACAGCACCTGCGTCATGCCGTAATGGTCGCGCAGGTCGATGAACAGAACGCCGCCATGGTCGCGGATGCGGTTCACCCAGCCCGACAGGCGGACGGTCTCGCCCACGTTCGACTTGGTCAGTTCTGCGCAGGTGTGGCTGCGATATGCGTGCATGATACCCTCTCACCGGGCCCGGGCGGCCCCTCTCTCGGTCCGCGCCGATACACATGGCCGGGACGGCAAAGTCAAGGGGCGGCGCCTTGCCAGCCGCCACGGAAAGGTTGCAAAATCGTTTACAGGTGCATGATTTTCGGCAAAAATACCGGCTAGCGAGCAGAAAGCCGGGGGAACCGGATATAATTTGGCGGGTTTTGCTACATCACTTTAAGGGCGCCGTGGGTGGGCGCAGAGCGTAACGATGGGGTGAAACATGTGGGACAAGATTTTCGATGGGTTTTTGACCCATCTCATGCATGTCGGCGATTTCCGACTTACTTTTCCGGACGGAACAACGCGGCGCTACGGTGACGGCTCAGGCGACCCGATCGGGGTCACGCTGCACGACCCGACCCTGCCCCGCAAGATCATCATGTCCCCCGACATGGCCGTGGGCGAGGCCTATATGGACGAGCGGCTGACCATCGAGAATGACGACCTTTCGGGCTTTCTCGAACTGGCGATCCGCAATGTCGCCCTTCAGGGCGACCCGTGGTTCCGCAAGCCGCTGGCGCTGGGGCGGCATATGATGCGGTATCTGCAACAGTTCAACCCCGTTGGGCGGTCTCGCGCCAACGTCGCGCATCACTATGACCTCTCGGGCGAGCTCTACGATCTCTTCCTCGACGAAGACCGGCAATACTCCTGCGCCTATTTCCGCCGGCCCGACATGACGCTGGAGGAGGCACAGGAGGCGAAGAAACAGCATATCGCTGGCAAGCTGCTGATCGAGCCGGGGATGAAGGTGCTGGATATCGGCTGTGGCTGGGGCGGCATGGGCCTGACGCTGGCCCGCGACTTTGGCGCCGAGGTGACGGGCGTGACGCTCTCGACCGAGCAGTACAACATGGCCAACAGGCGCGCCGAGGAGGCGGGGCTTTCCGACCGCTGCAAGTTCGAGCTGATGGATTACCGGAACGTGCAGGGGCAGTTCGACCGGATCGTCTCGGTCGGCATGTTCGAGCATGTGGGCGTGCCGCATTACGAGGAATATTTCCGCACGGTGAAGAAGCTGCTGAAGGATGACGGTGTCGCGCTCATCCACACGATCGGCCGGTCTGACCCGCCGGGCACGACGAGCCCGTGGATCCTGAAATACATCTTCCCGGGCGGCTATTGCCCGGCGCTGTCCGAAGCGATGAAGCCCATCGAGAACCAGGACCTGTTCGCGACCGATGTCGAGGTGTGGCGCCTGCATTACGCGATGACGCTGCGCCATTGGCATGACCGGTTCATGGCCAATATCGACAAGGCGCGCGCGCTTTACGACGAGCGGTTCTGCCGGATGTGGCGGTATTACCTGATCGCCTGCGAGATGACGTTCCGGCACAATCAGCAGGTGGTGTTCCAGTTCCAGTTGACCAAGCAGCAGGACGCGGTGCCGCTGACGCGGGATTACCTCTATTGCCCGGACGACAAGGACGGCCTCCGGCACGCGGCGGAGTAGCGCCGCTCGTCGCGCCCTTGCAGGCGCGCCTCGCGAGGCCGTCCGTCAGGACGGAAGAGCCGCCCGGATCAGGCCGCGCAGGGCGTTGCCGACGTGGATTTGCTTGGCCGATTGCAGATCGGCACGCGTGAGGATGGCCTCGCGCGCTTGCCCCGCTTCCAGCAATTCGGCGCGCAGGATACCGGGCAGCAAGCCGGAGGACAGCGGCGGGGTCAGCAGGCCGGCTTCGGATTCCACGAAGATATTGGTGATGGTCCCTTCGCAAAGCTCGCCGCGGTCGTTGAGGAAAAGCAGCTCGTCGATACCGTCCGGCATTGCGGCGCGGGCGCGGTCGTAGAGACCGCGCTCTGTGGTCTTTACCTGTCGCCACGGGTCTTGGGCCGGCACGCGCTCCTCGGCAAAGACCACACGCCAAATCGTGCCCTCTGGCAGCAGGGTAAAGGCGTGGGCCGTGACCTCCGCCTGTCCCTCCACATCCACCGTCAGCCGCACCCGCAAGGGCCCCTGCCCGTTCACCGCGTCGAGCGCCGCCTCGACATCCCTCGGTACGATGCCGAGCCGATCCGCCGTGGCGTACAGGCGAGCCAGGTGACGGGCGCGTCGGTGAATACCGCCCTCCGGCGTCCAGAGGCAGGTTTCGATCAGGCGAAAGCCGGGGTCAGCCGGCGGGCGAAGCGGGCTTTCCATAGCGCCTCCTCGTATTCGGATGGGGCGGTGCTGTCGTAGACGACGCCGCCGCCCACGTTGAGCACGGCGCGCGGGCCTTCGAGCATCAGCGTGCGGATGGCCACGTTGAATTCCGACCGCCCGTCGGGCGCGGCCCAG
Organism: Roseovarius indicus; assembly: GCF_008728195.1. NCBI lineage: Bacteria > Pseudomonadati > Pseudomonadota > Alphaproteobacteria > Rhodobacterales > Roseobacteraceae > Roseovarius > Roseovarius indicus. Next base: position 3,952,331 of record NZ_CP031598.1, read on the forward strand.
CCTAACGTGCCGCAATAGATCTCGCGCGCCGCCGGTTCGAGCCCTGCGAGGATTTCCATCGCCCGCAGCTTCGGCGCCCCGGTGATCGAGCCGCAGGGGAAGAGGGCGTGGAAAATGTCCGAAAGGCCCGTGCCGCCTTGCATCTGGCCGGTGACGAGGGAGGTCATCTGATGAACCGTCTCGTAGCTTTCCACGGCGAAAAGCTCGGGCACGCGGACGGAACCCGGGGTGCAGACCCGGGAGATATCGTTGCGCAGCAGGTCGACGATCATCAGGTTCTCGGCGCGGTTCTTTTCATCCGTCGCGAGGAAATCGCGGCGGCGTGCGTCCTCGGCCGCATCATCGCTGCGCGGCTGGGTGCCTTTCATGGGGCGGGTCTCGATCCGGCCGTCGGCATCGGTGCGGAAGAACAGCTCGGGCGAGCGCGACAGGATGTCGGGGCCGTCATGGCCGGTGACGAGTGCACCGTGGCAGACGGGCTGGATGGCGCTGAGCGCGGCGTAGAGCGCCCCTGGCGTGCCGTGGGCGGCCATGTTGGCGGGGAAGGTCAGGTTGGCCTGGTAGATGTCACCGGCGCCGATAAGGGCGTGTACGCGGTCGAAGGCGGCGTTGTAGGCCGCCTCGGACCACGCCGGGCGGAAGGCGTCGAGCGACGCCGGGCCGGGGCGCAGGGGCGGGGCCGCCCCGGGCGTGTCGTAAACGCCGAAGCACAGGAGCGGCAGGCGGCGCGTCTCGGGCATCAAAGGCGCAAGCCGCGGCTCCAGCGCATAACCCAGCTCGTAGCTGGCGAACCCCGCGAGCCACGCGCCGGCCGCGCGGGCCTCATCCAGCGCGGCAAGCGCGCCGGGCACCTCCGCCGGCGCATCGGCCGTGATCAGCCGGAGGGGAGCGCCGAAGACAGCGGCCCCGCCGCCGGGGCCATGATCGAAGCGAATCTGCATCGCACCGCATCCTTCTTTCGCCTCCCCTCGCCCTCCTACGCCGTCGGGCCGGGCCATACACCCCCAAAAACGGCATTGGGACACGCCTTTGCGATCCCCCTTGCACAGAGGCGCGTGATGGATATAACCGCCAACAATTTGCGCTCACCCGGGGAACGACCATGCCGAAGAGAACCGATATCTCGTCCATCATGATCATCGGTGCCGGCCCCATCATCATCGGGCAGGCCTGCGAGTTCGACTATTCCGGCGCACAGGCCTGCAAGGCCCTGCGCGAGGAAGGCTACCGGGTGATCCTGGTCAACTCGAACCCCGCCACGATCATGACCGACCCCGGCCTCGCCGACGCCACCTATATCGAACCGATCACGCCCGAGGTGGTGGCCCGCATCATCGAGAAGGAACGCCCCGACGCGCTGTTGCCGACGATGGGCGGGCAGACCGGGCTGAACACGGCCCTGGCCGTTGCCGATATGGGCGTTCTGGACAAGTTCGGGGTGGAACTCATCGGCGCCAACCGCGAGGCCATCGAGATGGCCGAGGACAGGAAACTCTTCCGCGAGGCGATGGATCGCCTCGGTATCGAGAACCCCGCCGCGACGATTGCCAACAATTTCGACGAGGCGATGGCGGCGCTCGATACGGTGGGCCTGCCTGCGATCATCCGCCCCGCCTATACGCTGGGCGGCACCGGCGGGGGCGTGGCCTATAACCGCGACGACTACGAGTATTACTGCAAGTCGGGGCTCGACGCCTCTCCCGTCAGCCAGATCCTGATCGACGAATCGCTTCTGGGCTGGAAGGAGTACGAGATGGAGGTTGTTCGCGACAAGGCGGACAACGCGATCATCGTCTGCTCGATCGAGAACGTCGACCCGATGGGCGTGCACACGGGCGATTCGATCACCGTGGCGCCGGCGCTGACCCTGACCGACAAGGAATACCAGATCATGCGCAACGGCAGTATTGCCGTGCTGCGCGAGATCGGGGTCGAGACCGGCGGGTCGAACGTGCAATGGGCGATCAACCCCGATGACGGCCGGATGGTCGTGATCGAGATGAACCCGCGGGTGTCGCGCTCCTCGGCGCTGGCGTCGAAGGCGACCGGCTTCCCCATCGCCAAGATCGCCGCCAAGCTGGCCGTGGGCTACACGCTGGACGAGCTCGACAACGACATCACCAAGGTCACGCCCGCCAGCTTCGAGCCCACCATCGACTATGTCGTCACCAAGATCCCGAAATTCGCCTTCGAGAAATTCCCCGGCTCGCAACCGCTGCTGACCACCGCGATGAAATCGGTGGGCGAGGCGATGGCGATTGGCCGGACGATCCACGAATCGCTGCAAAAGGCGCTGGCCTCGATGGAATCGGGCCTGTCGGGCTTTGACGAGGTCGAGATCGAGGGCGCGCCGGAAGAGGCCGCCGTGATCAAGGCGCTCAGCCTGCAGACGCCGGACCGGCTGCGCACCATCGCCCAGGCGATGCGGCACGGGCTCTCGGATGACGCGATCTTCCAGGCGACCAAGTACGACCCCTGGTTCCTGGCCCGCATCCGCGAGATCGTCGAGGCCGAGGAGCGCGTCCGCAAGGAGGGCCTGCCGGTCGACGAGGATGGCTTGCGCGCGCTCAAGATGCTGGGCTTCACCGATGCGCGGTTGGCCGCGCTGACCGGCCGGACCGAGGGCCAGGTGCGCCGCGCCCGCCACGAGCTGAACGTCACCGCCGTCTTCAAGCGGATCGACACCTGCGCCGCCGAGTTCGAGGCGCAGACGCCCTACATGTATTCCACCTACGAGGCCCCGATGATGGGCGAGGTGGAATGCGAGGCGCGCCCCTCGGGCCGCAAGAAGGTGGTCATCCTCGGCGGCGGCCCGAACCGGATCGGGCAAGGGATCGAGTTCGATTACTGCTGCTGTCACGCCTGTTTCGCGCTGACCGACGCGGGCTACGAAACCATCATGATCAACTGCAACCCCGAGACCGTGTCGACCGACTACGACACCTCGGACCGGCTGTATTTCGAGCCGCTGACCTTCGAGCACGTGATGGAGATCCTGCGGGTCGAGCAGGACAACGGCACGCTGCACGGGGTGATCGTGCAGTTCGGCGGTCAGACGCCGCTGAAGCTGGCCAATGACCTCGAGGCCGAGGGCATTCCAATCCTCGGCACCTCGCCCGACGCCATCGACCTTGCCGAAGACCGCGAGCGGTTCCAGGCGCTGGTCAACAAGCTGGGGCTGAAACAGCCGAAGAACGGCATTGCCTCGAGCGACACGCAGGCGCTGGAGATTGCCGAGAGCATCGGCTTCCCGCTGGTGATCCGCCCCTCCTACGTGCTGGGCGGCCGGGCGATGGAGATCGTCCGCGACATGGCCCATCTCGAACGCTACATCAAGGAAGCGGTCGTGGTGTCGGGCAAGAGCCCGGTGCTGCTCGATGGCTACCTGTCGGGCGCCATCGAATGCGACGTCGACGCGCTCTGCGACGGCACGCGTGTGCACGTGGCCGGCATCATGCAGCATATCGAGGAGGCCGGCGTGCACTCGGGCGACAGTGCCTGCTCGCTGCCCCCCTATTCGCTGGCGCAGGACACCATCGACGAGATCAAGCGCCAGACCGAGGCGCTGGCGCTGGAGCTGGGCGTGCGCGGGCTGATGAACGTGCAGTTCGCGGTCAAGGATGGCGAGATCTACCTCATCGAGGTGAACCCCCGCGCCAGCCGCACCGTACCGTTCGTCGCCAAGGCCACCGACAGCGCCATTGCCTCCATCGCCGCGCGGCTGATGGCGGGCGAGACGCTCGACGCCTTCCCGTTCCGCGGCCCCTACCCGCGCGACACCAAGCCCGGCAGCCTGCCGATGGCCGACCAGATGACGCTGGCCGACCCGGCGATGCCGTGGTTCTCGGTCAAGGAGGCGGTGATGCCCTTTGCCCGGTTCCCCGGTGTCGACACCATCCTGGGCCCCGAGATGCGCTCGACCGGCGAGGTGATGGGCTGGGACGTGTCCTTCCCCCGCGCCTTCCTGAAGGCGCAGATGGGCGCCGGCACCACCCTGCCCGAGGGCGGCAAGGTGTTCTTCTCGATCAAGGATGCCGACAAGACGCCGCTGCTGGTGGAGACCGCGCAGACGCTCGTCGACATGGGCTTCGAGATCGTCGCCACCCGTGGCACCGCGGCCTTCCTCGAAGGGCACGAGATCGCCTGCGAGGTGGTCAACAAGGTCTATGAAGGGCGGCCCGACGTGGTCGACATGCTGAAGGACGGGCAGATCGCGCTGGTGATGAACACCACCGAAGGCGCGCAGGCCGTCGAGGACAGCCGCGAGATCCGGTCGGTTGCGCTCTACGACAAGATCCCGTATTACACGACCGCAGCCGCCGCCCATGCCGCCGCATTGGCCATGAAAGCGCGCGACGAGGGGGACATTGTGGTCATGGCGCTACAGGGTCCGGGGCAAACCGCCGCCTGAGGGGTTTGCGGTATGACCGCAAACCTATGAAAAATTTAGACGTTTTTTAGTTATCCACAGCCATGTCTGCCGGTCTGTGCAGGTATGCTCAATTTGCATAGATTTTGATCTTTATTTCTATTGCGCGCGGCAGTCTCCTCCTTATATGCGGGCTATGAGGCGCAGCGAAAGCACGACTCACACCGCAACACACGAGACCCAGGAGGCCGATCATGACCCGCGACGAACTGAACCGCGAACTGCGTATGCATAGTGCCACCTGGCAGTCGGTTGTGCTGCTCTATGGTGTGCTTGTCGGTACGCTGGTGCTCTCGGCCATGGCCATCACCGCATAAAAGGCAGGACGGGCGCTTTCCACGCGCCCGGCACCACGCTCTTCACAACCGAAAATGCGCCGGGCGGTATCTACCGCGCGGCGTTTGTAGTTTGACACCCCGGACGGCATCGTGCTGTCCCCCGTTCCGGGAAGGAAGCTGAGAATGACACGTGACGAACTGAACCGCGAACTGCGCATGCACAGCGCAACCTGGCAATCGGTCGTGATCGTCTATGGCCTCATCGTCGCGTCGATGGTGGGCTCGGCCATGTGGATCGTCGGCTGACATTGAAAATCTGGTATTGAATGCAAAACGGCGGAGGAGTGCCCCTCCGCCGTTTTTCTTTTGTCACGAGATGTCAGCCTCAGCTGCTTTTCTCGGTTTTGCTGTCGGTATCCGTTCCCTCGACCTTCTCGTCGCCCGGGTCGATCTTGGCCGAGGCCGCATCGCCCACGTTGTCGACGCCACGCTCTTCGAGAAGCGTGGTGAGCCAGTCGGGATCCATCTCGGGAACCGAGCTGAGCAGCAGGTCGGTATAGGGGTGGTGCGGGGGCGTGAACATTTCGTCCTTGGGCCCCTGCTCGACCACCTTGCCGTGCTGCATCACCACCACCTCGTCGGCGATCGACCGCACGGTGGCAAGGTCGTGGGTGATGAACATATAGGCCAGGTTCAGCTCGTTCTGCAGCCGGTCGAGCAGCTTCAGGATGCCTTCCGCCACCAGCTGATCGAGCGCCGAAGTCACCTCGTCGCAGACGATGAAGGTGGGCTCGGCCGCCAGCGCCCGGGCGATGCCGATCCGCTGTTTCTGCCCGCCCGACAGCTCGGGCGGATACCGGTTGTAGAATTTCGACGGTTCAAGCTCGATCAGGTCGAGCAATTCGTCGATCCGGTTCTTGAGCGCCGCGCCCGAGAGGCCCGAGTAGAACTGCGCCGGGCGGCCAATGATCTCGGCGATGCGCACCTTGGGGTTCAGCGCCGTATCGGCCATCTGGTAGATCATCTGGCACTGCCGAAGCTGGTCGCGGGTGCGGTCCTTGTAGTTGGGCGGGAACGGCTCGCCCTTGAACATCACCTGCCCCTTCGACGGCGGCAAAAGCCCGGTGATCACCCGCGCCGTGGTGGACTTGCCCGAACCGGATTCGCCCACGACAGCCACGGTCATGCCCTCGTAGATATCGAAGGACACGTCGTCGAGCACCTTCGCCCCGCCGGTATAGGAGGCATCCACGTTCTGCACCGAAATCAGCGGCGTACCGTCCTTTGGACGGTGTTTCTGGGGCCGTTTGAAGCTTCGAACGGCCCAGAGCGACTTGGTATAGTCTTCCTTCGGGCTTTCCAGCATCTCCTTGGTGGGCGCTTCCTCGACCTCCTCGCCCTTCAGCAGCACCTTGATCGTGTCGGCCATCTGCGCCACGACCGCCAAGTCGTGGGTGATGTAGATCGCGGCGGTGTTGAACTGGTCGACGATGTCGCGGATGGCCGCGAGCACCTCGATCTGGGTGGTCACGTCAAGCGCGGTGGTCGGCTCGTCGAAGATGATCAGGTCGGGCCGGCAGGACATGGCCATCGCCGTCATCGCCCGCTGAAGCTGACCGCCCGACACCTGGTGCGGATAGCGGAAGCCGATCTCCTCGGGGTTGGGAAGGCGCAGACGGCGGTAGAGCTCCACCGCGTCTTCCTGCGCCTCCATCCGTTTCTTGATGCGGTATTGCACCGGCGCCTCGGTGTGCTGATCGATCAGCTTGTGCGCCGGGTTGAACGAGGCCGCCGCCGATTGCGCCACGTAGGCGATCCGCGAGCCCCGAAGGGCGCGCTTCTCGCTTTCGCTGGCGGTGGTCAGCTCCATCCCGTCGAACTCGATCGAGCCGTCCGAGATGCGCGTGCCGTCACGGGCATAGCCCATGGCGGCCGCCCCGATGGTGGATTTGCCGGCACCGGATTCCCCGATCAGGCCCATCACCTCGCCGCGGTGGAGGGTCAGGTCGACCCCCTTGATGATGTCGACCCATGTTTCGTCGGTGTAGCCCTGGATCTTCAGGTCCCGAACCTTGAGAAGGACATCGCTTTCCTTGAACTTGGTTACCATTGTTATCTCTCCTTCAGGCCGGAGGACCGGAACAGCATCCAGTCGACCACGAAGTTGACCGACACCGTCAGCAGCGCGATGGCGGCCGCCGGTATGAGCGGGGTTATATCTCCGAACGAGATCAGGGTGGCGTTCTCACGCACCATCGACCCCCAGTCCGCCGTGGGCGGCTGGATGCCGAGGCCGAGGAACGACAGGCCCGCCACCAGCAGGAAGACGAAGCAGAATTCCAGCCCGAATTCGGCCACCAGCGGGGCGGTCGAGTTGGGCAGGATTTCCCTGCGGATGAGGTACCATGTGCCCTCGCCCCGCAGCTTTGCCGCCTCGATATAGTCCATCACCACGACGTTGCCCGCCACCGCCCGTGTCAGGCGGAAGACGCGCGGCGCGTAGATGATGGCCACGGCGACGATGATCACGATGATCTGCGGCCCGAAGATCGACAGCATCAGCAGCGCGAAGATCAGCGACGGGATCGACATGATCACGTCGGCCAGCCGGCCCATGAACTGGTCGAACCAGCCGCCCTTGGTCGCCGCCAGAAGCCCGGCCAGCGCGCCGAAGAAGAACGCCGCCAGCGTCGCCGACAGGGCCAGCCCCACCGAGTTGCGCGTGCCATAGACGATCCGGCTGAACATGTCGCGGCCCAGCTGGTCGGCGCCGAGCAGCATGTTCGAATCCGCCGGGGCGAAGGCCGAGGCGATCACCTCTGCCTCGCCATGCGGCGCGATCAGGGGGGCGAAGATGCCCATCACCGCGTAGGTGAAGATGATGAACATCCCGAAGGCGGCCGTCAGCGGTGCGGTGCGCAGCTCTTTCGCCATCTCTTCCGACGCCAGCGCGATCAGGAACTCGCGGAACGCGTAGGAGACCATCGCCGCCAGCGTCAGCACACCCGCGCAGACTGCGATCGCCTTGAGCGCGCCCGTCCCGCCGACGATGCCCAGAACGAAGGACACCAGGGTCAGCGAGAAGAGCAGCAGGAAGGCCGATCTCTTGTTGAAGTAAGCTGCAAGGCAGGAACCGCCCAGAAGCAGCGTGTAATATCCGATTACAAACCAGCTCATGTGACTGCCTCCTTACTTCGGATGCCGCAGACGCGGGTTGGTGAGAATGGCGCCCACATCGGCTGCGAGATTGAGCAGGATGAAGGTTGCCGCGAAGATCAGGCAGCAGGCCTGAACGACCGGGAAGTCACGCTTCGACACCGCGTCGACAAGCGCCTGCCCGATGCCGGGGTAGACATAGACCACCTCGACCAGGACCACGCCGGTGATCAGGTAGGCGAGGTTCAGCGCGACCACGTTGATGATCGGCGCCCAGGCGTTCGGCAGGGCGTGCTTGACGATCACGCGCCACGGCGGCGTGCCCTTGAGCTTGGCCATCTCGATATAGGGCGAGGCCAGCAGGTTGATGATGGCCGCCCGCGTCATCCGCATCATGTGCGCCATGACCACCAAAACCAGCGTCAGCGCCGGCAGGAAGGTGCGTTCCAGAAGCTGCAGGAAGCTCATTCCCTCGCTCAGGCTCGAGATCGCCGGGAACATGCCCCAGGTGACCGCGAAGTAGAGGATCAGGATGTAGCCCAGGAAGAATTCCGGCGACGAGATGAACGACAGCGACACCACGTTGGCGACGCGGTCGAAGATCGAGTTGCGCAGCAGCGCGACGATCACGCCGAGCACGATCGAGACCGGCACGGCGATGACGGCGGCATAGGCCGCAAGGAACAGCGTGTTCATGAACCGGTCGCTGATCGTGTTGGCGACGGATTCGCCGGTGACGATCGAGTTGCCGAAATCGAACACGACGGCCCCGCGAAGCCAGTCGAGATACCGCACGATGGCCGGTTGATCGAGGCCCATCTCTCGGCGCAATGCCCGAAGGTTTTCTTCCGTTGCCCCCTGGCCGAGAACGGCCTGGGCAATGTCGCCCGGCAGCAATTCGACCATGAAGAAAATGATGACCGAGATGACCAGTAGAATGATCAGTCCCAGCCCGAGCCGTCTTCCAACGAGCCCTAGTATGTCTCCCATCTGTCCCTCCTGCTGTTGACCAGTGGTCCCGCGCGCTCAAGGCTGTCCGGGCAACCAGGTATACAGATATTTTTGGCCTCTGCGGGCTGGGTATGACTGTTTGGATTACCCGCTTCGGCGATGGGTCCGGAGTTCGGTTCTTTGCCGCGTCCCGGACGGTGATGCCCCGGCGCCTGGGCGCCGGGGCAGATTTTCAAGGCTTAGCCTTCGAACCACCAGCGGCTACAGGCGCGGGCGCCGTCCATCTGCCAGCTTGGGGCAAGGTTCTCGCCATGCTTGACGTTCTTGCGGCGGGCATAGACGAAATCCGGGAAGAACGGGATGACGGTGCCGCCATCGTCCTTCGCCAGAACCGCCATCTCGTGGTACATCTCGGCGCGCTTGGCGTCGTCGATCTCCGATTTGGCCATCCGCAGCAGCTCGTTGAAGCGCTCGTTCTGCCAGTGGCTTTCGTTCCAGGCCGCGTCGTCCTTGTAGGCCAGCGAGTACATCACGTCCGGTGTCGGACGGGCGCCCCACTGCACACAGCACCACGGTTTCTTGAGCCAGACGTCGGAATAGTACCCGTCATTCGGCTCGCGCTTGACCTTGATGTCGATCCCGGCGGCCTTGGCGTGTTCGGCATAAAGCACGCACATGTCGACCGAGCCCGAGAAGACCGAGTCGGCGACGCTGATCTCGACCGACAGGTCTTCCATGCCGGCCTTTTTCAGCAACGACTTGGCCTGATCCGGGTCATATTCGCGCTGTTCGATGTCTTCGGGCCAGTACGGCATCGCGGGCGAATGGTGGAAATCGTTGCCCATCGTGGCCGTGCCGAAGGCGATCTTGTCGATGATCTCCTGACGGTTGATCGACAGTTTCAGCGCGTTGCGGACGTCGACATTGTCGAACGGCGCGACGTCGCAGAACATCGGCATGGTGATCGCCGCCGCCGACGAGACCTGGTCGATCTCGAGGTTCGGGTCGCGCTGCAACAGGGCGAGCGTTTTCAGCTCGATCTGCGTGACCGCGTCCACGTCGCCGGTGACAAGGGCGGTCTGGCGCGCGTTGGGGTCGTTCAGAACGGTGACGGTCACGCTGTCGAAATAGGCGCCGTCGAGGTGCCAGTCGTCATGGCGCTCGAACTCGTAGCTGACGCCGAACTCGGCATTGGTCAGCTTGTAAGGGCCGCAGCCGTCGCCCGATTTCCAGTCGATCGAGCCGTCCTCGTTCGCCGGGCAGATGGCCAGGTGATAGTCGGTCATCAGCCAGGGCAGGTCGGCGTTGCCGGTGGACAGAACGAAAGTGACCGAGCCGTCGCCGTTGTCGGTGATGTCTTCCACGTCCTTCAGAAGCGCGGTGGCCGCCGAGGTGCTGTCTTCGCCGCGGTGGTGGTTCATCGACGCGATCACGTCGTTCGCCGTCACCTTGCGGCCCGAGTGGAAGGTGGCATTCTCGTTGAGCTTGAAGGTCCATTCCTTCGCGTCCTCGGTCGCCGACCACTCGGTCGCGACGTCCGGCCCGTTCGACCCGTCGGGTTCGATCAGGGTCAGGTAGCTGCGGAAGGTGTGGGCGACCTGGATCATCGAGAACGACAGGTAAGTGCCCGGGTCGTGCGTGTCGGACGTGTTGCCGTCATGGGCGCCGAGGCGGAAATGGCCGCCGCTTTGCGGCTCGGCCTTGGCGGCGGTGGTCCACAGCCCCGTGGCGGCCGAGGCGGTCATGCCCGCGGCCATCGAATAATGCATGAACGAGCGGCGGGAAATCTTGCCTTCGCGTGCCGCGTCGGCGAGCCGGTCGATCATTAGCTGATCGCTGTTCTTAGTCATGTCTTCTCCCTGGTGTATCGTCTTGTTGGATTTTGTCCGGTCGTTGCCGGGTTCTTTGTTCTGCTTGTTATCCGATTCCGTCCCCTGTGCCCGTCCGGCGCTCGCCAGCTGGCATTTGAAGTCCGGATGCGTCGATCGTCTAGGTGGTCGTCAGTCTCCCCTGTTCTTCTTTCGTTTTGGGCCGCCGGCGCGGCCAAGTGACCGGGCCCGGCGCATGCAGCGCCGGGCCCGGAAGTGTCGTCAGCTTTCGAACCACCAGCGGCTCGGGGCGCGGGCGCCGTCAAGCTCCCAGCTGGCCGCTAGGTTGTCGCCGTGCATCACGTTCGCACGACGCGCATAGACGAAGTTGTTGAACATCGGGATGATCGTGCCGCCGTCGTCCTTCGCCAGGATCGCCATGTCGTGGTACATCTCGGCGCGCAGGCTGTCGTCGAGCTCGGACTTGGCTTGCAGCAGAAGCTCGTTGAACTCCTCGTTCTGCCAATGGCTCTCGTTCCAGTCCGCGTCGGCCTTGTAGGCCAGCGTGTACATCACGTCGGGCGTGGGGCGCGCGCCCCAGGACACCGCGCAGAACGGCTTTTTCAGCCAGACGTCGGAATAGTAGCCGTCGTTCGGCTCGCGCACGACCTTGACGTTGATGCCGGCGGCCTTGGCCTGCTCGGCATAGAGCACGCACATGTCGACCGCGCCCGAGAACAGGCTGTCGGCGGTCGAGATGCTGACCGTCAGGTCCTCGGCGCCCGCCTTCTTCAGAAGCGACTTGGCCTGGTCGGGGTCATACTCGCGCTGTTCGACATTCTCGGGCCAATAGGGCTGGGCCGGGGAATGGTGGAAGTCGTTGCCGATGGTGGCCGCGCCGAACGCGATCTTCTCGATGATTTCGTTGCGGTCGATCGACAGTTTCAGCGCGTTGCGCACGTTGACGTCGTCGAACGGCGCCTGGTCGCAGAACATCGGCATGGTGATCGCCGCCGCCGAGGGCACGTTTTCCACCTTGATGTTCGGGTCACGCTGCAGCAGCGCCGAGGTCTTGATGTCGATCAGCGACACCGCGTCGACATCGCCGGTGACCAGAGCGGTCTGGCGGGCGTTCGGGTCGTTCAGCACCAGCATCTCGAGATTGTCGAAATAGGCGCCTTCCAGGTGCCAGCCGTCATGACGGCTCAGCTTCCAGCTGACGCCCCATTCCCCCTGGTCGATCTTGTAGGGGCCCGAGCCGTCACCCGACTGCCAGTCGATGCTGCCGTCTTCGTTGCCGGGGCAGACCGCAAGGTGATAGTCGGTCATCAGCCACGGCAGGTCGGCAATCCCGCTTTCCAGCGAGACGACGACCGTGTGATCGCCATCGGCCTGCACGTCGGTCACCGACGACAGCAGCGATTTCGCCGCCGAGGTACTGTCTTCACCGCGGTGGTGGTTCAGCGAGGCGACCACGTCGGAGGCCATAACCGGCTTGCCGCTGTGGAACGACGCGTCCGGGTTGATCTCGAAAGTCCAGACCGAGGCATCCTCGTTCGCCGACCAGTCGCTCGCAAGGTCCGGACCGAGCGAGCCATCGGGCTCGATCAGGGTCAGGTAGCTGCGGTACTGGTGCGCCAGGTAGATCTGCTGGCGCGAAACGTACTGGCCGGGGTCGTGCGTGTCCGACGAGTTGCCGTCGTGCATCCCCACCTTGAACGTGCCGCCCTTCTTGGGCTGGGCGTTCGCCTTGGTGGTCCAGAGGCCGGTTGCAGCGGTTGCGGACATACCCGCAGCCATGGAATAATGCATGAAAGACCGGCGCGAAATCTTCCCTTCGCGGGCGGCTTCGGCGAGCCGATCAATCATCAATTGATCTGTTCTCTTTGTCATATTTTCTCCCAGGAGTTCTTCATAATGTCGGACGGTCCGCGATCATGCGGCATCACCGTCAAAGCTTCTCTCCCCTGTCATTTTTCGGGCGGCTCAAATGCGACATATTGATAGCAAAACACGAAATCGGCGAGTCTTCCAGCCTCGAGTTTGCCTTTCCACGATTTTTTGAAGTAGTTCGCATGGATAGAGCCCGCTTTGAAAGCGGTCCGGCCGCCGGACGAGTCGCCGCGCGCCGGATGAGTCGCGGAGACCTATTCAAAAAACGACATATCTTGACGTCGCGGCACCTTTGGTCGGCGCCGCGCCTCACTCGTTCCGCTTGATCCGAAGCTTCGAGAAATAGTCGACCCGCTTCTTCAACTCCCGTTCGAATCCGCGCTCGACCGGCTGGTACAGCACCGGGCGTTTCATGTCCTCGGGGAAGTAATCCTGCCCCGAAAACCCGTCTTCGGCATCGTGGTCATAGGCATAGCCCTTGCCATAGCCCTGCTCCTTCATCAGCTTGGTGGGCGCGTTCAGAATATGCTTGGGCGGCGAGAGGCTACCGGTTTTCTGCGCCTGCCGGCGGGCTTCCTTGTAGGCATTGTAGGCGGCGTTCGACTTGGGCGCGAGCGCCAGGTAGGTCAGCGCCTGCGCGATGGCCAGCTCCCCCTCGGGGCTGCCCAGCCGCTCGTACACCTCCCAGGCGTGCAGGCAGTGGGTCTGCGCCTGCGGATCGGCAAGGCCAATGTCCTCGACCGCCATCCGGGTGATCCGCCGGGCCAGGTAACGGGGGTCCTCTCCCCCTTCCAGCATCCGGGCGAACCAGTATAGCGCCGCGTCGGGGTCGGAGCCGCGCACGGATTTGTGAAGCGCCGAGATCAGGTTGTAGTGCTCGTCCCCGCTCTTGTCGTATTTCGCCGCCCGCCGCATCAGCCGCGAGGTCAGGCCCTTCACGTCGAGCTTGCCGCCGGTCTTCCACGCCGCCACCTGCTCGATCAGGTTCAGCAACGCCCGCCCGTCGCCATCGGCCATTTCCAAAAGCGCCTCGCGCGCCGGGCCATCCAGCGGCAGCGGCTTGCCGATCTCGACCTCGGCCCGCTGGGTCAGCAACTCGAGGTCGGCCAGCGACAGCCGTTCCAGCACGAACACCTGTGCCCGGCTCAGAAGCGCGGCGTTCAGCTCGAAGCTGGGATTCTCGGTCGTGGCACCGACGAGAAGGATGGTACCATCCTCCATATGCGGCAGGAAACTGTCCTGCTGGGCCTTGTTGAAGCGGTGGATCTCGTCGACGAACAGAAGCGTGCCCTGCCCGTTCGCGCGGCGGTGCTTGGCCTCGTCGAAGACACGGCGCAGATCCGGCACACCGGTGAAGATCGCGCTGATCTGCACGAAATGCAGGTCGGTCTCATCCGCCAGAAGCCTTGCAATCGTGGTCTTGCCCACCCCGGGCGGGCCCCAGAACACCAGCGACCCAAGGCTGTTCGACGCCAGCATCACGCCCAGCGGCCCTTCCGGCCCCAGAACCTGCTGCTGCCCGATCACGTCGGACAGCTTGCGCGGCCGCAGCCGGTCGGCCAGCGGGCGCGGCGCGGTGTCGGGCAGCGCCTCGGGTTGGGTGTCGAACAGGTCGCTCATGGGGTCACAGCCGGAAACGCATGGTCAGCCGCTGGGTTCCGCGCTGCACATCGAGGAAAAGGTGGCGCTGCGCCTCTTCCAGCGCGGCCTCGGCATCGGCGGAGGTTTCGACCACGATATCATTGATCCCGCGCAGAATATCCCCGGCCCGGAGCCCCGCGCGCAGCCCGATCTGGCCCGGATCGTCGACCACCACGCCGCGCGAGGTAAGCGGCAGGGCATACTCGCTGATCACCGCAGGGTTCACGGTCGACAGCGCCATGCCGGGAATGGCCGCGTTGCGCCCGGTGGTCAGCTGTGCCCGCGGGGGCGTGTCGGGGGCGGCGATCAGGCGCACATCGGTTTCGCTTTCCTCGCCATTCCTGACATGGGCGATGCTGGCCTCGGTGCCGATCCCGGTGACGGACATGCGGAAGATCATCTCGGCCGGGGTATTCACGGCGTGGCCATCGACCGCGGTTATCACGTCGCCGGGCTGAAAGCCCGCGTCGAGGAAGCTGCTTTGGGGGTGCAGTTGCGAGATGACGACGCCACCGGGGGCCGCAAGCCCCAACCCTTCGGCCATGTCCGCCGTCACCGGTTGGCCATCCATGCCGGCCCAGGGGCGCTCGAACGTGCTCTTCCCCTCCCGCGCTTGGGTGACGAATTGCGACACCAGCCGCGAGGGGATGGCGAAGCCGATCCCGTTCGACCCGCCCGAGCGGCTGAGGATAGCAGTGTTGATGCCGATGAGATGGCCGTTCACATCCACCAGCGCCCCGCCCGAGTTGCCCGGGTTGATCGGCGCGTCGGTCTGGATGAAGTAGCCGCGCGCGTTGCCCGTTGCCGTGCCCGACCGCGCCAACCCCGAAACGATGCCGCTCGAAACCGTCTGCCCCACCCCGAACGGGTTGCCCACGGCCAGCACGAGTTCCCCCACCTGCACCGTGTCACTGTCGCGCAGGGTGAGAGAGGGCATGTCATGGGCGTCATCCATCTGCAGGATGGCAAGGTCGCTCTCCTCGTCGGCCAGCAACACCCGCGCCGAAAACTCCCGCCGGTCATTGAGCACGACGCGAATATCCGTCGCCTCGCCCACCACGTGGTAGTTCGAGACAACGATCCCGTCTTCGCCGAGGATCACGCCCGAGCCCAGCGAGTTCTGCACCCGCTGCCGCTGCGTGCCGAAATCACGGAACAGGTCCTGGAAGAAGGGATCGTTGGAAAACGGGCTCTGCACGTTCACCACGCGGCGGGCGTAGATGTTCACCACCGCCGGGGCGACCTGTTTCACCACCGGGACAAAGCCCATCTGGATGTCCACCTGGCTCGACGGCACCTGCATCTCGGCCCGGGCGGGCAGGCCGGCGAGGGCGAGACAGATCACCAGTACCCAACGCATCATCGCCCCTCCGCTTTGTCGGCTGCTTCCCTGATATGCTGGGCTCGCGGGCGGAATGCAAGCTGTCAGAGGGTCGCCGGGCCCCTGTGCAGGGCCCGGCCCGAGGCGGCGTCAGCCCGCCTTGCGGGCCAGCCGGCCCCGCCGCATCCGCACGGCGTCGGCCAGGCCGTGCAGCGCGGTTTCCGTCTCGGCCCAGCCGAGGCAGCCATCGGTGATCGACTGGCCATAGACCAGCGACCCCTGCCCCGTCTTCTGTGCCCCGCCGACAAGGTGGCTTTCCACCATGACGCCGGTGATCCGGTGATCGCCCGCCGCCACCTGCGCGCCGATCTCCTGCAGCACCTTCGGTTGCTTCTCGGGATCCTTGCCGCTGTTGGCATGGCTCGCGTCGATCATCACCTGCGGCCGCAGCCCGTCTTTCGCGATCTTCGAACACGCCACCTCGACAGACCCGGCATCGTAATTCGTGCCGCCCCCACCGCGCAGGATGACGTGACAGTCAGAATTCCCACCGGTGCCGACGATGGCCGCCTGCCCCTCTTCGGTCAGCCCCATGAAATGGTGCGGCTGCGCGGCCGAGCGCACGGCGTCGATGGCGATCTGCACATTGCCGCGGGTGCCGTTCTTGAACCCCACCGGGCAGGAAAGGCCCGAGGCCATCTCGCGGTGGATCTGGCTTTCGGTCGTCCGCGCCCCGATGGCGCCCCAGGCCACGAGATCGGCAATGTATTGCGGCACGGTGGTGTCGAGGAACTCGGTCCCCACCGGCAGCCCCATCTCGGCCAGCTGCAACAAGAGCGTGCGCGCCGTCTCGATTCCCTCGTTGATGCGGAACGAGCCGTCGATGCCCGGATCGTTGATCAGGCCCTTCCAGCCGCCGATCGTACGGGGCTTCTCGAAATAGGCGCGCATGACGATTTCCAGCTCACCCGACAGCTCGTCGCGCAAGCTGCGCAGCCGCCCGGCATATTCCACCGCCGCGACGGGGTCGTGAATCGAGCAGGGCCCGACCACCGCGATAATCCTGTCGTCGCGGTGGTCGAGAATGGCGCGGATGGCCTCGCGGCCGTCCTGCACGGTCTGGGCCGCCAGGTCGCTGACGGGGTGCCGCTTGCGCACTGTCGCCGGGGAGAGAAGTTCGTGCATCCTGGTGATGCGGGTGTTCTGGGTCGTGATCGCCATGGGGTTTGTCCTTCGGGCTGGCCCCCGGCGGAGACATAAAAAAAACCGCCGGTGAGGGCGGTTCGGTTTGGTGTTTCACTGTCAACGTTGTGTCAGAACGCGCAGACCCTTTCCGCCGCCATATGGCTCGGAGCATAAAAATACCAGAATGCGGCAAAGGTGCGTGTCATGGAGGGCACGCTAGCGGGGCCTTGCTGCCATGTCACGCGGAAAATCCGGCACCCCGCCAAAAAACCACCTGACACAAACAGCCTGCGAAACGGGCATTGGCTGGCAAGCCTGCCGGTTCCGCAGCACCTCGCGATTTCGTGTAGACGGCCGGGCCGGGCCGGCGCTCGGCCCGTCTTGCCGCACGGCAAAGGCCGCGCATTACAGTTTTGCAACGGATTTATGACAGTCCGGCCACGGGCGCCCTGCGCCCTCCCCCAAAGCACTGGTTTTACGTATGAATAAGAGCCTCGTCTGGTTGGCCTCATTCCCGAAATCCGGGAACACGTGGCTACGCATTTTCCTCTCGAACTACCTTGTCAACGACGCCGCCCCGGTCTCGCTGAACGACATCACCCGCATCGCCCATGGCGATTCCAACGCCGCGCTCTACCGGCGCATCCTGCCCGATCTCGAACGCCGCTCCGAGATCGAGATCCTGCGGGCGCGCGGGGCGCTGCTGGCAACGATCGCGGGCAACGGCGCCGGCATCAACCTGATCAAGACGCATAACGTGAATGGCAGGCACCTGGGCATGCCGCTGATCCCGCAGCACCTGACGAAATCCGCGATCTACATCGTGCGCAACCCGCTGGATGTCACCCTGTCCTATGCCCGCCATTTCGGCATCGACCCCGAACAGGCCGCCCGGTCGATGGCGTCGGCCGGCAACCGGACGAAAGCCGACAGCGACTCGGTGCCGCAATATCTCGGCTCCTGGGCCGAGAATGTCAGAAGCTGGGCGTGCCATCCGCCCTTTCCCGTCTGCGTGCTGAAATACGAGGACATGCTTCTCGACCCCGAAGCCAGCTTTGCCACCGCGCTGACGCATCTCGGCGTGCCGGTCGACAATGAACGGCTGGTGCGGGCGATCGAGCATTCGCGGTTCGAGCGGGTGGCGCAGCAGGAGGCGGAACAGGGCTTCCTCGAGCGCCCGCGCCGGGCCGAACGGTTCTTCGCCGTCGGCAAATCCCGACAGTGGGACGGGGTCCTGCCCGGCAAGCTGGTGGATACCATCCGCCGCCACCATGCCGAGGTGATGGGCGCGCTGGGATACTGAGACAGGCCTGTCGCGGGACAAAAGAAAACCCCCGCCGGCGGCACCGGCGGGGGCTGAAACGGCCCGGACAGGGCGGCGTTTCTTATTCTTCTTCGGCATCCTCGAGCGCGACGCGCTCCTTGTCGGCCTTGCCCTTGGCGTCGAGGTCGCGGTCGACCAGCTCGATGATCGCCATCGGCGCCATGTCACCATAGCGGAAGCCGGCTTTCAGAACGCGGGCATAGCCGCCCGAGCGTTCCTTGTAGCGCGGGCCCAGCACGTCGAAAAGCTTGGCGACGTGGATGTCCTGCTTGAGCTGTGCGGCGGCCTGGCGGCGCGCATGCACGTCACCGCGCTTGCCCAGCGTGATGAGCTTGTCGATCACCCGCTTCAGCTCTTTCGCCTTGGGCAGGGTGGTCTTGATCTGTTCGTGTTCGATGAGCGAGCCGGCCATGTTCGCCCACAGCGCCTTGCGGTGCTCGTGGGTGCGGTTCAGGCGGCGATAGCCTCGTGCGTGACGCATGTTTCTTACTCCTATGTGCCCTCTACGGGCGGTTTTGCTTTGTCTGGCCGGCGATGCGTGTCACCGGCTCTCCTTGGGGCTCGAGGCCCGGGGTGCGGTGGGTTGGCACCCACCCTACGATCTCCCGTAGGGTGGGTGAAACCCACCATGGTCTTAAAACTGATCTTCGAATTTCTTCGCCAGATCCTCGATGTTGTCCGGCGGCCAGTCCTCGACATCCATGCCGAGGTGCAGACCCATGCCGGAAAGCACTTCCTTGATCTCGTTCAGCGACTTGCGGCCGAAGTTCGGGGTGCGCAGCATCTCGGCTTCGGTTTTCTGGATCAGGTCGCCGATATAGACGATGTTGTCGTTCTTCAGGCAGTTCGCCGAGCGCACCGAAAGCTCCAACTCGTCGACCTTCTTGAGAAGCAGCGGGTTGAACTCCAGCCCGTCGTCCTCGTCCTGGCGGCCGGCGGATTCGGGCTCTTCGAAGTTGACGAAGATCGACAGCTGGTCCTGCAGGATGCGGGCGGCATAGGCCACCGCGTCGTCCGGCGTGACGGAGCCGTCGGTGTCGACCTTCATGGTCAGCTTGTCATAGTCCAGCACCTGGCCTTCGCGGGTCGGCTGCACGTCGTAGCTGACCTTGACGACCGGCGAATAGATCGCGTCGACCGGGATCAGGCCGATCGGCGCATCTTCCGGCTTGTTCTTGTCGGCGGCGACATAGCCCTTGCCCTGGTTCACGGTCAGTTCCATGAACAGGTCGGCGCCCTCGTCGAGGTGGCAGATCACGTGATCCTTGTTCAGGATCTCGATGCCCGCGCTGTCGGTGATGTCACCGGCAGTGACGACGCCCGGCCCCTTGGCCGAGATCGACAGGCGCTTGGGCCCTTCCACTTCCATCCGCAGGGCAACGCCCTTGAGGTTCAGGACGATGTCTGTCACGTCTTCGCGCACACCGGCAACCGACGAGAACTCGTGCAGCACGTTGTCGATCTGCACCGAGGTGATCGCGGCGCCCTGAAGCGACGACAGCAGCACGCGGCGCAGCGCGTTGCCGAGGGTCAGACCGAAGCCGCGTTCCAGCGGTTCGGCCACGACGGTGGCCTGACGCAGCGGGTCGTTGCCCGGCTTCACATCCAGCTGCGTCGGCTTGATCAGTTCTGCCCAGTTCTTGTGGATCATGCGTTCCCTCCATTCCTGTTCTCGGCCCCATGTCCGAAGGCCAAGAACGCCCGAGGTTTAAAATGACGGAATGGGGCCGTGAACAAACACGCGGCCCCACCGATAGACGGTAAGATCAGACCCGGCGGCGTTTCGGCGGGCGGCAGCCGTTGTGGGCGATCGGGGTGACATCACGGATCGAGGTGATGTTGAAGCCGATCGCGGCCAGCGCACGCAGGGCACTTTCACGGCCCGAACCGGGGCCCTGAACCTCGACGTCGAGGGTTTTCATGCCATGTTCCTGCGCCTTGCGGCCCGCATCTTCGGCAGCCATCTGGGCGGCGTAGGGGGTCGATTTGCGCGAACCTTTGAAGCCCATGGTGCCGGCCGACGACCAGGCAATCGCGTTGCCCTGCACGTCGGAGATCAGGATCTTGGTGTTGTTGAAGGAGCTGTTCACATGCGCCACGCCGGTGGCGATGTTCTTCGAGACCTTTTTCTTGCCGCGTTGAGCGCGGCGGGTATCACGTGCCATATCTGCTGCCCTCCCTTACTTCTTTTTGCCGGCGATGGGTTTCGCCGGGCCCTTGCGGGTGCGGGCGTTGGTGTGGGTACGCTGACCGCGAACCGGCAGGTTCCGGCGGTGGCGCAGACCACGGTAGCAGCCGAGGTCCATGAGCCGCTTGATGTTCATCTGAACATCCCGGCGAAGGTCGCCTTCGACGGTGTAGTTGGCGTCGATATGCTCGCGCACGGCAAGCACTTCGGAGTCGCTCAACTCGTTCACCCGGCGGGTGAGGTCGATGTTGACGGCTTCGCAGATGGCCTTGGCCGAGGAATGGCCGATACCAGTGATATAAGTCAGGGCGATCGGGACCCGTTTGTGGGTCGGGATGTTAACGCCGGCGATACGTGCCAAGTGTCGTGTCCTCTTGTGTTGCGGTTCCGTAGTGCCAGAACCTTTTTTCACAACGTAGGCCCGAGACGGTTCCGTCCGGGCCGCAGCTGATACAGGTGGTCGATTCGATCTCGGGTGCGACCCGAAAGGGAATCATTTTCTCTCATGAGATGGTGGTGCTTAGGAGCAAATGCCAAGAGCGTCAAGCCCCCGGCAGAACTTGTCAGGCACCGCAGAGAAAATAGGTCTGCGGGGCGCCTGTTTCGTCCTCGTATACATATAGAACACCCGGCTCCGATTGAAAAGTGCGCAGCACGAATACCTTCGGGAAAAGCGCGCCGGGCTCCTCGCAATAACCGGGGCGGATATGGGTTTCGTCGCTGGTCCAGTCGGGGCGCGGAATGGGCTCGGACAGCTCGCAGTAATATTCGATCTCCGAGAACCATTTGCCGTCGAAACTCATGCCCTTCTCATGCCGCTCGATCATCTCCAGTCCGCACAGCGCCCGGTCGGTCACGAAATCCATTTCCGCCCGAAGCGGCGTGGCCACCACGCACAGCGCAAGCGCAACCGCCCCCCTCATGGCCGGTCACACGCGACGAAGGGCACCGTCTGGTCGAACCCGCTGATATTCAGCGTCGCGTTATCGGCATCCGAATAGGTCAGCGTGAAATCCCCCTCCCGCGTCTCGCCATTGGCATTGGTGCAACTCCCCGACTGCGCCTCGGTCTTGCCCGGTGCGCCGATCAGGCTGAACTCTCCGTCGAACTGACAGGAAATCACCGTGCCCTCCAACGCCCCGTGATCGAGGATCAGGTGCGCGTCGTCCAGCGCATGAAAGGCCGCGCCATCCCCGCCCAGACCGTCGAAGAACGCACAGCCCTTGGGCCCGAAGATGTGAAGACGCGGCTGGTCTGCGGCACTCGCGGCGGTGGCGATCAAGGCGGCAAGGGCCGCCGGGGCAATGACACGCATGAAAAAACCTCCGGCCAATCAGGCCGGAGGTTACAATCAATTCGCGACTGCGCCAAGCGTCAGGAAAGCGCGCCCTCGATGGCGGCCGAGACGTCGTCGATCTCGCCCAGCCCGTCGACCGTCTTCAGCTGGCCCTTGGCATAGTAATAGCCAATCAGCGGCGAGGTCTTCTTGTAGTATTCCATCAGCCGCTGCTTGAGGCTGTCGGCATTGTCGTCGGCCCGGCGCTTGACCTCGGTCGAGCCGCAATTGGCGCATTTGCCATCCTCGGGCCAGGGCTTGGTGATGTCGTTGTAGACAGCACCACAACCGCCACAGGTCGAGCGGGCGGTGATGCGCTCGACCAGCGCGTCGTCATCCACCTGCATCTCGACGACGGCATCGAGGCCCTGCCCCTGCTCCTGCAGCAGCTCGGCCAGCGCGTCGGCCTGGGCCAGCGTGCGCGGGAAGCCGTCGAAGATGAACCCGCCGCCATTGTCCCCTTGGATCTTCTCGCGGATCAGGCCGATGACGATCTCGTCGGTGACCAGGTCACCGCGTGCCATCACTTCGGCCACGACCTTGCCCATCTCGGTGCCGCTGTCCTTTGCTTCCCGCAGCATGTCGCCCGTGGAAAGCTGGATCATGCCCCGTTTCTCGACAAGGATGTGCGCCTGTGTGCCTTTGCCCGCGCCGGGCGGTCCAAGAAGAATAATGTTCATCGGCGAGCCGTTCCTTTCCGGCGGGCGCGCTTGCGGCCCTTGCCACTCAATTGCGATTTTTCAATGAGGCCCTCGTACTGGTGCGCCAGGAGATGCGACTGCACCTGCTGGATCGTGTCCATGACAACCGACACCACGATGAGAACCGACGTCCCGCCAAAATAGAAGGGGATGGCGAATTGGCTACGCAGAATTTCCGGAAGGAGACAAACTGCCGCAAGGTAAGCCGAACCAAGCACAAGGATGCGCGAGACCACGTATTCGAGATACTCCGCCGTCCGCTTGCCGGGGCGGATGCCCGGGACGAAGCCGTTCTGGTTCTTCAGGTTGTCGGCCACCTCATCGGGCTTGAACGCCACGTTGTAGGTGTAGAAATACGCGAAGAACACGATCATGCCGGCGAAGAACACCAGGTACAGCGGCTGCCCGGGCCCGAAATAGGCCAGGATGGTCGACATGACCGGGCCGGAATTCTGCCCCGAGAAGGTCGACAGCGTCACCGGCAGAAGCAGCAGCGACGAGGCGAAGATCGCCGGGATCACGCCCGCCGGGTTCACCTTCACGGGCAGGTGGCTCGACCCGCCGTCATAGACCTTCATCCCCACCTGGCGGCGCGGATACTGGATATGGATCTTGCGCAGCGAGCGTTCCATGAACACCACGAAGGCGATCACGGCCACCACCATCAGCAGCACGCCCACGATCACCGCCGGGCTGATCGCGCCGCTGCGGCCGCTTGCGAAGAACTGTGCCAGCGCCGCCGGGATCTCGGCGATGATGCCCACGAAGATGATCAGCGAGATACCGTTGCCCACGCCCCGCGCGGTGATCTGCTCGCCCAGCCACATCAGGAACATCGTGCCGCCGACCA
The DNA here is from genome assembly GCF_008728195.1 of Roseovarius indicus. Taxonomy (NCBI): domain Bacteria; kingdom Pseudomonadati; phylum Pseudomonadota; class Alphaproteobacteria; order Rhodobacterales; family Roseobacteraceae; genus Roseovarius; species Roseovarius indicus. The sequence continues at coordinate 3,975,392 of NZ_CP031598.1, forward strand.
GCGTGATCATGCAGGCCGCCACGAAGAACGGCGTCGGCAGGTCGGGCTGCACCAGCCCGCCCGAGACAAGGCTCATGGCCAGGCCGTAGGATTGCAGCGTCGCAAGGCCAACCGTCCCGTACCGGGTATACTGGTTGATCTTCTTGCGCCCCTGCTCGCCCTCTTTCTTCAGCTGCTCCAGCGCCGGCACCATGGCCGTCATCAGCTGGACGATGATCGAGGCCGAGATGTAGGGCATGATGCCCAGGGCAAAGATCCCCATCCGCCCCAGCGCCCCGCCGGTGAACATCGACAGCATCCCGCCGATCCCCTGGCTGGCATCCTCCATGAACTGGCGAAGCTCGGCCCCGTCGATCCCGGGCACCGGGATATAGGTGCCGAGGCGATAGACGATAAGCAGGGCGATGGTGAAAAGGATGCGCTTGCGAAGATCGGTGGCCTTGCCGAGGGCGGACCAACTGGTGTTGGCGGCCATTTGTTCTGCTGCAGATACCATGCGCGGTCTCTTCTTTTCAAAAACGAACGCCGCCAGAGCCGTTTTCCGGCTTAGGCGGCGTCCTAAGGAAAACTAGGGGGTATGTAAGCGGCTCGCACGCCGCTCACAACCTCTTATTCGGCCGCCTGCGCGGTTGTGACATTCAGAGAGCCACCCGCTTTTTCGACGGCTTCGACCGCCGATTTCGACGCGCCGGTCACCTCGAGCGTCAGCTTGCCGCTGATTTCACCCTTGGCGAGAACCCGGATACCGTCGAGCTTGCGGCGCACGAGGCCGCTTTCGACAAGCACGTCCTCGGTGATCGGCTGGCCGGCGTCGATCTTCTTGGCGTCGACGAATTTCTGGATCAGGCCAAGGTTCACGACCGCGTATTTCTTGCGGTTCGGCTTGTTGAAGCCACGCTTGGGCAGACGTTGATAGAGCGGCATCTGGCCGCCTTCATAACCCTTGATGGCCACACCCGAACGGGATTTCTGACCCTTGATACCGCGGCCGGCGGTTTTGCCCATGCCCGAGCCCGGGCCACGGCCAACACGTTTGCGGGGTTTGGTCGCGCCCGCGTTATCGCGCAGTTCGTTCAGTTTCATATCGCTTCTCCTGAGCCGGATGTGCCCCCCGAAGCGGGTGAGGACAACCTCGGCATGTCTTGGTTTACGAGTCGGGCCCATCCCGGGCCACCGGGCGCGTATAGACGGGTTGCGCAGGCGGATCAAGGGGCGTGTGCGGGGCCGCTGACGTCACGGGGCAGACCCGCGGCGCAGACCCTTTGTCAATGCAATACAAGCCGGTCTTGCTCTCCCGCCGTTGAGGAGCCGCGCATCGACGGGCCGTGGCGCGGCGAACCGACGGTGATAGCTGCCAGTTTATGCCTGCCAAGTACATCCAACTTTCGAGCGTGGCACTCCAATTGCCAAATCGCCGTGCCGTCGGGACGGCCCGTCGATGCGCGGCGGGCTTCGCCCTTTGTTCCGCGCAGGGCCATCCAGAACCGAAATCTCGCGGCGCGCGGTCCCAGCCGAATCCGCCCCCCACCAAACCCGATTGATTTCTCGCCCTCCGCGTTATCTCCTTCCCCCATGACCCTCCGCGCCGCCCTCCTCGCCTCGGCCCTCGCCCTATCGGCCAGCCCCGCCGCCCCAAGCTGCGCCGCCGATGCCATGCTGGTCTTCGACGGCTCCGCCTCCATGGCCGAGATCGGCGCCGACGCCACCGCCCCCACCCGCATCGCCGAGGCCCGCACCGCGCTCCACCGCGCCATGCCCCAGATCGCCCCCTTTCGCCGCGTGGGCCTCCTCGTCTACGGCCCCGGCGGCACCGAAAGCTGCACCGGCATCGACCTGCGCTTCCCACCCATCCCCGACGCCGCCGACGCGGTGACAGGCGCCATCGACACCCTGGCGCCGCAGGGCCTCACGCCGCTCGCCGCCTCCGTTCTCGCCGCCGCCGAAACGCTGGACTACCGCGGCACCCCTGGCATCGTGGTGCTGGTCACCGACGGCAACGAAACCTGCGGCGGCCGCCCCTGCGCCCTCGGCGCGACACTGGCGGCGGAAGGCTATGACCTCACCGTCCACGTCATCGGCTTCCGCGTGGTCTACGACCCGTTCAGCTGGAACAGCCCCGAGGCCGAGGGCTATGACGGCATGACCGTCGCCAAATGCCTCGCCGACCGGACGGGCGGCATGTACGTCTCCACCGAAACCGTCGACGAACTGGCGGCCGCCCTGCGCGAGACGCTGGGCTGTGCGCTGATCGGTCGGGCCCGCCCCGGCCCCCGCGCCGGCTGACCGTGGGGTGGGTAAAACCCACTGCTGCCCTACCCCGCGCCTGACCGTGGGGTGGGTAAAACCCACCGCTGCGCTACCCCGCCCCGGCGAGGTTCAGCACACCGACAACCTCCAGCCCGTTCAGCACCGAATCCACCGCCACCGTCGCCAGGATCATCCCCATCACCCGGCTGATCACGTTGGCGCCGACGCTGCCGATCACCCGCTTCAGCGGGCCTGCCATCAGCAGAAGCAGCAGGGTGATCAGCAGGACCAGCATCAACAAGCCGGCCGTAACCGCCTGATCCGGAATGGAATTCCGGTTGTTATCGGTCAGGATGACAATCGCCAGCATCGCCCCCGGCGAGGCGATCGACGGCATCGCCAGCGGGAACACCGCGCCGCTCATGTGGTCTTTCTCGGCCGCCTCGATCTCGCGCTCGGCCTTGGGGTCGCCAAAGATCATCTGCAACGCGAAGATGAACAGGATCAGCCCGCCCGCGATCTGGAACGACCCGAGCCTGAGCCCGATCGCCTCGAGCACGATCTGCCCCAGCACGAGGAACGCCATCAGCACGATCGCGGCCACAACCACGCCCCGCACGGCCAGCTTCCAATGCAGCTTCTCCGGCACACCCGCAGCGGCGAAATAGAACACCGGCAGCGTGCCGATCGGGTCGATCACGACGAAGAGCGTGATGAACTCACGGATCAGGGTTTCAAGGTCAATGGCGGGCAATTCGGCGGGTCTCCGGGGGGCTTTTCCCCTTGTGGCAGAAGGTCCGCGCCGGAGCAACGGGAGGAATGCCGCAGCCCCCCGGGCCGGCCCCCGAGCCGGGACCTCGCGCGGCGCCTTCGGCGCTATTCGGGCGGGCACCGTCACACAACCCCAAAAGAAAAACGCCCCGGCCATCACTGACCGGGGCGTCTATCCGTAGGGTGGGTGTCAACCCACCTCACCCAAACTCAACCGCGCTCTTCGACGATTTCCACCAGGTGCGGGATCTTGTTGATCATGCCGCGCACCGAGGGGGTGTCTTCCAGCTCACGGGTCTTGTGCATCTTGTTCAGCCCCAGGCCAACGAGCGTGGCGCGCTGTTCCTTGGGGCGGCGGATGGGAGAGCCCACCTGCTTGACGACGATGGTTTTGGCCATGTCCCTGTCTCCTTACGCTTCCGCGGCCGTGTCGGCCGGGTGTTCGCCCTTCGGACCTTCATCCCGTTTCAGGATGTCGGCGACCTTCTTGCCGCGGCGCTGTGCCACGTGACGCGGGCTTGCCTGGAACTGCAGCGCGTCCAGCGTGGCACGGATCATGTTGTAGGGGTTCTGCGTGCCGACCGACTTGGCCACCACGTCCTGAACACCCAGCATCTCGAACACGGCACGCATCGGACCACCGGCGATGATACCGGTACCTTGCGGGGCGGTGCGCATGATCACCTTGCCGGCGCCGTGACGGCCGTAACCGTCATGGTGCAGCGTGCGGCCTTCGCGCAGCGGCACGCGGATCATGCCGCGCTTGGCTTGCTCGGTGGCCTTGCGGATCGCCTCGGGCACCTCTTTGGCCTTGCCCTTGCCGAAACCCACGCGGCCCTTCTGGTCGCCCACGACGACGAGAGCTGCAAACCCGAAGCGCTTGCCGCCCTTCACGGTTTTCGAAACACGGTTGATCGCGACAAGGCGATCGGCGAATTCCGGCGCTTCGTCGCGATCGCGACCTCCGCGGCGGTTGTCATCTCTTGCCATCTGGCATCCTTTCCTGGCGCCCTCACGGGCCTAGAATTTGTCCAATCCAGGTGTCGAAAGGCCTCGTGCCCCCGACCCGGATCATCGAGGCGCCCCGGTAGACCGGAGCGCCTGCGCCTTAGATTTTCAGGCCGCCTTCGCGCGCGGCATCCGCCAGCGCCTTGATCCGGCCGTGAAACAGGAACCCGCCGCGGTCGAACTGGGCTTCGGTGATGCCCGCCGCCTTGGCACGTTCTGCGATGGTGGCGCCGATCTTCTTCGCCGCATCCATCGTGTTCTTGCCGACGAAGCCGAGATCCTTCTCGAGCGTCGAGGCCGAAGCCAGGGTGACGCCGTTCACATCGTCGATGATCTGCACGCTCATGTTTTTCGACGAGCGGTGCACGCTCAGGCGCGGACGCCCGGCATTGACCTTGCGAAGTTTGCTCCGAACGCGCAGGCGGCGTTTCTGGAACAGTTGTCTTTTGCTGTTTGCCATCTGTCGCGTCCTTACTTCTTCTTGCCTTCCTTCTGGAAGATATACTCGCCCTTGTAGCGGATGCCCTTGCCCTTGTAGGGCTCCGGGCGCCGCCAGTCGCGGATATTGGCCGCGACTTCACCGACGAGCTGCTTGTCATGGCCCTCGACCACCAGTTCGGTGGGCTTCGCGGCCGTAACAGTGATACCTTCCGGGATCGGGAAATCGACGTCGTGCGACAGGCCGAGGTTCAGTTTCAGGATGTTGCCCTGAACCTGTGCCCGGTAACCGACGCCCTGGATTTCGAGCTCTTTCTTGAAGGGCTCTTTCGATCCGTGAACCAGGTTGGCGATGATCGTGCGGCTCATGCCCCACTGCTGACGCGCGCGCTTGGATTTGCCGCGCGGCGCAACGGTGATCTGGCCGTCCTCGATCGCGATGGTGACGTCATCGGTGAAGGTGAAGCTTTTCGTCTGCTTCGGGCCTTTCACCTCGATCGTCTGGCCGCTGAGCGAGGCAGTGACGCCATCGGGCAGGGCCACGGGTTGTTTACCGATACGAGACATAATCAGGCCTCCTTAGAATACGGTGCAAAGCACTTCGCCGCCAACGTTGGCCGCCCGTGCGTTTGCATCCGACATCACACCCTGCGGGGTCGAGACAATCGACACGCCGAGGCCCTGACGGACCGACGGAATGTCCTTGACGCCCATGTAAACCCGGCGGCCGGGCTTCGAGACCCGCTTCATCTCGCGGATGGCGGGGGCGCCTTCGAAATACTTCAGGCTGACCTCGATCGCGGGGTGGCCGCGGCTGTCGGTGGCATCTTCGAAGCCACGGATATAGCCCTCGTCCGCCAGCACGTTCAGCACGCGCACGCGCATCTTCGAGGCCGGCACCATGACGGTGGACTTGCCGCGCATGCCCGCGTTGCGGATACGGGTCAGCATATCGCCGATAGGATCGTTCATCTCATGTCCCTCCTTACCAGCTCGACTTGACCACGCCCGGCATCTGACCGGCCGAGCCCAGGTCGCGCAGGGCGATCCGGCTGACTTTCAGCTTCCGGTAGTAGGCATGCGGCCGGCCGGTGAGCTGGCAGCGGTTATGCAGGCGGGTGGCCGAGCTGTTGCGCGGCAGTTCCGCCAGCTTGAGCGAGGCACGGAAGCGTTCTTCCATCGGCTTCGACTCGTCGCTGATGATTTCCTTCAGAGCGGCACGCTTGGCGGCGTATTGCTTCACCAGGCGCTGACGCTTCTTCTCGCGTTCGATCATTGCTTTTTTAGCCATGTCAAATTCCTCCCGGCTCAGCTGGTGAAGGGCATGTTGAAATGCTTCAACAGCGCCTTGGCTTCAGCGTCGGTCTTCGCCGTGGTTCCGATGATGATGTCCAGGCCCCAAACCTCGTCGACCTTGTCGAAGTTGATCTCGGGGAAGACGATGTGCTCCTTCAGGCCCAGGGCATAGTTGCCGCGGCCGTCGAAGGATTTGCCCGACACGCCGCGGAAGTCGCGGATCCGGGGCATCGCGATGGTGATCAGGCGATCGAGGAATTCGTACATCCGGTCGCCGCGCAGGGTCACTTTCGCACCCAGCGGCATGTCTTCACGAACGCGGAAGCCGGCGATCGACTTCTTCGCCTTGGTGACGACGGCCTTCTGACCGGCGATCAGCGTCAGGTCTTCCTGGGCCGACTTGGCCTTCTTGGAATCCTTCACCGCCTCGGCGCCGCAGCCGATGTTCAGAACGATCTTGTCCAGCCGCGGGATCATCATGTCGTTCGTGTAACCGAACTCTTCCTTCATCGCGGGGCGGATCGTCTCGCGGAACTGCTGGCGCAGGCGCGGGGTGTAATTCTCGGTATCAAGCATCGATCACGTCCCCCGTGGTCTTGGCGAAACGCACCTTCTTGTCGCCGTCCATCTTGAAACCGACGCGGGTGGGTTTGCCGTTCTTGTCGAGCATCGCCAGGTTGCTCAGGTCAATCGGCATCGCCTTGGGAAGGCGGCCGCCCTGGCTCTGCTGGCTCTGGCGGGTGTGGCGGATGGCCATGTTCACGCCGTCGACGACGGCCTTGCCGGCTTTCGGGTCGACGGAAGTGATCGTGCCTTCCTTGCCCTTGTCCTTGCCGGAGATCACGACGACCTTGTCGCCCTTCTTGAGTTTAGCAGCCATCTTACAGCACCTCCGGGGCGAGCGAGATGATTTTCATGTAGTTCTTCGCGCGCAGCTCGCGGACGACCGGCCCGAAGATACGGGTGCCGATCGGGTCACCTGCGTTGTTCAGGATGACGGCGGCATTGCGGTCGAAGCGGATTGCGGTGCCGTCTTCACGACGGATTTCCTTGGCGGTGCGCACGACGACGGCCTTGCGGACATCGCCTTTCTTCACGCGGCCGCGCGGGATGGCTTCCTTCACCGAGACGACGATCACGTCGCCGACGGAGGCATACTTGCGTTTGGAACCACCCAGGACCTTGATGCACTGAACTTTCCGGGCACCGGAATTGTCAGCCACATCCAGATTGGTCTGCATCTGGATCATTTGGTTTCTCCCGACCTTTAGGGTAACGACCCCAGGGTTTCGCTCAAACCGGGTGTGCGAGAGCCTTTAGGCTTCCAGCACCTCCCAGCGTTTCGTTTTCGACTTGGGCGCGCATTCGATGATGCGCACGCTGTCGCCCACCTTGTAGGTGTTCTTCTCGTCGTGAGCCCGGTACTTCTTGGACTTACGAATGGTTTTTTGCAGCACGGGGTGCTTGAAGCGGCGCTCGACCGAAACGGTGACGGTTTGCGCGTTCGCGTCGGAGGTCACGACGCCTTGCAGGATACGCTTGGGCATGGGTGGCCTCCTTATTCCGCAGCCGCGGAAGCGGCTTTTTCGTTGAGCACGGTCAGCACGCGCGCGACGTTGCGGCGCACCGATTTCATGCGGGCGGGGTTCTCAAGCTGACCGGTCGCGGCCTGAAAGCGCAGGTTGAACTGCTCTTTCTTGAGGTTGACCAGCTCTTCACGCAGCTGGTCGGGCGTTTTGTCACGCAGCTCTGCAGCGTTCATGTCGCCATCGTCCTTCTCTCAAAACACCGGTCGGCCCCTGACGATTGGCTCAGGGTCACCTGCAAACCCGGTGGATGAATTGCAAACAAGCGAATCCCGGGGTCACCCCGGGCTCGCGGATTTGGGCTCTATAAGGGAGGTGCGGGCTCGGGGCAAGGGGGAAGTTCCGATTTCCGTAGGGTGGGTGCGAACCCACCTTGCGGCCGGACGAGAAGCCGCGCATCGGCGGGCCGCGGTGCGGCGAACCAACGGCGGTGGACGCCACTTTATCCTGGCCAAACACATCCACCCTCACGACGTCGCGCCGACCTCACCAAATCGCCGTGCCGTCGGGGCGGCCCGTCGATGCGCGGCGGGCTTCGCCCTCGATTCCGCGCGGGGAAAAAACCGAACCGTGTACTTGCCTACCCCCACCCGTAATTGAAGCTCACCGAGATCCGGTCATCCTCGGCCATGTTCGCCGGCACCTCGTGCCTGAGCCAGCTTTCCCACAGCAGAACGTCCCCCACCTTCGGCGCCTCGTAGATGAACGTCCGCAGCTCCCGCCTTGCCCCCTTCACCCGTGCCGGCGCCGCCATCATCCGGGCCGAGCGTGGGTCTTCCAGCTTCAGCGCGCTCGCCCCGTCGGGCATCGCCACGTAGGTCGTGCCGGAAATCACCGAATGGGGGTGGATATGGCTGCCATGGCTGCCCCCCTCCGGCAGGATGTTGATCCAGATATCCTCGAGCTTCAGCTCCCGCCCGTCGAGGTCGAACTCCAGGTCCTCGGCGAACGCCGCCACATGCGCATCGAGCGCCTTGACCACATCCGCAAAGATCGGAAACCGCCACGGCAGGTCGGTCAGCGACGCATAGGAGGTATAGCCCGGATACCCGTTCTCCTCGCACCAGTCCTGCCCCGCCTCGTCATCCTCGGCGATGGAATAACACGACGCTTCCAGCTCATCGGCATTGATGGAAGGCCCGTGCTCGCTGAGCGCAGCACGGTAGAGGCGGGTGACGAAAAGCGAGTCGATCTGTGGCATGCCCCTCTCCTAGCCCACCCCGCGCCCCGGTGCGAGAGGCCAATCGCCGCCGTTGAGATTTGCGCCCCCATGCGGGATAGTCCGCTCAGCCACACGAGGGAGACACCACATGGCCGGATGGATCAGCCGCCTCCGCGCCCGCCGCAAGGCGCGGGCCCTGACGCTCTACCGCTCGGCCATCTCCGACATCGACCTCGCATTGCAGCAAGAGGCCACCCGCACCACTGCCGCCTATGTCCGGCAAAACATGTACACCGTGCAATCCGTCAACCGCTGGCGCGCGGTGCATGACGTGGCCATCTCCCATGTCACGCTCGACGGGCTCGTCCTCGAATTCGGCGTCTACAAGGCCCGCACCACCCGCTACATCGCCGGAAAACGCGACTGGCACCTGCACGGCTTCGACAGTTTCGACGGCCTCCCCGAACCCTGGCGCGACGGCTTCCCCGAGGCCAAGTTCTCCCGCCCCTCCCTGCCCGACGTGCCGGAAAACGTCACCCTCCATGTCGGCCTCTTCGACCAGACCCTGCCGGCCTTCCTCGCCGCCCTGCCCTCTGCCGACCCCCCCGTGGCCTTTCTCCACATCGACAGCGACCTCTACAGCTCCGCCAGGACCATCTTCGACGCGCTCGGCCCCCGCATCGTCACCGGCACGGTCATCGTCTTCGACGAGTATTTCAACTACAGCGGCTGGGAAGATGGCGAATACAAAGCCTTCCAGGAGTTCGTGGCGGCCCGCGGCCTCACCTACAACTACCTCACCTACAACCACGAACACCAACAGGTGGCGGTGAGGATTACGTAGGGTGGGTGCCAACCCACCGTGGTCCCCCACGAACACCGGTCCCGGCCCCGAGCCGGGACCTTTTGCCAGGCAGAGGCCCCCGGGTCAAAACCGTGGCGGGCAGACCACGCAACATTCCAAAGGGTGGGTACCAACCGACTACCCTACCAAATCGATAGCACCGACCCTGTGAATATCAAACTGAACGCGGTAAGAAGTCGCTCTTGCCGGATTTGCAGATGGTTATCGGCTACTGCCACCGATGCGCATAGCCGTCGATTTCGTGCAAAAAAGGATTCAAGTTCTTCCCCATACACGCCTAAGCGGGCAGCTTTCGTCAGTTGGGGTTGAGGGAACCTTGTTGTGGCTCTTGGAACTTCGTTTTCAAAATGACACTATTCACAAGCACGCACGCTGCAGGCCAATGTGCAATAAGATCATACTTTTTATCCCGACGATTTAAGGAGGAAGAATGTCTGAAACCGAGCGATTGAATGATGAAATCAAAGAGCTGAAAAGAATAGTAACCCGCCATGATCGAGTCATCTTTCTGGCGTACGCAATTTTTGCATTGGCAATCGGTGGGGGGTTGTTCGGCGCCCACGTCTTCAACTCGTATAAACAGGCCCTGGAAGACCGCAAGACAGAATACGAGACAGCCGCTTCCGAAAGCCTTGCGCGCATTCAAGAAGTGCAAAACAAAGCGATGGCCGGTTTGGAGACTACTCCCTTGCTTTCCAAAGAGTATGTCATGGAGCAAATCAACGCCATGGGCATTGCCGACGAAATTACAAACAAGACACAAGAGAAACTCACGGCAATCGAGAAGCGCGTCGACGCACTTTCTTCGACCTTGGCGGATTTGCCTCTATCGGAACGCCCCCAGGTGGCCGGGAAGAATCCATCTTACGACAGAATAAGAACCCGCAACCTGATTATCGAAGATCCGGAAGGCAACGCTCTCATTGAGATGACAAGCTGGGATGGGATTCCGAAATTAGTATTTCAGAACTCTCAACGCCAAAAACTAATTGAATTTATTGGCAAAGATGGCCAGCCCAGAGTTTTTCTCTTCAAACCATCGGGCGCCGTAGAGGGTTCGGAAGAGGACGATGTTCGAATGGAACTCGGATACTCCACCAGCATGGGCACAACCGATATCGCAGGTCCATACATCTACATGTTTGATGATAATAACGACAAAATTCTAGGCCTATGGGCCACCGCGGATTCCAGTGCTCTTGCACATTACGAAGACGGTCAGATCGTACTTCAGCACAGAGCGGAATACGTTGACGGCAAGTTCGTGGGAAACAACCATTGGGAAAAAGAACTGGAAGAAAACGAGTAATCTAAACAAAGCCTCCAACAAACCAAAACCCCCGCCGATCTCTCGACGGGGGTTCCGAATTCTCTCGGGCGAGGCGGCCCGCAGATTTCTTCGAAATCCGCACCACCGCCTGCGCCATTCGCAAGCGAAAGACCTTACCAGTCTTCCTTGACCACGATGCGGGTCTTGATCGGCAGCTTCATCGCGGCAAGGCGCAGGGCCTCTTTCGCGATGGCGTCGGAAACGCCGTCGATCTCGAACATCACCCGGCCGGGCTTGACCTTGCAGGCCCAGAAATCGACCGAGCCCTTACCCTTACCCATCCGCACTTCGGTGGGCTTCGAGGTCACCGGGGTATCCGGGAAGATCCGGATCCAGACCCGGCCCTGACGCTTCATGTGACGCGTCATGGCCCGGCGGGCGGCCTCGATCTGGCGCGCGGTGACGCGCTCGGGCTGGGTTGCCTTGAGCCCATAGGTGCCGAAGTTCAGGTCGGAGCCGCCTTTGGCTTCGCCCTTGATCCGGCCCTTGAACTGCTTGCGGAATTTAGTGCGCTTCGGTTGCAGCATCTCTTATCCCTCCTCAGCGGCGGCCACCGGCGCCACGGGGCGCGGGACCATCCTGAAGTTCCTGGGCCTTGCGATCACGGGCCGACGGGTCGTGCTCCATGATCTCGCCTTTGAAGATCCAGACCTTGATGCCGATGATGCCGTAAGGCGTGGACGCCTCGGAATGGGCATAATCGATATCGGCACGCAGGGTGTGGAGCGGCACGCGGCCCTCGCGGTACCACTCGGTGCGGGCGATCTCGGCGCCGCCAAGGCGGCCTGCCACGTTCACCCGGATACCCAGCGCACCCATGCGCATGGCGTTCTGCACGGCCCGTTTCATCGCACGGCGGAAGCTGACCCGGCGCTCGAGCTGCTGGGCGATGCTTTCGCCAACCAGCGCGGCGTCAAGCTCGGGCTTGCGCACTTCGACGATGTTGAGGTGCAGTTCGCTGTCGGTCATCTTCGCCAGCTTCTTGCGCAGGCTCTCGATATCGGCGCCTTTCTTGCCGATGATCACGCCCGGGCGCGCGGTGTGCACCGTGACGCGGCACTTCTTGTGCGGACGCTCGATGATCACGCGGCTGACGCCGGCCTGCTTGCACTCTTCCTTGATGAACTCACGGATCTTGACGTCTTCCAGAAGAAGATTGCCGTAATCCTTCGTATCGGCATACCAGCGACTGTCCCAGGTGCGGTTCACCTGCAGGCGCATGCCAATCGGATTGACTTTGTTACCCATTAGGCTTGCTCCTCGACTTCACGCACCTTGATTGTCAGCTCCGAGAACGGCTTCATGATCCGCCCGAACCGGCCGCGTGCCCGCGGACGACCGCGTTTCATGACCAGGTTCTTGCCCACATAGGCCTCGGCGACGATCAGCTCGTCGACGTCCAGGTTGTGGTTGTTCTCGGCATTCGCGATGGCGGACTGAAGGCATTTCTTCACGTCCAGCGCGATCCGCTTCTTCGAGAAGGTCAGGTCGCTCAGCGCCTTGTCGACCTTCTTGCCCCGGATCATCGCGGCAACCAGGTTGAGTTTCTGCGGGCTGGTGCGCAGCATGCGCAGCTTCGCCATCGCTTCGTTGTCCGCCACGCGGCGGGGATTTTTCTCCTTGCCCATGGCTTACTTCCTCTTGGCTTTCTTGTCAGCCGCGTGCCCGTAATAGGTCCGCGTCGGTGCGTATTCCCCGAATTTCTGGCCGATCATGTCTTCGTTGACCAGAACCGGAACGTGTTTCTGACCGTTATAGACGCCAAACGTCAGGCCCACGAACTGGGGCAGGATCGTCGAGCGGCGCGACCAGATCTTGATGACTTCCTTGCGCCCGCTTTCGCGCGTTGCCTCGGCCTTTTTCAGGACGTAGGCATCGACAAAGGGGCCTTTCCATACAGAACGTGCCATGTCTTAGCGGCCCTTCTTCCGTGCGTGACGCGAGCGCAGGATAAGCTTCTGCGACGCCTTGTTGGTGTTGCGGGTGCGCTTGCCCTTGGTGGGCTTGCCCCACGGCGTGACCGGGTGGCGGCCACCCGAGGTGCGGCCCTCACCACCACCGTGCGGGTGGTCGATCGGGTTCATCACGACACCGCGGACAGAGGGGCGGATGCCCTTGTGGCGCATGCGGCCGGCCTTGCCGTAATCCTGGTTGCTGTTGTCGGGGTTCGACACGGCACCCACGGTGGCCTTGCACTCCTGGCGCACCATCCGCAGCTCGCCCGAGCTCAGGCGGATCTGCGCATAGCCGCCGTCACGACCGACGAACTGGGCATAGGTGCCCGCGGCGCGTGCGATCTGGCCGCCCTTGCCGGGCTTCAGCTCGATGTTGTGAACGATCGTCCCGATCGGCATGCCGGAAAACGGCATCGCGTTGCCCGGCTTGATGTCGGCGCGTTCCGACGAGACGACGCTGTCGCCGATCGCCAGCCGCTGCGGGGCCAGGATATAGGACTGTTCGCCATCCTCGTAGCGGATGAGCGCGATGAAGGCCGTCCGGTTCGGGTCGTATTCGATCCGTTCGACGGTGGCGGCCACATCGAATTTGTTGCGTTTGAAATCGACGATCCGGTAGAGCCGTTTGGCCCCGCCACCGCGGCGGCGTGCAGTGATACGTCCGGTGTTGTTCCGGCCGCCCGACTTGGTCAGACCCTCGGTGAGGGCCTTGACGGGGCGTCCTTTGTACAGCTCCGAACGGTCGATCAGCACCAGCCCGCGCTGGCCCGGCGTCGTCGGTTTATACGACTTGAGTGCCATGCTTTCTGTCTTCCGTTAGCTAACGGCGGATCGGGATCCGCCTATGTGATAAGCCCCCCGAAGGTGGCCAGGTATGTAGGGCCCCGAAGGTCCCCGGTTCGTGATGTTCTTGCGAACAATAAAAACACAGCCCCAGACGAATCCGGGGCGGCGCAGATGGGTCCGTTTAAGCGAGAGACCCGAGCGGGTCAAGCGATTAAGGGCAGAAATGCGCCGCCGGCCGCCGTGCGCCGTAGGGTGGGTGCAAACCCACCTTTGCCCCGGCCGCAAAGCCGCGCGATCGCCAGGCCGCGGGATGGCGAACCGACGCTCGTGTTGGGCACTTTATCCCTCCAAACCGAAAAACCTCCGACCGTCGCGCTGCCCTCTCCCAATCGCCAGCCCGTCGGGGCGGCCTGGCGATCGCGCGGCGGGCTGAAGCCCTTGATTCCGCGCGTGTTGCGCCCGTTGGGCAGGTGCCAACTCACCAAACCCACCCAAATGAAAAAACCCCGGCCACGTCACGCGGCCGGGGTTCTATCTCTCACAAGGCCGGGCCAACCCCCGACCAACGTCACCCGATCAAAGACCGGTGGTCACGTCGATCGTGTTGCCTTCCTCAAGCGTCACATACGCCTTCTTGACGTCCTTCCGCGTGCCCTTGATGCCGCGGAAGCGCTTGTTCTTGCCCTTGGTGATCGTGGTGTTCACAGCCTTCACCTTCACACCGAAGAGCGCCTCGATGGCCTCCTTGATCTGCGGCTTGGAGCTGTCGATATCCACCTCGAAGACCACCGCGCCGGCTTCCGACGCCATGGTGGATTTCTCGGTGATCACCGGCTTGCGGATCACGTCGTAATGTTCCGGTTTCGCGCTCATTTCAGTCGAGCCTCCAGTGCTTCGACACCCGCCTTCGTGATCACCAGCGTGTCACGCTTGAGGATGTCATAGACATTCGCGCCCATGCTCGGCAGCACATCGAGACCCTCGATGTTGGCCGCCGCGCGGGCGAATTCCTGGTTCACCTCGGCCCCGTCGATGATCAGCGCGCGCTTCCAGCCCAGATCCTTGACCTGCTTGGCCAGTTCCTTGGTCTTGGAAATGCCGTCCGCCGACTCGATCACCACCAGCTCGCCGGCTTTCGCCTTGGCGCTCAGGGCATGCTTGAGCCCCAGCTTGCGCACCTTCTTGGGCAGTTCATGCGCATGGCTGCGCGGAACCGGGCCCTTGTAGATGCCGCCCTTGCGGAAGATCGGCGCGTTGCGGTCGCCGTGGCGGGCGCCACCGGTGCCCTTCTGGCGATAGATCTTCTTGGTCGAGTAGCTGGTCTCGGACCGGGTCTTGGCCTTGTGCGTCCCCTGCTGCGCCTTGTTGCGCTGCCAGCGGACGACGCGGTGAAGAATGTCGGCGCGGGGGTCCAGGCCGAAGATCTCTTCGCCCAGATCGACCGAGCCGGCTTTCCCGCCGTCCAGTTTGATCACGTCGAGTTTCATTCCTCGCCTTCCTTCTTCTCACCGTCATCGTCGCCCTTGTCGGCTTCGATGTCGGCCTCGGCTTCCTTCAGCGCCTCGGCTTCGGCCGCGGCCTGCTCTTCGGCAAGGCGCTTGGCTTCGGCTTCGGCCTCGGCAGCGGCGGCGGCAGCGGCTTCCTCGGCGGCCTTGGCGGCAGCTTCGGCTTCCGATTTCAGGGCCGCGGGCAGGATCGCGCTTTCCGGGAACGGTTTCTTGACCGCGTCCTTGATCGTGACCCAGCCACCTTTCGAGCCCGGAACCGCGCCCTTGACCATGATCAGGCCACGGTCGGCGTCGGTCTTGACGACCTGAAGGTTCTGCGTGGTCACGCGGGCAGCGCCCATGTGGCCGGCCATCTTCTTGCCCTTGAACACCTTGCCCGGGTCCTGACACTGACCGGTCGAGCCGTGGGCCCGGTGGCTGATCGACACACCGTGGCTGGCGCGCAGGCCGCCGAAGTTGTGCCGCTTCATGCCGCCCTGGAAGCCCTTACCGATCGAGGTGCCCGACACGTCGACGAACTGACCTTCGAAGTAATGGTTCGCGGTGATTTCCTCACCCACGTCGATCATGTTCTCGGGCGCCACGCGGAATTCCGCGATCTTGCGCTTGGGCTCGACCTTGGCGGCGGCGAAATGGCCACGCATGGCCTTCGTGGTCCGCTTGACCTTGGCGGTGCCGGCACCCAGCTGAACAGCCGAATAGCCATGGCTCTCGGCGGTGCGCTGAGCGACCACCTGAAGCTTGTCCAGTTGAAGAACGGTCACGGGGATCTGCTTCCCGTCCTCCATGAAAAGCCGGGTCATGCCGACTTTCTTTGCGATTACGCCAGAGCGCAACATATCGTTACCCTCCCTTAAACCGAAATCTGAACGTCCACGCCCGCGGCGAGGTCGAGCTTCATCAGCGCGTCCACGGTCTGCGGGGTGGGGTCGACGATGTCGAGAAGACGCTTGTGCGTGCGGATCTCGAACTGGTCGCGGGATTTCTTGTTCACGTGCGGGCCACGCAGAACGGTGAATTTCTCGATCTTGTTCGGCAGCGGGATCGGCCCACGTACCTCGGCACCGGTCCGTTTGGCGGTGTTGACGATCTCCTGCGTGCTGGCATCCAGTACGCGGTAGTCAAATGCCTTCAGCCGAATGCGAATGTTTTGGCTTTGCATTGGGGTAGCCTTTCGCGGCGTTGGAGTTGATAGGAGGAAGGCCGGACCACCCGGCCTCCCTCGTCGAACCCTTTGGGTATTCTTACTCGATGATCTTCGAGACGACGCCCGAGCCGACGGTGCGGCCGCCTTCGCGGATGGCGAAGCGGAGACCGTCTTCCATGGCGATCGGCGCGATCAGCTCGACCGAGAACTTCAGGTTGTCGCCGGGCATGACCATCTCGGTGCCCTCGGGCAGGGTCACGGTGCCGGTCACGTCCGTCGTCCGGAAGTAGAACTGCGGGCGGTAGTTGGCGAAGAACGGCGTGTGACGGCCGCCTTCATCCTTCGTCAGGATGTAGACCTCGCACTCGAACTTGGTGTGCGGCGTGACCGATTTCGGCTTGCACAGCACCTGGCCGCGCTGGATATCGTCACGGTCGACACCGCGCAGCAGCGCGCCGATGTTGTCGCCGGCCTCACCGCGGTCGAGCAGCTTGCGGAACATCTCGACGCCCGTGCAGGTCGTCTTCTTGGTGTCCTTGATGCCGACGATCTCGATCTCGTCACCGACGTTGATCACGCCACGCTCGACACGGCCGGTCACAACCGTCCCGCGGCCGGAAATCGAGAACACGTCCTCGATCGGCATCAGGAACGGCTGGTCGACGGCACGCTCGGGGGTGGGGATGTACTCGTCGACGGCGGCCATCAGCTCGGCGATCTTGTCCTTGCCGATGTTGTCGTCGCGGTCTTCCAGCGCGGCCAGGGCCGAGCCTGCCACGATCGGAATGTCGTCGCCCGGGAAGTCGTACTCGCTGAGCAGTTCGCGCACTTCCATTTCCACCAGCTCGAGCAGCTCCTCGTCGTCGACCTGGTCGACCTTGTTGAGGAACACCACCAGCGCGGGCACGCCGACCTGGCGGGCCAGCAGGATGTGCTCGCGGGTCTGCGGCATCGGGCCGTCAGCGGCGTTCACCACCAGGATCGCGCCGTCCATCTGGGCGGCACCGGTGATCATGTTCTTCACGTAGTCGGCGTGGCCGGGGCAGTCGACGTGGGCGTAGTGGCGCGCCTCGGTCTCGTACTCCACGTGCGCCGTCGAGATGGTGATCCCGCGGGCTTTCTCTTCCGGCGCCGCGTCGATCTGGTCGTACGCGCGGAACTCGCCGTATTGCTTCGTGATCGCCGCGGTCAGCGTCGTCTTGCCGTGGTCAACGTGCCCAATCGTGCCGATGTTCACGTGCGGTTTCGAACGGTCAAACTTTTCCTTTGCCATGATGGCCTCCTTGTCTTTTCGGGTGCCGGGCTGAAGCCCGGCCTACGGTGGGTGGGTAGGCCGGGCTTCAGCCCGGCATCCCGTTAAGCGTATTTCGCCTGGATCTCGTCCGAGATGTTCTGCGGGACGGGATCGTAATGCGAGAACTGCATCGTGAACTGCGCGCGGCCCGAAGACATCGAACGCAGCGTGTTGATATAGCCGAACATGTTGGCCAGCGGCACGTTCGCGTTGATCGCGATGGCGTTGCCGCGGGGCTCCTGCCCCGACACCTGGCCGCGCCGCGACGTAAGGTCACCGATGACGTTGCCGGTATATTCCTCCGGCGAGATCACCTCGACCTTCATGACGGGCTCGAGCAGCTTGGCGCCGGCCTTGCGAAGGCCTTCCCGCATGCACATCCGGGCGGCGATCTCGAAGGCCATGACCGACGAGTCGACGTCGTGGTACTTGCCGTCGATCAGCGCGACCTTGAAGTCGATCACCGGGAAGCCGGCCAGCGGGCCGCTGTCCATGACGCTCTCGATGCCCTTCTCGACGCCGGGGATGTATTCCTTCGGCACCGAGCCACCGACGATGCGGCTCTCGAAGCTGTAGCCTTCGCCCGCCTCGGTGGGGCTGATGATCATCTTCACCTCGGCGAACTGACCCGAACCACCCGACTGTTTCTTGTGGGTGTAGGTGTGTTCGATCTCGTGACCGATGGTCTCGCGATAGGCCACCTGCGGCGCGCCGATATTGGCGTCCACCTTGAACTCGCGCTTCAGACGGTCGACGAGGATGTCGAGGTGAAGTTCGCCCATGCCCTTCATGATGGTCTGGCCCGACTCGAGGTCGGTCTCGACGCGGAAGGACGGGTCTTCGGCGGCAAGCCGCGCCAGGCCCTGGCTCATCTTCTCCTGGTCGCCTTTCGTCTTCGGCTCCACGGCGATCTCGATCACCGGGTCCGGGAAGGTCATGGTTTCCAGAACGACCTGCGCTTTCGGATCGCACAGCGTGTCACCGGTGGTGGTGTCCTTCAGACCCGCCAGCGCGATGATGTCGCCCGCGAACGCTTCCTCGATCTCCTCGCGGTTGTTCGAGTGCATCATCATCATCCGGCCAATGCGCTCTTTCTTGCCCTTGGTCGAGTTCTGGATGTTGTCGCCTTTCTTCAGAACGCCCGAATAGATCCGGGTGAAGGTCAGCGAGCCCACGAACGGGTCGTTCATGATCTTGAACGCGAGGCCCGAGAACGGCATCGTGTCATCGGCGCGGCGCGCGATGTTGCGGGTCTCGGTTTCGTCATCCGGCGCGAAGCCCATGTAATCGACCACGTCCATCGGGCTGGGCAGATAGTCGACCACGGCGTTCAGCAGCGGCTGGACACCCTTGTTCTTGAAGGCCGAGCCGCCAAGAACCGGAACGAAGCTCAGCGACAGGCAGCCCTGGCGGATCAGTTTCCGCAGGGTCGGCACGTCGGGTTCGTTGCCTTCCAGGTATTCCATCATCGCGTCGTCGTCCATTTCGACGGCGTTCTCGACCAGCTTGGCGCGCCATTCGTCGGCCTGATCCTTGAGCTCGTCACGGATCGGCTGACGGTACCAGGTCGCACCCAGGTCTTCCCCGCGCCACACCCATTCTTCCATGGTGACGAGGTCGATGATGCCTTCCAGCTCGTTCTCGGCACCGATCGGCATGGCGATCGGCACGGCGCGTGCGCCGGTGCGGCTTTCGATCATCTCGACGCAGTTGAAGAAGTCGGCGCCGATCTTGTCCATCTTGTTGACGAAGACGATGCGCGGAACCTTGTAGCGGTCGGCCTGGCGCCACACCGTCTCGGTCTGGGGTTCGACACCGGCGTTGGCGTCAAGCACGCAGATCGCGCCGTCGAGAACGGCCAGCGAGCGCTCGACCTCGATGGTGAAGTCGACGTGGCCGGGCGTGTCGATGATGTTCATGCGGTACTTGGTGTCCGACATGCCTTCGTTGGTGGGGTCTTCCTGCCACTGCCAGAAGGTCGTCGTCGCGGCCGACGTGATGGTGATGCCGCGTTCCTGTTCCTGCTCCATCCAGTCCATGGTCGCGGCGCCGTCATGCACCTCGCCCAGGGCGTGGGATTTGCCGGTGTAGAACAGGATGCGTTCAGAACACGTGGT
This sequence comes from Roseovarius indicus, assembly GCF_008728195.1. Taxonomy (NCBI): domain Bacteria; kingdom Pseudomonadati; phylum Pseudomonadota; class Alphaproteobacteria; order Rhodobacterales; family Roseobacteraceae; genus Roseovarius; species Roseovarius indicus. Next base: position 3,994,902 of record NZ_CP031598.1, read on the forward strand.
CTTGCCGGCATCGATGTGGGCCATGATGCCGAAGTTGCGGTAGCGTTCCAGCGGATAATCGCGTGCCATGTCTCAAATGCCTCTAGGTGTTACCAGCGGTAGTGGCTGAAGGCCTTGTTGGCTTCGGCCATCTTGTGGGTGTCTTCGCGCTTCTTCACGGCCGAACCGCGGCTGTTCACAGCATCCAGCAGCTCGCCGGCGAGGCGTTCTTCCATGGTGTTCTCGTTGCGGGCGCGCGATGCGTTGATCAGCCAGCGGATGGCCAGGGCCTCGCGGCGTTCCGGGCGAACCTCGACCGGCACCTGGTAGGTGGCGCCACCAACCCGGCGCGAGCGAACCTCGACCGACGGCTTGATGTTGTCGAGCGCCTCGTGGAAGATCTCGACGGGCGCGCGCTTGACCTTGTCCTCGACGCGGTCGAGCGCATTGTAGACAATCTGTTCAGCGACGGATTTCTTGCCGTCGATCATCAGGTTGTTCATGAATTTCGTCAGAACCCGGTCGCCGAACTTGGCGTCGGGAAGGATTTCGCGTTTTTCAGCAGCGTGACGGCGGGACATCTTCTCTTCCTCTTACTTCGGACGCTTGGCGCCGTATTTCGAGCGGCGCTGCTTACGATCCTTGACGCCTTGCGTGTCGAGCACGCCGCGCAGGATGTGGTAACGGACACCCGGAAGGTCTTTCACCCGGCCGCCGCGGATCAGGACGACAGAGTGCTCCTGAAGGTTGTGGCTTTCACCGGGGATGTAGCTGATGACCTCGTAGCCGTTGGTCAGGCGCACCTTGGCAACCTTCCGCATGGCCGAGTTCGGCTTCTTCGGCGTCGTGGTGTAGACGCGCGTGCAAACGCCACGCTTCTGCGGGCAGCCCTGCAGATGCATGGATTTGGTGGCTCTTGTTTTCGGCTGCCGCGGCTTGCGGATCAGCTGTTGGATCGTTGGCATTGGGTCTCTTTCCCCGTCTCTCAACACATGTGTCTGCACGGGCATCCCCGTGCGGGTTTCATCAAAATGCGCGCCTTGCGCGTCCGCAAAACACGACGACCGCACTCGTACCCTGCAACCTGCTGGTACGACGCGGTGGGATTCCAGAGGATCGGGGCGCTCACCGCCCGGATCATGACCACTACAGTTCTGATATCGGCCCACGGGGAAGACCCCTTTGGCCGGGATGGAGCGGCGTATAGGCGGAGTCGGATTCGTTGTCAACAGCCTCGCGCGCAGTCTTGCGCGCGGGGGCGGGCCGCTGCCACATCGCCCCGGCCGCGCATTCCCGGTTGCCCGGCCAGCCCGCTCGTGCGATGTCTCGAACGATTTTGCAACTCAGTGATTTCGAGGCCGCGTGCGTATCATAGGCGTCTGTCGATTCTCCTACCCCGGCGTCGGGGGTGGCTTCAAGCGCGACCACGAAACCGCGGCCGATCGCGCCGCGCTGCTCTACGCGCCGGACCGGATGGAAGACCGGTTCCGGCATTTCGAGGCGCTCACCCTGCCCTCTCTCGCGGCCCAGCACGACGACGACTTCACCTTCCTGATCGTCATCGGCACCAGCCTGCCCGCGCGCTGGCGCGACCGGTTGCACGACCTCACCGCCCCGGTGCCCCAGGTCAAGGTCGTCGCGAAGGAGGATGACGCCTATCACCAGATCAGGGCGCTGCGCTCGGCGGTCCATCAGGAGGTTGCCCCGAACCCTGTCGAGACCGTCCAGTTCCGGCTCGACGACGACGACGCCGTCGCGCTTGGCTTCACCGCCCGGCTGAGACAGATCTGGACCGACACGGCGCCCTTGCGCGCGGCGCACCCCTCGCTCGCGGTCGATTTCAACATGGGCCGCATCGCGCGGCTGTCGGCGCAGGGCATCGCCACGCGGCAGGTCGTGCCGCCCTTCTGGTCCTGCGGGATGGCGGGGATGTTCCGGGCGGGCGCGACGGATGCGCTGATCCAGTATCCGCATCACCGCATCCACACCTTCATGCCCACGCTCGTCTACCCGGGCGAGGAGATGTTCCTGCGCGGCGTCCACGACGACAACGATTCCACCTCCGACAAGGCGCCCGACAACCGCCCGCTCTTCCAGAACCTCCAGCCGCTCGACGACGACGGGCGCCGCCACTTCCGCGACACGTTCAATGTCGACGAAGCGCTTGTACGGCGTATTTTCTCCGCGCCTGCCGGGACTCCCGGTACAGCGTGAAAAGCCCGCTGCCCGACACGATCGCGGCCCCGACAAGCGTGATCGTCTCGGGCCAGTCTCCGAAGGCCAGCCAGCCAAGCACCAGCGCCCAGATCAGCCCGGTATAGCGGAACGGCGCGGTGAAGCCGATCTCGCCAACCCGCATCACCATGATCGAGAACAGGTAGCCCCCAATGATCATGACTGACGCCCCGACCGTCAGGCCCAGCGCCCGGCCATCCATCTGCGCCCACTCGCCGGCCAGGCTGCCCAGGCCGAAAAACACCATGATCGCGGCCGAGGTGATCAGCGTCACCAGCATCGACGGCGTCTCCTTCGACAGCCTGCGCGTCGACAGGTCCCTCAGCGTCACGAAACCCACCGCGGTCAGGGCGTAGAGCGAGAAGACGTTGAAATCCGACGCACCGGGCCGCACGATCAGCAGCACGCCCCCGAACCCCACCACGATCGCCGCCAGCCGTTTCCACCCCACCGGCTCGCGCAGGAAGACGGCGGCCGCCAGCGTGATCGTCAGCGGCAGCGCCGCCAGGATCGAGGTCACGTTGGCCAATGGCATGTTGAAGAGCGCGGTCAGGAAGAAATAGGCCGCCCCCGTCTCGCCCACGGTGCGCCACAGGATGATCCACCAATCGCGCCGCGGCACCCGCGCCCCGAAGGCGCCCATCCGCCACGCGATCACCGCCACCGCGGCGGTGGTGAACACGCCGCGCAGGAACAGCAACTGGAACAGGGGAACATCCCCGGCCATCAGCTTCATCATGGTGTCGTTCAGCGTGAAACACGCCATCGACGCCATCATCAGAAGCGCACCGGTCAGGTTGTCGGATCGGGCCATGTTTCGGGGGTTCCCGGTGGTCTTGAAAGGCATCGGATCGCCCTGCGGGCGATCCGACCGAAGCGGGGGCCAGCCCCCGCACCCCCGGGATATTTCCACCAAGAAGAAAAGGCAATCGCGTTCGCGCCGCAAACCGGGCGCACGCTCAGATGTAGGGCGTCAGGTCGGCCTGCGGCGTGTTCCGCCCGTCGAAGAAATTGGGAGCCTTCGAAAAGGCGGTGGTCGCATTCGCGTTGACAAGCTGCTGGAACAGCTGGAAATCCGGGCCGCCCTTGCGGATGCGCGACAGCTGCACGGGCGAGGTGATCTCGGTGAACTGCAATTCCACCTGCACGCCCGGGCTGGCCTGGCAGGCGCCCTTGTAGGTCATGAAATCCTGCGTGATATCGACCTCGCGCAGCACGATCGCGCCGTAGTCGTAAAACCCGCCCGCGCCATTGTCGACCAGGTAGCACAGGTAGCTGCAGGTGATCGCCTTGTAGGTCTGGCCCGCCCCGTGCGCGGCAAAGACAAGCTGGCCCATCGCCTCGAGCCAAGTGCCGAAATCCGTGCCGATCTTCGCCCCCGGCGCCACCTTGGCCTTGGCCAGCATCTGCAGGAAGGTGCCGGCCAGGTCGGTGCCCGCCACCGTGTTCGAATACTGCTTCCTCACCGTCGGGCCGACGGCGAGGTCAGGCAGGTGGCCGACCACGGTGTTCCAGAGGTTGATATCCAGAAGCTGGCTGTCCACCGTCGGATAGTTCGCCGTCATGTACCCGTGGATCAGCCCGCCCATCCCCATCAGGTTGTCGGCATTCTCCTGCATCATCGCGGCATACTGGCTGCCGGTCGGGGTCTCGGCGATGACATGATACTGCACCATCCCCTTGTCCGTGGCGATGGCGCTGTCGGGCGTGGCGGTAGGCGCGGCCGCCACGGCCAGCGCCTGTGTCGCGGCGGCATAGCGCGCGGCGCTGTGCTCCGCCTCGAAACCCGCGATATCGAAGTCCGGTCGGTCTGTCATGGGTGTCATCCTCGCTGAAAAAGCCCCCGCGAGGCAGCCCGTAAGGGCTGACGAGCCCCGCCCCCTGCAATCCGATCAATCAAAGATTGCAGACAGGATGAACCAATAACCCCAGATTGTATAGCCCCTTCAGATCACCAGCGCCCCGGTGATCGCCCCGTGCAGCGCCGGGTTGGCCGCCACCACGCCGTTGACCTGCGGGTGGGGGTTGTTGAAGACCAGCCGCTCCCCCGCCCGGTCCGAGGTCGCCGCCCCCGCCTCGCGCAGGATCACGTCGCCGGCGGCCACGTCCCATTCCCATGTCGGGCGCAGGGTAAACATCGCATCGGCCCGGCCCTCGGCCACCACGCTCAGCCGATAGGCCAGCGACGGGCGGTAGATCCGCTTCACCTCCGGCACCGCCCCGCGCCAGTGCTGCGGCGCATAGACGGGCTTGGCGGCCAGCACCGACGCCCCGGTCAGCTCGCGCCGGTCCGACACATGCATCGCCACGCCGTTCAGCGTCGCCCCCTGCCCCGCGGCCGCGGCATACAGCTTGTCGCGCATCGGCAGGAACACCACCCCCGCCGTCACCACGCCATCCTCGACCACCGCCAACGAATGCGCCCAGGTGCCCGAGCCCTCGATGAAGCTCCGCGTCCCGTCGATCGGGTCGATGATGAAGGTGCGCCGGCAGCCCAGCCGCTCGGCCCCGTCCTCGCTCTCCTCCGACAGCCAGCCATACTCCGGCCGGGCCCCCCGCAGCACGGCCTCCAGCAGGTCGTTCACCGCAAGGTCGGCCTCCGTCACCGGGCCCAGGCCCCCGGGCTTGTCCCAGCGCTTGGCGGTCTCGGCGGCGAACCCCGCCGCAACCTCGCCCGCCTTGCGCGCCGCCTCGATCAGAAGGGACAGGTCACTCGCCGGCAAGCGTCAGCCCCTCGACCAGAACCGACGGCACCACGCGGCTCAGCCACGGCCGCGCATCATTGGCGGGCACCATGTTCAAGAGCATCTCCGGCAGATGCCCCGCGATGGTGCATTCGTTCACCGGATAGGCGATCTCGCCATTCTCCACCCAGAACCCCGAGGCCCCACGCGAATAGTCTCCCGTATTGGGGTTGATCGTCGCCCCGATCATCGAGGTCACCAGAAGCCCGGTGCCCATCTCCCGCATCAGTTCCTCTCGGCTCTGCGTGCCCTGGGTCATCTCGATATTCCACGCCCCCGGGCTCGGCGGCGCCGAGGTGCCGCGCTTGGCGTTGGCGGTGCTTTCCATCCCCAGCTTGCGGGCGGTCGAGAGGTCCAGGATCCACCCCGTCAGAACCCCCTTGTCGACCAACGCCCGCTTCCGCGTCGGCAGCCCCTCGGCATCGAACGGGCGCGAGCCCGGCACGCGCGGGCGGTGCGGATCCTCGATCAGGCTCAGCCCCCCGGGCAGCACCTGCTCGCCCAGCTTCCCGCGCAGCCACGACTGGCCGCGGGCCACGGCACTGCCATTCACGGCCCCCAGCAGGTGACCGATCAGCGACGACGCGATCCGCTCGTCGAACAGCACCGGGTAGGCGCCCGTCTTCGGCCGCTTCGCGCCCAGCAGCATGGCAGCGCGTTCACCCGCCACCCGGCCGATATCCTCGGCCCCGCGCAGGTCGGCGCGGAAGATGCGGCTGTCGCCGTCGCCGTCGCGCTGCATCCCCGTGCCGGTGCCGGCGATGGCCGAGCAATAGATCCCGCTATCGGTGCGCTCATAGCCTCCCGCGAAGCCGTTCGAGGCGGCCATATGCACCTCGCGCCGCGACCACGCGGCGGTCGACGACTGCACCTGGCTCACCCCCTCAACGCCCAGCGCCGCGGCCTCGGCCGCCAGCGCCTCCTGCTGCAGAACCTCCGGCGACGGCTCCTCCGCCGGATCGGCCAGCTGCAACCCCTCGGCGTCGCAGCCGAACCCCAGCTGATCCGCCTCCGCGAGGCCCGCATAGGGGTCTTCCGGCGCTTCCTTCGCCATCGCCACGGCCCGCTCGGCCAGCGTCGAAATCGTCTCCGCCCGCGTGTCCGAGGCCGAAACGCAAGCCTGCCGCCGCCCCACCAGCACCCGCAGGCCCATATCGGTGCCCTCCGACCGCTCGGCCTGCTCCAGCGCGCCCACGCGCACGTCGATCGTCACGGCACTGCCCTTCAGAGCGATGGCGTCGGCGGCATCCGCCCCCGCCTTGCGCGCCGCGTCGATCAAAGCCCCGGTGATGGTCTCCAGCGTGTCGGTCATGCCCTGCCTTTCCTGATTGCGCTGAACAGGTAGACCGCCGGGCCCGCCCGTGCAAGCCCGCGCCGGATGCAAGAAAGGCCGCGAGGCACCCCCCGCGGCCCTGTCCGGCCTGCCGGAATGGCAACCCCTAGCGCACGCGCTGCCCGTTGGCCTCGATCACGCCGCCCGGCTTCATTTCGATGGTCGAGGTCAGGGTATCCTCCCCCTCCCCCTTGACGGCGAAGAGGCCCATCATCATCCGCACCCCGCCGGCCTGGTCCTCGGGCAGCAACCGTGCGTCGACCAGCCGGTCGAGCAGCGCGTTGCCCCCCTCCAGCACCAGGTTGACCACACCCTCGGGCGCGGGGAACCCGTCAAAGGTCACCCAGTCGTCGTTGTCGAACGCGACATCCGCATCGCCCGTAAGCCGCGCCCCGGCGGCTTTCACAAGCAGGTTGCGCAGGTCGAGCCCCTGCAGCCGAACCGGAACGTCGCCGCTCTGCTCCAACGCCACCAGCGCCTCGATGTCCAGCAGGTCGACCAGCACGTCCAGCGCGACCGTCGCGTCAAACGCCAGCGCGGCGGGCTCCCGCGGCAACGCGCCGCCCGGGTCCAGCGTCGCCCAGATCCCTTCGCCAAGCTCCAGCCCGTCCAGCGTCAGCGCCAGCTCAGCCACGGAGGTTTCATCCGTGCGATTGACCGGGGCGGCAAGCCGGCCCTCCATCCCCGCAAGCCCGAACATCATGGGCACCGGCAGCATCTTCCCCGTCATCGCGAAATCCAGCCCGTCGAACGCCCCGTCCAGAACCAGCCCCGCTTCGTCGAACCGCAGATCGAACGCCTGCGCGCCAAGCTCATACGACTGCGTGCCGATCGCCTCGCCGTTGACGGTGATGTTGGTCTCCGCACGGGTGCTCTCGCTGCTCGAGGTCAGCGCCAGGCGCAGCCCGTCGCGCAGCCCCTCCGACAGGTTCGCAATCGACAGCCCGCGTGCGGGCAGCGCCGCCTCGATGGTCGTCCGCACCCCGGTTATCCGCTGCACCGAGTCCTGCGTCGTGGTTACAAGGCTCTCCCCATCGACAACCGGCGACTGGCCCTCCGATACCTGGCTGATCGTCATCTCCGGGTAATCGAACTCGGCCGTGAGCCCGAGCAGCTCGCCCTCGGTCAGGCGATAGGTGCCGGTCCCGCCGGCCATCGCGATATCCGCGTCGATGGTGGCCCCGCCAAGCTCCTCCGGAAAGGTGATCCGGACATCCTGCACAAGCTCGTCGAAAACCAGGTCGTAGCTCACGTCCCCCGGCGCGCCGCTGGCGGTCAGGGTCAGCCCCGTCCCCTCCTGGCTCAGCGTCCCGTCAAGCGCCTCGACCGATCCGTCCTCCTGCAGGAACTCCATCCGGGCGATGGCCTCCGACACGTCCGGATAAAGAACCGAAACCGTCCCGTCGCCGTTCTCCTCAAGCGTCACCCCGTTCGTCGTCAGCAACAGCCGGCCCCGCCCCTCGGCAAAGCTGAACCGGATCCCGAGCTCTTCGACGATCAGCCGGTCGCCCTCGCGCACGGGCTCCGCCGCGACCTCGGCGTTCAGCGCCTCGTAGGGCGCCATCATGTTCGCCCAGACATCCTCGGCACTGACATCCGCCGCCGCCGGCAACCCCGCCAGCCCGGCCGCCGCCACGGCCACGAAAAAACGCGTCATATTGATCTCTCCCTGCTCACCTTGCCCCTCCCGACGCCAGCCGCAAAAGACAGGGTCTGCCGCTATATCCTGTATGTTCTCCAGCCTCTAGCACGCGCTCGACCCCAAGTCTGCACGCTGGAAACAAATTGGCGCGGTTCCTGACTAGTCGCAATGCCTGCCGGGTATCGAATCCTCAGCTCCCGGCTCGATCACCCGGCTCCCGTCATACCAGACCAGGTTGCCCACCCGGTCCGCCCACGCCCCCTCCGTCGGCACGAGAACGGCCATCCCCGCCACCGGGTCATCACCGAGATACCGCAACCCCCTAGCCTCGATCTCGGGCACCCGCGTCATCCCGGCCCCGCGGATCTGGTAGAACCGGTAGGATCGCCAGCCCGTCAGCCAGTGCTCGGCCGTCCACCCCCCGTAGAACTGAAGCCCCAGCGCCTCGCTCCTCCGGACATGCCTCACTGAATCACCCTTGCCGTCTTGCGAGCTATCATACAGACGCGGGCGAAGCGTTCCGCCCTCGCCGAACACCCATGTTCCGGAACTCTGATAGACCTCGATCCAGCCGACCTTGAAATACGCCCAGAGGTAGAGCCGCCGGGAAACCGGGTCATACGGGCCCACCGCGAAGGTGAAATCACCGGTCGGAGACAGGGCCCGCTCGCCGTCTTCCCGGCCCGGCGCCGGCACGAGTTCCAGAAACCCTTCCACGGGGATCCGAACCCGGGGCAAAAGGCCCGGAACCGCCACGGGGTCGCCGTGGTTATGAAGCCACGCCAAGGCGCTCGGGCGCTCGAAGCAATCTGCCCCCGTGTCCGAGGTCTCGGCCCGTAACGGAGATACCGGATTGAGGATCAGCGCGAGCAAGGCGAGGTAAAACGCAGAAAGTCTCATCATGTCACGACCCTTCCAAGGAGTGGCCCGCGTGCCGATCCCGCACCGTTTCCGCGACCGACCCAAAGGAAAAGGCTGCAACCGTCCGATCGCAGCCTTCCCCCAAAACGTCGCGACAGGCGCGTTACTTGATGCGCTGCCCGTTGGCCAGCACCTGGCCGTCGCCCGTCACCTCGATGGTCGAGGTCAGCGTGTCCTCGCCCTCGCCGCGCACGGCGAAGAGGCCCATCATCATCCGGGCGCCCTGGGCCTGCTCCTCGGGCACGAAACCCATCGCCACCAGCTTGTCGAGCAGCGCGTTGCCGCCCACCAGCATCAGGTTCAGCGACCCGGTCGGCGCCGGCATCCCGTCGAACGTCTCCATGTCGGTGTTGTCGAAGGTAAAGCTGCCGTCGCCGGTCAGCTCGGCGCCCGCGGCACTCACCGTCACGCTGTTGATGTCGAGCGAGTTGACCTCGCCCGGCACGGTCTCGCCATCCTCGACCTTCACCATGGCCTCTGCGTCGAGCAGGTCGACGAACAGCTTGCCGGTCCCGGTCAGGTCGAAGGCCACCGTCGCCGGATCACGCGGCAGCTGCCCGCCCGGGTCGAAGATCCCCCAGATCATGTCGGACATGGTGAAATCGGTCAGGTTCATGCCGAACGCGAAATCCTGTTCCGCGTCCCCCGACATGACCGGCATCGACAGGTTGAAGCCGGTCTTGGCCATCGCCAGCTCGATCGGGAAGGGAATTTCGCCGCCCGCCATAGAGATGGCGATATCGGTGCCCTCGCCGGCATAGGTCAGCCCCTCTTCGCCCATGGCGAATTGCAGGCTGCCGGTGGCCGAGCTGCTCGAGCCCTGGACGACCTCGCCCTCTTCCTGGAAGTTGAAATCGGTCTTGCCGTTGGTGAACGAGAACGTGCCGTCAAAGGCGAACCCGTTGGCCACCATCTGCGCCATCATGTTCGGGTCCATGTCCTGCGGCAGCGCGGCCTCGCCCTCGAAGGTCAGCCCCTCGGCCTGCCCGCGCATCACGAAACGGCCCTCGCCGCCCTCGGGCTCGCTGATATCCACCACGTAGCTGACGGCGCCGCTGGTGATCTTCTGCACCGATTCGCGCAGATCGCCCACCGACATCTGGGTCGAGCCCTCGACATCGGACATCTCGAACGAGGCCTGCCCCAGCTCGCTCATCGGAAGCTCTTCGCCCTCGACGACAAGGCTCTCCAGCGTCAGCGCCACGCGCGAGGCCGTGTAGTCGTAGCTCATGTTGTCCGGGTCGCCCGAGACGTCGATCGACAGGCCCTCGGTCGCGTAGTTCAGGCCGATCTCGACATCCTCGTCATCCTCGGCCTCCACCATGATATCCAGCGGCAGGTTCGGCGGAACGGTGATCGAGACGGTGCCGTCGCCATTGTCGACAAAGCCCATGTCGCCCATCGACATGGTGATCGACATGTCCTCTTCGGGAACGTCGAAGGTCATGGTCACGCCGGTCACGTTCAGGGTGTCGCCCGAACGGGTCTCGGTCGCCTCCAGCGTATAGCCGGCATCGGTCATGTAATCGCGCCAGTCCGCCCAGACCTGCTCCGCCGTGACATCGGCAAAGGCCGCGTTGGCGCCCGTGAAAATGCAAAGCGCGGCCGCTGAAACGGCAGTTCTCCTCCAGGATGTCATCATCAACCCTTCCGTTTTTAAAATTCGAGTATAGCTTCTGCCCAAGCACCGGCCGGGTCAAGGGATAGTTGGCCGCCGGGTCGGCCATGAGATTAGCGGTAATGAATGCAGGGAGGTACGAAAATGAGTGTGACAGAGGCGGTCGTCGGCAAGACGGTGCTCATCACCGGGGCCAGCCGGGGCATCGGCGCGGCGGCGGCGCGGATATTCGCGGACGCCGGCGCCAACGTGGCGCTGGCCGCGCGCAACGGCGACGCCATCGCCGAGATCGCCGGCGAGATCGGCAACCAGGCCGTCGCCATCCCCTGCGACGTCTCCCGCTACTGGGAGGTCGAGGCGGCCGTGTCGGCCTGCCAGAAGGCCTTCGGCGGGCTCGACATCCTGATCGGCAACGCCGGCGTCATCGAACCCATCAGCCATCTCGACGCCATCGACCCCGAGGAATGGGGCAAGGTCATCGACATCAACCTCAAGGGCGTCTTCAACGGCATGCGCGCCGCCATCCCGGTGATGAAGGAGGCGGGCTCCGGCACCATCATCACCGTCTCCTCCGGCGCGGCCCATGCGCCGCTGGAAGGCTGGAGCCACTACTGCACCTCCAAGGCGGGCGCGGCCATGCTGACAAGCTGCGCCGATCTCGAGAACCGCGACGCGGGCCTGCGCATCATGGGGCTCTCGCCCGGCACCGTCGCCACCCAGATGCAGCGCGAGATCAAGTCGAGCGGCATCAACCCGGTCTCCGAGCTCGACTGGGAAGATCACATTCCCCCCGAATGGCCGGCGAAAACCCTGCTCTGGATGTGCACCCCCGACGCCGACCCCTATATCGGCCAGGAGGTCAGCCTCCGCCAGGACGACATCCGCCGCAAGGCAGGCCTCGCATGATCCGGCTCGACAAGACAGACGGGCTCTGGACCGTCACCATCGACCGTCCCGACAAGGCCAATTCCCTCACCGAGGAGATGCTGACCGAGCTCGCCGACATCGCCGAAAGCGCCACCGACGCCCGCGCGCTCATCCTGACCGGCGAAGGCAAGGTCTTCTCCGCCGGCGCCGATCTCGAGGCGGCGAAGGCGGGGCTGGCCACCAGCTCCGCCTGGGAACGGCTCTCCTCGGCCATCACCGGCATGCGCGGCATCACCATCGCGGCGCTCAACGGCACGGTGGCGGGCGGCGCGATGGGCATGGTGCTCGCCTGCGACCTGCGCGTCGCGGTGCCCAAGGCCAAGGCCTTCTACCCGGTGATGAAGCTGGGCTTATTGCCCCAGCCCTCCGACCCGGGCCGCCTGATCCGGCTGGTGGGGCCGTCGCGCGCCAAGATGATCCTGATGGCCGGCCAGAAGATCGACGCCGAAACCGCCCTCGCCTGGGGCCTCTTCGACCGCATCGCCGAGCCGGACGCGCTCATGTCCACCGTCCACGAGCTCGCCGCCGACACCGTCGGCGCCGACCCGGTGCATGCCGCCACGATCAAGGGAATGTGCCGGGTGTGAGGGCTCGCCCCCTCCCGGCCGGCGTAGGGTGGGTGCCAACCCACCGCCCCCTGCCGCCGCTTCGCCCCCTCGAGCTGCCCCCGACCATGCCCTCCTGCCCCCCGCCTCCCCCGGAAAGGACCCAGCCCATGCGCCCGCTTGACTGCAAGACCGCCATCGTCACCGGCGCCTCGGCCCCGCACGGCATCGGCCGGGAAACCGCCCTCCGGCTGGCGCAGGACGGCGCCCGCCTCGTCGTCGCCGATCTCGACGATACCGTCACCCTGAACGGCCAGACCCACCGCCGCACCGACCTTCTGGGCGACCTCGTCTCCGAGATCGCCGCCACCGGCGGGGAGGCCATCGCCGTCACGCTCGACGTCACCTCCGAGGAGAGCGTCGCCGCCTGCATCGCGAAAACCCTCGACGCCTTCGGCCGCATCGACATCCTCGTCAACAACGCCGCCACCCTTGCGGGCTCCGACAACTTCCTCTCCACCACCCCGGCCCAATGGGACATAAGCTTCCGCGTCAATCTCCTCGGCCCGATGATGATGGCGCAGGCGGTCATCCCCGAAATGCGAAAGGCCGGCGGCGGCCGGATCATCAACATGGGCTCCACCGGCAGCCTCGGGGCCGAGCCCGGCTTCGGCGCCTACACGGCGATGAAACACGGGCTCACCGGCCTGTCGAAAACCATCGCCGCCGAGTTCGGCGTCGACGGCATCCTGTGCAACACCGTCTGCCCCGGCTATATCGCGACCGACATGCACATGGCGGCCAACACCCGCCTCGCGGCCGAGAACGACATCCCCCTCGAAGACATGAAAGCCCGCCGCTACGCCGCCGTCGCCCTGCGCGACGCGGGCCGGCCGGCCGACGTGGCCAACGCCGTGGCCTACCTCGCCGGCCCGCAGGCCGCCTACGTCACCGGCATCAACCTGCCCGTGACCGGCGGCGTCCCGGCCGGCATCTGAGACATGAGGCCCGAAGCGCCCCGCTCCCTTGGAACGCGCGTCAGCGCACCGCCGATCGCCTCACATCTTCCGCAGATACGTTTCCGACACGTAGCCCCGCGTGCCCGGATCCCGGTCCAGCGCGGCCTCGCACCACACCGTGCCGCCCAGCCGCTGGCATTCGCCGGTGCGCATCAGCGTCCCGTTCGGCAGGCCCACGATGATCTCGTAGCCCAGCCCGGGCCCGGCCCGAAGCTTGAGCATGTCGCCCTCTTCCACGCCCGACACCTCGGCGCGCCCCGTCAGCCCGATGGCCGGCGCCCGCGGCGAGGCATAGCACCCCGCCAGCAGCCCCATCACCAATACGCTCGCAATCATCCTGCCCATTTTGCCCTCCTTCTGTTTTCTCCTTATTGGCGCAAACGCCCCGCCGAAGAAAGGCCTCAGATCCTGCGCCCCCGCGACAGGATGTAACGGGCTCGCGGTCTCAGCCCTCCTCGAAGAGCGGAAACCGCAGCACGCATTCGAACGCCCCCTCCGTCACGCGCCGCGTGATCGTGCCGTCAAGCTGGTCCTCGACCGCCAGCGTCAGAAGCTGCGTCCCGAACCCCGAGGTCGCGGGCGCCGCCGCCTCGGCCACGCTGGCGCTGCGCTCCCGCCAGACAAGGGTCAGCACCCCGCCCGGCCCGGTATCCCAGCCGACATCGAGCGCACCGCCCTCCCCGGCCAGCGCCCCGTATTTCACCGCGTTCGTCGTCAGCTCGTGCAGCGCCATCGCCACCGGCTGCACCATCGCCGAGGCCAGCACCACCTTCGGGCCCCGCAGCGTCACCCGCCGGTCCTCGCCGCCCTCGGCCATGAACGGCGCCAGCTCGCTTTCCAGCACGTTCTGCAGGTTCGCCCCGCTCCACTTGGCGTCCGACAGGATCCCCAGCGTCTTGCCCAGCGCGCTCAGCCTGTCCAGCAGCGATTCCTTGTAGCTCGCCACATCCGTCGCCCGGGTCAGCCGCACCAGCGCCTGCGAGATCCCCAGCAGGTTCCGCGCCCGGTGGTCGATCTCGTGCATCATCGCCTTTTCCCGCGCCAGCATCCGCTCGCGCTCGATGGTCTGCGTGGCCAGCCCGAAGACCTGCGTCGCGGTCGCCACCTCCTCGTCGGTCCAGGCATGCGGCTCGGCCTTGTGCACGAACAGCACCGCGCTGAGGCTGGCCGACTTGAACGACGGCAACGCCAGGCCCGACGCCGCGCCCAGCCGGGCGGCGATCTCCCGCGCCTTGCGGTTCTCCAGCGCCTCCGTCCGGTCGACCCGCACGGCCCGCCCGGCTTCCAGCACCTCGCGCATCGTGCCCAGCGCAGACCAGCGCACCGCCTGCCCCGCCGGGCCCCAGCCCTCGGCGGCCCATTCCACCGACACCGGAAACTGCTCGGCCGAGGTGTCGCGCTCGCGAATGCCCACCCGGACCGCGCCAAGGTACTCGCCCAGCATCCGGCAGACCGCCGTCATGATCTCCTCCGACCCGGCCAGCTCGCGCACCGCCTCGCCCGCCTCCAGCAGGAAGGCGGTCTGCCGCTGCCGCAGCACCTTGTCGGTGGTCTCCTGGCCCGAGTTGAAGATGCCGGTGATCGAACCGTCCTCGCCCCGGATCGGCGTGAAACTATACGACCAGTAGGTCTCCTCCTCGATCCCGTAGCGCCGCATCGGCAGCATCTGGTCATCGACGAAGAGGCCCGCACCCCGCTCGATCACCTCCGCGAATTGCGGCTCGATCACATGCCAGATATCCGACCACACCTCCGCCGCCGGCTCCCCCAGGCAGGCCGGGTGCCGCGGCCCCGGAATGGTCGACCAGGCGTCGTTGTACAGCAGCCGAAGCTCCGGCCCCCAGTAGATCGCCGTTGGAAAGGCCGAGTTCAGACAGATCCCCAGCGCCGAGCGCAGCGATTGCGGCCACGTCTCCGGCGGCCCGAACGGGTGCGTTGCCCAATCGAACTCACGTATTCGCCGCGCCATCTCTCCCTCGCCGGAAAGAAAGCTCATCGGCGTCGTGTCAGACCTCTGCCGCTTCAGCACCTGACCATGATTCCCCTGACCGCTACACCATGGTGATATACCTAGGAAGATCGGCCGCAAAGACAAAGCCTTATCCGTCGCGGGTGGCCTTGGGGCGACGATCCCGCCACCGCGCGGCAGGCCCCCGTGGGGTGGCGGCCAACCCACCATCCTCACCGGGAAAACCGTCACAGGACCGGCCCCCGTCCGCCGTCCCCCGTCACGCGGGCCGCCCGCCTCGCCACCGTGTTGCGCGCGTCACCGACCCATCCCACCCGGCCGAAGCCCGCACGCACCACCGGCACCGTCCCGTCCGCTCACGGATTTCCGGCATCACCACGCCCGAAGACCGCCCCGTTGCGCCACGCCCCACATCTCGTGGCGCCACGCAGCGTACGCCACATTAACCCGCCCCGGCACCGCCGCGCGCACCGACAAAATACCGACGTTATACCGACGCGATACCGACAAGGGGTTTTCCCGCATTTTCAGGCCGTTAACCCCGATTCGCGGGCTCAGCTGCCCCGATAGGTGGAATACCCGTAAGGCGACACCAGCAGCGGCACGTGGTAATGCACCGCCTCCGCCATCCCGAACCGGATCGGCACCTCGTCCAGGAACCGCGGGCTCTCGGGCGGCGAAAACCGCGCATCGATATAGTCCCCGGCATGGAAAACCAGCTCATACGTGCCGGTCTCGAACTCCGCTTCCGGCAAGATCGGCTGGTCCGTCCGCCCGTCGGCATTGGTCTGTAACGCCCTGACAAGGCTGCGGGTTTCGCCCTCGATCCGGTACAGCTCCACCGTCATCCCGGCCGCCGGGCGGCCCTTCGCGGTGTCAAGCACATGGGTTGTCAGATATCCGGCCATGAATCTCGCCTCCTGTCGCCACCCTGCCGCGCCCCGGCGCCCGGGTCACGCAGGAAATGACTGTAAGTCCTTCAGGATTTATCGGAAAGTACCCCCGGCGCCCCTCCCCTAGAGTGCCCACGAACCGACCCGACCGGAGACAGCCATGCCCCCCCGCTACATCCGCGACATGCGCGGCCACGGCCCCACCCCGCCCCATCCCCACTGGCCCGACGACGCCAGGATCGCCGTGCAATTCGTGCTGAACTACGAGGAAGGCGGGGAAAATTGCCTTCTCCACGGCGACGCCGCCTCCGAGGCGTTCCTGTCGGAAATCCCCGGCGCCCAGCCCTGGCCCGGCCAGCGCCACTGGAACATGGAATCGGTCTACGAATACGGCGCCCGCGCCGGTTTCTGGCGCCTCCACCGGCTCTTCACCTCGCGTGACATGCCCCTCACCGTCTACGGCGTCGCCACGGCGCTCGCGCGCTCCCCCGAACAGGTGAAGGCCATGCAAGAGGCCAACTGGGAAATCGCCAGCCACGGCCTCAAATGGATCGACTACAAGGACCACACGCCAGACGCCGAGCGCGCCGACATGCTCGAAGCCATCCGCCTGCACACGGAAGTCACCGGCGAAAGACCCCAAGGCTGGTACACCGGCCGCTGCTCGGTCAACACCGTCCCCCTCGCCGCCGAGACGGGCGAATTCGACTACATCTCCGACACTTACGCCGACGACCTCCCCTACTGGGTCACCCTCGCCGGCCGCGATCAGCTCATCATCCCCTACACGCTCGACTGCAACGACATGCGCTTCGCCACGCCGCAGGGCTTCAACTCCGGCGACCAGTTCTTCGCCTATCTCCGCGACAGCTTCGACGCGCTCTACGCGGAAGGAGAAGCCGGCGCGCCCAAGATGCTCTCCATCGGCCTCCACTGCCGGCTGATCGGCCGCCCGGGCCGCGTCATGGCCCTGCAACGCTTCCTCGACCACGTCGAAGCCCATGAGGACGTCTGGGTCGCCCGCCGCATCGACATCGCCCGCCACTGGGCCGCAACCCACCCGCCCGAGCGCTTCGACCGCCCCTCCGAGATGGACCGCGCCACCTTCACCGCCCGCTTCGGCGGCATCTACGAACACTCCCCCTGGGTCGCCGACCAGGCCTTCGAACTCGAACTCGGCCCCGCCCATGACAGCGCCGCGGGCCTCGCCTCGGCCATGGCCCGCGCCTTCCGCAATGCGCCCCACGACGCTCGCCTGCAGGTGCTCAAGGCCCACCCCGACCTCGCCGGCAAACTCGCCGCCGCCGGCCGCCTGACCTCCGAGTCCACCGCCGAACAGGCCTCCGCCGGGCTCGACCTGCTCACCGACGAGGAACGCGAAACCTTCACCCGCCTCAACGACGCCTATGTCGCCAAGCACGGCCACCCCTTCATCATCGCCGTCCGCGACCACGACAAACAAGGCATCCTCGCCGCCTTCGAAACCCGCCTCGCCAATGACAGCGCCACCGAATTCGCCACCGCCTGCGCCCAGGTCGAGCGCATCGCCGAGCTGCGCCTGCAGGACCTCCTGCCATGACCACCATCACCGCCAAACCCCTGACGCCGCAGGCCTTCGCCCCCTTCGGCACTGTCATCGCCCGCCGCCCCGAGCCGGACGTGATGATCAACCAGGGGCTCTGCGGCCGCCATCACGCGCTCGCGCTCGCCGACATCTCCGACGGGGCCACCGGCATCAGCCTCTTCGACGCCGAACCGCGCAGCCTGCCCTACCGCCTCGACATGGTCGAACGCCACCCGCTGGGCTCGCAGGCCTTCATCCCGATGTCCGAAACCGGCTTCCTCGTCATCGTCGCCCCTGACGACGAGGGCCGCCCCGGCGCCCCGCTCGCCTTCCTCACCCGGCCCGGCGAAGGCATCCAGATCGCCCGCAACACCTGGCACGGCGTCCTCACGCCCCTGGCGCCCCCCGGCCTCTTCGCCGTGATCGACCGCATCGGCGACGGCCCCAACCTCGAGGAACACTGGTTCGACAGGCCCTACACGGTCACTGCCAAATAGGGGCGCTGCCCCTCGGCCTTCGGCCTCACCCCGGGATATTTCAGGCCAGAAGAAACAAGGGGCCCGTGCTTCTTCTTGGTGACAAATATCCCGGGGGGAGCGTTGAAATCTCCTGATTTCAACGTGGGGGGCTGGCCCCCTACCGCCGTGCGATCAAGCGCGCCATGTCCAGCATGCGGCAGGAAAACCCCCACTCGTTGTCGTACCAGCCAAAGACCCGCAGCAACCCGCCCTGCGAGACCGACGTCTCCGGCCCCACCAGCACGATCGATTCCGGCCGCCCGCGCAGGTCGGCACTGACCAGCGGCTTCTCCGTCCAGCCGAAGACGGGCGAGCCCTCCGCCGCCTCTTTCAACACCGCGTTCACCGCCGCTTCCGTCACCGCCTCGCGCACCTGCACCGTCAGGTCGATGCACGACACGCTCGCCGTCGGCACCCGGATCGCCCTTGCCTCGATCCGCCCCGCCATATGCGGCAGGACAAGCCCGGTCTGATGCTGCGCGCTGGTGGTCGTCGGCACCATCGACAGCGCCGCCGCCCGGCTGCGCTCGGGCGCGCTGCGGGGCTTGTCGACCGTGGGCTGGCTGCCGGTATAGCAATGCACCGTGGTCATCTGGCCGCTTTCCACCCCGAAGGCGGCATCGAGCACCCGCACCAGCGGCGCCAGCGCATTCGTGGTGCAGGAGGCGTTCGAGATGATCCGCTCGTCACCCAGCTCGCCCTCGTTCGCCCCCAGAACCACCGTGATATCCGCCTCCGCCGAGGGTCCCGAGACCAGCACCGCCTTCGCCCCGGCGGCCAGCCCGCGCTCGGCCACCGCCCGCTTGCCGCCCATGCCGGTGCATTCCAGCACCAGATCGACGCCCGAAAGATCCAGCGCGCTCAGATCCGGCGCCGCGTGAAAGGGAATCGCCTTCCCATCGACAATCAACTCATTCTCGCCAGTCGATACCTCCCCATGCCAGGGCCCGAACACGCTGTCATATTCGAAAAGATACGCGCAGGTCTCAAGCGGCTCGATCTCGTTGATCAGCACCAGCTCGACATCCGGCGCCTCCCGCAGCAGGATGCGCAACAGCGTCCGGCCGATCCGGCCGAACCCGTTCAGGGCGATGCGGATGGGGATCTCGGTCATGGGCTCTCTCCGACAAAGCGACTCGTCGCGCCGGACTGTCCGCCCGCGCCGCCGGATTTGCCAGCCCCTGACACGAAACTTGATCAAACCCGCGCAACGTCACGCGGCTTTACGAATTCTTGGCAAAGGCGGGGGAACCTTGGCCCGCGTCGCCGTAGTTTCGTGGCACGCGCCGCAACCGGTCCCCATGTCGCGTTAACCCTGAGACACCACCAGGCTTTACTAAATCTTAAGAAACCGACAGAATACTGTGACTGTTCTAAAGTGGATTTCAGTGTTCTCACCGAAATCGGCCCCGCGAAGCGGCTACTTCGCGGGGCCTTCTTCAAACAAGACCTTAAGATCCTGCCCAAAGCTGCATGATGGCCACGATCAACGTCGCGATCGCCACTGCCAGCATGACTGTTCTGAAGTGTCTTTCGTTCAGCGTCCTCACCTCCTTCCGCCGTGAAGTGTCACGGCGAAAGGCAGCATCGGGCGATCCGATAAAGTTTGAGTTAACTCCGCTTCACAGCGCCATATGCCGGTTCACATCCTTGTAGAGCAGGTAGCGAAACTTCCCCGGCCCGCCCGCATAGCAGGCCTGCGGACAAAACGCGCGCAGCCACATGTAATCACCCGCCTCCACCTCGACCCAGTCGGTGTTGAGCTTGTAGGCCGCCTTCCCCTCCAGAACGTAGAGCCCATGCTCCATCACATGCGTCTCCATGAACGGGATCACCGCGCCCGGCTCCAGCGTCACGATCGTCACGTGCATGTCGTGCCGCATGTCCTCGGGGTCGACGAACCGCGTCGTGGCCCAGCGCCCCTCGGTATCGGGCATCGGATCGGGCGCCAGCCCGCTCTCATTGGCAAACACCGGCTCGGGCCAGCCCAGCCCCTCGACCGGCTCATAGGCCTTGCGGATCCAGTGGAACACCGCCACCGCCTCGCCCTCATTGCGAAGCCGCCAGTCGCTCGCCGCCGGCATGTAGGCATAGCCCCCCTCGCCCAGCCGGTGCTCTTCCCCGGCAACCGTCACCATCACCTCGCCCGAGGTCACGAACAGCACCCCCTCGGCCTCCTCGTTGCTCTCGGGCCGCTCCGACCCGCCACCGGGCGCGACCTCCATGATGTAATGCGAAAACGTCTCGGCGAACCCCGACAGCGGCCTTGCCAGAACCCACAGCCGTGTCCCCTCCCAATGCGGCAAACGAGAGGTCACGATATCCCGCATCGTGCCTCTCGGCAGCACGGCATAGGCTTCGGTAAAGACGGCGCGGTCGGTCAGCAGGCCTGTTTGCGGCGGCAGCCCGCCCTCGGGAGAGTAATACGTACGGTCGGTCATCAGGCTTTCCATCAGGCTCGGGATTACCCCCCAAGCAAAGCCCCGCACCGCGCCCATGGCAACGCATAAACCGCCCCCGCCCGGCTGAAGGACAATCAGGTTTTGCCTGAAGATCGTCTCAGCCCCGCGTCGCCGCCTCGACCACCGGGTAACGCAGCCCCAGCGTCACCCCCCGAGCCACGAAACTGACCAGCAGCGCCAGCCACAGCCCGTGATTGCCTATCGCCGGCACCAGAAGCGCCGCCGTCACGGCATAGGCCCCCAGGCTGATCACCATCATGTTGCGCATCTCGTCGGCCCGCGTCGCGCCGATGAAGATCCCGTCCAGCATCCACGCCGCCACCCCCAGAAGGGGTGCCAGAACCATGTAGCCAAGATAGACCCTTGCCGCCTCCTGCACCTCGGGCGCCTTGGCCAGCAAATCGATGATCATGCCGCCCCCGGCCCAGAATACCACCGCCAGCCCGGCCGCGATGATCACGCCCCAAAGGCTCGTCAGCGCCGCCCCGCGGCGCAAAAGCCCGGCATCGCGGCGCCCCACGGCCTGCCCCACCAGCGCCTCGGCGGCAAAGGCGAACCCATCCAGCGCATTGGCTGTGATGTGCAGGAACTGCAACAGAACCTGGTTCGCGGCCAGCGTCACGTCGCCGAAATCGCTGCCGAGAAACAGGAACGACACGAACACCGCCTCAAGCATCAGCGACCGCAGCAGGATATCGCGGTTCACGCTCGCCATCCGGCGAAGCCGCACCGGGTCGAACACCCGCGGCCAGTCGCGCCAGGCCGGCACGCGAAACGCCCCGCGGCACAGCCAGAGGCCAAGCGCCAGCCCCGACCACTCGGCGATGAACGTGGCCCAGGCCACCCCCGTGACGCCCCAGTCGAGCCCCAGCACGAACCACAGGTCGAGCACGATGTTGAGCCCGTTCATCGCCACCTGTACCGCCAGCACCGAGCCCGTCCGCTCCAGCGCGATCATCCAGCCGGTCACCCCGAAGAGCGCGATCATCGCGGGCCCGCTCCAGACCCGGATGGCCATGTAGTCCCGCGCCAGCGTCTCGACCTCGGCACTTGCGGGCGACAGCAGGAACGCCAGGTCGAAGAGCGGTCGCTGCAAAAGGATCAGGATCATCCCCGCCGACAGCCCGATGATCAGCGCGCGCGTCAGAAGTGCGGCCACCTCCCCCGTCTGCCCCGCGCCATGGGCCTGGCTCGCAAGGCCCGTGGTGCCCATCCTGAGGAACCCGAAAATCCAGTAGATCGCCGTCAGGATGATCGCCCCGATCCCCACGGCGCCGATCGGTGCGGCCAACCCCATTTGCCCAACCACGCCGGTATCGACCAGGCCCAGAACGGGCACGGTGGCATTGGAAATCAGGATCGGAAGGGCGATCCGCAACACGCGGCCATGCGTGATCGCCCGTGCCGCCTCAGCCATCCCCGCGCGGCATCAGGAAATGCCCGGTCGCCTGGGCAAAGGGCCGGGCGCGGTTGTCCTGCCACGCCTCGACATGCACGCTGGCATAGCGGCGGCCCGACCGGTTCACCTTGGCGCGCGCATAGGCGTCGCGCGGCAGGCCCGATCGCAGGTAATCCACGGTAAAGCTGATCGTCTTGGGCAGGTCGGGCAAATCGCCCCCCACCAGCTTCTCGGGGTCGATCCGCCCGCTTTCGATCTCGTCCCACAGCATCGACCAGCTCAGCCCGATGATCGACGCCATCTCCATGAAGGCCGCCGTCGCGCCGCCATGGATCGCCGGAAGCGACGGATTCCCGATCAGCGTCTCCTTGAACGGCATGATCGCGGTCAGCTCGTCGCCCCGCCGGTCGAACTCGATGCCGAGGAACCGGATATACGGCACCCCGTCCACCAGCGCATGCAGCGCGGCGTCGCGGCGCTGCTTGATCACCTGAACCGGTTCGGGCTTCTCGCGCGCCATCAGGTCTTCCCCGTCGTGAAGGTGCCGGTCGCGGTGGCGACGGGCCGGTCGGCATCGTCGTCCATCGCCTTCGCCCGCACGAAGGCCACCGTGCGGGTCACGTGGAAACACTCGGCCTCGGCGCGGATGCGCTGGCCGGGCGTCGCGGGGCGCATGTAGTCGATGCGCAGGTCGATCGTCGCGGTCGAGCCGCCGCAATCGGGATGGCTCAGCGCCGCCGCCCCGCAGCAGGTATCCATCAGCGCCGACACCGCGCCGCCGTGAATCACCCCCGTCCTCGGGTCGCCCACGAAGCGCGCGTCATAGGCCATCTCGATCTCGGCATGGCCGCCCTCGATCCGGGTCAGCTTCATGCCCAGCGCATCCGAATGCGGGATGGCCTGGATGAACTGCTCGGCGATTTTCGACTTGTCGACGCCCATGCGTCTCCCTTTCCTGCCCCGTGGTCCGCCCCCGGGCGCGCCCTTTATGAGCCCGAACCGCCCCGACCTGCAAGACCGGCAGTTGCCCTGCGGCGCGCATGGTTCTAATTTCCCGGATAAGGGGAGCCTGTGCGATGCCGGAAAGCCAACTGACATTCAAGGAAATGTGCGCGAAGTTCGACGTGACGCCGCGCACCCTGCGCTATTACGAATACATCGAACTGCTCAGTCCCGAACGCGATGGGCGCTCCCGCTATTACGGGCCCCGCGAAGTGGCCCGGCTGACCCTCATCCTGCGCGGCCGCCGCTGGGGCTTCGCGCTCGAGGAAATCCGCCAGTGGCTCGAGATCTACGAGGAAGAAGGCACCGAGGCCCAGATGCGCAACTGGGTCGAGATGGCCGACCAGAAGCTCGAGGAACTCGAACGCCAGCGCGCCCAGCTCGAAAAGGCCATGAAGGAACTCCGCGACACCCGCGACGAGGTGGCGCGCAACTTCACCTCCTGACGGCCTCCGTCCCGGCCCTTCTCACCGACGGAGCCCCCGGATCACGACCGGAGCGCGTCGTGCGTAGGGTGGGTGCCAACCCACCGCCACCGCCCCGGCATCACTCCGGCTTCCGGCCTCGAATGTGGTGCGGGCAATGCTCGCCCTTCTGAAGAACACGCAGCATCTTGGTCCAGGTCTCCACCTGGTGACCGATGAATTCCTTGCCGTGCCGCTCTTCCAGCCCCGGCCGCTCGTCCCCGGTGAGCCACGCCAGCTCCTCGGCCGCCACTTCCGCATACCACGGGTTGCGGTTCACCAGCTCGACATCCTCGAACCCGGCCTCGCGCATCGCCTTCTCATAGGTCGCGGGCGAGGCCATGGCGAAATCCAGGTCCTCCGACTTGATATACTCCACCATTTCCGGCGAGGGATCGTCGTCATGCCCGATCAGCCAGTCCGACGCCGCGAACATGCCGCCGGGCTTCAAAATCCGGAACGCGTCCTTCGCCATCGCGGCCTTGTCGGGGATGTGGATGATCGAATCCTTCGAAAAGACCACGTCGAAGCTTTCGTCGGGAAACGGGAACGGCCCCGGCTCGACCTTCTCGATGGTCACCCGGCTCGACACGCCGCCCAGCTCGGCCCGGCGCCGCGCGGCGGCACAGACCGGCTCTTCCACGTCGATGCCGGTGACGTGCTCGGCGCCCAGGTCATGCGCCATCAGCACCACGCACGCCCCCGAGCCACAGCCGATATCCAGCGCCCGCTTGCCCGACACGTCGACCCCGTGCAGCACGCGCCGCACCTCGTCCGGCCCGCCGGGCGAAAGGAACCCCTCGCCCCACAATTCCTCGAGGAAAGAAATGGTCTGATTGTCGTAAAGGTCGTCGTCGGTCATGGGCGGCCTCGGCTCTCTGAAACGGGTGCGAAGATGAACATAAGACTTATGCACCCCGGCCCCGTGCACAAGCCCGAATACGCTCTGCCAGAAAGCGTACAGAACGGCAAAATCCTGCCAAATCAGCAAGTTTTCGCCGCCGCGCCTCCTAACGAAATTTCGCCAAACCCCTGTTTCCCTTGCTTGATCTTACGTCAGTTTAAAGTGACGCAACGTAGTAGTTACGTCAACATGGATCCCTGTTGTAACCGTGGCCCGGGATGCGCAGGTATTGCCAAGTTGACGTAATGATAACGAGCGAACCGATGACCGACGAAACGATGAGCATTCGCGAAATGTGCGACGCCTTCGACGTGACGCCGCGCACCCTGCGATTCTACGAATCCAAAGAGCTTCTTTTCCCCCGCCGCGTGGGGCAGAAGCGCCTGTTCACCAAGCGCGACCGTGCGCGCCTCAAGCTGATCCTGCGCGGCAAGCGCTTCGGCTTCAGCCTCGAGGAAATCCGCCAGCTGCTCGACCTCTACGACAAGGGCGACCAGCAGCTGACACAGCTGACCGAAACCTACGGCCTTGCCGAGAAGCGCCTCTCCGACCTCGTCCAGCAACGCGACGAGCTCAACGAGGCGATCGAGGAGCTGCGCGACCAGATCAACTGGGGCGAGAAGATGATCGCCTCGATCCGGCAGCAGAAGAAGGCCGCCGAGTAGACAACCGGGCCGGCGCCCGAGGGACCTAAGGGAGAGAGACACATGCCGACCTACACGCCCCCCACCAAGGATATGCAGTTCATCCTGCATGACATGCTGAAAGTGTCCCAGTCCGGCACGCCCGGCTATGCCGAGCTCGATGCCGAGTTCACCGGCGCCGTGCTGGAAGAGGCGGGCAAGCTCGCCCGCGATCTCCTGACGCCCCTGAACGTCGTCGGCGACACCGAGGGCTGCAGGCTCGAAAACGGCGTCGTCCGCACCCCCACGGGCTTCAAGGCCGCCTTCGACGAGGTGCGCGCCGGCGGCTGGACGGCCCTCGACCTCCCCGAGGAATACGGCGGGCAGAACATGCCCTACATCCTCGGCACCGCGGTGGGCGAGATGTTCTCGGCGGCCAACCAGGCCTTCACCATGTACCAGGGCCTCACCCACGGCGCCGCCTCGGCGATCCTCGCCCACGGCTCCGACCAGCAGAAAGAGACCTACCTGCCCAAGATGGCCTCCTGCGACTGGACGGGCACCATGAACCTGACCGAGCCGCATTGCGGCACCGATCTCGGGCTCATGCGCACCAAGGCCGAACCGCAGGACGATGGCAGCTACAAGATCACCGGGCAGAAGATCTTCATCTCGTCCGGCGAACACGACATGGCCGACAACATCATCCATCTCGTGCTGGCCAAGATCCCCGGCGGCCCCGAGGGCATCAAGGGCGTCTCGCTCTTCATCGTGCCCAAGTTCATGGTCAAGGAAGATGGCAGCCTCGGCGAGCGCAACGGCGTTTCCTGCGGCAAGATCGAAGAGAAGATGGGCATCCACGGCAACTCGACCTGCGTCATGAACTACGACGGGGCGACGGGCTTTCTGCTGGGTGAAGAGCACAAGGGCATGCGCGCCATGTTCACCATGATGAACGAGGCCCGCCTCGGCGTCGGCATGCAGGGTCTCGCCCAGGCCGAAGCCGCCTACCAGAACGCGCTGGAATACGCCAAGGACCGGCTTCAGGGCCGCGCCGTGACCGGCACCGAGAACCCCGACGGCCCGGCCGATCCGCTGATCGTGCACCCCGATATCCGCCGCGCCCTGCTCGACCAGAAAAGCTTCGTCGAGGGCGCCCGCGCCTTCCTGCTCTGGGGCGCCGAGATGATCGACCGCTCGCACCGCGCCGATGACGCCGATGCCGAAGGGCTGATCTCGCTCCTGACCCCGGTCATCAAGGGCTTCATGACCGATGAAGGCTTCGACATGACCATCCTCGCCCAGCAGGTCTATGGCGGCCACGGCTATATCGAGGAATGGGGCATGTCCCAGTTCGCCCGCGACGCCCGGATCGCCATGATCTACGAAGGCGCCAACGGCGTGCAGGCGCTCGACCTCGTCGGCCGCAAGCTCGCCGCCGACAGCGGCAAGCACGTCATGGCCTTCTTCGAGATGGTGAAAACCTTCATCAAGGAGAACGAGGACAACGAGGCGCTCAAGAAAGATTTCCTCGACCCGCTCAAGGAATCCTCCAAGCACCTCCAATCCGCGGGTATGTTCTTCATGCAGAACGGCATGAAAAACCCCAACGCGGCACTGGCGGGCTCGTATGACTTCATGCATCTTTTCGGCCATGTCTGCATCGGCCTGATGTGGGCGAAGATGGCCAAGGTCGCACACGAGGCGCTGGAAAACGGCACCTCCGACGAGGCCTTCTACAAGGCCAAGCTCAAGACGGGGCGCTATTACATGTCCCGCCGCCTGCCGGCGACCGCGATGCACCTCAAGCGCATCGAAAGCGGCGCCGACCCGGTGATGGAGCTGGAGGCCGAACTGTTCTGATCCGGGGGGTGGGTTGACACCCACCCTACGGGACCATCTCGAGGGGAGGAAAGATGCCGAAACGATTCCGTCTGACGCGCCGTTTCAACGCCGCGATGACCGAGGACGCCTACAGGCGTCTGAAGAAATTCGCATCCGAAGCGGGGCTCGACGAAGGCGAGGCGCTTTCCTTCCTCTTCGAGAATTTCGACAGCGTGATCGACGAAGACACGTTCGGCCACCGGCTGCGGCTCTTCAACTCCGACCTCGAGGCGCGCAAGCGATGATCCTCCGCCCCGCCCTGCGGCTGCTCGCCGCCTGTCTTCTGCTGCTGGCCGCGCCCGCCCTGGCCCGCGACCTGACGCCGGCCGAACAGGCCGGCCTGCAGGCGCGCATCGACAGCTTCGAGGCGGCCTTCGAGCAGGGCGATATCGACGCGGTGTTCACCGTGATCCCGCCCGGGATCCTCGCAACCACGGCCGAGACCTACGAGATCACCGAGGCGCAGGTTCTGTCGGCCATGAAAGAGGCGCTGACCGAGGCGATGAAATCCGCCGCGATCGAGGAGTACCGGATCGACCTGGCCTCGGCCACGGTCGGGGAAACCGCCGCGGGCCGCGTCTACGTGCTGATCCCGACCACCGCATATATCCGCCTCGACGGGCAGGACGAGACCCGGCGCTCCGACACCGTGACGCTGGCCTTCCAGGACGACGACGCCTGGTACCTCGTCCGCATCGACGACGTGCAACAGGTCGGCATCCTCGAAACCACCTATCCGGATTTCGAGGGCGTGGACTTTTCCGAAGGCGGCACAACCCAAGGGACCGAGTGATCCGATGAAAGACATGCACCAGACCCGATCCGCATGGATGACCGACGAGCACCAGATGCTCTCCGAGATGACGGCGAAATTCATCACCGATGAATGGCAGCCCCATTTCGACCGCTGGCGCAAGGCCGGCATCATGGATCGCGACACCTGGAACCAGGCGGGCGAGCTGGGCCTGCTGTGCCCCTCCATCCCCGAGGAATACGGCGGGGCGGGCGGCGATTTCGGCCACGAGGCGGTGATCTGCATCGAACAGTCCCGCGCCAACCTCGCCAGCTGGGGCAACCCGATCCATTCCGGCATCGTCGCCCATTACATCCTCGCCTACGGCTCGGAGGAGCAGAAGAAACGCTGGCTCCCGAAGATGGTCTCGGGCGAGATGGTGGGCGCTCTGGCGATGACCGAACCCGCCGCGGGCTCCGACCTTCAGGGCATGAAGACCAAGGCGCTGCGCGACGGCAACGTCTACCGGCTCTCCGGCCAGAAGACCTTCATCACCAACGGCCAGCACGCCGACCTGATCCTCGTCGCCGCCAAGACCGACCCGTCGCAGGGCGCCAAGGGCATCTCGCTGGTCGCCGTCGAAACCGAGGGCGCCGAGGGCTTCTCCCGCGGCCGCAACCTCGAGAAATCCGGCCTCCACTCCGCCGACACCTCCGAGCTCTTCTTCGACGATGTGGCCGTCCCGCCCGAGAACATCCTCGGCGGCGAAGAGGGCCGCGGCTTTATCCAGATGATGCAGCAACTCCCCCAGGAACGCCTCATCATCGCCTGCGGCGCCCAGGGCGCCCTCGAAGGCGGCGTCGAACGCACCATCGCCTATGCCAACGAACGCCAGGCCTTCGGCGGCCCGATCATGCAGTTCCAGAACACCCGCTTCAAACTGGCCGAATGCCTGACCAAGACCAAGGTCGCCCGCGCCTTCCTCGACGAATGCATCTCCGAACACCTGAAGGGCGAGCTTTCCGTCGAAAAGGCCGCCATGGCGAAATACTGGATCTCCGACACCCAGTTCGAGGTGCTCGACGAATGCGTCCAGCTTCACGGCGGCTATGGTTACATGGCCGAATACGACATCGCCGAAATGTGGGCCGACGCCCGCGTGCAACGCATCTACGGCGGCACCAACGAAATCATGAAGGAGCTGATTTCCCGCTCATTCACCGCCAAACCCTGACCCGCCGCGCCCGGCCGCACGGGCAGGAGCCTCCGGCGGGGATATTTTCGCCAAGAAGAAATCGAAGTGCCACGCCCCGGCTTCTTCTTGGCCAAAATATCCAACTCCGACACCCACCACACGCGCAACGCACGGGAGGACCGCGCCATGACCATGAAACTCTACTGCTTCGGCGAAAGCGGCAACGCCTACAAGGCGGCGCTCGCCCTCGAACTCTCCGGCCTCGACTGGGAGCCGGTCAAGGTCGACTTCTTCGGCGGCGAGACCCGCTCCGACATCTACCGCAGCGAGATCAACGAGATGGGCGAGGCGCCCGTGCTGGTCGATGGTGACTTCCGCACCTCGCAGTCTGGCGTGATCCAGCAATACGTCACCGACAAGACCGGCAAGTTCGGCGGCCGCGACGAGGCCGAGCGCTACGAGGTGCTGCGCTGGGTCTTCTGGGACAATCACAAGATGTCGAGCCAGGCCGGCATGACCCGGTTCCTGATGAACTTCCTGCCCGAGGACAAGCGCCCGGCCGACGTGATCGGCTTCATGCAGGGCCGCCTCAAGGCCGCCTATGCCGTCCTGAACGCCCATTTGCAGGGCCGCGACTGGATCGTCGGCGACGGCATCACCAATGCCGACATGTCCTGCTGCGCCTACCTCTTCTACCCCGAGCCCTTCGGCTTCGACCGCAAGGACTGGCCCGAAATCGACCGGTGGCTCTCGAACATCGAGAACACGCCGGGTTGGAAACACCCCTACGACCTGATGCCCGGCAGCCCTGCCGACCGGGCCTGAGAAAGGAGACCTCATGGCTGACGCATATATCTACGACGCGGTGCGCACCCCCCGCGGCAAGGGCCGCAAGGACGGCGCCCTGCACGAGGTGACCGCCGTGCGCCTCAGCGCCCAGGTGCTGAACGCGCTGAAAGACCGCAACGGGCTCGACGGGCATGCCGTCGAAGACGTGATCTGGGGCAATGTCACCCAGGTGATGGAACAGGGCGGCTGCCTTGCCCGCACCGCCGTGCTCGCCTCCGAGCTCGACGAGGCGATCCCGGGCCTCGCCATCAACCGCTTCTGCGCCTCCGGGCTGGAGGCCGTGAACCTGGCCGCCAACCAGATCAAGGGCGGCGGCGGCGACGGCTACATCGCCGGCGGCGTCGAGATGATGGGCCGCGTGGCCATGGGCTCCGATGGGGCCGCCGTGGCCGTCGACCCGACCGTCGCGATGGAGAACTACTTCGTCCCGCAAGGCATCTCGGCCGACATCATCGCCACCGAATACGGCTTCTCCCGCGATGACGCCGACGCCTTCGCCGTGGAATCCCAGAACCGCGCCGCCAAGGCGTGGGAGGACAAGCGCTTCGCCAAGTCCATCGTCGAGGTGAAGGACCAGAACGGCCTGACCATTCTCGACCGCGACGAATACATGCGCCCCGGCACCGACATGCAGTCGCTCGGCGCGCTGAAGGCGTCCTTCAAGGACATGGGCGAGAACATGCCCGGCTTCGACGCGGTGGCGAAACTGAAATACCCCCACCTCGAGAAGATCGAGCACATTCACCACGCCGGCAACTCGTCGGGTATCGTCGACGGCTCGGCCGGCCTGCTCATCGGCTCCAAGGCGTTCGGCGAGAAATACGGGCTCAAACCCCGCGCCCGCATCCGCCAGTCCACCAAGATCGGCACCGATCCGACCATCATGCTGACCGGCCCCGTGCCCGCCACCCAAAAGGCGCTGAAAGACAGCGGCATGGAGCTTTCCGACATCGACCTCTTCGAGGTGAACGAGGCATTCTCCTCGGTCGTGCTCCGCTTCATGCAGGCCTTCGACGTCGACCATGCGAAGGTCAACGTCAACGGCGGCGCCATCGCCATGGGCCACCCGCTGGGCGCCACCGGCGCGATGATCCTCGGCACGCTGCTCGACGAGCTGGAACGCTCCGACAAGGAAACCGGCCTCGCCACGCTCTGCGTCGCCTCCGGCATGGGCGCCGCCACCATCATCGAGCGGGTATAGGCGATTTGACCACCCCGCAGGGATATCACTTCTTCTGGTCAGGGCCGTTCAGCCAATGGCAGCCCTGCCGGATTTCCCTGTGGGAGGTCGAATTCAACTGCGCTGAACAGGCGATGATGTACGGCAAGGCCCTGATGTTCAATGACCGGGACACCGCGAGCCAGATTCTCGCCGCACAGGACCCGGGCAAGCAAAAGGCGCTCGGCCGCACGGTAAAGGGCTTTGACGAGGCGACATGGGCCAATGGCCGCTATGCCCTCGTCCGGGAGATCAACCTCGCCAAGTTCGACCAGAACAAGGGCCTCCGGCGCAAGCTCTTCCAGACCGCGCCGAAGCCCCTGGCCGAAGCCAGCCCGATGGACGTGATCTGGGGCATCGGCCTCGACGCCGACACCGCCGCGCAAACCCCCGTGGCCGACTGGCCCGGCCAGAACCTCTTGGGCCGGATCCTGACCGAGATCCGCGACGAACTTTCAACCCGGCACCCGGCCGAAGCAGCGGCCTGCATGGCTGGTGAATAGGAGACAGACCAAATGACTGATTTCACGATGGAAAAAGGCGCCGATGGCGTCGCCGTCATCACCTGGGACACCGAAGGCAAGTCCATGAACGTGATGACCATGGAAGCCTGGCCCGTGCTCGACGGGCTGATCGACGACGCGCTGGCCGATGACGCGGTCAAGGGCATCGTCATCACCTCGGGCAAGGACGGCACCTTTGCCGGCGGCATGGACCTCAACGTCATCTCGAAAATGAAGGACATGGCGGGCGACGAGCCGGCCAAGGGCCTCTTCGAGGGGCTGATGAACATGCACGGGATCCTGCGCAAGATCGAGCGCGCGGGGATGGACGACAAGAACAAGGGCGGCAAGCCCATCGCCGCCGCCCTCCCCGGCACGGCGCTCGGTATCGGCCTCGAAATCCCGCTTGCCTGCCACCGCATCTTCGCCGCCGACAACCCAAAGGCCAAGATCGGCCTGCCGGAGATCATGGTCGGCATCTTCCCCGGTGCGGGCGGCACCACGCGGCTGGTGCGGAAGCTGGGCGCGATGGCGGCGAGCCCGCTGTTGTTGCAGGGCAAGCTGAACGACCCCAAGAAAGCCAAATCCGCCGGCGTCGTCGACGAGGTCGTGGCCCCGGAGGAACTGCTCGACAAGGCCAAGGAATGGGTCCTCTCCGAGCCGCAGATCGTCAAGCCGTGGGACGAGAAGGGCTACAAAATGCCCGGCGGCGCCCCCTACCACCCGGCGGGCTTCATGACCTTCGTCGGCGCCTCGGCCATGGTGAACAAGGAAACGCAAGGCGCCTTCCCCGCCGCCAAGGCCCTCCTCTCCGCCGTCTATGAAGGCGCGCTCGTGCCCTTCGACACCGCTCTGAAGATCGAGGCGCGCTGGTTCACCAATGTCCTGATGAACCCGTCCTCCTCGGCCATGATCCGCTCGCTCTTCGTCAACAAGGAAGCGCTGGAAAAAGGCGCCAACCGCCCCGACGTGCCGGATCAGAAGGTCAAGAAGGTCGGCGTGCTCGGCGCCGGCATGATGGGCGCGGGCATCACCCTCGTCTCGGCCATGGCCGGCATGCAGGTCGTGCTGATCGACCAGAAACAGGAAGCGGCCGACAAGGGCAAATCCTACACCGCCGACTACATGGACAAGGGCATCAAGCGCGGCAAGGCGACCGAAGAGAAGAAGACCGCCGCCCTCGACCTCATCACCGCCACCACCGATTACGCGGCGCTCGACGGCTGCGACCTGATCATCGAGGCGGTGTTCGAAGATCCGAAGGTGAAGGCCGAGGTCACCAAGCAGGCGCTGGCCAACGTGGGCGAGGATTGCATCTTCGCCACTAACACCTCGACCCTGCCGATCACCGAGCTGGCCAAGGCGTCGGACACCCCCGACCAGTTCATCGGCATCCACTTCTTCTCGCCCGTCGAAAAGATGATGCTGGTCGAGATCATCAAGGGGAAAGAGACCGGCCCCCGTGCCGTGGCCAAGGCGCTCGACTATGTCCGCCAGATCCGCAAGACCCCGATCGCGGTGAACGATGCGCGCTTCTTCTACTGCAACCGCTGCATCATCCCCTACATCAACGAGGGCATCCGCATGGTGGCCGAGGGCGTCGCCCCCGCGCTCATCGACAACGCGGCGCGCCAGCTGGGCTTCCCCGTGGGGCCGCTGCAACTCGTCGATGAAACCTCCATCGACCTCGGCGCCAAGATCGCCCGCGCCACCAAGGCGGCGATGGGCGACGACTACCCCGACGAGGCCGTCGACGAGGTCATCTTCTGGATGGAAGGCGAAGGGCGCCTGGGCCGCAAATCCAAGGCGGGCTTCTACGACTACGACGAGAAGGGCAAACGCCAGGGCTACTGGCCCGGTCTGGCCGAGAAATACCCCCGCGCCGCCGAACAGCCCGACCTCATCGAGGTGCAGCATCGCCTGATGTTCGCCCAGGTGCTCGAAGCGGTCCGCGCGCTGGAGGAAGGCGTGCTGGAAGACATCCGCGAAGGCGATGTCGGCGCCATCCTCGCCTGGGGCTTCGCCCCCTGGTCGGGCGGCCCGTTCTCGTGGCTCGACATCATCGGGGCGCCTTACGCCGCCGAGCGTTGCGACCAGCTGACCGAGAAATTCGGCCCCCGCTTCACCACCCCCGACCTGCTGCGCGAGCTGGCCGAGAAGAACCAGACCTTCTACGCCCGCTTCGGCACCGCGTCGGAAGACGAAGCCGCCTGATCCGTCAGGCCACCCGAGACAACGAAAAACCGCGCAAGGCCCTCGCCTTGCGCGGTTTCTCTTGTCCGGCCCGAGAAACTCAGGCCGGCAGGCCCGCCATGCAACCCTCGGTCTCGGCTCCGGCGGCCTCCGCCGCCTCGGCCTCGATCCGTGTGGCAAGGAAACGCGCCTCGTCCAGTGGCAGGATCGCGTAAAGCGGATCCTGCGGCGCGTCCCAGACCGCCGTGACCATGTCGCGCGAGGACGGGCACAGGAACAGCAAGCCGTTCCGTGCAAACACCACCTGCTCGGTTGCAAAATGCAGGCGGACGACCTCGAAGCCATCCTGCGGGGGCACCCGGCGGCTCTCGGTCAACTCGTCCATCGCTTCGGCGGGAATGAGGGAGAACGGATCTCCGTAAAGGTCTTCGGCGGTATCGCTCTCCACCATGATCGTCTGTTGCGGCAGAAGGTGCATCACCTCGCGGTTGCCCAGCGCCCCTTCCGACACCTCGATCGGCCAGAAACATTCGGGGCACGGGCCCGCCTCCTGCCAGAACGGGTGCCGCGTCACCTGCGTCACCGCCTGCAGCCCGGCATCGAAGGTCAGAACCCTGTCGCCCGCAACCACCGCCTCCACCGGGCGCCAGCCCATCGCCGTGGCGACCGACGTGCCCGACACGAGGCCCGACATGACCGGCCCGGCCTCCTCTGTCCGCGGGGCGGTCGCCCCGGCCGTGCTTTCCTGATTGAGCGCAGTGATGCTTCCGAACATGTGCTTCTTCCAATCATGGTGCCGGTGGTTCGCCGGCTGCGGTGTCATGGTTAATGATCGGGCCACACCTGAGGCGCTCGTTTGCCGGAAATGGGGCGGAAATGAGGCATTGTCCCATCAGGCGCGACAATCGCCCGGCAACATGATCACAAGAACTTAAACAGAAACGATATTTCAGGAAAACGCGTAGCCGAACCGCGCGATATCCTCGCCACAGAGCTCTTCCACCAGCGCCGAATCAGCCGCCGAATAATACTCCTGGTACGCCTCGCCCCGCTCCGACGCATTGAAATGCGGCAACGCCAGCCGGAACCCGAGATGCGCCCACAAAGGCGCGGCATCCGCCTCGAACGCCTCCAGCCGGATGAACCGGTCACACCGCTCCCCGCCCTCCGGCACCTGCACGTAGCTCCCGTATGGGTTGGCCTTCAGGCTCGCCCGCGTCTGCGGATGGTTCAGGAACGCGCTGAACTCCAGCGCCTTCGCCAGCCCCACCGCCGGATGATCGAACGCCTGCCCCCGCAGCCAGTGATAATAGCTCACCACCCGGTCCCACGGGTTCCGGACCAGCGTCACGACAAAAGCCTCCGCGATGAACGCCCGGCTCACCAGCCCGTCGATATCCCGCAAGGTCGAGTGCTTCCAAAGCCGCCCGGCCGAGGCCACGCCCTTCACCCGCCCCCGCCGCTTCCTTGCCTTCGGCGTATCCCCGATCAACAGGTCATCCTTCATCGCCCGCCCCTCCAGCGCCAGCGCCAGAGAGGTGCCCCCGGTCTTGGGGATATGGACGAAGATGTAATTGCGCCCGGGCGAGATGATCATGCGCGATACGCTACCGAAGGCCGACCGACAGTGGAAGCCGAACGCTCCCCCGCCCGGCACAAAGCCGCGCCAACGGCGCGGCGCCGGGCAGCGCCCAAAGCCGGCTTCCCCAAACCA
The DNA here is from genome assembly GCF_008728195.1 of Roseovarius indicus. Lineage (NCBI taxonomy): Bacteria > Pseudomonadati > Pseudomonadota > Alphaproteobacteria > Rhodobacterales > Roseobacteraceae > Roseovarius > Roseovarius indicus. The sequence continues at coordinate 4,029,953 of NZ_CP031598.1, forward strand.
AACCCTTTGCTTTGCCGCCTCAAATCGGCAATATCCCTGGTCTGACACCTGCAGCGAAGGAGGAGCGCGCCATGGGATGGATGAAGGACGAAACCGGCCTCGAGAAGAACGCGGCGAACTTTGTGCCGCTCACACCGCTGTCGCACCTGCGCCGGGCCGCCCGTCTCTTCCCCGATGACGAGGCGCTCGTCTACAAGAGTTTCCGCAAGACCTATACCGAGTATTACGAGCGCTGCACCCGCCTCGCCTCGGCCCTGACCAAGCTGGGCGTCGAGCCGGGCGACGTCGTCGCCACCCTCCTGCCCAACATCCCCGCCCATGCCGAGGCGCATTTCGGCGTCCCGGCCTGCGGCGCCGTGCTCAACGCCATCAACACCCGGCTCGAATCCGACACCGTCTCCTACATCTTCGGCCATGGCGAGGCGAAGATCGCCCTCATCGACAGCGCCCTCATCCCCGTCGCCCTCGAAGCCATCGAGAAGATGGACGGCCCCGGCCCGAAGATCATCGAGGTCCCCGACCCTGTCGCCGGCATCCCCGCCAGCGGCGACCACATGACCTACGACGACCTCCTCGCCACCGGCGAACCCACCTTCGACTGGGTCATGCCGCAGGACGAATGGGAAAGCCTCGCGCTCAACTACACCTCCGGCACCACCGGCCGGCCCAAGGGCGTCGTCTACCACCACCGCGGCGCCTACCTCATGACCATGGGCACCGCCGTCAGCTGGCCCATCCCCCGCGGCGCCAAGTACCTCACCATCGTGCCGCTCTTCCATTGCAACAACTGGAACCACACCTGGGCCGCGCCCATGGTCGGCGGCACCGTCATCTGCTGCCGCGACATCACGGCGAAGAACATCTACGACGCCATCGCCGACGAAGGAGTCACCCATTTCGGCGCCGCGCCCATCGTGCTCAACACCATCGTCAATTCCAAACCCGCCGACCGGCGCGAGTTCGACCACATCGTCGAGGTCTTCACCGCCGGCGCCCCGCCCCCCGCCGCTACGCTGGCCGCGATCGAACCGCTGGGCTTCAACGTCACGCAGGTCTACGGCCTCACCGAAACCTACGGCCACGTCACCGAATGCGTCTGGCAAAACCGCTGGAACGACGAGCCCGACGAGGAACGCTACGCCATCAAGGCCCGCACCGGCGTGCTCATGCCGATGATGGAGGACATCACGGCGATGGAAGCCGAAAGCATGTCGCAAATCCCGATGGACGGCACGACCCAGGGCGAGATCATGATCCGCGGCAACTCGGTCATGAAAGGCTATCTCAAGAACCCCGAGGCCACCGGGGAATCCTTCCGCGGCGGCTATTTCCACTCCGGCGATATCGCCCTCCAGCACCCCGACGGCTACCTCCGCATCGCCGACCGCGCGAAAGACATCATCATCTCCGGCGGCGAGAACATCAGCTCGATCGAGGTCGAAGGCGTGCTGATGAAACACCCCGCCGTCCTCCTTTGCGCCGTCGTCGCCAAACCCGACGAGAAGTGGGGCGAAGTCCCCTGCGCCTTCGTCGAGGTCAAGGAAGACGCCACCGTCACCGAGGAAGACCTCATCGCCTTCACCCGCGAGCGGCTGGCCGGGTTCAAGACGCCCAAGAAGGTGATCTTCCGCGAACTGCCCAAAACCTCGACCGGCAAGATCCAGAAGTTTGAACTGCGGCAGGCGCTGAAGGAAGGGCTGGCGGAGTAGACCCGGCCCCTTCGGATCCCCGCCCGGAATAAAGTCGCGCCAAAGGTGCGCCATGGTTAGGCGGCACGCCTCTGGCGTGACGGGCACCGCCCGGCCGTTTCATCGCCCCGGCCCCTCCCACCGCCAGAGATCCCGGATCAAGCCCGGGACGCGGGGCATCCCGACACGCTGTTGCGCCCCACCCCACATCTTGCGCGTTGCGCACCGCGCGCCACATGAACCCGCACCCCCACGGACATCAATACCGACGCGATACCGACAAAATACCGACGTGATACCGACGTCGCATTCCCTTCAAATCCTCGCCGTTAACCATCGAATCACCGACACCGCCGATGTCAGCGGGCAATTGCCGCCCGCCATCCCCCCGTGCTAAGGTCTTCTGAAAAGGCAGAGCAGGCCCATAACGCCATGACGGCACTCAAGGAATACCAGCGGCTGGAAGCCTCGGGCCTGTGGCGCCCCACCCCCGATGCCCAGCGCACCGAGGTCATCGTCTCGATCGGCGATGCCACGCTGGTGATCAGCGACATGCAGGAACGCCCCCTGACCCACTGGTCGCTTGCCGCCGTCGAACGCGCCAACCCCGGAAAACGCCCCGCCATCTACCACCCCGATGGCGACCCGGGCGAAACCCTCGAACTCGCCGATGACGAGAAGGACATGATCGCCGCCATCGAAAAGCTCTGCACGGCGATCGAACGCCGCCGGCCCCATCCCGGCCGGCTGCGCCTCTTCATCTTCCTGGCGGTCCTCGCCGTGGTCGCGGCCGGCGCGGTCTTCTGGCTGCCACAGGCCGTGCGCCGGCATGCCGTCACCGTCGTGCCCCAGGTCAAGCGGGCCGAGATCGGCGCCGCCCTCTTCCGCCATATCCAGCAGGAAACCGGGCCGCCCTGTTCCACCCCCGAAGGCCGCGCCGCCCTCGATAACCTGGCCCGCCGCATCCCCGGGCCCAGGGGCCCCGGCCATCTCGAGGTCATGCGCGACGGCGTCGAGGGCACCGTCGACCTGCCCGGCTCCACCATCCTGATCGGCCGCCCGCTGGTCGAAAGCTACGACGAGCCCGATGTCGTCGCCGGCTACCTCGTCGCCGAACGGCTGCGGGCCCGCCAGACAGACCCGCTGGCCCAGCTGCTCGAGGCCAGCTCGGTCTGGGCCAGCTTCCGCCTTCTCACCACCGGCGAGATGGATGAGGGCACGCTGAAGGCCTATGCCGAGACGCTGCTCACCCGGCCCGACATGCCGCTCGACACCGAAACCCTGCTCGAGGGGTTCACCTCATGGTCGGTCCGCGCCACGCCCTATGCCTATGCGCGCGACAAGACCGGCGAGACGACCGTCGGCCTGATCGAGGCCGACCCCTTCGCCGCCGAAGCCCCGCCCGCCCTGCTGAGCGATTCCGACTGGCTCAGGCTGCAGGCGATCTGCGGCGGCTAGACCGAAGCCGCGGCCACGGTATCCGCGCGGAATGCAACCCGCCGCCAAAGCCCCCAGCCCTTTGCATCCCTTGGTGTAAACGAAAGGTTTTCAAGCGAGAAGCGCAGTGTCCGTTCCGAGCCCATTGCGGACATATCCGTGAAGCGCCTGCGCGGAATCAAGGGCGAAGCCCGCCGCGCATCGACGGGCCGTCCCGACGGCACGGCGATTTGGCGGTTGGAGCGCCACGTACGAAGGATGGATGTACTTGGCGGGTATAAAGCGGCAGCTGACAACGTTGGTTCGCCGCACCACGGCCCGTCGATGCGCGGCTTTTCACCGTCGGAACGCAATGACCACTGAGTCTCGCCGAGCCGACTGTCAAAGCAGAAGGCTCCCGAAGATCTCTTCGGAAGACGTCCCTGGACATACCGTCAAGCTCACAAGAAGTTCCTCCTCGACTTGCAACACGAAACGCAAAGGGATGGCCCGAGCCCTCATGGTCTCGACAAAAAAGGCGGCACCGTCTCCGGTACCGCCTTCCGATCTCTCAAAGACGTGGCGCTTACTTCCGCAGGCTCGCCTGCGAGAAGCCCATGCCGCGCACCCGCGCCAGGCCGCTGTCGAGCTGACCTTGCGTCTCGAACGGGCCGGCCATGACCAGCGTGTAGGTCTTGCCCTTGTGGGTCACCTTGCCCATCCGCGCCGGCAGGCCGGAATTGGCCAGCTTCTGCGCCGTCCGCTTGGCGTGGTCGGGGTCGCTGAAGTTGCCCAGTTCCACGTAGCGATGGCTCGCCGCGCGCGTCTCGACCTTGGGCGTCGCGGCGACGGTCGTCGCCGGTTTCGGCGCGGCCTTCGGCGTCTGCCCCCGGGTCGACACCGCTACCTTCGGCTTGGCCTGCTGCTGGGCAAAACTCATCGCCACCGGGTACTGGTACTGCACGGCGACATCCGCCTGCGTCACCACCGGCCCCACCTTCGGCTCGATCAGGCGGCGCGGCGTGGTCTTGGTCCAGCGCTGCTCCATCTGCGCCTTGCCGGCAAAGGTCTGATGCGCCCGGCGGGTGTTCAGCCGGTCATCCTCCCATACCGAGACATAACCCTCGGGCACATAGACCCCCTCGGTGCTGGCCTTCTGGTTGGCGTAGACATGTTTGGGCGCCACCCGCGTCGCGCCGGCATAGGTGCCGCCGGTGCGATAGGTCGCCGACACGTTCCCCGGCACGGCGCCCGGCTGATAGATCGTGGCATTGGCACTCGCCGTCGCCCGCTCGGTCACGTGCGGCGCGCTCTGCGGTCCGCAGCGGATCGTGTAGCGGGTCGTCGAGTTGATGTATTGCTGCGACATCGGGCTCATGTTGGCACAGTTCGAATCGACCACCCGCCGCGGCTTGGCCGCAGGCTTGGGCGCGGTCGCCACAACCGGCGCCGTGGCCGGCTTGGGCGCCACCGGCTGCGGCGGCGGGGCCGAGCGGTAGAGCGTCGTCGTCGTGCTCGCCGGGGCGGGCTTGCGCGCCGGCTGGGCCTTGGCCGCGGGGGCCGGTTGCGTCACCGGGGCGGTTGCCCGCGGCGCCTGCGCCGCAGCAATCTGTGTTCCCGACAACGTCGGTTGCATCCCGCAGACCTGTTGTCGTCCGCGCGTGACCCGTGGCACCCAGTTCACCGCGCCGTCAACGCCGGCCCGGATGAACACGCATCCGGTGCTGTCGACATATTGACGACCCGTGTAAGAGGCCGGCGGAAATTCCGCCGGAACCGATTTCTTGATCTGCGCCTGGGCGATGCCAGACCCGCAGGACACGACGATGGCAGCCGTCGCCAGCACACTTGCTAATCTCATATTACCCCCAGAGTAACTGGGTTGAGATTGCCTTACAAAACCGTGTTAGTAAACATCTTTCCCTTATTGCGTGCCGAACATGCGGTCGCCCGCATCCCCGAGCCCCGGCAGAATATACCCGTGCTCGTTCAGCCGCTCGTCCAGCGCGGCGGTCACGATCGGCACGTCCGGATGCGCCTCCTTCATCCGTGCAACCCCTTCCGGAGCGGCCAAAAGGCAAAGGAATCGGATGTCTTTGGCCCCGGCCTGCTTCACCAGGTCCACCGCGGCGGCCGAGGAATTGCCGGTCGCCAGCATCGGATCGACGACGATCGAAAGCCGCTCGCCCAGAAGTTCCGGCACCTTGAAATAATATTGAACGGGTTGCAGCGTTTCCTCATCGCGGTACAGCCCGACGAATCCGACCCTGGCCGAGGGAATCAGTTCCAGCATTCCGTCCAGCAGCCCGTTCCCGGCCCGCAGGATCGAGATCAGCGCCAGCTTGCGCCCGTCCAGCACCGGCGCGTCCATCTCCTCCAGCGGCGTCTCGATCCGCCGCGTCGTCATCGGCAGCTCATGCGTCACCTCGTAGGCCAGAAGCTGGCTGATCTCGCGCAGCAACTGCCGGAAGACAGCGGTCGAGGTGGTCTTCTCCCGCATCAGGGTCAGCTTGTGCTGCACAAGCGGGTGCGTCACGACGGTCAGGTGCTCTTTCATCTCCGGTCCCTCTCTGGCTGTCTGCGGGGCCTTTTCCCGCAATCTCGGCCCAAGGGCAACGCCAGATGCCGCCGTCAGGCCTTCGCCGGGGTCAGAAAACTCTGCCCCGGGCCGCACTCCTCCAGCCCCAGGTAGGTCGCCACGCTCGCCGCCACGTCGACGAACGCCACCTGCCCAAGCTCGCCCTTGCCCCGGCCCGCCACCATAACGGGCACCCGCTCGCGGGTGTGGTCCGTCCCGGCCCAGGTCGGGTCATTGCCATGATCGGCGGTGATCAGCATCACGTCGCCATCCCGCAGGGTCGGCAGCAGCGCCCCGATCTCCCCGTCGAACCATTCCAGCGCGGCGGCATAGCCGTCCACATCCCGCCGATGGCCGTAAAGCGCGTCGAACTCCACGAAATTGGCAAAGGTCAGGCTCCCCTCTTCCGCTTTCTCCAGCGCGCCTGCCAGATGCCCCATCAGCTCGGCATCCGTCCCGCGCACCACGTCGTCGATCCCCTGCATCGAGAAGATGTCGCCGATCTTGCCGATCGCATGCACCCGGCCCCCGGCATCCTTCACCCAGTCGCACAGCGTCCGCCCCGGCGGCGCCATCGCATAATCATGCCGGTTGCCCGTCCGCCGGAACCCCGTCTCCGCATTGCCCACGAAGGGCCGGGAAATCACCCGCCCCACTCGCATCTCGTGCAGCATCGGCGCGACCGCCTCGCACAGCGCCTGCAACCGCGCCAGCCCGAAATGCTCTTCATGCGCGGCGATCTGGAACACGCTGTCGGCCGAGGTATAGCAGATGGGCCAGCCCGTCCGCACATGCTCGGCGCCCAGCTCTTCCATGATCACGGTGCCCGACCCATGGCGATTACCCAGGATCCCTTCGGTGCCCGCCGCGCGCATCACTGCCGCGGTCACCTCCTCGGGAAAGGCCGGCTCCTCATCCGGGAAGTAATGCCAGTCGAACGGCACCGGCAGCCCCGCCAACTCCCAATGCCCCGAGGTCGTATCCTTCCCCTTCGACACCTCGCTCGCCGCGCCCCAAAGGCCCTGCGGCGCGGCCCCCAGCCCCGGCGCCATCGTGCCCGAGGCCAGCTCCACCGCCGCCCCCAGCCCCAGCGCATCCAGCGCGGGCATCTTCAGCCCCGACCTGGCCTGCGCGATATGGGCGACCGTGTTGGCCCCCGTATCCGGCGCGCCGGCGTTGAAGAAATCGCCCGCATCCGCCGCCCCGCCGATGCCGACGGAATCCATCACGATCAGGAACACCCGCGCCATCAGCCGACCCTCTCATGCACCAGCGGCGGCACCTCCGGCGCGCTCGCGCCGATGGTGATCGCCCGGCGCAGCATCGCCTCCGCCCGATCGGCATGTTCGGCCCGCGCGGCATGGATGCGCAGCACGGGCTGCCCCTCCGCCACCTCCGCGCCCAGCGGCAGGATATCCGACAGCCCCACGCTCGGCTCGATCACGTCGCTTTCCACCTGCCGCCCGCCGCCCAGCTCGATCACGGCAAGGCCCATCGTCTCGCCATCCATCGCGGCGATGTAGCCCGCCTGGTCTGCCTTGAACTCCCGGATCACAGTCGCCTCCGGCAAGAACCACGCCCAGCGCTCGACAAAGCCCAGCGGCCCGCCCATCGCGCCCACCATCTTCCCGAACCGCTCGGCCGCGCGTCCATCGGCCAGCACGGCGCGTATCTTCGCCTCGCCCGCCTCGGCATCCGTCGCCAGCCCAGCACCGGCCAGCGCCATGCCGCCCAGCACGGCGGTCAGCCGCCCCAGCGGCCCCTCCTCCTGCCCGGTCAGCACCCGCATCGCACAGGCCACTTCCAGCCCGTTGCCCAGCGCCGGGGCCAGCGGCTGGTTCATGTCGGAAATCACCGCGCTCGTCTGGCACCCGGCGGCGTTCGAGGTCTCCACCAGCGCCTCTGCCAGCGCGCGGCCGTCCTCTTTACGCTTCATAAAGGCGCCTGTGCCACACTTCACGTCAAGCACAAGGCCATCCAGCCCGGCGGCCAGCTTCTTCGACAGGATCGACGCGGTGATCAGGTCGAGACTTTCCACCGTCGCGGTCACGTCGCGGATGGCGTAAAGCCGGCGGTCCGCCGGGGCCACCTGCCCCGTCGCGCTGACAATCGCGCACCCCGCGGCGTTAACGATTTGGTAAAGTTGTGCCTCGCTCAGATCGGTGCGCAGCCCCGGTATCGCCTCCAGCTTGTCGAGCGTCCCGCCGGTATGGCCCAGCCCCCGGCCCGAGATCATCGGCACATAGCCCCCGCAAGCCGCCAGCGCCGGCGCCAATACCAGGCTCACGCAATCGCCCACCCCGCCGGTCGAGTGCTTGTCGATCACCGGCCCATCAAGCGCCCATTTCAACGTATCGCCACTGTCCCGCATCGCCAGCGTCAGCGCCGTCCGTTCCTCCGGCCTCAACCCCTTCAACAGCACCGCCATCGCAAACGCCCCGGCCTGCGCGTCGCTCACATGCCCGCTCGCCAAACCGTTGGCGAACCACGCCATCTCCTCCGCCGAGGCGCCCCGCCCGTCGCGCAGGGCCGCAATGATCGCACGTGCATCCAAGGGCTCAGTCTTTCGCCATGTGGCTCTGATCGAACGCCAGCGGCAGCAACTCCGCCAGCGTCACGGTCTTCTCGACCCCGGCCACCGTCGCCAGCGTCACCGGCACCTCCGCCCCGCCAAACTCCGCCAGCTTCTGCCGGCAGCCCCCGCAGGGCGTCACCGGCGCCGGGCTATCGGCGATCACCGCCACCTCGGCGATCTCGCCCTCGCCCGCCGCCACCATCGCGGCAATCGCGCCGGCCTCGGCGCATGTCCCCTCCGGATAGGCCACGTTCTCGACATTGCAGCCCACGAACACCTGCCCCGACCGGCTCCGAATGGCCGCCCCCACCTTGAACCCCGAATAGGGCGCATAGGCCCGTTCGCGCACCTTCGCGGCATCCTCGATCAATGACATCTGGCAACCTCTCCCATACCGCCGGCCAGATAAAGATTGCGCGCCATGAGCCCGATATGCAAGCTAGCCACGCGCAAATTGCCGCGTCGGAAGGCATCTTCTTGCACGCCGCAGAAAATGGTTTAGCACTAAACCAGATCGCGGGAGGGACCAGAATGACCGACACCCCCAAGGACACCCAGAACCAGGCGGCGCTCGCCTATCACCAGTTCCCCAAACCCGGCAAGCTGGAGATCCGCGCCACCAAGCCGCTGGCCAACGGCCGCGACCTGTCGCTGGCCTACTCCCCCGGCGTGGCCGAGGCCTGCCTCGAGATCAAGGCCGACGAGAAGGCCGCCAGCCTCTACACCGCCCGCGCCAACCTGGTCGGCGTGGTCTCCAACGGCACCGCCGTCCTCGGCCTCGGCAACATCGGCGCGCTCGCCTCCAAGCCGGTGATGGAAGGCAAGGCGGTCCTCTTCAAGAAATTCGCCAATATCGACTGCTTCGACATCGAGGTGAAAGAATCCGACCCCGAGCGCCTCGCCGAAATCGTCTGCGCCCTCGAACCGACCTTCGGCGCCATCAACCTCGAAGACATCAAGGCCCCCGACTGTTTCATCGTCGAGAAGATCTGCCGCGAGCGGATGAACATCCCCGTCTTCCACGACGACCAGCACGGCACCGCCATCGTCGTCGGCGCCGCCGCCCGCAACGCCCTCCATGTCGCCGGCAAATCCTTCGAGGAGATCAAGATCGTCTCCACCGGCGGCGGCGCGGCCGGCATTGCCTGCCTCAACCTCCTGCTCAAACTGGGGGTGAAACGCGAAAACGTCTGGCTCTGCGACATCCACGGCCTCGTCTACGAGGGCCGCGAAGAGGACATGAACCCGCAGAAGGCCGCCTTCGCCCAGCCCTCCAACCTGCGCACCCTCGACGACGTGATGGACGGCGCCGACCTCTTCCTCGGCCTCTCCGGCCCCAACGTGCTCAAGCCCGAGCATGTGGCGAAAATGGCCGACCGCCCGATCATCTTCGCGCTGGCCAACCCCACACCCGAGATCATGCCCGACGTCGCCCGCGAGGTCGCCCCCAAGGCCATCATCGCCACCGGCCGCAGCGACTTCCCCAACCAGGTCAACAACGTCCTCTGCTTCCCCTTCATCTTCCGCGGCGCGCTCGACGTGGGCGCAACCGAGATCAACGACGAGATGCAGATCGCCTGCGTCGAGGGCATCGCCGAACTTGCCCGCCACACCACCTCGGCCGAGGCCGCGGCGGCCTACAAGGGCGAGCAGCTCACCTTCGGCGCCGACTACCTGATCCCCAAACCCTTCGACCCGCGCCTCTCGGGCATCGTCTCCACCTCCGTCGCCCGCGCCGCGATGGAAACCGGCGTCGCCGCCCGCCCGCTCGACGATCTCGACGCCTACAAGCACCGGCTCGATGCCAGCGTCTACAAGTCCGCCCTGCTCATGCGCCCCGTGTTCGAGGCCGCCCGCACCGCTTCCCGCCGCATCGTCTTTGCCGAGGGTGAAGACGAGCGCGTCCTCCGCGCCGCCCAGGCCATCCTCGAGGAAACCACCGAACAGCCCATCCTCATCGGCCGCCCCGAGGTCATCACCACCCGCTGCGAACGCCTCGGCCTCGAAATCCGGCCCGAGCGTGACTTCAACATCGTCAACCCCGAGAACGACCCCCGCTACCGCGACTACTGGGGCAGCTACCACGCCATCATGAAACGCCGCGGCGTCTCGCCCGATCTCGCCAAGGCGATCATGCGCACCAACACCACCGCCATCGGCGCGGTCATGGTCCACCGGGAAGAGGCCGACAGCCTGATCTGCGGCACCTTCGGTGAATACCGCTGGCACCTGAACTACATCTCGCAGGTGCTCTGCTCCGATGGCTGCCGCCCGCAGGGCGCGCTGTCGATGATCATCATGGAAGACGGCCCGCTCTTCATCGCCGACACCCATGTCAACATCTTCCCCTCGCCCGAACAGCTGGCCGAAATCGCCCTCGGCGCCGCCCGCCATGTGCGGCGCTTCGGGATCGAGCCGAAAATCGCCTTCTGCTCGCAATCGCAATTCGGCAACCAGGGCAGCGATTCCGGCACCCGCCTGCGCGAGGCGCTCGACCTGCTCGACAGCAAGCCCCGCGATTTCGCCTATGAAGGCGAAATGAACGTCGACACCGCGCTCGACGCCGACCTGCGCGAACGCCTCCTGCCCGACAACCGGCTCGAAGGCGCGGCCAACATCCTGATCTTCTCGAATTCCGATGCCGCCTCGGGCGTGCGCAACATCCTGAAAGCCAAGGCCGGCGGGCTCGAGGTTGGCCCGATCCTCATGGGCGTCGGCAACCGCGCGCATATCGTCACCTCGGGCGTCACGGCGCGTGGTCTGCTCAACATGGCGGCCATCGCCGGCACGCCGGTGGCGCATTACGGATAAATCCCGAAAAACAAATGCCGCAGCGCAAGGGCTGCGCTGCGGCGTCGGGATGGGGAACTGGGGGTCTTACTTGTTGGTCGGTTTGGTGCCGGGTTTCGCCGGCTTTTGCTTCTTGTCGCCCATGGCAACAGCATCCTGTGATGATCGGTCCGGCACCACGCCGGGCCGTATCTGAACGATAGGCCCGCCCGCCCCCCGAATCTGAGATGTTTTCGACATGGCCCATGTCGGAAATCTCTCTGAGCGGAAAAGCTCCGTACGCTGTCCGCCCTTTCCCGCAACGGCACCCGCATCGTGGTAACTTGGTCCAACGCGGCGCCCCGTCCGCCGCCACATGATTCGCTGCCTCGATTCTGCAAATTTTTGCAAACATCATGCGAAAAGTCGGCCGGGTTGAAAATTTTTAAGACTTTGCAAAAGTTTGCAAACAATTTCGGCCGAAAACTGCAAATCCTGTGCGGTAATCTGCCACGTATCTCATCGTCACTCTTGCCGCAGCGGCAGCGTGTCCCTTAACACGGATACCAACGGAGCGGAGGAGAATACGATGGGATACAAAGAGGTCTATGACAGCTGGAAACAGGACCCCGAAGGGTTCTGGATGCAGGCCGCCGAAGGCATCGACTGGGAGGAGAAACCGTCGAAGGCACTCTTCGACGAGAACGCCCCGCTATACGAATGGTTCTGCGACGGCAAGGTCAACACCTGCTTCAACGCGCTCGACCGCCACGTCGCCGCCGGCAACGGCGACCGCACGGCGATCATCTATGACAGCCCGATCACCGACACCAAGGAAGAGATCAGCTACGCCCAGCTGCTCGACCGCGTCGCCTCGCTGGCCGGCGCCTTGCAGAAACAGGGCGTCGAAAAGGGCGACCGCGTCATCATCTACATGCCGATGGTGCCCCAGGCGCTCGAGGCGATGCTGGCCTGTGCCCGGCTTGGCGCCATCCACTCGGTCGTCTTCGGGGGCTTCGCCGCCAACGAGCTCGCCGTCCGCATCGACGATGCCAAGCCCAAGGCGATCATCGCCGCCTCCTGCGGGCTCGAGCCGGGCCGCGTGGTGCAGTACAAGCCTCTCTATGACGGCGCCATCGAGCTGGCCAAGCACAAGCCCGACTTCTGCGTCATCTACCAGCGCGAACAGAACCCGGTCGAACTGACCGAGGGCCGCGACCATGACTGGTACGGCTTCCAGGAAGGCGTCGAACCCGCCGACTGCGTGCCCGTAGAGGGCAACCACCCGGCCTATATCCTCTATACCTCCGGCACCACCGGCGCCCCCAAGGGCGTCGTCCGCCCCACCGGCGGGCACCTCGTGGCGCTGAACTGGACCATGAAGAACGTCTACAATGTCGACCCCGGCGACGTGTTCTGGGCCGCCTCCGACGTAGGCTGGGTCGTGGGCCACAGCTATATCTGCTACGCGCCCCTCGTCCACGGTAACACCACCATCGTCTTCGAGGGCAAACCCGTCGGCACCCCCGACGCCGGCACCTTCTGGCGGGTGATCTCCGAGCACAACGTGCGCAGCTTCTTCACCGCCCCCACCGCCTTCCGCGCCATCAAGCGCGACGATCCCAAGGGCGAATTCGTCAAGCAATACGACCTCAGCTGCCTGCGCGCGCTCTACCTCGCCGGCGAACGCGCCGACCCCGACACGCTCAACTGGGCGGCCGATCAACTGGGTGTGCCGGTCGTCGACCACTGGTGGCAAACCGAAACCGGCTGGCCCATCACCGGCATCCCCGTCGGCATCGAGAAGATGGAGATCAAGATCGGCTCCTCCGGCGTGCCCTTCCCGGGCTACGACATCGACATCCTCGACGAGACCGGCCAGCCCCAGGCGCCGGGCACCCTTGGCGCCGTGGCGATCAAGCTGCCGCTGCCCCCGGGCACCCTGCCGACCCTCTGGAACGCCGAGGACCGCTTCCGCAAGTCCTACCTCAATACCTACAAAGGGTATTACGAAACCGGCGATGCGGGGATGATCGACGAAGACGGCTATCTCTACATCATGGCCCGCACCGACGACGTCATCAACGTCGCGGGCCACCGCCTGTCGACCGGCGGCATGGAAGAGGTGCTGGCCAGCCACCCCGACGTGGCCGAATGCGCCGTGATCGGCGTCACCGACCAGCTCAAGGGCCAGCTTCCGGTGGGCTTCGTGTGCCTCACCAAGGGCGTGAACCGCCCGCACGAGGAAATCACCGCCGAATGCGTCAAGCTGGTCCGCGACCAGATCGGCCCGGTGGCGGCCTTCAAGCTGTGCGTGGTCGTGGATCGCCTGCCCAAGACCCGCTCGGGCAAGATCCTGCGTGCCACCATGGTGAAAATCGCCGACGGGCAGGAATTCAAGCTGCCCGCCACCATCGACGATCCGGCCATCCTCGACGAGATCAAGGATGCGCTCGGCACCATCGGCTACGCCAGGGCCTGAGACAAACAAAAGGCGGCCCCGCGGGGCCGCCGAAACTCGTAAAAGATACCTCTGTCGCGTCTGAAATTCAGACCTGCTTGGCGAACTCGTCCGCTTCGCGCTCGGCTTCTTCCTTGGCGTAGCCGTAACGCTCCTGAAGCTTGCCGACGAGCTGCTGACGCTGGCCAGCCGCTTCGTCGAGCTCGTCATTGGTCAGCTCGCCCCAGCGTTCCTGTGCCTGGCCTTTGAGCTGCTTCCAGTTACCTTCGATTTGATCCCAGTTCATGGCTTTCCTCCATTGCGTTGATGATCGCTGCGTCTTGAAGGCCAACGTCATCTCTGGCGGAAAGGTTCCGCCCGATCCGGGTCATTCCGGCGGCGCGCGGCGGCTTTCGGCGCAAAGGGCCCGGAAGGGTGCGAAACCGTACAGGAAATTCAGGGTTTCATCGGCAAGGCCAAGCCTTTCACCACGTCACGACAAGCGCGCCGCCCGGCCCTTCACCGTGCTGGTCGACCACCACGTCGGTGTCGTTGCCGCGCTGAATGACGGTCGCCCGCTTGTTGTTGCCCCGCTGCCGGACGGTCGCACCGTTGTTGTTGCCGGTCTGCGTGACATTGGCGCGGCTGCCCTGTGCCGTCCAGCGGCTGCCCGAGCTTTTCCCCCAGCCCGAGGCCTGGCCACTCTGCGCCCAGCCCGTGTTCTGGCGGGCCTGCCCGTACATCTGATTGTAGTTGGTGATCCCGACCGTGCGGTCGCTGGGGTCGGCGGTGGCGATGCCGGCGCAAAGCGCAAGACCGGCGGCGAGGGGAAGCATGAAACGGGGCATGGGGTATCTCCTGCTGGGTATCTGTTCGAGGGCCGTGGTATTCAGGTCAAAGCTCGGTCGCGTCCGCCGCCGGGCGGCAGCGCAGGCGCTGGCCGTTCACGGTCAGCTCCAGGTCGGCGGTGTAAGACTGGGCGGTGCCGCCCATCGTGGCCTCGCCGAGGGTGACAGTGCGGCCGGCCCCGACGGTGAACTCACCGCCCTGGTCGATCACCGACTGCCCGCCGCTGCTGGTCTGGCGGATGCTGAGGGCATATTCGCCCGACACGTCACGCTCTGCGGTGACCTTGCCGGTGATCTGAACCGTGTCGCCCAGGTCGCGGGTGACGACGGCGCATCTCAGGCCGTCGGCCGTGGCATAGGCGGTTTCGTGGGCCTCACCCTGTCCGACAAAGGCGCCGAAGGCAGTGGCCGATCCGGCGGCCAGTATGGCGAGGGCGGCTGTGGGAAGCTTGCGTTTCATCCTGTTGTTCCTTTCCGGGTTGGTGGGCCGGGCCCGCGCCGGGGAATGGCGCGCGCCCTGCCTTGTGTGACCTGAGGGGTCAGTCCTGAACGATCACCGAGACGTTGCCGCGGCCGGTCTGGCGCGAGGTCGCGTGGTTGCCGTTGCCGGTCTGGATCACGCCGACGGCGTTGCAGTTACCCGACTGGTCGACGTCCGCCGTGTGGTTGCGCCCGAACTGGGCGACGCCGGCGATGTTGCAACGGCCCGACTGGGTGGTGATGGAGTTGTTGTAACGCCCCTGCTGCCCGGTCACCGAGCGGTTGTTGCGCCCGATCTGGCCGGTCACCGCGTCGTTCATGCGGCCGGATTGTTCGACCGAAACGCTGTTCCGGCGACCGTCCTGCGTGTGGATCGACAGGTTGCTGCGGCCACGCTGGGTGACGCTCAGGCGGTTGTAGTTGCCGCCCTGCGATGCGCCGATGCTGTGGTCGCGGCCATACTGGCTGATCGACACGCGGTTGCTGTCCGCGAAGGAGGTCGTGGCCGCGCCGAGGCCGATCAGAAGGGCGAGAGCGGCGGTCTTGATTTGATATGCGTTGGTCATTGTCCGTGTCCTTTCAGACGAAGCGTTTGAATTTCTGGCGGGCCAGCGCTGTGCCGCGTTGGCCTGTGACAAACGATGGGGCCGGTGGGCCGAGACAGGCAATAACCGGGGGCGGACATGGGATAACCATGCCATTGCTATCCGATAACAATGGGTAAAATTCAGATTTTTCAGTGGGTTGCCGAAAGGCGCCGATTTGGCCGCCTCGGCAGAAAAAAGGGCGCGCCCCTTGCGGCCCGCCCCTGCCCACTCCGGTGAGGGCCGGAATTACTCGAACTGTTCGCGGATCAGGCGCTCTTCCAGCCCGTGACCGGGGTCGAAAAGGATTCGGTGCGCGATGCTCGGCTCCGACCGGATCACCACCCAGACCACGTTTTCCACCCAAAGGCTGTCGGCATCGGCCATCACCGGCCGCTTCTTGGCATCCAGCACGTCGAACCGCACTTCGGCCGACTTGGGCAGAAGCGCCCCGCGCCAGCGCCGCGGCCGGAATGCCGCCACCGCCGTCAGCGCCAGCACATCCGACCCGATCGGCAGAATCGGCCCGTGGGCGGAATAGTTGTAGGCGGTCGACCCCGCCGGCGTCGCCAGCAGCGCGCCGTCACAGACCAGCTCGGCCAGCCGCAGCCGCCCGTCGATGGTGATCTTCAGCTTCGCCGCCTGCGGCCCCGCCCGCAACAGCGAGACCTCGTTGATCGCCAGCGCCTTGTGCAGCTTGCCATCGACGGTCTTGGCGGTCATCGACAGCGGGTTTAGCACCTCTTCCTGCGCCTCCGCCAGCCGGCCCATCAGGTCACTCTCGCTGTATTCGTTCATCAGAAAGCCGACAGTCCCCCGGTTCATCCCGTAGACCGGCGCGTCGAGGTTCTGGGTCCGGTGCAGCGTGTGCAGCATGAACCCGTCCCCACCAAGCGCCACGATCACGTCGGCCTCGGCCTCGTCGGTCTGCCCGAACCGCTGGATCAGGGCCGCGCGCGCCGTCTGGGCGACCGGCACATCGCTGGCGACAAAGGCGATCTTGAAATCCTTGGCCATGAGATAGGTTTCCGATGCGCCTTTTTATTGGCTCTTACGATACGCGTGTCTCCGGTGTTGCGCGGAATATGCCGGTACTGCAAGGGGTTTTGTCGCTTTACCACCTTTCAACCAAACCCCGTTTCCGATAGGAAATCACGCCAAGTGCAATCGGACGGAGTCAACACCATGCCGCACGACGGAAACCAGCCCTTTGAGGGCAAAGACTTTTTCACCCAGTCCCTCGCCGAGCGCGACCCCGAGATCGCCAAGGCCATAGAATCGGAACTCGGCCGCCAGCGCGACGAGATCGAGCTGATCGCGTCCGAGAACATCGTTTCGGCCGCCGTGATGGAGGCGCAGGGCTCGGTCCTGACCAACAAATACGCCGAAGGCTACCCGGGCCGCCGCTACTATGGCGGTTGCCAGTATGTCGATATCGCCGAAAACCTAGCCATCGAACGGGCCAAGCAACTCTTCAACTGCGGCTTCGCCAACGTGCAGCCCAACTCCGGCTCCCAGGCCAACCAGGGCGTCAACCAGGCGCTGCTGCAGCCGGGCGACACCATCCTGGGCATGAACCTCGCCTCGGGCGGCCACCTCACCCACGGGGCGGCCCCCAACCAGTCGGGCAAATGGTTCAACGCCGTGCAATACGGCGTCCGCCAGCAGGACAATCTGATCGACTACGACCAGGTCGAGGAACTGGCGAAAGAGCACAAGCCGAAGATGATCATCGCCGGCGGCTCGGCCATCCCGCGGGTCATCGACTTCGCCCGCTTCCGCGAGATCGCCGACATGGTCGGCGCCTACCTGCATGTCGACATGGCCCACTTCGCCGGCCTCGTCGCCGCAGGCGAGCACCCCTCGCCCTTCCCGCATGCCCACATCGCCACCACGACCACGCACAAAACCCTGCGCGGCCCCCGTGGCGGCATGATCCTCACCAATGACGAGGACATCGCCAAGAAGGTCAACTCGGCCATCTTCCCCGGCATCCAGGGCGGCCCGCTGATGCACGTCATCGCCGCCAAGGCCGTGGCCTTCGGCGAGGCGCTCCAACCCGAGTTCAAGACCTACATCAAGCAGGTCCGCGCCAATGCCGACGCGCTGGCCGACCAGCTGATCAAGGGCGGTCTGGATATCGTCACCGGCGGCACCGACACCCACGTCATGCTCGTCGACCTGCGCCCCAAGAAAGTCACCGGCAACATCACCGATGCCGCGCTTGGCCGGGCCCATATCACCACCAACAAGAACGGCATCCCGTTCGATCCGGAAAAGCCCACCGTGACCAGCGGCATCCGCCTCGGCACCCCCGCCGGCACGACCCGCGGCTTCAAGGAGGACGAGTTCCGTCAGATCGCCGACTGGATCGTCGAAGTGGTCGACGGGCTGGCCGCCAACGGCCCTGACGGCAACGAGGCCGTCGAGGCGAAGGTGAAAGGCGAAGTCATGGCCATGTGCCAGCGCTTCCCGCTCTACCCCAACCTCTGATCCGGGTTTATCCCCGCTAACCGGGCCGCGGCGCTGGACATACCGGCGCCGCGGCCTTCTTATGTCGCCATGACGACAACCCGCCGGATAGAGCGCCATCTCGGCGACTGGATGCGCGCCCGCCTGCCCGGCTGGGCGGCCGAGCTTGTGATGTTCCTGCTCAAGATGGGCTGGTCCGGCCTCTTCGGCCTGTCGCTTCTGGTGGCGATCATCGGCACCAAGCTGATCTGGTCCGACGCCATCCCGCTCTTCCGCTACGATCTCCTCGTCATCGTGGCCCTCGGCCTTCAGGCCCTCTTCCTCGCCCTCAAGCTCGAAACATGGGAAGAGGCCCGCGTCATCGCCCTCTTCCACCTCACCGGCACGGCGATGGAGTTCTTCAAGGTCCACGCCGGATCATGGAGCTACCCGGAACCCGGTTTCTTCAAGATCCTCGGCGTGCCGCTCTTCTCGGGCTTCATGTATGCCAGCGTCGGCAGCTTCATGGCCCGCACGATCCGCGTCTTCGACATGCGCTTCGCCCCCTACCCGCCCTACTGGATGACCATGTGGCTCGCCGTGGGCATCTACGTGAATTTCTTCGCCCACCACTTCCTGCCCGATATCCGCGTCATCCTCTTTGTCGCAACCGTGGCTCTCTTCCTGCGCACGCGCATCTGGTACCGCATCGGCGACAACCTCTACTGGATGCCCCTGCCGCTGGCGGCGTTCCTGTCGGCAATCTTCCTGTGGGTGGCCGAGAATATCGGCACGATGACCGGCACATGGGTCTATTCCGGCCAGGCACGGCTCGAACTGGTCAGCTTCGGCAAGCTCGGCTCGTGGTACCTGCTCCTTTACGTGGCCTTCGTCACGGTCACGCTGGTCGTCCGCCGCCCGCTCTCGCCCGTTCCGCTGGTCAGAGAGGACCTTGCCACCGCACCAGAGCCACGACCAGCCCGCCCAGAAGCAGCAGGTTGAACACCACAACCGCCAGCCATGTCAGCAGCGCGTTGCGCCGCGCCTCGGCCCGGTCGAACCGTTTCAGATGCCCGGTGATGGTGTCGAAGGCCCGATCGGTTTCCACCGGGTCGGCCAGCCGCGCAAGCTTGGGATGACCAAGCAACCGCTCCGTCTCGATCAGCGTCTTGCCCGCCCGGCGCTGTGCTTTCGGCAACCGCCGCCCTGCACGCGAAAGCCGGGCCTTGAGGCTCTTGCCCCGCACGCCCAGCCGCGCCTGCAGCATCTCGCTAAGGCCCTCGGCCCGCTGGTGAAACTTTGCCGTATCGATCATCCGCAACGTCCTAGCGCAACCGCGCGACGCACTCAACAGGGCTGGCGAACGGCGCCCGTCTGCGCTATCGCTCGCCCATGCTGACCTATATCGAACACGGGCAACCGACCGACAAACCCGGCCTGCTGATCGCCCACGGCCTCTATGGCTCGGGCCGCAACTGGGGTGTCGTCGCCAAGCGGCTGGCCGACGAACGCAAGGTCGTCGCCGTCGACATGCGCAACCACGGCCAAAGCCACTGGTTCGAGAGCCACACCTACACCGACCTCGCCGAAGATCTGGCCGAGGTGATCGGTCATCTCGACGGACCCTATGACGTGCTCGGGCATTCCATGGGCGGCAAGGCGGCGATGACGCTGGCCTTGACCCAGCCGGACCTTGTGAACCGCCTGATCGTCGCCGATATCGCGCCGGTCAATTACAGCCACACGCAGGCGCATTACATCGACGCGATGAAGGCGGTCGACCTCTCGGCCATCGAGCGCCGCTCCGATGCCAAGGAACTTCTGGCGCCCCATGTCGACGACCCCGACCTCGTCTCGTTCTTCCTGCAATCGCTGGACGTGAAGAACAAGGAATGGCTCCTCAACCTCGACACGCTCGCCGCCGAGATGGGCCATATCATGAGCTTTCCCGACCTTTCGGGCAGCTACGAAGGTGACGCGCTGTTCCTGACGGGGGCCGAGTCCGACTATGTCGGTCCAGAGCACCGCGAGACGATCAAGGGCTTCTTCCCGAAGGCGCGTTTCGCCAAGATCCCCGGCGCCGGGCACTGGCTTCACGCCGAGAAACCACGCGAATTCGAGGCGGCCGTCCGCACCTGGCTGGGCTGAAGATAACGGGCCGGTAGGTCGGTTTTGTGAAAGCCTCGATACCCGTTTCGTGGAAAAACCACGCGACGTGATCACCAGGGCGCAGGGTCCTGTCCTCGACCGAAACATCCCGAGACATAAAATGGGCGGCGGTGGGCTCCTCCTCCACACCGCCACCCCTTGCCCTTCCGCAGAAGGGCGTCGTCACCCGGGTGTCCAGTATCGACGGGTGACACCAGGACCAAAGCACGCGGCACGATCCCGGCACGTTCATCTGCGAGCCGCCGGGCCGGGGGTCCCCACACCCGACCGTGGCATAAGCCCGCGACCTGAACGCCAGAAGCAACATGGCGGCCAATCAGTTCCTAGTAAGGTTAACCTTACCCAACGGAAACGACCACCACTTTGATCTAGGTCAGGTCATCGCGGAAATCATTCGATCCCGAGAATTTCCATCGCCTTGCCCAGCTCCTCGACCGAGGCGGCATGATCGCCGGCCTTGTGCAGTTCTTCACCTTCCGCGCGGAGGGCCTTCACTTCGGTCAGCTCCGCCTCGCTCAACTCGGTCCCGCTGGCAAGCGCCTCGTCGATCTTGGCCATATCGGCGGGGCAATGATTGGCCAGCGCCGGGGCCGCGGCCAGCATCAGGGCAGCAGCGAATGCAAAGGGTTTCATGGCAGTCTCCTCTCTCAGTGGGGTGACGCAACGGTAACCTGATTCCCGACATCCAGACACCGCCCGCGTGCCGAAGCGCGGAGTTCCGCCGTCCGACATGCGGAATTACCATAAGTTGGGAAATCCGCGTTCCACGCCGCCAGATGTTGTTGAATAGGCGCCACGCCCAGTGTATGTCTCGACCCACAGGTGCAACAGACGCGGTAGCATCAAGACGGCGGGACCCGATTGCCATATGGCTCGGGTCCCGTTTGCCTTGGGAGCACCAAGAAAATGAAAAGGCGTCAGGTGCTCAGACGCGGTCCTTGCATCGCGGTTCCGGTCGGATGACCTTCCCCGCACCCTGACGCCCGCTGGTCGTCGCGCCCCTAAGGGTCTGTCGGCCAGTTTGCCTCCGGCCTCGCGGCCATCAGCGTGCCTCCGGCGTTGCCGCCTTCGGCTGCCACGGCGACCAGCCCCTGGGGGCATCGCGGTCTGACGTGGCCTGCTCAGAACCCTGAAATGGTCACTGCGATCCGAACGGCTGCGAAGCTACTCATCTCGCTGCGGCCATGTCATGAACCCTTGCGAAGAGGCCGTTAAACCAAGGGCTCGCGCCCCAGTCTCGTCTCCCTCCGCGCCGGCTCCGGGGGGCCTTTGCGCGCCGTCCGGTCTCTGCTGATCCCGTCCGGTAATAAAACTGTTACGCGGGTCCGTGAGTCGCGCAAGAAAATAGCACTGCAGCATAGAAAAAAGCTGTGGATTAAACGGTTGATATCCTTGCAGGAAATCTGTGGATAACGGCGAATTTCCTTTATTCCCGGCTGGTTTGCGCGGGGATAAATTAACGCAGCGTCATGTTGATGCCACAGCGCACCATTCTGCACCTGCAAAGGGCATTCACACCGAATCCCAACGGTTCAGGACAATCCGCGCAACTGCTTTGCGACGAACCACGACACCGGGAAGGCCGCGACGAACCCGATGCCGGCGCCGACGAGAATGGGCACAAGCGTGTCATAGCCCATCGTCAGCGCCGCGATGACAACGCTGCCGGCAATGGTAGAACCGATGAAGAGGTGCAGGATGATAAACAGCCACATGGGGGTCTCCAATCAAAGCGCGGTCCCTTTATGCAAGCATAACCCGCCCCCGCACAAAGCGCCTTGACCTGGGTCAGGTGTGACCTTCGGCAGATCGCCGCGCACTGTCGGCGCTGAAGGGGCCGGACAGGTGTCTGACCCTCTCTATCGGCATTTCCCTGCCGACCGCACCCCGCCGATTTTGCAATCCAGCGCACCAGCTACATATCGCAGGGTCAAGATCGCAAGGAGGTTCGAGATGACACGACTGATGCTGGCCCTGCCCCTGATCGCCGCCCTCACCGGCTGCGCGACGACGGAAGGTTTCGTACAGGACGTCGAAGACGTGACCAACGCCGTGATCCGCTAACCGCCCCAATCCCCCGAAAGGAGCCCCCGATGACCCGCAAGTTCTGGACTGCCCTGGCAATCACCTGCACCCTGCCCGTTCTGTCAAGCTGTGCCCCCCTGATCGGCGCCGGCGCCGTCGTTGCCGCGGACGAGATTGCCGAACAGGAAAACAACGACGAAGGCCTTTTCTGAGCCCTCAACGACCGACCGCAAAACGTGGCGCCTTGAACGAGGCGCCACGCAGGCCGCATCCACCACTCACGTGCATTAAATTCTGACGCTCAGCCGTCCATTTTCAGCGCCGAGATGAACGCTTCCTGCGGAATCTCGACCTTGCCGAACTGGCGCATCTTCTTCTTCCCGGCCTTCTGCTTTTCCAGCAGCTTCTTCTTCCGGGTGATGTCGCCGCCGTAACACTTGGCCGTCACGTCCTTGCGCAGCGCCGACAGCGTTTCGCGGGCAATCACCTTGCCGCCGATCGCCGCCTGGATCGGGATCTTGAACATGTGGCGCGGGATCAGATCCTTGAGCTTTTCGCACATCGCCCGCCCGCGCATCTCGGCCCGGTCGCGGTGCACCATCATCGACAGCGCGTCGACCGGCTCGTCATTCACCAGCACCTGCATCTTCACGAGGTTGTCGGTGCGATACCCCTCGAGTTGGTAATCGAAAGAGGCATAACCCTTCGTCACCGATTTCAGCCGGTCATAGAAGTCGAAGACCACCTCGTTGAGCGGCAGGTCGTAGACCGCCATCGCCCGGCCGCCAACGTAAGTCAGGTCAAGCTGGATGCCCCGGCGGTCCTGGCAAAGCTTCAGCACGTCGCCCAGAAACTCGTCCGGCACCAGGATCGTCGCCTTGATGCGCGGCTCCTCGACGTGGTCGACATGGGTCATGTCCGGCATGTCGGCCGGGTTGTGCAGGTCGATCTGCGTGCCGTCCTTCATATAGACGTGGTAGATCACCGACGGCGCCGTGGTGATCAGCTCGATATCGTATTCGCGCTCGATCCGGTCGCGCACCACTTCGAGGTGCAAAAGCCCGAGGAACCCGCAGCGGAACCCGAAGCCCAAAGCGGCCGAGCTTTCCATCTCGTAGCTGAACGACGCATCGTTCAGCGCCAGCTTCTCGATCGCATCCCGCAGATCCTCGAACTCGGCCGAATCCACCGGGAAGAGGCCACAAAAAACCACCGGCACCGACGGGTTGAAGCCCGGCAGCGGCTTCTCGCAGCCCTTCTTCTCGGTCGTGATCGTGTCGCCCACCCGCGTGTCGCGCACCTGCTTGATCGACGCGGTGATGAACCCGATCTCGCCCGGGCCCAACTCGTCGACCACGGTCATCGCCGGGCGGAAAACGCCGATCCGTTCAACGTTGTAGACGGCGCCGGTCTGCATCATCTTGATCCGGTCGCCCTTCTTCATGACGCCGTCCATGATCCGCACCAGAACGACGACGCCCAAGTAAAGGTCGTATTTACTGTCGACCAGCATCGCCTTGAGCGGCGCGTCCCGGTCGCCCTTGGGCGGCGGCAGATCGCGGATGATCGCCTCCAGCACCTCACGGATGCCCTGCCCGGTCTTGGCCGACACCGGAATGGCCCCCGACGCGTCGATCCCGATCACGTCCTCGATCTGCTCGGCCACCCGGTCGATATCGCTCGCCGGCAGGTCGATCTTGTTCAGCACCGGGATCAACTCGTGATCGGCGTCGATCGCCTGGTACACGTTCGCCAGCGTCTGCGCCTCAACCCCTTGGGTACTGTCCACCACCAGAAGCGAGCCCTCGACCGCACGCATGCTCCGCGACACCTCGTAAGCAAAGTCCACGTGGCCGGGCGTGTCGATCAGGTTGAGCACGTATTGCTCGCCATTGTCGGCGGTATAGTCGATGCGAACCGTGTTGGCCTTGATGGTGATGCCGCGTTCCCGCTCGATATCCATCGAGTCGAGTAACTGCTCCTTCATGTCGCGTTCGGCCACCGTATCCGTCATCTGGATCAGGCGGTCGGCCAGCGTGGATTTCCCGTGGTCGATATGCGCCACGATAGAGAAATTGCGGATGTGCGAGAGCGGTGTCATGACGTTGGGATATGAGGCGGATTGCAGTTAGGGTCAAGGTGGGTTGAACGGGTTGCCCCCCTCCAGGCGCCGATTGACGCCACGCGCCCCCGGCCCACCATGGACCACCCGCAGCCTCGCCCTACCTCCTTGCCGAAAGGAGACCTCCATGCACGCCCTCTGGCTCTATCTCGTCACCGCCGTGATTTTCTTCGGGCTCGATTTCCTCGGCCTGCGCTACCTCGTGAAACCCGTCTTCGAACGCCACGCGGGTGAGCTTCTGGCCGAAAGCGTGCGCATCGGCCCCGCCTTCGCCTTCTACGCGGCCTATGTCGCGGGGCTTGTCTACCTTGTCTCTCTCCCCGCCCTGCGCGCGGGCCAGCCGGGCATGGCCCTGCTCAACGGCGCGGTCGTGGGGGCGCTGGCTTATGGCACCTACGAATTCACCAACCTCGCCACGCTCAAGCACTGGTCGTGGCAGATGGTGGCGACCGATCTCGCCTGGGGCACCGCGCTGACGGCGGTCTCGGCCTGGGCGGGCGTCTTGGCGGTCAGCCGCCTGTCGTGAATTTCCCTTGGGCGATTCCCGCCCCGCCCTGTGCTATACTTCCCTGAAAACCGCCAGGGAGGGCTGCCATGTCTGACACGAAAGCCATTCACGCCCGGATCGAAGGCCGGGTGCAGGGGGTCTCGTTCCGCGCCTGGACGCAGATCGAGGCCAAGACGCGGGGCCTGACCGGCTGGGTCAGGAACGAGGCCGACGGGGCGGTGACCACGCTGATGGCAGGCCCCGTGGCCTCTGTCGACGAGATGCTGCGCGAACTGAACCACGGCCCCCCGGCGGCGGTCGTCCGCTCGGTCGAGGTCAGCGAGGCCGACTGGCAGGGTGGAAACGGGTTCGAGATCCTGCGCTGAGGGCGACCCCATCGGGCGACGCGCAAGCTACCGCTCACCCCGCCCCAAACCCGCAAAGAACTCCGCCAGCAGGTCATAGACCAGCCTGATCCGCCGTGACGTGTGCAACTCCCGGTGGCTCACCAGCCAGACCGGAAACCGGATGGGCTCCATCTCCGGCAAAAGCGGCTCCAGCCCGGGCACACCCTGTGCGACGTCATCCGCCATGATCGCGATGCCGAAGCCCTGCCGCACCAGTTCCCACGCCACGACCCCGCTTTCCGAGCCGACCCGCATATTCGCCGCCGTTATCGGTATTCCCATAGGCGCAAGGAAGGCGATCATCTCGTCCGCGTTGCCGAAACTCACGAAATCATGCGAGGCCATGTCCGCCGGGCTGCGCGGCCGGCCCCGTGCCTCCAGATAGCTTGTCGCCGCATAAGGCCGCGCTGTCGCCTCCTGCACCAGCCGCGCGGTCAGGTCCGCCTGCTCGGGGCGCACGTGCCGCACGGCGATATCCGCCTCCCGGCGGAGCAGGTCGCGAATGTCGTTCGCGGCCACGAGATCCACCTCGATCCCCGGCGCCACCCTCCTGATCTGTGCCACCGCCGGGGGCAGCACGTGCAGGCACATGATATCGGTCGCGGTGATCCGCACCTGCCCCTCCACCGCCTGCGACGCGCCCGACGCGGTCAGCGAAATCCGCTGCGCCGCCGCCCCCATCTCTCGGCAATGTTCCAACAGATCCAGCCCCGCCTTGGTCGGCATCAGCGACCGGCCCGCCCGTTCGAACAGCGTCACCCCCAGGTCCGCCTCCAGCGCCGCAACCTGCCGGCCCAAGGTCGGTTGGGTCTGACCCAAAGCCCGCGCCGCGGCCGAGAACGACCCCTCCTCGGCCGTCGCCCAGAAGGCCCGGATCTGGTTCCAGTCAAATGAGATCGCCGCCCAATTCATGCATTTTTGCATATCATGGCTACGGATTTAGGCAATTCCTCTTTCACCAGCGCATGGGTATCTCGCCCTCATCCAGACAACAGGGCCCGGCACCACGCCCCGTCCGCAACGAAAAGAGAAACCAGAATGAATACTCTGAAAATTACCTGCCTCACCGCCCTCATCGCTCTCGGCACCGCCTGTTCCGGCACCGGCGCGCGCTACGCGCCCGTCGTAGACGGTACGCGCAACGCCAACTTCGCCACCGATCTCGGCGCCTGCCAGGGGCTTGCCCGCAGCCAGCCGGTGATGAATGGTGATACCGGCAACGCCGTGCTCGTGGGGGCCGGGCTGGGCGCGGCGCTCGGGGCCGCCGACGATGATGGCGACGCAGCCGGCGGCGCAGTGGCCGGAGCGCTGGGGGGAATGCTCGCCGACACCGTGAAGACCCCCGACGAGCGCAAGGCCATCGTCGTCAACTGCATGCGCCAGCGCGGCCACAAGGTCGTGGGGTAAGGGAGATGGAAATGATCGGATCGAAACCCTTCTGGGACAAGCAGGCCGCGCGCTATGCCAAAAGCCCCATCGCCGACGAAGGCGCCTATGCCGAAACGCTCGGCCGGGTGCGCAGCTACCTGCGCCCCGCCGACCGGGTGCTGGAGCTGGGCTGCGGCACGGGCACCACGGCGCTGAAACTGGCTGACGCGGTAGCTCATGTCACCGCCAGCGACATCTCGGGCGAAATGGTCCGCATCGGGCGCGACAAGGCCAGGCAGCAAGGCGTCACGAACGTTGATTTCGTCGCGGCAGAACCAGGCGATCCTGTGTTGCAAAAGGGCGGCCCCTACGACGTGGTGATGGCCTTCAACCTGCTCCACCTGATCGAGGACATGCCCGCCGTCTTGCGCGAGATGGCGGAACTGGTCCGCCCCGGCGGCCTCTTCATCTCCAAGACCTTCTGCCGCCCCGGCCCGGGCGAGGCGAATTTCGAATACCGGATGACCCGCCTCGCCCTGCCCCTCATGCAACTGGTGGGCAAGGCGCCCCACGTGGCCTTCATGCCCGTCCAGACCCTCGAATCCGAGATCGAGGCGGCCGGCCTGAAGATCATCGAAACCGGCAATTACCCAGCCCGCCCGCCCCGCCGCTTCATCGTGGCCCGCAAACCCGAGTAAGGCCCAAGCCGCAGGGCCCCCGTCAGCCCTGCGGCAGCGCTTCCCGCCGTATCATCGTGCGCAGCGCAAAGCTCGACCGCATCGACCGGATGTTCCCGGTCTGCATCAGCCCGTCTTCGAGAAACCGGTCGAACGCCGCCAGATCGGCCGCGACGACCCGAAGCAGGATGTCGCGCGTGCCCGTCATCAGGTAGCACTCCATCACCTCCTCGAACCGCCGCAGATCGCGCTCGAAGGCGGTGATGGCGTCGCGTGTCTGTTTCTCCAGTTCCACGAAGATGAACACATTGAGCGGTAGGCCCAGCTTGTCCTGGTCGATCCGCGCCGAATAGCCCGCGATCACGCCATCCCGCTCAAGCCGCGCGATGCGCCGCGCCAAAGGTGTGGGCGAAAGGCCGACCCGCTCGGACAGGTCGGCCAGCTTCTGCCGCCCGTCCCGTTGCAATGCGGCAATGATCTGGCGATCCGTCTTGTCCATTTTTCTCCAACTTTCCTGTCAATAATAGTGATTATCACCAAAATTACATCAAACTTGACTGATCTTTGCTGATTTTTTGCATCCGGCTTCAGCTATCCCCACCTTTATCGCAGGAGGGAAAACACCATGCTCACACGCCTTTCATCCGACACGCACGAAGACGTCTATCGCGTCGAGGATCCCGCAAGCGGTCTTCGGGGCTTCATCGCGCTCCATTCCACCGCCCGCGGCCCGGCCGCCGGCGGCCTGAGGATGCGCGTCTATGACAGCGACGAGGCAGCGCTCCGCGACGTGCTCAATCTTTCGGAAGGCATGAGCTACAAGAACGCCGCGGCCGACCTGCCGCTGGGCGGCGGCAAGGCGGTCATCATGGGCGACCCGGCCAAGGACAAGTCTCCGCAACTCCTGCGCGCCATGGGCCGCGCGGTCGAACAGCTCGACGGCCGCTACTGGACAGCCGAAGACATGGGGATGACACCCGAGGACATGGCGATCATGGCGGGCGTCACCCGCTTCGTCGCCGGCCGCGACGATGGCGCCCACGCCAGCGGCGACCCCTCTCCGGTCACGGCGCAGGGCGTACTCGGTGCCATGAAAGTCGGCGCCGCCCGGGTCTTCGGCACCCGCGACCTGTCTGGCAAGACCGTCGCCGTCCAAGGGCTCGGCCATGTCGGCTGGCACCTCTGCCGCCTGCTGCATGACGCCGGCGCCAGGCTCATCGTCGCCGACATGGATCCGGCCCGCACTGCCGCCACCGCCCGCGACTTCAATACCGCCGTGGGCGACCCGCGTACCATCCATGCGGCCGATGCCGACATCTTCGCCCCCTGCGCCATCGGCGGCATCCTCAACGCCGAGACCATCCCGCAGATCCGCGCCAAAATGGTGGCCGGGGCCGCCAACAACCAGCTCGCCACCGACGCCGATGCCGACCTCCTGCACGCCCGTGGCATCCTCTACCTGCCCGACTATGTCGCCAACGGCGGCGGCATCATCAACGTCTCGGCGGAAATCCTGCACATCGAGGACCCCGCGCCGTGGGTCGAGGACAAGCTGAAGGCCATCGAAACCACGGTCGAGCGCATCCTCGCCCGGGCCGAGGGCGAAAACGCCAGCCCCGCCCACCTTGCCGACCGCATCGTCGAGAACCGGATGCTCGCCACCAAGGCCGGCTGACGCTCGGATATCTCGCGCAATCCTTGCCGGACGGGCGCACAGGGCGTACCCTTCTTCAAACCCGTTGAAGGAGGCCCCGATGCGCCCGCTCCGCCTGATCGTTCCCCTCGCCCTTGCCCTGACCTGCTCCGCCGCCGCGGCGGGCAGCACGGTCAAGCTCGGCCCCTCGCCCGTTCTGGGTGGCGGCGAATACTCCACCGGCGGCGGCGTGACCGTCGCGGTCGAACTGCGCAACTGGGCCGGCAAGACCGGTCTCTGCGGTGTCTGGGCCGAAAGCGAGCGGCTCACCGCCTATGTCCGCCACAAGGGCAACGTGGTCCTGCGCAAGGGCTCCATCGCGCTCGGCAACGAGGTGCTCACCCACAACCTCAACTTTCTCGAACAGGTTGCCCCCAGCCAAAGCTATGCCGGTGCGCCGGCCGGCTGTGTCCGCCTCTCGCGCGACTGGCGCGCAGGCGACGCCAACCGCCGGCTCGAGGTGCGCATTCCTCGGCAGGAACTGCATTTCGACCGCAACGGCACCAAGGGCGGCGGCCTCCGCGTGACCTTCCGCGACAAGGGCAATCCCAACCCGGCGCTGACCTCCGGCTCGCTCATTCCGAAGAAATGGACGAGTTTCGGCTCGCTCAGCGGCAAGATCGAGTAACCCGCCCCGGCGGACCACGGCACCCCACCCGAAACGCGGGCCGAAATCGTATCTTGCCGATTGTAAATCCGGCCCGTTTGAGCGATGATCGCCCAAATCGACCGCGCGTACCTGACCGGGGGCCAACCCCGGCGGATAGCGGCTAGGCAGATACGGGCAACGATAATGAAGCGGGTAACATTCCTCGGACTGGCGGTATTTCTTGCAGGCTGCGGCGGCGGGCCGCGCGACCCTGATCGCGTGGTGACGATGCGCGCCACGCCGGTAGCCTACGGCCCCATCAGCAAGGCCTGCCTGCAATCCGGGCGCGAAGGTCGCTCACGAGAGCTGTGCGGCTGCATCCAGGCAGCGGCAGACAAGACCCTGAGCTCCTCGCAGCAGCGCCGCTCGATCGCGTTCTATTCCAACCCCCATCTGGCACAGGAAATCCGTCAGTCGGATCGCCCCGTCGACGAGCAATTCTGGGAAGCCTACGTCAATTACGGCAGGCTGGCCGAGCAACTGTGCAGCTGAACCGGAGGCAGGGCGCATGAGCGGTTTTTTCGATTTCCTCAAAGCTCTGCCGCCCTATGACGACAACGCCAACACCGTGCACCGACTGGATCAGCGCCATCGCCTGATCATCGACCCGTTCCAACCCCAGATCGCGGGCGCCCGCGTGCTCGATATCGCCGCCCATGACGGGCGCTGGTCCTACGCGCTGGCGCATGCCGGCGCGGAAGAAGTGGTGGGCGTCGAGGCCCGCGCCGACCTTGTCGCCCGCTTCGCGAAATTCCCCGACACACCCTACAAGCCGCGCGTCAAGCTTCACTGCAACGACCTCTTCGCCGAGATCGAGACACGCATCGCGGCGGGTGAGACCTTCGACGTGGTCGCCGTCTACGGCATCTTCTACCACATCATGGATCACTTCCGCCTGCTGTCGCTCATCCGCAAGCTCGGGCCGCAGTTGATCATCATCGACAGCGAGTTCATCAAGGCCGACAACGCCATGGTGCAGGTACTCAAGGAAGAGGTGTCGAACCCTCTGAACGCCGTCACCGATGTCGAGGGCCAGGCTCACACGGTCGTGGGCGTGCCAAGCCGCCGCGCCACCGAATTCATGGCCGAGGCCCTGGGAATGGAGCTGACCTGGGTCGATCACGCCCTACTGCTGGGCGATGACCGCACGGGCATGAAGGATTACTTCCGCGAGGGCCGCAAGATCCGCCTGACCTGCGCCCTCACCCCCGCCGGCGCCTGAGCCTTACGCCTTCAGGCGATAGCCCCGCGAGAACATCATCCACGCCAGTGCCGAGACGGCGAAGGTCGCCGACACCGCAATCGCAAGCCCCAGCACGGGCGAGCTGTCCGAGACCCCGATAACGCCGTACCGCACCCCGTCGATCAGGTAGAAGACCGGGTTGGCATGGGTGATCTCGCGCAGGCCCGGCGGCAGCGCCTCGACCGAATAGAACGTGCCCGACAGGAAGGCGAGCGGCGTGACGATGAAATTGGTGATCGCCGCCATCTGGTCGAACTTGTTGGCGAAAATCCCCGCCACCATGCCCATCGCCCCCAAAAGGGCCGAGCCCAGCACCACGAAGGTCAGCGCCCAAAGCGGATGCTGCGGCACGATCCCGAGGAATAACAGCAGCCCCAGCCCGATCGACAGCGCCACGAACGTGCCCCGCCCCACGGCCCCGGCAAGGTAGCCGATCACCATCTCCGCGGGGCTCAGCGGCGGCATCAGCGTATCCACGATATTCCCCTGCACCTTGCCGATCACGATCGACGACGACGTATTGGCGAACGCGTTCTGGATCACCGTCATCATCAGGATCCCCGGCGCGATGAACGTGGTGAAATCCACGCCCATCACCTCGCCCCGGCGCGGGCCGATCGCGATCGAGAAGATCATCATGAACAGCCCCGCCGTCACCAGCGGCGCCAGCACCGTCTGGGTCCAGACCGACATGAACCGCTGTATCTCGCGGGTGCATAGCGTATAGAGGCCCATCCAGTTGACCCGCCCGAACCGGCGGCTCCCCATCTGGAGCGTTGGTGTGACCGGGGCGCCGCCCGCTGCGATGTCGTGATTCGATGCCTTGTAACTCATGCTGCAGTGATTAGAATAGAAGGCTCTTGAAAGGAACCGGGCGGCCCGCGATTTGGCCGCCTTTTGACATAAGGGGTGGCTCATGTCCTGGAGCGACGAGCGTGTCGAGAAGCTGAAGAAAATGTGGGCCGAAGGCCAGTCTGCCAGCCAGATCGCCAAGGAACTGGGCGGCGTGACGCGCAATGCCGTGATTGGCAAGGTGCACCGGCTCGGCCTGTCGAACCGCAACGGCTCGGGCGGCGGCACCACGACCGAGGCGGCCCCGAAGCCGAAACCGGCCGCGGCCAAACCGCGCGGCAAGGCCAAACCTGCCGCCAAGCCGGCGCCCAAGCCCGAACCCAAACCCGAGCTCGCCGAAGAGGAAACGGTCGAGGCCGCATCGCCGCCCGCCAGCCGGGCCAAGGCGATCATCCCCGCCGGCCAGCCCCTGCCGCCGCAGCCCTCGGCCAACGAGATCGACCCCGAGGCGCTGGCCAAGGTCAGCGAAGTCGAGAAGAAGGCCAAGAAGCTGACGCTGATGGAATTGACCGAGCGCACCTGCAAATGGCCCGTCGGCGACCCGGCAACCGAGGATTTCTGGTTCTGCGGCCTGCCCGTGCAATCCGGCAAACCCTATTGCGAGGCCCATGTCGGCGTGGCCTTCCAACCGATGAGCTCGCGCCGCGACCGTAAAAGGTAACGTCTGACGTCAGCGGAAAACCAAACACAGCCCCGGCCCCGCGCCGGGGCTTTTCATTCGCCCTCCCGCAAGTAAGCCGGTCGCAACACCATCACCGTCGGCTGCGCTGGCAACCGCTCCAGCGACACGGTCAATTCGCTCCCTTCGGTCAGCACCACGTCGAACCGCTCCCGCATCCCGTCAAGAAAGGCGCCCAGCGTCCCGTCCCCGAACCAGTGCATCGGAATGACGATCGACGCCTTCAGCCGGTTCATTACCCGAAAGACCGCCGGAAGGTCCAGCGTCAGCCCCCCGTCCACCGCCACCATCACCACGTCCATACGCCCGATGGCGATGTATTGCTCGTCCGTCGGCTCGTGATGCAGGTGACCGAGGTGCCCGATACACAGGCCGGCCGCCTCGAAAACGAAAATCGAGTTCCCTTCCGGCTCCACCCCCTCGCCCCAGGCCGAGCGGATATCGGTCGAGACATTGCGGATCACCATCTCGCCCAGGTCGACATAATGGTCGATCCCGGCGCCGAACTCTTCGCCCCACCCAGGCAGCACATTGGGAATGGCCGGATCTGGATGCGCCGTCCAATGGGTGCTGTGCGCATGGTTCATGGTCACCACGTCGGGGATGAAATCGACATTCCCCAGGAACCCGGTGAAATCCGTCACCGCCGACAGCCCGCCCTCGGTCTGCAAAAGAAAGCTCGCATGCGTTATATATCGCAGCCTGACCGACTCTTCCGGCACCGGGTCGGTATAGGCAGCCCGGTGGACAAACTCGACGCCGGGCGTCGCATCGGCCACCGCAATGCAATGGCTCGGCTGGCGCTCCTGCGCCACGGCGGCAGAAGCGAGACAGGTCAGTAACAACGCAATACGGATCATCGGCAACACCTCCTTTACGCGAAGTTAGCACGGCCCACCCCGAAGTCACCGCCCGACACGGCAAGAGCCCCGGCACAACCGGGGCCCCACCACGCTTTGCACAAGGATTGCGCCTCAGAGCTCTTCGATCGGCGTCGCACGAATGCCCGGCCATTTCTCCTCGGCCCCGGCGATCACCGCGTCCTTGTCCTCGAGATACTTCTCGAAGATCGCCGCATTCACGAACAGGTACAGCTTCCCGTCCACGATATCGGCATAGCGCACATCCCCGTCGAGCTTCTTGCCGACATAGACGCCAAAGGCACAGAAGCCCCCGAATTGCGGCAGGTAATCCCCCGGCGCCGCGTCGAACTTGGCCTTGGCGTCGGCATCGGTGAAATAGTAATCCACCCCGTCATGTTCCGAGGTATGGACGGCATCGCCGATGGCCGGGCCATCCCCCTCGAACATCGCAACGGCGTCGAAGCCATGCAGGCCCAGCGGATTGCCGGTCAGCGTCAGGCCGTTGTTGACGTTGTACTCATCCGCGGCCAGCGCCCAGGTGGCAAAGGTGAAGGTGGCGACCGAGGCCAGGGTCAGCGTGCCGGCCCAGTGCAGGGTGTTTTTCAGAAGGTCGGAAGTCATTGGTATCTCCATTGGTTCAGGGTTGGGTAATTCCAGGAAAGCTGAGCGAGAGCTCAGACCGCCCGGCCGATCCGGGTAACGGCATCGTCCGTCCACCAGACGCCATTGGCGACCATGCGAAAGTTGATGATGGCGGCGAGGTAACCATCGCCCTCGGGCACCTTGGCCCCGGCGGTCGCGTCGCGCACCACGGCCACCTCGAAGCCCAGCTCCAACAGCTCGTAAAGATGCGCCTGCGTGCACAGGTTCGCCGACATGCCAGCCAGGATGACCTTGTCGACCCCCCGCTTGCGAAGCTGCAGGTTCAGGTCGTTCTGCGCCGGGCTGTAGACCTTGTGGGGCGAACAGATGACCGTCTCGCCATCCTCGATGTACGGCTTGTATTGCGGCATCCAGTCGGCGCCCGACCCGTGGAACCCGGTCAGGTCCAGCGGTCCGGGCCGGTCGAACATGCCGATCCCGTGCATGGTCGCCTCCAGCGTGCCCTCGAACTGCCACTTGTAGTCGTGCGGATAATAATAGTGGGGCGAGATGAACACCGGCATTCCGGCGGCCTTGGCGGCGATGAACAGCCGCTCGATATTGTCGACCGTGCCCTGCTCGGTCACGCTCTCGCCGACCACCCCCCAGGTCACGCCCTCCTCCGACAGGAAGTCGACCTGCGGGTCGGTCACCACCAGCGCCGTCCGCTTCAGGTCGATCTCCATGTCGATCTGCGGCAGGCCCGGTGTCTCGGGGTCGGCATAAGCGGCCCGCGCCGCTTCGGTGGCGGCGGCAGCACCCTGCCCGGCAAGGGCGGCAGCGCCCGCTACGGCCGCTCCAGCAGCCCCCGCCAGTACCCGGCGGCGGGCGTGGTCCACGTAGTCCGGCGTGATGCCGCAGCCACAGTCATGGTCGTGATCGTGTTTCTGTGTCATTGCAGTATTCCTTTGCTTGAAGTTGCGACGGCCCGGCCTTCTCCGGCACCGCCAGTCGGGCAGACCTCTCCCGCCCGCAGCCGACAGCCGGCCACGCCAAGATCAGTCCAAGTCCTTCGGAACCCGGCGCCGCTTGTCAGGCCGCGCCGGAAATCGTTTACCGGGCCTCAGAGTCCCAGTTCGCTCAGCCCCGGATGATCATCCGGTCGCCGTCCCTGCAGCCAGCGCATCAGGCGCTCGGCCTCAGAAATCGGCTGGTCGTTGATCGACGCGATCCGCCGCCGCATCAGACCGTCGCCGGCGAAATCCCAGTTTTCGTTCCCGTAGGAACGAAACCACCGCCCGCCCTCGTCGCGCCATTCATAGGCAAAGCGCACGGCAATCCGGGCGTCGCTGAAACTCCACAGCTCCTTGATCAACCGATACTCGTGCTCCCGCGCCCATTTCCGGCTCAGGAACCGCACGATCGCCGGGCGCCCCTCGAACATCTCGGCCCGGTTCCGCCATTGGCTGTCGGGCGTATAGGCCAGCGCCACTAACTCCGGCGCCCGGCTGTTCCAGGCATCCTCGGCCAAACGCACTTTCTCGGCGGCCGTCTCGCGGGTGAAGGGGGGAAGCGGGGGACGTGCCATTTATCGTCGTTCCTTGTCAGGGCACCCCGGCCGGCCAGGCAGGGAGGAGAGGATCAGGGCCGGCCGGAGCGCGATGGGTTAACCGATCGGTCAACTAAAGCCAATCTGTACCGATCTGTTAACCCTGTCAACAAAGTTTACGTGGCGTCTCTTCGCGCTTCCGTGAGGCCCTGAAAAATGCTATAATCTTGAGTATGTTACGCGCACCTCCTTGAAGCCACCGCGTCACCAGTCTAAAACAGATCAGTCAACCCTGGAGGCGAATCATGCAGCAGACGAAACGGGGCGAACTCGTTCGCAAGGCGCTCGACACCTTCTACCGAAACGGCTTCCACGCCACCGGGATGGACATGATCGCCTCCGAAACCGGCGTTTCAAAGACGTCGATCTACAAGCATTTCCGCACCAAGGAGGATCTCATCCTCGCCGTCCTCCGCCTGCGCGACGAGAACTTCCGCAACTGGCTCTTCCGCCGGATGGACGACCTCGCCTCCACACCCCAAGACCAGCTGCTCGCCATGTTCGACGCGCTGGAAGAATGGTTCAGACAGGACACCTACCGCGGCTGCATGTTCATCAAGGCCAGCGCCGAGTACCAGGAGCTCGACGACCCGATCCACGCCCAGTCGGCCGAACACAAGCGCCTGCTGCAGGACCACGTCGCGAACCTCTGCAAACAGGCCGGCGCCCCCGCCCCGCAGGACCTCGCCCGTCATCTTCTGCTGCTGAAGGAAGGTGCCATCATCATGGCGGTGCTCGGCCGCGGACCCGCCGCCGCGCAAGACGCGAAAACCGCCGCTCACACGCTCATCGACGCCGCCCTTCCCTGAGCCTGAGAAAGCACACCCGCCGCTTCTTCTTGGGTAAAATATCCCGGGGGAGACGTTGAAATTCCAAGGGAATTTCAACGGCGGGGGCAGCGCCCCGAAATCCTAACCGATCCCCGTCCGCCCCCGGCGATCAGCCCTGAGCGACGCATAAAGCACATGCGTCCGCCACCGACCGTTGATCTGAAGGTAGCTCTGCGCCACACCCTCGTACTTGAACCCGCATTTCTCCAAGAGCCGCCGAGACGCCTGGTTCTCCGGCAAACACGCCGCCTCCAGCCGCGACAGGTCGAGCCGCTCGAACGCGTGATGCACCATCCCCGCGATCGCCTCGCGCATATAGCCCTGACGCGCATAGGGCGCCCCGACCCAATAGCCCAGCGTCCCCGACTGCGCCGGCCCCCGCCGGATATTGTCCAGCGTGATCGCCCCCAGAAGAACCTCGTCCTCGCGCCTTACAAGGAAAAGCGGCACCGCCGAACCTGCCGAAATAGACCGCTGCGCCCAGTAAACCCGGTTCGTGAACCCCTTGCGCGACAGGTGATCGCTCGCCCATTGCGGCTCCCACGGCACCAGGAAGTCGGCGCTCTGCTCGCGCAGCGACGACCAGTCGCGATAATCGGAAAGCTGCGGCTGGCGCAGCGTCAGGCGTTCGGTTTCGATCCGCGTTTTTCGGCGCGGCATGAACATCAGGCCGCGCGCCTTTCCTGCAAGGCCTGCAGCGTCGGCGCCTCCTCGACCGGCCCGTAAAGCGCCATCGCGGCGGGGGCCTTGCTGATCGTCGTCTCGGCGATGTCGCGCACTTCCGGAAGAGTGACCGCGTCGATGCGCTCAACCACCTCGTCGATATCCGGCACCCGGCCCCAGATCTGGATCATCCGTGCCAGCCGCTCGGCCCGGTTCGACGGGCTTTCCAGCCCCATCAGCAGCCCGGCCTTCATCTGCGCCCGCGCCCGTTCCAGCTCGGCCGGGCTCAGATCCTCGGCCGCCCGTTTCATCTCGTCCACGGTAATCTGCGCGAGGTCCTGCATCTGCGCGCCCGCGGTACCGGCATAGATCGTCATCATGCCCGTATCCGCATAGGCCCCGGCCTGCGCGAAGATCGTGTAACACAGGCCCCGCCGCTCGCGGATCTCCTGGAAAAGCCGCGACGACATCGACCCGCCCAGAGCGCAGGAATAGATCTGCGAGGCATAAACCCCCGGATCGGTATAGTTCGGGCTCTCGAAGGCCAGGGCGAAATGCGCCTGCTCCAGCTGCTTGACCCGGCGGCTTTCACCGCCTTCGAACCGCGCACTCGGCGCCGGCCCTGCATTGTCGCCGCTCATGTCGCCAAAAAACCGCTCCGCATCGCGCACCAGCGCGTCATGGTCCACGGCCCCGGCGGCCGACAGGATCATCTGCCCGGGCCGATAATGCTGCTCCACGAACCCGGTCAGGTCCTCGCGGGAAAACCCCTTCACCCGCGCTTCTTCGCCAAGAATGGTCCGCCCCAGCGGATGATCCGGATACGCCTTCTCCTGCAGCCAGTCGAAGATGATGTCGTCGGGCGTGTCCAGCGCCTGCCCGATCTCCTGCAGGATGACCCCCCGCTCCACCTCGATCTCGCGCTGGTCGAAGACCGGCTGGCGCAGGATATCCGCCACCACGTCCAGCGCCAGCGACACGTCATCCTTCAACACACGGGCATAGAAGGCCGTCACCTCGCGCGAGGTATAGGCGTTGATATACCCGCCCACATCCTCGATCGCCTCGGCGATCTGAAGCGAGCTGCGCCGCTTTGTGCCCTTGAAGGCCATGTGCTCGAGGAAATGCGCGATGCCGTTCTGCGGCTCGGTTTCGTGGCGGGCCCCGGCCAGCACCCACACGCCAATGGCGGCCGATTGCAGGCCGGGCATGTATTCGGTGACGATGCGGAACCCGTTCGGGAGGGTCGTAAGATTAACGGTCAATGGCCGGTGCGGTCCTTGATGATGTCTTCGATTGCGGTGAGGTCGTTTTCAACCCGTGTCACACGCTCTGACCGGTCATACAGGTCGGCCATATGCGAGGGCAAGGGGGGACGAAGGCCACTGGCCTCTTCCACCGCGTCAGGGAACTTCGCGGGGTGGGCGGTGGCCAGCGTGATCATCGGCGTGCCGGGCGCATGATGCTCCTCGGCCACCTTCACGCCCACGGCCGAGTGCGGGCACAGCAATTCGCCCGTGCCATTCCACAGCCGCGCAATCGTCGCCCGCGTCTCCTCCTCCGAGCAATTGCCCGAGTCGAAACTCTCCCGCAGCGCCTCCAGCGCGCCCTGGCTCACCTTGAATCCGCCCGCCTTCAGCTCGTCCATCAGCTGGCCCACGGCATTGCCGTCCTCGCCATAGGCATAGTAGAGCGCCCGCTCGAAATTCGAGCTCACCTGTATATCCATAGACGGGCTGATAGACGGGATCACCCCGTCGGGCGTGTAATCCCCTTGGCTCAGGCAGCGGTGCAGAATGTCGTTCTGGTTGGTGGCCACCACCAGCCGGTCGATCGGCAGGCCCATACGTTTCGCGATGTAACCGGCAAAAATATCCCCGAAATTCCCCGTGGGAACGGTGAAACTCACACTTCTATGCGGAGCGCCCACAGAAACGGCCGAGGTGAAGTAATAGACGACCTGCGCCAGCACCCTTGCCCAGTTGATCGAGTTCACGCCCGCCAGCCCCACTGCGTCGCGGAAGGCGAAGTCGTTGAACATGTCCTTCACCCGCGCCTGGCAATCGTCGAAATGCCCGGTCACGGAAAGCGCGTGAACGTTGTCCTCCGACGGCGTGGTCATCTGGCGGCGCTGCACCTCGGACACCCGGCCATGCGGGAACAGGATGAAGACATCCACCGCCTCCAGCCCCCGGAACGCCTCGATCGCGGCACTGCCCGTGTCGCCGCTCGTGGCGCCAACGATGCACACCCGGTTCCCCGACCGCGTCAGCGACGCCTCGAAAAGCTGCCCGATCAGCTGCATCGCGAAATCCTTGAAGGCCAGCGTCGGCCCGTGGAACAGCTCCAGCAGGAAATGGCCCGAGCCGAGCTGCAC
Organism: Roseovarius indicus; assembly: GCF_008728195.1. Lineage (NCBI taxonomy): Bacteria > Pseudomonadati > Pseudomonadota > Alphaproteobacteria > Rhodobacterales > Roseobacteraceae > Roseovarius > Roseovarius indicus. Next base: position 4,069,077 of record NZ_CP031598.1, read on the forward strand.
CAGAGGCGCCCGCGCGTCATGGGCAAACCCGGCATAGGCCCGCTCGATGATCCCGCGGAACTCGTCCTCGGTGAACGCCCCGCCAAGGAAAGGCCACATAACCCGGAACGCGGCCTCCTCGTAACTCACCCCCTCAAGCGCGGCGATATCCGCCTTGCTCATCTGCGGAATGCTCTCGGGCAGGTAAAGCCCGCCATCCCGGGCCAGCCCGGTCAGCATGGCCTCCTCGAAGCTCAGAACAGGGGCGTTTCCCCGGGTCGAGATGTATTTCATGTCTCTGCCCCTTTCGCGGGTTGGCGCATGCGCCAGATAAGCAGGCCGGTCATCGCGGCCCACAGGACGGCCAGCGAAAACCACGTGATCGCATATTCGAGGTGATCGTTGGGAATTGCGCTCGTGTCTACCGGCAAAGGCGTCGCGCCCGTGTCTTCGGGCGACATTTCCCGCACGACCACCAGCAGCGGCTCGGTCTCGAACACCTCGGCCATCTGGCCGATATCCCGGGCGAACCACATGTTCTCCTCGAGGTCATTCTCGGGGGTCGAGGAATTCCGGTCATCCGGCCAGTGCAGGTTGCCGGTCACCTCGACCGGCCCGGTCGGTGGCGCGCGCATCTCGCCGTCGATCTTGATGAACCCCCGGTCGAGCAGCACCCGCCGCCCCTCCTCCGTCTCGAAGGGCGAGATGATGCGATAGCCTGCGCCCACATGCTTCTGGCTCACCAGCACCCGCAACAGCCCGGGCTGGAACCGCCCGGTCATCTCGACCGGCAGGTACTTGTCCGCCTCTTGCTCCGGGCTTTCCGGCAGCGCCACGGGCTCCGCCGCGATCTTCGCCTCGATCCTGGCCAGGATCTCTTCCTTCCACGCCAGCCGCTGCACCTGCCACACGCCGAGGCTGACAAGCACGGCGACACCGGCGATGCCGAAAAGCAGGGGAAGGATGAAGCGCACGTGCAGGTTCCTCAATTGAAAAGGGTGCGCTGGAAGCGCACCCTACGGGGTCTGGTGTAGGGTGCGCTTGAGCGCACCGTGCGTGGCCCTCAGCCGCCCCAGATATAGACGGCGGCGAACAGGAACAGCCACACCACGTCGACGAAGTGCCAGTACCACGCCGCGGCTTCGAAGCCCACGTGGTTCTCCGGGGTGAAATGCCCTTTCAGCACCCGCATCAGGCAGACGAACAGGAAGATCGTCCCGATGACCACGTGCGCCCCGTGGAAGCCCGTCGCCATGAAGAAGGTGGCACCATAGATGTTGCCCGAGAAGCCGAAAGCCGCGTGGCTGTATTCATACACCTGGAAGACGGTGAACAGCGCGCCCAGGGCGATGGAGATGATCAGGCCCCATTTCATGTCTTCGCGGTTGTTCTCGTGCACCAGCGCGTGGTGCGCCCACGTCGCGGCCGCGCCCGAGCACAGCAGGATCAGCGTGTTGATCAGCGGCAGGTGCCACGGGTCGAACGTCTCGATGCCCGCCGGCGGCCAGACACCCTCGACCAGCGGGCTCGCGCCGTCAGGGTCCATCGGGTACATGGCGTGCTTGAAGAAGGTCCAGAACCACGCCGAGAAGAACATCACCTCGGACATGATGAACAGGATGAACCCGTAGCGCAGGCCGATGCGCACGACGGGCGTGTGATCGCCCACGTGGTTCTCCTTGATGGTCTCGGCCCACCAGCCGAACATCGTGTAGGCCACGCCCACGGTCCCCATCAGAAGCACCCAGGGCCCGCTTCCGTGGAAATAGAGAACGGCGCCAAAGAGCATGACGAACCCTGCGACCGCGCCGATGAACGGGTAGGCCGAGGGGCTCAGGATGTGGTAGTCGTGATTTTTCTCATGTGCCATGGTGCGTATCCCTCGCCAAAGCGTGTCTTAATTCGTGGTTGTATCGGTTTCGCCGCCGGTCGCAAGCGCTGCCTGCTCTTCCGGCAGGTCGATTTCGTAGAACGTGTAGGACAGCGTGATCGTCTTGGTGTACTTCGCATCGCGGTCTGTCACGATGCCCGGGTCGACAAAGTAGGTCACCGGCATTTCCACCCGCTGTCCGGGCTGCAGCACCTGCTCGGTGAAGCAGAAACAGTCGACCTTGTTGAAGAACCCGCCCGCCTCGTAGGGCGTGACGTTATAGGCCGCCTGGCCGGCAATCGGGCGGTCGGTCGGATTGTAGGCCTCGAAGAAGGCCAACCCGGTTTCACCGATCTTGAGTTCGACCTCGCGCTGCATGGGCTTGAACTCCCACGGCATGCCGCGCTCCTTCGAGGCGGAAAAGCGCACCTTGATCGTTTCGTCGAGAATTTCCTGCGACCCGGCCGAATTGGTGCCCGGCGTTCCGCCAAAACCCGTCACCCGGCAGAACCAGTCATAGAACGGCACCGACGCCCAGGCGAGGCCGCCCATCACGACGACAACGCTCACAAGCTTGACCACGGTTTTGCTGTTGCCATCCATCGCCATCAGTCCGCCGCCTCGTTCATTGGCATTGTGAAATCGTCGGTCGACACCTTCGCCACGGTCAGCCCGAAGACCAGCGCCACGAAGGCGGCCAGCACCAGGCCGAGCCCGAGGTTGCGGGAAAACCGGCGCTTGTGCAGGTCATGCTGTTTCGACAGCGCCATCACCAGCCTCCCAGCCCGAGCGGCGCCATCGCGGTGTCGAGCGCGATCGCCCCGAAATGCGCGAAGAGATACAGCAGCGACAACTTGAAGAACGACCGCTCCGCCTTGTACTTGTCGGCCTCCGCCATCACCTCGTCCCGCCGCCAGATCGCCCAGGCCCCTTTCAGGAACAGCGCGTTCAGCACGACAGCGGTGGCCAGGTAGACCGGCCCGCCGATCGAGGTGAACCCCGCACCCACGGCCAGCGCGGCCAGTAGCAGCGTGTAGACCAGAATATGCGCCCGCGTCGCCCGGCGCCCGTGGGTCACCGTCAGCATCGGCACGCCGGCATCGTCGTAATCCGAGCGCATGAACAGCGCCAGCGCCCAGAAATGCGGCGGCGTCCACATGAAGATCAGCGCGAACATCAGTACCGATTCGAGGCTCACACCCCCTGTCACAGCGGCCCAGCCGATCATCGGCGGAAACGCCCCGGCAGCCCCGCCGATCACGATGTTCTGCGGCGTCCAGCGCTTCAGCCACATCGAGTAGATGACGACGTAGAAGAAAATGGTGAAGGCCAGCAGCGCGGCGGCAAAAAGGTTCGTCGCCAGCCCCAGCATGATCACGGCAAACCCGGCCAGCGTCATGCCGAACCCGAACGCCTCCGATCCGGTGATCCGCCCCGACGGGATCGGCCGGTTCCGGGTGCGCTTCATCACCCGGTCGATATCGGCATCCCACCACATGTTCAGCGCGCCCGAGGCCCCGCCGCCAACGGCGATGAACAGGATCGCGGCAAAGCCCACCACCGGATGCACGGCACCCGGCGCGGCGTAAAGGCCGACAAAGGCGGTAAACACCACCAGCGTCATCACCCGCGGCTTCAGCAGGGCGAAGTAATCCCCGAACCCGGCTTCGCCGGTCTGCGGGGTGCTGGCTGAAAGGCTTGCGTCGCTCATTTAACTCTCCGGCTGGCGGGTGTCGCCCACCCTACGCGCATTCCGTAGGGTGGGTGCCAACCCACCATTGCCTCATTTCACTCGGCGATCGACGCCACGTCCACATTGCGCGGCGTGCCGGCATATTCCTCGATCGCGCCGTCGAGCCACTCGTCATACTCTTCCTGGCTGACGACCTTGACGGTGATCGGCATATAGGCGTGGTCCTTGCCGCACAGTTCCGAACACTGGCCGAAATAGGTGCCTTCCTTCTCGGCCTTGAACCACAGGCGGGCGGTCCGGCCCGGCACCGCGTCCTGCTTCACGCCGAAGGCCGGGATGGTCCAGGAGTGGATCACGTCGGCGCCGGTCACGTGCATCACGATGGTCTTGTTCACGGGCACGACGACGGCCGTGTCGGTGGCCAGCAGGTACTCGTCCTCGCTGTAGCCGGCATCGGCCAGCTCCTCGCGCGGCAGCAGGAAGCTCTCGAAGCCGAAATCGTGGTCTTCGTACTCGTAGCCCCAGAACCACTGGTAGCCCGTCACCTTGATGTTGATGTCAGCCTCGGGAATCTCCTGCTGCTTGAACAGCACGGGCAGCGAGAATGCCCCGATGAAGACGAGAATCACGATCGGGATGATCGTCCACGCCACCTCGACGGGCGAGTTGTGGGTGAATTTCGCCGGCTCCGGGTTGGCCTTGCGGTTATACCGCAGGATGCAGATCGCCAGCAGGACACAGACGAAGATGACGATCGCCGTGATGATGATGTTGATCATCCCGTCCAGCCAGTGAATGTCGCGGGCCAGTTCGGTGGCGGCCACCTGGAACCCCATGGCCCCCTCGCGCGGCTTGCCGATATTCTCGGCCGCCTCCTGCGCAAAGGCGGGGAAAGCGGTCATCGCGGCCATGGCGGCCAGCAGGCTGGAAAGTCTTCGCATTTTGCACCCTGATCGGTTGAAGCGTTCGTCGTGTATTAGTAAATCTGTGGGCAGGCCGCACGGCAGCCCCTCGTTCGCTGTCGGTAAAAACCATATTCTGCCCCGGCAGACAAGAAAGAGCATTGCGGCAAACGGACGCTTTTTTGATTTAGATCAAGTTTTCGCGCTCCCGGTGACAAGGAAAAACAGATGAGTGACACCCCCTTCCGCCCGTTCGAGACCGCCCTCGACCGCGATCTCGCCCTCAAACGCCTGGGCGAGGCGACCGCCGGCGCCGACGATGGCGAGCTTTTCCTCGAACGCCGCCGGTCCGAGGCGCTGGTCTTCGACGACGGGCGCGTGAAATCGGCGTCCTACGATGCCTCCGAAGGCTTTGGTTTGCGGGCCGTGCGGGGTGAAGTGGCCGGCTACGCCCACTCCTCCGACATCTCCGAAGGGGCGCTCTCCCGCGCGGTCGAAACCGCCCGCCTCGCCGTGGGCGACGGCGGCGGCACCATGGCCGCGCCCCCCGCGCGAACCAACACGCACCTTTATACCGACGACGACCCGATCGCCGGGGCGAGCTTCCCGGTGAAACTGGAAACCCTGCGCGAAATCGACGCCTTCGCCCGCGACCTCGACCCGCGCGTCGTGCAGGTCAGCGCCACCATCGCCGCCTCGCACCAGGAGGTGGTGATTCTCCGCCCCGACGGCACCGAGGTCACCGATATCCGCCCCATGACCCGCCTGAACGTGGGCGTGATCGTCGAACAGGACGGCCGCCGCGAATCCGGCGGCGCCGGCGGCGGCGGGCGGTTGGGCCTCGACGGCCTGCTCGACCCGGCCGACTGGCAGGACAAGACGAAGGAGGCGCTCCGCATCGCCCTCGTCAACCTCCGCGCCGAAGCCGCCCCGGCGGGCGTCATGGACGTGGTGCTCGGCCCGGGCTGGCCCGGCATCCTGTTGCACGAGGCCATCGGTCACGGTCTTGAGGGCGACTTCAACCGCAAGGGCTCGTCGGCCTTCGCCGGCCTCATGGGCCAACGCATCGCCGCCCCCGGCGTCACCGTGCTCGACGACGGCACCATCCCCGACCGCCGCGGCTCGCTCACCGTCGATGACGAGGGCACGCCCAGCCGCCGCAACACCCTGATCGAGGACGGCATCCTTGTCGGCTTCATGCAGGACCGCCAGAACGCCCGCCTCATGGGGGTCGAGCCCACCGGCAACGGCCGTCGCGAATCCTACGCCCATGCGCCGATGCCGCGGATGACCAACACCTACATGCTGGGTGGCGAGTCCGACCCCGCCGACATCCTCGCCGATCTCAAGGACGGCATCTATGCCGTGGGCTTCGGCGGCGGGCAGGTCGACATCACCAACGGCAAGTTCGTCTTCTCCTGCACCGAGGCCTATCGCGTCGAGAACGGCAAGGTCGGCGCGCCCGTCAAGGGCGCCACGCTGATCGGCGACGGGGCGACCGCGCTCCAGAAGATCCGCGCCCTCGGCAACGACATGGCGCTCGATCCGGGCATGGGCAATTGCGGCAAGGCGGGCCAATGGGTGCCCGTGGGCGTGGGCCAGCCCACGGTGATGATCGGCGGGCTGACGGTTGGCGGCTCGGCGGCCTGAGCGGCCCCGTTTTCTTCGAAGAAAACGGCTCGGAAAATTCCAATTTTCCGGGTCACGCCCCCACCGCAGCAGCGCCACCCGTTTTCCGCCCGGAAAACGGGTGGGAAAATGCGCATTTTCCAACCCGGAATTTTCGAAAATTCCGGCACCACACCCGCCCAGCAAGGGAATACCCGCCCCATGACCGACGCGACCACCCCCAAAGGCCCCGACGCCCTCCGCGCCTTTGGCGACAACGTCGCCTTCGGCCGCACCGCCACCGATTACGCCACCCACCGTGCCGGCTTTCCGCAGTCGTTCTTCGACCTTGTCGCCACCCGTGGCTTTGCCACGGCCCCGGCACGCGCCCTCGATATCGGCACCGGCACGGGCACGCTCGCCCGCGGCCTCGCCCGCATCGGGCTCGACGTCACCGGCCTGGACCCCTCCGAAGAACTCATGGCGCAGGCAACCCGGCTCGACGCGGAAGAGGGTGTCAAAGCCACATATATAAAAGGTGCGGCCGAATCCCTCCCCGTCGGCGACGCCCAGTTCGACCTCGTCACCGCCGGCCAGTGCTGGCACTGGTTCGACCGGCCCCGCGCCGCCGCCGAGACCGCGCGTGTCCTCCGCCCCGGCGGCCGCTGCCTCATCGCCCATTTCGACTGGCTGCCGCTTCCCGGCAACGTCGTCGCCGCGACAGAGGCGCTCATCCTCGCGTACAACCCCGTCTGGGCCGGCGCCCACGGCACCGGTCTCTACCCCGACTGGCTGACCGACCTCGCGACAGCCGGCTTCACCGGCATCGAAACCGCTTCCTTCGACATATCCCAGCCCTACAGCCAAGACGCATGGCGCGGCCGCATCCGCGCCAGCGCCGGCGTCGCGGCCAGCCTCCCCGAGGCCGAGGTCGAGGCCTTCGATTCGGACCTCGCCGACCTGCTGGACAAGGACTTCCCGGAAGCACCGCTTCAGGTGCCGCATCGGGTCTGGCTGGCCACGGGCGTGAAAAAGGCCGCCTGACCGGCGCCTTGCCCGCACATCACCGAAAAAACCCGGAAAATCTGCGGATTTCCGGTTTTCGCCAAAATTTTTTTGTTTGGTTTACTCCGCGTTAACCCTGCGCACGTTACCCATGGTTTGCAAGCAGGCGGAGTCACGATGTCCGAGGATACACATCCTTCCACTCACCCCCCACTCCCACCCACCACGGAAGATGATCGGATATCGTGGCTCCGTTTGCTGCGTTCACGGCGGGTCGGCCCGTCGACCTTTTACCGCCTGATCGCCGAGAACGGCACGGTTTCCGCAGCGCTCGACGCCCTGCCCGAGCTCGCCCGCGCCTCCGGCGCCAAGGATTACGCTCCCTGTCCCGCCGGCGTGGCCGAGGCCGAACTGGCCGCCGCCCGCGCCGTGGGCGCCCGCATGGTCACGATCGGCGATGCCAGCTACCCCGCGCAGCTTGCCGAAACCGCCGACGCCCCGCCGCTCTTGTGGATGTTGGGCGACATCTCGGCCCTCTCCCGCCCGATGATCGCCCTTGTCGGCGCACGCAATGCCTCCTCTCTCGGCCTGCGCATGGCCCGTGCCCTCGCAAAAGAGCTCGCCGAGGCGGGCTACGTCGTCGTTTCCGGCCTTGCCCGCGGCATCGACACGGCCGCCCACACCGCGGCCTGCGAAACCGGCACGATTGCCGTACTGGCCAGCGGCGTCGACGTGATCTACCCGGCGGAAAACGCGCGCCTCGGCGATGACCTTCTCGCCAAAGGGCTGCGCCTCTCGGAGCAGCCGATGGGCCTCGTCCCGCAAGCCCGGCACTTTCCCTCCCGCAACCGCATCATCTCCGGCATGGCGCAGGCCGTCGTGGTGGTCGAGGCGGCGGCGAAATCCGGCTCCCTCATCACCGCCCGAACCGCCCTCGACCAGGGGCGTGAGGTGGTCGCCGTGCCCGGCCACCCGTTCGACGCCCGCGCCTCGGGCTGCAACATGCTGGTCCGCGACGGCGCCACGCTCGTTCGCAACGCGGCCGACGTGATCGAGGCGCTACCCGCCGCCACCCCACACCCGATCGAAGAAACCGCACCCGAACTGCCGCTCTCCAGCCACCCCGAGCCTCCCCAGCCTGATACCACCCAGCCTGACGCAACCCAGGCCGTGCCGCCGCCCGACACGCGCAGCCTGCGCGAAACCGCGAAACTTCACAGCCAGATCCTGCACCGCGACATCCTCCAACGCCTCGGCCCCACGCCATTGGCCGAGGATCAGCTGATCCGCGACCTGTCGGCGCCCGCGGCGGCGGTCGCCCCGGTTCTGACCGATCTCGAACTCGACGGTCGCATCATCCGTCATCCCGGCGGCCTCGTCTCGCGAAGTGCATGATCCTCGCGCGGCAGCCCGCAAGGGCTGACAAGCCCCGCTGCCCCACAAAACGAACCAGGGGCTTGATCCCCCATACCCGTTGAGGGCAAAAGGCGCCGACGAAACCCCGCGCCCGCCCACTTGAAGGGCCACCCGGGCAGGAGAGGCCGCTTGCATTATCGCCCCGACATCGACGGTCTGCGCACGGTCGCGGTGGTGCCGGTCATCGTCTTCCACGCCGGGCTGGGCCTTTCCGGCGGCTTCGTCGGCGTCGACGTCTTCTTCGTCATCTCCGGCTACCTGATCACGACGCTCCTGCTGGGCGAGCTTTACGAGAACCGCTTCTCCCTCGTCGATTTCTACGAACGCCGCGCCCGCCGCATCCTGCCGGCCCTCTTCGCCGTCATGGCGCTCACCACCGTCGCCGCGCTCCTCCTCATGACGCCCACCGACCTGGTGAACTACGCCAAGAGCGCCGCCTCCACCACGGCCTTCCTCGCCAATATCTGGTTCTACACGCAAGAGGGCTATTTCACCGAAGCGGCCGAGCTCAAGCCCCTCCTCCACACCTGGTCGCTCGGCGTGGAGGAGCAATACTACGTCCTCTTCCCGCCGCTCCTCTGGCTCGCCTTCCGCGTCGGGCGCAGCCTCCCCCCCGCCCTCCTCCTCACGCTCGCCGGCCTCCTCTCCTTCGCCCTCTCGGTCCACGCCACCGCCACCGCGCCCGAGGCCGCCTTCTACCTCCCCCAATACCGTATCTGGGAGCTACTCCTTGGCTCCAGCCTCGCGCTGATCGCCCGCCGCGGCTGGCTCGACCGCGCCGCCCGCAACCGCCTCCTGACCGGCCCGCTCGGGCTCATCGGCCTCGCGATGATCGCCACGGCGATCCTCGCCTACGGGCCCGAAACCCCCTTCCCCGGCACCGCGGCCCTCCTCCCCTGCCTCGGCGCCACCCTCGTCATCTGGTCCGGCACCGGCGGCCACACACCCTCGGCGCGCCTCCTATCCACCCCGCCGATGGTCTGGATCGGCAAGCTCTCCTATTCCCTCTACCTCTGGCACTGGCCGATCATCGCCTTCGCCGTCTACCGCAAGGGCGATGACCTCTCCGTCACCGAAGGCATCGCCTGCCTCGCCCTCGCCCTCCTCCTCTCGGCCCTCTCCTGGCGTTTCGTCGAACAGCCCTTCCGCGATCGCAAACGCCTCTCCCGCCGGGCCATCTTCACCAGTTCCGCCGCCGCGGCCGCCGTCGTGGCCGTCATGGCCACCTACGTCACCCAGCGCGATGGCCTGCCCGCCCGCATGCCGCAATCCTTCCTCGACCTCACCGATACCGGCCCGCTCATGCAACCCCTTGCCGACTGCCACTTCGTCACCCCGGCCCGGGCGCACACAGGCGATGTCTGCCTGCGCGGCGCCCCCGATACACCGGCCAGCTTCGTCTTCATCGGCGACAGCCACGCCTTCGCCCTCACCCCGGCCATCTTCACCGCCGCCGAAACCCTGGGCCTTGCCGGCTACCAGTATACCTACCCCGGCTTCCGCCCCCTCGCCGGCGTCGACAAACCCGGCTACCCGGAATTCCGCCAACAGGTCGACGCCCTCATCGCCTTCCTCGAGGCCCGCCCCGAGGTCGAAACCCTCTACGTCACCGCCTTCTGGCAGCACCAGATGACCGGCTACACCTACCGCACCGAGGGCGACATCTGGACAGACGGCGGCTACGAAGGCCAGGGCACCGCCTACAACCCCACCGCCACCCTCAATGGCCTCACCCGCCTCGCCCAACGCCTGCCCGACCGCCGCATCGTCCTCCTCGACGACGTCCCCGCCGGAGATGCGCTCCACCTCCCGACCCAGGCCCGCCGCCTGCTTTTCGGCCATGACGTCACCCTCGGCCTGCCCCGCGCCACCGCCGACGCACAGCGCGCCACCTACGCCCCCGCCTTCGAACGCCTCGCACAAGAGAACGACCAGATCCTCTTCGAGCCCCTCCTCGCCTCTCTCTGCGGCCCCGAGATCTGCCCGCTCTTCGACGGCGAGACCCTGCTTTTCCGCGACGGCGACCATCTCAGCCACCAGGGCGCCCTTCGCCTCACCGGCGCGGCCCGGGAGCTTCTGCAACGCACCCTCAAGGCCCCGAACGGCTGACTCGACGGCACGCGCACCCCACCGGGCATGTCATTTCAGGCCTCATTGACATTCCCGCTTGCCAGCCCACATGTTGCCCCGCCATAAGCGACCCCCGAGTCGAAAGGAGTTTTCATGCCAGTTGTCGTCGTTGAATCCCCGGCCAAGGCCAAGACCATCAACAAGTACCTGGGATCCGACTACACGGTTCTGGCCTCCTACGGCCATGTGCGCGACCTGCCCGCCAAGGACGGCTCGGTCGACACCGAAAACGGCTTCGACATGACCTGGGAGATCGGCGCCGACAGCCGCAAACACGTCAAGGCCATCGCCGACGCGCTGAAGGATGACAACGCGCTCATTCTCGCCACCGACCCCGACCGCGAAGGCGAGGCGATCAGCTGGCACCTCGAGGAAGCCCTGCGCAAGCGCAAGGCCCTCAAGAAAGATACGCCCGTCAGCCGCGTGGTCTTCAACGCCATCACCAAATCCGCCGTCACCGAGGCGATGAAGAACCCGCGCGAGGTCGACGCGCCGCTGGTCGAGGCCTATCTCGCCCGCCGCGCGCTCGACTATCTCGTGGGCTTCAACCTCAGCCCCGTGCTCTGGCGCAAACTTCCCGGCGCCCGCTCGGCCGGCCGGGTGCAATCGGTCTGCCTCCGCCTCATCGTCGAGCGCGAGATGGAAATCGAGGCGTTCCAGCCCCGCGAATACTGGTCCGTCAAGGCCCTCCTCGCCACGCCCCGCGGCAAGGAATTCGAGGCGCGGCTCGTCAGCTGGGCCGGCAAGAAGCTCGACCGCTACGACATCCCCGACCAGACCCAGGCCGAACTGGCGGTGCAGGCCATCACCAGTCGCGACCTGACGATCTCGGGCGTCGAGGCCAAGCCGACCTCGCGCAACCCGTCGGCCCCTTTCATGACCTCCACCCTGCAGCAGGAGGCCAGCCGCAAGTTCGGCATGGGCGCCCGCCAGACCATGAGCGCGGCCCAGCGCCTCTACGAGGCCGGCCTCATCACCTACATGCGGACCGACGGCATCGACATGGCCCCCGAGGCCGTGCACGCCGCCCGCGACGCCATCAAGGATCGCTACGGCGCCGAATACGTCCCCGACAGCCCACGCATGTACAAGAACAAGGCCAAGAACGCGCAGGAAGCGCACGAGTGCATCCGGCCCACCGACATGACGCGGGACGCGAGCCAGATCAAGATTTCCGACGCCGACCAACGCAAGCTCTATGACCTGATTTGGAAGCGCACGCTCGCCTGCCAGATGGCCGCCGCCCGCCTCGAACGCACCACGGTCGAGATCGAAAGCGCCGATAAGCAGGTCGGCCTGCGCGCCACCGGGCAGGTCGTCCTGTTCGACGGCTTCCTCAAGGTCTACGAGGAAGGCCGCGACGATTCCGCCTCGGATGACGACGACGACAACCGCCTGCCCCAGATCGACCAGGGCGACAAGGCCGAGAAGCGCGGCGTCACCCCCGAACAGCACTTCACCCAGCCCCCGCCCCGTTATACCGAGGCGACGCTCGTGAAGAAGATGGAAGAGCTCGGCATCGGCCGCCCCTCGACCTACGCCTCGATCGTCACCACGATCCAGGACCGCGAGTATGTCCGTAAGGACAAGAACCGCCTCATCCCCGAGGACAAGGGCCGCATCGTCACGATCTTCCTGCTGAACTTCTTCCGCAAATACGTGGGTTACGAGTTCACCGCCAATCTCGAGGAAGAGCTCGACGTCATCAGCGCGGGCGAGGCCGACTACAAGAAGGTGCTCGCCGATTTCTGGCGCGATTTCTCGGCGGCCATCGCCGAAACCTCCGAGCTGCGCACCGCCGAGGTGATCGACAAGCTCGACGAGGCGCTCGCGCCCATGCTCTACCCGCCCCGCGAAGACGGCTCCGACCCGCGCGCCTGCCCGCTCTGCGGCGAGGGGCGGCTCAACCTCAAGCCTTCGCGCTCCGGCGGCTTCGTCGGATGCTCGCGCTACCCCGAATGCCGCTACACCCGCCCCATCTCGGGCGATGCCGGCGAGGCGGGCGACCGTGTGCTGGGCGAGGACAACGGCGACGAGATCAGCCTGCGTTCGGGCCGCTTCGGGCCTTACGTCCAGCGCGGCGAAGTCACCGAGGACAACAAGAAGCCGCCCCGTGCCAGCCTGCCCAAGGGCTGGAGCCCCGATGACATGACACTCGAAAAGGCCCTGACCCTGCTCAGCCTTCCGCGCGAGGTCGGCCCCCACCCTGACGATGGCGAACCCGTCGAGGCGGGCATCGGCCGCTACGGGCCCTTCGTCAAGCATGGCCGCCTCTACGCCAACCTCAAGGAGGTCGACGAGGTCTTCACCATCGGCATGAACCGCGCGGTCGAGGTGCTGGCCCAGAAAGCCGCCAGCCGCGGCCAGGGCCGCGCCGCCGCCAAGCCGCTGAAGGAGCTTGGCGAACACCCCGAAAGCGGCGGTCCGGTGAACGTGATGGATGGCCGCTATGGCCCCTACGTCAAGTGGGACAAGGTCAACGCCACCCTGCCCAAGGGCACCGAGCCCGATGACGTGACCATGGAAATGGCCGTTGAACTCATCGCCGAGAAGGCCGCCAAGAAGGGCAAGGGCCGCAAGGCCCCAGCCAAGAAAAAGGCCCCGGCCAAGAAAACCACGGCCAAGAAGGCGGCCGCCGACAAATAGCCTGAAATCCGCGCAACCTGTGCAAAGCCGCCCCTTTCCCGGGGGCGGCTCACGCGCTTGTGACAGCCCGTTGGCTTCCCCGGCGCACGGGCCCGTGGCACATCTGCCCGAAATCCCATCGAGCAGAAGGAGCACGCAAGATGCCCCGCCACACCCTCACCCGCCGCACCCTGATCCTTTCCGGTCTGGCCACGACCATCGTCACCCCGGCTCTCGCGCAGGACCGCGAACAGCTTCCGGCCGAACCCGGCGTGCGCCGCAACATCTCGTCTTTCGAGCAGAAGGACTGGCGCGATCATTTCGACCCGGGCGCACCCGCCTACATCATCGCCGACACCGTCTCGCGCGCGCTCCACTACTGGAACGGCGAGGGCGAGGATTACCGCATCTACCCCACCTCCGTGCCGATGACCGACGAGCTGACGAAACGCGGCTACACCGAGATCGTCCGCAAGAAGGTCGGCCCCGACTGGACCCCCACCGCCAGCATGGTCGAACGCAACCCCGACCTGAAATACATGCCGCCCGGCCCCGACAACCCGCTCGGCACCCACGCCATGTATCTCGACTGGCCCGCCTACCTGATCCACGGCACCCACGACACCCGCAAGATCGGCCGCCGCTCCTCGGACGGCTGCATCGGGCTCTACAACCACATGATCGAAGAGCTCTACGGCATAGCCCCCATCGGCACCAAGGTGCGGATCATCTGACCGGTCACCACCGGCACCCGCGGCAGCACTGCCCGCCCGCCCCGGGCTTGCCCCGGGGCCTCGGGCAACTGCGTAATCCCGGCTCCAAGGCCGGGACACCGGCAACGAATAGCCTACGTCCAATCCCCGGTGCCGCTTCAGGCAGGATACATCCTACGTAGAAACCCCTAATCCCGCCCCCCAACTGGCCCAGACGTTGACTCTCTCCCGCCCCCTCCGTCATATCGGGGCCGAATGACAGGAGGGTTCATTTCATGAGCAAGATCTACGGGTCCGCCGCCGAAGCGCTGGACGGGCTTCTCCAAGACGGGATGCTGATCGCCGCGGGCGGTTTCGGCCTGTGCGGCATCCCCGAACTGCTGATCGACGCGATCCAGAAATCGGGCGTCAAGGATCTCACCGTCGCCTCGAACAACGCGGGCGTCGACGATTTCGGCCTCGGCCTGCTGCTGCAAAGCCGGCAGGTCAAGCGGATGATGAGCTCCTACGTGGGCGAGAACAAGGAATTCATGCGCCAGTACCTCGGCGGTGAACTCGAGCTCGAATTCAACCCGCAAGGTACCCTTGCCGAACGCATGCGCGCCGGCGGCGCCGGCATCCCGGGCTTCTACACCAAGACCGGCGTCGGCACCCAGATCGCCGAGGGGAAAGAGCACAAGGATTTCGACGGCGAAACCTACATCCTCGAACGCGGCATCTTTGCCGACATCTCCATCGTCAAGGCATGGAAGGCGGATGAAACGGGCAACTGCATCTTCCGCAAGACCGCCCGCAACTTCAACCCGCCGGCGGCGATGTGCGGCAAGACCTGCATCATGGAAGTCGAGGAAATCGTCAAACC